>UQNN01000006.1 GCA_900542445.1 uncultured Eubacteriales bacterium | reverse complement strand
TGCCGTTCTTTCTGCACTCTGTTTTCGCTTGCCCAAAAATGTTACGGAAAAAGGCACTGCCTCTCATGGCCTGCTTTAGCCATTTTGAGACAGCGCCTATGAGAAGTCCGGAAACCTCAGGTTTCTGGCAGGGTTTGGGACGGAGTCCCTCTTACCGCTTTACCCCCGGCGCTTGCGACGGCGGGCAGGTTTCCTGCCACGGCAGGCCGGAATCGTAGCTCAGCCCGCCGTGCAGCGAGCGCAGAGCAGCGTAGGAACCGCGTCCCTTCATCAGCGAGTCGGCGGCGGTTATCAGCTCTTCCGAACGGCTCACCGACGCGGCGAAAAGGTCGTCGAAACTGTCGTGACGAATTTCGTCCGGCACCCAGATGGAGGCCCACGGGGTATGCGCATCGTTGGCAATGTCTTCCGTCGGCGGCTCGGCGGGCATCATGTGCGCGTGCAGCGTCGCGTCCAGCTTGAAGGGGGAGAGCACGCTGCCCCACGTGCGGAAACGCCTGCCGTCCTCCGAACGGAGCAGGCGGCAAAGGCTCACCGCGTCCAAAAAACAGGTTTCCAAACGGCGCGGCGAAAGCGCGGAGTCAGGGAAGACGCGCGAAAGCGCAACGGAAAGCGCGGCGGCAATCTTTTTGCGCTGTGCGTCGTCCAGCGCGGCGAAACCGCCCATCTGAACAGGCAGCCCCGTCGCGTGACCTTCGCGGCGGTAATGCAGGGTCTCCAGCTGGTGTTCCAGCGTGCAGTGCGTGTTGCCGGAATACCGGCCCTCTGCCGTCAGGGAATGCGCATAGACAAACGGGTGAAAGGTCGTATCCGTGGCATAATGCGTGAAAAAGCCGCAGCAGTAGGCGCGAAGCAGCGCGTCGCCTGCACAGGCTTCGCACAGAGCGAGCAGAAAGTCGTCCGTCTTTTGCGTGTGCAGCAGCGAACCGACCAGCGGCGCAAACGGTTTGCCCGGACGGAAACAGAAAAACATCGGGTCCGGCCCTTCCGCGCCAGCCAGAAGCGCGCTGCGTTCAGCGGCGGAATCCTGTAAAGAAAGTGCGTCGGCGGCGTGCGCCGCGACGGATTGGTGAACATAAGATGCAGGCATGAAACACCTCAGGCAACAAAAATGTCAGTGAAGAAAAGAGAAAAAAACAGTTTATCGGGTTTATCGTGAAGCGATAAACCAAGTGGGAAAGCCAAGAACCTCAGGTCCTTGACGGGGTGCGGGGCAGAGCCCCGCCATTTCCCCCGTCCATGATACACCCGTTGCGCGCGTTTGTCGATAAGTAAATCATGGTGGGTTTGCGATTGACAAAAAACGCGGATTTGCTATAATGATGGCGGGAAAATCCCATTGAGTTTCAAAGGAGGAGACCATCATGCCCGATTGCGTATATCAGATGGGCAACCTGCGCATTGTCGATTTGACGAAGGTGCTCGATCCCAAAACGGAAAGCCGCCGTTGCCACCTGATCCGCTATAATACCGGTGGACCGATTCCGGATTTTCATACCGCGCTGGATCTGACCAGCCACCTCGGCACGCACTGCGAGTGCCCGTACCATCACTTTGAGGATGGCAAGTCCGTCGGCGAACTGCCGCTGACCACGTTTATGGGCCGCGCGATCTATGTCAACATCGATTTCCTTGAGCCGAACAGCCACATCAGCGCCGCCGACCTCGACCGCGCCTGCGGCGACCGCATCAAGGAAGGCGATATCGTCATTCTGGACAGCAACTGGAAGTTCCCGCCGTTCACGCCGGAGACCAACAGCCCGGCCGACAAGCGCCTGTTCATCAACGCGGAGACCGCCATCTGGATGCGTGACCACAAGGTGAAGTGCGTCGGCTTCGGCGACGGCGTGTCCATCGAGAACTGCGAAGCGGACGTCAAGCCTTTCCATGATATCATCATGGCGTATGACGGCGTGTTCCTTGAGGTGCTCAAGAACCTTGAATATCTGGAGAAGGATACCTTCTTCATGAGTTATTCGCCACTGCCCATCCTCGGCGCGGATTCCTGCCCGGTTCGCGCGTATGCGATCGAGGGCCTGCCGGGATTCGGCGGCTGATCGCAGAAGAATCAATCAACCCGCTCGGTGAAAACCGAGCGGGTTTTGCGTATGAGGGAGTCGTTATCCGATTCTCAGGAACGTAATGGAGGCGAGCACGTCTTCCGCCGTTGCGCCGGTCAGCGCCAGCGCGGTGGAAGCGGTCAGACTGACGGTCGTCGTGCCGGTGGACGTGATGAGCGTTTGCAGCATATACGACGCGGCGTTGTCGTTGTTGTCAATGCGCGTCTGGGTGGAAGAGATGGCCGTGCCGTTGCTGCGCAGAACCGCGTCCGTGTTCACGGCGGAACCGGGCGGCGGGTTGAGTACGGCGGTCACCAGATACGTGCCCGGCGTGACGAGCGTGAACGTGCCTGCACTCTGGGTAATTGCGCCAACGGGCTGCACGGTGAAGGTCGGGAAGGAAATCGGCGTGTTGGCCGCGGCGGTCAGAGAGCCTTCAACGCCGCCAAACGCATAGGCCGAGAGAGCCGCGCCGCCGGCAGGGCCGGTTGCGCCTGTCGCCCCCGTCGCGCCAGCCGGGCCTTGCGGCCCCTGCAAGCCCTGTGCGCCCTGAACGCCTTGCGGACCTGTCGCGCCGGTTGCGCCCTGCGGCCCGGTTACGCCGATGGAACCCGCCGCACCCTGAGGTCCCTGTGCGCCCTGAGGCCCCTGAGGCCCTTGCGGGCCGGTCGGCCCCTGAACGCCTTGCGGTCCCATCGGGCCGATGGAACCCTGAGGTCCCGTCGGGCAGATCGGACAGTTCGGCGGAACGGGAGGGAAAGGCGGCGGGAAAGGCGGCGGGAACGGCGGACGCGGGCAGAAATTGCCGAAACGGCCGTCCTGAACATTCTGCATGTTCGGGATGTGTTGGCCGCTCTGCGGAGAACATGAACCGGCAACATAATACGGCAAGAAGAGTCACCTGCTTTCATGAAAATGAGGGAGCGTGTTTTTTCGTCTCCCGACATACTCTATGAAAGAGGGCTGCCCGGCGTGCGCCGAAGCGGGCGGCGGAAAGGAGCGCCATGACGGAACTTTCGCTTTGCATGATCGTCAAAAATGAGGAAGAGAGACTCGCCCGGTGCCTGAGCAGCGTGCAGGGCGCGGTGGATGAAATCATCATTCTGGATACAGGCTCGACGGATGGAACGAAAGACGTGGCTTCGCGGTTCACGCAGCGGGTTTATGATTACGCGTGGGACGACGATTTTTCCGCCGCGCGCAACGCTTCCTTTGCTTATGCGACCAGGCCGTTTATCCTCTGGCTGGATGCGGACGACGTGATGGAGCGCAGCGAACGGGAAAAGCTCATGGCGCTCAAAGCCCGTCTGACCGCCGATGTGGATGCGGTGATGATGAAATACCATGCGGGCATCGGGCGGGATGGGCGGCCGTCGCTGATCTATGAGCGGGAGCGGATTGTGCGCAGGGATGCGGGTTTTGTCTTCTCCGGCGTGGTACATGAGGCGATGAGCGTGTCCGGCAATGTGCTCCACGAGGATATTGTGATCCGTCACGAGCGTGGGGATAAGCCGCCTCAAGGACGTCGGAATCTGGATATCTATGAAAAATGGCTGGCGCGCGGACGGAGAATGAATGCGCGGGACTGCTATTATTATGCGCGGGAATGGATGGATTGGGGCGACGCGGGCATGGCCGAGCGGGCGTTTGCGCGGTTTCTGGCGATGCCGGACGGATGGATTGAGAATCGCGTGGATGCCTATATCCAGCGCGCGGAATGCCTGCAACGGCTGGGACGGCGTGCGGAAGCGCGTCAGTCGCTGCTCGCCTCGCTGGCTTTGGGCGCGCCGAGGGCGGAGGCACTTTGCGCGCTGGGCGATTTGGAGATGGAGGAAAGCGCGTGGCAGGCGGCGGCTTTCTGGTATCGCGCGGCAATGCTGTGCCCCAAACCGACGAATGGCTTTGTGCAGCCGGAACTTTATGATTATGTGCCCGCGATGCAGCTGTGCGTCTGCTATGACCGCATGGGCAAATACCGGCTGGCTTCGCAGATGAACGAGCGCGCGCTGCTTCTGCATCCCGGCGACGAGGCGGCGCTGGCCAACCGAACCTATTTTGAAACCCGTTTTTGGGGGCAGAAAAAGGAAAAGCAGGGGTGAGCGGCACGAAAAGATGGGCGGCAGGGCTTTTCATTGCCCTGATTTTTATGTATAATCATGTTGGAGCTTTGGCGCAGGGTGAAACCAGCGCAAAGGCTGCCTGTGTGCTGGAGCTGGAAACCGGGCGTGTGCTGTTTGAACAGAATGCCCGTGCGCGGCTGCCGATGGCGTCCACCACGAAGGTGATGACGGCGCTGCTGGCGATTGAAAACGGCGACTTATCCGCGCCCGTCACCTGCTCGGCCAACGCGTTCGGCGTGCCGGGCACGTCGATCTATCTCGCAGAGGGCGAAACGCTGACGCTGGAACAGATGCTCTATGGCCTGATGCTTGCCAGCGGAAACGACGCGGCCGTGGCGATTGCGGAGCATATCGGCGGAAGCGTGCCGCAGTTTGTGCAGCGGATGAACGCGCGGGCGGCTGAGCTGGGCGCGGCGAACACCCATTTCGCCAACCCGAACGGCCTGCCGGACGACACGCACGTGACAACGGCTTACGATTTGGCGCTGATCGCCCGCGCGGCGATGGGCAACGACACGTTTCGGAAGATTGTCTCTACCCAGCGGGCAGAAATTCCGTGGGCGGGGCGGTCATACAACCGTCAGCTCAAAAACAAAAACAGGCTGCTGGAAAGTTATCCCGGCGCGACGGGCGTGAAGACGGGCTTCACCAGCCGCGCGGGGCGCTGTCTGGTTTTTGGCGCGAGTCGGGACGGGATGGAGCTGGTCGGCGTGGTGCTCAACTGTTCGGACTGGTTCGACGAGGCGGAGCGGCTGATGGACGCGTGCTTTGAAACCTACACGATGGCGCGCGTGCTTGGGCCGACGATGGCGGCGGGGAAGATTGCCGTGGAAGACGGCAGGCAGGAGAGCGCGCGGCTCTGCGCCATGCAGGAACTCCGCGTGCCGCTTCACGAGGGCGAAAGCGCGCAGATTGTGCTCGATGTGCCGCAGTCCCTTCGCGCGCCGGGATACGCAGGCCAGCATATCGGCACGGCACAGGTGATTGTCGGCGGCAAAACGCTGGCTTCGTGCGAAGTTGTGCTGAGCGAATATGTGGAAAGCAGACGGCTGACGCTGGATGTGCGGCGGGTCGTTTCACGATGGATGCTGTAACATCCTTCCACCGCCTGCGGGCGGCTGCAAAAAAGCAGAGGGAGATCGCGTGAGCGGCGGAAGGACGATAATAAGGAGATTGCAATATGAGATTACAGAAATACATGGCGATGTGCGGTGTGGCTGCAAGGCGCAAATGCGAGGAGATCATTGCCAGCGGCCGCGTGGCGGTCAACGGCGAAACCATCACCCAGATGGGCACGCAGGTGGAGGAAGGCGACGTGGTGACGCTCGACGGGCAGGTCATTACGCCCGAAGAGGAAAAGCGCTACATCCTCTACCACAAGCCCGCGGGCGAGGTGACGACCGTCAGCGACGACAAGGGCCGCGAAACGGTGATGGATCGCTTTGCGGATTTCCCCGTGCGGCTTTACCCGGTCGGACGGCTGGATTACGACAGCGAGGGGCTTCTGCTGCTCACCAACGACGGCGAACTGGCGCAGCGGCTCACCCATCCTTCCTGCGAGGTGGACAAGGTCTATCTGGCGCGCGTGACGGGCAACCCCAGCAACGAGGCGCTCGACAAGCTCCGCCGGGGCGTGTATATGGAGGGCGACGAGCGCCGCACCTATCCCGCGCAGGTGCGCGTGGTGCGCGACGAAAGCCTGTTCTCCGATATCCTGGTGACGATCCACGAGGGCCGAAACCGACAGGTGCGCCGCATGTTCGACAGCGTGGGGCATAAGGTGCTGCTGCTTCGCCGCGTGCGGTTCGGTCCGCTGGATCTGGGCGATCTGCGCCGGGGCGAGTGGCGCGAGCTGAGCGCCGAGGAAATCGCAAAGCTCAAGGCGCTGTGAACGAAGAAAGCATAGAAGAGGAAACACGATGAAGAGCGATTTAACCTGTCCGGTTGAGGTCGTCCATGTGGCGATTCAGCGGGAAACCGAGGATACAAATGAAAACGGGCAGATTCTCTGCCTGATCGATTTTTTCAACCTTTCGGATAAGGTGATCGACAGCATTCAGATGAATATCATCTGCTTTGACGCGGAGGAGAAGCGGATCGGCGGGCGGCTTGTGCGCGCGGGCGCGCACG
Source organism: uncultured Eubacteriales bacterium (assembly GCA_900542445.1). Classification (GTDB taxonomy): domain Bacteria; phylum Bacillota; class Clostridia; order Christensenellales; family Aristaeellaceae; genus Ventricola. Next base: position 147,677 of record UQNN01000006.1, on the reverse strand, counting down.
GCGAACCGAGAGAAAACTTCTCCGGCGCATTTGCGCCTGAGCACGTGGAAAACGTCGCGCGGGTAGAAGCCTCCGTGGAGAAGGTCTGGTATCAGGACGGCGTGATCTGGCGGCGGGAAGAGCGCAATGTGCGCGAATACACCCCGAACGCCCTGCCGCCGGGGCGCGAACTGGATCGGCTGCGCTCGGTCGCCGGGCCGGACGCGGTGGGCTATGCGCGCGAGGACGACAAGGTCTGGCTCTGCGTCTGCGGACGCGCAAACCGCACCAGCGACGACAGCTGTTTGCGCTGCGGGAGGGACAGGGCGCACACGGTGAAGGCATATTCCTTTGCGGCAATCGATTCGACGCTTGGGCGCAAGGAACGCATGCTGGAGGAACAGACGCGCGAAACGCTGCGCAGATCCAGCGAACAGACCGTGGAACAGATGAAAGCCGTGCAGAAAAAGCAGAAGAAGCAGAAAAAGCGCCTGCGCACGGCGATCCTGCTGCTGGCGCTTGTCGCGCTGCTGCTGGCGGCGGCGCGCTGGGGCGTGCCTTACGCGATGAGCCTGTTTGCTCAGGATAAACTGGACCGCGGTCTTGCGGCGGACGCCAAGGAGCTGTATGCGTTGATCGACCGATACTGGCCGGAGGAGTTTGGCGCAAAGGCGGGCATGGATGCGGCGGAACAGAAGATTATCGACGGCCTGATGAACGTCGGCACGGACGCGGCCTATGAGCAGGCGGCGCTGCGCGCGGCGGCCATCGGCGACACGGCAAGAGAAGAAAAAGCGGTCATCGCCCGTGCCGAACTGGCCGCCGCCGACGGCGATACCGGCGCGGCGGAGGCGCTTTTGGCCCCGCTTGAGGACAATGAGGAAGCGCAGGGCGCATTGCGCCGGCTGATTTATGACGTCGCCAAAGCGGCCAAGGAGAAGCTGGATTACCCGACGGCCATTGCGCGGTTCGATTCGCTCGGCGATTATGAGGATGCGGCGGCGCAAAAGACGGACTGCATCGATCTCTATGGCCGCCAGCTGATGCGCGAAGGAAAGTATCAGGCCGCGTGCGATCAGTTCATGCAGATTGCGGACGCGGGCGACGCGATTGCGCTCATCCGCCAGTGCCGCTATGCGCTGGGCCTTGAAAAGCAGCAGGCGGGCGACTATGAGGAAGCAGCCGCACTGTTTGAGAGCCTCGGCATCTACGAAGACGCGCAGACGCGCGGACAGATCTGCCGCTACACGGCGGGCACGAACGCCCTTTCGGCGGGCGAGCTTGAAAAGGCGGCGGAACAGCTGCTCGCGGCGGGCGACTATCAGGATGCGGCGCAGAAATTTGCGGATGTGGCGACGACGCTGGGCAACGCGGCGCTGGAAGCAGGCGACAACCAGACGGCGATCGGCTGGCTGGAACAGCTGCCGGAATCGGAAGAGACGCAGACCGCGCTGAACCGCGCGGTGTATGCCTACGCCGAGCAACTGGCCGCAGACGGGCAGAAGGAAGCCGCCGCGACGGAGTTCTATTCGCTGGGCACATATCAGGATGCGGCGGATCGCGGCAACGCGCTGGAATATGAGCTGGCGGTAAGCGAACGCGCGGGCGACGTGCATTCCGCGCTGGACAGGTTCGAGGCGCTGGGCGATTACGGCGACGCGGCCGAACAGGCTGACGCGTGCCGGTATGATATTGCTAAAGAGGCGATGGAGGCGGGCGAACTTCAGGATGCGCTGGACGCGTTCGAGGCGCTGGGCGATTACGGCGACGCGGCCGAACAGGCGACGCGTTGCCGCTATCTGATGGCGCGGCAGGCGATGGAAGCGGGCGAATACGACGAGGCGATTGCGCTCTACGAGGCGTGCGGCGCGTATCAGGATGCGGAGGACGGCGCCATGCAGGCGCGATACGCCAAGGCGGCTGCGTGGTTTGACGCGCAGGAATACGACGCGGCGGCGAAAGCCTTTGCCGAACTGGGCAGTTATGAGGATGCGAAGCAACGCGTAACGGCCAGCGAGGATGCGTGGCTGAGCGCGGACTACAACAGCGCGAAGATGGATACGGAGGTGGGCAACTACGCGGCCGTCATCGACGAGCTGGAGCCGTATTACGGAAGCGATCTGCCCGCGCGCTATGCCGAGATGAACGCGATGTATGAATCGGCGTGCCTCATGCGCGCACAGGAATTGACGGTGCTGGGCAGACCGCTCGACGCGCTGCCGATTCTGCGGCGCATCGAGGATAACAAGACGGCGAAAAAGCGGCTGGAAGCCTACGTCTATCAGATCATCGGCCGCTGGAAGGACACGCGCGGCACGGAATACGTCTTCCGCGAAGACGGGAGTTGCCGCATTGCCGGAGAAGAAGGCTATTTCGGCGGAAGCGGGTATGAAATCACCGTGGGCAGCGAACCGTATCCGACGACGGGCGCATACAGCGTGGTCAGCGTGCGAGGAAGCACCGTGACCCTGCGCGGCCTGCAAAGCGGCAAAACGATTCGCCTGAGCTATCTGGGCGAGGCGACGGCAAAGGAAGAAACCGCCGATAATCCCGAAAACTGAAAGGCAGAACATGAAAAAGAAGGACATCATCATCATTGCCGCCGTTCTGCTGGCGGCGCTGGCGCTCTTTGGCGTATCCCAAATGGCGGGGGGCAAAGCGGCTTCGACCGTCGTGGTGACGGTAGACGGGGAAGAAGTGCTCCGCCGCCCGCTGGCTATGTCGGATACCTATGAAATCAGGCAGGACGACGGATCCGTCAACGTCATCGCGGTGGAAAACGGCGCGGTATACATGAAAGAGGCCAACTGCCGCGACGGATTGTGCATCCGGCAGGGCCAAATGAAAAACGCCGCAAAGACCATCGTCTGTCTGCCGCATAAGCTGGTTGTCAGCCTGACGGGCGACAGCGCGCCGGACGGACAGGACGATTTGGACGTGATTATACAGTGAGGAGAACGCGATGAACCCGATACGAGGCTGGCTGGCGGATGCGAGGCAAAACCCGGATACCAGGCACGTGGATACCTGCGACGGCGTGCGCGCGCTGGCGATCCTGATTGTGGCTTGGTACCACATCTGGCAGCAGTCGTGGCTTTATCCCAATCTGACGATTGGAGGAAAAACGGTCAGCTTTGACCCTTTGGTGCGGTCAGGCTATATCTGGGTGGATATCATGATTCTGATCAGCGGTTTCTGCCTGTATCTGCCGTGGGCGCGGCTGACCGTGGGCGAGGCGGGGCAAAGCCCGCTGGCGTTTTACGAAAAGCGGCTGGCGCGCGTGCATCCCTCTTATCTATTGACGATTGCGGTGATGTTTGGCGTGGCGCTGGCGACAAACGCCTATGGCGCGAACCGGGTGTTCCTGCTGCGCGATCTGGTCAGCCACCTGACCTATACGCAGATGTTTGCCTATGATACCTACTACGCCACGAATCTCGGCGGCGCGCTGTGGACGCTGGCGCTGGAAATGCAGCTCTATCTGCTCTTTCCGCTGCTGGCACGCGCGTTCAGACGGCGGCCCGCGCTGACGTTTGTGGCGATGGTCGGGCTTGCGCTGGCGTCGAGAAAGTATATTGCGGCGGCGTATTATGACGTGAGCCTGTACTTTAATCAGCTCCCCGCTTATTTGGATACGTTTGCGCTGGGCATGGCGGCGGCGGCGATTCACGTCAGGCTGGCGGATAATCGGCATGGCCCCGTGATGCGCCTTATATGCAGCGGCGTGACGATCGCGGCGCTGTGTCTGCTCTGGCAGACGGCCAAGGGGCAGGCGGGCTGCCTGAACACGGAGACCATCCGCATGGGGCAGATGAATCGGCGGCTGGCGATGGGCATGCTGGGCGCGGCGCTGCTGGTGGCAAGCGCCAACGCGGGCTGGCTGGTGCGGCATATCCTCTCCAATCCGGTGACGCGGTTTGTTTCCGCCGTGTCGATGCAGTTTTATATCTGGCATCAGACAATCGCCGTCTGGCTGCTCCGCGCGCGGGCGATCCCCAGCGCATACGCCAACCCGAATTACGAAGGCGACCTGATTTGGCAGAAGCAATACACGTTTGCGTGCTTTGCCATATCGCTGGCGGCGGCGGCGGCGCTGACCTATGGCTTTGAAAGGCCGATTGCGCGGCGGCTGCTGCAAAAAAAGCGGACGAACGCGGAAAAATAAACCGAAAAAGGCTTGACAGAAACGCGGACATGGGGTATACTCTTCGAGTAACGAAGTAGAAGCCTGCCCGCTTCTCGCCCGGCGCGAACAGCAGCCGCGGCACATCGGCGCTTTTTGCTATGTAAAGAGCGGGCATGCTTGCCCGCTCTTTTTTGCGCAGATGCGCAAGATTTTATGGAGGTGTATCGCAAACAACATGGCAGATCTGATGATGAACGAGGAAATCCGCGACCGCGAGGTGCGTGTCATCGACCAGAACGGTGAACAGCTCGGCGTGCAGCCGATTCGCAAGGCGCTTGAACTGGCCGAGGAGGCCGGGCTTGATCTGGTGAAGATCGTGCCCACCGCCAAACCGCCGGTCTGCAAACTGATGGACTATGACAAGTACCGTTACGAGCAGGCCAAGAAGGAGCGCGAGATCCGCCGCAATCAAAAGGTCGTCTCCATCAAGGAAGTGCAGCTCTCCGCCACGATCGAGGAAAACGATATCCAGACCAAGGCGAAAGCGGCCGTCAAGTTCCTTCAGGGTGGAGACAAGGTCAAGGTTTCGATTCGCTTCCGCGGCAGGCAGATCACCCATCAGGAGATCGGTCTGGCGGTTATGCAGGATTTCGTCACGCGGGTTAAGGACGTGGCCGTTGTGGAGCGCAAGCCCCTCGTCGAGGGTCGCCACATGATCATGATCCTGGCCCCGAAAGACCCCAGCAAAGAAGCCAAGCAGGCTCCGAAAGAATAAAGATCCGGAGAGGAGGATTCCCCTTATGCCTAAGCAGAAAACTCATCGCGGCGCTGCCAAGCGCCTCGCCCTGACCAAGAACGGTCTCGTTAAGCGCGCCAAGGCCTTCAAGCGTCACATCCTCAACAAGAAGACCCGCAAGACCAAGCGCAACCTGCGTCGTACCGCGTATGTCTCCCAGAGCTACGCCGGCACGATGAAGAAGCTCATCCCGTACAAGTAAGCCCAGCCGGCTAGGAGGTTTTATCATGGCAAGAATCAAAGGGGCTGTCAACGCCCATAAGAAGCGCAGAAAAATCATGAAGCTGGCGAAGGGCTACTACGGCTCCAAGTCCAAGCAGTACCGCGCCGCTCAGGAGCAGGTCATGCGCTCCCTGCGTTACGCTTACATCGGCCGCAAGCTGCGTAAGCGCGACTTCCGTTCCCTGTGGATCGCCCGTATCAACGCCGCGACCCGCATCAACGGCATGTCCTATTCCAAGTTCATCTGCGGCCTGAAGAAGGCTGGCGTGGATCTCAACCGCAAGGTGCTGGCCGATCTGGCTGTGAACGATGCGGCTGCGTTCGCCAAGCTCGTCGAGGTTGCCAAGAACGCGTAAGCGATTGCGCTTTCAGGAGAATCGGTTTTGGCCGGTTCTCCTTTTCTTTTAACCTGCGGAGAACAAAGAGGGGGGGATGAAGCATGGTGCTGATTGGCCAATGGGTGTTCGTGCCGCTGGCCGTTCTGCTGCTGATTCTGGCGTTCTGGGAACCGGCGCGCAGACGCATGCTGGGCTGCAAGGGTATTCAAAGGCTGGAAAAGCGGCTGACGCTTTCGGAGCGGGGCTATTGGGCGGCGTTTGCGCTGATTCTGGCGGCAGGCGTTTGGGTTCGCTGTTACCGATTTACGGAATTGCCGCTTGGCATGAATCAGGATGGCACGATGGCCGGGGTGGAAGCGTTTTGCCTGCTCAGCGGAGGTACGGATCAATATGGTACAAGCTGGCCGACGTATTTTGAGGCGTGGCAGTTCTCACAGATGTCCACGTTGTATTCGTATCTGCTGATTCCGTTTATCAAGCTGCTGGGGCTGAGCAAGTTTTCGCTGCGTCTGCCGATGCTGCTGATGAGCCTGATTGCCCTGCCGCTGATGTGGGACGCGGCGCGGCGCATTGCGGGGAAAAACTATGCGCTGGTGGCGATGTTTCTGCTGGCGCTGAATCCGTGGCATATTGTTTTGAGCCGCTGGGCGCTTGAGGCGAACATGCTGCCGCACGTGTTGCTGCTTGCTGTGGATCTGCTGCTGGCAGGCATGCAGAAGCGCTGGGCGCTGTATCTGTCCATGGTCTTGTTCGGCCTTGCGCCGTATGCCTATGGCCTCGCGGCAGTTTCGGTGCCGTTCATCCTGCTGCCTGCGGCGGTTTTTCTCGCGGCGCGCAGAAAGGTGAAGCCGCTTGATCTGGTCATCTGCGTTGCGGTTTTCGCGCTGGTTTCCGCACCGTATTACGTGACGATGGCCATCAACGCTTTCGGCTTGGAAACGATGACGCTGGGCAGGATGACCATGCCGCGCTTTGCAGAGTCGAAGCGCGCGGGTGATCTGGCGCTTGGAGCGGAAAATCCGTATCTGGACATGGTGCAGAAACTTGAGAGCTTTCTGCCCATGGCGACGGGGTATTACCGGGCGGAAGATTATAACGGTGTCGGCTGGGCCAATACGATGTATCCGTTTATCGCGCCGGCGGCGTTGTTTGGCGTGTATAAACTCTGCCGGGACAGAAGGAAGCTGGCGCTCCAAAGGAGCGAAGAGCCCCTGCGCGACGGCGGCATGCTGATTCTGATCTGGATGTTTGCCGCAATGGTCAACACGGCGATGGTCGGCGGCGTGGTCAACCGGAACAATATTCTCTATTATCCGCTGATTCTCTGCGCGGCGTATGCGCTTTGGCAGATGGGCAGGCGGCTCAAAACCGCGCTGGCGGCCATGGTCGTCATGGTTGCAATCGGTTTTGCGGGCATGTGCGGCATCTATTTCGGCGATGCGGATTATCAATTTGCGACGGGCAATTATTTCCTGAGCGGATTGCAGGAAGCGCTGGACGAAACGTGGGACTGGGATTGCGATCGATATTATCTGACGACGATGGATCGCAGCGACGGACAAAAGGTGATGACGGCGCAGGTCATGTTTGCCCATCATATCGATTACGCCATGCGCGCGGAGGAGGAGCTTCGCGGCCGGGACGGAGAGCCGAACGGATGGTACTTCACGGAACGGTATGTGCTTCAGGATTTCAGCGATTTTGAACCCGATCCGATGGAATGCGCCGTCTATATTGTCCGCCAGCAGGAAAAAGCGCTGTTTGACGAGGCGGATTATCTGATAACGGATTTCGGCGATTTTGCGGCGGCCTATCCACGATACTGGGCGGAGTGAGGGACACATGTTTACGATTGACGGTTTGATTTGGATGTTGCTGGCCGTTGTTCTTGTCTTTGCGGCGATTCAACAGGCAGGCGACGGCAAAAGGCAGATGAGCGACAGGACACATCGCATGGTCTGCTGTGCGGCGCTTGCGGTTGGCGTATTCGTTCGATTGGTAAAGCTGTCGAGTCTGCCCGCCGGAATCAGCGCGGAGGAGGCGCTCGTCGGCGTGCAGGCCAAATCGCTGTGGCAGACGGGCGGTTTTCTTTTCGGACAGGGGATGACGACTCAGCTGGCGCAGTGGGAAGGGGAGACGACCGGGCCGCTGCTGGCCGCGCTGACTGCGCCCCTTGTCGGTTTGTTTGGCATGAATAAGCTGACGGTTCGTCTGCCGCTGGCGCTGCTTTCCTGTGCGGCGATGCCTGCGGCTTACGGCCTGGGCGAAGCGGTTTCCGGCAGACGCGCGGCGCGCTGGATGCTGATTCTTTATGCGGTTTGTCCGATTTTTGTGCTGGAAGCGCGGCTGACCTGCGGGTCGTGCGCGGCGCTGTATCTGCTGCCGATTGCGCTCTGCCTGTTGGCAAGGGGTATTTCGCGGCCCGTCGAGATGTATATCGGCATGGTCGTTCTTGCGCTGACGGCCTATGCGCAGGATATGTATTTTTTCATTGCGCCCGCCCTGATTGCGGCATGCGGTGCGATTGCGGCGGTTTCCGGGCAGAAGAAACGCCATGCGCTGCTGGCTGCGGCGCTGGGCTTGCTGCTCTGCGTGCCCGCGGTGCTGACGGCTTACGTCAATTTGACGGACGCGGCAGGAATGACGCTGTTGGGCATGATTCGAATTCCGAAGCTCGAAGAATTTGAAAAGGCGTATCTGACTGAAAAGCTGGCGAGAGGAACGCTTGGACAGACTATGCTTGATAAGCTCTGGACGGTTTTAACCGGCGGTGTTTTTCAAGTGCTTCGCCACGAAAACATCGATTCAGGCCTGTTCACGCCGAACGGCATGCTGGCGCTGTTTACGGTAAGCCTGCCGCTGATGACGCTTGGCGCGCTTGCGCTGCTGGCCCGTTTGATGGACGGCAGGCGCGTGAAGGGGGAAAAAGCCGCTGCGCGCGCGATGGTGAAAGCGGCTTTTGCCGTCACGCTGGTGTGTCTGGTTTTATTTGGAAGCATCGGCGTGCTGGATTACGCGGGCACAACCGGCTTGTTTGACCATTCTGCGCTGATTCTCTTTGACGCGCTGCTGATGACTGCCGGGCTTTGCACCATGGAGCGCAAAAACCTCAAGTGTGCGGCGGCAATGGGCGCGCTGCTGACCGTCAATTTCGCGCTGCTTGCGGCATATCTGTTCGGCGGGAGCTATCAACAGAACGCGAACGTGTATTTTGCAGGCTTTCAGCAGCTTTCCGTTCGTGCGGCGCAGATCCAGCAGGAGACGGGCGCAAAGATCAATGTGACCGCCAACATCTATCCCCATATACAACCGGATGCAGGAGCGGAAATGATGTTCCTGTACGCGACGGATGCGGACATGCGAGCGGCGGAGACAGAGCGCGGCGAGAGATATGAAGCGGCCTACATGCCGGAGGACATGCAGCTTGAACCGGAGCAAATTTATCTCGCCAAGACGGAGGAAACCTCAAATTGGGATTTCGACGGCTTCGCTTATGAGGAGAGCGAAGGCTATTCGCTGCTGTATCCCCTGTAAAAAACGAAACCCGGACGCGAAGTCCGGGCTTTTGTTTTATCTCAGATATTTTTTCTTTGTCGGCTGAATTTTCGGCGCTTTAATACGCTTTTTATGATGCTTACGGACGAAACGAATCAGCCAGATGAAGGCGAGAAGAATCAGTCCCGGCGGCACGAGCAGATCCCACGAGAAGCGCGGCCACGGGTTTTCCTCCTGCGCGGTATAGGCTTCGATCTGCTCCAGCGTCAGCGGCGCGTCCGCGCGGGCGGCGATGGAACGCGTGGCGACCAGCTCATATTCGGCGGTGCCCTTGTTTTCGGAATAGAAGGTCAGAATGCCCATCACATCGCCGACGTTGATCGGGGCGCAGAACTCGCGCGTCCAGCGGATGGAGGAAACCTGGCCAAAGTTTTCGCGGAGGAAGTCGATGTTGTCCTTGCGGCCGACGATGGTCATGTCCTTTGTGTCGTCTACGGCGCGGATGCCGAGCGTCAATTCGCCGTGCTGGGCGTCGCCGGTGTCAAACCCCGTGATGTCGATGACGCGCGGATCTTCGGCGTAGAGCGATTCCGGCGTGATGGATTCAATCTGCGTAAAGCCGTATTCAAACAGGCGCTTGGTATCCTCATAGCGGCGGGTATCGCCGTCATAGAGCACGACGGGAATGAGATTGATGCCGCCTTTGGTCGCCGAGCCGACAAAACAGTAACCCGCCGGAAGCGTGTAGCCCGTCTTGATGCCCGTCGCATAGCGATAATAGGAAGTGCTTTCCGCATTGAGGATGGCCGTGCTGCCGACGATGGTGCGCCTGGGATGGCCGGCCGAACCGCTTTCCGTCTGCGTGGCGGGCATGTCATAGGAGGTTTGGGAGACGATGGCGGCGAAGCGCTCGTCTTTCATGCACGCCTGCGCGATGATCGCCAAATCGCGCGCGGTGGTGTAGTGGTTTTCGTCGTGTACGCCGGACGGGTTGGCGAAGTGGGTGCTCGACGAGCAGCCGAGCATTTGCGCCGTCTGATTCATCAAATCGGCAAAGCTCTCGACGCTGCCGGAGAGAAACTCCGCAATGGCGTTGGCGGCCTCGTTGCCCGAACGAATCAACATGACTGAAATCAGGTCGAGCAGAGGCACCTGTTCGCCGGCGGAAAGGGGAATGGTTTGATAGGTCGGGGGAACAAGGTCGATGGCGTTTTGCGAAACGGTGACGACGTCGTTGTCCATGTCGCCCATTTGCAGGGCGATGTAAGCGGTCATGATCTTCGTCGTGGAAGCGGGATACATGATTTCGTCCGCGTTTTTTTCAAAAAGCACCTCGCCCGTGTCCGCCTCGATCAGGATGGCGCTGCGGGCGTAGAGCATGTCCTCGTCGAGAATATCCGGGTGAGACGAATCCCATGCGATCGCATCCGGCGGGAGCGTCGGCGCGACAAAGCGCTCCGGTTCGGGCGTCGTATCTTCCGCCAAAGTGCAGGACGGGATGAAAAGCGCCGCGCAGAGCAGCAGCGCAAGCAGGCGTTGGGGCAAAGCTTTCCCTCCGTTATTTGAAGCAATACATCCTCATCATACCACTTTTTGCTGAAAATGTACAGCACAAACGGCGGATAAATGTTTCGCCTTTATGACTAAAAACGGAAATTGTTACAAAACAACCGAAAAACTATGTCGGAAACCTTGATTTTTGTTGCCGTTATGCGTTAAAATAAAACTGACGCAGTCGCTGGACTGCCATTCACACGAGGAGTGAGCACGAGCATGGCCAGAAAGATTTTGTTGGTAGACGACGAGCCTTTAATTTTGAAAGGATTGAAATACAGCCTGGAGCAGGACGGGTATCAGACCGATTCCGCCATGGACGGCGAAGAGGCGCTGACCAAGTTTTTCGCCGGGGAATACGACCTGATTCTGCTGGATGTGATGCTGCCGGGCGTGGACGGCATTGAGGTCTGTCAGCGCATTCGAGAAAAGAGCAATGTGCCGATCATCATGCTGACCGCCAAGGGTGAGGATATGGATAAGATTCTCGGCCTTGAATACGGCGCGGATGATTACATGACCAAGCCCTTTAATATCCTGGAAGTTAAGGCGCGTATCAAGTCCATCTTCCGCCGCAGCCAGCCGCAGGGCGAATTGCAGGAGGAAAAGCGCATCATCCGCGTGCATGATCTGGAGGTCAACTGCCAGAGCCGCACGGTGGTGCTCGGCGGCCAGCCCGTGCGCCTGACGGCTAAGGAATTTGACCTGCTTCAGCTGCTCATCACCCATCGCGGCAAGGTATACAGCCGCGAGGCGTTGCTGGAAACGGTTTGGAAATATGATTACATGGGCGATATGCGCACAGTAGACGTGCATATCCGTCGTCTGCGCGAGAAAATCGAGCGGGACAATGCCGGCCCCGAATTTATTTTGACCAAGTGGGGAGTGGGGTATTATTTCACGGACAAGGATTAACCCGTTCCATTCCGTCCGCACCAAGATTCTCGTTTCGCTGCTGCTGGTCATCGGCGCGTCGTTTTATCTGGTCGCGTTTTCGACGGTGCGCTTAGTCGGCGACGCGCTGTTTTCCGACGCGATCCGCACCCATGCCACGCAGACCCGGAACCTTGCCTCCGCGCTGGGGGAAAGGATGAGCGGCGACACCGCGGATGCGTTTCATCAGCGGCTTGTACAGGCGGCCAGCCAGGGCGGCGGCCGCCTTTTGGTTGTAGATACGGATGGCAAGGTGACGGACGACACGTTCGGTGAGCGGTGCGGCACGCTGCTGGCGCTGAGCGAGGTGCATACCATTCTGCGCGGGGAAAAGGATGCGGATTATGGCTTCCATCTGCAGGATGGCGCGGGCAAGACGCAGGCCCCTTCCGTGCTCGACGCGCTGACCGGGCGCGACGTTTCGCGCATTTGGGTCGGCTGTTTTGCCGCGCCGCTGGAGGAGGACGGACAAAGACTCGGCGTGCTCGTGCTGCTGACGGATGTACAGGAGACGGTAGATTCGCTGATTTCCGTGCGCGACCGCATGGTGTTCATCTTCCTGCTGGCGCTGGCCGTCGTGCTGGTGCTGGCGGGGCTGATTTCCCGCATTGTGACCAAGCCGGTTGCGGAGCTTTCCGGCGGCATTGAGCGGATGAGCAAGGGCGATTACGAATACCGCGTCCATGTGCCGGGCAAGGGCGAAATGGCTCAGCTGGCTGCCGCGTTCAACCAGATGAGCGAACAGGTGCATAACCTCGACGAGGCGCGCAACCAGTTTGTCTCCAACGCCTCTCACGAGTTGAAAACGCCGCTGGCGACCATCAAAATTCTGCTTGAATCGATGATGTATCAGGACGATATGGACCCGGCGCTGCGCAAAGAGTTTCTCGGCGACATCGACAAGGAGATCGACAGGCTGTCCTCCGTCGTCGGCGATCTGCTGACGCTGGTGCATATCGACAGCCACAAGCTTCGCCTGCGCCGGGAAATGATGGTGCTGGCCGATACGGTGCGCGAAACGGTTTCCCGCCTGAATCCGCTGGCCAAGAAGCGCGGCCAGCAGATTGTCGTGAAGATTCAGGACGAATGTGAGATGTTTGCCGATTCCGGCAAACTGGCGCAGGTCTGTTATAATATCATTGAAAACGCCATCAAGTATACGCCGGACGGGGGAACGATCACGGTTTCGCTGGCCAAAGTCGGGCGCGATGCGGTACTGGATATCTCGGATACGGGCGTGGGCATTCCGGCGGAGGATCTGCCGCACGTGTTCGACCGGTTCTATCGGGTGGATAAAGCGCGTTCCCGCGAGACGGGCGGAACGGGTCTCGGCCTGTCCATCGTCAAGCAGATTGTGCGCCTGCATGCGGGCACGGTGACGGTGGCGAGCGAATTTGGCAAGGGCACGACGTTCACCGTGCAGCTGCCGGTGAAATAATCGGGAGGCGGAGCGATGAAAAAAGCAATCGTCTGTGCGCTGGCGGCGCTGGCGCTGGTTGCCTTTGCGCAGCCGCTTGAAGAGCGGGCCAAAGCGTGGTTTGCCCCAAACAGGCGGAACGAGCCGAATGCGCCCGGCGTGACGTTTGAAAGCCAGCTGGGCGTGAAACAGGAGAGCAATCTCATCGACGTGACGCTCTATTTTCGATATGGAGACACCAACCTGCTCGGCGCGGTCGGCGCGCAGCTGGATATGCGGCGGGAGGAAACGGTCGCCCAGAGCATCGTGGAGGCGCTGCTGGTGGGGCCGGATGTGGCGCACGACCGACTGAGCGGCGTTTTCCCACAGGGGACGGAAGTCATCTCCGTGCAGAGCGAGGGCGATACGGCGTATGTCACGCTGAACCGCGCGTTTCTGGGCATACCGAACGGCGCGCCCGCCGATTGGGAGGATTTGGAAGCATGGCAGACGGAGGCGACGCTCCGCCGAAGGCTGGCGTATGAATCCATCGTGCTGGCGCTGACCGAGGACGGGCGCTTTCAGCGTGTGCAGCTCTATGTGGCGGGCGGCGACGACGAAATCCCCCAGCGCATTCCGCTGTACTGGTTTGACCGGAGCGTGAGCGATACGGGCGTGATGCTGGCGGCATGCGCGCGGGACGAACAGGCCATTCTAACCCCGAAAAGCGCGCTGGAGCTGATGCTCGCCGCATGGCAGAAGCAGGATTGGGAGGCGCTTTACGCGCTTGTGCTGCGCGAGGAGGAAACGCCGACGCTCAGCGGGTTTGAATCGCAGATGCGCGAAACGAATGTGCAGCTGATGACCTACGAAAGCACAAGCGGCACGGTGAGCCTGGACGGACAGCGCGCGACCGTCGTGCTGGACGCGGCCATCCACAGCGATGAGGGCGGCGACGCGCAGATCGTGAGGGAGTCCGTGCAGCTGATTCGGCAGAGCGACAACTGGTGCGTCGCGCTGGCGACACTGGAATCGCTGATGATTCGCGACTGACAAAGGAGATTCCATGGAACACAAAAAACGCGGCCTTGCGCTGCTGCTTGCGCTGACGCTGCCGCTGCTGTGCGGCTGCGAGGGCATGTTGAGCGAAAGGCCGATGGAGGATCTTTCCGGCTGGACGATCGAGACGGGGGCGGATGTTCCGACGCAGGACGCTTTCGCGGCGGAAACGCAGATGGCAACGCTCTATCTGCTGTCTGCGGACGGGGATCGGCTTGTGCCCGTTCCGACCGAAGTGACGATGCGAGACGGCGAAAGTCTGGCACAGGCGGCGCTGACGGCGCTGCTGGACGGCGCAAAGCTGGGGAGAACGGACGCAACGTGGCCGATGAACGGCGAGGGCAAAGCTCCCACGCTGTCCGTCTCCGACGGCATTGCGACGGTGAACCTGCCCGCGCGATACCGCGCGCTGGAGCCGCAGACGCTTTTTGCCGTGCGGCAGGCCGTGGCGAATACGCTGGGCAGTCTTTCCGGCATCGCCTACGTCAACGTGCTCATTGGCGGCCGGGAAGAGGGGCTTGATCTTGGCGCGACGACGCCGGTCGGCACGCTGACCCGCATTGACGATCTCGACGTGCAGGGGCGTTACAACAGGCTTGACGATCAGCGCCTTTCCGGCGCGGGCTATACGCGGCTGACGACGCTGTTTTTCCCTTCGGCGGACGGAAAGATGCTTCTGCCCGTCGTTCGCACGCTGGCCTACGACGCGGGCGCGGCGGCGATCGACTGCCTGTATACGGTGCTTGAAGCGCTGGGAAGCGTCTCCGCAGACGAATTGATAGAGCAGCATGTGCCCGAACCGATGGGCTATATTTCGGAAATGCCGGAAATCGTTCGGATGCCGGAGACTGGCGAACAGGCGATTGAAATCCGCTTTTCCGGCGAACTGACGCAAGCGCTGGAGGAACAGAAACTGACGCTGGGCGTGTACCTGGGCATGCTGACGCGGACGCTGATGGGCGTTGTGCCGGGCGTGGACGGCGTACACGTATTGATCGACGGCGCGGCGGTGACGGCGCTGGACGCGGAGAAGACGCCGGACGGAGAAGCGCTCGCTTTTAAAAACGAGCTGATGCAGAGCGACGACTTTTTGAGCTGGATCGGCGCGCCGGTCATCGTCTACGACGGGGCGGAGCAGAGCGGCAAGCTGATCCGTGCGCGCTGCCTGATGCGGGAAAGCGAACAAAATCAGACGCGCGCCCGGCTGGAAACGCTGATCGCGCGCTGGAACGAGGACGCGGTTTCTGCGGCGGATATTCTCGCGGTATCGACGGAAGCGAAAAATGTGGTCATCAACCTGTCGGGCGGCTTTGCCGCGTGGCTGCAAACGCTGGATGGAGACGCGGCGCGCGAGAAGGTCTATTCGATGGTCAATACGATGACGCAGGGGCGGAGCCAGCAGAGCGTGATCTTCTTTTTTGACGGCGAGCAGCTGGACGAACTGAGCGGAGGGCTGTGCATGCGCGGCAGGCTGACGCGCAATCCCGGAATGGTGGTGAACGACGATGGATCAATGGGCGTTCTTTGACGAGTTCAAGGCCGGAACGGTGCGCAACGTGTATTTGTTCTACGGACCGGAGGCATACATCCGCAAAAGCGCGCTGGCGACGCTGCAAAAAAAGCTGCTGATGCCGGGACTGGAAGCCATGAACTGCACGTTTATGCAGAGCCCGACGGCACAGCAGATTGTGGAAAACTGCGAAACCCTGCCGATGATGGGCGACTGGCGGCTGGTGATCGTGCAGGGGCTGGCGCTGCTTGAAAGCGGCAAGGCCAAGGACGAAGCGCAGGAAAGCAAGACGCTCTGCGATTACATCGGGCGCGTGCCGCCGAGCACCTGCCTCGTCTTTGAGTGCGAAACGCCGGACAAGCGCAAAAAACTCTGCCAGACGCTGATGAAACTGCCGGGCGCAGTTTCCTTTGACGCGCTGAGCGACGCGCGGCTGACGCAGTGGATGAATCAGACGCTCCGCCCCTTCGGCAAAAAGATGGACGCGAACACTTGTGCCCGGCTGGCCTTTACCAGCGGACGCGATTTGACGATGCTCAGCGGCGAATTGCAGAAGCTGGCGGCCTATGTCGGCGAGCGGGAAACCATCACGGCGGAAGACGTGGAGCAGATTGCGACGCACACCGCTGAATGCACCGTGTTCGCCATGGTGGATGCGCTGGTGGATGGGCAGGCGGAACGCGCGTTTTCGCTGCTGAATGTGCTGCTGGAAAGCGGCGAGCAGCGCATCGGCGTGCTGGCGCTGATTACGCGGCAGTACCGCCAGATGATGTATGTCAAGGACATGCAGGAAAGCCGCATGCCTCAGCCGCAGATGGCTAAGGCGCTGGGTGTGCCGCCCTTCGCGCTGGGCCAGCTGACCCGGAGGGCGGGGCGCAGAAGCACCGAACAGCTGAAACGGCAGATGGAGCTTTGCGTCAGCACGGATTTTGACATCAAGCGCGGCGCAGTGAGAGAAGAAGCGGCGCTGGATCGGCTGATGCTGGCGCTGACGGAGAAATGAGGAATCCTTCCGTTATATATTCGGCTGCCGCCCTCTTTGCGCAAGCCGATTGAAGGCGTTCGTTCACGCAGAAAATCCCTCGCCGCATACGATGATGCGGGAGGGATTTTGTATGAAACGCAAACCGCAAGCCGGATGGAATGCTGGGAACGTCGTTTTCAGGGCCGCGCTTGAGCCGCTGGAGGCCGCCATGCTGCCCGCGGGCGAACGCGCGCCGCGCGGAGCGCTGAAACAGGCGAAAACCGTGTGGGAGCGGCTGGAACGCGGAGACGATCAGCGGCAGAAAATCTGGGTCAGATAAACATAGCCGTTTTGATCCAGCGCCACGCCGATGCCGACCTTGGTATAGCCCGTGCTTAAAATATTGCGCCGGTGGCCGGGCGAGGAAATCAGCGCGGCCTGCGCTTTTTCAATCGTCGCATGATGGGCGATGTTCTCCCCGGCCACAGTGTAAGCATAGCCCATTTTTGTGAGCATGCTGCGCACGTCGCCGTATGTCGGGGAGGTGTGCGCGAAATACTGATTGTCGCGCATATCCTCGGATTTCAGACGCGCGATGCGGCTGAGCGCCGGGACGATCGTCAATCCGGGCAGATTATAATTTGAACGATCCAAATTCAGCAGATTTCCTGCTATTTGCTCTTGCGAAGTCACAGAAGCTGTTGTATAATGTGCCTCGAATGTGGATGCCGCCATGGCCCTGCCCGCGGGAAGCGCGAAGGCAAGGGTCAGCGCCGCAAGCGCGGCGACGGCCTTATGAATGCACAAACTCCGAAACGTTGTCATGGGTGTTCCTCCTTCATAAGCGATAGACGCGGGTTGGGGGATGCGCCGTAGGCAGTATAGCGGAGGCACGGCGCGGAAAGCAAGCAATCTGGCAGGCGGCTGCCAAGGAAAATATCGGTAAGGTATCAGGAGGATGGCCTATGGGCTTTATCAAGTGTCCCAGATGTGAACTCAATTACATCCGTGAAGAGGAGCAGTACTGCCCCGTCTGCAAGCGTGAAATGAAGGGCGAATCGCACAACGATCCCTTTGAACTTTGCTCAATCTGCAACGAAAACCCGGTGATGCCGGGCAAGGACGTCTGCTATGCGTGCTACAAGGAAATGACCCAGCAGCAGGGCGGCCGCCGCGACGACGAAATGGAAGAGTCGGACACCAGCGAGGTCAGCCTCGGCATGGAGGACGTTTCCGAAATGGATGAAATCGAGCTGGGCGGCATGCCGGAAGATATGCCGGAAGAGATCGGCGAACAGATTTCTCTGGAAGAGGAAAAGAGCAAGGAAGCGGAAGACGACGACGAGGATGAGGACGAGGATTCCTGAGCGCTGCGCAAGAGGTGAAGGGTGAGCATTTTTGCAATCGGCGATTTGCATCTGCCGGGCGGAGACAAAAAGCCGATGGACGTTTTCGGCTCGCATTGGGAACATCATTTTGAGCGCATCTGCGCGGACTGGCGCAGCCGCGTAAAGCCGGAGGATATCGTGCTGATTCCGGGGGATATTTCCTGGGCGATGCAGCTGGGCGACGCGCTGAGCGATCTGCGCGACATTGCCAAACTGCCGGGCACGATTCTGCTGCTGCGCGGCAACCACGATTTCTGGTGGTCTTCGCTTAGCCAACTGCGCGCGTGCCTGCCGGAAAATATGCACGCCGTGCAAAACGACGCTTTTGACGCCGGAATGTGCGTGTTCTGCGGCACGCGGGGATGGACGATTCCGCTGGGGCAGAACGCGACGGCGCAGGATGAAAAGCTCTATCGGCGCGAGGCCATGAGGCTGGAAATGTCCCTCAAAGACGCGGCGCGCATGGCGGACGGACGGCCGATCTTTGCAATGATGCACTATCCGCCGCTGCTGCCGGAGACGCTGCGTCAGGGGACGGAGTTCACGCGTCTGCTGAGCGAATACGGCGTAAAGCGGTGCGTCTACGGCCATCTGCACGGGCAGAGCGTGCAGCGCGGCTTCAGCGGGAATTACCGCGGGGTGCGTTATGACCTGGTTTCCTGCGACGCGCTGGGGTTTGCGCTCAAGGATGTGTCGCTGGAAAGCGCGGAAGGCTGAAGCGCCGGACAAATGAAAAACAAAGGACGTTTTTCTCTAATTGTGGAGGAAAACGCCCTTTTTGTTTGCCGAAACGATTCAATGGGTTCACTTTTCTGCCATGAAATGCCAGTAAAATGACCGACGTAGTCGATCATTATGAACCGGGAGGATGGATTTCATGAGTGAAAAGGATACGCATGAACCGGAGCAGAACGTGACGCAGCCCGCGCGCAGGACGAAAAAGAAAAAGCGCGGTAAAGCGGGCAGAATCGTCCGCAAAACGGTGAGAACCGTCGTCGTGCTGGCTGTTATCGCCGGCGCGGGGCTGTTTGGCCTCAAGGCCTATATTCAGAAACAGGCGGAAAGCAGCGACAACGAGAGCTATTCCCGTGCGGTTGTGACCCGCGGCGCGATGGAGGAAACCGTTTACGGCACAGGCACGACCTCCGCGCGCAATCAGACAAATGTGCTCGCGGGCGCGGATGGCACGCTGACCGATCTGCGCGTGAGCGTCGGCGACGAAGTGAAAGCGGGCGACATTCTCGCCGTGCTGACCAACGCCGATTTGGATGACGAGATCACGGATTTGGAATTTGACCTCTGGGAGCTGGACGACACCATTCTGGATACGGGCGTCGGCTCGAAGGTGACGACCGTGGAAGCCCCGGCGGCAGGCCGCGTGATGGCGATTTACGCGGGCGTAGGCGATGACGCGCTGGCGGTGTTCCGCCGGGAAGGCGCGCTGGCGATCATCTCCACGGATGGACGCATGAAGGTGGAACTCAGCGATGTGGATGCTTCCGCAGGCGTGGCGCTGAACGACAAGCTGACCGTGACGGGCGAGGATTTCACGGCGGAAGGCACGGTCGTTGACCTGACGCGGCAGGGAACGTCCCTGACCCTTACCATCCAGGACGACAGTCTGCCGATGGGCGCATCCGTCGCCGTGGCGACGATGGACGGCGTGACGCTTGGCACGGGCACGCTGGAAGTCAATAAGCCGATGGCGGTTTCTTCCTACGGCGGCACGATTGAAAGCGTACACGCGGAAGTGGGCAAGAACGTCAAGCGCGGCGACACGCTCTTCAAGCTGACGGATTCTCCGATTACGCTCAAACTTGAAAATCTGCGCTTGCAGCGCGGAACGGCCAACAAGTCGCTGGAAGAGGCCAAAGAGCAGCGTGAAAACCTGATTGTGATTGCGCCGTGCGACGGCACGATCGCCACGCTCAATGTCAGCGAAGGCGACGAAATCACAAACGGCGCGCTCATCGGATCGATTCTGGAAGGCGAAGATATGAACCTGACCATCGCCGTGGATGAGCTGGACGTGGTGGAAGTCGCCGTCGGCCAGAAGGTCAAGATCACGGTGGATGCGCTCTCCGACGCGGAGATGGACGGCGAGGTTTACAAAATCGCGCCGGTCGGTAGCAACTCCGGCGGTGTGACGACCTACGACGTGGAGCTGACATTCGACGCGGCGGGAAGCGGCGTCCGATCGGGCATGAACGCGACGGGCGAAATCACAGTGGCTTCGACGGACGACACGCTGTATGTGCCGGTCGAAGCGCTGATGACCATTGGCGACGCGACGTACCTGATGGTGGAAAACGACGACGGACAGACGGCGGCCATGCCGGACTTTGGGGGCATGACGCTGCCGGATCATGCGGATTTCGGCGGTATGACCCCGCCGGACGGCGCGCCGACCGATGCGACGGGCGACACGGCTGAAACATCGGACAGCGGTGAAACCGCTCAGTGGCGCGGGCGTGGCGACTTTGCGGCGCAGCAGACCGAACAGGAGAGCGGCAACGCGTTCACCAAAGCCGTCGCGGCGGTGAAAGCGTGGCTCTATGAAGGCGTGAACACCGATACGCAGCAGGTCAGCGGTTCGCTGGTCAAGGTGGAGACAGGCATGCAGAACGACGATTATGTCGAAATTCTCTCCGGCGTGTCGGAGGGCGATATCGTGCTCTACACCGGCAGCAGCTCGGATTCCTCATCCGGCATGATGATGGGTATGATGAACATGGGCGGTGGTAATGGCGGAGACCGTGGTGGCAACCGCGGCGGAAACGGCGGCATGGGCGGCGGCCCCGGCGGCTTCTAAGGAGGGAATACGGATGATCAGAATGCAGGGAATCCGCAAGGAATATCGCATGGGCGATTCCGTGTTGGCCGCGCTGGACGGCGTGGATATCCACATCAAACCGCATGAATTCGTCTCCATCATCGGCCCTTCCGGTTCCGGCAAATCGACGCTGATGAATATCATCGGCTGTCTGGATACGGCGGACGAGGGCACATATTACCTCGACGGCCAGGAAATCGACGATTATTCCGAAGACGAGCTGGCGGACATCCGCGGGCGCAAAATCGGGTTTATCTTTCAGCAGTTCAACTTGCTGCCTAAGCTGACGGCACAGGAAAACGTCGAGCTGCCGCTGATTTATCAGGGCATGAGCGCCAGCAAGCGCCACGCCCGCAGCGAGGAGGTGCTTAAGCGCGTCGGCCTGCTTGACCGCATGGATCACAAGCCGACCGAGCTTTCCGGAGGCCAGCAGCAGCGCGTCGCGATTGCGCGGGCGCTGGCGGGACATCCCTCGCTGCTGCTGGCAGACGAACCGACGGGCAACCTCGATTCGCGCACCGGCGCGGACGTGATGCGCCTGTTCCACGAGCTGCACGAGGCGGGCAACACCATCGTGCTCATCACGCACGACGCGAAGATCGCCGCGCAGACCCCGCGCGCCATCCACATCCACGACGGGCGCGTGCTCGAACCGGCGGATGAAAACGAGGTGGTGATCTGATGCAGCTCACGCAGACGGTCTCCATGGCCTTCAAGGCGATATCCGGCAACAAGGTGCGCGCGTTTCTGACGATGCTGGGCGTGATCATCGGCGTGATGAGCGTCATCGTGCTGATCGCCATCGGCCAGGGCACAACGGCCTCCGTCACGGAATCGATTTCTTCCATGGGCACCAACCTGCTCACCGTGTCCATCCAGACGCGGCGCGTGGGCATGGGCATGCCGGGCGGATTCGGCGGATTTGGCGGCGGCAGTTCCTCCAAGGGCACGGTCATTTTGAAACTCGACGACATTCTCGCACTGGAGGATGACGATTCCATTCAGTATGTCTCTCCGACGACGAGCGGCAGCCTGACGGTCAAGGCTGGCAGCACCAACACCAGCGCGACGGTGATGGGCGTGTTCCCGGCTTACGCAAAGATCGTCAATCAGGGCGTGCAGAGCGGCCGATACATCATCGATGCGGACGTGGACAACCGAAGCGCCGTGTGTGTCATCGGCCCGGATCTGGCGGAAGATCTCTTTGGCAACACGAATGTGGTCGGCAACACGCTGCACATCGACGGCCGCAAGTTCAAGATCGTCGGTGTGCTGGAAAGCAAAGGCACGTCGATGGGCGGCAGTTCGGATGATTCGCTGATTCTGCCGTTCACGCTGGCACAGCGCATGCTCGATTCGACGACGATCTCCTCGATTTATATCTCCGCCGTCGATTCCGCCAGCGTGGATGCGGCGCAGGAGGTTGTAGAAAACTTCCTCTATAAAAAATATCAGAATGACAGCACCTATTCGGTCATGAATCAGACGCAGATGCTTGAAACTGCCAACGAGACGGCCAGCACACTGTCGCTGATGCTGGGCGGCATTGCGGGCATTTCGCTGCTGGTCGGCGGCATCGGCATCATGAACATCATGCTCGTGTCGGTGACGGAACGCACGCGGGAAATCGGCATTCGCAAAGCCATCGGCGCGAAGCGCAGAAACATCCTGCTGCAATTTCTGATCGAGTCCATCGTCATTTCCGGCATGGGCGGCCTGCTCGGCTTGGGATTTGGCTACCTGCTGATGCGGGTGCTGGAGGATGCGCTGGGCATGACATTGACGATGAGCGCGGGCGTTGCGGAACTGGCGATTGGATTCTCGATGGCGGTCGGCGTGATTTTCGGCCTGTATCCGGCCAACAAGGCCAGCAAGCTCAAGCCGATTGACGCGCTGCACTATGACTAAGCGCATGGGAGGCGGCACATGGAACAAAGAGAGAGCGCCGCAAGACAGGCGCTGAGGAAAAAACGGGCGAGAAAGCGGGCCGTCCGCACGGCGGTCTTTCTGGCGCTGGCGGCAGCGCTCGGCGCGGCGGCGGCGTTCGTCATTCTGCCGCAGATGAACGGCGAAGCGACGGATAACGCGCCGCAGACGGAAAAACGGATCGCGACCGCGACACTCGGCACGATTGAAAAGACCGTATTCGGTTTGGGCGAGGTGCAGCCCGCCAGCCAGCCAGGCGTATACGCTCGGACGGACGGCACGCTTGCAGCCTACACGGTTGAAGTCGGCGACAGCGTGAAAGCTGGGGATATCGTGGCCAGGCTGGAAAACGACGAGCTGGACGCAGACATTGAGCAATTGGAATATGATTTGCAGACCGCACAGCAGGAAGTGCGCGCTACGCAGACGCATACGCAGTATGTCTATAAAGAACTCTATGACGAGGACGGCGATCTGCGTTACGATGTGAACACGTGGGAACCGCTTCTGGGCCAATTCTCCAACGAAATCACGATTCGAGCGCCTGCCGACGGTTTGATTAAGGCGATTTACATCGAAAAAGGCGACGACGCGTTGGCTGTCTATCGGCAGTATGGCGCGGTGATGATGATTTCCACCGACGGAAAGATGAAGGTGGAGCTGAGCGGCCTTTCGGGCGAGGCGCTTGAACTGGGGCAGACGGTCGTCGTCAAAGGCGGCAATGTGGAGACGACGGGCACGGTCGTCAGCCTGACCCGGCGTGGCACGGAGGCGACGGTTGAGGTCGGCAGCGACGAATACGATATGGACATCCCCGTGACGGTATATGCGCAGGACGGGGAGACGATCGGCGAGGGCACGCTTGAAATCAACAAACCGATGGCCGTTTCTGCTTACGGCGGCACGATCAAGGGTCTGCTGGTGAAAGTGGGCGACCGTTGCAGCCGTTACGACGCGCTGGCGCGCATCGAGTGGGACGAAATTCCGCTGTATCTGGATAACGCGTCTGTGCTGCGCGACTACGATAAGGTGCTGGTTTCGCTGGAAACAGCCTATGAAAAGCGGGACGCGCTGACCGTTACCGCGCCGTGCGACGGCGTTGTGGCGACGTTGGATGCAGATAAGGGTGACGACGTGACGGATGGAACAAAGCTGATGAGCATTGTCGAGGACGGCGCGGGTCTGACGCTCACACTGGCTGTGGACGAACTGGACATTCTCTCCGTTCAGCCGGGGCAGGAGGTGCGGCTCTCCGTCGATGCGCTGGACGACGCGGAATTGAGCGGCACGGTGCAGAAGATTGCGCCGCTGGGCGACACCAGCGCCAGCGTGACGACCTACGACGTGACCGTGGCCATCCTCGGCGAAGATGCGCGCGTTAAGGGCGGCATGAACGTCTCCGGCGAAATCATCGTCGATACGGCGGAAGAAGCGACGATGATTCCGACGGACGCGCTGCAAAAGGACGACGCAGGCTATTTTGTGACGCTGGAAAACGGAGAAACCCGGCATGTGGAAATCGGCATCATGACCGACGATACGACGCAGATTCTCGATGGAATCAGCGTCGGGGAAACGGTGGCGTATTAACGCCTTCCGTCGCGCCTGCGGCGTGCCAACCTTCGGCGTTTTCTATCGTTTGAGTCCGGCCACAGGCGGTAACGATTTCAAACGTCCCTCAAGGAGGAAGGCCGAATCCTCTCAATATTGAAATATCATAAAACGCGATGTACACTGCCGATTCGGCAGTTGAAACATCGCGTTTTATGATTTCTGTGAAAGAGAAGAAACAAATTCGCAACAAAAATCGGACGTGCCCTGCGCGCTCCTGCTTTTTGTTGCGAAATGAAAGAAGAGGGGGAACTCAAAACGGAGTTTCAAGCGTTTCGCTTTCCCTCGCTGTATTTCATGACCTTTTCGCCAAGATCGAGCGTAAAGGAATCAAATTCCGATTGAGAAATCGCGTGCGGATAACTCATGACAATCAGCTCGTGGCCGCGGTTGGCGGCCTGATACGGCGGATGGACGTGCGCAAAGGCATTGGCGACATAGCCGCAGCGCTCGTAAAAGCCCTTACGGCGGACGGATGCGTCATCGACAAGCGGATCGATTTCCAGAATGATCGTCTTGTTCTGCCTGGCCAGCTCGGCGAGAATCAGCGTGCCCAGACCGTGACCGCGAAGCGACGGTTCGACGCAGAAATGCTCGACATAGATGTATGTGCCGAAATCCCAATAGAGAATCAGGCCCGCAAGCGCGCCATCCAGCAGGCACATATCAAAGTGATAAAGGGGATCGCTCATCACGTCGCGCTGATCCGGCGGGAGACGCAGCTCGTGAGCGGGAAAACTGGAACGATACAGGGCCAAAGCGGCCTCCATCAACGGGCCGTTGATATCGCGGCAGCGGCCGAAAGTCAGATTCATTCCGAAAACCTCCTGATTAGATGGCGCTGAGTTTGACGACCAGCGTGCCGTCGATCATCTGGCAGCAGTCCTGCGCGGGGAACGCGGGCATGGCCTGCACATCGTCGCGCTGCTCAAGCTGGCCGAGGGTGTAAGCATCCACCAGGCTGAACGGATAGCCCAGCACTTCCCAGGTATACCAGATATTGCCGGTATCATCCGTCGCGGCAAAGTTGTTCGCCGCCGCATCCAGCGCGTCGAGCTTTTCAAATCCCTCGTGTACGACGGAAAGCTCGGAATCTTCAATCGAGCCGACGAGCGCGACGGGCGTTTCGCCGGGCTTAAAAGCCGGAACGGCTTCGGCGCGGGCAATGACGCGCGTCATTACGGACAGCGTGGAATCAAATTCCAGCGTTTTTTTCAGGTAGACCTGATTGGCAAAGATCGTCGTGCCCAGCAGCGAAACGCCCAGCATGACCGTGCCGGCGCGGTAAGCCAGGTGGCGCTCGTCCACGGAGGATTCAAACGCGGCTTGCAGCAGCACGATGAGCAGCGTGTCTAGCAGCACGTAGGGCATGCTCGTTTGCTCGGCAGAGAGCGTGGAATAGGCGGGCAGATTGACAAGAAGAGGGAAAGCCAGAAGCAGCAGCGCCAGCGCGGGCACGCGGCCTTTCATTTTCGGAAGAAGCCGAAGCAGAGCAAACGCGCCCAGCGCGATCAGCAAAGCGTGGAGCACCACGCCGACATGCGCATAGATCGTCAGCGGCTTGAAGAGCAGCGCGAGGGGATAGAGCCATGCGCCGACAACGGTTTTGCCTGCCGGAGCCTGAAGCGCGGCTTCACGGTCAAGTCCGGCGCGGTGGAGGAACAGCATAAAGCCGCCCAGATACACCGCCATGCCGAGCGCGGCGCAGAGCAGAATGCGGAGGACGCGGCCGACGAGAGCGCGCGCGGATTCATTCGCTTTCAGCAGGGACTGAATCAGATAAATCGCCGATACGCCGAGAAAGAAGGAGAGAGATGAACGATCCAGCGCCTGAGCGGCGGCCAGAAGCAGCGCGCCCAGCAGCGTACCCGCGCGCACGCGCAGACAGAAGACAGCGGCGCATGAGGCGAGGAGAAACGCGAGAAACGCTGCGTCGGCGGTGTGAATCGACCCGGCAAAGATGGAGAGCACGGACGGCGAAAGCACGACCGAACCCGCAAGCATCGCAATCAGATAAGGCGAAGCGAGGCCGAGCAGCCCGCAGAGGAGAACGACCGTCAGCGACAGATAGCAGCTGCTCAGCAGACCGACCCAAAGCGGCGCGCTGATCGCCCCGCGCACACGCCAATACAGCGGCATGAGGAATGCGCCGGAGGCAATCTGCGAAGCGCTGCCCTTGGCGGCGTTGAGCATCACGGATTCGCCGGAATAGGTCAGGTTGAAGAAACAGAAACCGTGCGCGGCAAGCGCCAGAATCAGGGCCAGCACGGCGGTTTTGCGCAGCGCCTTCGGGCTTGCGCCGGGGAAAACGGTGGACAGGTTCATATGTATTCACTCCTCAAATGCGGAAAATCAACTGAGCCGGATATAGAGCATGCCGTCGATCATTTGGCAGAAACCTTCGCTGGGGAAACACGGCATGGCCTGCGCTTCGGGCGAATCGGAGAGGGCGCGCATGACGCTGTCCTCAACGAGCTGAACGCGCGAGCCGAGAATCATGCGCAGATACCAGGCGTTGGCATCCTCATAGGCGGCGGCATAGGTGTAACGAACGCCCTGATGATCGGCCAGCGATTCAAACCCTGGCCGTTCCATGGAGACGCTCGAAGAGGGGAGCATGCCGACGACCACGACGGGCGTTTCGCCGGACACATAGCCCTTCGTCTGCTCGGCTTGATCCAGAATGCGGGTGAACGCGGACAGCGTGGAGGATAATTCCAGATCGCGTTTCACGCAGAGCTGATTGGAAAGCGGGACGTTTTGCAGGATGACGAGACAAAGCAGCAGCTGAGCGCCTCTTGCGGCGGCGCGGGCAGGGAAAGCATCCGTTTTCAGCGCGGATGAAGCCAGCAGCAGCACGGCGACGTCGAAGAAAACGTAGGCATAGATGGTCAGACCGCTGATGACGCCCTGCCAGATGAATTGGACGAAGTTGCAGCCCGGCACCAGCAGGCAGACGAGCAGAAGCAGCATCGCCCGGCCGCCGAGACGCAGACGTTTTGCGCGGATAAACAGCAGAATCAGCCCCAGCAGGAGCAGCGCCCAATTCAGATAAGGCGAAATCGACGACGCATGCGACGGGATTGCACCCGAATCGGGGATAAACAGAAAACGGATCGGCGTGAGCACGGTATCCGCCAGATAGCGCGGAATGCTCGAAAAATCGAACGAGCCGAGCGAACCCACGCCGTTATAGGCAAAAGAAGCGTTGTTGCCGGTCAGCGACAGCACGCCCGCCAGAACGAGGGCGTAGAGCAGAAGGCCAGCCAGAATGGACAGACAGGCCAGACAGCCCCGCGCAAAAACATGGCCGGGACGCTTGCCATCCAGCGTTTGCCGCGCCAGCGCGAGGATCATGAGCGCTGCCGCACAGGGCAGGTAGCTTTGATATAAGCCAAGCGACAGAAAGAAAAATACGGGGCTGAGCCATGCGCGGCGGCCGCCGGACATGAGAAGATAAGCGCCCAGCACGGCAAAGAAAAGCGACAGGGCGTAAACGTCCATCCACGGCAGATAGGTCGCGCCCGAAACGACGAGGGTTTCATGCGTGACCAGCAGGCCGCTGAGCAGCGCGATGTCGCGCGTCCGATTCAGGACGAACAGATTCGCAATGAGCCAGCAGGTGAGAAACAGAAAGACCGTGGTGAACAGCCCGACAACGCTGGGAACGACCAGACTGCCCCGAATCAGCCAGTAAACCGGCTGTAAAAAGCGGCCGAGAGAGGCCTGATACGCGGCCTGCCCCGACAGGGAAACCAGCGCGGCGTCGCCGCCGAAACCCGCCGAGAAAAAGCGATAGCCGTAGGCCAAAAACGAAAAAACAACCGTCCAGAATGCGCACCGCCTGACGCGGGGGACGTTTTGAAAGACCATGTTACATCCGCCTTTGTATATAAATCGGAAACGCCGCAAAACGAAGCGTACAGAAACGATTGTACAAAGAAGCGGGAAGAATGTCAAGGAAAAAGCGCGGCGGAGAGGTGAAAGTTGTCCGACGTTGTGTGCAGAGGACATAAGGAAAGCGTAATTTCTTCCATAAGCGCCAAAATGTGCTCAAAAACAGCGCGAATTTTCCTGCCGCGGTTGACATTAAATTGCCGAAAGACTATAATAGAAAACGTCGAGAAATGTCCGTTTGCGACGATCCCTGCGCGGGCGGGCTTCTCACAGAGGCGTTCAACCTTGATTCACATAGGGAGGTTTTTACCAATGGCTAAGAAAATGACCGTTGACGGCAATACCGCTGTCAGCCACGTCGCTTATGCGTTCAGCGAAGTGGCAGCGATCTACCCGATCACCCCGTCTTCCCCGATGGCGGAAGTCGCGGACGACTGGGCTGCGCACGATCGCAAGAATCTTTTTGGTCAGACGGTCCGCATCGCTGAGATGCAGTCCGAAGCCGGCGCTGCCGGTGCCGTGCACGGCTCTTTGAAGGCCGGCGCGCTCACCACGACGTTCACCGCGTCTCAGGGCCTGCTGCTGATGATCCCGAACATGTACAAGATCGCCGGCGAGCTGCTGCCCTGCGTCTTCCACGTGAGCGCCCGTGCGCTGGCTTACCATGCGCTGTCCATTTTCGGCGACCATTCCGACGTGATGGCCTGCCGTCAGACCGGCTTCGCGATGCTGGCTTCCAACTCCGTTCAGGAGGCGGAGGACATGGCGCTCGTCGCCCATGTCGCCACGCTGAAGAGCTCCGTGCCGTTCCTGCACTTCTTCGACGGCTTCCGTACCTCTCACGAGATTCAGAAGATCGACGAGATTGCCTATGAGGACATGGCCAAGCTGCTCCCGGCTGAGAAGGTTGCCGAGTTCCGCGCCCGCGCGCTGAATCCGGATCATCCGACCCTCGGCGGCACCGCGCAGAACCCGGATATCTACTTCCAGGGCCGCGAGGCTGGCAACAAGTACTACAACGCCGTTCCGGCGATTGTGGAAGAGGTCATGGACGAGGTTGGCAAGATCACCGGCCGTCCGCACAAGCCGTTTGACTACGTTGGCGCTCCGGATGCGGAGTACGTCATCGTGGCGATGGGCTCCGGCTGCGACGTTGCGACCGAGGCTGTCAACAAGCTCAACGAGATGGGCGAGAAGGTCGGTCTGGTGAGCGTTCACCTGTATCGTCCGTTCTGCACCAAGCGTTTCGTGGACGCCATCCCGGCGACCTGCAAGCGCATTGCCGTGCTCGACCGCACCAAGGAGTCCGGCTCCCTGGGCGAGCCGCTCTACCTCGACGTCTGCGCCGCCCTCACCGAGGAAGGACGCAAGATCGAGATCGTCGGCGGCCGTTACGGCCTGGGCTCCAAGGAGTTCACGCCGACCCACGTTAAGGCTGTGTTCGACAACCTCAAGCTCGACGCGCCGAAGAACCACTTCACCGTCGGCATTGTGGACGATGTGACCAACACCAGCCTGCCGACCGGCGAGATCTTCAACGCCGCTCCGGCGGGCGCCATCAGCTGCAAGTTCTACGGCCTCGGCTCCGACGGCACCGTCGGCGCGAACAAGAACTCCATCAAGATCATCGGCGATCACACCGATATGTACGCTCAGGCGTACTTCGCTTACGACTCCAAGAAGTCCGGCGGTCTGACGGTTTCTCACCTGCGCTTCGGCAAGACGCCGATCCAGTCTCCGTATCAGATCGACGCGGCTGACTTCACCGCCTGCCACAACCCGGCGTATGTGACGCAGTACGACATGCTCTCCACCCTGAAGGATGGCGGCACGTTCCTGCTCAACTGCCAGTGGAGCGATGAAGAGCTCGACGCGAACCTGCCGGCTTCCATGAAGCAGCAGCTCGCTAAGAAGCACATCAAGTTCTATGCCATCGACGCCATCGATCTGGCGGCGAAGGTTGGCATGGGCAACCGCATCAACACCATCATGCAGGCCGCGTTCTTCAAGCTGGCCGACGTCATCCCGTACGAGCAGGCTGACGAGTACATGAAGGCGTATGCCAAGAAGACCTACGGCAAGAAGGGCGACGCCGTCGTGCAGAAGAACTGGGATGCGATCGATATCGCGATCTCCGGCCTGCGCGAGGTGAAGGTCCCGGCCGAGTGGGCGAATGCCACTACCGGCGCTGTTGCGATGCAGGTCAAGGGCGACGAGTACTACAAGAACTTCGTCAAGCCGATCCTCGCTCAGGAAGGCGACAAGCTGCCGGTTTCCGCGATTGCGGCTGACGGCGTTGTGCCGACCGGCACCACCAAGTACGAGAAGCGCGGCATCGCCGTGAAGGTTCCGGCTTGGGACGTGACCAAGTGTGTGCAGTGTAACCTGTGCTCTCTGGTCTGCCCGCATGCCGCGATCCGTCCGTACCTCGTGGACGAGGGCACCGCTCCGGAGTCCTTTGTCACCAAGAAGGCGCTGGGCAAGCAGTTCGCCGGCAAGGCGTTCCGCATTCAGGTTTCTCCGCTGGACTGCACCGGCTGCGGCAACTGCGTCGATGTCTGCCTGGGCAAGTGCCTGACCATGGAGCCGCTCTCCGAGCAGAAGGCTGAAGAGGCGAACTGGGAGTATGCTCAGACGATCCCGGAGGTCGATTCCGCGATCCTCAACAAGGCGAACGTCAAGGAGAGCCAGTTCCTCAAGCCGCTGTTTGAGTTCTCCGGCGCCTGCGCCGGCTGCGGCGAGACCCCGTACGTCAAGCTCGTTACCCAGCTGTTCGGCGACCGCATGATGGTTGCCAACGCGACGGGCTGCTCCTCCATCTATGGCGGCAGCGCTCCGACCGTTCCGTACACCAAGAACGATAAGGGTCAGGGCCCGGCTTGGGCGAACTCCCTGTTCGAGGATAACGCTGAGTTCGGCTTCGGCATGAACCTGGCGACCACGCAGCGCCGCGCCAAGCTGGCTGAGCTCGTCACCGAGCTGGCCGGTCAGGTTGAGGGCGAAGCGAAGGAGACCTGCGAAGCCTGGCTGGCCGCGATGAACGACGGCGAGGCGAGCAAGGCCGCTTCTGCGAAGCTGGCTGCGCTTGTTGAGGGCTGCGACAGCGACCTCTGCAAGGAAATCGCGTCCATGAAGGACATGATGATCAAGAAGAGCCAGTGGATCTTCGGCGGCGACGGCTGGGCCTACGACATCGGCTACGGCGGAGTTGACCACGTGCTGGCACAGGGCGAGGATGTCAACGTGCTCGTTCTGGATACCGAGGTGTACTCCAACACCGGCGGACAGGCTTCCAAGTCCACCCCGACCGGCTCCATTGCGAAGTTCGCTGCCTCCGGCAAGAAGACCCGCAAGAAGGATCTGGGCATGATGGCGATGTCTTATGGCTATGTGTACGTTGCGACCGTCGCCATGAGCGCGAACCCGGCTCAGCTGCTGAAGGCCATGAACGAGGCCGAGGCTTATCATGGCCCGTCCCTGATCATCGCCTATGCGCCGTGCATCAACCACGGCATCAACATGGCGCACGCGCAGATGGAAATCAAGCGCGCTGTGGCCTGCGGTTACTGGCCGCTGTACCGCTACAATCCGGAGCTCGCCGAGCAGGGCAAGAATCCGCTGATCGTGGACAGCAAGGATCCGACCGAAAACTATCAGGACTTCATCCGCGGCGAGGTTCGCTACGCCTCTCTGGCGAAGCTGTTCCCGGCCAAGGCTGAGGAAGCTTACAAGATCAACGAGGAAGACGCGAAGCGCCGCCTCGAAACCTACAAGAAGCTGGCTGCCGAGTAATATCGGCTGACAGTCCCCGGTAGGGATTGACGTAAAGCAGAAGCCCCGTTCTTTTCCGCAAAAGCGGAGAGGAACGGGGCTTTTTGTAATGGACTTTGTTCTGAATGCGTGCAGCTTCAAGAAATTTGTTGACTGCATGTGCCAATTTTTGACGAAAAAGTTAAAAAAGCTTGAAACTCTGTGACAAAAACTCTATAATGGTTGCATACAATGATCGAGTTATGCCTGTGGAAATTCTGCACGGGTTAAGGAGGAGCAACCATGGCCAGAAAACGCGATTACGAGGATGGCGATTTCGATCCGCCGAAGCGCAGCAGTCCTTATCAGAATATCTCCGATGATAAATACGAGGACGATTACGACGACACATATGACGATTATGACGATGAAGAGGCATATACGTCGTCCAGCGTGAAAAAAGGCGCGCGCAAGGGCGGCGGCAACTTTGGCGGAACGGCGAAACTGTTGGTCGCTGTGATTGTGCTGCTGGTCGTGATTTTGATCGCGCTGGTTATCGTTCGTGCAGTGCTCAGCAAGAAGACAACCCAGCCGGATAACGTTCAGCCGGCGGCGTCTGTCGATACCATTCCGGAGCAGACGACCATCCCGGCGCCGATTGTGTTCGGGCCGATGGTCGATGCGACGGAAGAGCCGATTCAAAACGGCGACGATAGTCTGGCGACGGACGACTGGGATACGGGTTATCAGGATGACACGGCCGTTGAAACGCCGGAACCGGAGAGCGCAACGGCAGAACCGACGGCTGTTCCCACGCCGACGCCTACGCCGGAACCGACGGACACGCCGCTGCCGATTATCCTGACCAACACGCCGACCCCGACGCCGGAACCGACAGCCACGCCTACGCCGTCGCCCAGTCCGACGCCAAGTCCGACACCGGAACCGACGCCTACTCCCGTGGCCAATATCGGAACGGGCACGGTGAACCGCGACGCGAAGCTGCGCGCGGACACGTCGGCCAACGCAAAGGTGAAAAAGACCATCAAAAAAGGCGAAAGCGTCACCATTCATGAGGCCAAGACGGATTCCACGGGCAAGCTCTGGTATTATCTGACCGTGGACGACAGCCGAGACGAAGGCTGGATGCGCGATTACGTGGTGACGACCGCGACGAAGATTTCGGCTTCCGCTTCCGATAAAACGACGGCCAGCGATGCGGCGGATTCGTCGGAGACGACGGTCTCTGCCGAAACGTCCGTCGGAAACGAAGTTATTGCGACGGGCAAGACCAATCGCGCGGCCAACCTGCGCCAGACGATGGGCGGCAAAGTGCTTGTTCAGCTTAAAAAGGGCACAAAAATCAACATTTATGAGCAGTTGACGGATACGAAGGGCAACGTCTGGTATCAGGCGCAGGCGCAAAATGGCACGAAAGTGGGCTATATGCGTGATTACGTGGTGACGCTGGACAGCGACGTGAGCACGGAAAGCGCAAACGGCGGCACGACTTCCGCGACGGAGACTTCGACCGAAAATTTGCAGGACAGGGAGGTCATTGGCAAGGCGACGACCAACCGCGCCGCCAATGTGCGCGAAGAACCGCTGGCCAATGCGAAGGTTGTTCGTCAGCTCGGCAATGGCATGGAATTGCAGATTCTGGCCAAATATGCGGGCGTGAAGGAAGAAACATGGTACGAAGTCATCACAGCTTCCGGCAAGACGTATGGCTTTGTGCGGGACTATGTCGTGTATGTGACGAAACTCGATAAGAATGCGCCGACGCTGACCTACGAAAAATAAGCAAATATGCAAAAAGCAGGAGCTTTGCGGGCTTCTGCTTTTTCATTAGGAAAGTAAGAGCGCAACGATTCCCAAAAGGAAAAAGAGGAAGGAAACGCTGTACACATCAGTTTTTTTGACCGAATCCCAGCAAATCATACTCGGATTCATTGCTCTATGGCAGGCATTTTGATAGGAACAATAGATATGTTTCCATTTTCGTTTATAGCCTATGAAAGACCAAACTGCAAAAGCAAGGAAAAAAAGCCGATAACATATAGAGGAGGAAAGAAATTTGTGAATGCCAGCATGACGATCAACCATCCGTAACGATGAAAAAGAGCTAGTGCGATGATTTGGGTTGAATGGGCTTTTTTTCGGCTCATCGTATGACCTCTGTTTAGTGTGCAGGATACTGATAAGAAGAAAGAAAAATGCTTATTTCAGCACGACATTCTTTGCGCCGAGCATATCCGAAAGCGTATCGATCAATTCCTGCGTCGGGGAGATGAAGAGGTTTTGCGGGGCGCGGAGTTTCGCGCCGGTGCTTTCGATATAAAGAATGACGGGTTTCGGACCGGAGAAACGCTGCAAAACGGGTTGAATCATGCCGATGGCGCTGTCGCTGGGCAGACGCAGATAGAGCGTATTGCCTGGCAAAAGCTGTTTGACGGCAGGGGAAAGCGCGCCGTTATCGCTCATTTGGCTGAGCTCAGCATCGGTATAAAGCGGTTCGACGGTATCCAGCAGCAGCTTGGGGTCTTCTTCTTCGCGAATGGAAAGGCGGCCGACGAGCACCACGGCGGTATCGGGTATCAATTCGGTAGAGACGCGTTCAAGCACCTTTGGAAAGACGAGCGCTTCAATGGTTCCGGTCAGATCTTCAAGCGTAGCGAAGCCCATCAGATTGCCCGCTTTGGTTGCTTTCTGGCGCACCTCGGTGAGCATGCCGCCCATGCGGACGCGCATGCCGTCGGAGGACAGGCCATGATCCGGCGCTTCAAGCAATTCAGCCAGACGAGCCGTGTTCATATCCAGCGCGGAGAGCGCCTTGCCGTAATCGCCGAGCGGATGGCCGGAAATATACAATCCGGTAACATTTTTTTCCAGACTGAGCATCATGCGCAGGTTATATTCGGGAATATCAGGCAGCGTGGGCTTGAACTCGTCCAGCAGGCCGTCGCCAAAGAGAGACAGCTGTCCGGCCACGTTGCTGCGGCGGTTTTTGTTTGCGCCGTCCAGCGCACGTTCGTATACAGCCATCAGCTGCGTGCGCTTTGCGCCGGTGCAATCCATCGCGCCGGAAAGGATCAGCGATTCGACGACGCGCTTGTTGACCTGCTCGGAATCCATGCGCGTGCAGAAATCAAAGATATCCTTATACGGGCCGCCCCGGCGGCGCTGTTCGATGATGGAATCGATGGCCTTGTCGCCGCAGGACTTGATAGCGCCAAGACCGAAGCGGATACCGCTCACGCCTTCCGCATTTTTGCCGACGGAGAATTTGCGCACGCTCTGATTGATATCCGGCGGGAGGAGCGGAATGCCATGCTTGCGGCAGTACTGCGAATATTCTGCAACCTTGCCGCTGTCGGAAGAGACGGAATTGAGCAGCGCGGCGAAGAACTGCACCGGGTAGTGGCGCTTGAGCCAGCCCGTGCGCACAGCGACTACGCCGTAAGCCGCCGCATGGGATTTGTTGAATGCGTAGGACGCGAAAGCGGTCATTTCGTCGAAAAGCTGGCTGGCGATTTCGGCGCTCACGCCGTTGCGCACACAGCCGGGCACGACGATTTTTCCGTCCTCTTCCAGACCGTTGATGAAGATTTCGCGCTCCTTGGCCATCACGTCGTGCTTCTTTTTTGCCATTGCGCGGCGCACGAGGTCGCTTCGGCCATACGAATAGCCCGCCAGATCGCGGACAATCTGCATGACCTGCTCCTGATAGACCATGCAGCCATAGGTGACATCCAGAATGGGCTTGAGCTTGGGATGCAGGTAGTGAATGGCATCCGGGTTATTTTTGCCCTCGATATAGCGGGGGATGGAATCCATCGGGCCGGGGCGGTAGAGTGAAATGGCGGCGATGATGTCTTCAAAATTCTGCGGCTTCATGTTGGACAGGAAGCTGCGCATGCCGCCGGATTCAAGCTGGAACACGCCGTCCGTTTCGCCCTCGGAGATCATGTCGTAGACGGCCTTGTCGTCCAATGGAATGTCTTCGGCTTTCATATCCACGCCTGCGTCGCGCATCAGGTCGAGCGCGTCGCGAATGACGGTCAGCGTGCGCAGACCGAGAAAATCCATCTTGAGCAGACCGAGTTTTTCAATCGTGCCCATCGGGAACTGCGTGGTGATGACCTCGTCGTTGCGTTGAAGCGGCACGTAATCGGTGACAGGTTTATC
Organism: uncultured Eubacteriales bacterium; assembly: GCA_900542445.1. Lineage (GTDB taxonomy): Bacteria > Bacillota > Clostridia > Christensenellales > Aristaeellaceae > Ventricola. Next base: position 111,712 of record UQNN01000006.1, on the reverse strand, counting down.
GGTGATGAGCACGCCCGCCGCATGGGTGGACGCATGGCGGGGCAGACCTTCGAGCGCGCGGCTCGTATCGATCAGGCGCTTGACACGCGCGTCCTCCTGATAGTTCTTTTTCAGTTCCGGCGAAATTTCCAGCGCGCGGGCGAGCGTCATGTTCAGCTCAAACGGGATGGATTTGGAAACGGCGTCTACCTCGGCATATGGATAGCCCAGCACGCGGCCCACGTCGCGCACGACCGCGCGGGCGCTCATCGTTCCGAACGTGATGATCTGGCTGACGTGATCCGCGCCATAACGCCGGGCGACGTAATCGATGACCTCCTGACGGCGCTCATAACAGAAATCTACGTCGATATCCGGCATGGAGACGCGTTCCGGATTGAGGAATCGCTCGAACAGCAGGCTGTAACGCAGCGGATCGAGCTGGGTGATATACATGCAGTAAGCGACGATGGAGCCGGCGCCCGAACCGCGTCCGGGCCCGACGACAATGCCCTGACTGCGGGCGTAGTTGATGAAATCCCAGACAATGAGGAAGTAATCGACGTAACCCATCTTGGAAATCACGCCGATTTCGTATTCCATGCGGTCGCGCGCTTCCGGCGTGACGGGCTGATAGCGCTCGGTAAGCCCTTTTTCACACAGGCGGCGGAACATCTGCTCGCTGGTTTCGCCCGCCTCGGTGGGGAAGCGGGGCAGCTTGGTTTCGCCGAAGACGAAATCGACGTGACAGCGCTTGGCAACTTCCTCTGTGCGCTCGATGGCATCGGCGTATTCGGGAAAGACTTTGCGCATTTCCTCTTCGCTCTTGACGTACAGCTCGCGGGTTTCCATGCGCATGCGGTTGGTATCGTCGAGCGTCTTGCCGGTCTGGATGCACATGAGCACTTCCTGCGCGTCCGCGTCTTCGCGGCGGAGGTAGTGGCAGTCATTTGTCGCCAGCAGGGGAATGCCCGTTTCGCGGCTGACCTGCACGAGCAGCGGCACGACGCGCTTTTCGTCTTCCAAATCGTGATCCATGATTTCCACGAAATAATGCCCCTTGCCGAAAATGCTTTCCATCTCGCGGGCATGGGCGCATGCGGATTCAAAATTACCGTCCAGCAGCAGCCGATCCAGCTTGCCGGACAAACAGGCGCTCGACGCGATCAGGCCCTTGCTGTATTTTTTGAGCGTCGCCATATCCACGCGGGGACGATAATAAAAGCCGCGCGTCCAGCCTTCGCTGACCAGCTTGGTCAGGTTTTGATAGCCCTCCTGCGTTTCGCACAGCAGAATCAGGTGATTCATGGCGCGCATGCCGTTGGCGGCGCTGCGGTCGTCCATATTTTCGCACACATAGATTTCGCAGCCGATGACCGGGTGAATGCCGCGCTTTTTCGCCTCGGTATAAAAATCCACCACGCCGTACATCACGCCGTGGTCGGTGATGGCGCAGGCGTCCATGCCCAGCTCTTTAACGCGGTCGAGCAGTGGGCCGATGCGGTTTGCGCCGTCCAGCAGGCTGTATTCGGTATGCAGGTGAAGATGTGCGAAAGCCATGTAATATGCTCCTTGTCAGTTCGTTTGTGCGATGGAGGTAAAGGTAATGGTAGCCAGAATCGGCAGAACGTCGTCGGGATTCATACGGGTTTCAAAGGAAATCTGAATGTCCTCGTTCCAGGTTTCGTAGGTATCCCAGGTTTCTTCGCCGTCCTGCCCGTTGACGGTCGCGCGATAGCAGATAAAGCGGCGGCCGCCGAGCGTGCGCATGCGAACGTCGGTCGCCCCAGCGTTCATATAATAGGTGACGACTTCCTGCTCGCCGTACTGCCGGAGTTCGTCGCCGGAATCGTTGATATAGCAGAAAATATACAGTTCGCCGATTTCGCCGTAGGCGCAGCCGGCAAAGAGCGCGTTGCCGCCTTCGGCCGCGTTGTTGGTGGTATAATCGTTCATGGCGAAGTCATCCGGCACGGTCAGCGTGAAGCCGTAGGCCGAAAAATCGATGGTCTGTCCGCCGGAAAGCGGGGTGATGCGCTCGGCATTCTTGTCGTAAGCATTCAGCCCCAGCGCGATGCCGCACCCGACGGCGAAGCAGATAACAAGCGCCAGAATGTATTGAACCGTGGATTTTTTCATGAAAGCTCCTTTTCAAAAACGAAAATAAACCGTTCTTATTGTAAACCCGGCGCGGGGGAACTGTCAAGCCGATGGAAACATAACAAAAAGCAGGCTGAGCACGCCTGTTTTTCGCCACGGTCTGTAAAGTTTCAAAGCTCGATACATGCGGGCAAACTTTATGCAATTTCCCAGAAAATCAAAAAAGGAGGCCTCGTCAGAGACCTCCCGAAAAGCGGGGGGAAGAATTATTTGCCCGCGACGGCATTGGCTGCCGCAACACGGCCGTAGTACACGGCGGAACCGATCGCCATGCCGCAGCACGGATATTCCGCGTCAAACAGGCCGGTGAAGGCGACTTCGCCCGCGGCATACAGACCGGAAATCGGCTGGTCGTTGGTATCCAGCACGTGCGCGTCGGTGTCGATCTGGAGACCGCCGAAGGTGACGGAGGAGCCGGGCGTCATGTAGAAGGCGTAGTAGGTTTCGCCCTCGACCGGAATCATGTACTCGGCGGGCTTGCCGAAGTCTTCATCCTCACCCTTTTCGCAAAGCTCGTTGTAGCGGGTCACGGTCGCTTCCAGCGCGGAAGCGTCCATGCCGATCTGTTCGGCCAGTTCGGCGATGGTCGCGGCATGCGGCACGTTCTCCATCGTCACGCCCCAGGCCAGCATCGGGTACGGCTCGACGCACGCGCCGTTCTTGACGGCGGTGATGTAGTAGCCGCAGGGGCTCTTCGCATCGGCCAGCGCCTGCGCGACGTGGGACTGGTAGCTCCACTCGTTGACGACGCGCTCGCCCTTGTTGGTCACGATCAGGCCGGATTCCTCGTTGATGCCGACATAGCAGTCATAGCTGACATAAACCAGCTGGAGACCCGGCGCGTCAAAGTTCTTCGCGCCAACGGCTTCAGCCATCACCAGACCGTCGCCGACGTTGGTCATCGGCACGCCGGAGTAGATGTTGGTGGGGAGGAAGTCGTTGTAGCGGCTGAGCATTTCCTCATTGTGGGCATAGCCGCCGGTCGCGAGAATCACGCCCTTGGCGTTCACGGTGATGGTGCTGCCGTCGGCCATCGTGCCCTTCACGCCGACAACCGCGCCGCTTTCATCGGTCAGCAACTCGTTGGCGGTGCAGTTATAGAGAATCTTGCCGCCGTTGCCCTCGTAGAGGTTGGTCAGCGGGGCGGTGAACTGGCCGCCGTGGCCGCTGGTCTGGCCGCCGCCACCCTTGACGTTGTGGACGCGCCACGGGGTCAGGGAGCTGTGAATCGGCTCGACGTCCTGCATCTGCACGCCGCGATCCACAAGCCACTGGATGTTTTCGGCAGAGTTGTCGCAGAAGGTGCGAACCAGATCCGCATCCATGATGCCGTCGCGGTCAAAGCTCATCAGATAATCGTACATCATGTCCGGCGTATCGGTGAAGCCCTGCGCGGTCTGCCATTCGGTACCCGCGCCGAGAATCTTGCCGCCGCTGCGCGCGGTGGAACCGCCGGTCACGCCGGTCTTTTCCAGAATCAGCACGTTCGCGCCCGCTTCCAGCGCGGTGTTTGCGGCGGAAAGACCCGCGGCGCCCGCGCCGACGACGACCACATCCACGTCATAGACCGCGTCCTGCACCGGCTCTTTTTCCGCAACGGACTTGAGCGCCTGCGCGTCGCCGCCCGCCTGCGCGATGCAGTCTGCGACGGCGGCCTTGATGGCGTTGCTGGTCACGGTCGCGCTGGACACGCTGTCCACATCGATGGACTGCGCAGTCAGGATCACGCCCGGCAGCAGGTCGATCGGGGCGGTGCTGACGCCGTAGCCCAGACCGTAGGTTTCGGTGTGGTCGGTGACCTGGATATCGGTCATCGCGTCCTCAGAGAACGTGACTTCCACGGTCACGGGGCCGTTCTTGCCCGTCGCGCTGGCGGTATACGTGCCGGCGGTGAATTTGCCATCCCACGCGGCTGCGCCGGATGCCTCATCCAGACAGGCCTTGACGGCGGTCTTGACGGCGGTGCTGGACACCGTCGCGCCCGCTACGCCGTCCACATCCGCGCTCTGCGCTTCCAGAATGGCGGCCTTGAGCGGCTCGCTGACTTCCGTGCCCAGCCCAGCGGTTTCGCCGGAAACGTCGATGGTCAGATCGGTGATGGCGCTGTCGCTGACGGTGACCGTCACCTTGACCGCGCTCTCCATGCCCTGCGCCTCGGCAGAGTACGTGCCCGCGGTGTAGCCTGCCTCACCCAGCGCGCAGGCCGGCAGAGCAAGCGAGAGCGCCAGAGCGGCGAGAATCCCCTTTTTCATCGGAATACCTCCTTGTTCGTAACAAGAGCAATGATTTGTTCATATGAACATAATCAAAAAAGACGTGGGATACTGTAACACAATCGACAGATTTTGTCAAGGATGAAACAATCTCATTCCGTATGCGCGCCTTGCCAAGCCGCCCTGCCGTGTGATACAATAGACAAGTTAAAAAGGAACGCAAAGGGGGAAGAAACATGGCGTTTTGCGCGTTTGATGACAGCGCCGCGCTGTTTGATTCCACACCCGTGGAAAATATGTTTATCACCGAATATATGCTTCGCGCGCCCGGCGATTTTGTGAAGGTCTATCTCTACGCGCTGATGCTGTGTTATCATCCGACGCCGCGCATGTCGCTTTCCTCGATGGCCAGGGATCTGGATATGACGGAGGAAGACGTAGAGCGCGCGTTCAAATACTGGGCGCGGGACGGGCTGGTCCGTCAGGTTGGCGACAATCCCGTGAGCTTCACGCTGTTCAATTTGAAACAGCTGACGCTGACACGGGCGGAAAATCCGGGGGACAAGCTGTACAATCAAAAGTTCATTGAAGAAGCTGAGCGGATTCTCAAACGGACGCTTCAGCCGGAGGAAATCAACCTCATCAACGACTGGATTCAGGTGCTCGAACTGCCGGAAGAAGTCGTTCTGATGCTGCTGCAAATCGAGATGGAGAACAGCCGGGGGCGCGTTTCCATCTCGATTGCGGGCAGGCGCGCCAAGGAATGGGCGCAGAGCGGCATCCGCACGGTGGACGACGTGGAAAAGATCGTCGTCATGGGCAGGGAACGTGAACAGCAGCTCCGAAAACTGCTGGCGCGCCTTGGCCAGCGCCGCACGCCCAGCGAGGACGAAAAGGCCATGTACAAGACGTGGATCGACGAATGGGGTTTTACACCGGAAGCTGTGCAGGAAGCCTGCCGCGAGACGACGAAGGGCACGCCGACGATGGCGTATCTCAACGGCATTCTGATGCGCCAGCATCAGCTTGGCCGCCATGAAGTCATCGCGCTGGAAACGGGCATGCAGACTGAGCACGAGGCGCGCAATTTTGCCCGCGAGGTCTACGCGGGCTTGGGCGTGACGGGCAAAACACCGACACAGGACGATTTGGCCGCGATTGAGACGTGGCATGAGCAAGGCGCAAACGACGAACTGATTTTGTTGGCCGTCAAGGCGGCGCACGGCAAATCCGGCGGCGGCAACATGGACGATGTGGACAACTATTTGCAGGATTGGCGTCGGCGCGGCCTGACCACGCCGGAAGCCGTTCGCGCGGAATCGGCGAGAACCCGCATGCTCAACGGTCAGCTTCGCGAAATCTACGCGGCGGCGGGCGTGGAGAAGCGCCCCAACGCGCCGGACCGCGATCTGCTCTGCCGCTGGGCGGGCGAAATGGGCATGACGCAGGAATTGATTGTGCAGGCGGCGGAATACGCGCGCGGCGCGGGTTCGCCGATGATGCTCATTGGCCGCATTCTGCGCGATTGGAGCCGCGCTGGCATTTCGACGCTGGAAGCTGCGCGGCAGGAACACGAGAGTCATATTCAGGGAATTGCGCAAAAAGCGCCGGTTTTGCAGACGGCTCAAAAGCAGGACGCTATGCTGCGCTATACGCCGGAAGAACGCCGCGCAACATACAGCGCTGCCGTCGTGAATTTTGACGAGGAGGATGACGGGCAATGAACCGCGAAAACGTGATGCGCGAAGCGCTCAGCGATCTGGAAGCCCAACGCGCAAGCAACATCGAAACCGAGAGACAGCGCCGCGAAGAAGCGCGGGCTAAAAGCGCGGAAATTGCGGCGTTGTTGGACGAAAGGCAGAAACTTTTCTATTCCGGCATGCGTGGTGCGTTCGCTTCTCCCGAAAAGGCGAAACAGATTTCTAGGAATATGAAAACGGAAATGGAACGCCTGAATCAAAAACTGCGCACGGCGCTCGTTCAAAACGGCTTGCCGGAAGACTATTTGCAACCTGTGTATCGCTGCGCAATCTGCAAAGATACCGGATATGTCGGGGAACCGATTCATGAACCGTGCGCATGCCTCAAAAGGACGGTTTTGAATAAGCTTTATCAAAACGAAGGCTTGCAGGGGCTTGAGCACGAAAATTTTGACACTTTCGACGAGCGTATTTTTCCGGATACGCCCATTGAGGGAAGAAAGCAAAGCCAACGCGGTTATATTCGGAAATATCGCGAATTCTGCGAGCAGTACGCGGACCAGTTCAGGCCCAACGAGGGGAAAGGGCTTCTGTTTTCCGGCCGATCCGGATTGGGCAAGACGTTTCTGATGAATTGCGTTGCTCAACGGGTGCTTGAACGCGGATATTCGGTGGTTGTCATTTCCGCCTATAAACTGGTCGAGTTGATGCGCGGTTATCAGTTTGACGGAAAAGGGGCGGAGCAGGTGCAGGATATTCTGACCTGCGACCTGCTGGCCATTGACGATCTGGGCAGCGAACCGATGATCCGCAACGTGACAGTCAGCGCGCTGTATCATATTGTCAGCGAACGAAATAACGCTAATCGCGCGATGATCGTGACGACAAACTGTGACAGCGATTTGCTTTATGAAAAATATGATGACCGTATTGCCGCGCGTTTGACAGCACCCAGCCGAATGAATGTAATCGAATTTGTGGGCACGGACGTCCGCCGCTTCGCGCATTAAAGATAGCCGCGGATATTGGCAGAAAGATGGTGCTTTTTAAGCAATGCGGAAGCGCAGAACGGAGAAACTGTACGGTTTAACGGTATGGTTTATTTGAAATCGTTTGAATTCCCGGATGACGGCACGGAATTTGACTTTTTGCTCGAAGTGAAGCGAACTTGTTATACGTCGTTTTATCCGTTCAAAATTCTTTCACGCCGCCGCTTTGAACGCATCGACTTTGAACCGATCACCATGCTGTATGGCGGAAACGGGTCGGGTAAATCGACGGCGCTGCATGTTATCGCGGCGCGTGCGGGCGTGAAATGCGACGCACGTTTCAATCAAACCAGTTTTTTTGAGGATTATGTGCGGCTTTGCCGTATGAAAGCGGATGAAATCCCGGCAAACAGCCGTCTGCTGGCCAGCGACGATGTGTTTGACGCGATGCTGGATACGCGCGCGTTTAACGACGGCATGGATCAGGAACGAGAAGCGGTTTTTCAGGAATATCTGGCCAACAAGCGCAGCCATTTTCAGCTTTCATCCATGGCGGATTACGAGCAGCTTCGTCTTGTCAACAGTGCGCGGCATAAAACGCAGTCGCGCTACGTACGGGAGGAGCTGGGCATGAATGTGCGGACGTATTCCAACGGCGAAAATGCGTTTAAGATGTTTACAAACGCCATCGAAGAGGATGCACTGTATCTGCTGGACGAGCCGGAGAACAGTCTTTCGCCGACGAGACAGATGGAGCTGACGGAATACATCGAAAACGCCGCGCGATTCTTCCACTGTCAATTTGTGATCTCGACGCACTCGCCGTTCCTGCTCAGTCTGCGCGGCGCAAAAATCTATGATTTGGACAGCGACCCGGTAGATGTACGCCGATGGACGGAGCTTGAAAACGTGCGGACATATTACGATTTTTTCAAAAAGCACGAGCGGGAGTTTTCAGACGAATAAAAGAATCCGGACGATTCATCCGATTTGGATGTTCGTCCGGATTTTAAGTGGATGAAGTTTTTTACGCTATCCAACTTCTTCAATTCGTTTTTTCAAGGAAGAAGCCTTTCATGCAAAGCAACGGCAGCGTGAGGGTTAAGTCTCCCTCTTCGAGGGACGATTGAAATCGTCTCTGCCTGTGGCGGATTCAGACGATGAAAAACGCCGAAGGCTATTACATCAAGCCCGCCGCTTGCAGCTGACTGCGCAGATTGCTGACCGCGCCTTCCAGCGAAGTATAATCGATCGGGGAAAGGGAGAGCAGCGTCTGCACCGCGCTGATGGCGGTATTGATCTGGCGGCGGGTATCGTTGGTGAGATCCGGCGACGAACCGACCAGCTGATAGGCCGTATACACCAGACTGCTTGCATCGCTCACAATGCTTTCCAGTTCGGAAGGCTGCTGCGTAGCGGTGTATGCGTCGTGAATCTGACAGATATGGTTCGCAATATCGTTGGTGCTCTTGAGCGTGGCGAATTCGCCCAGATACTTGCGGATGGTGTCGCCGTAAGTATCGATGTAATCATAGAGCGGATGGCCGCGCGGGATGAGCACGATGCCGCGGCTTTCCACCGAGTAGGACGGGCAGTAATCCGTTGCCAGCAGGCCGGATTCCGTGCAGATGGAGACGGACTTGTGCATGCTGCAATAAGCGGTAGGCACGCTGTCCGCGCTCCAGTAATCGGTGATGGTTTTATAGCCGTTCACGTCGTTATAGCAGGCATCTGTTGCCAGCTGACCACTTACGCCGCACGTGGTTACGCGCACGAGGTTATAGTCGCTCGGCGTGCCATCGATGATTTCGCGGGAATCGAGGTTCTTCGCCTTGTGAATCTTCTCCATGAAGGACTGCCACAGCGGCGCAGCGGCGTTGCCGCCCGTCGCCTTGGAAGAGAGCGCCTTATAGTTGTCATGGCCGATCCAGACGGAGGCGGAATACCAGCCCGTCATGCCGGCAAAGAACACGCCTTTGCTGTCCGAGTTGGTGCCGGTTTTGCCCGCCACGACCTGAGACGAAATCTTCGCCTTGGTGCCCGTGCCGCTCTGCACGGCTTCTTTGAGCATATCCACCACGAGATACGCTGTCGAGGGCTTGAACACCTGATGGCGATCCTGCTGCTGGTGCATATCGACGACAACGTTGCCGTTGCTGTCCACAATGCGGGAGAAGGATAACGGCTGCTGATACACGCCCTTGTTGGCGATGGTGCCGAAGGCGACGGCCATCTGCACCGGGGTGATGCCGGACGAGCCGAGCGCCAGACCGAACGGGTCGGCGTTGATGTTTTTATCGGGAATGCCCATCAGGTGCAGATATTCCACCGAGCGGGACACGCCGACATAGGTCATCAAAATCTGCGCCGCGGCGGTGTTGTAGCTGTTGCGCAGCGCGCTGCGGAAGCTCTGCGGGCCTTTATATCCGCCGCCGCCGTAGTTCTTGGGCCAGGAATCTTTGCCGCTGGAATCCTTCCAGCCGGAAATCGGAACGGGCATGTTGTAGGCGATGGAGGCCGGAGACGCGCCCAGATCGATGGCCGGCGCGTAGACCGTCAGCGGCTTGATGGAAGAGCCGACGGGCATGGTCATGCCGCTGGCGCGGTTGAGCGTCTTGCGCGTGGTCGGCTTATAGCGCCCGCCGACGATGGCTTTCAGCTCGCCCGTGCGGTAGTCAAACACACACGCGGCGGCCTGCGGCTGCTCGATTTCGGTGTAGGTGCCGTCCGCATTGCGGGATTGATAGACTTTGTCGGACGGATCGCGCAGGCGGGGATAGTCGCTCCAGTTTGCCAGCGTGTCTTCGACGATCTCCTGAATTTCGGTGTCGAGGCAGAGGTAGACGCTGTAACCGCCCGTGCGGAGTTTGTTTTCCATCGCATAGCGGTTCGCGGAAGTATCTTCCAGACCGTTGAGGTCGAGGAAGGTATCCACCACGTCGCTGATGGCGTATTCGACGTAGTGCGGATAGGCGTACATATCCGTCGAAGCGGGGGATTTTTCCAGCACGCTGGCCGTCGAACGATCCAGCGCGGCATTGTACTGCTGGGCGGTAATCAGCCCGTTTTCACGCATCTGCCGCAGCACATAATCCGTGCGGTTGTTGGTGATGTCGGGCGTGTTGCTGCCTTCGGTGTTGCGGGTATAGAAGTTGCTGCGCGGGTTGTAATAATTCGGGCTTCGGGTCAGACCGGCCAGCATCGCGCATTCGCGAAGCGTCAGCTGATCCAGTTCCTTGCCGAAATAGCCGTAGGCCGCCACGCGCACGCCGTAGTAACTGCCGCCGAGGAAGATGGTGTTCAGATAGCTTTCCAGAATCTGTTTTTTTGTGTAGCGCGTTTCCAGCTCCATCGCCAGATAGGCTTCCTGCAGCTTGCGCTTGTAGGATTGCTCGCTGGAAAGCACGGTCTGCTTGATGAGCTGCTGGGTGATGGTTGAGCCGCCCTGCGTGGAACCGCTGGTGAAGTTGGCAACCAGCGCGCCCACGATACGCTTGACGTCTACGCCGTTGTGCTCGTAAAAACGCGCGTCTTCCACGGCAATGAAGGCATTTTGAAGCATTTCCGGAATCTCGTCGATGGAGACCATGATGCGGTCTTCCGTACCCTTGTAATCGGTGATGAGGTTCCCTTCGCTGTCGTATATGAAGGAAGTTTTATCCTGAGCATCCAGCGCGGCCAGATCGAGCGTCGGCGCGGTATCGACAAACGCCTTGGCGATGCCGATGACGGCGCCCAGCAGCGCCAGCCCCACGCACAAGGCGATGATGAAGGACAGGCGAATGGTGGTCGCGGCAACGCTGAGCACGAAATTCGGCTTTTTGGTGCGCGCCTTGAAAATGGAGCGCGCACGCGGATGAACGGCGCGATTGGGCATGTTTTTCCTCCTTGCCATACGGGTAAAGCGCCCGAAGAAAAGGGCGATATGTCATTATAACACAAAAACGCGTTTTCCGCATCAAAAACCGAAAAAGTTGAGGAAGAATCCCTTTCCGCTTTTTGCCATATGATGACGGGGAGGGGATGGGCGTGACGGAAAAGCAGCTTAAACGGTATTCCGCGCGGGCGCGCAGACGAAGGCGGCTACGGCGGCTGACGCTGCTGATGCTGGTTCTGGCGGCGGCCTTTCTGCTGATCGACCGAAACTTCCGGCCGCTGGTTTTCTCCCTGGCGGAGGCGAGAAGCGCCGCGATGGCGACCCGCGCGCTGAACGGCGCGCTCACCGAAGCGCTGGAGGACGGTGTGGAATACGACGATCTGATGAATGTGCGGATGGACGACAGCGGGCAGGTTTCGCTGCTCTCGGCCAACACCATGCGCATGAACGCCCTGGCTGACCGCGCGGGCGACGCGGCGCTGCGCAAGCTGGAAACGGTCAGCGCGCAAAAGGTCTATGTGCCGCTCGGCGCGGCGCTGGGGCTGACGCTCTTTGCGGGCAGCGGGCCGCGCATCCCGATTTCCATTGTGCCCGTCGGCACGGTGCAGACGGATTTTGAAACGGAATTTGAGGCCTGCGGCATCAACCAGACGCGGCACAAGGTTTATTTGCAGCTCTCGGCCAGCATTCGTATCGTCATTCCGACGGGCGCAAAGACGACGAACGTCAGCGCAAACATGCTCGTGGCTGAATCAATCATCATTGGCAAAGTGCCGGAGAGCTTCGTGGGCTATAACCTGAACCCGGATGAGCTGAACATGGTGCCTTAGAGCTTGCCTGCCAGGCAAAAGAATGATATAATCACTTCAAAGATACTTGGGGGCGCGAACGATGAAGGTGCTTGATCTCGATATGGATTTTTTCCTGACGGACGCATGTCCGCTTGCGCCGCTGGGAGAAAGGCCGCCGGAATCCTGCGCCAGACCGTATGGCGACGAACAGGTGATCGCTTTTCTGGAAGAGCAATGCGGACTGAGCCGCGCGCATCCCGTGCCGGGGCGGATTTTTGATACGCATGACAAGGCGCTGGATTTCTGGCTGGCGCAGATGGAAGCGGGAAAGCTGCAACCGCCGTTCGACGTTGTGCATGTGGATACGCATTCCGATCTTGCCTTTGGGCCTCCGGGAACGGATTTTGTGCTCAAGGCTGTGCTGACCCGCAATCCCAGGGCGCGCGCGACGCTTGGGGCATACCGCGAGGGGAAAAAGCTCGACGAAGCGAATTACCTGCTGTTTGCGCTGGCTTTCCGCTGGATCAGCCGCCTGGCGTATGTGCGCAATCCGAAATCGCATCAGGATATTCCGGCGCGGCTGCTCGATACGGAGGGAAACATTCGGCTGCAAAGCGATATTTCCGTGCTGATGGAAGCGATGAACGGGCGCGAACCGACGATTTCCTTTGAAGTGTTTGACGATTATCGTCAGTTCCGCGAGACGGGTTACGATTTTGTGACGATGGCGCAGTCGCCGCGATATGCGCCTGCTTCGGCGGATCGAATCATGCGGCTGCTCAAACCCTATATCCTCGAAACCTGACGGTTAAAAAAGTTAGAAAACATATCGAAAAAGAAAAAAAGATTTGTTTTTCAAGATTGAGTTATATTTCACAGTATCCCGCATAAAATGCAAATGAAGGGCAAAAAATGTCGGATATATCCATGCGGGATGGGAAACGAATAACGCCCGACGGTCGAAAAAATAAAATTGGATTACAGGAGGTTGCCAGAATGGATACAGTACGTGTAGTTGTTGCGGATGACAATATACAGCTCAGGGACATGGTCGCCGAGTATTTGCAGGAGCAGAACGGCATCGAGGTTGTCGGCACGGCAGGAGACGGCGTGGAAACGCTGCGGCTGGTGACCGAATGCGAGCCGGATGTGCTGGTCTGCGACCTGATTATGCCGCAGATGGACGGTTATGCGGTGCTTGAGCGGCTTCAGGCGATGAAGCTGTCCAAGCAGCCCGGCGTGATTGCGCTGACCGCGCTGGGGCGCGACGACTTTATTTCCCGCGCGGTCAATCTCGGTGTGAACTATTACATGGTCAAGCCGTTTGATTTCATGATGCTGGCGCAGCGCGTCTATGAGGCGGCGGGCGAGAGCCTGCGCGCCGAGGCGCTCAGCGCCAAGATGATTCAGAAGCAGGGCGGCAAGCCCAGCGGCGAAACGTTGGAAGAGCGGATCGCGAATCTCTTCCTGACGGTCGGCATTCCCGCGCACATTAAGGGCTACCAGTATCTGCGCGAAGCTGTGCGCATGGTGATGGATAATCCGGAACTGATGAGCCGCATCACCAAGGAGCTGTACCCCGGCATTGCGCACCGCTTCGGCACGACGTCCAGTAAGGTTGAGCGCGCCATCCGCCACGCGATCGAGGTGGCATGGAACCGCGGGCGCATCGACGCGCTGGACGAGGCATTCGGCAAGAACGTCTGCTCGCTGGATGATAAGCCGACCAACGGCGAGTTCATCGCGTTGGTCGCTGACCGGCTCAGCGTGGATCGGACGGCGTAACAGGGGAACAAGCATCAGATTCAAAAAAACTGCTTTACAAGACACCGTAAAAAACGGCATAAAAAGAGCGAACGCACACGAAACGCGTCCGCTCTTTTTGCATAGAGAAAGCCGCGGTTTGGGCATATATACAAAACCTTTCTATTTATGGGCTTCGGCGGAAGGGTGTGCAGGCTTGACCTGTCGTTTACAGCGAATCCCACCGCTTTTTTTGCCCATAAGCCTTGCCAATTTCGCGCTTAGAGGGTACAATAGAAACTGTGTAGATAGGAGTATGAGCATGCGGGAAACATTTGTCATCCGCTTAAAGGAAGCGTGCGGGGTTTCGCCCGGCCAACATGTGCTGGTCGCGGTGAGCGGCGGCGCGGATTCGACGGCGCTGCTGTGCCTTTTCGATGAAATTCGGGAAGCGTTTCCGCTTCAAATCTCCTGTGCACACGTAGAGCACGGCATTCGCGGCGCGGCCTCGGTGGAGGATATGCGCTTTGTGGAGGCGCTGTGCGCACAAAAGAACATACCGTTTTACGGCAGTCGGGTGGATGCAACGGCCTATGCCAGGGCACATAAGTGCGGCCTTGAAGACGCTGCGCGAACGCTGCGCTATGATTCTCTGATGGAGACGGCGAAAGCTGTCGGCGCGGACGCAATCGCGCTGGCGCACCATCAGGGGGATCAGGCGGAAACCGTGCTGCTGCACGCGGCGCGGGGAAGCGACGTCCGCGGGCTTTGCGCCATGCGGGCGCGGCGGGGGAACATCATCCGTCCGCTGTTGACGTTTACACCGGAACAGCTCCGCGCCTATCTGCAAAGCATCGGCCAGCCGTGGCGCGAGGATGAAACCAACGTCTGTCAGGATTACGCGAGGAACCGCATTCGCCATGCCGCGCTTCCGGCGCTGGAGGCGGCGTATCCCGATGCGCGGGCGGCGCTGGCGCGGCTGGCTTCGTCGGCCCAGCGGGATGAGGATTACTTTTCCGCAAGGCTTGGCGAGCTGGGGCTGAATCGGCCGCTGATGCTGGTGAACGGCGCATGCCTGCCCAAGGAAAAACTGGCGGGGCTGCATCCGGCGCTGGCGGGGCGCACGCTTGTCCGGTTGATCGAGTCGGCGGGCGTGCCGACGCAGAGCGCACAGGTGATTGCCAAACTGCTGGATTTGCTGCCGACGTGCGGCGCAGTCAACCTGACCGACAGCGCGCGGGCGGAAATCGGCACGGCTTACGTCGCCGTTCTCCGACAGGAAGAAGTTGCTGCGCCGACAATGCTCAATCCGTGGGGAGAGACCGAAACGCCGTTCGGCACGGTGCGCGTTCGACGAGCCGGGGCAGACGAGACGGGCGACGGCATGCGCAGCCAGGCGATGGATGAAAGCCTGCTGCAAGGCGCGGCGCTTATGCCGTGGCAAAGCGGCGACAGGATGACGCCGTTTGGGGCAAATCGCCCTGTGCGGATGAAAAAACTGCTGGAAAATGTAGAGCATGCGCTGCGCAGAAGCGTGCCCGTGCTCAAACGGGGAGACACAGTGCTATGGATGCCGGGCGTTCGTCCGGCTGAGATATGCCGCAGTGCGGGCGGCGCGCGCGTG
This sequence comes from uncultured Eubacteriales bacterium, assembly GCA_900542445.1. GTDB lineage: Bacteria > Bacillota > Clostridia > Christensenellales > Aristaeellaceae > Ventricola. The sequence continues at coordinate 96,636 of UQNN01000006.1, read as the reverse complement.
CTGGTTGAGTTTGTCAACCGGTTCGGCGGCGATTTCCGCTCGACGGCGGCCCAACAACAATCAAAAAATCAGGGGGAACAAAAGCATGAATGAGCAAAGAAAAACGTATGCCGATTTGAAGGACGAGCTGCTGATTACGCGCGACCAGATTGCCAAGCGCGTCAAGGAGATGGGCGCGGAAATCACCCGCGATTTCGAGGGCAAGGATTTGACGGTCATCTGCATCCTCAAAGGCGCGGTGGTGTTCTTTGTGGATCTGGTTCGCGAAATCGACCTGCCGATGACGATGGATTTCATGGCGATTTCCAGCTATGGAAGCGCGACCAAGTCTTCCGGCGTGGTGCGCATTCTCAAGGATCTGGATAAGCCGATCAACGGCAGGGACGTGCTGATCATCGAGGATATCGTCGATTCCGGCATGACGCTCTCGTTCCTCAAGGAGAATCTGCTCAGCCGCGGCGCGGCCTCGCTGCATATCGCCACGCTGCTGGATAAGCCGGAGCGCCGCCGCGTGCCGCTGCATGTGGATTATTTCGGCTTCACGATTCCGGATGAGTTCGTCGTCGGTTACGGCCTTGACTATGCCGAAAAGTATCGGAACCTGCCGGATATCGGCGTGCTGCGTCCGGAAATCTACGAATAAAATTTTTTTCGCCGCGGCTCAGGCCGCGCCAACTGGAGGTTCCCATTGAAAAAATCATATAAGGGCTTTCCGATTTATGCGTTGATTATCATTGGCGTGCTGATTGCCGCCCAGCTGTTTTCCTCTTCGTTCAGCAGCCAGCGGGGACAGCGGATCGAGGCGGCCAAGCTGTTTGAATACATCGACAGCGGGGTGATCGATGCGGTTGCGCTGGAGGACGATGTGGCCTATGCGCACATGAAGGCGAGCAACATTCCGCTGAGCGCGTTTTCAAACTCGGCCTATGATTTCAGCGCCATCATTTCGCGGGATACGTTTGTAGAAACCTGCCGTCAGCTGGCCGCGCGCAAGGCGGGCACGACGGCGGACGACGTGACCGAAATCGACCTCGGCTTTGATTTGAGCTATCTGCCCCAGCCGACCACGCCGTGGCTGCTGGAAATGCTGCCGTATATCATCATGACGGTCGGCCTGATGGCGTTCTGGATGATGATGATGCGCCAGCAGGGCGGCGGCGGTGGCAAGATGATGACCTTCGGCCACAGCCCGGCGCGCGTGTTTGAGCCGGACGGCAACCGCGTCACCTTTGCGGACGTCGCGGGCGCGGTCGAAGAAAAAGAAGAGATGCAGGAGCTGGTCGAGTTCCTCAAAAATCCGCGCAGATTTACGGCGGTCGGCGCGCGCATTCCCAAGGGCGTGCTGCTTGTCGGCCCGCCCGGCACAGGCAAAACGCTGCTGGCGAAGGCCGTCGCGGGCGAAGCAGGCGTGCCGTTTATGTCCATTTCCGGTTCGGACTTTGTGGAAATGTTTGTCGGCGTGGGCGCAAGCCGCGTGCGCGATTTGTTTGACCAGGCGAAGAAACATGCGCCGTGCATCGTTTTTATCGATGAAATCGACGCGGTGGGCCGCAGACGCGGCGCAGGCATGGGCGGCGGCCACGACGAGCGCGAACAGACGCTCAACCAGCTGCTCGTTGAAATGGACGGCTTTGCGGTGAACGAGGGCGTGATCGTGCTGGCGGCGACGAACCGCAAGGACATTCTCGATCCGGCGTTGCTGCGTCCGGGCCGTTTTGACCGCCAGATCACCGTCGGCTATCCCGATGTGCGCGGCCGCGAGGCGATTCTGCGCGTGCATGCGAAGGAGAAGCCGCTGGCGGACGACGTGGATTTGGCGAACATCGCCAAGCGCACGCCGTATTTCGCGGGCGCGGATCTGGAAAACATCATGAACGAAGCGGCGATTCTCTGCGCGCGCGAGGGCAAGGATAAGATCACCATGCGCCACCTCAACGACGCGATCGAGCGCGTGCAGATGGGTCCGGAGAAGAAGAGCCACATTGTCAGCGACGAGGATAAGCGCCTTGTCGCCTGCCACGAAGCGGGTCACGCGATTGTCGGCGAACTGCTGGACGGCTGCGACGACGTGCATCTGGTGACGATCATGCCGCGCGGCGGAAGCGGCGGACACACGCTGCTGCTGCCGGATAAGGAGAGCGACTTCACCACCCGCGCCCAGCTGCTGGATTTTGTGGCGATGGCGCTGGGCGGCTATGCGGCAGAAACGCTGGTCATGGGGCAGATGTCCACCGGCGCGAGCAGCGATTTGCAGCGCGCGACCGATATCTGCCGCCGCATGGTGACGCAGTACGGCATGAGCGACGACATGGGGCCGATTTATCTCGGCGGCGACCATGACGAGGTGTTCCTCGCGCGCGACTACGGTCAGCAGAGCCGCACGTACAGCGAGGACGTGGCCGCGCGTATCGACGCGGAAGTGCAGCGCAAGATGAACGATGCGCTGGCGCGCGCTATGGCGATCCTTACTGAGCACCGCGCTCAGCTCGACGGCCTTTCCGACCTGCTGGTTGAAAAAGAGACCATCGATCGCGCGGAATTTGTGGCCTTCCTGAAGGGCGAACCCTGCCCCGAAAAGCGGGAAGAAAACGTGCTCAAAGAGCCGGAACAGATTTAACAGACAGGCGGACGCCGCGCCGGAAAAGGCGCGGCGTCTGCTTTTCCCTATCGCGCGAGATCTTTTGCGCGACACGGAAAGGCAGAACCTCAGGAGGAAACGACATGAAAGCGGATTTGCATCTTCATTCCACCGCGTCGGACGGCACGCTGGAACCGGACGAGCTGGTTGCGTTGGCGGCAGAGATGGGTTTTACCCATCTGGCGCTGACGGATCATGACAGCGTGGAGGGCATTTCGCGCGCGCAGGACGCGGCGCGCGACTGCGGCGTGACGCTGATCCCCGGCGTGGAGCTGAGCTGCGGCGCGCAAAAGGAGATTCACATTCTCGGCTATGGCTTTGATCCTTACGACGAGCGAATGCTGGAATTCTGCCGCATGCGGACGATGGAGCGGCAGACGCGCGCGGAGAAGATGGTGCGTCAACTGCGTGAAAACGGCGCGGAGATTTCGCTGGATCGTGTGATGGAGCTGGCTCGCGGCGTTGTCGCCCGGCCGCATGTGGCGCGCGTGTTGGTTGAGGCGGGGTATGCGAACTCGGTGAGTAACGCGTTTGACAAATACCTGCTGCCGGGAAAATGCGGCTATGTGCCTAAGACGGAGGTCAAGGTCGCAGAGGCGGCCAAACTGATTGCGGGCGCGGGCGGCGTGGCCGTATTGGCACACCCAATGGAGCTGAAAATGGGTGAGATGGCCCTTGAATCGCTGGTGCACGAATGGCATGGACAGGGGCTTGCAGGCATCGAGGTTTATCATCCTAGCGCGGCGAACAACAACCTGCCGTTTCTCGAACATTTGGCGGAACGGGAGGGGATGCTGACGACGGGCGGCAGCGATTTCCATGGCCCGCAGGTGCGTCAGAGCCGGATCGGCGAGGGGCTTGAGCGCTGGACGACGATGGAAGCGGATATGCGCAGGCTGATGAATCGAATCGATCTTTGAAATGAAACTACACAAACGTGCATATATAATAGAACGTATTGAATCTGAAACGAGGTGATCGGATTGCCGACGATGACGCAGGCAGGCTATACGCCGCCGCAGAAAAGCATGCCGCCCAAGGCGAAATCGCCGAAGAAACCGAAAAAGAACAAAAAACGCAAAAAGGGAATCGGCACGGCGGGCGTCGTTTCGCTGGTCATCTTTTTGATTGCGGTGCTTATCGGGTCCTGTACGCTGTTTTTGTATGCGCAGACCGCGCCATATGCCGACAAGTTTTTGCCGAATACGTCGATTTCCGGCTATGCGCTCGGCGGTCTGACGGCACAGGAGGGCGCGGCGGCGCTGGCGATGCTGACGGGCGACGCGGTTTCCGCATGGCAGTATACCCTGACGTGGGGAGAGCGCACGTATACGCTGGACGGCGCGGCGGTGTCGCTCGCTGTCGATACGGCGGCGACGCTCGACCCGCTTTGGCAGATTGGGCGCGGCGGCAATATGCTCACGCGCTACCTGGCCATGCTATCGCTGCGCGGCGACGGGCGGGCGGAAAAACCCGTTTTGACCTATGACATGGACGCGGTGGACGCGTTCCTCGCCAACATGAAGGCCGATATCGACTGCGACAGCGTGGACGCGACCGTCGCCTATGTGGCGGGCAACAGCGAACCGTTCCGCTTTACGGACGAACAGGCCGGACGGGAACTGGAAACCGACGCAATCCGTGCGCGGATTGAAGCCTCGATTTTGAATCTTTCGCCAGAGACAGAAGCGCTTAAGCCGAAAGAAATTTCGCCGAAGGTTTACCGTGTGGAGCTTGAAAATGCGACGGTGCTTCGCGCGCGGGTGATTGTGCCGCTTTCCGGCAGCGCGGCGGCTCAGGAGAATGCGGCGCTTGCAGCGGTTCAATTCCAGGGCGCGAGGATTGAGCCGGGCGAGAGCCTTTCGTTCAATCAGACCGTTGGTATGCGGACGGAAGAATCCGGCTACACGGCGGCGGAGGAACCCGCTTACGGCCAGAATATTGTCGGCGTGGGCGGCGGCGTCTGCCAGGTTTCCACCGCGCTGTATCGGCTGGCGCTGCTGGGCGGACTGGAAATTGCCGAGCGGAGCGCGGCGGTTTATCCGGTCGATTACTGTGAAATCGGTCAGGAAGCCGCCGTTTCCGATCAGGGTTTGGACTTGGTTTTGACCAATAATACGGATGCCCCGCTGTTCCTGGTTGTGCGCGTATATGCGGAAAACGATGGCCAGACGATGGAATGGCAGCTCATCGGAAAAGAGAACGAAAGCCGGTTTTCGCTGGTCAGCGAAGTGGAGACGATCGACGCGCCGGAAGAGCCCGTCTATGTGCGCGACAGCGAGGGGCGTTATGCGACCTATGCGGACGAGCGGATTCCGGTTAGCGAGGCAAGGCCGGGCTATCGCGCGACGGTGAGTCTCGTGGATGAAAACGGGGAAACCGTTCGCGTGGTTTCCGAGGATACCTACGACGCCATGGCGCAGATTGTCTATGTCGGCGTTCAGCAGAGAAACTGAGCGCCGCTGCGGAAAAACGCGGCGGTGAAAGCGGCATGAAATGCGCTGATAAAGCGCATGCAGGAATACAAACGACAGGGAGGAAAAAGGAATGGAAAAGGTTTGTTTTAAGACGCAGAAGGGCCCGGCGGCGGTTGGGCCGTATTGCACGGCGACGATTTACGGCGGAATGATCTTCATGAGCGGTATGATCGGCGTGAACCCGCAGACGGGCAAAGCGCCTGAGGGCGGCACGCTGGCTCAGGCGGAGCAGGCGTTTGAAAACATCAAGACCGTGCTCGCCGAACTGGGCGCAGACACGGGCGACGTGCTCAAGACGACGGTTTTTCTGACCAACATTGCGGATTTCAGCGAAGTCAATAAACTGTATGCCGAGGTTTTCGGCCCGGATTATCCGGCGCGCACGTGCGTAGAGGTTTCCGCGCTGCCGATGGGGCTTTCCATCGAGGTGGAGTGCATCGCAAAAGCGTAAAAGAAAAGGAGGCGTCCCGTCGTGAGAGAGAGTTTTTCTCCGCAGGAAATCCGCTATCTGAAACTGCTGCGCAAGCAGTATCGAACCATTCAGGAGGCGTCCGCCGAGGTGGCGCATCTTCGCGCCGTGCTGCGTCTGCCCAAGGGTACGGAGCATTTCCTTTCGGATCTGCACGGCGAGCACGCTGCCTTTCTGCATATTCTGCATAACGCCAGCGGTGTGATCAAACGCAAGATTAACGATCTGTACGGCGATATCCTGTCCAGCCATGAGCGGGACATGCTCTCCACGCTCATCTACTATCCGGACGAGAAGCTGGCGCTGCTCAAAAAGCAGGGGGTTGTCAACGCGGAGTGGTACCGGCTGACGATTTACCGGCTGCTGGAAGTCTGCCGCATGTGCTCAGTGAAATACACCCGAAAACGCGTGCGCGACGCGATGCCGCGCGAGATGGGCGCGCTGATGGAGGAAATGCTGCTCAGCGACAATACGCCGGATAAAGAAGGCTATTACCGCGAGGTGATGCAGTCCATTCTGGAAACGGGCCAGTCCGACGCGATGATCATTGCGCTCAGCGGCGTGATTCAGGTGTTGGCCATCGATCGGCTGCATATCATCGGCGATATCTTCGACCGCGGGCCGCGCGCAGACCTCATCATGGACGCACTGGAAAACTACCATCAGGTCGATGTTCAGTGGGGCAACCACGATATTGCATGGATGGGCGCGGCGGCGCTGTCCGAAGCCTGCATCGCGCAGGTCATTGTGACCTCGGTGAAATACGGCAATCTGGAAACACTTGAAGTCGGCTACGGCATTTCGCTGCGTCCCCTGGCGACGCTGGCCGCAGCCTGCTATGCGGATGACCCGTGCGAAGCGTTTCTGCCGCGCGACAACGGCGAGGAATTGCACGAAGACGAGATGGAGCTGGCGCGCATGCACAAAGCGGCCGCGATTCTGCAATTCAAACTGGAAGGCCAGCTGCTCAGCCGTCATCCGGAATACAACATGGAGAGCCGCCGGATTCTGCACCGCATTGATTTTGAAAACAAGACCGTCGAGCTGAACGGCAAAACCTATCCGCTGCGCAGCTGCTCGTTCCCGACGATCGATCCCGCCGATCCGTATGCCCTCACGCCGCTTGAGCGCGAAGTGATGGAGCGCATGGTGCTTGAATTTGCGCATTCCGAGAAGCTTCAGCGCCATGTGCAGTTTTTATACAGCGCGGGCGGCATGTATCTGCGCTGCAACGGCAATCTGCTCTATCACGGCTGCATCCCGATGGAGAAAAACGGCGATTTTGCGATTGTGCCGGTTCACGTGGACGAACAGCTTCGCGGGCGCGAGGCCACCGACGCGGCGGACGTGAAGGCGCGGCAGGGCTATTTCTCCACGCTGGGCACGCAGGAGCGCGAGGACGGGCAGGACTTTTTGTGGTATCTGGGCAGCGGCCCCAATTCGCCGCTGTTCGGCAAGGATAAGATGGCGACGTTCGAGCGCTATTTCGTTGCGGATAAGGCGACGCATGTCGAAAACAAGAATCCGTATTATGATTTCCAAAATGACGAACAGACCGCGCTGCGCATTCTCGGCGAGTTTGGTCTGTCCGATTCGGGTTTCATTATCAACGGTCATGTGCCGGTCAAGCTGGGGCAGGGCGAAAGCCCGATCCGCGCCGGCGGCCGCCTGCTCGTCATTGACGGCGGTCTGTCCCGCGCGTATCAGCCGGTGACGGGGATTGCGGGGTATACGCTCATTTTCACATCGCATGAACTGAATCTGGTGGCGCACCAGCCGTTTGAATCCACCGCCGCGGCGATTTCCGCCGAGCAGGATATCCATTCGGTGCAAAGCCTGGTTAAGCAGATGCCGCGCCGCCTGCTCATCGACGACACGGACGAAGGCAAGGAGCTGCGCTGCCGCATTGACGATTTGATGCGGCTGATTACGGCTTACAGAAAGGGCGTTATTAAGGAAGCGCGCAGCTGACGCGGCCTGACGGCCCTCAGAGGCAGGCTGCGAAAGGAAGCTTTGCGCATGCGCTGGGCCCGGACGATCATCAAATCGAGATTCTGGCTCATGGTCAGCAGATCCTCCGCCGGAGAGACGGAGGAAAGGTAGGCGTTTTCAAGCTTTGAACGCTGAAAAGAAAGAACGTAAAGTGGCGGCATGAAGTGCTCCTCTCTGAAACATATGGGGATTGTGCAGTTTGAACGCTGGATGGAAGCCTTTTCAATTTCCGATCAGCTGCGGTGAAAGCCGGTGTGATCCGCTTGAATGGGGTACATGTATGATAACAGACTTTGGCGCGCGGCTCAACCGAAACCTTTGTCGAAGAGAGTCGAACGATATGTTTTGCTAAGTTTTCATAAAAATGTGACAAAAAAGCTGGATAAGGGGGATTGCGGGGTTGGAATGCACAAGGATGCCTGAAAGCGAGGCTTGCGGCGCGTATCTGCGCACGGTCAGCCATCCGGCGCTGATCGTTTTTGATTTGGATGGAACGATTGCCGACAGCCGCGAACTGGCGCGGGAGAGCTATAAACGCGTATTTGCGCTGATGGGCTTTGGCCAGATTACCGATGAACTGGCGGACAGCTTCAACGGCCCGGATGCGGACGAGGTTTGCCGGGTGATGGGCATCGGCAAAGACCGCCGGGCACTGTATGACGAGCTGGTCGATCAGACCGATGTGGAATTGACGCGCAGCATGGGTCGCATGTTTTCCGGCACGAGCCGCATGCTCAGCAGCTTGTCGGACTGCGCGACGATGGCTATTTTAACCAACGGCAGTCAGCGCTATTGCGAAGCCTGCATTGAAACCTTTGCGCTTTCGCCGTATATCGCGCTGCACAGCGGTTTCGTCAGCGGCGTGACGAAAGCACAGCGCATCCGCCAGTGGCAGCACGAATTGAACGCGGCTGTCGTGATCGTCGTGGGCGACCGAGCGACGGATATTCAAAACGCGCGCGCGGCGGGCGCTTACGCCGTCGGCGTGACCTATGGCATGGGCAGCCGGGAGGAGCTTTCCGGTGCGGACGCGTTATGCGACAGCCCGCAGGAGGTTGCGGATTGCTGTCGGCGATTGATCGATGCGCATTGAGCGGTTGCTTTTTTGCCCGTCCCGCGGTACAATAAGAGGCAAGTTTTGCCGCCTGCCCGTCAGGCAAGAGGAGGAAAACCCATGGAGAAGAAGAACAAGGCGGTTGTGACCGTCGTCGGCAACGATACCATCGGCATTATTGCCCGCGTGAGCGCGGCATTGGCGCAGCATGAGGCCAATATTCTGGATATTTCGCAGACCGTGCTTTCCGGCATGTTCAACATGATGATGATTGTGGACGTCTCCCTGAGCGACTTTGACGCGCTCTCTGCCGATCTTTCCGCGCTGGGCGGGGAGCTGGGACTCCAAATCCGCATTCAGCGCAGCGAAATTTTTGACGCGATGCACCGCATCTGACGGAGGCGCGAAATGATTAACACATCCGAAATTTTGCAGACCGTGCGCATGATTACCGAGGAAAAACTCGATATCCGCACGATCACGATGGGTATTTCGCTCTACGAATGCGTGCATCCGGATAAAAAAATCCTATATCAAAACGTCTATGACCGCATCACCACACAGGCGAGGGATCTGGTCAAAACGGGCGAGACGCTGGAACGCGAATTTGGCATTCCGATTGTCAACAAGCGCATTTCCGTCACGCCCGCCAGCCTTGTGGCTGCGGCCTGCGGCGATCCCGTGGTTGTTGCGCGCGCGATGGACGCGGCGGCGAAGGAGACGGGCGTCAATTACATTGGCGGCTATACGGCGCTGGTGCAGAAGGGCATGACCGCCTCCGACCGCGCGCTGATCGCGTCCCTGCCGGAGGCGCTTTCCACCACGGAGCGCGTCTGCTCGTCGGTCAACGTCGCTTCCACCCGCGCGGGCATCGACATGGACGCGGTTCGCCTGTGCGGACAGGCGGTGAAGGATATTGCCGCCGCGACGGCGGATACGGATGCTTCCGGCTGCATGAAGCTGGTCGTCTTTGCCAATGCTGTGGAGGATAATCCCTTTATGGCGGGCGCGTTCCATGGGCCGGGCGAAGGCGATTGCTGCATCAACGTCGGCATTTCCGGCCCCGGCGTGGTCAAGCGCGCGCTGGAAAACGAGGCGAAGGGGCAGCCGTTTGACGTGGTGGCCGAGACGATCAAGCGCACGGCGTTTAAGATTACGCGCGTGGGTCAGCTGATTGCCAAGGAAGCCTCCGCGCGGCTGAACGTGCCGTTTGGCATCGTCGATCTGTCCCTTGCGCCGACCCCGGCTATGGGCGATTCCGTGGCGCACATTCTGGAAGAAATGGGGCTTGAGGTCTGCGGATGTCACGGCACGACTGCGGCGCTGGCACTGCTCAACGACGCGGTGAAAAAGGGCGGCGTGATGGCGTCGAGCCACGTCGGCGGCCTTTCCGGCGCGTTCATCCCCGTCAGCGAGGATATCGGCATGATCAATGCCGCCGCGCGCGGCGCGCTCAGCCTTGAAAAGCTGGAAGCGATGACCTGCGTCTGTTCCGTTGGACTGGATATGATTGCGGTGCCGGGCGATACGCCCGCTTCGACCATCGCGGCCATCATCGCGGATGAAGCGGCTATCGGCATGGTCAACAGCAAGACGACCGCCGTGCGCATCATCCCCGCGCCGGGCAAGACGGTCGGCGACGAGGTGGAGTTCGGCGGCCTGTTCGGGCGCGCGCCCATCATGCGTGTCAGCCCGTACTCGGCGGAAGCCTTTATTGCGCGCGGCGGACGCATCCCCGCGCCGCTCCAGAGCCTCAAGAATTAAAATCCTTCGTTTGGCTGCCGAACGGACATAAGCCTCCCTCTTAGCGGGCGGCGTCAAGCGCGGCGAGACGGAAGGAGAGAAATAGAAAGGGTGTTGAAGATGGAAAAAGAATTGACCAGAGAAACGGTTGACCCGCGCTACACGTGGGATTTGACGCGCATTTATGCCAGCGATGAAGCTTGGGAAGAGGCCTTCGTGACGATTAAGGCACAGGCCGACGCGTTTGCGCAGCGTGCGGGCACGCTGAACAAGGGCCGCGAGTCCATCCTCGAAACGCTTGCCGCGATGGCGAAGATGGATGAGGAATTTGAGGCGCTCTACGTCTACGCCATGATGAAAAATAATGAGGACAGCACCAACGCCAAGTATCAGGCGATGAGCGACCGCGCGGGCACGCTGGCGGGCGTTGTGGCGGCGTCAAGCGCGTTTATGGAGCCGGAGTTGCTGGCCCTTCCGGAAGGCGAAGTCGAGGCGATGATCGCCGATCCGGCGTTTGAAAAATACGACCGCTATCTCTCCGGCGTGCTGCGCATGAAGGCGCATACGCTGACCGCCAACGAAGAAAAATTGATGGCGATGGCGAGCGACGCCTGCAACGCGGCTTCCAATGCCTATGAAATGCTCTCTTACGCCGACATGAACCTGGGCATGACCCGCGGCGAAAACGGCGAAAAGGTGCAGCTGACCGACGCGCGCCTGCTCTCCCTGCTGGCCAGCAAGGATCGCGCCGTGCGCAAGGCGGCGTATACCAACATCATGAACGGCTACAACAAGTTCGGCAACACGATTGCCGCGACGTATGCCGGACAGGTTAAGGCCGACATCTTCAACAGCCGCGCGCATCATTTCGACAGCAGCCGTCAGGCCGCGATGTATCCGGACGAGATCGATGAGAAGGTTTACGACAGCCTGATTGAAGCCGTTCATGGCGGCATCGGCACGCTCAACGAGTATCTTTCCATCAAGAAAGAGCAGCTCGGCGTGCCCGTTCTGCACATGTACGACCTGTACGCACAGGCGGAGAACGGCTTTGACATCGCGCTGGATATCGAGGATGCGTTCAAAGTGTTCCTGGAGGCCGTCAAGCCGCTGGGCGAAGATTATGTGAAAGACGCGAGCCGTGCGCTTCCGGAGCGCTGGATGGACGTGTACGAGACGAAGAACAAGCGTTCCGGCGCGTACAGCTGCGGCAGCGCGTACCGCACCACGCCGTATGTGCTTCTGAACCATAAGAATACCTACGACGGCCTGTCCACCCTGTGCCACGAGATGGGCCACGCGATGCACAGCTTCTATTCCAACAAGACACAGCCGGCGACCAAGGCGCGCTACAAGATTTTTGTGGCCGAAGTGGCTTCCACCTGTAACGAGATTCTGCTCTCCGAATATCTGCGCAAGAAGTACGCGGACAACAAACAGGCGCAGATTGCGCTCATCGGTTCGCTGCTCCAGCATTTCCGCACGACGGTGTTCCGCCAGACGATGTTCGCCGAGTTTGAGTATAAGGCGCACTGCATGGCCGAGAGCGGCGAGAGCCTGACCCGCGACAGCCTGAGCGCGATGTATTACGACCTCAACAAACTCTATTACGGCGGCGCCTGCAAGGTTGATAAAGAAGTCGCCTACGAGTGGATGCGCATTCCGCATTTCTATAACTCCTTCTATGTCTACAAATATGCGACGAGCTTCTGTGCGGCGGTGGCGCTCTCCCGCGGCATTCTCAGCGGCGACAAGGAGAAGATCGCGGCGTATCGCCGCTTCCTGACACTCGGCGGAAGCATGCCGCCCATCGAAGAGCTGAAAACCGCAGGCGTCGATATGTCCACGCCGCAGCCGGTCTGCGACGCGCTGGATTATTTCGCTGAGCTGATCATGCAGTATCAGAATCTGCTGAACGACGAGGGCTGAGCATGAGCGACGTGATGCAGGGCTACGACATGGAAGCCGCTGTCAGCCAAATCGGCAAAGCCATCTGCAAAGTTGCGAAGGCCGCGCCCGACACGGCGGCGGCTTTCGCGCGGCGCGCCATCGAAGCGGATATGCGCTACATGCACGAAACGGGCGTGCTTGATGACGAAGGATTGATGGGCGACGGCGAATACGACGAGGACGACGCGTTTGAAGCGCTGTTTGCGGCATTGACCGACGGCGTGGAGGATGACGGCGAAATCGGAAAAATCGCGCAGATGCTGGACGCATACATGGACGCGCAGCAGGATTTTATGGAAGCAAGCGGCCTGACGGACGACTGACGGGAGGATACGGACGATGATGGAAGAGATTCGCGTGCAGCAGGTAAACCGGGCGCGTCCGATGACGGGCAGGGACTTCGTGCTGGGCGTGGCTTCCGTCGTGCTGCGGCTCGCGCTGGCCCAGATTCTTTGCAATCTGCTGATTGCGGCGACGGGCGCAGGATTGCTCAACGTGCTGTTTTATCTCTACGCGGTGGCGACGCTGGCGATGTTTATGCGGCGCACGGTCGCTTCCAGCGCGTACACGCTCAAGCAGGAAACGCTTGTGCTCGAACGCAAACTGGGCGACAGCACGACCAGCGTGGTGGAGATTCCGCTTGACCGCATTCTGGCCGTTCGTCCGGTTTGCAGGGGCGAGCGGCTGCACGTGTGCTATCGTCAGGTGACGGTGATTGACAACGAGGCCAAGCCGACGGCGCGCATGAAGGCCGCGTGGCGCGCAAGCCTGATTTCCGCCAGATTGGCGCGGAAAATCGCCGGGGCGCATGTTCACGATGAAATCGGCTGGGCGATCATCTTTAACGAGGCGGACGTCCAGCGGCGCGCATGCGTATTCTGTCCGGACGAGGCCATGTGCGGCGCGCTTCGCGAGGCGCTGGGCGATCGTTTCGGGCTGGACGACAGACAGACGAGACCGCAGGTCGTGACGCTGTACGCGCAGGCGCTTGAACGCGCGTTTCCGGAGATTTATACCCATGTGACGCCGCTGGTCAGCCGCCGCGAAGCGAAGATGGCGCGGGAGGTTATCGCGCAGCAGAAAGCCGCGCGCGGGGCGAAAAAAGGCGAGCCCGAAAGCGAAAAAAGCGGTCGATCCGAAGGAAAACAGACGGCCAGACGCCGCGGAAAAAGCGAGCAGGAGTAAACGATGAAGTATACGACAGTTCTTTTTGATCTGGATGGAACGCTCACCAAGTCGGAAGAGGGCATTACGAAAACCGCGATTTACGCGGCGGAAAAGATGGGCTTCACCGGCTTTACACAGGAGCAATTCAAGGTGTTTATCGGCCCGCCGCTGTTTGATTCTTTCCGCACGGTCGTCGGAATGACGGATGAGCAGGCCAATCGGGCGATCGATTATTATCATGAACGGTTTGAGCGTGTCGGCTGGGCGGAAAACGAGGTTTATGCCGGCATTCCCGCGCTGCTTCGCAGTCTCAAAAAAAACGGCGCGCGCGTGGCGATCGTCACCGCAAAGCCGCAGATTTTCGCCGAGCGCATCGCGAAAAAATTTGGTTTCGCGCCGTATCTGGACGACGTGATCGGGCCTGGGCTGGATAACAAGGATTCCAGCAAGGCGGCGCTTGTCCGCAGGGGCATGGAAGCATTCGGCGGCAGCGTCGTGATGGTTGGCGACCGCCGCTTCGATATCGAAGGCGGCCGGGCGAACGGCGTGGATACCGTCGGCGTGTGCTATGGCTACGGCACGGAAGAAGAGCTGGTTTCCGCCGATGCGACGCATATTGCGCATACCGTGGAGGAATTGACGGATATCCTGATCGGCGATGCGCCCAGAGCGCGAGGCGTGTTCATCTCGATGGAGGGCATGGACGGCTGCGGCAAGACGACGCAGCGCGCCGCGCTCACCGAACACCTGCAAAAGCTGGGCTGGCGCGTTACGGTGACGCGCGAACCGGGAGGCGACGAGGTGGCCGAAAAGATCCGCAATCTGCTGCTCGACCCGGCGAACCAAACCATGTGCGACGAGACGGAAGCCTATCTTTATGCGGCCGGTCGTGCGCAGAATGTGCGCGCGGTGGTGCGTCCGGCGCTGGAACGCGGCGACGCGGTGGTCTGCGATCGGTTTGTCGATTCCTCCGTGGCCTATCAGGGCGCGGGGCGGCAGCTGGGCATGGAACAGGTTGCCGCGCTCAACGCGATGGCCGTCGGCGAAACCCGGCCGGATATCACCGTGTATCTGCGCATGCCCGCCGACGTGGCGCTTTCCCGAAGGCTCAGCGCGTCCAAGCCGGACAGGCTGGAACAGCAGAAAGCCGACTTTTTCAGCCGCACGTATCAGGCGTATGAACGGCTCTTTGCGGGGCAGGAAAAGCGCGTGTTGACCGTCAACGCCGCGCAGAGCATCGAGCAGGTGACACGGACGATGCTCGACGGGCTGGATGAGCGGCTGGACGGGCTGGAGGTTTGAGCAATGGCAAGAATCGTGGTAGGCATGTCCGGCGGTGTGGATTCCTCCGTGGCGGCGCTGCTGCTCAAACGCGCCGGGCATGAGGTCATCGGCGTATTCATGAAAAACTGGGAGGAAAAGGACGATAACGGCGTCTGCACCAGCGAAACGGACTGGGCGGACGTGCGCGCCGTCTGCGAAAGAATTGATATTCCGTATTATTCCGTCAATTTCGTGAAGGAATATTATGACCGCGTGTTTTCGTATTTCCTCGATGAGTATCGCCGGGGACGCACGCCGAACCCGGATGTGCTCTGCAATCGTGAAATCAAATTCAAAGCGTTTCTGGATTTTGCGATGAAACTCGGCGCAGATCGATTGGCGACGGGGCATTTCTGTCAGCTCGGCGACGCGGCGGATGGCAAAAAGCAGCTGCTGCGCGGCGTGGATAACAATAAAGACCAGAGCTATTTCCTCTATATGCTCGGCCAGAACGCTCTGGAAAAGGCGATGTTTCCCGTCGGCCATCTGACCAAAGCGCAAGTGCGTGAAATCGCCGAAGAGGCCGGACTGGCCAACAGCAGGAAGAAGGATTCCACGGGCGTGTGCTTCATCGGAGAGCGCCATTTTAAGCCGTTTTTGCAGCAGTTTCTGCCCGCTCAGCCCGGCAATATGCGCACGCTGGAAGGCAAAGTCGTCGGCCGTCATGACGGCCTGATGTATTATACCCTCGGCCAGCGGCGCGGGCTGGGCATCGGCGGCGCGGGCAACGGCGAACGCTGGTTCGTGCTCGCCAAAGACATGGAGCGTAACGAGCTGATTGTCACGCAGGGCGCGGATCATCCGCTGCTGTACAGCAAAAATGCGCTCGGCACGGATGCAACGTGGATTTCCGGCGAAGCGCCCGCCGGCGAGTTTGACTGCACGTGTAAGTACCGCTACCGTCAGCCGGATCAGGCGGTGCATGTCAGCGTGCGCGAAAACGGGCAGGTACTCGTGACCGCGAAGGAACGCCAGCGCGCCGTCACGCCGGGCCAGAGCATGGTCTTCTATCAGGGCGCGGTCTGCCTTGGCGGCGCAATCTGCGATACGGTGCTGGACGCGGGGCAGGTGGGCTGATGAACGGGTTTCAGAAATTCTGGGGGCATCTGAGCACGATCACGCGCCATCGGCATAAGGTGATCGCCCACTGCGCCAGGGCGGGTATACTCTGGCAGGGGCTGCGGCACGATCTGTCCAAATACAGCCCAACGGAGTTCTGGCAGGGCGTGAAGTTTTTCGACGGCACGCATTCGCCGACGGAGGATGAGCGCCGCACACTGGGCTACTCGCTTGCGTGGATGCACCATAAGGGGCGCAACCGCCACCACTGGGAATACTGGACGGATTACAGCGTGGAAGAAAAGCGTTATGTGCCCGTGCCGATGCCCAGACGATACATGGCGGAAATGATCTGCGACAGGATTGCCGCCAGCAAGATTTATAACGGCCCCAAATATACCGATGCAAGCCCGCTGGAATATTTGCAGCGCGGCAAAATGCACGACCATATGCACCCGGAAACCCACGCGCTGCTGACGCGGTTCATGACCCAGCTGCGCGACGAGGGGGAAGACGCGATGTTTGCCTCGCTCAGAAGATGGGTTCGGGAGAAGACATAAACGGAGCCTCTCTTTTCTTCATAGATTGAAGGGAAGGGAGGTTTTTGTATGCCTTCAAAACGGGATGCGATGACAGCCCGCGCCTTGGCGCTCGTGGGCTGCGGCTATATTTATGGCGCGACGGGGTGGATTTGCACGCGCGCGCGGATGGAACAGCAGATGCGGCAATACCCGACCTACGCGGGGCAGATTGAGCGATACGGCAAAAAGTGGCTCGGCAAGCCCTGCTACGACTGCGCACAGCTCACGCGGGACGTTGCCAGGCGCGCCGGGGTCAGGCTGCCCAGCGGCGCGACAAGCCAATGGAGGGCTGCGGGCATTTGGAAGGAAAAAGATGTGATCGATACACTGCCGGACGAGGCGGGGCTTTTTCTGTATACAATGCGCGACGGACGCATGACGCACACCGGCGTGAGCATCGGCCGCGGGGAGGAGGTGGACGCACGCGGGCATGCCTACGGCGTGGTGCGCAGACCGATTTCCGGCACATCGTTCACGCACTGGGCGCGGCTGAATATCGATTACGATGCGCCGGATACGGCGGAAAATCCAACGCCTGCCGTTCAGCGGACGCTTCGCATGGGCAGCGCAGGGGAAGATGTGCGCGCGCTGCAAAACACGCTGAAGCAGCTCGGCTTTTTAAATGGCGCGGCAGACGGGAAATTTGGCGCGGCGACGCGGGAAGCGGTTAAGCGGTTTCAGCAAAGCGCCGGGCTTTCGGCGGATGGTGTGGTCGGCGCGGCGACATGGGCAGCTCTGCCCAAGGCGGATGAAGAGCCGAGCGTGCCGACGAGCATCAGTCTGACGGGCGACGGGATGCGCGCGCTGATTCAGGCGCTCGAAAAGCCGCAAACCGAAGAAAACAGGCTGCTTTTCACCCTGTCGGCGCTGGACTACGGCGAGATCATGCGGCAGATCCGCCTGGAAACGTAAGAAAAAATGAAAAAAGAACGACCTTTCTCCTGGCTGAGTCGGGAGAAGGGCCGTTCCTGTATGTGGAAGGGATTGCGGCGTTTGGCCGCGTGAGCCAATAGAATTCAATTCTGCTCAGACCATGGGATGGAAAAACGTCAGTACGCGGTCTTCAAACGCATTGATGCGCTCGTGGATGTATTTGACGTAGATATAGCGCTTTTTATCGCATGATGCCGCGTCATAGACGGCGTTTTGCGCGTCCGGCGGGGCAATCGTGTCCATGCCGGATGTGCCCATCAGCAGCGGGCAGACGAGCTGCGCAGCATATTGCGCACAATCGGCATATGCGCCCGTGCAGAGCGGGTTCTGCGCCGCGCATTTGACAACATGGTGAGGCTGTTTGGCGGCGGCGGCAATCGCGAGCGTGCCGCCCAGACCCTCGCCCCAGGCTATCAGGTTTAAGGTTGTGGGCAGGCTGAGCGCCGCGCGTGCGGCAGCCTGAGCGTCGGCAAACTGCGTCTGAGCGTCGGCCTCAGCACGGTTTTCAAGTGCGAACACCGCATAACCCAGCGCGACGAAACGCGTCATATGGTGCCAGCCGCGAACGGGGCGGCCCGCGTCGTGGAACATCAGCACGGTGGGCACACGCTTGTTTCCGACGGGACGGATGTATCGCGCGGAGAGCGTTGCGCCGTCGTCCGAGACAAAGGTCACGGTCTGGTATTCGGCGGTCGGCGTTGAGACGGGGCAGGGAACGACGGGCGCATCGTCAAAGAACGTCAGCAGCATGTCGTCAAACGCCTGAATTTCTTCATGGCCGAAGCCGGGGAAAAACTCGCGGCGCTTTTTACAGGTCAGGTTATTGTAAACCGCGTCCTGCGTGATCGGCGGACAGACGACGTCGGCCAATCCCGTGCCGAAGAGCACTTCGCAGCGGATGCGAGAAGCCAGATGCACCGCGTCCACATACCCCAGCTTGGTGAACCATTCGTTCGCGCGGCTGCCGTCCGGGTCGAACCAGCGGGCGTAATAACGCAGACCTTCGTAGGCGATTTCATCCGCGCCCAGCTCGAAAACCTTCTGAAAATCGCTCAGAAAGGGATAGAGAATCGCGGCCTTGCAGGGCAGATCGGGATTGAGCGCCGCGCAGGCAATGCCGAGCCCCGCGCCCTGAGACGCGCCGTTGATGTAGATGCGCCGCTGATCGATGTCTTTCATCTGCCGAACGATGCGGCACAGGATGCGGATGTTTTGATACAGCCGAACGTAATACATGTCCTTCGGCTCGCCGTCCAGCCCCGCAATCAGATGGCCGGAAACTGTCGTGCCGAGGAAGCCGCCGATATCCTGACTTTTGCCGCCCTGACCGGGGCAGTCCATCGCCAGCAGAGCGTAACCCATGCCCGCGAACGAGGATTGTTCCAGCCAGCTGCGGCTTGCGCCGGGATAACCGTGGAATTGCAGCACAAGCGGGAGCGGCTTATCGCTCTTCGGACGCAGATATTTGGCGTAAATGCGCGCGCCGCCCATGCCCGTGAACCACAGGTTGAGGTATTCACAGGTCGGATAGGCCGGAATTTCGGATGGTTCGACGGCGTAGCACAGCGGCACTGCGTCGGCTTCCGCCATGCGCGCGTCCCAGAACGCGTCAAAATCGGCGGGGCGCGGGGTCGTGCCGCGATACGTGGAATCGGACATAGGGGGATTCCTCCTCATTCAAAATGAAAGGCGCACGCACAGGGGATGAACCTTGTACGCGCGCCCGATGTTATGAAAGATGACTGAAACTGCGCGTATCTCAGAGCGCCTTGAGGAAATCCAGCCCCAGATCGCCGTGTGCCGCCTTGATCGCGCGGTATTCGGCCTTGAGGGCTTCGCGCTGCTCCTGTGTGAGCTGGAAGAACGGCCTGCGGCTGATGCCGCCGTCCACACGGCCGCCGAGCGTCAGCGTGGCTTTGAGGGAGGGCATGAGGCCGCGTGCCAGCAGGGCGAAAATCAGCTTGTTGGCGATCTTCTGCGTTTCGCGTGCGGCAATCACGTCGCCGGCGGCCATCTGCGCGTTGAGCTTGAGGAACAGCGGGGTCAGCACATTGTAGGTCGAGCCGATGATACCGTCTGCGCCGAAAGCCAGACCGCTGACGGCCAGCTCGTCGCTGCCGGAATAGACGGCGAAATCCTGACCGAGCGCTTCTTTGATGCGGAAGATGTCAAACACCGTGGAGGAGGTGTATTTGATGCCTTCCACGCCTTCGATGCGGCCCAGACGCAGCAGCATTTCGTAGCTGACCAGTCCCGCAAGGGTCACGTTGTAGACGATCATCGGGATACCCGCCGCCTGCACGAGATCGGAGTAATACGCGGCGATCTGGTCGTCGCTGAATTTCCAGTAAATCGGCGGAACGGAGGAAATCGCGGCCGCGCCCGCCCTAGCGGCGTGACGAGCCAAATCTTCGGAAGCCAGCGTGCTGATCGCGCCGACATGGACGATGACCGGGATGCGCCCCGCCGCTTCGTCGAGCACGGTTTCGACAAATGCTTTGCGCTCGTCGCTCGTGCAGAGGAAGCCTTCGCCGGTGGAACCGGTCAGATACAGCCCCTGCGCGCCGTCCTCGATGAGCTTGGCGGTCAGCGCGCGGGTGCGGGCGAGATCCAGCGCTTCGTTCTCATCAAAGGGCGTAACCATCGCGGGAATGACGCCCCGAATGTCTTTCACGAAAAAGTTGCTCATAAGCCTGTCTCCTTGTGTGTTGTCGTGTACACTGTACGACTGATTTGCGGAAAAGTCAACCCTTAACCGCGCCGAGGGTGATGCCCTTGGTGAAGTACTTCTGGAAAATGAGGAAGATGGTGATGATCGGCACACTGGCGAGCGTCGCGCCCGCCATAATCAGGCCGAAATCCGTGCTGGCTTCCGCCTGCATCTTCGCGATGCCCAGCGAGATGGTGAGCTTGCTCTGCGAGTTGAGCATAATCAGCTGGAGGAAGTAATCGTTCCAGGCGTTGATGAAGGTGAAAATCGCCAGCGCGCCCACGCCCGGCTTGATCATCGGGAAGACGATATCCACAAAAGTGCGGACCTCGCCCGCGCCGTCGATCTTCGCGGCTTCCAGCATCTCGTTGGGAATGCCCTCGGCGAACTGCTTCATCAGGAATACGCCGAACGGCCAGCCGACCGTCGGGAAGATGACCGACCAGAGGGTGTTGTGCAGGCCGAGCCACGCCATCTCCTTGAGCAGCGGAATCATGATGACCTGCTTGGGCAGGGCCATCGCGCAGACGAACAGACCGAAGATGAAGTTGCGGCCCGTAAACTTCTTTTTCGCCAGCGCGTAACCGCCCATCGCGCCGCACAGGCACGTCAGCAGCATCGCCACGCCGCAGATGAACACGGTATTGAACATCCACGTCCACGCGGGGCGGGAGAAGAGCTTGGCGTAGTTATCCAGTGTCGGGTTGGCGGGGAAGAGAACGGGCGTGCGCGAATTGATGGTGCGCGCGTCTTTAACCGATCCGGTTACGATCCAGTACAGCGGGAAGAGCATCATCAGCGCGAGGATGATGAGCAGCGCGATGCTGATGACGCGGTAAGGGGTCAGCTTTCTTACGCTATGATCCATCTGTCAGCCCCCCTTACTCTTTTGCCAGCCGGAACTGCAAGGCGCTGAAGATCGCGATGATGATCGCAAGAATGATGCCCAGCGCGCAGCCGTAGCCGAAGTTATTGAGTTTCACGGCGTTGTGGTAGATGTAGTACATGAGCGTCAGCGTCGAATCGTTCGGCCCGCCGGAGGTCAACAGATCGATCAGTGCGAAACACTGGAACGAATTGATGGTGGTGATGATGAGGATGTAGAGCGTGGTCGGCATGATCTGCGGCCACTTGATGCGCCAGAAGGTCTGGAAATCCGTTGCGCCGTCCACCTGAGCAGCCTCGACGAGGGAATGATCGACGTTGCTCAGCGCGGAGACATAGAGCACGATGGGCTGGCCGATGGAGGTTGTCAGCAGAATGGTGATGATACAGCCCAGCGCGGTGTTGGCGCTGCCCAGCCAGTTCAGGTTTTTGCTGATGATGCCCAGCGAGGTGAACAGGTAGTTCAGCAAGCCGTAATAGGGGTTGAACATCCATTTCCAGACGACCGTGACCGCGACCGAGCCGGTGACGACCGGCAGATAGAACACGCAGCGGAAGAAGGCCGTCGGAATTTCTTTCATCTTATAGACCAGCGAGGCCACCCACAGCGAGAACAGGCAGGTGAACGGCACGCTGACCAGCACGATGACAAGGGTATTGGTCAGAGACTTATAAAATTTGGCGTCCTGAAAAAGAGCGACATAGTTATCCAGCCCGACGAAGGTGAATTCCGCCAGCGTATAGCGGAAGGTGCTGTTGACCAGACACATCACCATCGGGAAAATGACGAAGCCGAAGAAGAACAGCAGCGCCGGAGCCATGAACAGATAGCCGGAGATGTTTTCACGCCGGCGTGTACTGCGCAGCTCGCGGCGGTTGACGGTATGCTGCACGCAAATTCCCCTTTCAGCGGCACGAAGCCGCGCAGTTTTCTGTGTTTCAAGAAAGCGGGCGCCCCGCCCGAAACGGGAGAGGCGCCGCAAACGTATGGGGTTGAAGGTTCTCCAACAGGGGAGAAGGGGCGATTACAGGTTGACGTTCTTGATGTAGGTCGCGACTTCGTCAGCCACGTTGCCACCATCGCCGATGCGCTGGAGCAGGTTCCACCACTCGTAGCGCTGGGTCGTCCAGTTGGTCGTCACCTGGTAGATATCGCCGAGGTATTGCACGAACATCGCGTAGTCCGCATTGGCGGCCTTCTCGGTGCCGGTGTACAGGTCGGTCACGGAAGCGCGGACGGAGAAGTAGCCGGTGTTGTAAACGCTGTTGCGAACCTGGGTCTCGTCGTCGCAGATGAAGCGGATGAATTCTTTCGCGGCCGCGACCTTCTCGTCGTCGCCGTTGTCAAACAGGCCAAAGCCCCAGACGCCGCCATCCAGACGCGGCACGCCGTCTTCGGACGGGAAGGCCATCGGGAACAGCTCAATGCCGTCCGCCAGCTTATCCTTGTTGTTGGCGACCTGAGCGGCGTTCCAGCAGAAAGCCATCTGAGAGGTGCCGTTGACGAACAGGGCGATTTCTTCGCCGCCGTTGATGGAGGCGTCAAAGGTGATGAGACCTTCGTTGGCCAGCTCCTGGAGCTTGGTCAGGCCCTTGATGTTGGCTTCGGAATCCATGGTGTAGAGGGTGTGCTCTTCGTTGGTGAAACGGCCGTCATAGAGGTTGGTTACCAGCGCGCGGGTGCCCTGGTCGCCGCCCTGGCCGGAGCAGTAGATCAGGCCGGTGGGGAAGTAGCCCGCGTTCACGAGGGCGCGGAGGGCGTTTTCAAAGCCTTCGGTCGTCCAGGTGTGGGTCTCCTGATCGATGTACTGCATCGCGTCGGCAGCCTCAAACGCGGTCTTGTTGATGACCATGCAGTGCGCCGTCATGCACAGCGGATACATGTAGTAGTTGCCGTCCGCGCCCTGGCAGGTCGCCACGACGGAAGCGTTGTTGGCGTTGATGTCGGCGATGGTCTCGTCCGTCCACAGATCGTTGAGCGGAAGCATCTTGCCGGCAGCCGCCCAGTTCGCCACCAGGCGCTCCGGGCCTTCCATGACGATGTCCGGGGTGGTCTTGGCCTCGATGGCTGTGGTGATCTGCGCGTCGCCGTTGGTGTAGTCGAGGTATTCAACGGTCACCTTGATGTCGGGGTGCACGGCGTTGAAAGCGGCGAGCATTTCGTCTACCTTTTCAGAATTGCCCCAATCGCCGATGGGGAACGTCCAGAGGGTGATGTCCGTCTCGGCAAGCGCGGCGGTCATCGTCAGCACGAGCAGCAGGCTCAGAAACAGGGCGGTTAATTTTTTCATGGGTAAATCCTCCTTGAAACTGGGATGTTGTTGGGTGAGGGCCGACACATCGCCGTCCGACCTTCGTTAAATCAAATGTACTACAAATCAAACCTCCTGTCAAGATGAATTTGTAAATTTTAGATAAAAAATTTCGACAAAAGTCTAACTATCGTGAAATTAAAAATGAAAAAATGGAAAATTTGAGAATGAATTGACAGAAAAACGGTTTTGCATTATAATAAAAAACCGAAAATATCATACAAAGATAGGGGGATAAGCGTGAAAAAGGCGGAAAAGCTGTATTTGGAAACCTTTCGCGAAATCCGCAGTTATATCATTAACAACGGTCTGAAGCCGGGCGACATGCTCCCCACGGAACAGGCCATGTGCGAGCGCTGGGGGGTCAGCCGCAACGTGCTGCGCGAGGCCATCAAGAGCATGGAGCTGATGGGTATGGTGCAGGCCTGCCCCGGACGCGGCACGCAGGTCAAGGACTTCAATCTGGATTTCATCTTTCAAAACGTGCTGTTTTTCAATATGGGCAATCCGGAAGACGACGCGCGCGTGCGCGAGATGTTCGGCATTCGCAAAATGCTGGAATTGGGCTACATGCGTCAGGCGTTCAAGGCGCTCAGCGGAGAAGATATCGTCTATATGCGCAAATGCGCCGGAAATATCCGCGAGAGCTGGGAAAACACGGGCGCATTCAGCGAAGCGGACAGAGAATTCCACATGGCGCTGTTCCGCCCGCTGAAAAACGAAGTGCTCAATTCGCTGATGGAGGCGATTTGGAGCGTGGACCGCGGTTTCCAGCTCGAACGCAAATCTCCGCATCTGGCTTATTCCGTCACCAAACATGAGGCGATCGTCGATGCGCTGGAGCATTACGATTACCGCGCGTTCGCGCAGGCGATGGAAGCGCATTTTTCTTCCGGCAAATACCTGATGAGCGATTCCTACGAAGAGTTTTAACACATAAGGGAGGGTACGACCATGACTAAAGAAGAACTGTTTGCTTTGATGAAAGGAACGATTATTGTCTCCTGCCAGGCCACGCCAGGCGAACCGCTGTACGACAAAGAGCGCTCGGTGATGCCGCTGATGGCGCGCGCGGCCAAACAGGCGGGCGCGAAGATGATCCGCACCAGCTCCGTGCGCGATATTGTGGGTATTAAAGAGGAAACGGGTCTGCCCGTCATCGGTCTTATCAAACGCGAATATCCGGGGTATACGGGCCGGATCACCATGACCATGCGCGAGGTGGACGAGTGCATGGAGGCGCTGTCGGATATCATTTCCATTGACTGCACGGACTGCACGCGCGGCGACGGCCTGACTGCGCCGGAATTTTTGAAGCAGGTCAAAGCGAAGTATCCGAATATCATCATCATGGCGGATTGCGCGACGTTGGAGGAGGCGAAAGCCGCCTATGCCGCGGGCGCGGATCTGGTTGGCAGCACGATGAACGGCTATACGCCGCAGACGGCGGATTGCAAGGGCGATCCGAACTACGAGCTGGTGGAGCAGATGGTCGCCGAACTGCCCTGTCCGGTCATTGCGGAAGGGCGCGTGCATACGCCCGAACAGGCGAAAAAGATGCTGGAACTCGGCGCGTGGGCGGTTGTCGTCGGCGGAGCAATCACCCGTCCGCTGGAAATTGCGACGCGCTTCATGACGGCTGTCGGCCAGCGCTGATACGGAGGGCACGGCATGATTTTGAGCATAGACATCGGCGGAACAGCCGTCAAAATGGGCCTGGTGGACGAAGGCGGCGAGGTACACGCGCGGCATGAAGCCAGCGTCTGCTTTGACGGCTATCGAACGCCGATTCTGACGACGGTAATGCGCGAGGCGGAGGCGTTTCTGCGCAGAGAGAATGCGCAGGTTGCGGGCATCGGCGTTTCCGCGACGGGGCAGGTGGACGATCGCGCGGGCGTTGTCATCGGCACGAACGGCAAGATTCCCGGCTATGAGGGGTCGCGGATCAAAGAAGAGATGGAATCGCGCTTTCATCTGCCGGTGTGGGTGCTCAATGACGCGAACGCGGCGGCGCTGGGCGAGTGCTTTGCAGGCGCGGCGCGCGGCAGGCGGCATGTGCTGATGCTGACCCTCGGCACGGGCGTGGGCGGCGGCGTGGTGCTCGGCGGCGAACTGTACGGCGGCGCGCGCGGCATTGCGGGCGAGCTGGGGCATTTCACGCTCTATCAGGATGGCGCGCCCTGCCCGTGCGGCAAGCGCGGATGTCTGGAGCATTATGCGGCGACGACGGCGCTTGTCCGGCGCGCACAGGAAGCGACGGGGGAGACTCAGCTCAACGGACGCGTCATCTTTGATCGCGCGCAGCGGGGCAATGAGGTCATGCTTGGCGTGCTGAGCGCATGGATCGACGATATCGCAGCGGGCGTGACGGGCCTTGTACACATCTTTAATCCGGAAATGGTACTCATCGGCGGCGGCGTGAGCGCGCAGGAAGAGCTGCTGATGAAGCCCCTTCGTCAGCGCGTGCTGAGCGGCGTGATGCCGCGCTTTGCCGAGGGCCTGTCGGTCGAGCGCGCGACGCTGGGCAACGACGCGGGCATGATTGGCGCGGCGCGTTTCTTTATGCAGCATAGCTAACGCCTTTGGTCAGCTTCGCTGACAGGGGCTGTCAAGCTGGTGAATCTGATATTTCTCATGAAAAAAGGAGCTGAAAAATTTCAGCTCCATTCATTTAGCCTTCCAGCGCGTTATACTGTTCGTCTGTCACCGGTTCGCACCATTCGTTGCCGCAGTTTTCGCCCGGAATTTCAAAGGCGATGTGGGAGAACCAGCTGTCCTTCTTCGCGCCGTGCCAGTGTTTTGCGTTGGCCGGAATGACGATGACCTTGCCGGGCGCGAGGCTCACGGGCGCTTTGCCTTCTTCCTGATACCAGCCCTCGCCGGCCGTGCAGACGAGCATCTGCCCGCCGCCCTGGGTCGCATGGTGGATGTGCCAGTTGTTGCGGCAGCCCGGTTCAAAGGTCACGTTAGCCAGAAACAGGCCGTCCTGCGGACGGGTCAGCGGGTTGAGAAAGGAATCGCCGATAAAATACTGCGCGTAAGCCGTGTTGGGCTGACCGAGGCCGAAAACATTCTGCGCGTCAAACTCTTTTTGATCCATGATTTTCATGATGATAGCCTCCTTGATGAAATGGGCGTTGACGGATGAAGCCGTGTGCGCTATACTCATATCATACAAGTTAAAGCTGACTTTAAGTCAAGCGTTTTTGAGAAAAAAGGAGGAAAAAAGATGGTGTATACCGTGGGCGAAATGGCGCGGTTGCTCAATGTTCCGGCCTCGACCCTTCGATATTACGACAAGGAAGGGCTTCTGCCGTTTGTGGAGCGTTCATCCGGCGGCATCCGCATGTTCAAGGATTCGGATTACGAGTGGCTGCAAGTAATCGGCTGTCTCAAAAAGGCGGGCATGTCCATCCGCGACATCCGGCAGTATATTCTGCTGGCGATGCAGGGCGATTCGACGATTGGCGACAGGCTTCAAATGTTCTATACTCAGCGGGAGCGCCTGCTGGAACAGATGGAGCAGCTTCGGCAGACGCTCGACACGCTTAATTACAAGTGCTGGTTCTATGAGCAGGCCAAAGCGTGCGGCTCGACGGAGGCCGTGTCCTGCATCGTGCCGGAAGAATACCGGTGCGCGGTCAGCCGTCTTCGCGATGTGCCGCTTTCCAGAGAGATCAACTGATTGCCGAGATAAAAATGCGCGGCGCACATCGAAATCCTTTGCAAATGTTGCATGAATAGGCTATAATAAAATCTATACAGAATTCGCAAAAAGGGGCGATGGCTTTGAGCGAGTATATCATTGAAATGCTGCACATTACCAAGGAATTTCCGGGAATTATCGCCAACGACGATATTACCCTGCAACTCAAAAAAGGCGAGATCCACGCGCTGCTGGGCGAAAACGGCGCGGGCAAATCCACTTTGATGAGCGTGCTCTTTGGCATGTATCAGCCGGAAAAAGGCGAAATCCGCAAAAACGGACAGGTCGTCCATATCAAAGACCCGAACGACGCGAACGCGCTGGGCATCGGCATGGTGCATCAGCATTTCAAGCTCGTGGATGTTTTCTCCGTGCTGGATAACATCATCCTCGGCGTGGAGCCGACGGTCACGCCTTTTGGTTTTCTGCAAAAGGCGCAGGCGCGCAAAAAGGTGATGGAGCTGAGCGAACGCTACGGCCTGAAGGTCGATCCCGACGCGATGGTTGAGGATATCACCGTCGGCATGCAGCAGCGCACCGAGATCCTCAAAATGCTCTACCGTGATAACGAGGTGCTCATTTTCGACGAACCGACAGCCGTGCTTACGCCGCAGGAAATCGAAGAGCTGATGAAGATCATGAAGGAATTGACCAAAGAGGGCAAGTCCATCCTGTTTATTACCCATAAGCTCGATGAAATCAAGGCTGTGGCCGACCGATGCACCGTGCTGCGCAAGGGCAAATATGTCGGCACGGTCGATGTGGCGACCACCAGCAAGGAAGAACTCAGCGAGATGATGGTCGGTCGCAAAGTGCAGCTGGTGATGAAAAAAACGCCGCTCAAGCCGGGCGAAAGCGTGCTGACCGTGCAGAATCTGACCGTCAGGAGCAAAAAGCACGGCAAACCCGTGGTCAACAACGTTTCCTTCAACGTGCACCGCGGCGAAATTGTCTGCATCGCGGGCATCGACGGCAACGGTCAGAGCGAACTGGTCTATGCGCTCACCGGCCTGATGAAGCCCGAAAGCGGCAAGATTTTCCTCAATAATAAGGACATTACGCATATGTCCATCCGCAAGCGCAACGAGGCGGGCCTGAGCCACATTCCGGAGGATCGCCATAAGCACGGACTTGTGCTGGATTATTCGCTGGAAAACAACCTCGTGCTCAAGCGCTATTTCCATCCGGAATTTGAGCGAAACGGTTTCCTGCAATTCGGCGAGATCCGCAAATACGCTGACGAGCTGATTGACCGCTTCGACGTGCGCAGCGGCCAGGGCGCGGTGACGAAGGCGCGCAGCATGTCTGGCGGCAACCAGCAGAAGGCGATCATCGCCCGCGAAGTGGATCTGAGCAGCGATCTGCTCATCGCTGTGCAGCCCACGCGTGGGTTGGACGTCGGCGCGATCGAGTATATCCGCAAGGAACTGCTGGCTCAGCGCGACGCGGGCAAGGCGGTTCTGCTCGTTTCGCTGGAGCTGGACGAGGTGCTTGAAGTGCCGGATCGCATTCTGGTGATGTACGAAGGCGCGATTGTCGGCGAACTTGACCCGCGCTACACAACCGCCAAAGAGCTTGGCCTCTACATGGCTGGCGCTCAGCGCAACGTTTGATAGGAGGGAAGCCAAATGGAGAACAAAAAGGGCAAGCTGGGCAGCCGTCTGGCAGGCTCGGAAGCGTTTCTGTCGGTGGCGGCCTCGCTGGTCTGCATTGTCATTGGCCTGCTGCTGGGGCTTATCGTGCTGGCCATCATCAACGCGGAGCACGCGTTCGGCGACGGCCTGATGGTCATTCTGCAAAGCGGTTTCAAGAGCCCGCGCAACATGGGCACGGTGCTGGCCAATGCCGCGCCGCTGATTATGACGGGTCTTTCCGTCGGTTTCGCGTTTAAAACCGGTCTGTTCAACATTGGCGCGGCGGGGCAGTACACGCTCGGCGCGTTCGGTGCGCTCTACTGCGCCATCGTGCTGCAATGGCCGTGGTATCTGTGCCTGCTGGCGGCGATGGTATTCGGCGCGGTTTGGGGCGCACTGCCGGGCATTTTCAAGGCGTATCTGAACATCAACGAGGTCATCACGGCCATCATGTTCAACTGGATCGGCCTGTATATGGTCAACGACATCATGTACGGCAAGGGCAAAAGCCCGATGTACGATCTGGCCTCCACCAAGACATACAGTCTGCGCAAGGCTGCGCCGCAGGCGATGATCCCCAGCTGCGGCATGAGCGACGCTTTCGGCAAGCTGCAATCCGTGACGATTGCGATCTTTATCGCGATTTTCTTCGCGATTGTCGTCTACATTATCCTGAACAAGACGGCGTTTGGCTATGAGCTGCGCGCGTGCGGGTTCAACAAAAATGCCGCGCGCTATGCGGGCATCAACGAAAAGCGAAACATCATTCTCTCGATGATGATTTCCGGCGCGCTGGCGGGCGTCGGCGCGGGTCTGTATTACCTCTCCACCGTCGCGGAATGGAATCCGCAAGTCTCCACGGCGCTGCCCGCAATGGGCTTTAACGGTATCAGCACGGCGCTGTTGGCCTGTTCCAACCCGATCGGCACGATTTTCTCTTCGTTGTTCATTTCGTATATCACCGTGGGCGGCACCAAGCTCTCCACGCAGTATTACAGCAAGGAAATCGCCGACGTGATTACCGCGCTGATTATCTACCTGTGCGCGTTCTCGCTGCTGTTTAAGAACAAGATTCGCGCGCTGCTGGAAGGCAAGGCCAAGCGGGTCTCCGTCGGGAAGGGAGGGGACGACTGATGTTTCTGCTGCTGAAATATACGCTGCTGTATACGGTTGTGCTGATGATGGTTGCGCTGGGCGGCATGTTCTCCGAGCGCAGCGGCATTATCAACATCGCGCTGGAAGGCATTATGGTCATCGGCGGCCTGATGGGCGTCATCGCCACTCAACTGATGCCTGCCGGTTCGAGCGCGTTTGCCATTGTGGTGGTTTCCGTCCTTGCGGCGGCCATTGCGGGCATGGTATACGCCGGACTGCTGGCGTTTGCATCCATCAATCTGAATGCGGATCAGACTATCGGCGGTACGGCGCTCAACCTGCTGGCTACCGCGCTGGCGATGGTCATCGCCAAGGGTGTGAATCACTCTGCCTCCGCGAAGCTGGATTACAGCAACCGTGCGTTTATCTATGATTTCGGCCCGTTGACGGTGAACGTATTTCTGTTCATCGGCCTTGTGGCGCTGATTCTTTCGTACATTGTGCTGTACAAGACACGGCTGGGTCTGCGTCTGCGCGCGTGCGGCGAGCATCCGCAGGCGGCGGACAGCGTGGGCATCAACGTCTACAAGATGCGTTACATCGGCGTGCTGATTTCCGGCGTGCTGGGCGGCATTGGCGGCATGGCGTATATCATCCCGTCCGTGTCGAGCTGGAACTTTGAGGTTGGCGTATCCGGCGCGGGCTTCCTCGCTCTGGCGGTCATGATTTTCGGCCAGTGGAAGCCGTTCCGCATTTTCCTTGCGGCGGTATTCTTTGCGCTGTTCAAGTCGTTGGCGAACATTGCCAGCTCGATTCCGTTCTTAGCCGAGCTGGGCTGGACGCAGAACATGTACAACATGATTCCGTTCATCGCGTCGATGATTATTCTGGCGTTCACGAGCAAGAAATCCCGCGCGCCGAAGGCCGAGGGCATTCCCTACGACAAGGGTTCGCGGTAAAAGGAGAAGTGTTGGGGCTTCTCGCCCCAAACCCTCGGCAGGAACCTGAGGTTCCTGCACTTCCCACTATAAAAAATTCTCCGATGGATTTCCATCGGAGAATTTTTTTGCCCACTGATTCAAACAGCCGCGAAGCGAAGAAGGGAGTCTGAGGGATGAAATCCCTCAGGCAGGTTTGGGCGGCAGCCCAACGTTCTCAAAACTCCTTGTTCTCGTAGCGCCTGCACCACGTGTACTTGCTCACCGCGCTGCGCTGAGCCGTCACGCCGCTTAAAATCGCCTGCATGTAGGTTGGCAGAAACTCGTCGTACTTGACCTCCAGTACCTCGATCGGATCGTCAAAAACCGGGTAGGTCGGGATGTTCGGATTGAACATGTCTGTCTGATAAAGTCCCGTGCGAATCTGCTTGTCAAACGTGATGCGCACTTCCTCGGCCGGATGGATGTACGCCTCGCGGACGTAATCCACAATCACCACCGGACGCAGCAGCCGCGTTTTCATCTCGCGGTATACGTCGTGCAGCAGGGGATGGCGCATGCGCTGCAACCCTTCCGGGTC
Source organism: uncultured Eubacteriales bacterium (assembly GCA_900542445.1). GTDB lineage: Bacteria > Bacillota > Clostridia > Christensenellales > Aristaeellaceae > Ventricola. The sequence goes on along the minus strand of UQNN01000006.1, from coordinate 65,390 downwards.
GCCCGCAATCAGCTGGTCGGCCAGCTCACGGGGAATGGAGACGGACTGCTTGGAAATTAAATCGCCGTATTTGCTCTTGCATTCCAGCTTAATCACGCGGTCGCTGAAATTGTAGATGCGGATGCGGTATTTTTTGCGGTTGCCGACGCCCGCAATCTTTTCTTCCAGCGCGTCGTCGTTGATCGTGTCGAAATACAGCGAACGGATCAGGTATTCGTGGCCTTGGTCGAGCTGCATCAGCGGCGCGAGGGTGTTGCGCAGAACGGTCAGTTCCGCCGGGGTGATGAGATATTTCAGCTCGTGCCGCAGCGGAATGTTGCGGATCATCATATCGGCGGCTCCTTAGTTGCCCGCTTCGGACTGGCAGGCAATCAGCGTCGCGTTGTGTACGCCTTCGGTATCCGTGAGCTTGTTCACGATGTCAAAACGCTCGCGCAGCTGCACCTCGACGGTCAGCTCCACGCCGCCGGGGGTGACGGTCTTGCTGCGCAGACGCTGCACCTTGATGCGGCGAATGAAATCCATCACTTCCGGCTCGACTTCCGCGTCGTAATGGGTGACGAGCAGGAAGGTATTCGGCGTGCGCAGACGGAAGAACGCCAGCGCCAGCATCGCGATGGAAATGCCTGCGACTACAACCAGCGCGATGGTGTACAGCTCCGCGCCGAGCAGAATGCCCATCGTCAGGCTCCAGAACATGTAGGCCGTGTCCAGCGGGTCTTTGACGGCCGTGCGGAAACGCACGATGGAGAGCGCGCCGACCATGCCCATTGACAGCGCGATGTTCGATTTGATGCACATGACGACCGGCGTGGTGATCATGCACAGCATAATCAGCGTGTTGGCGAACGACGGGGAAAAGAGCACGCCGCGGAATGCTTTGCGATAGACCAGCGCGATGATGAGGCCGACGATAAAGCCCATCAGCAGCGCCAGCACCATTTTCATCGGCGTGAGGCTGGCCATCTGTTGCGCGAACCATTCGTTTACGCTTGCATCGTTGATGATGTTCTTCATGGGATTGTTTCCTCCTAATATGATTGCTCCTTCAGTCACAACTTCGTTGTGTCGGTCCCCTCAGGGAAGGAACCTTTTTCTTTGAAAAATGCGCCCGTTTCACGACTGCGCGTCCGAAAAAACGTCACTGATATTCCGCCGCAATCTCAGGACATGGGCCGAAATAGGATTCCATTTCCGCGTCGCTCAGGCCGAAATAGGATTGGATATCCAGCCAGATGAAGTGCGGTCGGCGGTTCATGACGCGCACGGTGCGCTCGCAACGGGTGAGCCAGTAGTTGTAAGCGCCTGTCGCATTTTTCGGCACGTCAAAGCTCACTTTGGGGGACATTTCCGTCGCCCAGCGTTCGCTGTGCATCTGCATCTCCGGCTTAATCTGCGCCGTCATTTCATAGAACAGCGAGACCATGTTTTCCGTCGTCAGCACGCTGTTAAACAGCTCGGCGTAACGCTTGAGGAACTTTTCGCGGTATTGCGGCACCTGCACCAGCTTACGCACAAACAGGTTCGATTTGATCTTCTGGTTGCCGATGCCTTCTTCGTTCATGTAATAGCTGACGCCGCCAATGGCGTATTCAACGCCTTTGCTTTTGCCGGTGGCGTTGAACAGACCCCAGTCCATATCGAACACCAGATAGCGCCACTTGCCGTCGCCGGATTTTGTGTTGCGGTAGAAGCGGACGTTGCCGGGGTCGGTGTTGCCATAGAACGATTCGAAGATGTAGTAATCGAACATGTTGTCGATGTCGAAACTCGCTTCGACTTCGGCCAGTAATTCGGGATCGCTGTTCAAATCGGCATTTTTGACCTTGTTGTAAAGCGCCTTGTAATCCGCGTTGGAGCCTTGCTTCACCTGCGAGGTGGAGAGACCGTCGGATTGCAGTATGTCGATATCGTCCGCATTGGCCCAGCCTTCGTGCTGGGCGACCATATCCACGCCCGCGCGTTCGCGCATGTTGTAATGGCCATAGTATTCGCCGTTGATGTAGACGATAACGGGCTTCCACGATTGCGTGACAAGCGTGCTGTCCGACTGGTCAATCAGGCGCGCTTCCAGACCGTCCAGTACGCGGGTGTACAGGCCGTCCTGACCGCCGTTGCGCAGAACGAAGCTCTTGTAGGTCGTGAACGGGCGGTCGTCGAACAGGGCATAGTCAAATTCGCTCTTGCCGAATTGGCCGTCCGCCTTGATATACAGGCTCTTCTGCGGCATATCCAGCGAATACTGGCCCATCACGCGGAAGCGGATGCCCTGCGAGATTTGAAGCTGTCCGTTTTCGTCAGTGTATTCCACCCAGCCGCTGAACCAGTTCTTTTGGCCGAACGTGGCTTTTTTGAACCACGGCCGGTCGTCTGTTTCGGGGTCAACGTTCGGGCCGTAGGCGAACGCGCCGTATTCCTCGTTGGTCAGATTATCCGGATCGGTCGTCAGGCAGATGACCGGCATCGTGTGGTACACGGAAATCAGATACGTTTCGGAGATAATCTGCGAGGCTTCCACGCCGTCGCGATAGGCGCGCGCGCGGATGACCGTATTGGTTTCCACCTCGATCGGCCCGGCGTAGACGGGGGAGGACTCGTTCGGGTCGGTGCTGTCGAGCGTATAGCGCACGGTGCTGTTCGCCGGAACGTTGATCGTCACCGCGTTTTCGCCCGTCAGAGGCCGCTCGTACAGGCCGCCCGCGACGTTGAAGGTCGGCGCTTCGGCATAGCCGACGAAGCCCTGCCCGTTCGTTTCGCCCGGCGTGGGGGTGGAGTAATAGAAAAGGCCAGCCTGACCGAGCGTGCGCCCGTAAGAGGTGTCGTCGTAAAGCTGGGGCACGACCACCTTGTCCAGAATCTGCCCGCTGGGGGTAGAGAGACAGACGGTCTCGCCCGATTTTTTCAGGTTGAAATTGGTGAAATAATAAACGCCGTCTTTGCTCGTCTGCGTGGTGTCGCAGTAGATGACCAGATAGCTGTTGTTTTCAATGGTGATGTCAGGAAACTGCCATTTGCGCGGTTTCTTAATGTTATCGGACAGGCCGTAACCCTTGAGGTTTACGGCCTGCCCGCTCATGTTGTAAATTTCAATGTAATCGTAGTAGTAATTGACGTTCGGCCCGTGTGTGCTTTTGTTGCCGGTCATGACTTCGGTGATGTACAGTCCCGATGTGTTGGCCAGACACATCGAGGTATCCATCGCCGTCATGCCCGCGCGCGTGTTGGGCAGCCCCGGCGTGGGGCTGGTAAAGATCTTGAAACTGCCGTCGCCCTCTTCGTCGCGGCCCCAGGAGGTATCCGCGGCGAGCAGGTCATAGGTCACCATGTCGATCATTCGACCCTGAATGTCCGAAAGAATGACGGTTTCGCCGTTGGAGCGCAGTTTAAAACTGGCGTGCGGCCAGCTTCCCTCCGCTGCGGCGCGATCCTTCTTGGAGGCAAAGACGACGAAATAGCCGTTCGCCTCGATGACGCTGCCCTGCGGAAAACGCCACTTGACGAGCTTGTCCGTGCTGTCGCTCAGCGCGTAGTTGGAAAGATCGATGGCCTGATTGGTTGTGTTATGGATCTCGATCCAGTCGGGATAGTCGCCGTCTTCGTCCTTGAGCGTGGTGATGGAGGACGCGCAGATCTCGTTGATCACCAGCGCGCCGCTTTGCAGCACCGTGCTCGAACGGAACGCCGCGTAGCCTTCCTGGGTGTTGTCGTATCCCGGCGTGTATTGATCGGTGATGATGTAATCGTTGCCGCCGATCCATGTGTAGCTCATGTTGTAATCCATCGCGGGCACGTCCAGCTCCTGGAAAGCGATGCCGTCGCTGCCGAAGAGGAAGAGCTTGTCGCCTGCGGAGGAGAGTTTGAATTTGGCGTGCAGCGTCTCTCCGGCTTCGTTCTGCGTGCTGTCGGAAGCGAAGACGATGACGTGTTCGCCCGCCGCGAGCGTTAGATCCGGGAAGACGAAAGTGATTTTGTCCGCACGGTCGGAAAGGCCGTAGCCCTTGATGTTGATGGGGCTGTCGCCCGTGTTGGTGATTTCCACCCAATCCGGGAACGCGCCCGTCTCATCCGGGAAAGCGCTGCGGTTGGAGGACATCGCCTCCGTGATGCGCAGATTTGTGTCGCCGCTGGAAACGGCGGCCTCGTCAACCTCCGTGCCGGAGACGTTGGCGGCGGGGGTCTGCGCAATTTTCGGCGCGAAGAAAATCATCGCCACGACAAACACGCTCAGCGTAATCAGCAGCGGCAGCGTGCCTCGCTGGGGCTTGACGCGTTTGACGGCGCTGCGCTTTCTGCGCGGCGGACTGGTATTTTTCATCCGGTTGGAACGCATGAATGAACTTCCTTTCAAGTTTCGACAAAATGGCCTGTTTCAGTATATCATAAATCGCGCGCAAACGGAAGAGTAAGAAAAACTTTCTAGCCCTCCGCACCCGCGAATGTTTGATTGTTTCGCCCGCCGCCTGCATAGATTAGGGATATCGGGAAAGGGGGGAAGGCGCATGCGGCTTGGCGTGGTGCTTACGGGAATCGGCGCCTGTGCGGCGGCGAGCGCCGGCGCGTTGACGTGGCTGCTGGATGCGGGCGTCGCGCCGTATGCCGTCTGCGGCATGCAGGCGGCCGCATGGCCTGCGGCGCTCTATCTGGTCGGTTACGACGCGGACAGACTACGCGGCGCGGCGGTTCAGGCCGCCCGTGCGGGGCGGCGGCTGCTCACGGCGGATGCCTCCGCCCGCGACGTGCTGGGCATGAAAAAAAGCGCGATCTGCCGGGGAAGGCGGCTTGAAAAGCTGCTGGCCGCCCAGACGGGAGAGCGCGCGTTGGGGCTTTGCGAACGGCAGGGCGTGTTTCTCTGCCGTGCGGCGCGCAGCGGCCACGTCGTTGCCTTTTGCACGCAGAGCATGACGCAGGATGGGGCGATTGTGACGCTGCAAGCTTCGACGGCTTTTGCCGCGCGTGCGGCGCTTTCGCGTCCTCCGTTCGTCTCGCCGATGGAATGGATGGGTTCGCCGCTGCTCCCGATGGATGACGTGCCGCTGGCCTGCCGCCTGCTGCAAACGATGGGTGCGCAGCGGGTGCTGGTTGTTGCGCCACAGACCGCGCTCCGCCACCAGCCGGACGCGCTCGAACAGGCAAGCGGCTTTTTTATGCCATGCGCGCGGGAGATGGGGGGAAACGTCGGCGTTTTCCGCATTCCTCTGCCGGAGAAGTTCGGCGCGCTGTCGCTTTCCGATTTGCTGCTTGGCGCGGACGCGGGGCGCGAGGCCGCCGCGCAGGGGATGGAGGCGGCGTTGATGCGTCTGGGTATGCCGCTGTGCCGTGTGCTTCCGTTCAGGCGCAAGCTTACTGCACCGTGAGATCGACGGTCGCCTTTTGACGGTTGCCGCTGATGACGGTTTCCAGCGCGGCGGTGTATGCGCCGGAAGGAACGGGGTTGCCTGCGTTGTCGCGTCCGTCCCAATAGAGCATGGTGATATCGCCGGGCGTCGGACGTGTCAACTGAGCGCTGGCCAGACGGCGCACGGGCCGGCCCTCTGCGTCGTAAATGGAAACGCTGATTTCCGCCGGGACATTGATGTGCGCTTCGAGCGCCAGTTCGCGCAGACTCGCCGTGTTCAGCGTCGGATCTGCGCTGCTGAGCGTCACCGTCGGTTCGACAAACGCGGGACGGACGGCCAACAGCCGCTCGGAACAGAGAATGACTTCCTCGCCTGTGACGGCAAAGACTTGCAGCATGAGATAGCCGCTTTCCCCTTCGAGCATGCCGTCGAGCGTCAGTTCGCGCGTCTTGCGTCCTGGGACGAGCAGACCGTCGCCGTTGTCGCCTTCATCGAGGAAAGTGGTTGCGCCCTGCCAGTCCCAGCCGCTGCCGACCTGCCGCACCACGCGGTACTGCACGGCGGTTTCTTCGGTTACGGTATAGGAAAATTCGAGCGTCGGGTCGTCGTCTTCCAGCAGGCTGTCGCCGTAGCTGAACCCGGAGAGCGCGCGGGAAAGCGAAGCGCCCGTCGCCACAGGGAGGGTCAGCGTGTTCGCCTGAGCGGAGAGCAGCTGCACGGAAGAGGAAGGTACTGCCGCGCTCAGGTAGCGCCGCAGTTCTTCCAGTGTGACTTCGCCGTTATTGTTCATATCCGCTTCCGGCTTGCCATACAGCCCAAGACCGCTGGAAAGCGCGCTGGCAAAGTAAGAAACCGCGCCTGTCGTCAGACCTTCGCTGTCGTAATACCAACTGGATTCAAATCCACTGGCGGAGGTCAGCACGTGAATGCTTGAATCCGCGAGGAAAGGCGTTTCCATGGACGCGGGCGACTGCGCGCGGCTGCCCGGAAGCAGGCTTTGCGCGGATATGCCGCGGCCGATCAGCGCGCCGGAATAGCATGCGTCCACGATCAGCAGCTTTTCGCCCTGTATGGAGGAGAGAAGCTGCTGCAAGTCTGCCGCGCTCAGCGGGGCTTCGCTTTTGCCGTCGCCCAGCATCAGGTAAACCTGCCCGTCGTCGGCGGAGGAAAGCACGCCGTGTGTACACAGATAGAGGATGGACAGGTCGGTTTCATCTGCGCCGTTAAACGCATCGTTTATCGCGCCGCGCAGATGGTCGAGCGTGCCGATGGTGCCGTCCTCGATGGACAGGCTGCCGACATTCAGCCCCGCGCCGACGAGCGCAGAACCGATGATGTGCAGATTGCCGGAAACGGAATTGCCGAGGCCCGGCATGGAAAGAAAGTCGTGGCAGGCAACCAGCAGCGCGCGCGTCTGGCCCAGCGCGAGGGCGGGCAGTGTGAGCAGCAGCAGAGAAGCGATGAGCGCGAGCATCTTCCGCATGACCTGTGACCTCCTTTCTCAAAGGTGAATCAAACGGCGGTTCCGGCCGCCTTGAATATGTCTCTATCTTTATAGACGTTGAAAACCGCCGAAAATTTCACTTTTTTTGAAAAAAATTTAAATTTTTTTTCAAAACATGTCTGTCAAAGCTGAAACAGCTCTCATTTTATCGGATTTCGGCCGATTTCACAAGATGATTATGACGAAATACCAGAAAAAACCGCCGGACTGTCACATTTTCGTCACAAACTTTCGCACGCTTGCAAAATCCGGCGCGGCATGATAAGCTGAAACCCATCATCAGGGAAGGTTTTTTGAAAAAAATGAAATTCAAACAACACGGGAAGCGTTTCGACTGGCGCGCACTGCTGGCCGTATGGCTGACGCTGGCGTTTCTTACGGCGGCGGGCTTTGCAGCGTACAGCGCCTGGCAGACCTCGCGAATTGGGTTTGCCGTGCATTTTGTGGATGTCGGGCAGGGCGACGGAGCGATCGTTGTCTGCGACGGAAAGACGCTTGTCATCGACGGCGGCACGGCTGAAAACGGGGCAAAGATGGTCGAGTATCTGCAAAACACGCTGCATGTCTCCAAGGTTGACTTCGTGATCGGCACGCATCCGCATGCGGATCATATCGGCGGTCTGCCGGATGTGATCCGCGCCTGCAAGGTTAAAAAGCTGTATTCGCCCGTGGATGAATTTGAAGCCAAACCGTTTGAGACGATGAAGCGCGCGGCGGATGACAAAAAGCTCAAAATCACTGTGCCGCAGGCAGGGCAGAGTTTTTCGCTCGGTCGCGCGAAGGTCGAATTCCTCGCGCCGCTGGGCATTTACGACAATGTGAACGATCTTTCTCTCGTCGTCAGGATCACGTATGGGCAGACGGCTTTCCTGTTTACGGGCGACGCGGAAAGGCCGTCCGAATACGATATGACCGACAGCGGGGAGGACTTGTCCGCCACGGTGCTCAAAGTCGGCCATCATGGCAGCAACACGTCCACGTCTTATGTTTTTCTGCGGCAGGTTATGCCGGCCTACGCCATCATCAGCTGCGGAAAGGACAATGCCTACGGCCATCCGCATGAAGAGGTGCTGTCGCGCCTTGCCGACGAGGGCGCGGCGGTCTATCGCACGGATGAATGCGGGACAATCGTCTGCCGCTCCAACGGAGCGAAAGTGACGGTCAGGACGGAGAAGGGGAAGAAATGGACGTGGCCGTTGGATCTCTTCCGTTGACCATAAGTCGCCGCAGACGGCGGCGAGTTCAAATGGTTCTTAAAACCCAAAGGCTCCCCCTTTGGGGGCTTGAAGCGCGCTGCCCACTGTGAGCGGGAAGCGGAATGCCGAAGGTCTGTCAGCGAAGCGGATTGAAGAAGTAAAAAAGGGAGCGGCCCTCTCGCGAGAGCCACTCCCCATTTTTTTGATGCTGTTTCAGTTTGAAGGCTTAGTACATGCCGCCCATGCCCGGATCAGCCGCCGGGGCAGGAGCCGGATTCTTTTCCGGGATGTCCGCCACGAGAGACTCGGTGGTCAGCACGGTCGCCGCGACGGAAGCCGCATTCTGCAGCGCGCTGCGGGTGACCTTGGTCGGGTCGATGATGCCGGCCTCAACCATATCGACGTACTTGTCGTTCAGCGCGTCGTAGCCGTAGCCCGGCTTCTTGGTGCGCTTAATCTTCTCGACAATGACGGAGCCTTCCATGCCCGCGTTGGCCGCAATCTGGCGAACCGGCTCTTCCAGCGCGCGCAGCACGATCTGCACGCCGGTCTTCGCGTCGCCGGTGTACTTCGGCAGGATGGCCTGCACGTCCGGCAGCACGCTCAGCAGCGCCGTTCCGCCGCCCGGAACAATGCCTTCCTCAACGGCGGCACGCGTCGCGGACAGCGCGTCCTCGATGCGCATCTTGCGCTCCTTCATTTCAATTTCGGTGGCCGCGCCGACCTGAATCACCGCAACGCCGCCGGCCAGCTTGGCCAGACGCTCCTGCAGCTTCTCGCGGTCGTAATCGGACGTGGTCTCGCCGATCTGGGTGCGGATAGAAGCAACGCGCGCCGCGATTTCCTGCGGGTTGCCAGCGCCCTCGACGATGGTGGTGTTGTCCTTGTCCACCTTGACCTGACGCGCGGAACCGAGCATGTCAACCGTCGCGCTCTTGAGCTCGTAGCCCAGCTCTTCGGAGATGACTTGGCCGCCGGTCAGGATAGCGATATCCTGGAGCATGGCCTTGCGGCGATCGCCGAAGCCCGGCGCCTTGACGGCCACGCAGGTAAACGTGCCGCGCAGTTTGTTGACGACCAGCGTCGCCATCGCTTCGCCTTCAATGTCCTCGGCGATGATCAGCATCTTGCGGCCGGCCTGCACAACCTGCTCCAGCAGCGGCAAGATCTCCTGAATGTTGCTGATCTTCTTGTCGGTGATGAGGATATACGGGTTATCCAGCACGGCCTCCATCTTGTCGGTGTCGGTCGCCATGTAAGCGGAAACATAGCCGCGGTCGAACTGCATGCCTTCCACCAGAGAGAGGTTGGTCTGCATGGTCTTGCTCTCCTCAACGGTGATGACGCCGTCCTTGCCGACCTTCTCCATCGCCTCGGAAATCAGCTTGCCGATGGTCGGATCGGCGGCGGAGTTCGCGGCGACGTTCTCGATGGACTGCTTGCCGCTGACCGGCACGCTCAGGTTCTTCAGGCTCTCGACGGCAGCGTTCGTGGCGGCCTCGATGCCGCTGCGCAGCACCATCGGGTTCGCGCCCGCAGCCAGGTTCTTCAGGCCCTCGCGGATGATCGCCTGCGCCAGCAGGGTAGCAGTGGTGGTGCCGTCGCCCGCGACGTCGTTGGTCTTGGTGGCGACTTCCTTCACCAGCTGAGCGCCCATGTTCTCAAACGGGTTCTCCAGCTCGATTTCCTTGGCGATGGTCACGCCGTCGTTGGTGATGAGCGGCGCGCCGTATTTCTTGTCGAGCACCACGTTGCGGCCTTTCGGGCCGAGGGTGATCTTGACGGTATCCGCCAGAGCGTTGATGCCCTTTTCCAGGGAACGGCGGGCTTCCTCGCCGAAAATAATCTGCTTAGCCATAATGATGACCTCCTACCAATCAGGTTCTTTTTGAATTTCCGCCCTCTTTGCTCGCGTGTGCCAAACATTTGGGGTTTACGCGATCAAGCGGCGGAAGTAAGTGAAGGCTTAGCCTTCGACGATGGCGAGAATGTCGTTCTGACGGACGATCTTGTATTCCTCGCCGTCAATCTTGATCTCCGTGCCGGCGTACTTGGAATAGACGACCTTCTGGCCTTCCTTCACCTGCATGGCGACTTCCTTGCCATCCACAACGCCGCCGGGGCCGACGGCCACGATGTAGGCGTACTGCGGCTTCTCCTGCGCGGCGGACGTGAGGATAATACCGCTCTTGGTGGTTTCTTCAATTTCCGCGTCCTTGAGAACAACGCGGTCAAAAAGGGGTTTCAAGCTCATTTTGATAGACCTCCTTACATTGCCTTTCAACTTTGTTAGCACTCTTTGTGGACGAGTGCTAAAGCAAGATATAATATACGCGAGTCAAGCCAATTCGGCAACACGGGTTGACCATTGGATTTTTTTATTTTCCTCTATTTTAACCGTTTTATGGAAAATAACGCATTCAAACAATTCAAAACTCGAAATTTCTCCATTTTTCAGATAAATCACCCGATTCAGTGGCCGAAACCGGCCTTTTATGGTAAAATAAGCGCCATTGGAGGGCCGAATATGGATCAAAACTTTACGCGGTCAGTCCTTTCGTGGTATGACGCCGGGCATCGCGACCTGCCGTGGCGGCACACAAAGGACGCTTATCGAATCTGGATTTCCGAGATCATGCTCCAGCAGACGCGCGCGGAGACGGTCGTTTCTTATTATGAACGTTTTCTTGCGCGCTATCCCGACGTGTATGCGCTGGCCGACGCGCCGGAAGAGGAGCTGCTCAAGGCGTGGGAGGGACTGGGGTATTACAGCCGCGCGCGTTCGCTGCAAAAGGCGGCAAAACTGATCGTTTCGCAGCATGGCGGCGAACTGCCTGCCGATTTGGAGAAGCTGCGCGCGCTGCCCGGCATCGGGGATTATACCAGCGGCGCGATTGCTTCCATTGCGTTCGGCATTCCGGCTGCGGCGGTGGATGGCAACGTGGAGCGCGTCGTCTGTCGGTATTTTGCCCTTTCAGAGGAGATGGGCAGCCCGAAGAGCCGCCGCATGATTCACGATCTGACGCAGGAGCTTGTGCCGCCTGACCGTCCAGGCGCGTTTGCCAACGCCATGATGGAGATGGGCGCGACGATGTGTACGCCGAAAAGCCCCGCCTGTCTGCTCTGCCCGGTGAGGGAGAACTGTAAAGGCCATGCGCGGGGAATTGCGGCGAACCTGCCTGTCAAGCCCAGAAAAAAAGCGCAGCGCGTCGAAATGCGCTGCGTGATGCTGGTATTTTGTCAAAATCGGGTGCTGACCGTTCTGCGGAAGGAGCGCCTGCTCGGCGGCCTTTCCGTCTTTCCGGATGCGGCCAGGGAGCTGTCACCTTCGCAGATGTGCGCGGCGCTCAGTCAGCTGGGCGTTTCCGCCGCCTACGACGCGCGTCTTGGCCACGCCAGACATGTCTTTACCCATCTGATTTGGGAGATGGAAATCCATGCCTTCGCCGCAGAAAGCCTCGCCGATGTGCCGGATGGCCGCTGGGTGAGCGCCGACGAGCTGGCGGCCCTGCCCATGCCTACGGCAGTCAAGGCCGCGCGCAGATTCGCGGCGGATACGCTTACGCGCGCCAACGCTTGAGCGTCGGCAGATATTGAGCGAGCGCGTTTCTGGCGGTCTTTTCGTCGGGAAACAGGCCGAGCTTGACCTCAAGCGGCGCGCAGAAATCGATCATTTCATCCAGTGTGCCGCGCATGTTGGCTTCGCCGTCTGGGCAGCAGTAGACGCAGTAATCGCCGTTTGCCGTGCCGTCGGCGTTTTTGCCGAATTGTTCCGGCGAAGTGAGCGGCATGCCGCAGCTCTGGCAGATCGGGGTATTCGCGAAATCGATGTCCTTTTCCATGAAAAACATCCTCCTTGTTGTTGATGGATGGATTATCGCATGGAAAAGCTGACAACAGTCTGTCAGGTTTTATACAGCGCCGATATTTTTTCAAGTTCGCGGCGTACCGCGTCCGCCAGCGCTTTCGGCTCGACCACCTTTGCGTGCGCGCCGTAACTCAGGATAAAGGAAATCAGCCATTCGCCGGGCATGAATGCGGCCCGCACAAGAAAATCGCCGCTTTCCATCCGCGTAAGCTGTTCTTCCTCAAAGTCGTCGTAGACGCGGAACGCCATGCTTGCGTCGATGCGCAACGTGAAGCGGACAGGCGGCGTATCCGGCTGAATATCCGCCGGCTCGATCTGCGCGCAGGCCAGCGCCTCGTCTGGAAATTCGCCCGGAATGGCGCGCAGACGCTTGATGCGCGTGAGCTTGAAGGTGCGCAGGGCGCGCTTTTGCATGCAGTACGCCAGCAGATACCACGCGCTGCTTTTGAACCACAGGCGGATGGGGCAGACCTCGCGCGGCGCGCACATGCCGCTGCTGTTGTAATAATCAAAAGTGAGCCGCTGACGATTCAGGATGGCCGCTTTCAGTGCGGGGATCAAGCCGTCGCGCGCGCCGCTCCAATCCGCAAAGTCGATGTGCACCCAGTCTGCCTGCCTGCCGCCGAAAAAAGCGCTCAGTTTGCCCAGCGTCTCCCGGTCGGATGCGCCGGTGGAAGCGAGCGCCTGCAAAGCGGCGAGCATATCCTGCTTTTCTGCGGCGCTGACCATCGATTTGTTCAGCCGAAACGTCGGCAGAATGGCCACGCCGCCGTCCCGCCCGCGCTCGGCATAGACGGGAATGCCCGCTTCGCCGAGCGTCTGCACGTCGCGGTAAATCGTCCGCACGGAAACCTCAAGCGTCTGGGCCAGCTCCGGCGCGGGCACGCGTTCCCGTTCCAGCAGGATATAGAGCAGGCGGAAAAGGCGGCTGATTGGCATGTCGTTCACTTCCTTCGCCGTGTATCGTATCACAGCGGGGACATACTTGCAAGCCGAAACGGATCGTGTTATCATGTCAACCACAGAAAGGGGGGAGCGTCATGCCGTTCTGCCAGGTGATTGTGGATATCAACCACACGGATGTGGACCACGTGTTCACCTACCGCGTGCCGAAGGGGCTTTGCGTCTGCCCCGGCATGCGCATACACGTGCCGTTCGGGCCGCGAAAGCTGGAAGGCGTCGCCGTGGAAATGACGGAAGAATGTGACCTGCCGCCTGAACGCGTGAAGGACGTCTGCGACACCTTGGAGGATTATCCCGCCGTGCTGCCGCCGCTGCTCGCGTTGGCCAGAGACATTCAACGGTCGTCGTTCTGCACGCTGGCGATGGCGCTCCGGTTGATGTTCCCCGCGCAGATGCGCGGCCAGCGCATCCGTGAAAAGCGGCAGGAGGTCGTCGTGCTGACTGTCGCGCCGGATGTGCTGGGGCAGGTGATCGCGGCGCAGATTCGCGCGCCTAAGCGGGCGAAGGTGCTCCGCGCGCTGGCAGATGCGCCGGAAACGGAGCTGACGACGGCCGCGCTCCGCGAGGCCGTCGGCGACTGCCGCGACGCGCTGAACGCCCTGTGCAAAATGGGGTTTGTGAAGCTGGAAAAGCGGGAGAGCCTGCGCAGGCCCTACGGCGCGATGGAGCGCCTTTCCGAAAAAGATCCCCGGTTGACCCGACAGCAGGAGGACGTGCTCGCCGAGCTTCTGCCCGCCGTGGAGCGCGGACAGGGTGAGTTTCTGCTCTACGGCGTGACGGGAAGCGGCAAGACGGAGGTCTTCATCCGCGCCGTCCGCCATGTCGCCCAGATGGGCAAGACGGCGATCGTCCTCGTGCCGGAAATCGCGCTCACCCCGCAGATGGTTTCGTGGTTCCGTTCCCGCTTCGGCGAGGATGCGGCGGTGCTGCATTCGCGCCTGTCTCCGGGTGAGCGATACGACGAGTGGCGGCGCATTCGGCGCGGCGATGTGCGCGTGGTCATCGGCGCGCGGTCGGCCATTTTTGCGCCGCTCGAAAACGTCGGCCTTATCATCATCGACGAGGAACACGAGCAGAGCTATATCGCCGACAATAACCCGCATTACGACGCGCGCCAGCTGGCGCATGAGCGCTGCGCGCGGGAGGGCGCGACGCTGCTGCTGGCCAGCGCGACGCCGAGCATGCGCTCTTTCGCGATGGCCGGGCGCGGCGATTTGACGCTGCTGGAAATGCCACGCCGCGTCAATAACCGCCCGATGCCGACGGTGCATGTCGTCGATATGCGCGAGGAATTGAAAAAAGGCAACCGAAGCGTGTTTTCCGGCGCGCTGGTCAACGGGCTGGACAAGTGCGTCAAAAGCGGCAGGCAGGCGATTCTGTTCGTCAACAGGCGCGGCTTTTCCACGTTTGTTTCCTGCCGGAGCTGCGGATATGTCGTGACCTGCAATCAGTGCGACGTTTCCATGACGTATCACAGCGCGGAGAACGTGCTTCGCTGCCATTACTGCGGACAGGAAGCGCCCGTGCCGAAGGTTTGCCCGGAGTGCGGCAGCCCGTATATCAAGTATTTCGGCGTGGGCACCCAGCGCGTGGAGGAAGAGGTGCATAAACTCTTTCCCGACGTGCCGACGCTGCGCATGGATAACGACACGACCCGAACCAAGGACGCGCATGCGACGCTGATCGAGCGTTTCCGCCGGGGTGAAGCGCGCGTCCTCGTCGGCACGCAGATGATCGCCAAAGGGCTGGATTTTCCAAATGTGACGATGGTCGGCATCGTCGCGGCGGACGCCATGCTGAAACTGCCGGATTACCGCTCGGCGGAACGCACTTTCCAGCTGCTCACCCAGGTGGCCGGCCGCGCGGGCCGCGCGGATGCGCCCGGCGAGGTCTTTTTGCAGACTTACGATCCGGAAAACTACGCCGTGGAGGCCGCGAGCCGACAGGATTACCGCGCTTTTTTTGAAGAGGAGATGCGCCGCCGCCGCCGCGCGCTTTATCCGCCGTATACGCTGATCGCGCGCCTGCTCTTCGAATCGGACAGCGAACAGGCCGCCCGGCAGGCCGCCGAGGCCGCCATGCGGCTGATGGAAGCGTTTTTCGAGCGGCGGACGTACCTCAAAAAATATGTGGTCGCGCTGCGGGTGATGGCCTGCCCGATTCAGAAAATCAAGGGCAGAAGCCGCTGGCAGGTGACGCTGCAAATCGTCGATCAGCCGATCTGCCAGGAGGCCGTGGGCAAGATGAGCGAGATTGCCGCCGCCCCCGCGGCAGGCTGCCTGTGCGTCTGCCAGATCAATCCTTCGAGCATGATGTGACACGTTTTGGCACGCCGAACGAAAAGAAAACATGGCTTAAATCCCCGCGCCGCGCGGCTTCAAAAACGCGCGGCGCAAGCTGTTTTCCGAGCGTTTGGCACAAAATCCTTGCGTCGGCACGGTTTGGAAGGAGCGTCTGCGCCAAATGGACGGCGGCGCGGTCGAACAGGCGCGCAAGCTCGCCTTCTGTCCTGCCGCAAAGCATGACCAGCAGCGCCGCACGGTCGTCGCCGGAGACATGCAGCCTGCGCGGCGGTCTGCCTAGCAGCATGAGCGCCATGGCGTTTTCCAGCACTGGGGTCAGCAGGTTGCAGACCAGCGCGCGCCAGCGGGCGCTTACGCCGTCCAGCAGTGCCAGCACGCGGTGAATGGGAAAACAGGTCAGCAGCTCGTCTTCCAGCTCCAGCCTTTGCAGGTAGCGGAGCGCGTAATCCACGCCCATCAGTGATTCTGAAACGGGCATGCAGAGCTGATAATCGATGTCGCCGGGAACATGATGCGCAAAGAAAACCGCGTCGTACCGCTTCAAACCATTCAGCAGGGAGGAAAGCGTCGTTCGCAGAGCGACGCATCCCAGGCCGTCCATGCGCAGACACAGGGAAGAAGCCAGCGCCAGCGCCGCGTCGCGTTTTTGCAAAAGGCGGTTCTGAGCCTGAAAAAAGCAGGCGAAAATATCCTGTCCGACGAGCGGCGCATAGCTTTCCGGCCTCGTTGGATCGACGGAGAGCGTATAGAGCGCCGAGACGAGCAATTCGTCCATCGTTTCTTTGGGCAGACTGCCGCTTGCGCCCTGCGTATACCGCCCGGCCTGTGCAGCGAGCAGCGCCATCAGATTTTTGCGAAGCGCATCGCTCTGTCCGTCTGAAAGCGTAGGAATGGGGTTATTCACGGCCGGCCTCCTTCCTGAGCGGCGCAAAAAAGGTCTTCGGCGCGGCAGTCGGCCAGCGCTTCAAGGGAACCGCCGCATGCGCCGTCAAACCGTTTGCGCATGGCGGCAAGCAGCGCGTCGTCCGCCAGCGCGTCGCGCGTCTCGAATTTGAATGCGTAAAACAGTTCGGTCAGCTGAGCCAGCGTGTCCGCCCAATCCTCCGCGAGCACATAGGGAGAACCGGCGAATGCAGCCGCCAGCTTGGGCAGAATGCCGCCGGAAAAATCGACGCGCCCCAGATTGAGCAGCGTCTGTTCCTGATGGGCAAGCAACGATTCGGCTTGCGCGGCGGTCAGCGGAAGCCCCGCACGGCGGGAAAACCTGGCCAGCGTCTGCGGCGCGTCGGGATGAAAAACGGGCGTTAAACCCGGCATGAAAACCACCTCCGTATTTTTCTTACACCCGCGCGAAAAAAAGAACCAGACTTGACTTTTGGTCGGTTTTGTTGTAATATAACAATAACAAAAGCAAAAGATTTTCGCCCCGGCGCGTGCCGAGGGCGTTTTTTTGCGCTGCGGACTCTTCCATTTTGCGCGGATTTGCTTTATAATGAAAAGGATGATGGGTTAATGTGTCCATTTCCGTCCAGATGGACGGAGGGACAGGACAAATCAAAGGAGAGACGAATTTCCATGGCGCTTCGCAAGATTATCTGCATTGAGGACGAGCTGCTTCGCAAAAAGAGCCGTCCGGTTGAAAAGTTTGACGAGAAGCTGCACAGGCTGCTTGACGATATGGCCGAAACCATGTATAACGCCAACGGTGTGGGACTGGCCGCACCGCAGGTGGCGGTGCTGCGCCGCGTGGTGGTGATGGATTGCGGCGACGGCCTGATCGAAATGGTCAACCCCGAAATTCTGGAAACCGAGGGCGAGCAGGATGGGCCGGAAGGCTGCCTTTCCGTGCCGGGCCGCCGCGGCATGGTCAAGCGCCCGATGAAGGTGCGCGCCAAATTCCAGGACCGCAACGGCGAATGGTATGAGATCGAGGCCGAGGAGCTGCTGGCGCGCTGCATCATGCACGAGACGGATCACCTCGACGGAAAGCTGTATGTGGATATCATGTCCCGCGAGCTGTTTGACGAGGACGACGGGGAAGAGACGGAGGAATAACGCGTGAGAATTGTGTTCATGGGCACGCCGGATTTTGCCGTTCCGTCGCTGCGCGCGCTGATTGACAACGGGTATGACGTCGTCGGCGTGTTTTGCCAGCCGGACAGGCCGAAGGGGCGCGGGCACAAGCTCGCCGCCTGCCCGGTGAAGGAAACGGCCGAGGCGGCGGGCATCCCTGTCTTTCAGCCGGAACGCATCAAGCGCGCGGAAGGCGTGGAAGCGCTTCGCGGCCTTGCGCCCGACCTGTGCGTGACGGCGGCGTTCGGCCAGCTGCTTTCTCAGGAAATTCTGGATATTCCCAGACTGGGAACGATCAACGTTCATGCGTCGCTGCTGCCGCGCCATCGGGGCAGCGCGCCGATCAACTGGTGCGTGATGATGGGCGAAACCGTCACGGGCATCACGACGATGTATACCGATATCGGCATGGATACGGGCGATATGCTGCTCATGGCGGAAACGCCCATCGGCGAAACCGAGACGGCGGGCGAATTGAGCGACAGGCTTTCCGAGCTGGGCGCGCAGTTGCTCGTCAGGACGCTGCGCGAGCTGGAAGCGGGCACGCTCAAGCGCACGCAGCAGAATCCCGAAGAGGCCACCTACGAGCCGAAGCTCGACAAGGAGACCGGCCGCATGGACTGGACGAAGACCGCGCGCGAAATCGATTGTCTGGTGCGCGGCGCGACGCCGTGGCCGGGCGCGTTCACGACGACGGCGGACGGCGCAATCAAAATTTTCAGCGTGAAACCGCTTCACACAGGCCCCAGCGGCGCGCCCGGCGAGATCATCGCCGCCGACGCGAAGAAGGGGTTGGTTGTTTCCTGCGGGGATGACGACGTGGAGCTTGAAACCATCCAGATGCCCGGCGCAAAGCGCATGAACGCGAAGGATTATCTGCGCGGGCACGACATGCAGACAGGAATCTGTCTGGGAAAGGCGTAATCAATGGCAGACAACAGAGGGCGCGACGGCGGTTTCCGCGGCGCAAATCGAAATACGGACAGAAAGCCGCGCGGCGACAGGCCCGCTTACGGCGAAAAGAAATTCGGCGAGCGTAAGTTCGGCGAGAAGAAGCCCTACGGCGCGCGGGGGGATAAGCCTTCCTCCGGAGAAAAGAAGTTTGGCGATAAAAAGCCCTATGGCGAACGCAAATTCGGCGACAAGCCCGCTTACGGCGAAAAGAAATTCGGAGAGCGCAGGTTTGGCGAGAAGAAGCCTTACGGCGCGCATGGGGACAAGCCCGCATTCGGCGACCGCAAGCCCGGCTTCGGCGCACCGCGCGGGGAGCGTAAGCCGCGCCCGGTGAACCTTGCGCCGCGGCGCGTGGCGCTGGAAACGCTGCTGGACGTCAGCCGTTCGGACGCGTATGCCTCGCTGGCGCTGGATAAGCGGCTGGCTCAGGCCAATCTGCCGCGCCGCGACCGCGCGTTTGTGACCCAGCTGGTCTACGGCACGCTGGAAAACCGCATGACGCTCGACTGGCGCATCGATCAGTTCCTCGAAGGCAACAAGGAAATCGACCAGACCGTGCGCGAAATTCTGCGCATGGGCGCGTATCAGCTGTTTTACCTGGACCGCGTGCCGGATATGGCGGCGGTGGACGAGTCCGTCAGCCTGACCCGCGCGATGGGGCTGGAGGCGCTGACCGGGCTGGTCAACGGCGTGCTGCGCAACATGATCCGCGGCAAGAACGACGTGGTCTGGCCCAAGCCGCAGGAGGACGCGGTGAAGTATCTTTCCGTCATGTTCAGCGCGCCGGAGACGCTCTGCCGGATGCTGGTGGACGCTTACGGCGAGCACGATGCGATGGAAATTCTGCGCTACCGCCCGAAAGACCGCAGCGTAACCGTCCGCGTGAACTATCTGCGCTGCGACGACGCGCGACTGCGCAGCCTGTTTGCCGACGACGAGCTGGAATTTGATCCGGGCATTCTGCCGGGCGTATACAAGGTGCACAGCGCGGGCGACATGACCCGCATGCGCGCTTTCCAGAACGGCCTGTTTACGATTCAGGGCGAAAGCTCCGTGTTGGCCGCGCGCATGGTCGGCGCAAAGCCGGGCCAGACCGTGCTGGACGCGTGCGCCGCGCCGGGCGGCAAGACCGCCGTGATGAGCGAGATGATGGGCGACACGGGCCGCGTCTATGCATGGGATACGCATGCGCACCGCGTCGAGCTGATCCGCGGCACGATGAACCGTCTCAAGCTGGAAAACGTGCGCCCGGCTGTCAAGGACGCTTCCGTTCCGCGCGAAGAGATGGCCATGACGCTGGACGCGGCGCTGGTGGACGCGCCCTGCTCCGGCACGGGCGTGATGAACGAAAAGCCGGACGTGAAATACCGCGTGACCGAAGAGGGCGTACAGGCGCTCTGCCGCACGCAGAAGGATATCCTCGACGCGGTGGCGCCGATGGTGAAGGTGGGCGGCACGCTGGTGTATTCCACCTGCTCCATTCTGCCTCAGGAGAACGAGGCGCAGATCAAGGCGTTTTTGGAGCGCCATCCGGAATATGAGGTCTGGCCGATGGGCGCGGAACTGCCGGAGAAGCTGGCGGCACATGAAAACGCCTGCGGCCTGCAAATGTTCGCGCACAGGGACGGCACGGACGGCTTCTATGTCTGCCGCATGCGCAGGGTGAAGGCGTGATGAGCGGGATGGACAAGACGCAGCTGCTGGGCATGACGCCGGACGAGCTGACGGTTTATTTCAAACAGCTGGGCCAGCCCGCCTTCCGCGCCAGGCAGGTGTTTGCGTGGCTGCATCAGGGCGCGGACTTTGAGCAGATGAGCAACCTGCCCAAGGCGCTTCGCGAAACGCTGAATGAAAACTGCGTGGCGAACCCTGTTTCCGTGCTGGAGACGATTGAATCGAAGCTCGACGGCACGATCAAACTGCTTTACCGCCTGCCGGACGGCAACGTCATCGAAGGCGTGCTGATGCGCTACAAATACGGCAACACGCTCTGCCTGTC
Source organism: uncultured Eubacteriales bacterium (assembly GCA_900542445.1). Lineage (GTDB taxonomy): Bacteria > Bacillota > Clostridia > Christensenellales > Aristaeellaceae > Ventricola. The sequence continues at coordinate 45,194 of UQNN01000006.1, read as the reverse complement.
CACCCAGGTGGGCTGCCGCATGGGGTGCGCGTTCTGCGCTTCCACGCTGGACGGCTGCGCGCGCAGCCTGACCCCGGCGGAGATGCTGGGGCAGATTGTCTGCGCCAACGGCGTACTGGCGCCGCAAGGCCAGAAGGTCGGCAACATCGTGCTGATGGGCAGCGGCGAACCGCTGGATAACTACGACAACGTGGTGAAATTCCTTCGGATTCTGCGGATAGAGGGCGGCTTGTGCATCGGCATGCGCAGTGTGTCGCTCTCGACCTGCGGCCTGGTGGAAAACATGCGCCGCTTTGCGGAAGAGGATCTGCCGGTGACGCTGTCGCTGTCTCTGCACGCGCCCAACGACGAGGTGCGCAGAAAGCTGATGCCCGTCGCGCGCAAATACAGCATGGACGACGTGCTTTCCGCCTGCCGCAACTACATCGAAAAGACGGGGCGGCGCGTGATTTTTGAATACGCGCTGGTGCACGGCGTGAACGCCGATCCGGCGCAGGCCGTTGAGCTGGCGGGCAGGCTGCGCGGCATGCAGTGCCACGTCAACCTGATTCCGCTTAACAGCGTGCCGGAGCGCGGATTGACGGGCGTGACCGAGCGCGAGGTGGACGCGTTCAAGCACACGCTTGAGCAGAAGGGTATTTCCGTGACACGCCGCCGCGAAATGGGCGACGACATCGAGGGCGCGTGCGGCCAGCTCCGCAGGCGCTATATCCAGGATAACAACCTGAACACCGAAAACTGACAGCGGGGAGTGAGCGGCGTGGCGGCGACGATGCGTACCGATATCGGCAGAAAACGCAAACAGAATGAGGATGCGGCCTGGTTTGACGAAAAACGCGGCGTTTTTGTCGTCGCGGACGGCATGGGCGGCCATCTGGCGGGCGAAGTGGCCAGTCAGATGGCGATTGACGCGGTGCGCAGAATGGCCGCGCGGCACAAAAAGCCCTCCGTCGATCTGCTCAAAAAGACGGTGCTCGGCGCGCACGAACGGATTTATCTGCATGCGCAGGGACACGCCGAATGCGCGGGCATGGGCACGACGATCTCCATGATGTGGCGCGGCGGCGGATATATGTATATTGCGCACGTCGGCGACAGCCGCATTTACCGCCTTCGCGACGGGCACATGGAACAGATCACACAGGATCATTCGCTGGTGGGCGAGTTGGTTCGCGCGGGTCTTTTGACCCCGGAGGAAGCCAGGCTGCATCCGCGCCGCAACATCATCACCCGCGCGCTCGGCACGGAAGGGGATAACACCCCGGATCTGCTCGCGGCGGATATCCGGCCCGGCGACCGTTTCCTGCTCTGCACGGACGGTCTGACGGGCATGGTGCGCGACGACGACATCGAGCGGACGCTTCTTGACAGCGAAACCATCGATCAGGCGGCCAACCGTCTGGTCGAGATGGCGCTTGACGCGGGCGGCAGCGACAATGTGACGCTGATTCTCTGCACCGGCGAGGAGGGCAAACCGTGGAGACGAGACTGATCGGCAAAATCATCAGCCGCCGTTTTCGCGTGGAGGATATCATCGGCCGGGGCGGCATGGCGATTGTCTACCGCGCGTTTGACCTCAAGACGCACCAGACCGTCGCCATCAAGGTGCTTCGCGAGGAATACGCGGAAGACCCCGAATATAAGGAACGGTTCAGGCGCGAGGGCGAGGTTTGCCGCAAGCTGAGCCACCCGAACGTCGTGAATCTGATCGACGCGGGCGAGGTCGGCGACGTATCCTATCTGGCAATGGAATACGTGGACGGGCAGACGCTCAAGGAACTGATTACCCAGACCGGCGGCATTGCGCAGGAAGACGCGGTGCGCTTCACCCTGCAAATTCTGGCGGCGCTGGGGCACGCTCATCAGCGGGGCATCATCCACCGGGATGTAAAGCCGCAGAACGTGATGGTTTCCCGCGCGGGTCAGGTGAAAGTCGGCGATTTCGGCATCGCGGGCATGGCGGATACCAAAACCCTGACCACGGACGGCAACGTGATGGGCTCGGTGCATTATTTCTCGCCGGAGCAGGCCAAGGGCATGAGGGCGACAGAGGCGAGCGATTTATATTCCGTCGGCGTGATTCTCTATGAAATGCTCTGCGGGCATGTGCCTTTTGAGGGCGAAACGGCGGTTTCCGTCGCCATGATGCACCTGATGGAGCCGCCCAAGCCCATTGAAGAGCAGGCAAAGGTCAGCCCCGCCGTGGCGATGATTGTGGCGAAATCGCTGCAAAAACTGCCTCAGCAGCGCTACCAGAGCGCGGACGCGATGGCGCGCGATCTGCGGCGGGCGCTGCGCCATCCGGACGGCGGGTTCATGCAGCAGCATCACCCGGCGATTATCGAGGAATCGCACGAAGTGGTTGAAAAGATCCGCAAAAAGAAAAAGTCCGGCGGCATGCCCGCGCGTCTGCTGACGTTGTTTATTCTGTTGGTATTGATCGCCCTCATCGGCGTGGCGGGTATTCGGCTGTATCGAACGATGTTCGTCACGATACGCATGCCTGATCTGGCGGGGCTGGACGAGACGACTGCGCGGCGCATGGTGGCAAACGCAGGATTGACGCTTGACGTCGAATATGCGTACAGCGATCTGGCGGAGGGCTATGTCTGTGACCAGACCCCGAAAGCCAACGAAGAGGTTGGGCGCGGAAGCGCGGTGACGGCAACGATCTCCAGGGGAAGCGGGCTGCTTCTTGTGCCGCGGCTGACAGGCATGACGCAGACGGACGCGGAAAATGTGCTGATCGCTCAGGGACTTTCGCTGGGCTATGTGGAAATTGTGCCGAGCGAAAAACTGCGCGGCGTTGTGCTGGCGCAAAGCCCCGAAGCGGGGGAAAATGCCGAACCGGGCGCGGCAGTTTCGCTGACGGTATCCGGCGGGCGCGTGGTTGTGCCGGAGCTGGTCGGCCAGCGCGAGGAGGAGGCCGTTGAGCGGATGGCTTCCGTCGGGCTGACATGCGGCGACATCGGTTATCAAAACGTAGACAGCGCCAGACAGGACGGCGTGGTGCTGGCTCAGTCCATCGACAAATTTACTGAGGTTCTGCCCGGCAGCGTGGTGAATATGACCGTCGGCCGGTACGACAGGCGGCGCTACACGGCTAACGTCACCGTTTCGGTGGACGTGCCGGAAGAGGGCGTGACCGTCCGCGTGACGCTGGTGGATGAAAACGGGCAGGAAAACGACATGTACGCCGCGACATACAGCGAAGCGGGGCCAATGGAATTGCGCGTGACGCTGCGGAGCGAGACCAGCGGCGTCCGCACCTGGCGGCTCTATCTGGACGGAAACTTCAAGAGCGAAGCGACGGCGGTTTTGCAGTAAAGGAGAACTATGACGGGAAGCATCCTGCGGGGAATCGGCAGTTTTTACACCGTGCTCTGCGACGAGGACGGACGGGAATACACCTTGCGCGCACAGAAAAAACTGCGTCATCAGAAAATGACGCCGATGGTCGGCGATCACGTCCGCTTCACGCCCGGACAGGGCGAAGAAGACGGATGGCTGGAAGAAATTCTGCCGCGCAGGAGCATGATGGAGCGCCCCAGCGTCGCCAACGTCGATATGCTGATGCTGGTGATTGCCAGCGTGCCGCAGCCGGATATGCTGCTGTGCGATAAACTGATTCTGCGCGCGGAAAAGGGCGGCATGATTCCGGCCATCTGCGTCAACAAAATCGATCTGGGCGACGATCTGGCCGAACAGATTCGGCGCGAATACGTCGGCACGCAGCTGCGCGTGTTCAGCGTCAGCGCGCACGAAGGGACGGGCATTCCCGAACTGCGGGAGGCCATGCGCGGCAAGGTCACATGTCTGGCCGGGCAGTCCGCCGTGGGCAAAAGCTCGCTGCTCAACGCGCTGTTTGATCTGGGGCTGGAGACCGGCGGACTGAGCCGCAAGACCGAGCGCGGACGGCACACGACGCGGCGCGCGGAGATGATGGTCGTAGACGGCATGTTTGTGCTGGATACGCCGGGATTCAGCCTGCTGGAATTGGAAAACGGCCTTTCGCCGGAGGATTTTGCCCAGCTGTATCCCGAATACAACGCGCTGGCGGGATCGTGCCGCTTTCAGCCGTGCCTGCATGACCGCGAACCGGGCTGCGCCGTACACGCCGCCGTGGACGCGGGCGAGCTGGGCGCGGCGCGGTGGACGCGATACAGAGAGCTGCTGACGCAGGTTCGTGAAAATTGGAAGGGGCGTTACGAATGAGCAACAGAAAGATTGAAATTTCGCCGTCCGTGCTGGGCGCAGATCTGATGCGTCTGGGCGAAGAAATCAGGATGGTGGAAGCGCTGGGCATTCACTGGCTGCATCTGGATAACATGGATGGGCATTTCGCGCCGAACATCAGCTTCGGGCCGGATTTCGTGCGCGCCATCCGCAGACAGACGAAACTGTTTCTGGATACGCACCTGATGCTCTCCGAGCCGATGAAATACATCGAGGCTTACGCCAGGGCAGGCGCGGATTTGATTACCGTGCATGCGGAAGCGGACGACAACTGCGCCGAGGTGCTGGAAGCCATTCACGCGCTGGGCGTGAAAGCGGGCGTGAGCATCAATCCGGAAACGCCGGTTGAAGCGCTTGAACCGCTGCTGCCGCTGTGCGACCTCGTGCTGGTGATGACGGTGAAGCCTGGCTTCGGCGGGCAGACGCTCCGGGAGGACTGCGTGGCAAAGATCCCGAAAATCCGCGAGATGACTGCGGAAACGGGGCGCGACATCCTCATCGAAGTGGACGGCGGCGTGAAGCAGAGCAATGCGGCGCAGGTCATCGAGGCGGGCGCGGATGTGCTGGTGATGGGTACGGGCCTTTTCCGCGCGGATGACCCGAAGGCCGTCGTCAAAACTGTGCTGGGAGAATGACATGAAGGTTTTGATTGTGCTCGGTGGGGACGCGCCGGGCGTTGAGCTGCTGAAAGCCTGTGCAGACGAGGCGGATTTTTCCATTGCGGCGGACAGGGGGCTGGAAGCCTTCGACGCGGCGGGGCTTGAGCCGGATATGCTCGTCGGCGACATGGATTCCGTCTCGCAGAACGTGTTGGCACGGTACGAAAGCCGGCTGTCGGAGGACAGGCTGAACTGCATCAAAAACGACACGGACTGCGAATACGCGCTGAACCTCGCCATATCCAGGGGAGCGACGGAAATCGTGCTGCTCGGCGCTCTGGGCGGGCGGCTCGACCATGCGCTGGCCAACCTGATGATGGTTGTGCGCGCGGCGCGCCGCGGCGTTTGGGCGGAGATCCGCGCGGAAGGCGTGCAGATTGTCCGCATAAACGAAAGCTATACGCTGACGGGCGCGAAGGGCAGCACGGTTTCGCTGCTGCCGCTGGGCGAGGCGCGCGGCATAAGCGTCAGGGGATGCTATTACACAATAGAAGATTTTACATTGGCGAGCGATACGTCGCGCGGCGTGAGCAACGTGGTCACGGCGGACGAAGCCGTGTTCACGGTGCGCGAAGGCGACCTGATGCTCTTCCATTACAGCGATATTCACGGACATGGGGAAAGTGCATGAACCCGATTCTATTGGATGAACGCCTGAGCGCGGCGGCCGAACTGGCGCGGGAAGCGCTGACGGGGATGGAACGCCCCGTCGCGGCGGATATCGGCTGCGACCACGGCTTTCTGACGGCCAAGCTGCTGGAAACCGTGCCCAACCTGACGATGCTCGCAAGCGACGTAAGCGCGCCGTCGCTGGAAAAAGCACGGCGGCTGCTGGCGGCGCGGGGGTTGAGCGGCCGCGCAACGCTGGCTGTTGCGGACGGATTGAGCGCCATCGACAGACTCGTGGACGCGGTGATGATTCTCGGCATGGGCGCGGGGACGATTCTCAAAATCGTTTCCGAGGGCAGAGATAAAATCGGCGGCGCGGCGCTGATTGTGCAGGCGAACGTCGATCTGCCGCTGCTGCGCGGCGGGCTGGCCGAGCTGGGCTTTGCAGTTCAAAAGGAAATCTACTGCCGCGCGGCAGGACGGCACTATGTCACGATGCTGGCGCGCGCGGGCATGGTGGAAATGCCGGATGAGCGGCATCTGACGCTGGGCGCATGCGCGGACGGCGCGCAGAACGCGGAACAATACGACTATCTGGCGTGGCAGAGGGGCGTCCGCGTGCGGGAGATGCTCTCTCAGGCGGGGACGAACACGCCGCGCGCGAAAGAACGGCTGCTTGCGGGCGGCCATGAGCTGAATATCATAGCGGAGGCGATCGGCATGGGCAGATGCACGGTTTCGGATATCGAAAAACTAGTTGGCGAAATTGCGCCGTTCGAGCTGGCGGAAGAATGGGATAACGTGGGCCTGCTCTTCGGATGCCGGAATGCCGAGGTGACGCGCGTCGTTGTGGCGCTCGATCTGACGCAGAAAGCAGTGGATCAGGCGAAGGCGTTGGGCGCGCAGCTGATTGTGACGCACCATCCGATTATGTTCAGCGCCGTCAAGCGGGTGACGGACGAGACGCGCGAGGGCAGGCTGATGCTCGACATGGGGCGCGCCGGAATCAGCCATATTGCGGCGCACACGAACCTTGACGCGGCGAAGGGCGGCGTGAACGATACGCTGATGCGCGTGATGGGCGCGGAAAACGTGCGCGGCGAAGGCTTTGTGCGCGCGGGCGACGTGGCGGAGGGGACGACCTTCGGCCAGCTCTGCGCCCGCGCGCAGAAGAAGCTGCACGCCAGCGTGCGCGCGTTCGGCAACGCGGATACGCCCGTTCACGTGCTGGGCTGCTGCTCCGGCGCAGGCGGAAGCGAAATCGGCGATGCGCTGGCGCTGGGCGCGGACTGCTTCATCACGGGCGAAATGCGCCATCACGAGGCGCTCGACGCGCTGGACAAAGGATGCTGCATCATCGAGGCAGGGCACTTTGAAACGGAAAACCCGGTTTGCGAAGTGCTCGCCGACGCTTTACAAAATGCGGCGGATGCGTTACAATATAACGTGACGGTTTTCTGCCTGAAGGATGACCCCTTCGGGCGTTAAAGGATTGAGGAGGGCCATATTTTGGAACAGTACGAACTTTTGTGGCAGTATCAGCAGGTGGACATGGAGCTGGACCAGTATGAAAAAGAGATGCGCGGCAACAGCAACCGCAAGGAGCTGATCAAGCATCGCGATTTTCTGAAGGAACAGCAGGAAGTGCTCAAAAAGATCGAGGCCGATGTGGAAATTATGAGCGACCGCATGGAAGCGCTGGCCGACGAGATCGAGCGCCTGAACGGCTCCGTGGCCGAGGCGGCCGCCAATTTTGAGGCGAACCGCCCCGAAGATCTGGAAGAGGCGAAAAAGCAGATCGCCGCGCTCCAGAAGCTGATCACGACCATTTCCCGATATGAAGGCGAACTTGCCAAGATGCGCAAGGATTCCGAATCCCGCGACCGCCAGCAGCGCGAGGTGCGCGTGCGCGCCGCCAAGGCCCGCGCGGAGTTTGACCGCATCAAGGTGATCTACGATGAGGAATACAAGCAGGCGAGCGTGAAGCTTGAAGCGCTCAAAAAGACAGTCGCCGAGGAGGCAAAGGGGATCGATCCGGAGCTGCTGGAAAAATACAAGGCCATCAAGCGCCATTCCACCCCGCCGATCACTCGGATTCACGACGACCGCTGCGGTGGCTGCAACATGCAGCTCCCGGCGGCGGACATGAATAAAATCCGCACCGGCGCGCCGTATGTGGAGTGCGAAAACTGCGGCCGGATTATCCTGGTGAAGTAACTCCTTCCGTCAAAGAGGAAGACATGGTTCTTTTGCAGATGAGGCTTAAAGCCCAAAAGCTCCCTCTTTGAGGGCGGGAAGCAGGCAAGCGGAGTGCCGAAAGTCTGAGAGAGGCTGACGGAAGGAGTCTCCGTAAAATGTTTGACATCGAATGACATTTATGCTATAATGTCGTCCGTTTGTGAGGTTGCCGGGCGGCCGCGCGCCGAAAGGTGTGAGGAAAGTCCGAGCTCCATAGGGCAGAGTGCCGGGCAACACCCGGCGGGGGTGACCCCAGGGAAAGTGCAACAGAGAGATACCGCACGCTTGACGTGTAAGGGTGGAAAGGTGAGGTAAGAGCTCACCCGCGGCCTGGCGACTCGTCCGCGATGTAAACCCCGCTCGGAGCAAGAAACGAAAGAGCGCTTGAGACGGCCCGTCGATGCTCTCAGGATTTCGCTTGAACCCATCGGTAACGATGGGTCTAGATAGATGACCGCCGATTACAGAACTCGGCTTACAGGCAACGCTCACAACATTTTGACTTTTTTCGGCGCAAAACTTCGGTTTTGCGCCGTTTTTTTGCAAAAACCTATTGATTCAAAGAAAAAGACATGATATAATCATGCGGAAAACGCACCTGCGCCTGTTTTTGTGCGCCCTGCCGCAAGCTTTGCGGTCTGCACAAGCGAGAGGGCGCAGGGAGGGTTTAATAAAAGGAGGAAAACACACATGGCAGTTATCTCTATGAAGCAGCTGCTGGAGGCCGGCGTTCACTTCGGCCATCAGACCCGCCGCTGGAATCCGAAAATGGCGCAGTACATCTTCACCGAGCGCAACGGCATCTACATCATTGACCTTCAGAAGACCGTCCGCAAGATCGACGAGGCGTATGCGTTCGTCCGCTCTGTGGCGATGGAAGGCAAGAGCGTGCTGTTCGTCGGCACGAAGAAGCAGGCGCAGGAGTCCATCGAGACCGAGGCCAAGCGCTGCAACATGTATTATGTCAACAACCGCTGGCTGGGCGGCATGATGACCAACTTCCGCACCATCAAGACCCGTATCGCCCGCCTGAACGCCATCGACGCGATGGAAGAGCGCGGCGAGTTTGAAGTGCTGCCGAAGAAGGAAGTTATCAAACTGATGGCTGAGCGCGAGAAGCTCCTGGAGAACCTGGGCGGCATCCGCGAGATGAAGAATCTGCCGGGCTGCCTGTTCGTGGTTGACCCGCGCAAGGAGCACATCGCCGTGTCTGAGGCGCGCGCGCTGGGCATTCCGGTTGTGGCGATCGTGGATACCAACTGCGATCCGGACGAGATCGATTATGTGATTCCGGGCAACGACGATGCGATCCGCGCGGTGAAGCTCATCGCGGGCAAGATGGCGGACGCGGTGCTGGAAGGCAAGCAGGGCGAGCAGGCTGAGCCGGCCGCCGAAGCGAAGTAATCGACCGAAGCTGGAGGAAGATATTATGGCTAATATTACTGCTGCCCTGGTTAAGGAACTGCGTGAGCGCACCGGCGCCGGCATGATGGACTGCAAGAAGGCGCTCGTCGAGTGCGACGGCGACATGGACAAGGCCATCGACTTCCTGCGTGAGAAGGGTCTCGCCGCCGCCGCCAAGAAGGCCGGCCGCATCGCCGCCGAAGGCATGGTGGATTCCTTTGTGGATGAGAACGGCGTGGGCGTGACCGTCGAGGTCAACTGCGAGACCGACTTCGTGGCCAACACCGACCGCTTCAAGGATCTGTGCCGCGATTTCGCCAAGCACATCGCTGCCGCCGCTCCGGCGACCGTTGAAGAGATGCTCGCGCAGCCGTTCTATGCGGACGCCAGCAAGACCGTCAACGATCTGATCGGCGAGGCGACCGCTTCCATTGGCGAAAAGATTTCCGTGCGCCGCTTTGCCCGCTTTGTGGCTGAGCACGGCATGGTGGATACCTACAACCACATGGGCGGCCGCATCGGCGTCATGGTTGAGCTGTCCTGCCCGGAAGTCAACGATGAAGTGAAGGCGCTGAGCCATGACCTCGTCATGCACATCGCCGCCGCGAACCCGCAGTTCGTGCGCCGCGACGAAGTGCCGACCGACAACCTTGAAAAGGAGCGCGAGGTTCTGACCCAGCAGGCTCTCAATGAGGGCAAGCCGGCGAAGATCGTCGAGCGCATGGTCGAGGGCCGCATCGAGAAGTACTACAAGGAAGTCTGCCTCCTCGAACAGCCGTTCGTCAAGGATCCGGACATCAATGTGACCAAGATGCTCGGCGGCAAGGCCGACGTCGTTCGCTTTGTGCGCTTTGAGCGCGGCGAGGGTCTTGAGAAGCGTCAGGACAACCTCGCGGCGGACATCGCGGCTGAGCAGGCCAAGATGAAGAAGTAATTTCTTCCCACACAGGGGCATGCGCAAGCATTGCCCCTTTTTTGAAGCAGTTTGAACGTTTAGGGCAGGAGAGGAGAAACTTATGGCAAAGTATAAGCGCGTTCTCATCAAGCTCAGCGGCGAGGCGCTGGGCGATCATGGCCGCCTGTTTGATTTTGAGCAGATTGACCGCGTGGCCGACGTCATTCGCCAGCTGCACGAGACGGGCGCGGAAATCGCTATCGTAATCGGCGCGGGCAACATCTGGCGCGGCCGTCAGGGCCCGGCGGCGAAGATGACCGCCGTCAATGCGGATCACATGGGCATGCTCGGCACGGCCATCAATTCCATCGCAATGCAGGACGCCGTAGAGCGTCAGGGCATTGCCAGCCGCGTGATGAGCGCGGTGGAAATGACGCGCTTCTGCGAGCCGTATACCTATCGCCGGGCTGTGCGTCATCTGGAAAAGGGACGTGTGGTCATCTTTGCCTGCGGCACGGGCAATCCGTTCTTCTCCACCGATACGGCGGCAGCGTTGCGCGCGGTTGAAATCGGTGCGGACGCGATTCTGCTGGCCAAGAACGTGGACGGCGTGTACGACAGCGATCCGCGCGTCAATCCGGAGGCGAAGCTGCTGCGCGACATCACGTATCAGGAGGTGCAGGAGCGCGACCTGAAGGTGATGGATGCGTCCGCAATCACGATCTGCCGCGAGAACAAGGTGCCGTGCATTCGTGTGTTCGGCCTGGATGATCCACAGAACATTCTGCGCGTCATCGAAGGCGACATGATGGGCACAGTCGTGCATCCGTGAGCATACAAAAGGGTTTCTTTCAAACAGCCGGGGCATTCGCTTCGGCTGTTTTGATTGTTTACGCAAAAGGGCTTGCCAAATGATAGGGTTGTGGGGTAAAATATAGAAAAAGAAATTCGAGGAGGTATCTCCCATGACGATTACCGAAATCCAGAATAACGCAAAAACCAAGATGGAAAAGACCAAGGACGTGCTTCGCAGCGACCTGATGGCCATCCGCGCCGGACGTGCGAACCCGCAGCTGCTCGATCGCATCACAGTGGATTACTACGGCACGCCGACCCCGCTCAAGAATGTGGCTAACATCTCTGCGCCGGAACCGCGCGTGCTTCAGATCAATCCGTGGGACGCGAAGATGGTGAAGGATATCTCCAAGGCGATTCAGGCCAGCGACCTAGGGCTTACGCCGTCCAACGATGGCAAGGTGATCCGCCTGATGCTGCCGGAGTTGACCGAGGAGCGCCGCAAGGAGCTGACCAAGCTTGTGCGCAAGACCTCTGAGGAAAGCAAGGTGGCGATCCGTTCCATCCGCCGCGACGCGGTCGATCAGGTGAAGAAGCTCAAGAAGAACAGCGAAATCACCGAGGACGACCAGAAGAAGGCCGAAGAGGACATCCAGAAGCTGACCGACGCGGCGATCAAGGACATCGACAAGATCGACGCCGAGAAGGAAAAGGAGATCATGGAGGTCAAATGAGAACGCAGCTGCTTGGGCTGCCTTTGAAGCAGGCTGAGGCGATTCTGAGCGAAGAAGGCGTTCATCCGCAGGTAAGCGAAACGTATGCGCCGCGCCGCGAAAAGCGGGACGGAGGCAAATTGCGCGTTGTGTATGCCTCGGACGACGGCAAAAAGCTCGTGGCCGCGCGGTTTCTCGACCCGATTTCCGATCCGCAACCGTAAACAGACAGACACGGCGGGTTTCGTCGGAGCGGCGCTCTGCGAGGCCCGCCTTTTGGATTAAAACAAAAATAAGGACCGCCGATTGCAGATGAGTGCGGCGGCAGGGGGATAGATATGGCAGTTATGGGCCAAAATGAAAGCAAAGCGCCTGTCGTCTCGGCAAAGGAGCTGGACAGGGAATTTCTGCCGCGCCACGTGGCGATCATCATGGACGGCAACGGCCGCTGGGCGCAGAAGCGCGGCATGCCGCGCACATTCGGCCACAAGGCCGGCGTAGAGGCGCTGCGTGAAATCATCAAGTATTCCGACGAACTGGGCATCGAGGCGTTGACCATTTATGCGTTTTCGGCTGAAAACTGGAAGCGCTCGGCCGAGGAAGTCGGCGCGCTGATGCGGCTTTTGCTGCAATACTTTACCAGTGAGATCGACGAACTGAACGAGAAAAACGTGCGTATTCGCATTCTGGGCGACATTGACGGCATGCCCAAGGGGCTGGAAAAGCAGCAGGACGCGCTGCACGCCGCCATCCGCCGCACGCACGGGAACACGGGGTTGCAGCTGAATATCGCGCTGAATTACGGCGGTCAGCAGGAAATCATCCGCGCGGCGCAGAAACTGGCGGAACATGTGGCAAACGGCGACATGAAGCCGGAGGACATCGACCGCAAAGCGTTTGAAAGCGAATTGTATACGGCCGGACTGCCGGATGTGGATTTTCTGATTCGGACGAGCGGAGAGATGCGGCTGAGCAATTTCCTGCTCTATCAGCTGGCATATGCGGAGTTTTATCAGACCGATACGCTCTGGCCGGATTTCGACCGTCATGCCTATGATGAAGCGCTGCTGGCGTATGCGAAAAGAAATCGCCGGTTCGGCGGCGTATAAGAAAGAAGGATTTTATGAAGACTCGCCTGATTACCGCGGCTGTCGGCGTGCCGTTTCTCATCTTTGTGCTGGTCGTGCGCGGCTGGTTCGCCGAGCTGGTGATCGCCCTGCTGACGATCATCGCGATGCGGGAGTGCTATCGCGCGCTGGGCAAAGCGGGCTACAACGTCTGCACATGGGGTGGCTATGCGGCGGCGGTCGCGATGTGGCCGCTGAGCCGCGTGATGGGCGTGCTCGATCCGCTGCTGCTGGTTGTGGCGGCGATGGGCATTTCGATGACGGGTGTCATGCTGCGAGAAAAGCCGACGTTCCCGGATGCGGCGGCGTCGGTATACCCGCTGTTCACCTGCTTTCTGCCGATGTCCATGTTTATGATGATGATGAATAGCACCTACGGCGTGGTGCCGGGGATTGCGCTGATTACGATGGCGTTTGCGATTGCCTATGTCGGCGACGGCGCGGCGTATTTCGGCGGCCGGGCGATGGGTAAACACAAGCTCTGCCCGAACGTCAGCCCCAAAAAGACGGTGGAAGGCGCGATTTTCGGCGTGGTTGGCGGCACAATCGGCGGCCTGATCTGCCGCGCGGTGTTTGTATACGCGTTCCACATGCCGATGCCGGGGATTCCGGCGGCCATTGCGCTGGGCCTGATCGGCTCGGTGGCGGGCGAAATCGGCGACCTTTCCGCGTCGCTGCTCAAGCGCCACAGCGGAATCAAGGATTACGGCAAGATTTTCCCCGGCCACGGCGGCGTGATGGACAGGTTTGACAGCGTGATTTTCACCCTGATTGTGATGTATTGCTACACGCTGGTGCTTTAAAGCGGTATATGCGGCTGAAATACGCATGGCTTATGCGAAAAACGGAGGCAAATATGCGAAAGTTGGCGATATTGGGTTCTACGGGTTCCATTGGCACGCAGGCGCTCGACGTGGCGGCGCGCCACAGCGACCGCTTTGCCGTCACCGCGTTGGTGGCACACAGCTCAAGCGAAAAGCTCTTTGAACAGGTGCGCCAGTTCCATCCGAAGATTGCGGCGCTTTCCGTCGAGCCGAAGGAAATTCCGGCGGATATCAAAAACAGCTGCCAGTGGATGTTCGGCGAAAACGTGCTGCTGGATGTGGTGCACGCGTGCGATGCGGACGATGTGCTTGTCTCGGTCGTGGGTGTGGTCGGGCTGGCGGCGGTGATGGAAACGCTTGCCTGCGGCAAACGCGTGCTGCTGGCCAACAAGGAGCCGCTCGTCGCGGGCGGCGAACTGGTGACGGAGGCGGCGAAAAAAGCGGGGCACCCGCTGCTGCCGGTGGACAGCGAGCACAGCGCCATTTTCCAGTGTTTGCAGGGCGCGCAGGGCAATACGCCGACCCGCCTGATTCTGACGGCGAGCGGCGGCCCGTTCCGCACATGGAAAAAGGAAGACATCTACAACGCGCGGCCGGAACAGGCGCTCAAGCACCCGAATTGGAGCATGGGCCGCAAGATCACCATCGATTCCGCGTCGATGATGAACAAGGCGCTGGAGGTCATCGAGGCGCGCTGGCTGTTCGACATGCCCGCTGAGAAAATCGATGTGCTGATTCATCCGCAGAGCGTCATACATTCTATGGTCGAATACGCGGACGGCGCGGTAATGGCGCAGCTGGGCACGCCAGATATGCGTTTGCCGATTCTCTACGCGATGAGCTGGCCGGAGAGACTGCCGACCGGAGGCAAGCGGCTGGATTTCACGCAGATGAACGCGCTGACCTTTGAACAGCCGGATTACAATCGTTTCCCCGGCCTCAAACTGGCGTATGACGCGCTGGCCGTCGGCGGCTCGATGAGCGCGGTGCTCAACGGTGCGAACGAAGTTGCGGTGGACGCGTTCCTGCACGAGAAAATTCCCTTCGGCGCGATTGCGCGTCTGGTGGAAGAGACGATGCAGGCCGTGCCGGTCATTACTCATCCGACGCTTGAACAGGTGTTTGAATGCGATCGCGCCGCAAGGCAGAAGGCTGCGGCGTTGATGAGTCGGTTTGAGGCATAACGCGGGAGGTGCTTTCTTTTCATGTATGTGATTCTGGCGCTGCTGCTGCTCGGCGTGCTGATTATCGCGCACGAGGCGGGGCATTTCTGGGCGGCTCGCGCCTGTGGCATCAGCGTGCAGGAATTTTCGATGGGTATGGGTCCGCTGATTGCCAAATGGAAGAGCAGAAAGGGCACGCAGTTTTCCATTCGCCTGCTGCCTATCGGCGGCTATTGCCAGTTTTACGGCGAGGACGAGGATCGCCCCGACCCGCGTGCGTTTAACAACCAGGCGGTTTGGAAGCGCGCGGTCACGGATTTCAGCGGGCCGCTGATGAATTTTGTGATTGCGTTTCTGGTGATCGCGCTGTTCATGAGCCTGTGCGGCGTGAGCGTCGTCGTGCCGAAGGTAGCGAAGCTGGAAGAAAATGCGCAGATGGCCGGATTGGAGATCGGCGACGAAATTCTGGCTGTGGACGGTATGGAGACAGCTGATTCCAATGCGGTTGCACAGGCGATTGCGGATTCAAACGGCGATGCGGTGACGTTGACCGTCAGACGGGACGGCCAGACGCTGGATTTGACAATAACGCCGTTTTACGACGAGGATGATGGACGTTATCGCGTCGGCTTTTCCTTTGGCAGGGAGAACATGCGCCTGCCGATTTGGAGCAGCATTCCGTTCTCGGTGCAATACAACATCGAAAGCGTAAAGACGATTCTGGACGCGCTCAAGAACATGGTGTTCAGAGGGAAGGGCGTGGACGATATGACCGGCCCGGTCGGCACGATCTACGTCATTCAGGAAGTCACGCGGCAGGGTGGCTTTGAGGTCTATCTGGAAATGCTGGCGCTGATCAGTGTCAACCTCGGCGTGATGAACCTGCTCCCGATTCCGGGACTGGACGGAAGCCGACTGCTGTTTCTGCTGGTGGAAGCGATTCGCCGCAAGCCCGTCAAGCGCGAGCTGGAAGGCGCGATTCATCTGGCAGGCTTTGCGCTGCTGATGGGGCTGATGGTGCTGCTGACGTACAAAGATATTATACGATTTTTTGTGAAGGGCTGAGGGAGAAACACATGAGCACAAAGACAAGGCAGGTCAAGGCCGGAAACGTCCTCATCGGCGGGGGCGCGCCGGTCAGCGTACAGTCGATGACCAATACGGACACGGCGGACGTGGAGGCGACGCTCTCCCAGATCCGCGCGCTGACGGTGGCGGGCGCGGATATCGTTCGCGTATCCGTTTACAACGAGGCATGCGCCGAAGCGGTGCGCGCGCTGGTGGACGGGAGCCCCGTTCCGCTGGTCGCCGACATTCATTTTGATTACAAGCTCGCCATCAAGGCGGTGGAAAACGGCATTCACAAACTGCGCATTAACCCCGGCAACATCGGCGGAGAGAAGAACGTGCGTATTCTCGCCGACTGTGTGAAGGCCCATCACATTCCGGTGCGCATTGGTGTGAACTCCGGCTCGGTGGAGAAGGATATCCTGGCCAAATACGGCGGGCCGACCCCGCAGGGCATGGTGGAAAGCGCGCTGGCGCATGCAAAAATGCTGGAAAACTGCGGCTTTTACGACATGGTGCTCTCCATGAAGGCGAGCAACGTGCCGGATACCGTCGCGGCTTATCGGCTGGCCAGCGCGCAGTGCGATTATCCGCTGCACCTGGGCGTGACCGAAGCGGGTCTGCCGGAACAGGGGAAAATCAAGAGCGCCATCGGCATCGGTTCGCTGCTGCTGGACGGTATCGGCGATACGATTCGCGTTTCGCTGACAGGCGATCCGTGTCTTGAACCGCCGGCAGGCATTGAGATTTTGCAGGACGTGGGGCTGCGCAAGAACTTCGTGCAGTATGTCTCCTGCCCGACCTGCGGACGCACCTGCATCGACGTGGGCGGAATCATGCGCCGCGTGCAGGAAGAACTCAAGGGCGTAAACGTGCCGTTTAAAGTGGCCGTCATGGGCTGCGTGGTCAACGGCCCCGGCGAGGGACGCGAGGCGGATATCGGCATCTGCGGCGGCGGAAACGGCGCGGGTCTGCTCATCAAAAAGGGTCAGCAGCCGCAGAAGGTGACCGGCGATCTGGCGCAGATTTTGATTGACGAGATTCATAAGATGCTCTGATTTGCGAGAGAAAGCGAGAGAAGCACATGAATCACTATGTATATGATCAAATTATTTCAGAAATTGATAGAATAATATCTAATGGTGGATTTTTGTTGTTTCTGATTTGGTTTATTCAAAGAACAATTATCGGGATTCTATGCTTTAAGCTGGCTGAAAAAAAGGGATATGTGGGTTATTTCTTTACAGGCGCATTGCTTGGTATTCTGGGATTTGTGTATGTTATATGCCTTCCGGATTTGAAAATGCAGAAATATGCAAAAATGTGTTCAACGCGAATTCAAAAACTTGATCAAAGGGTTGAACAATTGGAAGAATGGCAAGCATACGATCAATAATCCAACCTCCCTCTCAGAGGGAGGCTTTTGGTATGAGAAGCGCATTTGAACGGATGGAATTTGAAAGTTTTCGGATTGCGAATGGGGCTATCAAGCTAACAACGCCGACATTTCAAGAAAAAAACGAAGTATTTGTGCCCGAAGGTTTCCAAAGGGCGATCGGAAAGCCCTTTGGTGGGGCGATGGGGCAAAGCCCCATATCTAAAAATGCTTAGATATTTGTTTCCTGAAATGTTTGGTTTAAGCCTGACAGTCCCTCAGCGAAGCTGACTGAAGGAGTTGGTGACGTACAGTGGCACAGCAGTGGGAAGGTTTGCTTGAAGGGGCGGCACAGGAGCTGAGGGGGCATTTGACCCTGGAGCGCGTGACGGCCAGCAAGGCGGGCGACGAGATATCGGTCTTTTTTTCTTCGGATATGTTGGTGGAGGAAAGACCGTTTCTGGCGGCACAGCGCGCCATGCGGCGCAATTTCGCGCCGACGCGGGTCAAGCTCATCATTCGTTCGCCGCAGCTGGCGCAGGATTTTCTGAGCGATCCGCAGAAATACGCGCCGTTTATCCTGCGTTGCGTCAAGCGCCGCCATCCTTCCGGCGCGCCGTTTATGAACGACGCGACGCTGGAATGCAAGGGCGATGTGCTCAGCGTGCTCGTGCCGCAGGATATTGCGCCGAAATTCCTCGCGCAGTCCGGCGTGGACAAATACATCGAGCAGCTGGTCGAAAACGTGTTTGTGACTCAGGTGCACGTCGTCTTTCAAGCGGTCAAGCTGCGCGAAGAGCAGCTCGAAGAGATTCGCCGACGCCGCAAGGCCGAGGATGAACAGGCCGTCGCCGCGATGATCAAGACGCAGAGTGAACAGGTTGCCGCCCAAGAAGTGAAAGCCGTCAAAGAAAAGCCCAAGGCGATTTTCGGCCGGCCGATCACCGCCGAGCCGCTGCCTATCAGCGAATTGACCGAAGAGGCCAGCAAGCTGACCATCTGCGGCGAGGTGCTGGCGGTGGAAACGCGCGAACTGCGCGGCGGCGAAATGCAGCTGCTTTCCTTCGCGTTGACGGATTACACGAATACCATCAAGTGCAAGACGTTTTTGCGTTATAAGCCCAGAAAGGGCCGCTTCGGCAATGCGCAGGAGGACGACGACCGTCCGCCGACGGAAGAGGAAAAAAAGGCCGTTGAGGATGTGATTGCCGCCGTCAAGGAGGGCAAATGGCTGGCCGTGCGCGGCGACGTGAAGATGGACAGCTTTGAACACGGGCTGGTTGTGATGGTCAACGATATTGACGCGCGCGAAAAGCCCATGCGGCAGGATAACGCCGAGCGCAAGCGCATTGAGCTGCACATGCACACCAACATGAGCGAGATGGACGCGGTTTCCTCCGCCAGCGACCTGATTAAGCGCGCGGCGCAGTGGGGACACCCGGCCGTCGCCATCACGGATCACGGCGTCGTGCAGGCGTTTCCGGAAGCCTTCGGCGCGGCAAAGAAGAACAAAATCAAGCTCATTCCGGGCATGGAGGGCTATCTGACCGACGTGACCGTCGTTGTCAAGGACGGCGACGACAGGCCGCTGACGGACGATATCGTCGTGGTGGACTTTGAAACCACGGGCCTGAACCCGCGTAAGTGCCGCATTGTGGAAATCGGCGCGGTTCGCATTCGCAACGGACAGGTGGTGGAGGAATACAGCAGGTTTGTCAACCCGATGGAGCCGATTCCGGAAGAGGTTTCCAATTTAACGCACATCACCGACGCCATGGTCGCCGACGCGAACCCGGCGGAAATCGAAATCCCGAAACTGCTGGAATTTATCGGCGGGGCGGCGTTTGCGGCGCACAACGCAAAATTTGACTATTCTTTCCTGACGGAAGAATGCAGCCGACTGGGAATTGAAATCCACATGCCGGTCATCGACACGCTGGAATTTTCCCGCAGAATGTACCCCAGTCTCAAGAGCCACAGGCTCGGCGCGGTCTGCAAATCGCTGGGCATCAGCCTTAAAAACGCGCACAGAGCCGTGCACGACGCGCGCGCGACGGCCCACATGCTCAACCGCATGCTCGACACGGCGAAGGAGAAGGGCGTCACCCGCCTGAACGAAATCAATTCCGCGCTGACGGGCGGCGCCATCGGCGATTCCTATCACATCATTCTGCTGGCCGCAGAACAGGACGGCATCACCAACCTGAACAAGATCGTTTCGGAAGGCCATCTCAACTATTTCAGCCGCAAGCCGCACACCCCGCGCGAAATTTTGCAGAAATACCGCAAGGGCATCATCGTCGGCTCGGCCTGCGAGGCGGGCGAATTGTTCCGCGCGGTGGTGGACGGCAAAAACGACACGGAACTCAAACGGATCGCGCGGTTCTACGACTATCTTGAAATTCAGCCCATCGGCAACAACGCGTTCATGCTGCGCGAGGGCATGGCGGAAGACGAAGAACAGCTGCGCGATTTCAACCGCAAGATCGTCTGGCTCGGCGAAGAGCTGGGCATTCCGGTCTGCGCGACGGGCGACGTGCATTTTCTCGATCCGAAGGACGGGAAATTCCGCGCGATCATTCAGGCAGCGCACGGATTCAAGGACGCGGACAACCAGCCGCCGCTGTATTTCAAAACGACACAGGAAATGCTCGACGAATTCAGTTATCTGGGCAAAGCGAAGGCTGAAGAAGTCGTCATCGACAACCCGGCGAAGATCGCCGCGCGCATTGGCGAGGTCGGCCTGTACCCGAAGCATCCGGAGGGGAAGGAGACGTTCCAGCCGTACTGGCCGGACGCGGCGGACAACATCCGCAACCTTTGCGAAGAGCAGATTCGCGAGTGGTTCGGCGACAATCCGCCGGAGATCGTCGTGGCGCGCAAGGAGAAGGAGCTTTCTTCCATCCTCGGTTACGGCTATGGCACGCTGTACAACATTGCGGAAAAGCTGGTCAAAAAATCCAATGCGGACGGCTATCTGGTCGGTTCGCGCGGCAGCGTCGGCTCGTCCTACGTGGCGCATTTGGTCGGCATTTCGGAGGTCAACGCCCTGCCGCCGCACTACCGCTGTCCGAAGTGCAAATGGTACACCTTTGACGTGGACAGGAGCAAATACAAGGTCGGCGTGGACTTGCCGCCGATGAAATGCCCGCAGTGCGGCGAAGATCTTTTCCGCGATGGGTTCGATATTCCGTTCGAGGTTTTCCTCGGTTTCAAAGGCGACAAGGTGCCGGATATCGACCTGAACTTCTCCGGCGTGTATCAGCCGCGCGCGCATGCGTACATCGAAGAATTATTTGGCAAAGGATACTGCTACCGCGCCGGAACCATCGGCACGCTGGCGGACAAGACGGCCTACGGCTACGTCAAAAAATACTGCGAAGAGCGGAATCTGACGCTGTCGGAAGCGGAGATGAACCGGTTGGCGCTGGGCTGTGTCGGCGTAAAACGCACGACGGGCCAGCACCCGGCGGGCATGGTTGTTCTGCCGAAGGAATATGAAATTCAGCAGTTCGTCGCCATTCAGCACCCGGCCAACGACATGACCAGTCCGGTCATCACGACGCATTACGATTTCGGCTCGATGCACGACGTGCTGGTCAAGCTGGACGTTCTGGGCCACGACGACCCGACGATGATCCGCATGCTGATGGATTTGACGGGTATCGACGCGCGCACCCTGCCGCTGACCGATCCGGATGTGATTTCGCTGTTTTCCGGCACGGAGGCGCTGGGCGTGACCCCGGAGCAGATCGGCTCGAAGACGGGCACATACGGCGTGCCGGAATTCGGTACGAAGTTCGTCCGGCAGATGCTGGAGGAAACGCACCCGACGACGATGGAGGAACTGATTCGCATTTCCGGCCTGTCCCACGGCACAGACGTGTGGATCGGCAACGCGCAGGAGATCATCAAGGCGGGCATCGCGCCGCTGGCTTCGTGCATCTGCTGCCGCGACGATATCATGAATGCGCTCATCGATTACGGCGTCGCGCCGAAGATGTCGTTTGACACGATGGAATCCGTGCGTAAGGGACGCGGGCTCAAGCCGGAGATGGAAGAGGCCATGATCGAGCACAATGTGCCGGCGTGGTTCATCGATTCCTGCAAAAAGATCAAATACATGTTCCCGAAGGGGCACGCGGTTGCCTACGTGACGATGGCGCTGCGCATCGCGTGGTACAAGGTGCATCGTCCGGCGGCGTATTACTGTGCGTATTACACCGTCCGCGCAGACTGCTTTGACGCGAGTGTCCTCGGCGGATCGCTGGAATCCATCCGCGGCCGTTATAAGGAGATGGAGGCGAACAGCAAAGACCTCACGCAGAAAGACAAGGATTTGATGATTATCATGGAACTGGTCATCGAAATGCTTTGCCGCGGCATCAAGCTTGCGCCGGTCGATCTTTACAAGAGCGACGCGACGAAATTCCAGGTGGTGGACGACCAGACGATCCGCATGCCGTTTAACGCCCTGCCGGGTTTGGGCGAGGCCGCCGCGCAGAGCATCGTGGACGCGCGCGAACAGTCGCCGTTTATTTCCATTGAGGATCTGCGCAACCGGACGAAGATTTCCGCGTCGCTGATCGACCTGCTGCGCGAGGGCGGATGCTTGGGCAATCTGCCGGAAAGCAATCAGACGACGCTGTTTTCCTTCTGACCAGGGTTCAAATTGAAAGAAATCTTTCGTTATAAATGCGAATTTCGACGGAATAGCTGACAAACCATGTATAGAGGGTTGTTTTTTTGAAAAAGCGGTGATATAATAACCGCATACGATGGCGGTGCAGGGAGTTTTGTACCCTGCGGGTGGATGCGAAAGAGTGGGAGAAGCGCCCACTCTTTCTATCTGCCGCAGCCGTTTCGGCTGAAAATTGATTTTGAAGAGACTTTGGGAGTGTGTGAATGGCACAAAGCGATTTGACCCGTGTGATTGAGCCGGCCTGCCAGAAGCTTGCGCAGCAGTTTGGCTTTGAGCTGGTGGATGTAGAGCTTGCGCGCGAGGGCGCGAGCCGCTATCTGCGGATTTATATTGACAAACCCGACGGTATTACCTTGAGCGACTGTGAAACGTATCACCGCGCTGTGGCCCCGCTGGTCGAGCGCGTGGATTATGATTTCCTTGAGGTATGTTCGCCGGGTCTTGATCGTCCGCTGAAAAAGCAGAAGGATTTTGACAAGCATGCGGGCGAGATGGTGGAAATCCATCTGTTCCGCCCGATTGAGCGCCGCAAGCAGTTTGAAGGCGAGCTGGTCGGGCTTGTGGACGGCGAAATCGTCATCCGTGACGGCGAAAATGAACTTCGCTTTGCGCAGAAGGACGTTTCGCTGTGTAAACCGCTGGTGATCATCACCGAGGAAGATATCGCAATGGACGAGGAGATGAGCGACGATGAGGAAAACGACTCAGAAGGAAGATAAGCGTCAGGGCATCGATAAAAACGAGAACCGCGACATGATCGAAGCGGTCGCCGCGCTGGCCAAAGAGAAAAACATCAGCAAGGAGCTGCTCTTTTCCGCGATTGAAGAGGCGTTGAAGAGCGCTTATAAAAATAATTTCAGCAAAGAATACGGCATGCCGCCTTCCAACGCGAACGTGCGCGTGGAGCTGAATCGGGAGACTGGCGCGGTTCGCCTGTACGCCAGAAAGACGGTTGAGCGCTGGCCCACCGACGAGGCGACCGAGATTTCCATCGAGGAGGCACAGGCGATTCAGCCCAGTTATCAGCAGGACGATATCGTCGAGGTCGAGGTCACGCCGGATAACTTCCGCCGCGTCGCCGCGCAGACGGCCAAGCAGGTCATCGTGCAGAAGATCCGCGAGGCCGAGCGCGGTAAGGTCTACGACGATTTCATCGAAAAGGAAAACGAGATCCTGACCGCGATCGTGCACAGTGTCGATCCGGAGACGAAGGACGTTTACGTTGAGCTGGGCAAGACCGAAGGCGTGCTCGAACCGAGCCAGCAGATGGCGACCGACGTGTATGCGCCGGGCGAGCGCTTCAAGGTCTACGTGTTGGAAGTCGTCGCGGATCGCCGCCTGGCGCGTCCGGGCGCGAAGCACGGCCCGCAGGTCAGCGTGTCCCGTATCCATCCGGGTCTGGTCAAGCGCCTGTTCGAGCTGGAAGTGCCGGAAATTCAGAGCGGCATTGTGCAGATCAAGTCCATTTCCCGCGAGGCGGGAAGCCGCACAAAGATGGCTGTGCATTCCACCGACCCGATGATCGATCCGGTGGGTTCCTGCGTCGGCCCGCGCGGCCAGCGCGTGGATCGCGTGGTGACCGAACTGCGCGGCGAGAAGATCGACATCATCAAGTGGTCGGCTGATCCGGCGGAGTTTGTCGCCAACGCGCTGAATCCGGCGCATGTGGTGAACGTGTTCGTCAACGAGCAGGAAAAAGCTTGCCGCGTGGTCGTGCCGGATAACCAGCTCTCTCTGGCCATCGGCAAGGAAGGCCAGAATGCGCGCCTTGCCGCGCGCCTGAGCGGCTGGAAGATCGACATCAAGAGCCAGAGCCAGATCGACGAGCAGGTTGAGGCCGAAGCGGCGGAAGCGTCATCGGCTGAAGGCGACGCCGAGTAAAAGCGGGGTGCGCCGATGAAAACACGCAAAGTTCCCATGCGTATGTGCGTGGGCTGCCGCGAGATGAAGGAAAAGAAGGCGCTGCTGCGCATTGTCCGCAACGCACAGGGCGAAATCAGCTTTGACCGAATCGGCAAGGCTCCGGGGCGCGGCGCATATATTTGCAAATCGAAGGAATGCCTGACGAAAGCGGTTCGCCAGAAGCAGCTTGACCGCGCGCTGGAAACGAAGATCGACGAAGCCGTACTCAGCCAGCTGATGGAGGAAGTCGATGAAACTTGAGCGCGACGCGTTTTACGCGATGCTGGGCATCGCCATGCGCGCGGGGCAGCTGAGCCTCGGCGAGAGCGGCGTGCTCAAGACGGTTTCATCCGGAACGGCTTTATTCATGATTCTGGATGCAGACGCATCCGACAATACAAAAAAGAAATTCCGGGATTCCTGCGCGTTTTATAAAGTTCCGCTTTATGAAACGTCGCCGGACAGACTGGGGCAGGCCATCGGCAAGCCCGGACGCATGAGCGCCGCAATTGCGCGGGGCACGCTGGGCGAAAAGCTGCTGGCATTGGCCAGGGAAGAAGAGGCGGGCAACGCACCGTTTCAGGGAAGATAACCACACGACAGTGACGCAAATTTGCGGGGGTGCAAGGGCAGAATGTCCAAAATGAAGGTTCAAGACGCAACAAAGGAACTCAGCCGCCGGGCGGCGAAGCTGCTGGGAGACGTGACGGGAGTCCGTACCGCGGCGGAAAAGACGCTCGCCGAGCTGCGCAAGATTGAAAACGGCTTTACGCAGCAGCAGGAGGCCGAGCGCGAGGAAAAGCGCCGCGAAGAGCAGCAGAAGGCGCTCAGCTCGCAGAGCAAGGCATGGACGATGCCCGACGATGTGCCTGTGGAAAAGACCGAGGAGAAGAAGGAAGAGCTGAAGCCTGCCGCCAAGCAGCCGGAAGCGAAGCCTGCCGCTCCTGCGGCCCCTGCGGCCCGTCCTCAGCAGAACGGCAACGCGCCGCGCGCACAGGGCGGCAGCTTTGCCCCGCGCGGAGATCGTCCTCAGGGCGCACCGCGCGCACAGGGCGGCAATTTTGCGCCGCGCGGAGACCGTCCGCAGGGCGGTAATTTTGCCCCGCGTGGCGATCGTCCCCAGGGCGGCGGCTTTGCCCCGCGCGGGGATCGCCCCCAGGGCGGCAACTTTGCGCCGCGCGGAGATCGTCCCCAGGGCGGTTTTGGCGCGCGCAACGGCCAGCAGGGCGGCGCGCGCCCGGCAGGCGGCATGGGCGGACAGCGTCCGATGGGCGGCCGTCCGCAGCGCGCCCCGAAGGGCCCGGAGCTGATGCCCACGGTCGAGAAGGAGCGTGTTTCCAACTACGATCCGAACAAGAAGATGCGCCAGCGTCAGCATGACCCGGAGTATCAGCCGGTGAAGAACCGCAAGCAGCTTGCGCGCGATACGGGCTACGGCATGGATGACGACGTGGTGCGCGGCCGCCGCAAGAAGGGCCGTCAGCTCTCCGCGCAGCAGATGATGGCCCCGATCAAGATCGAAACGGCCTACATGACCGCCGAGACCATCACCGTCCGCGATCTGACCGAGCGCATCGGCAAACCGGCGGGCGAGATCATCAAGAAACTGATGCTGCTGGGCATCATGGCGACGATTAACCAGGAGCTGGATTTCGATACCGCGTCGCTGGTGGCTTCCGAGTTCGGCGTGACGCTGGAAATGAAGCTTGACAAGACTGCCGAGGACGCGCTCTCTGCCGAGAACGTGGAGGACAGCGAGGAAGAGCTGGTCACGCGTCCCCCGGTCGTCACGATCATGGGCCACGTTGACCACGGCAAAACGTCGCTGCTGGATTACATCCGCAAGGCGAAGGTGGCCGCGGGCGAGGCCGGCGGCATTACCCAGCATATCGGCGCGTACATCGCCAAGGTGGGCGACCGCCAGATCACCTTCCTGGATACGCCGGGCCACGAAGCCTTCACGGCGATGCGCGCCCGCGGCACGCAGGCGACCGATATCGCGATTCTGGTTGTTGCGGCGGACGACGGCGTGATGCCGCAGACCATTGAA
Source organism: uncultured Eubacteriales bacterium (assembly GCA_900542445.1). GTDB lineage: Bacteria > Bacillota > Clostridia > Christensenellales > Aristaeellaceae > Ventricola. Next base: position 19,434 of record UQNN01000006.1, on the reverse strand, counting down.
TCCATCAACCACGCGAAAGCGGCGAAGTGCCCGATCATCGTGGCGATCAACAAGATCGACAAGCCGGGCGCGGATCCGGACGCGGTGAAGCAGGAATTGACCCGTTACGAGCTGGTGCCGGAAGAGTGGGGCGGCGACACCATCATGGTGAACGTTTCCGCTAAGACCGGCGAGGGCATCGACGATCTGCTCGAAAACGTGCTGCTTCTGGCCGATATGCTGGAACTCAAGGCCAACCCGAACCGCAAGGCACGCGGCGTCATCATCGAGGCGAAGCTGGATCATTCCCGCGGCGCCGTCGCGACGGCGCTGGTGCAGAACGGCACGCTGCATGTGGGCGACATGGTTGTCGCTGGAAACGCGTATGGCCGTATCCGCGCGATGGTTTCCAGCCGTGGTGAGCGCGTGAAGCACGCGACGCCGTCCACGCCGGTGGAGATCATCGGTTTCGGCGGCGTGCCGGAGGCGGGCGACGAGTTCATGGCGGTGGCCGACGAGAAGCTGGCCCGTCAGGTTGTCGAGGAGCGCGCCGCGAAAGCCCGCGCGTCGATGGTCAAGAACAGCTCCGCGTCCACGCTCGAAGATCTGTACAGCAAGCTGGAGCAGGGCGAGGTTAAGGACCTCAACATCATCATCAAGGCCGACGTGCAGGGTTCTGTCGAGGCGGTTAAGCAGTCGCTTGAAAAGCTCTCCAATGCGGAGGTTCGTGTGCGCACGATCCACAGCGGCGTCGGCGCGATTACCGAGAACGACGTCATGCTCGCGGGCATCGACGGTGCGATCATCATCGGCTTCAACGTCCGTCCGGATGCGAAGGCGCGCGAGGCCGCAAACCGCGACGGCATCGATATCCGTTATTACCGCGTGATTTATCAGGCGATCGAGGATATGGAGAAGGCCATGAAGGGTCTGCTCTCTCCGGAATTCCGCGAGAACGTCATCGGCCACGCGGAAGTGCGCAACGTGTTCAAAATCACGGGCGTGGGCATCGTCGCCGGTTCGTATGTCACCGACGGCAAGCTCCAGCGCAACGCTCAGGTTCGCCTGCTGCGCGACAACGTGGTGGTTTACGAGGGCAAGCTTTCTTCGCTCCAGCGCTTCAAAGACGCGGTCAAGGAAGTGGCCGACGGCTACGAGTGCGGCGTGTGCCTGGAAAACTACACGGATATCAAGGAAGGCGACGTCATCGAGTGCTTCGTGATGGAAGAAATTCCGAGGTAATCGATTTTCAAGGTCAACAGGCGCGGCCCGGTTGCATGCTTTGCCGCCGGGCCGCCTTTTTTAAGTAAGGTAAGGAAATATGGCCAATCAACAATTTGAACGCACAGACCGCATTGCCAGCGAAATCATGCGCGAAACGGAGAAAATCATCCGCGAGGATGTTTCTGATCCGCGGACGGACTGCATGTTTTCCATCACGCATGTGGATGTGACGCGCGATCTTCGGTATGCGAAGGTCTATGTGAGTATCTATGAAGAAGAAAAACGCGCGCCGATGATGAAAGCGCTCAAGACGGCGGCGGGCTTTATCCGCCACAACCTTGGGCGGCGCGTGCAGCTTCGCTATACGCCGGAGCTGGTTTTTGAACTGGACACGACGATTGAATACGGTGTGCATATCGCAAGCCTCATCAATCAGGTGAGAAAGACGGAGGAGAGTCGATCCGATGACGCAGGGGAAGCGGGAATTTGAGGATTGGCTGTGCCATGCCCACCAGGCGAAGCGCGTGGCGCTGCTGGCCCATGTTTCCCCGGATGGGGACACTTTGGGTTCTACGCTGGCGCTTCGCCTTGCTTTTTTGGCGCTGGGTAAGCAGGTCAATGTGATTTGTGACGGCGATGTGCCGGACAATTTGAAGTATCTGCCGGGCAGCGAAACCGTCCTTCGCCCGGAAAACGTGAACGGCGCGGATTACGACACGGCGATTGCCGTGGATGTGAGCGACCGTTCGCTGCTGGGCAAGAGCGAAGCCGTGTTTGACGCGGCAGGCTTCCGCATGGTGATCGATCATCACGCGACAAATCCGGCTTATGGACAGGCGAACTTCATCCGCGGAGGCGAATCTGCCTGCTGTCTGCTGGCATATGAGGCGATTCTCGGTCTCGGCGTGGAGATGACAAAGGACATGGGCACGTGCCTGCTGACAGGCATGAGCACCGATACCGGCCATTTCCAGTATCCGGCGACGTCTCCGGCAACGTTGATTGCCGCAGGTGAGTTGCTCAAGCTGGGCGTGGATATCTCCGCGATGACGCGCAGACTGTACCGCACCCAGCCGATGAACCGCGTGAAGCTGACCCGCATTGCCTACAACAAGCTGCGTTTCATGTTCGACGGTCAGGTCGGCGTGATCGATTTTGACAAGCACGATTTTGAGGAGACCGGCTGCACCTTCGGGCAGGCGGACGGACTGGTGAACAAGGCGCTGGAAGTGGAAGGCGTTCGCATGGCAGTGCTGGCTTCCGAGCGCGATGACGGCATCAAGATGTCCCTGCGTGCGGTGGAGCCGGATACGGTGAACGATATTGCCGTGCTCTTCGGCGGCGGCGGACATGCGCAGGCGGCGGGCTGCACGATTCATGCGCCGCTGCACGAAGCGCTGGATCAGGTGCTGGCCGCGATGAAAGACAAGCTGGACAAGACGCCGCGTCCGGAGGGGCGCGTATGAATGGCTTTCTCTGCGTGCTCAAGCCGCCGGGAATGACCTCAAGCGATGTGGTTGTCCGCGTCCGGCGCAAGCTGGGCAGGGGCGCGAAGGTTGGTCATGCGGGCACGCTCGATCCGGAGGCTTCCGGCGTTCTGCCGCTGATGATCGGGCGCGCGGCGCGGCTGTTTGACTATCTGGTGGAGAAGGAAAAGACCTATGTCGCCCAGCTCAAGCCGGGCTATGCCACCGATACGCAGGACGCGCATGGGGCAATCGTCTCAGGCGGGGGCGCGCGGGCGACGCGGGCGCAGCTTGAAGCGGTTTTGCCGCGGTTTATCGGCGATATCGCGCAGATTCCGCCGATGTATTCCGCGCTCAAGCGGGATGGGCAGAAGCTCTGCGATTTGGCACGGCAGGGGATTGACGTGAAGGTCGAGCCGAGGCCGACGCAGGTGTATGCCATCGACGTGCTGCATGAAAATGAGGACGGCAGTTTCATCCTGCAAATCCGCTGCGGACGGGGCACGTACATCCGAACCCTGTGCAACGATATCGGCGAAGCGCTGGGAACGAAAGCGCACATGGGCGTGCTTCTGCGCACGCAGACGGGCATGTTTACGCTGGACGAGGCGCACACGATTGAAGAAATCGACGCGGCGGAGGATTTGACGCCGCTGCTGGTGGCGATGGACAAGCCGCTGGGCCAGTTGCCGCGGCTCGATGTGCAGCCGAAGGCAGAGCGCTTTGTGCGCAACGGAAACAAGCTGACGCGGCGCGAATTGATCGGCGATATTCAGCCGGGAAAACCGACGCGGCTGTATCTGAACGGGCAGTTCTGCGGAATTGGCCGCTTTGAAGGGGAAAATCTGAAATTTGACGCGATGCTCCTGGAATAAGGACGCGCGATTGATCGTTTGTGGAGCTTATAAAACATGATACTCTTGACACATGAGCGTCAGTGGCGCGGCGGGGAGACGGCGGTCGCCTTCGGCATGTTCGACGGCGTACACGAGGGACATGCGCAGTTGATGCGCAAGGCCAACGAGCTGGCGGCTTTGTATGATTTGAAAAGCGTGGTTTACACGTTTTCGTCCCATCCGATGGCGACCTATGCGCCGGACAGGGTGCCGCCGCAGCTGGAAACCCGCTCGGAAAAAATCCGCTCGATCGCCCAGCTGGGGATTGACGCGGCGGTGCTTCGCCCGTTTGACCGGGCGTATGCCGCGCAGTCGCCGGAAGAATTTGTACAGGCGTTTGTGAGCGCGCTGCATCCGAAACACGTGGTCATCGGTTTCAATTATTCTTTCGGCAAAATGGGCGCGGGCAAGGCGGCGGATATGCGCCGTTTTGGCGAACAATACGGCTTTGAGACGCACGTTGTGGACGAGGTGCAGATCGGCGGTCTGCCGGTTTCCTCTACGCGCGTGCGTGCCGCCGTGGCGCAGGGAAACATGGAGGAAGCCGCCAGGCTGCTGGGCCGCCCTTACGCCATCTGCGGCGTGATTCAGCGGGGCAAACAGCTGGGGAGCAGGCTCGATTTCCCGACGGCGAACCTGCTTTGGCCCAAGGAAAAGGCGATTCCGCCGAAAGGCGTTTACGCGGCGCGCGCCTATGTCGCTGAAGCATGGTATATTGCAGCGGTGAACGTCGGCACGCACCCGACCGCGCCGGGCGGCCCGCCGACCATCGAGGCCAATCTGCTGGATTACGACGGCGGCGCGCTGTATGATCGCCACATGCGGCTTTTGCTGTGCAGCTTTGTGCGCAGCGAGAAGAAGTTTGATTCGCTGGAACAGCTGCGCGCCGAAGTGATGAAAAACCGCGAGCAGGTGCGGGCGTATTTTGAGCGGGATTTCTAAAAAGACGAAAAAATCATAAAAACCACGGAAGTTCTGTTTACAAAGCGGAACTTCCGTGTTACAATATCTTTCGGTCTGAACCGCACGCGCAGATGATCGCGTTCTCCAAACGTTTTTCTATGCGGGCGGCGATTGGCACATCATATTATTTGGAGGGTTTTTATCATGGATAAGGCGACGAAGGAAGCAATCATCAAGGAATATGCCCGTCACGAGGGCGACACTGGCTCCCCTGAGGTGCAGATCGCTCTGCTGACCGCGCGCATCAACCACCTGAACGAGCATCTCAAGACCCACGCGAAGGATCATCATTCCCACCGTGGTCTGCTGCTGATGGTCGGTCAGCGCCGCAGCATGCTGGAGTACCTCAAGCGCATCGACATCGAGCGCTATCGTGCGCTGGTTGCGAAGCTGGGTCTGCGCAAGTAATTCCTCTGCTTCGTTCACGAAAAGGGCTTTGTCCCAGATGACCGTCGTTTGGGAGACAGTTTTTGTCGCCCCAAGCGGCGGCCTTTTTCGTTCTTTATGAAACGAAACCGAACGCTGAAGTCGGTTTTGTATATCAGGCGGCGAGGGTTCGCGTCTGAAAAAGAAGTGTTGGCAGGCAGGTATTTTGAAAGGAGATTCCACCCGATGGTCAAGACGTATACCACAGAACTGGCGGGCCGCCCGCTGGTCATGGAATTTGGCAAGTACTGCGGTCAGGCTAACGGATCGGTGATCGTTCGACTGGGCGATACGGTGGTCATGGTCAATGCGACGGCGAGCGACACGCCGCGCGAAGGTCAGGACTTTTTCCCGCTGAGCGTTGACTTTGAAGAGAAGATGTATTCCGTGGGCAAAATTCCCGGCGGTTTCATCAAGCGCGAAGGCCGTCCCTCCGAAAAGGCGACGCTGACCTCCCGTCTGATCGACCGCCCGCTGCGCCCGCTGTTCAATAAGGGCATGCGCAACGACGTGCAGGTTGTGGCGACGGTGCTTTCCGTCGAGCAGGACGTGCCGCCGGATATCCCCGCGATGATCGGCGCTTCCGCCGCGATTGCGGTCAGCGATATTCCGTGGGCGGGCCCGATCGGCGGCGTTTCCGTCGGGCTGGTCGATGGCGAAATCGTCATCAATCCGAATCAGGAGCAGCGCGCGGTTTCCAAGCTGAGCCTGACGGTTGCCGGTACGGATGAAGCCGTGCTGATGGTCGAGGCGGGCGCGAAGGAGATCAGCGAAGCGGACATGCTCCGCGCGATTCTCGCCGGTCACGAGGAGATCAAGAAGCTGGTTGCTTTCCAGAAGCAGATTGTCGCTGAAATCGGCAAGGAAAAGCGCGTTTTCCCGGTCGCCGAGACGGGCGAAGACGTGAAGGCTGCCGTTCGCGCGGACTTCTTTGACCGCTGCGCATGGGCGTTTGAGGCGTTTGACCGTCACGAACGCAGCGCGCGCGAGGAGCAGGTGAAGCAGGAGGCGCACGAGCTGTATGCCGAGCGTTTCGAGGGCCGCCTGAATGAAGTCGATGACGCGCTGTATTACCTGAACAAGGAGATCATGCGCACCAAGATTCTGGAAAAGGGCGTTCGCCCGGATGGCCGCAGCCTGACCCAGATTCGTCCGATCTGGTGCGAAACCGGCGTCCTGCCGCGCGTGCATGGTTCCGGCGTGTTCACCCGCGGCGAAACGCAGGTGCTCTCCATCGCGACGCTTGCGCCCGTGAGCGAAGCGCAGGTGATCGAGGGTCTCGGCACGGAGACCAGCGAGCGCTACATGCACAACTACAACATGCCGCCGTATTCCACCGGCGAGGCCGGCCGTCTCAAGAGCCCCGGCCGCCGCGAAATCGGCCATGGCGCGCTGGCCAAGCGCGCGCTTGAGCCGGTGATCCCGTCCGTGGACGAGTTCCCGTATGCGATCCGCGTGGTCAGCGAGGTGCTGTCCTCCAACGGCTCCACGTCTCAGGCTTCTGTCTGCGGTTCTACGCTGGCGCTGATGGATGCGGGCGTGCCGATCAAGGCGCCGGTCGCCGGTGTGGCCATGGGTCTGATTAAGGATACCCACAGCGACAAGGTGGCCGTGCTGACCGATATTCAGGGCCTTGAGGACTTCCTTGGCGACATGGATTTCAAGGTTGCGGGCACGATGAACGGCATCACCGCCATCCAGATGGATATCAAGATCAAGGGCATTGACGAGGCGATTCTGCGTCAGGCGCTGTCTCAGGCGCTGGATGGCCGCCTGTTCATCCTGGGCAAGATGCTCGAAGTGCTGCCGCAGCCGCGTGAGCACCTGAGCGCCTATGCGCCGAAGATCGTCCGCTTCACCATCAATCCGGACAAGATCCGCGAGGTCATCGGACCGGGCGGAAAGATGATCAACAAGATCATCGACGAGACGGGCGTGAAGATCGATATCGACGACGACGGCAGTGTATATATCGCCACGCCGGACGAGGCTGCCGCCGCGAAGGCGCGCCGGATCATCGAGGGCATTGCCAAGGACATCGAGGTCGGCGAGGTTTACACGGGCAAGGTTGTCCGCATGATGAATTTCGGCGTGTTTGTCGAGCTGCTGCCGGGCAAGGACGGCATGGTGCATATCTCCAAGCTGGCGAAGGGCCGCGTGGAGAAGTGCGAGGACGTTGTGAAGATCGGCGACGAGCTTGAGGTGAAGGTCGCGGAGATCGACTCTCAGGGTCGCATTAACCTGATCCGCAACGACATCGAGTATGACAACACGGAGATGCCGCGCCGCAGCGCTCCGGGCCAGCGCCCGCCGCGCCGCGATGCGAACCGCCGCTAAGCAACAAACGGGCGCTCAAGTCGAAAGGCTTGCGCGCCCTTTCTTATGGTGAGGGGAAACGTTTGGGGCTTTGCCCCAAACCCCACCAGAAACCTGAGGTTCTTGGCAGGGTGTGGGACAGAGTCCCACACGGTTTCCCTCTGTATAATCTCAAAATAAAAGAGAAGAATAGGAGAAACTATGATCGGAGGGACAAAGCGCATGTGCGAAGAATTTGTGCTTTCAAACGGCCTGCGGGTCGTCGCCGAGCCCATTGAAAATTATCCGTCCGTCAGCGTCGGTCTGTGGATCGGCGCGGGATCGATGTATGAAAGTGCGGAGGAAAACGGACTGTCGCACTTTGTAGAGCACATTCTTTTTAAGAGCACCGAAAACCGCACGACGAAGCAGATTGCCGTGGAAATGGACGCGCTGGGCGGTCAGGTGAACGCGTTCACGGCGAAGGAATGCACCTGCTACTATGCGAAGGTGATTGCCGAGCACCTGCCGCGCGCGATGGATCTGCTTTGCGACATGCTGCTCAACGCGCGTGTGGATGAAGTGGAATTTGAAAAAGAGCGCGGCGTTATTCTGGAAGAGATCGCGATGTGCGAGGATACGCCGGAGGATTTGGTCTACGATCTGCTGGCGGAAGCCTATTTCGGGGAGCATCCGCTGGCTCGTCCGATTCTCGGTTCGCACGACCAGATTGCATCCATCGGCCGTGAAGCGCTGCTTACGTTCAAAAAGAAGCATTATCGGCCGGATAACACCGTGTTGGCGATTGCAGGCCAATTCGATAGGACGCAGTTCCGCGACATGGCCGAGCGGCTGCTGGGCGGCTGGCACGCGGAAGGGGAAACGCATATCCCTGCGCCGGTGGAGAGCACGAAGCCGCGCATGCTGACGCGCAAAAAGGATATCGAGCAGGTGCACATGTGTCTGGCATTCCCCGGCGTGGAGCAGGACAACGACGCGCTGTATCCCATCAGCGTGATGAACAACCTGTTCGGCGGTGGCATGTCTTCCCGCCTGTTCCAGCGCATTCGTGAGGAGATGGGCGCGGCGTACTCCGTGTACAGCTTTCCGAGCACGTATACCAACTGCGGCACGTTCACCGTTTACGCGGGTACGTCGCCGGAAACGGCGCAGAAGGTTGCCGACGAGCTGCATAACCAGATTCGCCTGCTTCGCGACAGCGGCGTGACGCAGGAGGAATTTGACATGGCGAAAGAGCAGCTCAAGGTCAGCTATGTGCTGGGGCTGGAAAGCAGCTCATCCCGCATGAGCGCCATTGGCCGAAGCAAGCTGCTCCGCGGCCGCGCCGTCGATCCGCAGGACGTGATCCGCAAGATTGAGGCTGTGACGAAAGAGGATGTGGAGCGAGCCGCGCACGAGATGTTCAGCAAGCCGTTCTCCGCGTCCGCCGTCGGCAGAAATGTCGAAGGGTTGAAGCTGATGTAAGACGATGAACTCCTTCCGCCGCAGCTTTGTTGCGGCGGAAGGAGTTTAACTTTTTCCATATCCGCCAAATTGAACGGAATGAAGCTGGTCAAAATAAATAAATTGCTTTTTTCCGCCATGTCGTGTACAATAGAAAAAGTGTGGGCGACAGACTGTCAAAGGAGTTTTAATCGACGATGGAAGAAATCAAAGAGGTTAAATTTGCGCCGGGTCTGACGGCGGATATCTTATTTGTGGAACTGCAATCTCAGGGGCGCGAGTATCTGCGGCTGATGAGCTATTATTCCAGCGCGATGCTCGAAATGGAAACCAAGTTTAAGGTGCTGAACATCGAATTCTCCAACAAATTCGACCGCAACCCGATTGAGAGCATTGAAACGCGTCTCAAAAAGCCGAGAAGCATTTATGAAAAGATGAACCGCCTCGGCCTGCCGATTTCGGTGGACGCGATTGAAAAGAATCTGAACGATATCGCGGGCGTTCGCGTCATCTGCTCGTTTGTGGACGATATTTACAAACTGGCGGACATGCTGGCCGTGCAGGATGACATCTACGTCGTTCAGACGAAGGACTACATCAAAAATCCGAAAGAGAGCGGCTATCGCAGCCTGCATATGATTGTGGAAGTGCCGATTTTTCTCTCCAACGAAAAGCGGTACATGCGCGTGGAGGTGCAGCTGCGAACGATTGCGATGGATTTCTGGGCAAGTTTGGAACACAAACTGCGCTACAAGAAGGATATTCCCGCCGAGACGGCGGACGCGATTGCCAAGCAGCTGCAAGACTGCGCGGAAGTCGTCGCACGGACGGACAAGCAGATGTACGACATTCGCAAACAGATTGAAGCATCCGGCATCAAAGCGGGTGTGGAATAAACAGATCAAAGCGCTGCCTGAATCCCAAAGTGGGTTTGGCAGCGCCTTTTTGTTGCAAAAACTGAACAGAAAAGGGAATTGCAAATAAAAAACAAACGTGCTATAATTTGCATATATCGTTTATGGATGCGGTTTCGGGAGGAAAGAATATGCGGGGAAAGATGCTGTTTGTTTCAATCGCGCTGCTGGTCATGCTGTTTTTCGTCGAAACGGCGTCGGCGCAGGTCAAAGTCGCCACGCTTGAGCAGCTGCAAGACGCGCTGGCAGGAAGCGATGAAACAATTACCGTGACCTAAACTATTGTGATCGATGAAGATTTAACGCTGGACGGCGGGGGAAAGACAGTCAAACTCGATTCAAATGCGCGCATACGGCTCATCAATTCGGCGACATTTGAGCATATCACGATCGACGGCGGCGAGCTTCAGCGGAGCTATCCATTGGTCGTTGTTGAGGGCAACGGGGGTATTACGCTGACGCTGGGAGACGGGGCGATCATACAGAATGCGCGAACGAGCGGAAATGGCGGCGGCGTGCTGGTGAATCCAAACAACACATTGGACATGAAGAGCGGAAGCGCTATTCAAAACTGTCATGCGGATAAAAATGGCGGCGCTGTCGAACTGTTCGAGGCCAAACTTCAGATGAATGGCGGCAGTATTTTGAACTGCACGGCTCAAAACGGCGGCAGCGTATATCTCGGCAGCGGCTCGGTCGTTCAAATGGATGACGGAACCATTTCCGGATGCAAGGCGGATGAAAATGGCGGCGCTATTTTTTCCTATGTTGACAGCGGCAGCAACGAGGTCAATCTGACAGGCGGAACGATTGAGAAAAACAGCGCGAAGATCGGCGGAGGCGTGTACATTGAATTTAGGCGGGTTGTTGCCGAACCGACGATTCCCCCGTTCAGGGCAGCAAAGCGCGCTGCTTCAGGGGCTGCATTCAACCGCACCGGCGGCGCGCTCTGCGGCAACACGGCGACGGAGGGCGGCGCGGATTTGGTGTTCATCACCGGCAATCTTGCTGCGGTAGGTACGCCGGAGGGACAGTATAAAGGCAAAACCGTAAACGGCTGGTATTGGGATAAACCTCACTCGCGCTACAACGCGCAGACGAACAGCCAATCGTATGACGGCCAGGAGACGGAAAACGTATATCTGATCGCGGCGTATACGCCCGTTTATGCGGATGTGACCTTCGTGGATGCGCTGAACGGCACGCGCCAAAGCGTCAGCATCGAAACGGGCGAGAAAATCGGCGCGAAATTCCCCGGCAATCTGAAAGCGGAAGGATATACCTTCGCCGGCTGGTACACCGCGCCGGAGGGCGGCGACGCGCTTAGCGCTGACAGCGTGATTACGCAGGCTGTCACCCTGTATGCGCGATGGACGAAGAACGCCACGCCGACCCCGACAGCTACGCCTACGGCAACCCCGACAGCCACGCCTACGGCAACCCCGACAGCCACGCCTACGGCAACCCCGACGGCTACGCCTACGGCAACCCCGACAGCTACGCCTACGGCAACCCCGACGGCCACGCCTACGGCAACCCCGACGGCGACACCCACGGCTGTGCCGAACCCGACAAATCTGCCCAAGACGGGCGACGGCGCAGAGCCGATGCTCTGGCTGGCGGCGCTGGCCCTGTGCGCAGGCGGGCTGATGATGCTGCGCAGAAGAAGATAATTCAAAATGCAAGTGGGAGCGCGGCTTGACGGCCGCGTTTCTTTTTTGTTTTATCAGGAATTACACAAAAATCATCTGCGAGTGCGAAACTTTGAAGATTTGTAAATCGCAGTATAAGCACAGCTCGATTCTCCGTTTCGATATTTGTTAGTATTGACTAATTGCGCTTCCATCTGTTACTGTATAAAAAGACATATTTGTGCGACTTTCACGAAGAAACATGGAGGCGTGATATGAGCAGACTCAAAATTGCAATCGAGAACGAGGCGGTTCAGACCGTAGAGCGTCTGTATAAGGATCTGGAACGCCGCATTGTAGCCAGCCCGCCCGGCATCTGCCCGGTGGATCTGGCGCTGAACTTCCTTCGGCTCTGCCATGCGCAGACCTGTGGAAAATGCGTGCCCTGCCGCATCGGATTGGGACAGCTGGCGACGTATCTGGAAGATGTGCTCGACGGACGCGCGACAATGGCAACGCTTGGTGAAATCGAGCGGCTGGCGAAGGACATCGAGATTTCGGCGGACTGTGCCATCGGCACGGAGGCGGCGCGGATGGTGCTGCGCGGTCTGGACGGGTTCAGAGACGAATACGTCGCCCATATCCAGACGGGCAACTGCACCTACCACATCAACCAGCCCGTGCCCTGCGTGGCGCTGTGCCCGGCAGGTGTGGATATTCCGGGCTACATCGCGCTCATCCGCGAAGGGCGCTGCGCCGACGCGGTGCGCCTGATCCGCAAGGATAATCCGTTCCCGACGGCGTGCGCGCTCATCTGCGAGCATCCGTGCGAGGCGCGCTGCCGCCGCAACATGCTGGATTCCTCGGTCAACATTCGTGGACTCAAGCGCTATGCGGTGGATAACGCGGGCGTTGTGCCCGCTCCCGTCTGTGGGCCGAGCACGGGTAAGCGTGTCGCCATCGTCGGCGGCGGGCCGAGCGGCCTGAGCGCGGCCTATTATCTCCAGCTGATGGGCCACAGCTGCACCGTTTTTGAACTGCGGCCCAAGCTGGGCGGCATGCTGCGCTACGGCATACCAAACTATCGTTTCCCGCGTGAACGCTTGCAGGAGGATATCGACTGCATCCTTTCCACGGGCGTTGAAATCAAATACAACACCAAAATCGGGGAAAGTCTCACGATTGACGACTTGCGCAGGCAATACGACGCGGTGTATGTCTCCATTGGCGCGCAGAGCGACAAAAAGGTGGGGATCGAGGGCGAAGAGAGCAAGAACGTCTATTCGGCGGTCGATCTGCTCGGCTCCATCGGCAGCGACAATCCGCCGGATTTCACGGGCAAACGCGTGGTTGTCATCGGCGGCGGCAACGTGGCGATGGACTGCGTGCGTTCGTCGCTCAGACTGGGCGCGAGCGAAGCCAAGATCGTTTACCGCCGCCGCAAAGAGGATATGACCGCTCTGCCCGAAGAAGTGGACGGCGCGCTGGAGGAAGGCTGCGGACTGATGCAGCTGCATGCGCCGCTCCGCATTGAGGCGGACGAAAACGGCAATGCCTGCGCGCTATGGGCGCAGCCGCAGATCATCGGCAAAATCGACGCGTGGGGACGCGCAAAGGTCTCCGCGGCGGCGAAAGAGCCGGTGCGCATCGCGGCGGATGTGGTGGTCGTCGCTATCGGCCAGGGCATCGAGACGAGACACTTTGAGCAGGCGGGCATGTCCGTCAAGCGCGGCAACCTCGCGGCTCTGCCAGACGGCATGGTTTCCGATCTGCCGGGCGTATTCGCGGGCGGCGACTGCGTAACCGGCCCGGCGACCGTCATCCGCGCGATTGCGGCGGGCAAGGTCGCGGCGGCCAACATCGATAATTATCTCGGATTCAACCACCTGATTTCCGTGGATGTGGATATTCCGGCGGCCATTTCGGAGGATAAGCACCACTGTGCGCGTGTCAACCTCGGCGAAAAGGATGCACAGGAGCGCAAGGGCAACTTTGAGCATATCGAATGCGGCATGACCGCGCAGGAAGCCGCGCAGGAGTGTGGGCGTTGTCTGCGCTGCGATCACTACGGATACGGCATTTTCAAAGGAGGCAGAGCGGCGATATGGTAAACGTGACAATCGACGGCGTGCGCGTGAGCGTAGAAGAAAACACCACCATCATGGACGCCGCGGCGGCGGTCGGCGTGCGCATTCCGCGGCTGTGCTATTTGAAGGATATCAACGAAATCGCGGCCTGTCGCGTGTGTCTGGTGGAGGTGGACGGGCATGAGCGCCTGTTGACCTCCTGCAACAATACGGTGACGGAGGGCATGGTCATCCACACCAACTCGCCCCGCGTGCGTCAGGCGCGTCGGACGAATGTGCAGCTGATTCTCTCCCAGCATGACTGCCGCTGCGCGGTCTGCGTGCGGAGCGGCAACTGTTCGCTTCAACAGCTGGCCAACGACATGGGCTGCATCGGCAATCCTTACGGCGAAAAGCCGGAGACAAGCGGTTGGAACATGGATTTTCCGCTGATCCGCGACAACGCGAAGTGCATCAAGTGCATGCGCTGCATTCAGATCTGCGACAAGGTGCAGAATCTCGGCGTGTGGGACGTGATGGGCACGGGCAGCCGCACGACCGTCAACGTCGCCAACGGACGCAAGATTGAGGCGGCGGATTGCTCGCTGTGCGGCCAGTGCATCACGCATTGCCCGGTGGCGGCGCTTCGTGAGCGCGACGATACGGACAAGGTACTCGAAGCGCTGCACAATCCGGACACGGTGACGGTGGTGCAGGTTGCGCCCGCTGTGCGCGCGGCATGGGGCGAGCAATTCGGCCTGCCGCCGGAAGTCGCGACGGAAAAGCGGCTGGCGACGATTCTGCGTCATATGGGCGTGGAATATGTTTTTGACACGAATTTCGCGGCTGACTTGACGATCATGGAGGAGGGCACGGAGTTCATCGAGCGTTTTACCCATCCGGGCAGCGCGCCGATGCCGATGTTCACCAGCTGCTGCCCCGGCTGGATGCGCTTCGTTAAGACGCAGGCGCCGGAACTGCTGGGCAACATTTCCACCTGCAAATCGCCCCAGCAGATGTTCGGCGCGATCACCAAGACTTATTTCGCGGAGAAAATGGGCATCGATCCGGCGAAAATCTGCTGTGTGTCGATCATGCCGTGCGTGGCGAAGAAGGACGAATGCACATGGCCGGGCATGGACAGCGCGGGCACAGGGCAGGACGTGGATTATGTGCTGACCACGCGTGAGCTGGCGCGCTTGATTCGCGCGGAGGCCATCGATCCGAGCGCTGTGCCGGAGAGCGAATACGATTCGCCGCTGGGGGAATACACGGGTGCAGGCGTGATCTTCGGCGCGACCGGCGGCGTGATGGAAGCGGCGCTGCGCACGGCCTTCAAGCTGGTGACGGGCAAAAACCCCGGCCCGGATGTGTTCCGCGAGGTGCGCGGCATGAAGCCTTGGAAAGAAGCGGAGTTTAACATTGGCGGCGCTGTGGTGCGCGCGGCGGTGGTTCACGGGCTGGGCAACGTGCGCAAGCTGATTGCGGCGGTTGAGCGCGGCGAAGCGCAATATGACTTTGTGGAAGTTATGGCCTGTCCGGGCGGCTGCGTCGGCGGCGGCGGACAGCCGATTCACGATGGGCAGGAGTTTGCCGAAAAGCGCGCGCCCGTGCTTTACGCCATCGACAAGAAGAAACCGATTCGTTTCAGTCACGAAAACCCGGAGGTTAACCGGCTCTATGAAACCTATCTGGAAAAGCCGTGTTCCCCCAAATCACATCATTTGCTGCATGTGGAGCATAAAATCTAACTGAAAAATCGCCCGTGTTTGGATGAAATCCAATCATGGGCGATTTGTTATACGCAAATCAGACGAATTGCAAGCGCGAAGCGAAGGAAGGCGTCTGAGAAACTGTGTTCCTCAAGCGGGTTTGGGCGGCAGCCCAACGTTTACTCAAACGCGGAGAACTCGATTTCCTGAACGCGCAGAAGCTCATGCTCGCCTTCAAGACCGTCGAAAACATACACCAGCGCATAGCCAGGCTGCGCGTCCGGTACGACGACGGTCGTTTCACACAGAAAGCAGTAATTTGTGCCCGCGACAATCTGCGTGCCCAGCAGCGCAATCGGCTTGTAAACGCAGCCCTCAAGGCCATCCAGCGCCGCATTCAGCGCGTCCAGCGCTTCGGTTGGAATCTCGGTCGGGTTGTCGGTGTAAGCGCTCCAACCGCCGAGAATCGGCTCCTCGGCCAGCACGGGAAACGCGAAGGCAGTCAGCAGCAGGGCGGCAAGCGCCAGAAGAGCAAAAAACTTTTTCATGATGAATCTTCCTTTCAATCGTTGGGTTTAACCGGATTGTACGTTCGTTTTTATTTCGTACACCCTTTAGACGATCGGAAAAAAGGAAAGGTTCCGTCATTTTGAAATCTTTTTCTTCGGTTTGGGCGAGGGCAGTTCATCACAGGTTGCTGCGGCCAGCGCACAGAGCAGGTCGCGGTTATCCACGTTTTCGATGAGCAGGCAGTCTTTTGCGCCGGGATAGGGCGGAGCCAGCAGGCAATCCGGAACGAGCGCGCGCCCGGCTTTCGTCGGTTTTACAAAGAGCGTGTCGTCGCAGACGGAAGCGAACATTTTTCCGTTTAAATACAGACCGTATTCGCCAAACATCTTTTTGAATGTGATTGTGCCGCAGGGTGAGAGCTGATCGGCAATGTACTGCACCAGTTCGGGACTTGAGGCCATAGGCGGTTCTCCTTTGTTTTTTTACGGATAGGAAAGGATTAAAGGTGCCCGCGTGTATAAAAGGCTTTGAAGCTTTATGGACTGCGGCGGAAACGCAGGTGGGCTCAGTTCGAGTATAACAGAAGATGGACAAAAAGAAAAGAGCGCCGAAACGACGCTCTCGGAAAGATGCGCTTACATGTCGAACACGCCCATGATGACGATGCCGATGAACACCATCAGGATGGAGATGTAGTGCTTGACGCTCAGCTTTTCCTTGAGGAAAATGCGGCTCCAGAGCACGGACGCGGCGCAGTAGGAGGAGATGATCGGGGCGCTCATGGCGACGTGCGCGCTATCCGCCAGAGCATAGATATAGAAGAACTGGCCGATGGTTTCGCAGACAGCGCCCACGTACTTCGGCGCTTCGGTGCGCGGGGTCAGCTTCTCGTGTTTGACGAAGAGCACATATGCGCCGCAGAGTAGGCCCGCAACAAGGAAGGTCAGTTCGTAAGCGACGTTGGCGGAATCCTCGCTCAGGGTTTCAAGCACAAGGCTGTCCGCAAACGTGCCCGCCGCATCCAGGATGCAGTAAGCAATCGGGAGAAGCAGCGCCAGCAGGGACTTGGCATACTTGTGATTGCTCGCCTGCTGACGGGCCGCACGCAGCTCGGCGTCTTCCGTGGCCTCGGTGACGCCCAGCGCAACCACGCCGACGGCCACCAGCGCGATGGCGGCCAGCTGCCACGCATTCATGTCGCCGATGCCGCTCATGGCGATCGTAGCGATGGCCACCAGCGCGCCGGAAGAATTACAGATCGGGGAAGAAATGGACAGCTCGATGTAGCGCAGACCGATATAGCCCATCGCCATCGAGAGGATGTAGAGCAGGGAGACGGGCAGATAGGTCATAATGATCTGCATGTTGATTTCTACGCCGTTTACGAAGATCTCAAAACAGGCGTGCAGACCCATCACAATGCCGACCGCCATGACCATCTTCAGGTGCGCGGTTTTGTCGTTGGCCTCGCGGCAGCCAATCTTGGAAAACAGGTCAGAGCCGCTCCAGCAGAGCAGCGCAATCACGGAAAACCAGAACCACATATGTTTGCATCCTTTCAAGTATTTTTAATTTGAATTTACAGATTGACCAATCCGGCTTCGACCATCTTTTGCAGGCTCATCAGGATGCCGAGCTTGGCATGCACCCACGTCAGGCCGCCCTGGAAATAGACGGCATACGGCGGGCGGATCGGACCGTCGGCGGAAAGTTCGATGGAAGAACCCTGCACAAACGCGCCGGCCGCCATGATGACCTGGCTGTCATAACCGGGCATGTCGCCGGGGATGGGGGAAACATAGCTGTCCACCGGCGCGGCGGCCTGAATGCCGCGGCAGAAGGCGATCATCGCTTCTTCGCTGCCCAGCTCGACCGCCTGAATGATATCGTGGCGGGATTCGGTGGAATTGGGCACGACGCGGTAGCCAAGCTTTTCATAGATGTTCGCGGCGAAAATAGCGCCCTTGAGCGCGCCGGAGACGACCGTCGGCGCGAGGAAGAAGCCCTGATAGAGCGCTGTCATCAGGCCGAGGTTGGCGCCGACTTCCTGACCCAGACCGGGCGCGGAAAGGCGATAGGCGCAGCGATCCACACAGGCTTTCGTGCCGCAGATATAGCCACCGATGGGCGCGAGACCGCCGCCGGGATTTTTAATCAGCGAGCCGACGATCATATCCGCGCCGACGTCGCTGGGCTCGATGGTCTCCACAAACTCGCCGTAGCAGTTATCGACCATGCAGATGATGTTTGAACGGATGGATTTGACAAACGCGATCAGCTCGCCGATCTGCTTGACGGAGAGCGTCGGGCGGGTGGCGTAGCCCTTGCTGCGCTGAATGGTGACCAGTTTGGTGCGCTCGTTGATGGCGGCGCGAACGCCGTCGTAATCGATTGAACCGTCGGCTTTGAGCGGCACTTCGGCATAGCTCACGCCGTATTCCTTGAGGGAGCAGGCGCTTTCGCGGATGCCGATGACCTCTTCGAGCGTGTCATACGGGCGGCCGACGGGGGAGAGCAACTCGTCGCCTGGCAGCAGGTTGGCACTCAGGGCGATGGTGAGCGCGTGTGTGCCGCAGGTGATCTGCGGACGGACAAGCGCGGCTTCCGTATGGAAGCAGTCGGCATAAACGCGCTCAAGCGTGTCGCGGCCGACGTCGTTATAGCCATAACCGGTTGTGCCCGCAAAACAGGCAACGTTGACCCTGTTTTTCTGCATGGCTGCGATGACCTTGGCCTGGTTATATCCCGCCACGCGGTCGATTTCATCGAAACGCGGACGCAGCGCGGCGAGCACCTCTTCGCCGAAGCTGTATACCGCGTCGGAGACGCCGGTCTGAGCGAAAACATTCTGACTCATGGATTTGCCCCTTCTTTTCCTATTTGATCGAGAATACGTTCGGCGAGACTGCTGAGCACGTCGGGTTTGGTGACAATCATGCCGTTTTCCTCGTCGCCGAGGATGAGCAGCGTATCGCCGGGATGGATGCCGTAAAGCTCACGTGCATCTTTGGGAATGACAATCTGCCCGCGTTCGCCGACTTTTGCCGTTCCGAAGATATGGCGGGCTTTTTTCATCCCCAGCACATGTTTGCCTGATGGCAGATGAATCCCTCCAATCACATTTTTCATACTTTTCACACGATACGATAGAATAGCAGACAAAGCAGGCAATGTCAAGAATGAATCGAAAAAAAAGAGAAAAAGAGAACGTTCCTTTATAACAGCAGCAAAAGATGCGGATGAAGAAAAAGAAAAACGAAAAAAGTGCAAAAAAATGCAAAAAAACGGTTGACACGGGCGCGGATGTCCTGTATAATACATCTCGTGCTTGAGAACAGCTTACGGAGTGTAGCGCAGCTTGGTAGCGCACGTGCTTTGGGAGCATGGGGTCGGGGGTTCAAATCCCTTCACTCCGACCATTTTCTTCAGGCAAAGCCGTTTATGGCCCCGTGGTCAAGAGGTCAAGACACCGCCCTTTCACGGCGATAACAGGGGTTCGATTCCCCTCGGGGTCACCATTTTTCTTCTTTTTTGATGGTTCTTCAGGGGCCTTTAGCTCAGTGGTCAGAGCAGGCGGCTCATAACCGCTCGGTCCGGGGTTCGAAACCCTGAAGGCCCACCATTTATGGCGCGGTAGTTCAGTCGGTTAGAATGCCAGCCTGTCACGCTGGAGGTCGAGGGTTCGAGCCCCTTCCGCGTCGCCATTTTTCTCTTTGTTCTGATGCTCATCACCAATGAGACGTGCTGGTGTAGCTCAATTGGCAGAGCAGCTGATTTGTAATCAGCAGGTTGCAGGTTCGATTCCCGTCACCAGCTCCAACTTCATATGGGCGGGTTCCCGAGTGGCCAAAGGGAGCAGACTGTAAATCTGCCGTCACAGACTTCGAT
>UQNN01000005.1 GCA_900542445.1 uncultured Eubacteriales bacterium | reverse complement strand
TTTTTGACTTCGTACCGTGTTCCCTGCCTTTGAAAACATTGATTTTACTGACTTTTCCATGTTTTCTTATTAGGAGGCGGGGAAAGCTCTGCGGTCTTTTTTATGCTTTCTCATGGAGAGAACTCCCACAAGCTGATTGCTTCGGATTTTGGCAAGGCAACTAATTCTTAATTGATATATTGTATATATTATACAAAATAATTGCACTATATTGACAAATGATGAAGGGCTTGATATATTGAAATTGTCAGTAACCATCCATCCGTGGAATAGAGAGGAGATGACGATTTGTCTGAGATTTCTAAAAAGGATCGTTTTACGGTGCCGGCAGTCATCTGCCTGATTTGCAATGTGCTGCTGTTCATCCATCTCTGCGGTGCAGGGGCTTACGCTGGCGGCAATCTTCATTATGAGGCGGCCAACACGCAGATGGAACGGAATGAGGAATTTTTCCATCAGTTTTTCCTGTCGAATCATCTGATGGGGATTGCCGAAACCCTTGCCATGGTGGCTGCACTCATTGCCTTGCTGATGGTCATCCATGTTTGGTGGAAAAGTGCCGTGGAGCGCCGGACAAAGCTGCGGGATCTTTGCATTTTTAACGGTATCATCCTTCTGATTTCCGTCTATGAGCTGGTGGCTCACGGCGGACTCACCGCCTACCGGGATGAAATGCCGCTGCACTATTTCGGTGGGCCTCCGGCCACGACCCTGCTGATTTGGCTGCCGTGTCTGGTATTGACTCTCATCCCCATGATCGTTTACTTCCGCACGAAGCGAATCACCCCGGCGGATTAAGAAATAAAAACCAGCCCCATCGTATCCATACGATGGGGCTGGTTTTTGCAGAGTGCAGCAAGCAATTTCCGTTACGTCGGAGCGCCGCCGCTCATAAGCCCCAGTTGATAAAAGGCCACGGCGCTGGCGGCGGCCACGTTCAGGGAGTCCACTCCGTGGGTCATGGGGATGCGGACCGTGTAGTCGCAGGCGGCGATGGTACCGTCGGACAGACCGTCCCCTTCGGTCCCCAGCACCACCGCCAGCTTCTCCGCCGCCATGAGCCGGGGGTCGTTCAGAAGCAGCGAGTCCTCCCGCAGGGCCATGGCCACCGTCTGGAAGCCCAGCCGCCGCAGCCGCTCCGGCCACGGAGCCTCCTCCGGCAGATACGTCCATGGAACGAGAAACACATTGCCCATGCTGACACGGGAAGCCCGCCGGTACAGGGGATCGCTCCCAGCGGCGGTGAGCAGCACCGCATCCATACCCAGAGCGGCGGCGCAGCGGAAGATAGCCCCGATGTTGGTGGGATTCATGACATTCTCCAGCACGGCGATGCGCCGGGCGTTGGCGCACACCTCCTCCACCGTGGGGAGGGCTGGACGGCGCATGGCACACAGCATCCCACGGGTCAGATGGAAGCCCGTCAGCCGGGTCAGCACCTCCGGCGCAGCGGTGTAGACGGGGATGTCCTCCGGGCAGCGCTCCAGCAGGGGCAGGGCCTGAGACGTCAGGTGCCGTGGCTCCATGAGAAAGGACACCGGCACACAGCCGCTCTCCAGCGCCCGCCCGATGACCAGCGGGCTTTCTGCGATAAAGAGGGCGTTTGCGGGGTCTGCCCGGTTGACCAGCTGGTTTTCCGTCAGACGGGCGTAGACGTCCAGCTCCGGGGTGTCGAAATCGGTGATGGAGATGATGTGGGCCATGGCTGCCTCCTGCGTTTTTTCTCTATTGTAGCCGTCAAAGGCCGCTGCGTCAACGGGATATTGACTTTCCACCGCCAAAACGGTATGATACAAGGAGAATTTACGACATAGGGGAAAGTACGATGGCAGAGAGGATCACCGCACGAAAGAGGCAGGCCATGGAGATGCGCCGCCGGATCCAGGAGACGGCGCTGGATCTGTTTGACCGGGAGGGCTTTGAAAACGTCTCCGTGGAGGAGATCGCACAGGCCGCCGGCTGCTCCGTGGGCAATATCTATCACTACTTCAAAAGCAAGGACGAACTGGCCATCCAGCTGACCCAGCACGTGGACGAGGCGTATCAGGTGCTGGAGCAGGCGTATCTGGCGGACACCGATCGCTCCGGCCGAGAGAAGCTGTTGGACTTCGTGGGCCGGTCGTTGGAGATCAGCGTGGGGGACGAGGTGCTGTACAAGGCCTTCATCCACGGGCTGCGCTACCCGGAGCAGGGCGTACTGAAGGGCAGCGAGAAGCGGGTATACTACCGCCTGCTGGGTGAGCTGGTGGATCTGTGCCGCCGGGAGGGCAGCATCCGGCAGGAGCTGATCACGGCGGAGGTGGTGGAGGAGCTGGTGACGCTGCACCGAGGGATGCTCTTCGAGTGGCGTATCTATGAGGGCGGCTTCCCACTGGCCCAGCGGGGCCGCCGCATGGCGGAGCATCTGCTGGAGGGGATGCGGGGATGAAGGCCCTGACCATCCGCAGGCTTCGGCCATCGGACGCCGAAGCGCTGTATAGGATTCTGTCCGACCGGCAGGTGATGCGCTATCTGGAGCCGCCTTATGACCGCCTTCAAACGGAGCAGTTCCTCCGGGAGGCGGGGCTTGCGGAGCCGCCCCTTGTGTATGGCACGGAGGAGGACGGCCGTCTGCTGGGCTACGTCATCTACCACGCCTATGACCCGGACAGCATGGAGCTGGGCTGGGTGCTTTCCCCGGACTGCTGGGGGAAGGGCTATGCCTCCCGGCTGACGGACCGGCTGGTGGAACTGGCCCACCGAGCGGGAAAGACGGCGGTCATCGAGTGCGTCACGGAGCAGACCGTCACCCGGCACATCGCTGAGAAAAAGGGCTTTGCCTATGTGGGCCGCACCGACGGACTGGAGGTATACCGTCTGCCGCCCAGCGAATAAGAAATTCCAAAGAGGAGCCATTCGGCTCCTCTTTTCTGCGTTTCCACCAGCTTCCGGCGGAGAATTTTGTGGGCTTTGACGGGTTTTGGAAAATTCCCCGCCGGACATTGACAAACCGGCGGCAGACTGCCATAATAAAATCATTCATTAAGTAATTCGGTGAAAGACATCACCGGGAGAGGGGGAACGGATGAAGGTACTGGTCATCAATCCCGGCGCCACCTCCACCAAGGTAGCGGTGTTTGAGGAGGAGCAGGAGCTTCTGAAAAAGAGCATCATCCACACGGCTCAGGAGCTGGAGGGCTTCGACCGGGTCATCGATCAGGCGGAGTTCCGTCAGCGGGCTGTGCTGGAGGCGGTGGCGGAGGGCGGCTTCCGCTTGGAGGATTTCGATGCCGTGTGTGGCCGTGGCGGCCTGTACCGCCCTATTCCCTCCGGTACCTATGCCGTCAGTGACCGGGTGATGCAGGATGTGGAGCAGGCCCCCTACGGCGAGCATCCCTCCAATCTGGGGGCGTATCTGGCCCGGCGCATCGGGGACATAGCGGGCATCCCCGCCTTCTTCGTGGACCCGGTGTGCGTGGACGAGATGACGGAGATGGCCCATGTCTCCGGCTTTGCGGAGTTCCGGCGGCTGAGCCAGTTCCACGCCCTGAACCAGAAGTCCGTGGGCCGCAAGGCGGCCCGCCAGCTGGGCAAGTCCTACGAGGAGGCTCGGCTCATCGTCTGCCATTTGGGCGGTGGCGTGTCCGTGGCGGCCCATGACCATGGTCGTGTGGTGGACGTGTTCAACGTCAAGGATGAGGGGGCCATGGGCATGGACCGTGGCGGCGGCCTGCCGGTGAATCAGCTCATCGACTACTGTTATGCCGGGCGCAGCCGGGAGGAGGTCAAGCGGACGCTGGGCCGCCGCTCCGGGATGCTGTCCTATGTGGGTACCACGGACTTCCGGGAGATCTGCGCCAGGGTGGTGTCCGGAGACGAGCGGTTCACGGCGGCCTACCGGGCGCTGGTGTACCAGCTGGCCAAGGACATCGGCGCCATGGCGGCGGTGCTGCATTTCGAGGTGGATGCCATCGTCTACACCGGTGGCATGGCCTATGAGCAGTTTTTCTGTGACGATATCACCGCCTATGTGGGGCGGCTGGCCCCCGTCCTGCGGTTTCCCGGCGAGGAGGAGATGCAGGCGCTGGCGGAGGGCGCCCTGCGGGTGCTCCACGGTGAGGCACAGGCGGAAACATATTAAATACGTCCCGGCATAGTCATGTTGATACCAACCGGAACAGAAAGGTGGAAAACCATATGAAGCATCTCATGAGCGGCAACGAGGCCACGGCCAGAGGCGTGTACGAGGCGGGCATCAAGATATGCTCCGCCTATCCCGGCACCCCCAGCACAGAGATTTTAGAGAACCTGCCCCCCTATCAAAAAGACGTCTACTGCGAGTGGGCGCCCAACGAGAAGGTGGCGGTGGAGGTGGCCTATGGAGCCTCCATTGCCGGGTCCCGCTCCTTCTGCACCATGAAAATGGTGGGCCTGAACGTAGCGGCGGATCCCTTGTTCACCGCCGGCTATATGGGCGTAGGCGGCGGCTTTGTGGTGGTGACGGCGGACGATCCCAGCTGTCACTCCTCCCAGAATGAGCAGGACAACCGCCACTATGCACGGGCGGCCAAGATCGCCATGGTGGAACCCAGCGACCCGCAGGAGTGCAAGGACTTTGTGGCCTTGGCCTGCCAGCTGTCGGAGGAGTTCGATACCCCGGTGCTGTACCGCACCACCACACGGGTCTGCCACTCCAAGGGGCTGGTGCAGTGGGGGGAGCGCCGGGAGCATACGGCGCCGCCCTACCGGCGCAACGTCCGCAAGTTCGTCTGCACCCCCGCCCACGCCTACGCCAACCACCCGCTGGTGGAGGAGCGGCTGCGGCGGCTGGAGGAGTACGGCTGCACCCGTGCGCTGGAAAACGGCCTGAACAAGAGGGAGATGGGCGACGGAAAGGTGGGTGTCATCACGGCCTCCGTGTCCTATGAGTACGCCAAGGAGGTGTTCCCGGAGGGGACGTCCTTCCTGAAGCTGGGCCTGACCTTCCCCCTGCCCATGGATCTGATCCGGGACTTTGCCTCCCGTGTGGAAAAGCTCTATGTCATCGAGGAGCTGGAGCCCTTCATGGAGGATCAGATCAAGGCCGCCGGCATCCCCTGCGTGGGCAAGGAACTGACGGGCCTTCTGTACGAGCTGAATACCCAGCTGCTGCGGGAGCGGGTGCTGGGTGAGAAAACAGATTTCCGCAAGACCGATGTGACCCCGGCCAGCCGTCCTCCGGCCCTTTGCCCGGGATGTCCCCACCGTGGCTTCTTCTATTCCCTGTCCAAGAACAAAAACTATGTCGTCACCGGCGACATCGGCTGCTATACGCTGGGCAGCGCCGCCCCGCTGAACTGCATGGATTCCGTGGTGTGCATGGGCGCAGGCTTCTCCGCCGGCATGGGTATTGCCAAGAGCTTTGAGCGGGAGGGCGTCACCGATAAGACCATCTTCGGCGTCATGGGCGACTCCACCTTCTTCCACAGCGGCATGACCGGCGCTGCGGAGATCATCTACAACAACGGCCGCATGATCCCCTGCGTGCTGGATAACCGCATTACCGGCATGACCGGCCATCAGGATAACCCCGGCACGGGCTATACTCTGCTGGGGGACGAGGCCCCCGTGCTCAGCGTGGAGAAAATTTTCACGGCCATGGGCTTTGCCCCAGTGCTGACGGTGGACCCGCAGGACCTGACGGCTATGAAGGAGACGGTGGACCGGGCCGTGGCGGCGCTGGAGCGGGGCGAGCATCCCGCCATCGTCACCCGGAGGCCCTGCCTGCTCATCAAGCGGGATAGGTTCCAAAAGGGAATGTGCCATGTGGAGCCGGATAAGTGCCGCAGCTGCCGCAGCTGCCTGAAGGTGGGCTGCCCCGCCGTCTCCATGGAGGAGGGCAAGGCGGTCATCGACCGCACCCAGTGCGTGGGCTGCACCGTCTGCGCTCAGGTCTGCCCCTTCGGTGCCATCGTAAAGGAGGAAGTGTGATGTCTGGTGTGAAAAGTGCGCTGCTGGTGGGCGTGGGCGGTCAGGGGGCCATCCTGATCTCCAAAATCATGGCCAACGGCTTCATGCAGGCGGGCTTCGACGTGAAGCAGAGCGAGGTACACGGCATGGCCCAGCGGGGCGGCAGCGTCTCGACGCAGGTGCGCTGGGGCGACAAGGTGTACGGCCCCGTGTTCGGCAAGGGCGAGGCGGACATTCTGGTGGCGCTGGAGAAGATGGAGGCTGTGCGCTATGCCGAGTTCTTAAAGCCCGGCGGCGTGGCGGTCATCAACGACTACGCCATCAAGTCCACCACCATTGCCTCCGGGGCGGAGACCTACCCGGAGGGCTGCGTGGAGGCCATGGAAAAGGTGTTCCGCACCATTGCCGTGCCGGCCAGCGACATGGCGCTGGGGCTGGGCAACCCCAAGTGCATGAACGTGGTGCTCTTCGGGGCTATGTGTGACAGTCTGGGCTGCCCCCAGATCGACTGGGAGCAGGTGGTGGCGGACACCGTGCCGGAGAAGGTGCGGGAGCTGAACCTCCGGGCCTTCCGGGCGGGCCGTCAGGCGGCGCAGCAGCGCTGAACAAACGGACCAACCACTCCGGGCAGGCGGCTCTGACCGAAGAAATCTTACCGGATCCGCACGATGGAATCGGTTGCCGAATGGTTTTTGGCAAAGAGCTTTCTGGGCAAATAAGCTTTGCGGCAGCAGAATTTTACGCAAAAGATTTTTTGAAAGCAGGGCATCGGCATTTCTGCCGATGCCCTGCTTTTTCATGGCACCGTTTTTGGGTACTTCGGTTTTGCAGCACGGCATTTTGCCGATGCCATTTTTATTTCTATGGTTTTCTGACCGACGCCTGCCTTTCTGCTTTTTTGATACTCTATTTCACACATCGCAGCTCTGCCGATCTCGTTTTGTGCCATGGCGGTTTTCAAGGCCCACCGGACATGGGACGCTTTCAAAGGTCAAGGTGGACGTCCGATGGACATTTTTCCGGACGGATTTGTACGGCTGGACAGAGGGTAAAACGTCCTGTTTGGACACGCCGGACGGGGGAAGAAAGTACCCCTGCCGTAGCCGACGAAGGTGATGGGGGTTGACAAATTTTTCACAACACTATATAATATTTATTGCAGCAAAAAGCCACATAATATGGCTTGCAAAACGAAAATAACTAATACTTTATATTACATAACAGGAGAGAGCTATGGATATTTTTCAGAAATGCTATGAGCCGTCTCTGGCGAAGGAATTGAAGGCGGCGGGGGTGTATCCCTATTTCCACGCCCTCCAGTCCCGGCAGGATGTGGAGGTGATGATGGAGGGCCGGCGTCGCATCATGCTGGGTTCCAACAACTATCTGGGTCTGACCACGGCCCCGGATGTGGTGGAGGCGGGCATCCATGCCCTGGAGCAGTACGGCACCGGGTGCAGTGGCTCCCGGTTCCTCAACGGCACCCTCCAGATGCATCTGGAGTTGGAGGAGGAATTGGGGAAGTTTCTGCGTAAGCCCGGCATCGTCACCTTCGGCACAGGGTTCCAGTCCAACGTGGGTATCATCAGCGCACTGGTGGGGCGGCACGACTATGTGATCTGCGACCGGGAGAACCACGCTTCCATCTACGCCGGGTGCCAGATGAGCTACGGCAAGATGCTGCGCTACCGCCACAGCGATATGGCGGATCTGGAGAAGCAGCTGCAGCGGGTGCCGGAGCAGAACGGCGCCCTCATCGTCACCGACGGCGTATTCTCCATGGGCGGCGACATCGCCAAGCTGCCGGAAATTTGTGCGCTGGCCAAGCGGTACGGCGCACGGGTCATGGTGGACGATGCCCACGGACTGGGCGTACTGGGCGAGGGCGGCCGTGGAACCGCCAGCTACTTCGGACTGGAGGATCAGGTGGATGTGTACATGGGTACCTTCTCCAAGTCGCTGGCATCGCTGGGCGGCTACATGGCGGCCTCGGAGGAGGTGGCGGAGTATGTGCGCCACGCCTCCAGACCCTTCATCTTCTCGGCGTCCATCCCGCCGGCCAACTGCGCCACGGCACTGGCGGCCCTGCGGCATCTGGAGCAGCACCCGGAGCTGGTGGACCGGCTGCGGAGCCTGAGCCTGTACGCCCGGAAGGGCATGACGGACCGGGGAATGAAGATCCGGGAGTCGGCCCTGAACGCCCCCACGCCCATCATCCCCATTTACACCTACGAGACGTATCACACGCTGGAGGTGGCCAAGGAGATCTACGACCGGGGCGTGTACGTCAACCCCACCCTGCCCCCGGCCACGCCGGAGGGAGAGGCCCTGCTGCGGACCAGCTACATGGCCACCCACACGGAGGCCCTGCTGGATGAGGCCATGGACATTATGGCGGAGGTGCTGGTAAAGCATGAGTAAGGTAGCGGTTGTCACCGGAGGAACCTCCGGTATCGGAAAGCAGACGGCTCTGGCGCTGAAGGCGGCGGGCTATACGGTATATGAGCTGAGCCGCCGGGCGCAGGGCGTAGAGGGTCTGCACCATCTGGTGGCGGACATCACCCGTGAGGAGCTGGTGGATGCCGCCATCGGGGAGGTGCTGCGGCAGGAGGGCCACATCGACGTGGTGGTGAACAACGCCGGCTTCGGCATCAGCGGCGCCATCGAGTTCACCAAGACGGAGGATGCCAAGCGGCTTTTTGACGCAGATTTCTTCGGCATGGTCAACGTGAACCGGGCGGTGATCCCCCATATGCGGCAGGCGGGCGCCGGGCGCATCGTGAACCTCAGCTCCGTGGCGGCGGCGGCTCCCATCCCGTTTCAGGCCTACTACTCCGCTGCCAAGGCGGCGGTGAACAGCTACACCATGGCGCTGGCTAACGAGCTGCGGCCCTACGGCGTCACGGTGTGCGCCGTGCAGCCGGGGGATATCCACACGGGCTTCACCGCCGCACGGGAAAAGACCATCGACGGCGACGACGTGTACGGCGGCCGCATCAGCCGCTCCGTGGCCCGGATGGAGCACGACGAGCAGACGGGCATGGATCCGGCCAAGGCGGGGGCCTTCATCGCTAAGGTGGCCATGAAGCAGCGGGTAAAGCCCATTTACACCATCCGCTTTGACTATCAGTTTTTGGCCCTGCTGACCCGCATTTTGCCCTACCGGTTCCTGAACTGGCTCATCGGCGTGATCTACGGGAAGTAAGCGGGCTTTGTATTTCCCTATAAGGAAACGCCCCACCGGCATGGCCGGTGGGGCGTTTCAGTGTGTCAAAAAAGCCTCGCAGAGTTTGCCGCCCGCAGGCGGCAAAGAATGGAAATCATTTTCTCTCACGATAGATGCGTGAGAGAAAATACTTCTCAGGCTGCAAGTGTGGAATTTGTGCGCCTATGGCACACAAATTATGCGCACAGCAGACTGCAAGCCTTTTGTCGGAAAACCCGGAGGTTTTTTCGACAGTCTCAAACGCCCCATCGGCATGGCCGGTGGGGCGTTTTTGCCCGGAGAAGGGGGGATGTGTGGTGCGCTGATCTCCGGGCGGGGGGCAGACCTCCGTCCGAAGAGCCTCTACGTTTGGGGCGGGTCAGCTTTTCAGTGCCAGCGTCTTTTCATAGGCGGCAATGACGGCCTCCATGGCCGCCGAACGGAAGCCGCCCCGCTCCAGCGCCCGGACTCCGGCGATGGTGGTGCCGCCGGGGGAGCAGACGGCGTCCTTCATAGTGGCGGTGTGCTGGTCGGACTGGAGAGCCAGCTGCGCCGTACCCAGCACCATCTGGGCGGCGTAGCGCCGGGCCTTGTCACGGGGCAGGCCGCAGGTGACGGCGCCGTCGGCCAGCGCCTCCAGAAACAGGCTGACGAAGGCGCCGCCGCAGCCGGCCACGGCGCTGCCGGCGTCGATGAGGTGCTCCTCCAGCGGCTCCAGCCGTCCGGAGGCGGACATCAGGGTCAGAAAGGCGGACAGCTGCTCCTCCGTCACCTCCGGGGAGGGGACGTACAGCGTCAGGCCCGCTCCCACGGCGCAGGCAGTGTTGGGCATGATCCGCAGGATGGGGCGGGAGAGGCCTACCATCTCCCGCAGGCGATGGAGGGTGAGACCGGCGGCCATGGACACCAGCACGAAGCCCTCCTGCCGCCGGGACAGGATGGGGCGCAGCCGGGCCAGCAGATCCGCCATCATCTGAGGCTTGACCCCCAGAAAGATGTAGTCGCAGGTCTGGGCGATGGTTTCATTGTCGGAGACGGTGGCCCCCAGCTGCTGGGCCAGAGCCTGTGCCTTCTCCGGGGTGCGGTTGGACAGCAGCAGCTCCGCCGGGGCGGGGGACTGGGCGGCGGCATGGGCCAGTGCGCCCCCCATATTGCCGGTGCCGATAAAGCCGACTTTCATAACGTGATACCTCCTTGCGGAAATTGCGGGGCCTTTGCCCCGTGATTTTTTACTATCTTACACCACCAGACCCTCCGGCGCAAGAAAAATAAAAATTGTCAATCCGGGGAAAGGTATGGTATAATGAACCGACAAATTATATGGCTCCCACAGGGAGCGGAAAGGAGCTTATCATGGAATTGAAGGGAAGCAAGACCGAGCGTAATCTGCGGGAGGCCTTTGCCGGGGAGACTCAGGCTCGCAGCAAGTACGACTATTTTGCCTCCGTGGCCAAGAAGGAGGGCTATGAGCAGATCGCAGCCATTTTCCAGGCTACCGCCAACAACGAGAAGGAACACGCCAAGATGTGGTTCAAGGCTCTCAGCGGTATCGGCACCACGGCGGAGAATCTGGCCTCTGCCGCCGCCGGAGAGAACTACGAGTGGACGGATATGTATGACCGCATGGCGCAGGAGGCCGAGGAGGAGGGCTTCACCGTGCTGGCGGAGAAGTTCCGGCAGGTGGGGCGCATCGAGAAGGCTCACGAGGAGCGCTATCGGGCGCTGCTGAACAACGTGGAGATGCAGCGGGTCTTTGAAAAGAGCGAGGAGACCATGTGGGAGTGCCGCAACTGCGGACATCTGGTCATCGGGAAGAAGGCCCCGGAGGTCTGTCCCGTGTGCGCCCATCCTCAGAGCTATTTTGAGGTGCGGAAAGAGAATTATTGATCCGGAAAGACCGGCGTAGATGCGGCGGGCAGGAGGACGATCCCCCTGCCCGCCTGCAGGTATAGAGAGGAGCGATGCGTATGTACAGTCCGGCAGAGGTGGCACAGCGCTATGTGGAGACGGGAAAGAGCAAGGCGGCGCTGCCGGTGGGAAGGATGCTGCTGCTGGGGATGCTGGCAGGGGCCTTCATCGCTCTGGCGGGGGGATCAGCCACCTTTGCGGTGAGCTATGGAGGCAGGCTGGCCGGGGCGGCGGTGTTCCCGGCGGGGCTTGCCATGGTGCTGCTGGCGGGGAGCGAGCTGTTTACCGGCAACTGCCTGCTGGTGATCCCGCTGCTGGAGCGGCAGCTGACGTGGGGGCGGATGCTCCGCAGCTGGGGCGTCGTGTATCTGGCCAACGTGCTGGGTGCCGGGTTAGTGGCGGCCCTCACCGTGGCGGCAGGCACCTTCGACGGGGTATACGAGTCCGTGGTGGCCACGGCGGCGGCCAAGGCGGGCCTGCCGTTCCTGACGGCGCTGCTGCGGGGCGTGCTGTGCAACTTTCTGGTGTGCATCGCCGTGTGGATGAGCCTCTCGGCTCAGTCGGTGCCGGGGAAGCTGGCGGCCATGTATCTGCCCATCTTCACCTTTGTGCTGTGCGGATTTGAGCACAGCGTGGCCAATATGTTCTATCTGCCGGCGGGGATCCTGGCGGCGGGAAGGTACGGCGTGGCGGCGGAGGGGCTGAGCTGGGCCTCCATGTGGATGGGAAATCTGCTGCCGGTGACGCTGGGGAACATCTTGGGCGGCTGTCTGGTGGGCGTGGTCTACTGGGCGGTGTATCTGCGAAAGGGGCGGCGAGCATGAGTATTTTGGAGGACATCCGGGCCTTCGTTCCCGGCTGCGAGCAGGAGGAGCGGGACCGGGAGGCCATGCTGGAATTTCTGGCGGCTCATGAGGACGCTTTCCTGCGGACGAATCTCACGGCGCACATGACTGCCTCGGCATGGGTGCTGAGCCGGGACCGGCGGCGGGTGGTGATGGTGTACCACAATCTGTACCGCTCGTGGTCGTGGACCGGCGGTCACGCCGACGGCGGCCGTGATCTGCTGGCGGTGGCCATGCGGGAGGTGACGGAGGAGACGGGGCTGCGGCGCCTGACGCCGGTGACGGAGGGGATCTTCTCACTGGAGTGCCTGACGGTGGAGGGCCATGAGAAGCGGGGGCAGTATGTCCCCAGCCATATCCACATGAACGTGACGTACCTGTTGGCGGCGGAGGACGATGCCCTCCGGGAAAAGCCCGACGAGAACAGCGGCGTGGCGTGGTTCACGCCGGAGGAGGCGCTGGCGGCCTCCACGGAGCCGTGGATGGTGCAGCGGGTCTACCGGAAGCTGGCAGACCGTGCAGCGGCGTACATGAAAACCTGAGAGAAGCACCCTCCGTCTATGCCGGGTGTATGTAAGACAGTATTGCGCTAAGATCGACGAAGCGGCACGAAACCGCATGAAGCTGATCGTGCGGTCACTGGCAGAGCAAAACGGCGTGACCGAATAGCTGAAAGCCGAAAACCAAATGGAATGGGTGCGGCAGATGAACGCTTGCAAGGCACAGGCAGAGGAGATTGTGAAAGCGAAATTGATTTATGATTGAGTGAGAAAGTCCGGGCAGAAAACTGTCCGGACTGTTCTCATACAGTCCAAAGTTGCGGTAGAATCGTTCACAAGTTTTATGGTATAATTTGAATACGAAAATTGAGCAATAAATCGGAATTTATAAAGGAGAATATTGATGAAACTATTTTTATGTTCGCACTTTTCAAGTGTAGGAAGTCTGATAAAGGAAGAAATTGAAAATAAGAAAGTCGCATTTATTCCAACAGCTTCGCTGCGTGAAGGCTACACCGGTTATGTCGGCTCGGCTCGAAAATTATTCAAAAAGTTGGGAGCAATCGTAACTGAAATTGATATTTCAACGGAGGCTTATTCAACGATACAGTCTGTTTTTGAAGAAGCAGATGTGATATATTTTACCGGCGGAAATTCTTTCTTTCTTATGGACCAGCTCCGTAAAACGGGAACTGATGGACTGCTGAAAAAGGAATTGGCAAATGGAAAATTGATGATCGGTGAGTCGGCAGGCGCAATTATATGCGCTCCAAGCATCCAATATATCGAGCAAATGGATGAAAAGCCGGAGGACTACTCACAAGAAGATGATGCAGGGCTTGATTTGATTGATTTCTATGTTCTTCCGCATTATCTTACAGCACCATTTAAGAAAGTTACCGAGAAAATAATGACTGAGTTTTCGGATTTGAATCTATGCCCAATTAACAACCGTCAGGGAATTGTAATTGATGGTGAAGATTCAAAGGTTATTTGCAAAGACTAATTTGAAAATTCCAGTTTGTTGTACTCGCCCATAATATAGGCTGGCAGATATACTGGCTATTCTTCTGATGACCAGCGTGTAAAATCCATCGAAAAACAAGTCACAGAAGCAGGCGCTTCTGATTCGGATTGGGTTTCATCTGCCGCACCATGAATCCGAAAGCGAGTGTTTTCGGATTTTTTCTTTATCCCGTTCTTTCCTCATCAATTTGCGTTGATTTCCCCTTTGGATTTTGTGAAAAGGAAATCGCCATGAAAAAACATTTCAAACGTATTGCCGGAAACGCCCGTTTCCCCCTGCCGCTTTGGCTTTCGCCGCATTCGCCTTGACAGCGCCGCCGCGCAACCGTACAATAGAACCATTGACACACTCCATCGTGTGTGCCGTGCGATTCTCAAGGAGGAACACCCATGCAGGCTTCTTCGCTTCAAAAGCGGCGCGTCACCGGCGCGCATGCGTTTTTTCTGGGCGCTTTTCTGGCACTTCTGGCGCTCACCCCGGCCATCCTGCCCTATGGCGGGCGTTTCGTCACGCGCGGCGATTTCATCGAGCAGCAGCTCCCCTTCATCCTTGAAACGCGGCGGATTCTGCGCGGCGGACTGAACAGTTACAGCTTCAACACCTTCCTCGGCGCGCCCGCCGTCGGCAGTTACGCGTTTTATACGCTGGGGAGCGTGTTTGTCTGGCCGCTGGCGCTTCTGCCCAAGGCGCTCATTCCATTTGGCATCAGCGTGATGGCAGTGCTCAAACATGCCGTCTGCGCGCTGACCTCGTTTTGCTATCTGCGGCGGATGGTCAAAGAAGAGCGGCTCGCACTGCTGGGCAGCGTGCTCTATACCTTTTCGGCGTTCACCATCGTCAACACGCAGTTTTATCACTTTCTGGAAGTCATCGCGTTTTTCCCTCTGATTCTGCTGGGCATGGAGGACGCGATGAGCGATCATCCCCGGCGCGGACTGCTGGCGCTCTTCTGCGGGCTGAATACGCTGACCAACTATTATTTCATGCTGTCCAGCGCCCTGCTGGCGGCGCTGTATTTCGTTTTCCGCTTTTTCAGCGCAGATTGGAAGCCGCGCCGCACATTCAAAAATGTGTTCATGTTGATTTTTGAATGCGGCGCGGGCTGCGCGCTGGCAGGTGTGCTGCTTGTGCCGTCGATGCTGTTCATGCTCTCCATCACACGGACGGGCGCGGGCGATACCTCCGTGCTCATGCAGCATTACAGTGCAAGCACCCTGCTCGAACGTCTCCGCGCGCTCATCATGCCGATTGAGAGCAACGTTGTTCACGCCTATTACGGCGACGCGCCAAGCTGGGCTTCCACGGCGGCTTATCTGCCGCTGTTCGGTCTGACGGGCGCAGTTTCCGCCTTTGCTCAGAAGAAAAGCCGATGGCTCAGGGGACTTTTGCTGGCGCTGGCTGTGTGCTGCGTCGTGCCTGTGCTGTGCGGCGCTTTCGCGCTGGAAACCAACATTTCCTACACCCGCTGGTGGTATGGTCTTGCGCTGATGCTGACGCTGGTCACGCTGACTGCCTTGGAGGATTTCGACGCGCGCACGTGGCGGACGTCGTTCCTCATTCTGACCGCGCTGACCGCGCTGTTGACCGTGCCGTTTATGCTTCCGGAAAACTGGCTGAATCAGCTGGGCCGAGTCGGTGAAATTCTGTTCAACCGACGAACGGGCGCTTACGCGTCGGCTGTTTTCCGCGTGTTTTCGCTGTCGGCAGCGCTGCTCGGCGGCGGCGCGATGCTGTTCATTCTCTGCAAAAAGCCCCGCTTCGCCGTCACACTGGCGCTCACGTGCGCCGTTGCCGTCACGCAATACGCGGGCTACATCGCCGTCAGCGACGCGAACCTGCTTTCCGGCGGCGAAACGGCCGGCGATGGCATGTATACGCTCTCCGAAATCGCCGAACCGACGCTTCAAGCCGTCGAAACGCCGGATATGGATATCTGGCAGCGCATCGACTACGGCAAAAAAATCCGCAATTACGGACTTCTGCGCGGGGCAAGCAGTTTGACCGCGTTCACCAGTCTGCGCTCCTCGACCGTCGGGCGCTTTGTGTCGATGGCGGGCTTCGGTTACGACGAATCCACCACCGTCTGCCCGCCGGATGGCGGCGCGGCGCTTCGCGCTTTTCTGAGCGTAACCGCCTATTACCAGCTCGACGACACGCCCGCGCCGGATGGATTTGTATTTGACCACGATGAAAACGGGGTCGCGGTTTACCGCAACCCCAACGCCCTGCCGATGGGCTTTTTACAGACGGTCTGCACGGGCGCCCATCACCAGCGGATGGACAGTTCCACCGTGCCGGTTGTGATGCTCGCCGCCGTGACGCTGAGCGACGACGATCTGGCCGCCTATCAGGGCCGCATGCAGACGCTCGACGTTTACAACATTCCGGATTGGCAGGAGAGCGTCACCCGGCTGAAGCGGAATGCCTGCGATGGCTTCGACACAACCGCAAACGGCTTTATCGCTCACATCGATGCAAAGGAAGCAGGCATGCTCGTCTTTACGATTCCGTTTGACAAGGGCTTCTCGGCCACTGTCGATGGGCAGAAGGCCGAAATCGTCAACTGCGACGTGGCCTTCATGGGCGTTTGGGTCGAGCCGGGCGAGCACGAAATCGTGTTCACTTATCGCACGCGCGGGCTGACGCTTGGGCTGTTGATGAGCCTCGCCGCCGCGCTCATACTGGCCGTCTACACGTTCATGACCCGCCGTCGGGGAATGTGAACCGGAAAGTCGTTCCCTCCCCGACGCGACTGGCCACGTCGATGGCAATGCCATGCCGCCGCGCAACTTCGCTGCAAATCGCAAGACCCAGCCCCGTTCCCTGTTCGTTGCTGCGCCTCGTTCGTCGGAAACGGTCGAAAATATGCGCCAGTTCTTCCGCCGGAATGCCGATCCCCTCATCCGCAATGACGATGGTCTTTCCTTCAAGCGCCAGACTGACGCGTTTGCCTTCCGGCGTAAATTTGACCGCGTTATCCAGCACAACCAGCAGCATCTGCCTCAGGCGCGCATAATCGCCCACGATTTGCAGCGCGTTTCCCGGTTCACGGCAGTCAAAGCGCACGCCTTTGCGACTGCAAAGCGCGCCCGCGCTCATCGCCACATCGCCCAGCAGTTCGCGCACGTCCACGCTCCCCATATTCAGCGAGAAATCCGCGTTTTGCAGCCGTGAAAGCTCCAGCAGATCGATAATCAACCGCTGCAAGCCCTTGCATTCGGTCAGCATCTGATTATAATACGCCCGAACGTCATCCCTGCCGGAGACCACGCCGTCGCGCAGCGCCTCCAGCGACCCGCGGATGACCGTGACTGGCGTTTTTAATTCGTGCGAAATCGTGGCAAAGAAAGCGCTCTGCTGTTCGCGCAGACGTTCGTCGCGGCTGCGCGCCTCAAAAAGCCGCCGGGCAAGGATATCCATCGACCGCGCCAGTTCGCCGATTTCATCCCGCTGGGCGCTGTTCATCCTCGCTTCGTATTCGCCGCCCGCCAGCTTGCCTGCAAAGCGCTGCACTGCCGTGATCGGCTGCGTAAACATCCGCGAAAAGAGCGCGCCCAGCAGCACGGTCAGCACGAAAGCCAGCGCGCCGCTGACCAGCAGAATATCCGAGCTGGAAACCTGTGCAAAGCCCAGCTCACGCAGCGTGCTTTCCAGCAGCACCACGCCGAGCACGTGGCTCCTGGCATTCATGATCGGCATGCCCGTCGTCAGGTGCGTCTCCCCGTCGATTTTCGCAGAGAGAAACGGCGTTTTGCCCATAAAGCCCAGCGCAATCGTCTGCTCGATGTAGCCGGGCAGCAGCTTACCGCTCATCGTCTGCACCACGCCGTCAAAATAGCCCGTGACATGGTGCTGCTCGTCGATGAGATAAACGTTGCAGTTGGCCTGGGCAAATCGCCGACGATACGGATGTTTCATCCGGCGCGACGTTGCGCGCTCCGAAGGTGATTTCCGCCATCTGGGATGCGCTGGGCCGCCACGCCTACACCATCATCCGATAATTTATCGCACCTCCGCCCGCGGGGAGATGCGGTAAATCATCCATACGCATGTCACCCGCAAAAAAGATTTGGAGGATTATGTTATGAACAAGTTTACTGCTGCCGCCGCAACTGCGGCGCTGATGCTCTCCCTCTCTGCCGGTGCGCTGGCCGCTTCCGGTCTCGGCTCCGTGACCAGCATGTCCGGCTCCGAAGCTGCTGCCGATAAGGCGGGCAGCGTGACCGTCAATACGACCATGTGCGCGCTGGAACTGGATGACGCCGGCAAAATCACCGCCGTTTCCTTCGATATCGCGCAGAACAAGATTGGCTTTGACGCGGCCGGCGCGCTGACGAGCGAGCTGACGGGCGAACATCCCACCAAGAAGGAGCTGGGCGACGCTTACGGCATGAAGGGCGCAACCTCTATCGGCAAGGAATGGTATGAGCAGGCCGAAGCGCTGGAAGCCTGGTGCATCGGCAAAACGGTGGAAGAAGTCGTCTCCATGCCGACCTACGACAAGGGCGACGGTCACCACACGCAGGTGCCGGACGACGTCGATCTCAAGTCCGGCTGCACCATCGATGTGGGCAACTTCCTTCAGGCGCTGCAAAAGGCTGCGGATAACGCAAAATAAAATACAGGCATCACACGACGCGCTCTCTGCCGCCCGCTCGGCAGGGGGCGCGTTTTCATGCGCGGTTTTTGCCCTCAGCCTCCGCTTGAATCCGTCGTCAAACCATGCTATACTGATACCAACACAAGCAGGAAGGCAGGTATCCCGGATGATTCACTATAATCCACTTCTGCAAAACATGGAAAACGACAAAAAATTCATCACAATGGGCGAAATCATGCTCCGTCTGACCCCGCCGAACTACGAAAAAATCCGAATGGCTTCCGGTTTTGAAGCCAGCTACGGCGGCAGCGAGGCCAATATCGCTCTCGCGCTGGCCAACCTGGGCGTGGACAGCACGTTCTTCTCCGTCGTGCCCAACAACAGTCTCGGCAAGAGCGCCGTGCGCTGGCTGCGCTCCAACGACGTTCACTGCACGCCGATGATCCTCACCACACCGGAGGAAACGCCGACCCATCGTCTGGGCACGTATTACCTGGAAACGGGCTACGGCATCCGTCCCAGCAAGGTCATCTACGACCGCAAACACAGCGCCATGGCCGAATACGATTTCTCGGATGTGGATTTGAGCGCGCTGCTGGAAGGATTCGACTGGCTGCACCTGAGCGGCATCACCCCAGCGCTCAGCCCGAATTGCAGCAAGCTGGTACTGGATATGCTGCGTGTTGCCAAGGAAAAGGGGTTAACAGTCAGCTTCGACGGCAATTTCCGCAGCATGTTGTGGAGCTGGGAAGAGGCTCGCGATTTCTGCACGCAGTGCCTCCCCTACGTCGATATTCTGCTGGGCATCGAGCCGTATCACCTCTGGCGCGACGAGGACGACCACAGTCAGGGCGACGCGAAGGACGGCGTGCCGATGCAACCCAGCTATGAGCAGCAGGATGAAATCTTCCAGCGGTTTGTCGAGCGCTATCCAAACCTCAAGTGCATCGCGCGACACGTGCGCTATGCGCATTCCGGCAGTGAAAACAGCCTGAAAGCGTTTATGTGGTACGAGGGTCACACGTTTGAAAGCAAGCTGTTCACCTTCACGATTCTGGATCGCGTGGGCGGCGGCGACGCGTTTGCCAGCGGCCTGATTTACGCCATGCTGCACGATTACAAGCCGATGGATATGCTCAACTTCGCCGTCGCTTCCAGCGCCATCAAGCACACGATTCACGGCGATGCCAACATCACCGACGATGTGAGCAGCATCCGCAACCTGATGAATATGAATTACGACATCCGCCGTTAAATCCGAGGAACCGCTATGAAAATCGTCGTCACTGTCCGCAGCTTTACCAATTTCGACTGCGCCGCGCAGAATGTGCTGGACTTTTTTACAGGAATACTGGACGAAAAATATCGACTCGTTTAAGGAGGACTTCCATGAAAGAGGTTCGTTTCGGGCTCATCGGTCTTGGCGCGATGGGCATGGCGCACGCAAAAACGCTGCTTTCCTCCGTGCCAGACGCCCATCTGTGCGCTGCCGTCACCACCAGCGAAGCGCACAAAGCCGAGCTGCTCGCGCTCCCCGGCGCGTCGGATGTGCGCGTTTTCGCCACGGCTGCGGAGATGTACGCCAGCGGGCTGATCGACGCGGTGCTGATTGCCACGCCGCACAGGCTGCACGTTCAGCAGGCTGTGGAGGCGTTCCGCGCAGGCGTGCACGTTTTGCTCGAAAAGCCGATGGGCATTTCCACGCAGGAGGTTCGCCTGCTAAACGCGGAAGCGGACAAGAGTGGCAGGGCGTTCGGCGCCATGTTCAATCAGCGCACCAACCCCGCTTATCGGAAAATGAAACGGTTGATTGACTCCGGCGAGTTGGGCAGCATCCAGCGCACCAGCGTCATCATCACCGATTGGCTGCGCGCGCAAAGTTATTACGATTCCTGTGCGTGGCGCGCGACATGGGCGGCGGACGGCGGCGGCGTTTTGCTCAATCAGGCGCCGCACAATCTCGATTTGTGGCAATGGATCTGCGGCATGCCGGTTCGTGTGCGCGCATTCTGCGGGTTCGGCCGCTGGCATGACATCGAGGTCGAGGACGACGTGACGGCCTATGTCGAATATGCCGGCGGCGCGACGGGCACATTCATCACCTGCACGGGCGAGGCGCCCGGAACCAATCGGTTTGAAGTCTCCCTGACGGGCGGCCAGCTGATCTACGAAAACGGACGGCTAACGCTGGCCAGACCGGATACGCCGACCGACCGCTTCATCCGCGAATATGAAGGCGGTTTCGGCAAGCCGAATGTGACGGTGGCGGACATCACGCCGGACGAGCCTTATACGATGCACGCGGGCGTGATTCGTGCGTTTATTGATCACATTCTGACGGGTGCGCCAATGATTGCCGACGGGCGCGAGGGGCTGAACAGCCTGATGCTGGCCAACGCGATGCTGCTCTCGACGTGGGAAAACGCGACAATTAACCTGCCTTTTGACGACGCGCTCTACGCCGGCAAGCTGGCCGCGTTGGCCGCAAAAAGCCCGAAAAAAGTCGCAAAGCCCATCAAACTGGATGTCAGCAAGTCGTTTTGATATCGCTCACACCCTTCCGATAAGGAGAGGAGCCGCAAGAGCGGCAGAAGGGTCATATTCTTAAAGAAGGTTATGGATTCATGGCAAACAAAGTCGAAAAAACAAATGTGATGCGCGTTTTGGACAAAGCGGAAATCCCTTATCAGACACATTTTTATTCGCCCGATACGGGCATCGATGCAGTCTCCGTCGCCAAGGCGCTGGGACAGGATCCGCAGGCGGTTTTCAAAACGCTGGTGACACAGGGAAAGAGCCGCGCGTTCTACGTTTTCGTCATCCCGGCAACGGGTTCGCTGAATCTGAAGCGCGCGGCGGCGGCCTGCGGCGAAAAGGCGGTCGAAATGATTCCGCAAAAGGCGCTTCTGCCCAATACGGGCTACATCCACGGCGGATGCAGCCCCATCGGCATGAAAAAGCTCTACCCCACCTTCATCGACGAAAGCGCCCAGCTGTTTGACACCATCTGTGTCAGCGCGGGCAAAATCGGCGCACAGGTGGAGCTTGCGCCGGACGCGCTCTGTGGCCTGATTTCCGCCAAATACGCAGAATTGACGGATTAAAAAATAAATCATGCAAATTCTTGCTGTTTTAGCATTGAATTTGCTTTTTTTGTGTGTTATCATGGTGAATTATGCAAATGCGCATATGGAGGACACACATGAACACGGCAGAGCTGCTTGTCAAATGTTTGGAAAACGAAGGCGTCAAGGTGGTTTTCGGCATCCCCGGCGAAGAAAATCTTGCGGTGATGAACGCCCTTGCGCGTTCAAATATTCGGTTTATCACGGTTCGCCATGAGCAGGGCGCGGCCTTTATGGCGGACGTTTACGGTCGGCTGACGGGCCGCGCAGGCGTTTGCCTGGCGACGCTCGGTCCCGGCGCAACCAACCTCATCACCGGCGTGGCAGACGCCAATTCCGACGGCGCGCCGCTGGTCGCCATCACCGGGCAGGTTTCCACCGACAAAATTCACTTGACGGCGCACCAGTTTCTCGATTTGACCAACCGACTGCTGCGCTAGCCATCCGTGAGCAGCTCATCGCCGAGCATGAAAGCTATGCGACGGACGCTTCCTTCCCCATGAAGCCGCAGCGCGTGCTGATCGACGTGCGCAAAGTCATGCGTCCGGGCGACATTCTGCTCTCCGACGTAGGCGCGCACAAGATGTGGATCGCCCGTCACTATAACTGCTACAAGCCCAAGACCTGCCTGATTTCCAACGGTTTCGCAACGATGGGCTTCTCCCTGCCCGGCGCGCTGGCCGCCAAGCTCGTTTCGCCCGATAAGCGCGTATTGGTCGTCACCGGCGACGGCGGGCTGATGATGAACAGTCAGGAGCTGGAAACCGCCGTGCGTGAGCATCTGCCGTTTGTCGTTCTGGTGTTTGTGGATGGCGGCTACGGGCTGATTAAGTGGAAAGGCATGGACAAATTCGGCGAAACACACTACTGCGATTTCACCAACCCCGATTTGGTCGC
Organism: uncultured Eubacteriales bacterium; assembly: GCA_900542445.1. Taxonomy (GTDB): domain Bacteria; phylum Bacillota; class Clostridia; order Christensenellales; family Aristaeellaceae; genus Ventricola. The sequence goes on along the minus strand of UQNN01000005.1, from coordinate 155,973 downwards.
CTATGCCGAAGCGATGCACTGTAAGGGCTACCGCATCCGTACCGCGGATGAATTGCTGCCGACGCTCGAAGACGCTTTTCAGCAGGATGTGCCCGCGCTCATCGAATGTCCGATTGATTACGCGGAAAACGGCAAATTGACCCAGCATCTCAAAGAGGTTTACGCACATTTGGAATAAACCGCTCCAAGAACACGCGGCAGTTTTCTCATCAAAAAACGCTTCCCTCTCATTTCGGAGGGAAGCGCTTTTATTTGAATCATAAAGCGTTTTCTGCAAGAACCGCGCGATTCTCTTTGTAAAGGCGCGCATTGCGCGTCCGTATAAACCGCCTTTTACTTCGCCAGCTCAACGGCAATCTGTGCCGCCGCGCGGGCATTGTTGTAGGCCAGCTGAATGTTGGTCTTGAGGCTGTCGCCGCCGGTCAGCTCGACAATATGCGCCAGCAGGAACGGGGTGATGTTCTTGCCCTTCACGCCGTTCTCGTCGGCCATCGCCATCGCCTTGTCGATGACGGCACTCATCTGATCAAAGTCCATCGCGTACTCTTCCGGCACCGGGTTACCGATCAGCATGCCGCCCTGAAGGCCCATGCCCCACTTCGCCTTGGCAATCGCAGCAACATCCGCCGGGGTCTTGGCATTGTAATCCACGCCGAAACCGCTCTTACGGCAGTAGAACGCCGGGAAATCGTCGGTATTCAGGCCGAGCACCGGAACGCCCATCGTCTCCAAATATTCAAGCGTGCGGCCGATATCCAAAATCATCTTCGCGCCTGCGCAGACAACCGCAACCGGGGTATGCGCCAGCTCCTGGAGATCCGCGCTCACGTCCATGGTCACTTCGCCATGGCGATGCACGCCGCCGATGCCGCCGGTCGCAAAGATGTGAATGCCCGCCATGTTTGCCAGAATCATCGTTGTGGCGACGGTGGTCGCGCCGGTCAGCTTCTGCGCGACGACGATCGGCAGATCGCGGCGGCTCACCTTCAGCACGCCCTTCGCCTCGCACATGCGAACCAACTCAGCCTCAGTCAGGCCGCACTTGAGACGGCCGTCGATGATCGCCATCGTCGCGGGAATCGCGCCCTGCTCGCGGATGATCTTCTCCACCTCGCGGGCGAAGCTCAGGTTCTCCGGATACGGCATGCCGTGGCTGAGAATGGTGCTCTCCAGCGCGACGACAGGCTTGCCGGTGCGAACGGCTTCCTCAATTTCCGGGGTAACGTCCATGTAGGCTTTCAGATCAAAATTGTTCATTTGATATACTCCTTTACCATATTTTCAATCGCCGCGGGAGACATCTCGCAGCTGATGGTGTCGCTTGAAGAAATGGCAACCATGCCCGCGCCCATGCCGAACGCGAGGACATCTTCGGCTGTATAGCCCTGACGGGTGGCGTAAATGATGCCCGCCATCGACGCGTCGCCCGCGCCGGTCGCGTTAACCATGCCGTCAAACGCGCGGCTCTGACCCCAGATGCCGCCCTCCGGCCCTTTGTAATACATGCCGTCTTTGCCAAGCGAAACGAACACGCGCCGCACGCCCTTGCCTCGGACGATGTCGCAAGCCATTTCGACATTTTCAGGCGTATCCACCGGGCAGTCGCTGAGCACTTCCAACTCCATGCGGTTGGGCTTAATCGTGTCAAAGCAGCCAATATACGGCTTGAGTTCCCGCGCCCATGCCGTGGAAACGGGATCCAGATACAGCGGCCTGTCGCAGATCTGAGACAGCCGCTCGATGGTCCTGACGGACAAATTGCCGTCGCAGACCACCAGATCCGCGCCGCAGAGCAGATCGCGGGATTCATCCACCAGCTGGGCATTGAGCTGCTTGATGATGTGCATATCGCTCATCGCCAGCAGCATATCCCCGTCGCCATCCATAATGGAAATATAGCTGGAAGAGCGTTCGCCGCGCAGCACGCGGGTCGCGCTCATGTCGATTCCGGCTTTTTCACAGCCTTCGATGATGCCACGTCCCTGCACATCGTCGCCCACGACGGTAATCAGGTGAACCGTTTCGCCCAGTCTGGCCAGATTTTCGCAGATATTGCGGCAAACGCCGCCCAGCGAGGTATGCAGCGAACCGGGGTTGGAATCCCGCATGATGAGCTGACGATCGCTCTTGCCGTGGATATCCATATTCGCGCCGCCGATACCGGCAATATAACCCATGGGTATGGCCTCCAAATGCTTGCGTAATCAGAAACGCCCCGCCCTTTACGGGGCAAGTTTCATTATACTGGTTTTTATGCAAAAAAGCAACCGTGCAATTTTCGATTTGCCTGTTATCGTGTTTATTCGGCAAAAGAAAAAACCGATTGCAAAAGCAATCGGTTTTTTGGCACCTCCAATGGGAATCGAACCCATGATTTTGCCTTGAGAGGGCAACGTCTTAACCGCTTGACCATGGAGGCTTATGGCTGGGGAACTAGGATTCGAACCTAGACAATACGAGTCAGAGTCGTAGGTGCTGCCGTTACACAATTCCCCAATGCATTTGTCTCACTGACAAAAGGAATTATACCAAACTCGACTGCCCTTGTCAACATCTTTTTTCACTTTTTTGCAAATTCTGTCATTGCTTGCCCGCTGGAACAAATTGTGCTATAATAAAATCCAATTTTTCATGCGGTGCATGTTTGAAAGGGAGTTTTTTTCATGAAAGCAACGCAGGCTTGCGCCCTGTTCTTGCTGATTTTGCTGCTGTGCCCGCTTGCCGCGCAGGCGGGGACGCTCGGCCCGGCGCTCAGTTACAACGAATTGCTGGCTCTGGTGCGGCAGGCGCGCGATGGCGATGTGCTGCTTGTCTCCGGCGATTTGAGCGCAACCGATGAAGCGCTTGTCACCCCCGCCTTGCTGGAAATCACGGGCGACGGCAAAGCGACGCTGCGCCATCTGCACGTCAGCGATTCTTCCATTGTCTTTTCAAATCTCTCCCTGCTCGATTCTTTCACGGTGGACGGCGTTTCCAACATCGAGCTGCGCACGGTTCGCGTAGAAGGCGCGTCGGGGCAATACGGCCTGTCTTTCGTGGGCGGCGGCACATTGCTCATCGACGAAGACAGCAGCGTTGCCGGCGGCACGGGCGCAACCGGCGTCTCCATCAGCCAGCGCGGCGGCGATCTCTACGTCAGCATGGAGGGCAGTGTGCGCGGCGGCGCGGACGGCGGCAGCGGCATGGAAGTCTCGCCCATGACCGAATACGGTACCATGATGCTTGCCGGCAACATTTGCGGCGGCGACGGCACAACCATGGGCGGCACGGGGCTCAACCTGTTTGACCTGAGCGGCAACGCTTTTATCACCGTGGCGGGCAGCGTTCGCGGCGGCAAGGGTTCCGTCGGCGGCGCAGGCATGCAGGTGGTTTCCATCGGCGATACCGTTTCCATTGGCGTGAACGGCGAAATCCGCGGCGGCTCAGGCGCGGAATACGGCGGCGACGCACTCATCCTGATGGACGCGACGGCGGCTTCTTCCGTCAATCTGAGCGGCTCGCTGATTGGCGGCAACGCCTCCTCGCGCGGCGGCGAACCGGGGCAGTCGCTTCTGGTCGTCGGGGACAGCGTTTCCCATGCGCGGGTGGTCAACTGCCTGCTTCAGGACGGCGAAAATACGTTCTCCTATGACACGGTGATCACGCCCCTGCCGGAAATCACGTCGTCCGTCGAGACGGTCGATCCTCTGCTCACGCCAATGCCTGAGCTCACGCCCGAACCGACGCCGGAACACACGCACACTCCGCAGCCGACGCCGGAACCGAGCTTTACACCCATTCCCGCAACGCCGGATGAAGCCAGTCCGGCAGAATAACGGCATATGAAAACGGATTGCTTTCCACAGCGAAAGCAATCCGTTTTTTGATCTTCAAATTAAGCTTCGTCCTCGTGGGCTTCTTCCAGCTCGTCCACGTCGTTGACCGGCGGCTTGAGACCCTCGATGGTGATGTTGTTCTTCTGCGCATAATCCCACAGCGCGGCATGCACCGCCTGCTCGGCCAGCAGGGAGCAGTGCACCTTGACCGGCGGCAGACCGCCCAGCGCTTCCATGACTGCCTTGTTGGTCACTTCCAGCGCCTCCTGAATTGTCTTGCCAATAATCATCTCCGTAGCCATCGAGCTGGTCGCAATCGCCGCCCCGCAGCCAAAGGTCTTGAACTTCGCGTCGCGCACAACCTGATTCTCGTCGATATCCAAGAAGATGCGCATGATGTCGCCGCACTTCGCGTTGCCGACCGTGCCGACGCCGCTGGCGTTATCGATTTCACCCACATTGCGGGGGTGCATGAAATGATCCATGACTTTTTCGGTATACATAGCCTTTTTACTCCTCTGAACTTTTTGGAATTTCGCGCTTCAGGCGACCAGAGGGCTTTTCGATCGCCCTTTGGAAACCTTCGAGCCGCAAAAATAGTTTTTTGATTGAATGGAAAGTCCAGAAACCTCAGGTTTCTGGTGGGGTTTGGGGGCAGCGCCCCAAACGTTCTCCCGCTGCCCCGCGCGTTTACTTGTTCTCCGCGATAAAATCCGCATAGAGCGGGGACATGCTCCGCAGACGCGGAATGATCTCTTTGAGCTGATCGACGACGAAATCCGCATCCTCCATCGTCGTTTCCTCGCTGAGCGACAGGCGCAGCGAACCATGCGCAATCTCATGCGGGCAGCCGATGGCCAGCAGCACATGCGACGGGTCAAGCGAACCGCTCGTGCAGGCCGAACCGCTCGACGCGCAGACGCCCTGCGCATCCAACAGCATCAGCATGCTCTCGCCTTCGATAAAGCGGAAGCAGAAATTCACGTTGCCCGGCAGGCGGTTGGTGCGATGGCCGTTCAGCTTCGCATGCGGAATCTCCGCCTCAATGCGGCTGATCAAATGATCGCGCACCGCAGCAACCTTCGTCATCGTCGCGTCCATGTTCTCCATCGCCTGCTGAGCCGCCTCGCCCATGCCGACAATGCCCGCCACGTTGCTCGTGCCCGCGCGGCGGTTCTTCTCCTGTGCGCCGCCATCCATAAACGGAAGCAGCTTCACGCCTTTGCGAATGTAGAGGAAGCCCACACCCTTCGGGCCGTGGAACTTGTGCGCGCTGACAGACAGCAGATCGATGTGCATCTGTTCGACATTCAGCGGAATGTGACCAAACGCCTGCACCGCATCCGTGTGGAAGACCACGCCGTGACGCTTGCAGACCTCGCCAATGGCCTCCAGCGGCTCAATCGTGCCGATCTCGTTATTCGCCGCCATGATGGAGACGAGCACGGTATCCGGGCGGATGGCCGCTTCCACGGCCTCCGGCGCAACCACACCGTCCGCGTCCACGGGCAGAACGGTAACGTCGAATCCTTCGCGTTCCAGCGCCTTGGCGCTGTGCAGAATCGCGTGATGCTCAATCGCAGAGATAATCAGATGACGCCCCTTTTTCTCGTTCGCGCGCATCACGCCCTTGAGCGCCCAGTTGTCGCTCTCCGTGCCGCCGCTGGTGAAGAAAATCTCCGCGCTCTTGGCGCCGATGACGTCGGCAACCTGCTTGCGCGCCTTCTCCATCGCCGCGTTGCTGGCGTTGGTGAAGCTGTATGTGCCGGCCGGATTGGCATATTGCTCGGTCAGGTACGGCATCATGGCCTCCAGGGCTCTGCTGCTCAGCCGCGTTGTCGCGGCGTTATCCATATAGATCACAAAATTCTCCCCTATTCTGTTTGATTACATGCAGGTTCCCGTGTGCGCCGTCGGCATGTTCTCGCCTTCGGGAATCAGGTCGCACAGGGTCACGCCGTCAATGACGTTGTTGATGGCGCTGTATACCTTGGCAAATACGGCATGGGACGGACAGACGCCGCTTCGCGTGCAGGCATGCCCATCCATCGAAACGCACTCGGCCGGCGCAAGATCGCCCTCCGTCGCGCGCAAAATCATGCCGACCGTGATATCGGCGGGACGTTTGGCCAGATGATAGCCGCCCTGCGCGCCGCGAACGCTGCGCAAAAGACCGCTTCGGGTCAGCACGCTGATGATCTGTTCCATATATTTTCCGGAAATATCCTGCCGCTGGGCAATTTCGCGCACACTGACAGGCATTTCGCCGTCATGCTGCGCCACATCCGCCATAATCCGCAGGGCATACCGTCCTTTGGTCGAAATCATCATGCGCAATCCCTCCGCTTCTCACTCAGTATGCCCAGTATATCACTTTATATCATACTTTGTCAATAGGATTTGCGGGATTTTCTGTTTTCAGCGCTTCATATACGCCGTCGTTGGCGCGTTTTGCCGCCCGATCAAACGGCATTTTGTGTGCCAGTCCATCCAGCAGCAGCGCGCAGAAACGGTCGCCCGTTCCCCAGTGCTCACCGGGAACGCGTTCAAAGGGAATGTTAAAACGCATTCCTGTCCGTGCGTCAACGCCGACTACCGCATCGCCCGCGCTGGTGATGAGCACGCTCGCCCCGTTTTCACTCAGTCGATCCATCAGTTTTTGCCAATCGGCATGCTCGCAGGGCACATCCGCCAGCAGACAGGCTTCCGTCAGGTTGGGCGTCATCACGTCGGCATGGCCAATCAGCCGCTTCATCGCTTCGACCTGCTCCGTGGTCACGCTGTTATACCGCCTGCCGTTATCCCCCAAAATCGGGTCCACCACGACGGGCACGCCATGTGCCCGCGCATCATCCGCAACCCGGCATAGCTTTTCCGCCTGCGCAAGGCCGGTCACATAACCGATATAGACGAGGTCATACGAAAGCCCCAAACTTTTCCACGTCTCCAGCGATTCCATCAGGTAATCGGTCGTATCCAGCATCGCCGCTCTGCCCAGATTGAGCGTGTTGGAAATCAGTGCCGTCGGAAGCATCAGCACCTCATGACCGCGTTTTTCCAATTCAAAGGTCAGCATGCGCAGCGCGACACGGCTACGGCCCGTCAGGTCGCCGAGAAGCAAAATGGTCATAAACGTTCACCTTTCTCGCGTTTTATCACTTCAAGATCAAGCCAAAAACAATCGGTTCATCATACCATAAAATAACTCCAATCTCAACCATGTTTCGCAGTTTTTAACTGTTGCTGTCAACGAAACGAAGATCTGGTCAACCGCTTGCCAATTTTCTCTTCCTGTGCTATACTATGCGCAGCATCTTTCGGGGAGGGAATCGCATGGCGCGCGCAAAAGGCATCAAGCCGATGGCTCAAAATAAAAAAGCGTTCCACGATTACTTCGTCGAGGAGCGGCTGGAATGCGGCATGGAACTCAAGGGCACAGAAGTCAAAAGCATGCGTCAGGGACGGATGAACCTCAAAGAGAGTTTTGCTATCGTCAAAGACGGCGAAGTGCTGGTCTGCGGCATGCACATCAGCCCGTATGAGCAGGGCAACATCTTCAATACCGATCCCATGCGCCAGAAAAAGCTTCTGCTGCACAAAAGCCAGATTCGCCATCTCGCGCAGGAAGTCGGCAAGATGGGCTATTCGCTCATTCCCCTTCAGGTCTATTTGAAGGACGGTCGATTCAAAATGGAGCTTGGTCTCTGCAAAGGCAAAAAGCTGCATGACAAGCGCGACGACATGGCGGCCAGGGACGCTCAGCGCGACATTCAGCGCGCATTGCGTTCAAAAAACCGCAGCGACGACTGATTTTTTCCATTCTTTCTATGGGGGTGTACTGGTTTCGACGGGATTGTGGGCGGTCAGGTAAGCGAGCCGTGGCCCCGAGCCACGTAAAAATCGGGAAATTAAAAATGAACTGACAATAACGATTATTGCCTCGCGGCCTAATTAGGCTGCGCGTCGGCCCGGTGATCCCGCTGCACCGGAATCCGGCGTCATTTAGCGGGCCATGTTCATGCCTAAGCTTTGCCGCATGAACACATGATGAAGCTACTGAATCCCTGAGCCCGTTCGTGGGCGCTGGGAAGAGGGAATGTTAAATCGCGAACTGCGCTCGGAGAAAGCTTGGCTGTCGCTTTTTCGGACAGGAGTTCGATTCTCCTCACCTCCACCACATTAAAGTTGTGTTTGCAGCACAACTTTTTTTATTTATTTTTATTTGAAAAGACACATAGAGAAGGGGCAATGCACAAACACATTGCCCCTTCTTTATTCCATTCCGATGTCTTACTCTGTCTCAACGCGAATGAAACCGTGCGCCCATCGAAGCACAATCCACATTATACGTAGAACAGCAAATCCGCATACGTCGGCATCGGCCAATACGCCTTTCCAACTTTCAATTCCAGCTCGTCAGCAACCTTGCGGGCGGCTTCCATGGCGGGAATAACGGTTTCGTGCTCATACATCGCACGCTCGTTCAGTTCTTCCGGCTCACCGGCAACAGCGTCTTTCAGTTTTTCCTCCAACGCCATCAGTTCGGCGGTCTTATCGGTCAATTCTCGAACAGCAGCCACCTCGGCAGGCGCGTCCACGCCGATGCTCTTTTTCGCCGCAACGCCTTCCGCCAGCATCTTGGAATATGCCGCACAGGCCGGGACAATCATCTTGCCCAGCATATCCAGCGAAGTCAGCGCCTCAATATGGATGACCTTGGCATATTCCTCCATGTTGATATCCTGACGCGACTTGATTTCCGTCTCAGTGTAGATGCCGTGTCGGGCAAACATCGCGACATTCTTTGCCTCCGTATAGCGCAGCAGCGCCTCCGGCGTAGAACGCAGATTGAGCAGGCCGCGCTTCTCAGCCTCGATCGGCCACTCCGCGCTGTAACCGTTGCCATTGAACAGAATGCGCTTGTGCGCAGCCAGTTCGCGGCGAATCAACTTGGAGAGCGCCGTCTCAAAGTCGTCGGCCTTTTCCAGCTCGTCCGCAAACGCCATCAGCTCGTCCGCAACAGCGGTGTTGAGCATGATATTCGTGCAGGCGATGTTGAAGGACGATCCGGGCATACGGAATTCAAACTTGTTGCCCGTGAACGCGAACGGCGAAGTGCGGTTGCGGTCGGAATTATCCTGCGGGATATGCGGCAGGCTCGTCACGCCGATATCCATGCTCTTGTGCCCCGCCGCCTTGTAATCCGTGCCATCCACCAAAGAATGGATGACTGCGGCCAGCTCGTCGCCGACATACATGGAGACGATGGCGGGCGGCGCCTCATTCGCGCCCAGGCGATGATCGTTGCCCGCGCTGGCGACGCTCAGGCGAAGCAGATCCTGATACTCGTCCACCGCTTTAATGACAGCCGTCAGGAACAGCAGGAACTGCGCGTTCTCCATCGGCGTAGAGCCGGGATCCAGCAGGTTTTCGCCCTTATCGGTGGAAATCGACCAGTTGTTGTGTTTGCCCGAACCATTCACGCCGTCAAACGGCTTTTCATGCAGCAAGCAGACCAGCCCGTGGCGATCGGCGACCTTCTTCATGATTTCCATGGTCAGCTGGTTGTGATCCGTCGCGATGTTTGCCGTCGCAAAAATCGGCGCCATCTCATGCTGGCAGGGCGCGACCTCGTTGTGCTCGGTCTTGGCATTGATGCCCAGCTTCCAGAGCTCCTCGTCCAGATCGGCCATAAACGCCTTGACGCGCGGACGGATCGAACCAAAATAGTGATCCTCCATTTCCTGTCCCTTCGGGCTCATCGCGCCGAAGAGCGTGCGTCCGGTCAGAATCAGATCGGGGCGCTTCTTGTAATCCTCTTTATCGATCAGGAAATATTCCTGCTCCGGGCCGACGGTCGTCGCCACGCGGGAAACCGTCTTGCCGAAGAGCTTCAGCACGCGGCAGGCTTCCTTGCTGATGGCCTCCATCGAGCGCAACAGCGGCGTTTTCTTATCCAGAATCTCGCCCGTGTAGGAACAGAACGCCGTCGGGATGCACAGCGTATCATCCTTGATAAAGGCGTAGCTGGTCGGGTCCCACGCGGTATAGCCGCGCGCCTCAAATGTTGCGCGCAGACCGCCGGACGGGAAGGAAGACGCATCCGGTTCGCCCTTGATCAGCTCTTTGCCGGAGAATTCCATGATCACCGTGCCATCCGGGCAGGGAGAGATGAACGAATCATGCTTCTCGGCGGTGATGCCGGTCATTGGCTGGAACCAATGGGTGAAATGAGTGGCGCCCTTCTCAATCGCCCAATCCTTCATGGCGTTGGCCACAACGCCCGCCACCTGCGGGTCGAGCGCCGTTCCCTGCCGCACCGTCTGCTTCAGCGCTTTATAGACATCCTTGGGCAGTCTTTCCTTCATGACGGCCTCGTTAAAGACCATGCTGCCAAACAGTTCGGGAACTTTCTTCATTCTAATCTCTCCCATCTGCGCCGTGTGCCCGGCGTTGCTTTGGCAATCGGCTTTTGTTTTTACCGCTTGCAATTAACGTGCGTCAGTATAACGCTTTTTTCGTTTGCCGTCAATGATTTTGATATGCATTATATCATTTCCTGCAATTCTTCGGAATTGCGCAATCAATTCTGACGATAATTAAATCAAATTGCATTTGAACTTCATTTTTTGTTTGCGCGCCGTATTCATTTTACGCCTTGAGATCACTTTCTGCATGATAAAAACGCTTTTCGGAAAAAACATGTTTGTTTCTGCAAACCATATTGACAAATACCCCTAAGGGGTATATAATATCGCCGCAAGCGAGGTGAAAAGCATGAGTGATGAAGAAAAGACCTGCTGTTGTCATTGCCGAACCAAACATCGGGACGACAAGGAAGAACGCGACCTGCTCAATCGGCTCAGCCGCATCGAGGGACAGATTCGCGGCATTCGCGGCATGGTTGAAAAAGACGCATACTGCCCTGATATTCTGACCCAGGTTGCGGCTGCGAGCGCGGCGCTGAACAGTTTCTCAAAGGTGCTGCTGGCCAACCACATCAAGACCTGCGTCGCGCAGGACATCCGCGAAGGCAAGGACGAAACCATCGACGAGCTTTTGACCACGCTTCAAAAGCTGATGCGTTAAGTACGGGGGAAAGAATAGGAAGAGATACGTTGGGACTCCGTCCCAAACCCTGCCAGAAACCTGAGGTTTCTGGACTTCCCCCTCTGCTTCGCGGCATGCCGCGAAGCATGACGGAAGGTCAAGGGAACTCAGTTCCCTTGTGGGGTTTGGGGCAAAGCCCCAATCATCCCCCCTTTTCCCCTCCATGAAAGGAGTCATCTATGGAACACTATACCGTAACGGGCATGAGCTGCGCGGCTTGCAGTGCCCGTGTGGAAAAAGCCGTTTCCGCCGTACCGGGCGTGACGAGCTGCTCGGTCAGCCTGCTGACCAATTCAATGGGCGTAGAAGGCTCAGCCACGCCGGACGCGGTCATCTCCGCCGTGCAGGCGGCGGGCTACGGCGCGTCGCTCAAGGGCGCGGCACAGTCCGTCCCCAGCATCGCCGAACAGGAAGACGCGCTGGCCGATCATGAAACCCCGGTGCTCAAGCGCCGCCTGATCGCGTCGCTGGGCTTCCTCATCGTGCTGATGTATTTCTCGATGGGCCACATGATGTGGGGCTGGCCGCTGCCGTCGTTCTTTGACGGCAACCACGTCGCGATGGGCCTGATTCAAATGCTGCTGACCGTCGCCGTCATGGTCATCAACCAGAAATTCTTCATCAACGGCTTCAAGTCGCTGTTCCACGGCGCGCCGAACATGGATACGCTCGTAGCGCTGGGCGCAACCGCTTCCTTTGGTTACAGCACCTACGCCCTCTTCGCCATGACGGGCGCGCAGGTGCGTGGCGACGCGGCGGCAGTCATGAGCTACATGCACGAATTTTACTTTGAATCCGCCGCCATGATTCTGGCGCTGATCACCGTCGGCAAGATGCTTGAGGCTCGCTCCAAGGGCAAGACGACCGACGCGCTCAAGAGCCTGATGAAACTCGCCCCGCAGACCGCGACGCTTCTCCGCAACGGTCAGGAAATCACCGTGCCGATTGCGCAGGTGAAGCGCGGCGACGTATTCGTCGTTCGTCCGGGCGAAAACATCCCGGTGGACGGCGTGATTCTGGAAGGCGAAAGCGCCGTGAACGAATCCGCGCTGACAGGCGAGAGCATTCCGGTGGACAAGGCCGTCGGCGACAGCGTTTCCGCCGCGACGACCAATCAATCCGGCTTCCTGCGCTGCGAAGCAACGCGCGTCGGCGAGGATACGACACTCTCCCAGATCATCAAGATGGTTTCCGACGCGGCCGCAACGAAAGCGCCGATTGCAAAGGTCGCCGACAGGGTATCCGGCGTGTTCGTGCCGACCGTCATCACCATTGCCGTCATCACCACCGCCGTGTGGCTGCTGTGCGGCAAGCCCATCGGTTTCGCACTGGCGCGCGGCATCTCTGTGCTGGTCATCAGCTGCCCGTGCGCGCTCGGTCTGGCGACGCCGGTCGCCATCATGGTAGGCAACGGCCTCGGCGCGAAAAACGGCATTCTCTTTAAGACCGCCGTTTCGCTGGAAGAAACCGGCAAGACCGAAATCGTCGCGCTGGATAAGACCGGCACCATCACCAAGGGCGAACCGCGCGTGACCGACGTGCTCCCTGCCGACGGCCTGACCGAAAGCGCCCTTCTTGCCCTCGCCGCCGCGCTGGAGCAGCGCAGCGAACATCCCCTTGCCCGCGCCGTCATGCTGCGCGCCGAGGAAGACAATCTGTCCGTTTCGGAGGTCAGCGATTTCCGCGCTCTGCCCGGCAACGGCCTGACCGCAACGCTGAACGACGAAAAGCTGCTGGGCGGCAGTCTCTCCTTCATTTCCACCAAAGCCGACGTGCCGCAGGCTCTCCGCGATAAAGCCGAAGCCCTTGCGGAAGAAGGCAAAACGCCGCTGCTCTTCGCCAGGGGCGGCAAGCTGGCGGGCGTGATCGCCGTGGCCGACGTTATCAAGGAAGACAGCCCCGCCGCCATCGCCGCGCTGCGCAACATGGGGATTCATGTCGTGATGCTCACCGGCGACAACGAAAAGACCGCGCGCGCCATCGGCCGTCTGGCCGGTGTGGACGAGGTCATCGCGGGCGTTCTGCCGGAAGGCAAGGAAAGCGTCATCCGCAGCCTGCAAAAGCAGGGCAAAGTCGCGATGGTCGGCGACGGCATCAACGACGCGCCCGCTCTCACCCGCGCGGATATCGGCATCGCCATCGGCGCGGGCACGGACGTGGCCATCGACGCGGCCGACGTTGTGCTGATGAAGAGCCAGCTCAGCGACGTGCCCGCCGCCATCCGCCTGAGCCGCGCCACCCTGCGCAACATCCACGAAAACCTGTTCTGGGCGTTCTTCTACAACGTCATCGGCATTCCGCTGGCCGCGGGCGTGTGGATTCCGATTTTCGGCTGGACGCTCAACCCCATGTTTGGTGCGGCGGCCATGAGCCTGTCGAGCTTCTGCGTGGTCTCCAACGCCCTGAGACTGAATCTTTTCAAACTGCATGATGCAGGAAAAGATAAAAAAATCAAAAAGAAACATCACAAGGAGGAAACAACCATGGAAAAGACGATGAAGATTGAAGGCATGATGTGCGGCCACTGCGAGGCCGCCGTGAAGAAAGCGCTGGAAGCAGTTGACGGCGTTGCGTCCGCCGAGGTCAGCCACACCAGCGGCACCGCCGTCGTGACTCTCTCCAAGCCGGTGGACAGCGCCGTGCTTAAGAAGGCCGTCGAGGATAAGGATTACAAGGTCACGTCCATCGAGGGCTAAATTCCATAGACAGTGAAACCCCCTTTAGAGCCGCGCGCCCTAAAGGGGGTTTTCCGGTCTTTTACGCGCCATTCCGACCCATGTTCAGCTCACGCGCTTGTCCTTGTAACCGCAGTCGCAATACGGCCCGCCGGAAGCCAGCGTATATTCGCGCACAAAATCCGTGCGTTCGCCTGCTTCGCTCATTGCATAATCCAGATGGCACAGCGCCGGAGTCAAATCATACAGCCCCAGTTTCTGCATCAGCGCGCAGATGCCGCATCGGGTAAAGCGCGCCTCATAGCCGCTGCCATCGGCATACGGATAAAAATCCATGTTCCACGAATAAGGGTTGCGGTCGGCGGCCTTCAGCTGTTCGGTCTGCTTCATGCCCTGAACGTCTTTTTCGGTGAATTTGTTTTTTCCGCTCTTTCGGCAGAACCAGCGCATGGCCGGGGTCATCATCGCCGCCTCGTAGTAACCGGTCAGCGTTTCCACATCCGGGCGTTTGGGCATAGACAGGATGAATGCGCCAAGCATCGCACAGTTGACGATGTTCATTTTAAATCGGTCAGCCTTTTCAAATTCCGGCAGTTCGCCGATGATTTTCCGATATTTTTCCTTCGCCTCTCGCGTCGCAGTCTTCGCCGCCGCCTCATCCAAACCGAAAAAACGCGTCAGATTCCTCCGAAAAGACGGCGCAAACAATACCCACATGCCCATCGGCATTCCGGCGTATTTCATTTTTCATCCCTCCAAGCCGCCAAATCAGTCGTCACACGGCGGTCAATGTCCTCTCGCGTCTGCCTGCACGCCTTAGCATTCTGCTTTGCGGCTTTGAACATCAGCCGCATAAACAATCCCAAACCGACGGGCAGCATCGTTTTCATCACGCCCTCCGGGAAGACGAAGTGCGTGCCGTGTTCATAAACAGCGATTTCCGTTTCGCAGTCGTGCGGTCTTTGGCTCAGCCGTTTTTCCATCCGGCGGATATACTTTGCCGTGGGCCACAGGCCGTCATCCTCCGCGCCGATGATCAGCAGTTTGCCCTTGATGCGCTCCACCTTGATTGTCTCCGCTTCCGTGATGGGGTGCGCCTTTTCGGAATCCTCAAACAGCTTGCGGGAACGCAGAAAGTCGCCGGATCCCTTTGTTTCCGCCTGAATGACCTGCCAATACTGCGGATGCTTATAGCAGAACGGCATATACGGCAGCGGCTCACCCCGATAGGAAAAGAGCGATTCTCCCTCGATCGGCCATTCTCCACAGCCATCCTTTTTGCCCTGCATGAACCCCTGCCAGATGAAATCGCTGGGCGTCATGGCGATGGTCAGCGTGATATTCGGAAAATACGACGCGGCTGTCAGCGCAAGCGTGCCCGTTGTCGAAGCGCCCACAATGCCGATTTTTCGATTGCCATGCGCTTTGAGCCAACGAATGGCCGTTTCAATCCGTTCAAGCGGATAATTGTGATGGCCGTAGTCCTTTTTCGCCGGCGACATGGTCATCACGTTGATTCCCTGACGGCTCACCCATTTCACCGCCGACCGCGCGAGATAGTCCTCCGGGTCGTCGCCCAGCATCGCGATCAGCGCACAGTCGGAAGGCTGTTCGCTTTTCCAATAGGCGCCGTAAAATCCATCCGGCTCAACGTCAAAATGCGCAGATTTCATCGTTTTTCTCCTTCTTTCCCTTCCATAATCCGCCCGACCAGCTCAGCCCATTCCTTCGGATGGCAGGCCAGCAGCTCCTCGTGCTGCAAATCCTGTTCATGCAGAATCGGATGGGCAAAGTGCCGCATGTAGCGCGCGCGATATTTGGGACCCATCTTCAGCGCGTAAAACACGTGAATCTCCGTCGGCGTGTCGATATGATCCGGCAGCGGCGTAACCAGGTCGGAATAGAACTGGTTTTTGCAGCTTTTTCTCGTGATAAAGGGCCGCGCGCCGCCGAACATCTTCATGAACGCCGCGGCATATTCTCCCTTTTCGCGCATCGTCCACTCCATCTTTTTTCGCAAAAGACGCAGCTTAAACTGCCCATCTCGAACCAGCGGATAAAACAGCGGCATGAGCAGATTGGTTTGCAGCCCGGCAGCAAGCGGCGACGCCTGATCCAAATCCGAACTGCCGAGAATGCCGTAATCCAGCCGGATTTTCTGTCTCGCCGCCAGCAGGCCGACAAACGATCCGCCCAGCGAACAGCCGTAAGCCGCGCGGATATGGCCGCCGCAGTTCCGTTTGATATAGTCTTCGATCTTTTCGGTTTCCTCCAGCATGGTTGGAAACTCGGTTGCTTCGTTTCGGTCAAATCCGTCGTAACTGACGCAAAGCACGCGATAGCGCTCTTTCAGCAGCGGAATCACCGTTTCAAAATTGCCTTTCCAATCGCAGCACGTGCCGGGTAAAAGCACAATCGCGGGCGCATCCGGCTCTCCAAAGGCATAAACTTTCATGTTCTTTTCTCCTTTTGTACGCGGATGCAGAAGTCGCAGCAATCGTCTCCGCGGCCCAGCGTCTTTGTCCTGCGCCAAACCAGATTTTTGTGCAGACCGTCATAGGTGATATCGTCGCTGTCGCAGAAGCAGGCGCAAAGCTCCGGACAACCGTATTGCACACAGGTGTCGTGATACGGGCATTTCACCATATCGATCCGCCAAACGCCGTTGCTCGTCTGATACTCCTTCGCCGCGAACCCCGCCGTTTCGCCGAACATCTTGCGCGTTCCATTCGTAAACAAGCCCGGTACCAGCCGATAGAGCCCCGGCACGCGCATCAGATTCAAAATGATGGCTCTCAGTTTCCAGGCCCGCTGTTCTACATAGTCGTGAACCGTCTTCCGCGCTTCTTCCTTGGGCATCACGGTTTGCAGGGTTTCGTAAGCCGCGATGCCGGGCAGAATCTGCCGTTCCAAATGCTCTTTCTTCTCTTTCGTATCGTTTTCATGCGCTCTCCGCATTTCGGCCAGCCGTTTATCGAGCGCCGCGTTCAGCTCCTGCGCCTGCTCCGGAAAACGCTCGGCAGCCGTTTGACGAAACGAGGCGACAATATAGTTTTCTTTCATCGTCCAATGCCTTTCAGCCGTCCGGCCTGCGCTTTCTCTTTCGTGTCGTCCGTCTCGTCGTATGCGTCGTAGGGCGCACTGGGGTCATGCACGCGCTTTCCAAACGGCGAACAAAGCCGATCTTTGTGGGCAAAAGCGAAATCAAAGTTATCCGTCCAGCCCGTGTGTCCAGTGATAAACAACGGTTTCACGCCGAGCTTTTTCAGGCGCGTTTCCAGTTCCGCCAGGGAGCAAACCGCCAGCTTGTTGTCCTCCGCCAGCGCGGAAATGAAGCTGTATCCGCCGTCCGCGCCAAACCAGATCGTGTCGCCTGTGAACAGATATTTTCCGTCGATCAGATAGACCATGTGCCCCCACGTATGGCCGGGCACATGGAAACAGCGGATTTCAATCTCGCCGATGTGAAAAACCTGCTCGTCTTTGAGCAGCACCTTTTCATTGTTAATCGTCACCTGCGGCAGTTTATACAGATGATAGATGACCTTGCGGCGCACTTCTCCGGTCAGATATCGGTTTTCAATTTCGCCGACGTACAGCCTGGCCTGTCTGAACAGGCCGGGGCTGTCCGCTTCCACCGCGCCCACGTGATCGGTATCCTGATGAGTGATGAGAATGTCCCGAATGGACTTCGGATCGATGCCCAGCCAGCCCATTTTCTCTTCCAGTCGATCATAGTTGTAGCCCGCGTCGATCATGATGGTCGTGCCGCCTTTGCGGTAAAAGAAAATATTCGCCACCCATTCGCGCACACAGGCGACATGCTCGTCAATCCATCCCGTATTCAGCGGCTTGAAAATCTCTTTGCCGCGATACATTTTGCTCATTTCCTTTTTCTGGAATTCGGTTGCTTTCCTGGACATGAACTCTCCCTCTTTCCCAAATATTGTTAGCTTTTTCTAACCATATTATAAACGCATGCTAACGTCATGTCAATCGCCTGTCAGGAACAAATCGACGCATTTACAATCGATTCAAGCTGCACCTTTTCACCGTCGGTAAAGAGCATTTCCCGGTTTGCCTCGTCGATTCGCCGCACGTTTCCCCTCTTGGTCACGCATTCGCCGCCCATCTTGCGTGCGTCCGGCCGAAAATAGACAATCTCGGCTTCCGGCCGCTCACGGATTCGGCTCAGAAGCTCCATCAAAGCGTCGTTAATCGCCGCTTTCTGTTCTTCGCTCATTTCCGGCCTTTCCTCGGTCAGCCGGGCCGTTTCCGCCACAACGCCGTCAAACCCTGTCAGCGCCGCAAACGGGGAAAACTGCGCCGCGCGATCCGCTCGATTCATGCGCGGCCTGTCCGTTTGAAAGGGATACGTCATGTACAGCATATCGCCGTATTTCATGCCCGATGTCCTCCAATCTGCGCGTTGCGCTGGCGTGCGGTTGCGCCTTCTTCCAGATTCATGCCCTTGAAAATCGCGTTCTTTCCAAATTTCCGTTTGATGCCGATCAACGCCTCCTGCACGCGCCGCTCTCTGCTGCGCGCCTCTTTCTCCTTCTTCCGCGCGGCTTCTTCGGCTTTATAATCGGTGAAAAAATCGAGCTGTTCCCTTTTCGGCCTGGTCTGCACATCCTCTTCGCGCATGACACGGTTCGCCACGACGTACATGCGCCGTATCTGCAAATCAGGCTTCACAATGCGGTCAAACAGCTCGCCGACGGCCTGCATGATTTCCTTCGTGGACGACGTGTACCCGCTCAGATTGATGGAACCGTGCGCCTGTTTGGGCACGCGGCGCCCATATCGATCCGTCTCCATCTCGCCCCGATAGCCCGCGTTTTCAATGTCATAGCCCACCGTCAGTACCATTTGATCCGTCGCCAGCCGCTTTTCGACCAGATCGAGCACGAGCAGATCTGTCATCTCCTGCACAACCAGCCGCGCCTTGTCAAACGGATATGGGCATTGCAGCACCTGTCCGGAGCTGATGCTGCTGGACATGGGGCGATATGCGTGGATATCTGCCATCGTGCAGGATTCATAGCCCCATGCGTGATCAATCAGCAGCTCGGCGTTAACGCCAAACAGCCGATACAGCAGCGCTTCGTTCAAATAGGTTCCCGGCTGTCCCAGCGAGCAGCGCGCAATATCGCCCATCGTAAACAGGCCGTTAGACGCCAATCGCCTGGCTGTGCCGCATCCGACCCGCCAGAAATCCGTAATCGGCCGATGATCCCACAGCTGCTCTCGATACTCCCTCTCATCCAGTTCGGCAATGCGCACCCCTTTCGCGTCCGGCTCCATGTGCTTGGCGACAATATCCATCGCAATCTTGCTCAGATAGAGGTTTGTGCCGATGCCCGCCGTCGCCGTAATGCCCGTCTCGCTCAGCACCGCTTCGATCATCTGTGCGGCCAGCTGGCGCGCGGTCACGCGATACGTCGCCAGATAGCCCGTCACGTCAATAAAAACCTCATCCACCGAATACACGCAGATGTCCTCCGGCGAAACATAGCGCAGATAGATTTGGTAAACCTGTGCGCTCACCTGCATATAGTGCGCCATCTGCGGCGGCGCGACAATATAATCCAGCGCCAGTTCCGGCGAAACCCCGAGCGCGTCCGCGTCGCTGCTTTTTCCGTCAAATCTGCGGTTTGGCGCACCCATCAAACGCCGCGCGTTGACCTGCTTCACCTTTTCGACCACCTCAAAGAGCCTCGCGCGCCCCGGAATGCCATAGGCCTTGAGCGAAGGCGACACCGCCAGACAGATGGTCTTTTCCGTCCGATTGGGGTCGGCAACGACGAGATGGGTTTTCAGCGGATCCAGCCCCCGCGCCACACATTCCACAGAAGCATAAAACGATTTGAGATCAATCGCGATATATGTCCGCTCTTCCATTCTTCCCGCCTCCGCAAAGTCGCCATTCGGATGATTCCGGTTGCATTATATCGCAGATATCATCGCTTTTCAAGCGAAATTTTTGCCATTTGGGCAACTCCGCACAGAATTTGACACATCCCAAAGCGGCCTGAGGCCGCCTGCATTTCCGCCGCAGTCTGTAAAGCTTCAAAGCCTTACACATACGGACAGCTTTTATGCAATTTTCTACGCGCAAAAAAAGCACCGGGTTTCCCCGATGCTCTAATCCTTTCGTTTACTCGCCCTGTCTGGTAAGCATGACGGCGACCGTCCTGAAAATAATTTTCCAGTCCGTGATAAACGAGCGCTCCCGAATGTACTTGATATCCAAATCCACCCACTCTTCAAAGGAAAGCTCGTTGCGGTGCGGCTGAATCTGCCAGTAGCAGGAAAGCCCCGGCGTAACATACAGCCGCTGGAAGGTATACGCGTCGTATTGCTCCACCTCGCGCGGCAGCGGCGGACGCGGCCCCACGATGCTCATGTCGCCTTTGAGCACGTTGACCAGCTGTGCCAGTTCGTCCAGACTTGTCTTGCGGATGAAGCTGCCTACGCGCGTGATGCGCGGATCGTTGGCCATCTTGAAGACCGGGCCATCCATCTCGTTGTCCTTGAGCAGGTCTTTCAGCATATCCTCCGCGTTGGCGCGCATGGAACGGAATTTATAAAACTTGAAAACCCTGCCGCCCCTTCCCACTCGCGGCTGAGAAAAAACCGGGCTGGCATGCGGATCGTCGATATAGATCGCAGCCATGATGATGAGCATCAGCGGCGAAAGCACCACCAGCGCCAGCAGTGAAAAGACAATATCCTGCGTGCGCCGCCCAAACCAATACAGCCGATGCGAATGCAGGACTTCCTTTTCGTTGAGCATCACTTTATGATTCTGCGCTTCTTCCCGCGTCAAAATCGGCACCTTGACGCCCGGCTTTTTGTCCAGCAGCTCCGCCGCCACATGCGTCGCCGTCGGTTTGACATATCTCTGCTCCATCATCGACCCGCTCTCCCTCTTGCAACCGTTTTTCCTGTGTTCTACCCCCCCCCGAAAACAAATCGGAGGTTTTTTCATTCATCCATATTGATAACATTTGATTTTTTGCTCGACCTATTATATCTAATGCCTGTGTCTGTTGTCAAGCGTTTCTTTTCGCCGCTTTTGAAGATTCTCTGCTTCGGTTTATATGCATCAAATTATGATAACATATCGTTTTTCCTTTTATTTTCATAACCTTTCAAAAGCTGAGAAGGATTCTTTTTTCTTCTATTGCATGCTTTTTGATTCTTTCTCAATTTCCTTCGACTTCTTTCGACATTTTTTCCAATTTGATTGACGTCATCGCTCAGTTACGCCGTTTTTATACTAATTCGCAGTTAAAATGCTTAACAGAGCGCATCAGATTTTTTGTTCTGACGAAGCCAAGTGAAGTGAGGCGTACTGGAGGTACGTTGAACGGAACGAGGCAAAGTCAGAGCGAAAAAGATGGTGCGCGGATTAAGCCATTTTAACAAGAATTAGTATTAGCACATTCTGTCGCATTTCAGGGCTGCCCGCGCGTCATGTAACCCGTCCGGCATGCAAACAAAAACTCTCCCGTCCGGGAGAGTTCATGTCAGAGAAAAAATCAGGATACCTGGAAGCCGCCCGCACGCAGCGCGTCAATCACCCGCTGAGCGTGTTCGCGGTCCTGCGTCTCCATCGTGATTTCCAAAATCGCGTCGCGGATATCCAAATCCACGTCTGTCCGGTCGTGATGAACGACCATGACGTTCGCGCCTTCGGCGGCGATGATGCGGCTGGCCATTTCGAGCTGACCCGGCCTGTCCTGCATGAGAATGCGGAGCTTGGTCATGCGGCCTGCGCGAAGCAGACCCTTCTCGATGATGCGGGAGATCATCGTCACGTCGATGTTGCCGCCGGAGATGACCGCCGCGACCTTGCCGCTCACGTCAAACTTGCGGTTCATGATCGCCGCAACCGGAGCCGCGCCCGCGCCTTCGGCGACCATCTTGCCGCGCTCCATCAGGAACAGAATCGCCTGCGCGATTTCGTCGTCATCGACCGTCACAATCTCGTCGAGATACCTGCTGCACAATTCAAAGGTCAGTTCGCCCGGCTTTTTGACGGCGATGCCGTCCGCAATCGTCTTGGCCGCGTCGAGCGAAACGACATGCCCCGCGTCGATAGAGGCTTTCATGCCCGCCGCACCTGCTGCCTGCACGCCGATTACCTTCACGTTCGGGTGGAGCATCTTCACCGCCGCCGCCACGCCGGAAGCCAGTCCGCCGCCGCCGATCGGCACGACGATGGTATCCACATCGGGCAGATCGTCCATAATTTCAAGGCCTATGGTGCCCTGACCCGCGATGACCATCGGATCGTCAAACGGGTGAATAAACGTCGCGCCGGTCTCCTGCTGAATGCGACATGCCTCGGCATATGCGTCGTCGTAGACGCTGCCGTGGAGCACGACGTTCGCGCCCAGCTCCCGCGTGGCCTTCACCTTGGAAAGCGGCGCGCCCGCCGGCATGACGATGGTCGCCGGAACGCCGAACGCCTTCGCCGCAAGCGCCACGCCCTGCGCATGGTTGCCCGCCGACGACGCAATCACGCCGCAGGCACGTTCTTCTTCGCTCAGGCTGGCGATTTTGATATACGCGCCGCGCACCTTGAACGATCCGGTATTCTGCAAGTCTTCGGTTTTCAGATAGATTTGGCTGTGCTCGTCGGAAAGCGCCTTGAACTGCACAAGACCCGTCCGCTGAGCCACGCCCTTGAGGCGCTCGCGCGCTTCCAGAATCATGCCAAGCGTAAATTTCATCGCTTTTCTCTCCTGTTTACGGAGCCGGAAACCTGATGTTCCCGGATTTTCCGTCTTATTTTAGCCCTTCAGCCCTCTGGACTGCCTGTCCATATCCTCCACGACGATATCATAGATTTCGCCGAGGGACGCGCAGTATTCCAGCACCTTCCACGGCTGGTTGGTGTGGTAGTGAATCTTAATCATTTCCTCGTCGCCGACGGCAATCAGGCAGTCGCCCTCAAAGTTATCGACGAAGTAATCATAAATCTTGTCCTCGTCGAGGTCATGGCCGTCGATGAGGAGTTGGGTGTCATAACGATATTCAAGCATGGTATATCCTCCTTACGGTTGTTCTCTTGCCATTTCGTAAATCATGATGCCGGCCGCAACCGCCGCGTTGAGCGATTCCGCGCCGCCGCGCATGGGCAGAGCCAGATGGTGGGTCGCCGCGGCGCGGACAGATCCGCTGATGCCCTGTCCCTCGCTGCCGATGACCAGAATCGCCCTGCCGCGCGGGCAATGCGCGTAAAAATCCTCTCCGCCGAGTTCGGTAGCCGCCACGGCGTAACCTTCGTGCTTCATGGCTTCCAGCGTTTCGGGCAGATTCTCCGTCATCATCACAGGCACGCGGAACACACTGCCCATCGTCGCCCGAAGCGTCTTCGCGCCATATAAATCCGCACAGCCGGGCCCGAAGATTGCGCCGTCAAACCCTGCCGCGTCCGCCGTGCGCAGAATCGTCCCAACATTGCCGGGATCCTGTACGCCGTCAAGCGCCACAATGCGCTTTCCGGTCAGCGTTTTCGGCGGTTCGGGGATTTTTGCCGTACAGACGACCCCCTGCGGCGTTTTCGCCGTGCTGACTGCCTGCATGACCGCCTGAGAGACGACATACAGCGCGCAGCCCATGCTTTCCGCCTGAGCCGCCATCTGCGCGTATTCCGCCTCTCTTCCCTTCTCCACAAACAACGTCTGCGCCAGATGCAGCGCAACCGCCTCGCCCACCATTTTGGCGCTTTCGCACACAAAAAGGCCATGCTCCCGCCGCGCCTTCGACTTTTGCAATTCGCGCAGCAGTTGTGCGGCAGCGTTATGCACGCTGGTGATTTCCTTCATCATTTGGCCTCCTCGTGAACGTATACCCGCATTTTACAGCAAAACGCGCCGCAATGCAAGAAAAAGCTATCCCTTCCGTGCGAAAAGAACAGCTTTCATTTTTTCTCGGAGCCTTCTGACCGGACTCATGCTGTCGAGGCCATTCAAACCCCCGACAACAATAAAAGCGAGATCGTGATTGCCGTCACCATCTCGCAAGTCCGCAAAGGGCTAACCCAGCAAAACCCTTTCGTCGCGCCTTTGTTATAGCGGATTTCATCGCGGAATACAAGCAGAATCCATCGGATTTTCCTGCCTTCCGCGATGTTTTGCATTCAAACCGTTTTAGATGCAGCAAAACAGCGGAGCATACATCATTCTTCCGCCGCCGCAGCAGGCGCAGCACAGGTTCAGCAGCATGAACGTCGTGCAGACGCTGTTCATGCCGCCGGTTCTGCGGCCATATTCCTGTCCCTGCTGGCTGTACCAGCTGCCGCCGCCCTGAAGCTGGCTGAGCAGCTGCTGATACTGCATGTTGCCCGGCTCCATGCTTGCGGCCTGCCGCGCATATTCCATTGCCTGCGCATTATTATGCAGGCCGCTCTGCGCCAGCGCGCTGAGAAAATACCAGCGAGCGTTTCGCTTTCCGGCGGGCACGCTGCCCAACGCGTTGAGCGCCTCGGCATAATGGCCCGTGTCGATATAGTTCTTTGCCGCGCGCATCTCGATGGAATCGTCCTGCTGAGCCTGCCCATATCCGGCGCTGCCATAACCGCCGTAGCCGGCATTACCGTAGGGATTGCCGCCGTATGCGCCCCAGAACGAAGCAAACGGATCATCCGGCTGCGGTTGTCTCTGCTGCTGTGCGCCGCCGTTGTAGCCGCTGCCCGCGCGCTGGCCGCCGCCCTGCCGCCGGTGCATGATCTCCTCATACGCCTGCTGCACTTCCATAAATTTCTTTTCGGCCTGCGCGGCGTCCGGCTTGCCCACGTTCGCATCGGGGTGATACTTCTTGCAGAGCGTTCGATAGGCCTTTTTTACCTCGTCGTCGCTGGCCGTCGGGGATACGCCCAAAACCTGATACGGATCTGTCATTGCTTGCTTTTCGCCTTTCTTCGCTCACACGCGCTCTCAAAGCGCAGCCATATGCCCGAATAGAGAATATTGCGCATGATCGGCGCATCCTCAATCAGCGGCAGGCATTCAAACGCTCTGCACGCGCGGGCCATCATATCCTCCAGCATCATGCGGCTTTCGGCCTCAAATTCCGGCCGTTTAAACCGCTCGGCAAGAGGGTTGTAATTGTGCTTTTTGATATCCTGCTCGACGTCTTCAAAGCTGTCGCACAGATAAATGAATTTGCCGAGGTAGAAGCCCAGTTCGCGCAAATCCCGTTCGTAGACGTCCTTTTTCCAGACATAGAGCTCGCCGAGCAGCTCACCGGAGAGATTTGCCGCCGCGTCGAGGTTCATGTCGTTTTTCTGCTCAACCTCGTGCAGATCGGCGACATACCGCTCCACCGCTTCCCTTTGGCGGGGAAGCGCCTGACCCGCGCGCCTGGCCGCTGCTTTGAGCAGCGCGCTTTCCGCAAGTTTATCGACGCGCTTTTCGTCTTCCCAGCCGTCGCGCAGGTCGTAATAGGAAATCAACGCGCTCAAATCCGCACAGTAATCGATGGCTTCATTCCCCAGCATCAGCCGCTTTTCGATGGGGTGAAACGCGCATCGGCGCATTTCGTCCTTCGTTTCCGGCTCATACAGCGAGGTCAGCAGCAGGGAAAGGAAGGTCATTTCAAAGCTGAGCGCCATGCGGCAGGCTCTGCCGCACCTCCGGCCGATGGCGCGGCAGAGTCCGCAGTAAAACCCGCGATATCGGTCAAACTCGCGAAACTTCAGTTCATCCTTTCGGACGGTCATCACGCCGAGCACAGCCTCGCCTCCTTTCATGCAGGGGGAACACCCAACCAGAAACCTGAGGTTTCTGAACCTTCCGCTTTTTTATGACGTGCAGGATTATAACATAACAGCCCGGCGCAGACAAGCGATGTGGGCTGAAATGTCGGTTTTGAGGGTTATTTTCTGCGCATCGGCAGGGTCACGAAGTACACTGCCGCGCAGCAAAGCACAATCGCCGCGCCCGCGCTGGTATTGAGGTAATATGACAGCGCCAGGCCGACCACGCCGCAGCACAGTGCAATGATGACGCTCGTGCGCATATACCCCGCCGCGCTCCTGGCGACATTGCGTGAAGCCGCAGCCGGAAGAATCAGCAACGAGTTGATGAGCATCACGCCAACCCAGCGGATGGAAACCATCACCGCAACGGCGACCAGCATCGTGAACGCGTATTCCGTCATCCGGGAACGAATGCCGCGGCTCTGCGCCAGCGGCGCGTTGACGCTGGTAATGAGCAGCGGGTTAAACAAGAAAATCCAGCAGACGACCGTGCCGGCCAGCGCCAGCAGCAGCGCCAGCAAATCGCTTTGCGCCACGGAAAGCACGTCGCCCACCAGCACGGAGGAATACTTGGCAAACGCGCCGCCGCGCGAGAGCACCACGAGACCCAGCGCAATCGAGGTCGAGGAAAACACGCTGATGATTGTATCGGCGCTCATCTTGGAATGATGCTTCACAAACGTGATAAGCACCGCCCACAGAATGCCGAACAGCAGCATCGCGCTCATCTGGCTCTGCCAGCCGAGCACCACGCCGATGGCGATGCCCGTCAGCGCGCTGTGCCCCAGCGCGTCGGAGAAAAACGCCATCTTATTATCCACCGCCATCGTGCCCAGCATGCCGAACAGCGGGGTCAGCAGCAGAATCGCGATCAGCGCGTTCTTCATAAACGTATAATGCAGCCACTCAAAGGGCAAAAGCGTGTCCATCAGGGCGTAAATACCGCTCATGCACGCCCTCCTCTCGTATAAAACACCTGGGCGAATTCATCGCTGTCAAACACGTTTTCCGGATCGCCCTGCCGCACGACCGTGCCCTGCATCAGCACAACGCGGTCGGCATAGCGGCGCACCACGTCCAAATCATGCGAAACAAGCAGAATCGCCATGTGGTTGGTGCGCTTGAGTTCATCCACCGTCTGATAGAACGACTCAAGGCCGTTTTGATCCACGCCGGAAACCGGCTCATCCAGAATCAGCAGATCGGGCTGCGGGGTCAGCGCCAGCGCCAGCAGCACACGCTGCAATTCGCCGCCGGAAAGCGCGCCCAGGGGCCGCCTGCACAGCTTTTCGCAGTGCGTTCTCGCCAGCGCGCCCATCACCTTTTCCCGCGTTTTTTTGCTCACGCCGAGAAAAACCGGCCTTCTGGAAAGCGACGCGGCCATGAAATCCGTGACCGTCACCGGGGAGGATCGGTCAAATTCCAGCTGCTGGGGCACATAGCCCGTGCGCACGTCTGCCGCCGGGCGTCCGTCTGTGGTCAGGTGGCGGATGACGCCCTTATATTCCACCTGACCGAGCAGCGCGCGGATGAGCGTCGTCTTTCCCGCGCCGTTCGCGCCGATGAGCGCGGTCAGTTCACCGCAATGGATGTGCAGATTCACATCATGCAGCAGCTGCTGATGACCTGCCGATACGCTCAGATGATCGACCTCAATGCGGCAAAGCCTGCACGGCGCAAGGCCGGGACAGTTCACATGCGCATGCCCTTCGTGATCATGGGTAATCTGGGGCTGAATCGTCTTTTTCTGCGTCATTTGGAAAGCGCCTCCGTGAGTACCTTCGCGTTTTCGCGCATGATGGTTTCATAGCTTTCTTTCGTGCCGTCGCCGGATACGCACGGGTCGAGCGTATAGATGGAAGCGCCCGTCTCCCGCGCGATGGTTTCGGCGGCCTTCTGCGGATACTGCGGCTCGACGAACAGCGTCCTGATCCCCAATTCCGTCACCAGATCGCACGTGTCGGCGATGTCGCGCGTGCTCGGCTCTTCGCCCGGCTCGTTGGCGATCACGCCCGCCACATGCAGGTTATACGCGTCGGCGAAATAGGCAAACGCCTCGTGGAACGTGATGATCTCCGCGCCTGCAAACGGCGCAAGCTGCTCAGCCAGTTCGGCGTTGAGCGCCGTCAGCCGCGCGATGTAGCTTTCGGCATTCTTTTGATAGATTTCCGCGTGCTCCGGGTCGGCTTCCGCCAGCCCGGCCGCAATATTCTGCACCTGAATCATTGCGCGGTTCGGGTCAAGCCATACGTGCGCATTATACAGTTCGTCGTGGTCGTCGTGTCCGTGCGCGTCATGGTCATGTTCCTCGTCGCTAGGGAACATCTCAATGCCTTCGCTCGCATCGATCACGGGCAGATCCGCCCGGAGCGAAATCACCTTATCCATGAACTGCTCCATCCCGCCGCCGTTGATGACCAGCGCATCCGCGCCCTCCAGCGCCACCATGTCGCGGGTTTGAAGCTGATAGTCGTGCAGACAGCCGACATTCTGTTCCGCCATGTTCTGCACCGTCACGCCGTCAACGCCGTCCGTCACGTTCAGCGTCAGCACATACATCGGATAAAAACTCGTCACAATCGTGGTCTGTCCGTCCTTCTGGGCGGCGCAGCCCGTGGCAAGCAGGGTGAAAAGCGCCAGAATCAGCGCCAAAGCATGTTTCTTTTTCATCGGAGATAGTCCTTTCCATGGGTCGAAAACGCCATATAGGCATACAAACACAAATTTTCTTTTCGCGCAGCTTTTCGTTTTTCCTGCCTGCCGCGGCAAAAAGGCAAAAAATTCTTTGCTTCACATTTTCCTCATTTTAATCCAGCCGTTATTGCCTTGTATATTTGCGTCCGCTATGGTATACTGCCTGTATCTTCTCCCCGCTCAAGGAGGCTTCACGCATGGCTTACTCAGCCTCTCCGATTGATTTCGACGCAGGCCTCGCCTGCAACGGCAACAATCTTTCTTTTTATCTGGGGCATCTGCGCCGTTTCGCTCAGGATACCTCGCTCGTCGCCCTGAGCGACGCTTTGATGCAGGGCAACGTTTCACAAGCTTTTCTGCTGGCGCATACGCTCAAGGGGCTTTCCTCCCAGCTGGCCGTAACCTGTGTCTATCTTCCCGCCGCCGAACTCTGCGACCTGCTGCGCGACGGAAAAGCCGAAAATCTGCCGCAGGCTCAGGATGTGTTTCTCGAACTGCTCGCCGGATTTGAAGAAGCGAAGATGGAGATCGAGCGGTACTGAGTTCTCCGTTTTTCATCGTCAATCCGTTTTTTCATTTTGAAAAAGAGAGGCTCTGCGTCTCTCAGCTTGTTGACATAAGCAAACTTAGCTTGGATAGCAAAATCAAGAAATTCAGCTATTCTTTCATTTGCGGAAAGGGCTATTCTCCCCCTTCGGGGGCGAATAGCTTTTTGTCTACAGTCTGAGAGAGGCTCTGCGTCTCTCTTTTTTGCTTTGCGCAGATTGACCTGTTTGTATTTTCCCCCTCTTTGTGGTATCATAAAGCTGAATGATTTTATCTGCTGAAAGGGAGACCGCCATGTCACAGCCGGATACCTTTGTCATTATCGATGGCAACAGCCTCATGCACCGCGCTTTTCACGCCCTTCCGCCGCTCTCCAACGCGGACGGCGTCTATACCAATGCCGTTTTCGGCTTTCTTTCCATGCTCTTTAAGGTCGTCGGCGACGAACAGCCGCGCTATCTGGCGGTCGCGTTTGATCTGCACGGGCCGACTTTCCGCCATAAGGATTACAGCGAATACAAGGCGGGCCGCAAGCCGACCGCGCCGGAGCTGCGTCCGCAGTTCGACCTTGTGCGCGAATGTCTGGAAAAAATGGGCGTAAAAATCCTGACCTGCCCGACCTTCGAGGCCGACGATATCCTCGGCACATTTGCCCGCCGCTGCGAGGAAGCGGGCATTCCCGCGCTTCTGGTCACGGGCGACCGCGATTCCATGCAGCTGGTCACCAAGACGAGCAATGTGCTTTACACCCGGCGCGGCGTGAGCGACGTGGTGCGCTATACGCCCGAAAAGGTGCTGGAAGATTTTGGCGTGACCCCGGCGCAGATTCCCGATCTCAAGGGCCTGATGGGTGACGCGAGCGACAACATTCCCGGCATTCCCGGCATCGGCGAAAAGACAGCGATCAAGCTGCTTTCCGCTTACGGCACGCTGGAAAACGCGCTGGATCACGCGGAGGCCGACCTGAAAGGCAAACAGCGTGAAAAGATGATCGACGGGCGCATGTCCGGCCTGATGAGCAAAAAAATTGCGACCATCACGCGTTACGTGCCGCTGGACGACGTGACGCTGGAGGATTGCCGTCTGGGCGACATGCGAGGCGTTCTGCCGCTGTTTGAACAGCTTGGGCTCAAGACGCTGACCGTCCGCCTTTTGCAGCTCTCCGGCCTGCGCGCGGAGGAAAATGCCCCCGCTGCGCCGCAGATTGCGTGGCAGGATGAGCGGCAGCTCCTCTCCGAGGCGGAAATCTCCACTTTCATCTCCGCCCTTCCGACTGACGCGCGCACCGCCCTGCTCATGCGGGAAGACGGCGTCTCCCTCGCAGCTGCAAACGGCGCTCAGGCACTCATTCCCTTTGCGCAGGGGCTTCTCGGCGGCGGACTTGATCCGCTCTGCGCGGCCAAAGCGCTCGCTCCCCTGCTGACGGGCGCGCGTCCGCTCATCCTCTGGAACGCCAAGCGGCTGAAAACCGAATTTGCGTCATGGGGTCTGCCCGTCACCGCGGTGTTTGACGACGACCAGATTATGCAATACCTGCTTGCCCCGCAGAACGGCAAATACGAAGCGCCCGAAAACGCCGCCGCGCTCTTGCAGCAGACACTCTCGGATGAACACGCGCTTGACGAGCAGGAAATGACCAAACTCTACCGCGAGATCGAGCTTCCGCTGCTCTCGACGCTGTACGACATGGAGCGCGACGGCTTTCTGGTCGATTGCGACGAGCTGAATCGGCTTGGCGCGCAGTATGATCAGCAGATTGCCGAATTGAAGGATGAGATCTTCTCCCTGTGCGGCGTTGCGCCGTTCAACCTGAACAGCCCGCAGCAGCTGGGCAGTGTGCTCTTTGACACGCTCGGCCTGCCTGCAAAGAAAAAGACCGCGCGCGGCTATTCCACCGACGCGGAAACCTTAAACGAGCTGGCCGAGCTTCACCCTGCCGTGGATAAGATTCTGCTCTATCGTCAGGTTGCCAAGCTCAAGAGCACCTATATCGACGGTCTGCTCCGGCTGACGGGCCGCGACGGCCGCATTCACACATGGTTCGATCAGACCATCGCCGCGACGGGGCGCATTTCTTCCAGTGAGCCGAATTTGCAGAATATCCCCGTGCGCACGCCGATGGGGCGCGAAATCCGCCGCGCGTTCATCGCCCCGGCAGGCAGCGTACTCGTCGATGCGGATTACTCGCAGATCGAACTGCGTCTGCTCGCCCACCTTTCCGGCGACGAAGCGATGTGCGAAGCCTTCACGCTGGGGCAGGACATTCACGCCCGAACGGCAGCAGAGGTCTACGGCGTGCCGCTCGACGAAGTCACGCCACAGATGCGTTCCAGCGCGAAAGCCGTCAATTTCGGCATCGTCTACGGCATCAGCGATTTCGGTCTGGCTTCTAACCTGCACATCTCCCGCAAGGAAGCCGCCGAGTTCATCTCGCGCTATTTTGCCCGCTACCCGGCGATTCATCGGTTCATGGATGCGTGCGTCAGCCAGGGCAAGGCGGAAGGATATTCCGTCACAATGTACGGGCGCCGCCGCCCTCTGCCGGAGCTGAGCAGCCCGAATTACAACCGCCGCCAGTTCGGCGAACGCGCCGCGATGAACACGCCCGTGCAGGGTGCGGCGGCGGATATCATCAAGATTGCGATGAACGCCGTGCACGACGAGCTGAAAGCCTCCGGCCTTACCGCAAAGCTGATTTTGCAGGTACACGACGAGCTGATTGTCGAAGCGCCGGAAGAAGAACGCGAACAGGTGGAAACGCTGCTGCGCCGCTGCATGGAAAACGCGGCGTCGCTGCGCGTGCCGCTGATTGCAGATGTGCATTCCGGCCACTCGTGGTATGATACAAAGTAATGGAGGTTTGCCCCATCGCCCCACCAAAGGGCTTTCCGAACGTTTACGGCGCCTGTTTGGCGCATCGCCCTTTGGAAACCTTCGGGCAAAACCCTTCGTTTTTTGAAAGCCTCTAATTCTGTTTGTTCGTCGATCTCTCGTCATCTCAATAACGCGAATTTGCATGAAAAAACACTTTTCGTTCGTTTATTGAATAATCATCTTATCTTAATTTGAAAGGTCAAGGGAACTCAGTTCCCTTGTGGGGCTTGTGGCAAAGCCCCAACGTTCCCAACGTACCTCGCCCCCCTCGGAGGACATCTATGAAAATCGGTTTAACCGGTTCGATTGCCTGCGGAAAAAGCACCGTCAGCCAGCATCTTAAACAGAAGGGTTGTCAAATCGTCGATGCGGACGCGATTTCGCGCGCATTGACGGCGGAGGGCGGCGCGGCGCTGCCCGAAATCCGCAAGGCATTCGGCGACGGCGTATTTTCCGGCGCAGCGCTCGACCGTGCGAAACTCGGCCAGCTCGTCTTTGCCGACGCGCAAAAACGGGAAACGCTCAACGCCATTCTGCACCCGATGATTCTTGCGGAAATCCACCGTCAACTTGATCAGTTCGACGCGCCCGGGCAGATCGTCGTCGGCGATATCCCTCTGCTGTACGAATGCGGCATGGAAACGCTGTTCGACACCGTTTGGGTGGTTCGTGCGGATCGTGAAACGCAGATTCAGCGTCTTTTTGAACGCGACGGACTGAGCCGCGAACAGGCTGAGCGCCGCATCAATTCTCAAATGCCGCTGGATGAAAAAATCCGCCGTGCAAACGCCGTCATCGATACGAGCGGCACGATTGAACAGACGCAGAAGCAGGTCGATGGGCTGCTTGAATCTGTCGCCGCATCTGCCGCGCCCGTCCGCCGCCGCCGTCCCCCACAGACGCTCCATCTCTCCGACGATGTGCCGAAAGACAGGCCTGCCGTACCGCGCCGCGCCGTTCGCGTCGTGCCGATTGAGACGGAGGATTCTCCCCGCCGCGTCGGCCGCTCGTCCCGCGCGCGATCGCCGTTTGACGGTCTGCCCACGCCCGTCCGCTTTCTCGCGCTGGCGCTGGCGCTGATTCTGCTCGTCACGGGCGCGGTATCCATCACCAAGACCTATCTCGCCAAACAGGAGGAGCGACGCCGCCTTGAAGCCGAAGCCGCCGAGCGCGCCCAGCATCCGCTGTATTACGGCGACCTCATCACGCTGTACGCTTCCGAACAGAATCTCGATCCCGCGCTCGTCTCCGCCGTCATCCTTTGCGAATCGAGTTTCGATCCAAAGGCCGAAAGCCGTCTCGGCGCGCGCGGGCTGATGCAGTTGATGCCCGATACCGCCGAGTGGATCGCCCACAAATACAACGAAGACGGCGCGGGTTACTCGTTTGACAGTCTCTACGACCCGGAAACCAACATCCGTTACGGCACGTGGTACCTTGGTTATCTCTCCCGGCGTTTCGGCGGCGACGCAAAGAAAATCGTCTGCGCCTATCATGCAGGGCAAGGCAACGTAGACAGCTGGCTGAAGAACCCGCAGTACAGCGCCGACGGCGTGACGCTCGACGTCATTCCGACACAGGATACCGCGACGTATGCTTCCCGCGTGCTGCGCGCCCGCGACGTCTATCAAAAATATTACTTTCCCGTCGAAACCATCGAACCGACCGAACCATAAGGAGTTTTGCCATGCGCATTTCCCATTTCACCGCGCTGTTGCTGGCCTGTGTGCTGCTGTTTCTGCCGACCGTCGGCCTTGCGGTTCCCTCTTCGCTTTCCGTCGCCGTTGTCGCGGATGATCATCTCGCCCTCCGCCCGCTGGAGCTGAATCAGCGCGACGTGGTCAGCCTGCTCGGGCTGGTCTACGAAGGGCTGTTTGAAATGGACGACAACGCCCAGCCTCAGCCCAAGCTGGCCTATGCGTACAGTTTTTCCAACGACGGGCGCAAATTGCAGGTCACGCTCCGGCAGGACGTCACCTTTCACAACGGCGAGGCGCTGACCAGTGCGGACGTGATCGCGACGCTTGACTACATGCTGGAACTTTCCGGCTTTGACGACAATCTCGATTCCGAAACGCCGGTGGATGAGCGCGGCCTGTATTATTCCACCTTCTATTCTATTCGTTCCTGGGAAGCCACGGACGATTACACCGTCGTCTTTACCCTTCGCCGTGCCAGCTATGGTTCGCTATACGCGCTGACTTTCCCCATTCTCCCGGTTTCGCAGGTTGCCAGCGACATGCCTTCCGGCACAGGCCCATATAAATACGATGGCTATGAGCAGGGCAGCGCCATCTGGCTGACGGCCAACGACGCGTGGTGGAACCGCGCGCCGCAGGTGCGTTATATCCGTGCCAGCATTTACGACACGGCGGATCAGGCGCTCAACGCGTTCGATACCCAAAGCGTCGATATCGCCATGACCCGTTCTATCAACGCGTCTCGTTACAGCGGTTCGCTCAACACCTTCTCCCTCAACGCGCGCACCCGCCAGCTCGAAGTCCTGCTCGTCAACCGCGCGTATAAGGATTTCAAGAGCGACGACAACGGGCAGAACCTGCTTCGGCAGGCGATTGCCTACGCCATCAACCGAAGCGAATTGATTTCCTCCGCCTATCAGAACATGGCGACCGTCGCCTACACGCCGATTCCTTCCGGCACCTGGCTTTCCAATGAATCCGCCATCCGCGATATCTACGATCCGCTGATGGCCGCCTCTCTGCTGGACAGCGCGGGCTATAAGCTGGCCGACGACGGCAACCGCTACAAAGACGGAAAAAAGATGGAAAAGCTGCGCATTCTCGTCTACGATGAGCCCGGCTCGACCGCGCGCACCAACGCCGCCAACAAAATCGTCGATCAGCTGGCCGCCGTCGGCATCCCGGCTTACGTGGCCACCTGGTCGCGCGCCGATGTGCAGACCAAGCTCGTCAGCGGCGACTATTCTCTCGCCCTGTGCGGCCTGAATTTCGACGTTTCCCCCGATCCCGGCTTCACGCTGACCTCCACCGCCAGCTGCAACTATACGCGCTACCGCTCCAACGATATGAACGACCTCATCACCCAGCTGCGCAAGAGCTACACCGCCGACAGCTATCAAAGCGCGATGCGGCTCATTCAGGATCAGTTCGAGCAGGATCAGCCGTATATCTGCCTGTACTGGCGCTCGGCCGTTCTGCTCTCCCGCGAGACGTTCACCGATGTGCGCGACGTACGCGAATTGGAGATGCTCAGGGGCATTGAGAATTACGGGAACTAACGCCATACAAAAAGAACCGCCCTCACGACGGTTCTTTCTTTATGCCCTTGATTCAACCCGATTACGCGCGATCCTTAATCTCCTTGCAGAGCTTATCGAGGAACTCGTCGAGCTTCATGGTCACGGTCTGATCGGTGTCGCGGTCGCGGACGGAGACGGTGTTTGTCTCCACTTCCTTCGCGCCGATGATCAGCATATACGGCACGCGGTCCACTTGACGGGCCTCGCGGATCTTGTAGCCAATCTTCTCATTGCGGGTATCCAGCTCGCAGCGGATCATCTTTCCGCGCAGCGCTTCGTAGACCTCCTTCGCATAGTCCATGCTCTTGTCGGAAACCGGCAGAACCTTGACCTGCGTCGGCGCGAGCCACGTCGGGAACTTGCCCGCAAAGTGCTCGGTCAGAATGCCGATGAAACGCTCGATGGAACCGAAGCACACGCGATGGATCATGATCGGGCGCTGGCGGCTGCCGTCCTCGGCGATGTATTCCAGACCGAAGTTGAGCGGCATCTGGAAGTCGAGCTGAATCGTGCCGCACTGCCAGGTGCGTCCGAGGCTGTCGCGCAGATGGAAGTCGATCTTCGGGCCGTAGAACGCGCCGTCGCCCTCGTTGACGATATACGGCATGTTCAGCTTTTCAAGGGCCTTGATCAGGCCGTTGGTCGCGGCCTCCCAGTCCTCGTCGCTGCCCATGCTGTTCTCCGGGCGAGTGGAAAGCTCGACGAAGTAATCAAAGCCGAACTTGCTGTACACCTGATTGATGAGGCCGACCACGCCGATGATCTCGTCGGTGATCTGGTCGGGGCGCATGAAGATGTGCGCGTCGTCCTGCGTAAAGCAGCGCACACGGAACAGGCCGTGCAGCGCGCCCTTCAGCTCGTGGCGATGGACAAGGCCCAGCTCGCCCACGCGCAGCGGCAGCTCACGGTAGGAGTGCGGCTGGCTGCGGTAGACCATCACGCCGCCGGGGCAGTTCATCGGCTTGATGCAGTAATCCTCGCCGTCGATCTTGGTGGCGTACATGTTATCCTTGTAGTGATCCCAGTGGCCACTCGTCTCCCACAGGTGGCGGTTCATAATCAGCGGCGTAGAGACCTCGACATAGTTCGCCTTGTAGTGAATCTCGCGCCAGTAATCGATCAGCGCGTTCTTGAGCGCCATGCCCTTGGGGAGGAAGAACGGGAAGCCGGGGCCCTCGTCGCAGAGCATGAACAGGTTCATTTCCTTGCCGATGCGGCGATGGTCGCGGCGGGCGGCCTCCTCCATCAGCTTGTTGTATTCCTCCAGCTCCTCGCGGGTGCGGAACGCCGTGCCGCCGATGCGGGTGAGCATGATGTTATTCTTGTCGTTCTTCCAATACGCGCCGGAAAGCTGGGTCAGCTTGAACGCCTTGAGCGCCTTGGTATAGGTCAGGTGCGGGCCGACGCACATGTCAATGTATTCGCCCTGCTGATAGAAGCTGAGCACCGCGTCTTCCGGCAGGTCGCCGATATGCTCGACCTTATACTTTTCGCCGCGCTCCTCCATGAGCTTGACGGCCTCCTCGCGGCTGAGCACAAACGGCTTGATCGGCAGGTTTTCCTTGACGATCTTCGCCATCTCCGCCTCAATCGCGGGCAGATCCTCGTCGGAGAGCTTCTTATCGCCCAGATCAACGTCATAATAAAAGCCCTTCTCGGTCGCCGGGCCATAGGCGAAGTGCGCGTCCGGATACAGGCGCTTGACCGCCTGCGCGAGAACGTGCGCGGCCGTATGGCGGATGACGTGCAGCTCCTCGTCTTCCGGGCATTCGGCAACATGTCCATCGTTGTAGATAACCTTCATGATGATCTTCTCCTCTTTCCTTGCGTTTTAGGGACGATCTGAAAAACGCCCGTCCCTCGCGTTTTTGCTGAGGGACGAGCGATAAAAAAATCTAACCCGTGGTTCCACCCTGATTGGTTCTCTTTGGCGCTGTATCGCGCGCCGCGCGGCTCAATCAAAAGGTGGTCTTCGCCCCGCGCTCCGCCGACGCACTTCCAGCCTGTGGCGCGTCTCTCTTGAGGCTCTGCGATAGGGGTTACTCTTCTTTGTCATCTCAAGTGAGCACAGTATAAACCACGCACGCAAAAAAGTCAAGACGAAAAATGATTATTCCTCGATGGGCTTCATTTCGCCGTTCACGATTTTCATCACGTCGTCGTCCGCGCCGCCGACGACCAACTGATCTTCGCCGTTCAAGCCGTACTGGTCATAGGCGCTGCGCAAGTCGCTCAGGCTGTACTGCATGACGGCATTGCCGCTCTTATCCAGCAGGGTGATGACGCTGAACTCCGTGCGTTCGAGGGTTTCCAGCGCCTTTTCATCCAGACGCATGGTCAGCTTTTCGGGCGCGTCGGTGTTCACGCGCAGGGTGAGCTGCTTGGTGCTGTCCGGCATCCAGCTGAGGCTCTGCTTGAAGTTGCTCTGCTGATCGCCGACAAACAGGCGCAGATTCAGGCTGTGATAGCCCAGATAGAGCTGCTTGACCCAATACGGGCTGCCGTAAACGCCGCCGATGGCTTCTGCCTTGCGCTTCTCCTCCATTTCGTGGCGCTCCTGATCGTATTTGGAAACCTCGAAGGTCGGCTGCTGGGTTTCTTCCGGCTGTTCAGGATTTTCGGGCTGTTCCGGGTTCTCCGGCTGCTCCGGGTTCTCCGGCTCGTTCGGGTTCCTCAAATAGTATCGATTAACCTGTTCCCAATCTCCATATTCGTCCTGCTGGTATTCACATACATACACGTATTCTGCATTCGGCATTCCATCAATCTTTTGCAGAATTTCTTCAACTGTCGTTCCTTCCTTTACCGAAACAGTCAACGGTTCTTTCACATTGAAAGTTCCATTATTTTCCACCTGCATTGTTCCCGTTCCGGCGCCGAAACCGACCCTCATGGAATTTATTTCTCCGTTATTGATAAAAGCAATCGTGTATCCAGTGGTTTCGTGCTTGAATGACCCTATACCCAGCTCAACGGAATTGCTGATAGTTCCATTATTAACAGCATGAATCGTTCCGTTGTTATCCACATTAAGCGAAGAAACTTCCATCGTTCCGTTTTCCGTATTTTCAAATTCAACGGTTGAGCCGCTTCCCTTTGAATCCACAGAAAGATATTTCATATTTCCATTGTTGGTTGTAGAGGCGTATCCACCATTTTCTACGAAGAACTGCGTGTCTCTCATCGTTCCGTCATTGATAATGATGACTTTAGAATCTGCGTCTGTTACATTTCCAACGACACTGTTTTTTATAACCGTATCTTTATCAACTATAAGCGTATATTTTTCTCCGTTATTCGCATCAATCATGAATCCTTTTTCCATCAACACCCCTTTTAGCCAAAGGACTGCGTTGTCGTTAAAGTCATACGAATCAAGATACCCGCCATTCTCAATCGTTCCGCCCGTAACGGTGTAGTTATCCCCATCCTTCTCGATGGTCGTTCCGTCCTCGGTATACCGATTCGAGCCGCTGTTGCGCAGGCCGTTCACAATGTTGCTCCACGTGACCGCGCTGGCCGTCATCGGCTGCAAGAGCAGCACGGCGGACACGGTCAGGGCCGCCGTCTTTTTCATCATGGACATTTGTTTTTTCCTCCCCTGTATGGAATAAGTAGGTACCTTTATTTTACGCTTCACCCCCCCCAAGTCAAGATTAAAAGCAACATTTTTTGTTGATATCGGAACTTTTTATTGGTAAGATTTGCGTCATTTATACAAAAAGAGACGCACTATTTTGCGTCTCTCCTGTTATGAATCCTGTCTGCTCAGCTGGGTGTGATACAAGGCCGCATACGCGCCGTTCGCTTTGAGCAGGCTCTCGTGCGTGCCCTGCTCGACGATTTTGCCATGGTCGATGACCAGAATCACGTCGGCCTGACGGATGGTCGAAAGCCGGTGCGCAATGACGAACGAGGTTGTGCCCTGCATCAGCGTGTGCGTCGCCTTCTGAATCAGCATTTCGGTTTCCGTGTCCACGGAGCTGGTGGCCTCGTCGAGCACGAAAATCTTCGGCTTGGCGATCACCGCGCGGGCGAAGGAAATGAGCTGTTTTTCGCCCGTGGAGAGCTTATCGCCGCACTCGCCCACGTCCGTGTCATAGCCCTGTTCGAGCTTGGCCGCGACGCGGTCTGCACTGACCGCCTTAGCCGCCGCATAGACCTCTTCGTCCGTCGCGTCCGGCTTGCCATAGCGGATGTTTTCACGAATCGTGCCGGAGAACAGGTGCGGCGATTGCAGCACATAGCCCACGTGGCTGTGCAGCCAAAGCTGGCTGCGTTCGCGCGCGTCGCGCCCGTCGATGAGCACGCGGCCCGCCGTCGGCTCAAAGAAGCGGCAGACGAGGTTGACCAGCGTGCTCTTGCCCGCGCCCGTCTCGCCGACGATGGCGACCGTGCTGCCCGCGGGCACGTGCAGCGAGAAGTGCGTGAGCACCTCTTCGCCGCCGTCCGGATAGGTGAAAGATACGTCGTCAAAGTCGATCTCGCCGCGCATTTCCTCCCAGTTTTCCATCTTGGGATGGAAGCAGTCGCCGTATTTCGCTTCGACTTCCGGGCTGTCCTGCACGGTCGGCTTTTCATCGATCAGATCGACCACGCGCTCCACATTAGCTTGAAGCGAAATCAGCTGAGAGATGCGCGCCGCCTGCTGGCGGAAGGTCTGGAACAGGCTCAGCGCATACGTCATGAACGCGCTCAGCACGCCGATGCTCAGCGTTCCCTTAAACACCATGCTGCCGCCGCGCAGCAGCGTGGCGCTGGCCGCCAGCGTGCCGCAGAGCACAATCAGCGGCACGTAGATCGCGCGCATGCGCCCGTGCAGAATGCCTGCCCGCGCCGCGTTGGCGGTTGTCTGTTCAAATTCATCGGTCAGGCGGCTTTCCAGCGCAAGGGTTTTGCTGGTCTTCGCGCCCATGATGCCTTCGTTGTAGCTGCTGGTGATTTTCGAGTGCTGAGCGCGCACCTCGCGGTTGAGCACGATCAGCTTTTTCTGGAAATACACCGTCAGCGCGGTGACAATCGGCGCAATCACGATGATCGTCATCGCCAGACTCGGCGACAGCGAGAGCATCACGCCCAGCACGCCGAAGATATACGCAAAACCCCAGAGGATATCCGGAAAAACCCACGCCAGACACGACGCGATGCGGTCGGTGTCGCTCATCACGCGCGAGAGCATATGTCCCGCGCTGGTCACGTTGTAATAATCCAGGCTCAGCCTTTGCAGATTGACAAAGCAGGCTTCCTTCATGTCGCGGCCGGAGAGCATTTCAAGCCCCATGCACGCCTTAAAATAGATGAACAACATGATGATTTCAAACGCACACACGCCGATGTACTTCGCTGCGTATCCGCTAAAGCCCGCCGTCGTGCCTGCCAGAATGAATTGATCGACCACTTTGCTTTGCAGCAGCGGGATATAAAAATCCGCCACAGCGAGCAAAAGGTTGCTGACGATGGCCACGGTCAACCGCACGCGGTGCTGACAGATGCTCTGCCAGAGCCGCTTCCACGGCGCAAGCGAGAAAGCCGCGCGCTTTTCTTCTTTTTTCATGCTCATTCGGCTTCCTCCTCTCCCTCGGCGGACTGCATCCGCGCCGTGTGCGCAAACACGCCGTTCTGCTCAAGCAGCTCCTGCGGCGTGCCGCGCTCGATGATCTGCCCATCCTTGAGCACGATGATCTGATCGGCCTGCATCAGCGTGGCGACACGATGCGCGATGAGGATCATCGTCGAGCCGCCCGCCGCTTCGCGCAGCCGTCCGCGGATGGCCTCGTCCGTTTTCGCGTCCACGGCGGAAAGCGCGTCGTCAAAAACCATGATCGGCGCATGTTCCAGCAGCGTCCGCGCAATGGCGGTTCGCTGTTTCTGACCGCCGGAGAGGGTCACGCCGCGCTCGCCGACCACCGTTTCATAACCCGATTGGAAGCCCTCGATCGACTCATGCAGGCAGGCTTCCTTCGCGGCCTGCTCAATTTCGGCCTGACTGACGTTTTCGCGGGTGATCGCGATGTTCTGCGCCACCGTTCTGGAAAACAGGAACGGCTCTTGCAGCACGACGCCCACGCTGCGGCGCAATTCGCTCTGCTCCATATCCCGCACGTTCACGCCGCCGATGGTGATGGTTCCCTCGCCGGGATCGTAGAGCCGCGAGAGCAGCAGCGCAATGGTGCTCTTGCCGCTGCCCGTTTCGCCGAGCACGCCGAGCGTCGTGCCGCCCTTGACGGTAAAGCTCACGTCGCGGAGCACCTTCTTCTGCTCATAGGCAAAGCTGACATGATCAAAGCAGATGTCGCCGGAAAGATTCGCCGCCAGCGGCTTGGTCGGGCTCTGCTCCTGTTCAGCGCTCAGGATATACAGCAGGCGGTCGATGGAAACGCCCGCCTTGCTCATCTCCGACAGCGTGCGTCCCAGCGCGCGGACGGGCCACGTGAGCTGGCGCGTGTAGCTGACGAAAGCGAGATACGTGCCCAGCGTGATTTCGCCTTTCACGCACAGATGCACGCCGATAGCGACCACGCCGAAGACCTGCGCCATGCTCATCACGTCGCCCAGCGACCAGAACACGGTCATCATATCGCCGAGCTTCATCCAGATATTGGCGTAGTTATTGTTCTTCTTGCGGAATTTCTCCAGCTCGTCGCGTTCGCGGCCAAACGCGCGCACCACACGCACGCCGGTGATGTTTTCCTGCACGTCGCTGGAAAGCTCGCCCTCGGCCTCGTCCGCCTTCTGATAGCCCTTGGAGATGCGCTTATAAAACACCAGCGAATAGCCGACAATCACGGGGATGAACGCGAACACGAACAGCGAGATTTTGACGTTCATCGTGAACATCGCAGCCATATAGACGACAATGAGGAACGTCGTGCTGAGCAGCTCGACCATCTGTTCCGCGATAAAATTGCGCACAACCTCCACGTCGGAGGTGCAGCGCTGGATGATATCGCCCGTCGGGTTTTGCACATGCCAGCGGTACGGCAGGCGCTGGATATGGCCGTAGAGCGCGTCGCGCAGCGACTTGACGAACCGCTCCGAACCCTTGGGCAGGTTGGAATCCTGCACAAAGCCCGCGCCAAATTCCAGCAGCGCCACCGCGGCCGCAGCCGCCGCGCACCAGACGAGAATCTGTCCCGCAGGCGCATTCAGCAAAAATGCGGGAAGCCCCTCCGTTTCGCCCAGCAGCGCGTGATCGACGGTAAAACGAA
Source organism: uncultured Eubacteriales bacterium (assembly GCA_900542445.1). GTDB lineage: Bacteria > Bacillota > Clostridia > Christensenellales > Aristaeellaceae > Ventricola. The sequence goes on along the minus strand of UQNN01000005.1, from coordinate 113,995 downwards.
TGATCTGCGTAAAGAGCGTTCGCAGCAGCGTGGCCGCCAGCGACGCGCCGATGCCCAGCGCAAACGCAGAGGCCGCAGGCTTCAAATGATGCAGCAGCAGCTCCGCTTTTTTGCGAAAGCTCTCCTTCTTTTGATTTTCTTCCATGTTTCTCCTTTTGGGGCTCCGTCCTAACCCCCGCTGGGGGATTATATCCCTCAGACTCCCTTCTTCGCTTCGCGCCTGTATAAACAGGCTTGACCGTAAAAGATATTCTCCCCTTTCTCGAAAAAGGAGAGAATATCTTCGCAACATTATGGTCGGAAATCCATGAACCTCAGATTTCTGATGAAGCATGGGGCAACGCCCCGTCACATGCCCCTTGCAACCCCTTCCGGCGAAACCGACGCATACACCAGCGGCGGAATCGCCGGTTTATCTGCCGTCAGTTTGACAGCCTGCTGCATGCGCGCAATCGCGCGCTCCGCCTGCTCCGGCTTATTCAGGTGCAGCGTCGCCAGCGCGTCACCCTGCTTCACGAAGTCGCCGATGCGCACGTTCATCACCAAGCCGACCGCCGGATCGATGACGTCGGTCTTCTGTTTGCGGCCTGCGCCGAGATCCTGCGCGCAGTAGCCGATAGCCATCGTATCCATATCCGCGACATAGCCTTCGTGCGGCGCGGGCACGGGCACGAGGTGCTTTGCCTGCGGCAGGCGGGTCACATCGTCGCAGACGCCCGCGTCGCCGCCTTGTGCCGCAATCATCTCTTTGAGTTTCGCAAGGCCCGCGCCGCTTTCCAGCGCATGCTTCATGCGCGCCTTGCCGTCGTCCACGTCCCTGGCGATTCCCGCCGCGACGAGCATGCGGCTGCCCAATTCCAGCGATACGGCCAGCAGATCGCCGCCCGCGCGTCCGGCGAGAATATCGATAGCTTCCTTCACTTCAAGCGCGTTGCCGACGTGCGTGCCGAGCGGCTGTTCCATGCCCGTCACCAACGCGAGGATGGGCTTGCCCGCCTGCGCGCCGATATCCACCATCGCCTTAGCCAGCGCGATGGAATCCTCGACCGTGCGCATCAGCGCGCCGCTTCCGGTTTTCACATCCAGCACAATCGCGCCCGCGCCGCTGGCCAGCTTTTTAGAGACGATGCTCGACGCGATCAACGGAATGCAGTTCACTGTGCCGGTCACGTCGCGCAGGGCGTAGAGCGCCTTATCCGCCGGGCAGAGATCGTGCGTCTGGCCGATGACCGCGCAGCCGATTTCCTGCACCTGCTTCACGAAGCGCTCCTCCGTCTCCTCCACCGAGCAGCCGGGAATGCTTTCCAGCTTATCCAGCGTGCCGCCCGTATGGCCCAGCCCGCGGCCGGAAATCTTGGCGACCTTCGCGCCGCACGCCGCCGCCAGCGGCACAAGCACCAGCGTCGTCGTGTCGCCCACGCCGCCGGTGGAATGCTTATCCACGCACACGCCGTCGATGGCGGACAAATCCACCACGCCGCCGGAGTGCATCATTTCCATCGTCAGGCAGGTCGTCTCTTTCGCGTTCATGCCCTGCCAGCAAATCGCCATCAGCAGCGCCGAAAGCTGGTAATCGGGAATCGAGCCGTCCGCCGCGCCGCGCGCAAAGAAGCGAATCTCTTCCTCGTTCAGTTCTCCTCCCGCCTTCTTTTTGAGAATGATATCCACCATATTCATAGCCGTTCCTCCTTCGGTCGGTTTCGATTCTCCTTCAAGATCCTGAGGTTCTTGGATTTCCCGCTTATGAATTGCTTCGCAATTCATGGGGTATAAAGCGCATTCAAAAGCGTTTTCTTCCACGCTTCGAGCTTCTTTTCATAAGGCAGGGTATACGCCGGACTGGTGCTGGGCATGCGGATTACCTGCCGCGCCCCCGCCCAGCCGGATTTGACAAACAGCTTATGCGCCGTCGCGCCGTTGCACAGCACGGTTTGAATATCGGGGCACTGCGCGTACAGCCTGCCGAAGTCGTTAAAAACCACGTCGCGCATGTCGCTGTCCAGACTACCCTCGCGCTCGCACATTGCCGCCGCATCCCAAAGTGCCAGCCCATGTTCGCGAATCAGCGCCTTTTTCCGTTCATAGTCGCAGCTCGGCGTTTCGCCGAAAATATCAAACAAGATCGGCCAGAACGCGTTTCTTGGGTGCGCGTAATACTGCGCGTCTTCAAGCGATTTGACGCTGGGCATCGAGCCGACGATCAGTACTCGCGCATTTTCCGCCCATATCGGTTCAAAAGACTGACAAATCATACCTGCTCGATGTCAAACGCCGCCGCGCGCCCCATGCGGTTCATCACGGCCAAACCGATACCCGCCGTATCCACCGCCTCGCAGAGCGCCACTGTGTCTCCCCGCTCATCCAGTTCCCGCAGCGCGGCAAACAGCCTCGCCGCCGCCTCCTGCGGGCGCTTTTCGCTGCCCAGACTGAGGAATGTGCGGCCGCCGTAGTGGTGCTCGTCCAGTCCCAAAATCGCCACGCGCTCGCCCTTGGCCGTCTGCTCGTCGTAACGCTTGCAGATTGCCGCGACGACATGTTCCGGCGCGCCGCTGAAAATAATCGCTTTCGCTTTCGGCGCGTAATGCTTGTATTTCATGCCCGGCGAACGCGCCACATCGCCCTCCCTGAGCGGGCTCATCACGTGTTCATCCACGCGGACGTGCCCCAGCACGCGTTCCACCATCTCCGGGGTGATTCCGCCCGGACGCAGAATGACCGGCACGTCGCCCGTCGCATCGATGACGCTGGATTCCACGCCGACCTGACAGGCGCCGCCATCCAAAATCAGCGGAATGCGCCCATCCATATCTTCCAGCACGTGCAGCGCCGTCGTCGGGCTGGGACGGCCGCTCCGGTTGGCGCTCGGCGCGGCAATCGGACGGCCTGCCGCGCGAATCAGCGCCCGCGCATCCGCGTTGGAGGGCAGGCGGATGCCCACCGTATCCAGCCCCGCGCTCACCGCGTTGGGGATGCAGTCCGCTTTGGGCAGAATCAGCGTCATCGGGCCGGGCCAGAACGCCTCCATCAGCTTTTTCGCAGCGGCGGGGATGGCACGCACCAGCGGCGGAATTTCCTCCACGCAGGAAACGTGGGTAATCAGCGGGTTATCCTGTGGACGGCCCTTCGCTTCAAAAATCTTAACGACGGCCTCGGCGTCCAGCGCGTTTGCGCCCAGCCCATAGACCGTCTCTGTCGGAAAGCCGACCAGTTCGCCCTCGCGGATGAGCTTTGCGCCCAGCGCGATGGAATCTTCATTCACCTTGAGCAGCTGTGTTTTCATCGCTTTATCCTCTTTGCTGTTCGCCCTGCCCCAACGCGCGCAGCTGCTCCTGCTGGTCGGCGTAAATGAGCGGGTCGATGATATCGTCCATATCGCCATCGACAAACGCGTCGATGGTATAAATCGTCTTGCCGATGCGGTGATCGGTGACGCGCCCCTCGTTGAAATTATAGGTGCGGATGCGCTCGCTCCTCTCGCCCGTGCCCACCTGTGCGCGGCGGTCGCTGGCGTAGGCCGCGTCCTTTTCCTCCTGCATTTTTTCGTAAAGCCGCGCACGGAGAACACGCATGGCCTTTTCCTTGTTTTTGAGCTGGCTCTTTTCGTCCTGACAGGTCACGACAATGCCGCTGGGAATATGCGTAATGCGCACGGCGCTGTCCGTTTTGTTGATGTACTGCCCACCATGGCCGGACGCGCGGTAGACGTCAATGCGCAGATCGTCCGGGTTGATCTTCACGTCAACCTCCTGCGCTTCGGGCAGCACGGCGACCGTCGCCGTGGAGGTCTGCCGCTTGCCGTTGCTCTCCGTCACCGGAATGCGCTGCACGCGATGCACGCCGCTTTCGTATTTCAGGCGGCTGAACGCATTTTCCCCTGTGATGGCGAAAACCGCTTCCTTCACGCCGCCCAGCTCGGTCATGCTGGCTTCAAGCATCTCGGTCTTCCAGCCGTGACGCTCGGCGTATCGCATGTACATCCGCATCAGCATCGCGCCAAACAGCGCGGCTTCCTCGCCGCCCGCGCCGCCGCGGATTTCCATCACGACGTTCTTCTCCGCATTCGGGTCTTTCGGCAGGAGCAGCAGCTGAATTTCGCGCTCAGTCATTTCGAGCCGGGACGCGATTGCATCGAGTTCTTCCTTCGCCATCTGCATCATGTCCGGGTCGTCAAGCAGCGCCTGCGCCTGCTTCCGCGCGTCCTCCAGTTCGCCATAGCGGCGAACGGCCTGATCCAGCGGCTCAAGCTGGCTGTGTTCGCGCATCAGCGCCCGCCACTTTTCCTGATCCTGCACCACGGCCGGATCGGAAAGCAGCATGCCCAGCTCCTCCATGCGCGGATGCACCCAATCGAGTTTTTTCAGCATATATACCTTCTTAGGTTCCTGGATTTTCCGTTTGCTTCGCGATATTCTGTCGGCGCTTTATCGACGCTTCAGCTGCGCGCCGACGACGCGCCAATTCCGGCCGTAATCGCGCAGGGCAAACGGTTCGCCGATAAACGTCCGCATAAGCGCGCTCACCGCGTCCTTTTGCAGCCAGCCGATTTCAAAGAGCAGAAAGCCGCCTTCATTCAGGTGTTCCGGCGCTTCGCGGCTGATACGCCGGTAAAAATCCAACCCGTCTCCGCCGCCGAACAGCGCCAGTTCCGGCTCCTGCCTGACCTCCGGCATCAGCGTTTGCATCTCTTCATCCGATATATACGGCGGGTTCGATACAATCATATCATATTTTCGGCCTTGCAGCGCAGAAAAACAGTCACTTTTTACAAATTCTACGTCTGCGCCGTTGTTTTCGGCGTTTTTCCGCGCGATTTCAAGCGCTTTATCGCTCACATCGACCGCCGTCACCCGCGCCGCCTGCCCCAGCCGAGCCAAACTGACGGCAATCGCGCCGCTTCCCGTGCCGATATCCAGCACGCGCGCATTCGGCGGCATCACCTTGAGCGCCTTTTCAACGAGTATTTCCGTGTCCGCACGCGGAATCAGCACGCCCGGCTCGACATGGAACGTCAGCCCCATAAATTCCGTTTCGCCGAGGATATATTGCAGCGGCTCGCGCGCCGCGCGCCTGTCGCAAAGCGCGTCAAACGCCTTCTCCTGTTCCTCCGTCAGCGCACGATGCCCGTTTATACGCATAGCCAGCGTATCTTCTTTCAATACGCTGGCCAGCAAATAAGAGGCGTCCACATCCGCGTCCGGCACGTCCGCCTGCTCAAGACGGGCCGTTGCCGCACGCAGCGCTTCGCGAATGGTCACGCGGAAGCACCGTCCTTCTGTTCCTCCTGTGTCGGCGTTTCTTCCTCTGCCGACACTTCATCCGCAGTCTCCTGTTTCGGCTCCGGCTTCTTTTCCTTCGCGCCGTAAACATAGACGTTCGGGTCGAGGTTCTCGCGATAGCGTGCCGGGCCAGCCTTCGCCGCCTTCATCGACGCGATGGCGACTTCCAGCATAGAGTCATCCGGTTCGCGAGTCGTCAGATATTGGAGCATCATCCCCGGCCAGCGGAGAATGCGCACAATCAGGCTGTCGCCCGCATGGGCCAATCCCTTGAGCACCTCATACGAAACGCCCGTGACGATCGGCAGGGTCAGCAGACTGCGCAGAATGCGGCCAAGGAACGTCAGCTTTTCAATGCCGAACAGCGCGAAGAGAATCTGATCCGCCACCGCGCCGATGAGAATCGAGATAAACATGACGAGAAACAGGAACGCCGTGCCGCAGCGCGGATGCAGGCGGGAGAACTGGCGCGCGTTTTCGGGCGTGAGTTCCAACCCCGCTTCGTTGCAATACACGGTCTTATGTTCCGCGCCATGGTACATGAACACACGCTTGATGTCCGGCACGAAGGAGATCGCAATCATATAGCCGATCAAAATTGCGATGCGCGTCAGACCGGCGGAAAGATTGATGACGAAGCGGCTGTCCGTTCCCCTGCCGACGAGCGTCGCCATGCCGGAAGGCAGCGCGACAAACAGGAACAGACTGAGCGCGACGGCGAGCACCATGGCCACAGCCATCACAACCTTGTCGATGCTCGCGCCGAGCTTCTCAGCGAGCCATTTTTCAAACTTGCTGGGTTCTTCTTCCATGACGCCGAGCATCTGGGTGCTCTTGTCGAGGGTTTCCATGCCCATTTTGAGCATCATCACCATATTGACGCAGCCGCGGATGAACGGCAGGCCCATCCACTTATGTTTCTTGGAAAGCGGCTCGTTATGCTTACATGTCACCATGATTTTGCCGTTCGGGCGGCGCACCGCGATGGCGATGGATTCGTCGGACGGGCTTTGCATCATCACGCCTTCCATCACGGCCTGCCCGCCGATATCTTTATACTGATGCTTCTGACTGCTCATTGTTTTTAGCTCCTTTTCTTGGGGCTTTGCCCCAACGTCCCCCCATCTCGTTACTCATCGTCCAACTCGTCGCTCTGCTGCTTCTGGCGCTTCTTGACGTAGGCCATCAGCAGCGACAGCAGGGCAAAACATAAGATAAACGCCGCCGCGCCGAAGAGCAGCGCTTTGCCGACGCTTTCATGCAGCCCGAACGTGATCGCCGTCACGCCCAGCGCACAGAACAGCGCATAGACCGCATTGCCGCGCGTGCTCGGCCTTGCGTCCGCATCCCAAATGCCATGCCTCGCATAGGCGGCAATCATGCCGACGCTGACCACGGCGATGACAAACGCTTCGCCCGCAATCTGCGCAAAACCCGCGCCAAAGAACATCTGCGCCACAACCGCGGCACACAGCAGCGCATACATGCCCCACAGCCCGCGGTGCTCGATGCGATACATTTCCTGCGTTTCGCGCTCGTCGAGCACATTTTTGGTTTTGAGATAGAGCTTCATGCGCCGCCCTCCTCATCCCAGAATAGATCGTTGAGCGTCTTGCCCAGTGCCCGGCAGATTGCCACGCACAGCGCCAGCGACGGATTAAACCGCCCCGCCTCGATCATGCCGATGGTCTGCCGCGTTACGCCGACCTTCGCGGCCAGTTCCTCCTGCGACAGGTCGCAGCCAACCCGCGCCGCCTTCATCCGAAGGTTTTTCAAGCGTTTCGCCGCCTCCTTTTACACGGATTCCGGATAGATGCATTATACGCCTCATCCGTCATTTCGTCAACTATATTTGTCGTTTTGGCTTTATCATCTGACACGCTTCTTTTTTCAGCGCAAAACAAAAGGAGACAGCTTTCGCTGCCTCCGAATGGGTAAGATTAGATACCGTAACGCTTCTTGAAGCGATCAACACGGCCGCCCGCGTCAACGAGCTTCTGCTTGCCGGTGAAGAACGGGTGGCACTTGGAGCAGATTTCAACGCGCAGCTCCGGCTTGGTGGAACCCGTTACGAAAGTGTTGCCGCAAACGCAGGTCACGGTCGCCTTCTGATACTTCGGATGGATGCCTTCCTTCATGATTTTCACCTCTTTCGCCGCGATACTATCGTATGAAAGACGCGCCAAACCGCATCTTCTCATACGCCTGAGCGGAGACTGCGTATAGTATACCCTTCTTTCTCCCAAATTGCAAGCCATTCTTTCAATCTTTTGAAAAAATCTTCATTTTTTTCGGTTTTGAGCAGCATGCCGATCAGCTGTCCGGTGGCTTCGCGGGTGTGCCCCTGCCCCAGCATGCGCCGCACCATCGCCACGCCTTCGCATTCCTCAGGCGAAAGCAGCAGCTCTTCGTGCCGCGTGCCGGATTTGGCCAGATCGATGGCCGGGAAAATGCGCGCTTCGGAAAGCGCCCGGTCGAGCTTGATTTCCGCGTTGCCCGTTCCTTTAAATTCCTCAAAAATGATGTCGTCCATCCGGCTGCCCGTCTCCACCAGCACCGTCGCGATCATCGTCAGGCTGCCGCCCTCCTCGATGTTGCGCGCCGCGCCGAAAAAGCGCTTCGGCCTGTCCAGCGCGCCGGGCGCAAGGCCCCCGCTCATCGCCCGCCCGCCGGGATTCATCGCGTTGCAGGCGCGCGCCAGCCGGGTCAGGCTGTCCATCAGCACGACGACGTTTTTGCCCTGCTCCACCAGCCGCTGCGCTCTTTCGTAGACCATATCCGCCACGCGGATGTGGTTTTCCTGCGGCGAATCAAACGTCGAGTCAAACACATCCGCGCGCACAGAACGCCGGATGTCCGTGACCTCTTCCGGCCGCTCGTCGATGAGCAGAATCATCAGTTCGATATCCGGATGATTCTTCTCGATGGCGCGGGCAATTTTTTGCAGGAGGATCGTCTTACCCGCTTTCGGCGGTGCGACGATCAGCGCGCGCTGGCCCAGTCCGATGGGCGCGATAAAATCCAGCAATCGCATGGAGGGATCGCTCGGCCCGTCCGCGCTTTCCAGCGTCAGCCGTCTGTTTGGATGAATCGGCGTCAGCGAATCGAACGGCCTGCGCATGCGCGCGATTTCGGGGTTGTCCCCGTTGACGGACTCGATATACATCAGCGCGTTGTATCGATCGCCCAGCCGCTTCGGCCGCGTCTTGCCGATGATTTCGTCGCCGCTGTGCAGATTGAATCTGCGGATCTGCGCAATGGAAACATAGATATCGTCCGCCCCCGGCGTTCCGTTCTGCGTACGCAGAAAGCCGTATCCGCCGGGCTGCACTTCCAGCAGGCCGCGGCCGCTCCCCAGCAGCCCAGCCTTGAGCATCTGCGGCACCACCGGGTTGCTCGTGCCGTATTCCTCGTCATAAAACCCGAACGGCTTGGGCTTGTACAACCCGATTTCCGGTTTTTCGGCGGGTTCTTCCTTCGCCCCGCTGCCAAGCTGTCGAAACAGCGTCTCCACCATCTGCGCCTTGTTCACGCCGTAAGGCAGGCGCACCTTGTTTGCGCGCGCCAGTTCGCGCAGCTGCACCACCGTCATGTTTTGATAGGTTCTTACGGATTCCAATTTGATTTCAGCTCCTCCCAATGGGCAAACATGTTCTGCCGCGGCATCGTCCGCGGATGTGCTTCATGGTGAAGGATATGTCGAAATCAACAAAGATATACGTTATACAATGATTTTTCGTTCATTTTATTGCGAAGCAAAACGGAAGACGCAGGGAACTCATTTCCCTGCCGGGGTTTGGGGCGATACCCCAACGTCCCCATTTTCTTCTCTTCCTCACGGCTTTCGCGCCAGAATCACGTCGCGGCTGATCGCCTGCTCAACCCAATGCTCCAGGTTCGCGGTCTGCACGATCTCAAACCCGGCTTTTTCAAACAGCCGAACCAGCCCTTCCCGCCGAGTGACATGCGTATTGAAACTCATTGCCAGCACGCCGCCGGATTTCAGCACGTCAAACCAGCCCGGCAGAGCCGCCGCAATCGTGCCGCCGATGGAATCCTGTCTGCCCGCCGTGCCTTTCTGCACGCCGTAAGGCGCGTCCGTCACCATCAGATGCACGCTGTTCGGCTTGAGCAGCGCCTCCGCCTCGCGCGTATCGCCGCAGATCAGGCGCAGCGTCCGCGTGTCGCCGTCCTTAAAATGTTCCGCAGAGTCGGAAAACACAAACTTGTTTTCCCGCCCGCCGACCTGGCCGCGCACCGTAAGCGCGCTGTCCGTCCGTTTGTACTTGATGCGGTGAAATTCCAGATAGCGCGTCATATAGTCCGCCGCTTCTTTCACATCCGCCTTGCCGATTTCGATCCCTACGCCGTGGTAGCCGCGCCGAAGCGCCAGCATCAGCGTCGTTCCCCGCCCGGCCATCGGGTCGCAGACAACGAGCTGGCTGTCATGCACAGGCATGAACGCGCTCGCCGCCAGCGCCATCGTGAGCATCGTGTCGGTAAACATCTCGTTCGTCTTGCCCTTGTATTTGAGCAGCGCGGGCAGATCCTCCCCGACATAGTTCGGGTGCGTGCGTTCCAGCGTCGTCAGCTTTCCATCCTCCATCTCGAAAAGCATGTAAACGCTGGCCAGCTGACTGAGCATGCGCATGTCCCGCTCGGTCAATTTCGCCGCCTCAAACGTCAAAAACATGGCGCCGCCCATCTTTTGGGGCACAACTTCGGCTTCGCGCCCTAAAGCGGAAAGCGTCATGCTCAGTTCCTGCACGGCCAGCTGCAACAGGGATTGACGGTAGCGGATGTTGGCATGCGGATAGAGTAAAAATGCGTAGGTCATAAATTCTCCTTCAGTCTCTTCGCGACAACTCCCTCTAAGAGGGAGCCTCGTCTCATATCGCCTTTTTTCGGCAGCCCGTATTTTTACCAAATGAACCCTTTGAACTGCGAATGAGCAAATCCGAAAATTATATCGAATTTAAAATAGAAAAAAGCCCTATCGGTAGCCGATAGGGCGATTTTGTGAATCAGTACTTGCGCTTACGGGCCGCCTCGGCCTTCTTCTTGCGCTTCACGCTGGGCTTCTCGTAATGCTCTCTCTTACGGACCTCAGCAATAACGCCAGAACGCGCGCACTGCCTCTTGAATCTCCTCAGAGCACTTTCCAGGGATTCATTCTCACGAACACGGATCTCAGACATCTAGTATCCCTCCCCTCGGCTCAACATTCGACGATCCATTGCGTCAAATCAGCCGTCAATGGAGTACCGTACAGCTAATTATAGCGCAACAATTCGATTTCGTCAACTGTATTTTTGCTTTTCGTCAAAAATTTGTTTGCCTGAGCAAATCAGGCCATCCGTCCGTCCATCTTTTTGCCGCCGAGCACATGCAGGTGCAGGTGCTTGACGGTCTGCTGCGCGTCGTCGCCGCAGTTGGAGACAACGCGGAAGCCGCTATCCACAATGCCCTCGCTCTTGGCGACCTGAGCGGCCACGCGCATCAGATGCGCCAGCGTCTCGTCGCTTTCGCTCTGCGCGTCATACCAGCCGCTGACGTGCTTTTTCGGAATCACCAGCACATGCACGGGGGCCTGCGGCGCAATATCGCGGAAAGCCAGCGTCGTTTCGTCTTCATAAACCTTCGTGCTGGGGATTTCACCCGCAGCAATCTTACAGAAAAGACAATCGTTCATACAGATTCCTCCTTCAGAACGGTTGGGGCTTTGCCCCAACCCTTGCCATGTAAGGGCGCGCATTGCGCGCCCATGTTTCGGCTATTTCTCCATTTCGCTCGTCAGTTCTTCGTCATCCGCGCCCGTGATCCTCACCCGAACGATTTCGCCGGGCTTTCCATCCTTAACGCAGACGCGCATATAGCCTCCGGTATAGCCCACGCCATTGCCCTGCTCGTCGATTTCCTCCACGAGCACCTCTTCTTCCTTGCCGATTCTCGCCGCAAGCGCATTCTTTTCGAGTGTTCTGCCCAGCGCGATCAATTCGCGGGCGCGTTCTTCGCGGATATGTCTGGGCACGCTGTCCGGCATCAGCGCGGCCTTCGTGCCCTCTCGTTCGGAATATGGAAATACGTGCATGCGCGCAAACCCGGCTTTGGTGCAGGTGTCCTTCGTCTGTGCAAACTCTTCCTCCGTTTCGCCAGGGAAACCGGTCATCACATCGGTGGTCAGCGCGCAATCCTCAAACGCCTCGCGCAGCATGGCGCAGGCGGTCAGAAACTCGCCGCTGGTATAGCGCCTATGCATGCGGGCAAGCACCGTATCGCTGCCGCTTTGCAGCGCAAGATGGAACTGATGGCAGACCTTCGGCAAGGCCTTGATGCCTTCGACAAACTCCGGCGTAACGACGACCGGTTCCAGCGAGCCGAGCCGCACGCGCGCGATGCCGGGCACGTCATGCGCCGCGCGAATCGCGTCGAGCAGCGTTGTGCCGTCCTTCACGTCGCGACCATAGCTGGTCAAATGAATGCCCGTCAGCACCACCTCTTTGAATCCCGCTTCCGCAAGGCTCTGCGCCTCTGCCGCGATTTCATCAACCGGGCGGGAGCGAATCGGCCCGCGCACAGACGGAATGATGCAGTATGTGCACCAGCGGTCGCAGCCTTCCTGAATCTTCATCGTCGCGCGGGTATGTCCCTCATGCGCATGCACCATCAGGTGTTCAAACGGCGCTTTGCGCAGGGTTTCGACGGCGACCAGCGCGCAATCCTGCGCCATCGCCTGTTCCAGCAGCTCGACGACCTCGCCGCGCCGCTGGGTGCCCAGCACAAGCCGCACGCCGGGCAGGGTCAATTCATCGGCCGCACGCTGGGCAAGGCATCCGGTCACGACAATCTGCGCCAGCGGGTTTTGGCGATGGCAGCGGCGGATGATCTGCATGCTCTTTTTATCGCCCGTTCCCGTCACGGTACAGGTATTGACAACATAGATATCGGCCCGCTCGTCAAATTCAGTCGTGCGGTAGCCCGCCTGTTCAAACCGTTCGCGCATGGCCTGCGTATCGTATTGGTTCACCTTACATCCAAGGGTATGAAAGGCGACTGTTTTCTGTTCTGACAATGTTTTAGCTCCTTATTCCATTTCGCCGCGAAGCGCCATGACGATGGTCTGGCTGGCAATCGCCGCGGTTTCCGTGCGCAGAATGCGCGGGCCGAGTGTGACAAGCTTCGCGCCCGCCTCGTGGGTCAGCCACTCGGCCTCCTCAGGAGCAATGCCGCCCTCCGGCCCAATCAAAATACCGATGCTGACGCGCTCTTTTGCCTTAAACGGCGCAAGGCAGTCGGCGATGCTTCCGTCGCGCGCATCTTCCCACGGCACAATCAGCACGTCGAGCGCGTTCAGTTCATCCTTCATCGCGGCGAGTTTGCGCGGCATTTTGACCTCCGGCGCGTTCACGCGGGCGCACTGCTTCACCGCCTCGCGAGCGATCTTCTGCCAACGCTCGGTCTTTTTCGCCGCATCCTTGCCCTCCAATTTCACCACGCTGCGAATCATCGCGACGGGCGCAATCGCCGCCGCGCCAAGTTCGGTGCTTTTCTGCACGATCCACTCCATCTTATCCGCCTTGGGCAGCCCCTGATAGAGCGTCACGCGTGTTTGGGCTTCGGTGTCGCGCAGTTTCTCAGTCACGCGCAGCCGAACCTCACCGTCCTCTGTCGAATCGATCTCCGCCAGATAGCGCGCCGGAGCGCAGACCAGTTCCACCTCGTCGCCGTTTTCCAGCCGCAGCACGCGCAGCGCATGGCCTGCGTCCTCCGCGTTCAGATACGCGATGTTCTCAACGATTCCGCGTTCATCCGCAAAAAATCGGTGCATAGTTTCTCCTCTTTCGCGTCAGGCAAGTTTTGCCGCCAGGCACACCCACTCGCCCTTGGCCAGCCGGTTGCAGACGGTGTAGCCCGCCGCCGCCAGCGCGTGCTGCACGTCGTCCTCGCGTTCCTTGATGATGCCGGAGCAGATGAACGTACCGCCTTCCAGCAGGTGCTTTTTCACTGGGCCGCAAAGGTAGCAGATCACGTCCGCGATGATGTTCGCCACGATGACGTCCGCCTTTTCGTCGCGCTTTTCGAGCAGATCGCCGTGCGCCACGCGGACAATATCCGACAGACCGTTCTTTTCGGTGTTTTCCGCCGCGACCTTCACCGCCAGCTCGTCCAGATCGATGGCCAGCACGTCGCTTGCGCCGAGTTTCGCCGCCGCCAGACCGAGAATGCCGCTTCCGCAGCCCACGTCAATAGCGCGGCAGCCGGGCGTGATATATTTTTCCAGCTGTTCCATGCACATGAACGTCGTCTCATGCGTGCCCGTACCGAACGCCATGCCGGGATCAAGTTCCAGCACAAGGTCGCCTTCCTTCGGCTCGTAGGCTTCCCAGCTCGGCTTGATGACAAGGTGTTCGCCCGCGCGGAAGGGCTTGTAATACTTCTTCCAGTTCTCCGCCCAGTCCTGTTCGCGAACGCCTTGCGTGTCGAGCTCCAGACTGCCCATGTCAAAGCCCATGTCCATCCTGGCGATTTCGCCCAGCTTCTGCTCAACCAGATGCAGCGTTTCCGGCGCGCTTGCGTCGCTCTTGAAATACGCCTTGACAAGCACGTCTTCGCTCATATGTTTGAGCACGTCCTCGTCGATCATATCCCACATGCCGTCGGATTTCTTGCTCGACGTCACATCATAGCGATCTTCAATCGCCGTGCCGATGGCGCCCGCGTTCATCAGCACTTCGCTGACGATATCTGCGCCCATCGTGGTGGTATGCACCACAGCTTCCAACCAATCCATCGTATTTTCCTTTCTTAGACGCAGAAAAGCGAGGCCGTGCTTTTTTCGCGCGTCCCGCTTTCCCGATGACTTATTTCTTCTCGAATTTTTCTTTAAACCGCTCGGCGTTGTCGCGGATGTAGCTCTTCACCTGATCGCCAAAACTCTTGCGACGCTCGTATTCGCGCCCGTTGAGCGAATCCTCGAACTGGCGCAGCAGCTCTTTCTGCTTTTCGCCCAGGTGCTTCGGCACTTCGACATGCACAGTGAAGAACAGATCGCCCCGGTTCGTGCCGCGCATCTGCTGAATGCCCTCGCCGCGAATGCGGAAAGACGTGCCCTCCTGCGTGCCCGCCGGAATGTTGTACTTGGTCGTACCGCCAAGCGTCGGCACGTCGATTTCGCCGCCCAAAGCCGCCTGTGTGAAGGAAATCGGCACATCGCAGTACAGGTCGTAACGGTCGCGCTTGAAAATCTTGTGCGGCCGCACGGTGCAGGTGATGTACAGGTCGCCCGCCGGGCCGCCGTTGCGGCCGGGTTCGCCTTCGCCCGGAATGGTCTTGAAATTCTGACCGTCGTCCACGCCCGCCGGAACGTTCAGCGTCACGGTGCGCGTCACGCGGGTGAAGCCCGTGCCGGAGCATTCGCTGCACTTGTCCTTGATGATCTTGCCCTTGCCGCCGCAGGTCGGGCAGGTGCGCATCGTCTGCACCTGGCCAAACGGAGAATTCATCGTCACGCGCTGCTGGCCCGAACCGTGGCAGGTCGGACAGGTCTGCGGCTGCGTGCCGGGCTTTGCGCCCGTACCGGCGCATGCGTTGCAGACCGCGCCGCGCTGGAACTTGAATTCCTTGCGGCAGCCAAAGGCCGCTTCCTCAAACGTCAGCGTCAGGTTATACTGCAAATCACTGCCGCGCTGGGGCGCATTCTGGCTTCTGCCGCGGCTGCTGCTTCCGCCAAAACCGCCGCCCGTGAACATATCAAAGATATCCTCAAACCCGCCGAAGCCGCCAAAGCCGCTTCCGCCGCCAGCGCCGCCGCCCATGGAGGGATCGTTGAAGCCGAACTGGTCATAGCGCGCGCGCTTCTGCGGATCGCTGAGCACTTCGTAGGCTTCGTTAACCTCCTTGAAGCGCGCCTCGGCCTCCTTGTCGTCCGGGTGAAGATCCGGATGGCAGGCCTTGGCCGCCTTGCGGTAAGCCTTTTTGATTTCGTCATCCGAAGCGCCCTTGGCTACGCCGAGCACCTCGTAGTAATCTCTTTTGTCTGCCACAGCAGTCACCGCCTATCTTCCATCAAACCCTTAACCGCGCGATGCCGCCGCCACAAAGTGACGGCGGCCGCGCGCTTATTTCAAGGGTTTATGTCGCATTTTTTAAATTTAGTGAACGTCGTAATCCGCGTCGCTCGCGCCGTCGGAAGAAGCGTTGCCCGCGTTCTGCGCGCCGCCCGCCTGCGCGTTCGGATCGCCCGCGCCCTGCTGCTGATAGATCTTGCCGAACACCGCGTACACCTTCTGCGTGAAGGCCTCGGTCGCGTTCTTGATCTGCTCCGCGTCGTTGGTCTCGCGAACCTTCTTGAACTCGGCCAGCTCGTTTTCAACGGTCGCCTTGTCCTCGGCGCTCAGCTTGTCGCCCAGCTCCTTGAGCTGCTTATCCACCTCGAAGATCATGCTGTCCGCGCGGTTGAGGGTTTCGACCTCTTCCTTACGCTTCTTGTCCTCGGCGGCGTACTGCTCGGCTTCCTTGACGCGCTGATTGATCTCGTCCTCGGTCAGGTTGGTGCTGGAGGTGATGGTCACCTTCTGCTCGTTGCCCGTGCCCAGATCCTTCGCAGAAACGTTCACGATGCCGTTGCGGTCGATGTTGAAGGTAACCTCAATCTGCGGCACGCCGCGCGGTGCCGGCGCAATGCCGGTCAGCTGGAAGCGGCCCAGGGTCTTGTTGCCCGCGGCCATCTCGCGCTCACCCTGGAGCACATGCACCTCAACGGAGGTCTGGCCGTCCGCCGCGGTGGAGAAAATCTGGCTCTTCGTGCACGGAATGGTCGTGTTGCGGTCGATCAGGCGCGTGAACACGCCGCCCATCGTCTCAATGCCCAGAGACAGCGGGGTGACATCCAGCAGCAGCACGTCCTTGACTTCGCCGCCAAGCACGCCGCCCTGAATCGCAGCGCCGATGGCCACGCACTCGTCCGGGTTGATGTTGCGGTACGGCTCCTTGCCGGTCATCTTGCGGACAGCCTCCTGCACCGCCGGAATACGGGTGGAACCGCCGACCAGAATCACGCGGTCGATCTCATTGGCCGTCAGACCGGCGTCACGCAGCGCGTTCTGCATCGGGGCGACAGTCGCGTCCACGAGGTCGCGGGTCAGCTCGTCGAACTTCGCGCGGGTCAGGGTGATATCCAGATGCTTCGGGCCGGTCGCGTCCGCCGTGATGAACGGCAGGTTGATGTTGGTGCTCATCACGCCGGAAAGCTCGATCTTCGCCTTCTCAGCCGCTTCCTTCAAGCGCTGGAGCGCCATACGGTCGGCCTTCAGGTCGATATTGTTTTCCTTCTTGAACTCGGCCGCGAGGTAATCGATGATGCGCTGGTCGAAGTCGTCGCCGCCAAGGCGGGTGTTGCCGTTGGTGGCCAGCACCTCAAACACGCCGTCGCCAATCTCCAGCAGGCTCACGTCGAACGTGCCGCCGCCAAGGTCGTACACCAGAATCTTGTGGGAATCGTCCTTGTCAAGGCCGTAGGCCAGCGCAGCGGCGGTCGGCTCGTTGATGATACGCAGGACTTCAAGACCCGCAATGCGGCCCGCGTCCTTGGTCGCCTGACGCTGGCTGTCGGAGAAGTACGCCGGCACGGTGATGACTGCCTGCGTCACGGTCTCGCCGAGGTACGCCTCGGCATCCGCCTTCAGCTTCATCAGGATCATGGCGCTGATGTCCTGCGGCGTGTAGTCCTTGCCGTCGATGTTGATGCGGCGGTCTGTACCCATGTCGCGCTTGATGGAGATGATGGTGCGATCCGGATTGGTCACGGCCTGGCGCTTGGCCACCTGGCCAACCAGACGTTCGCCGTTCTTGGTGAAAGCCACGACGGACGGCGTGGTGCGCGCGCCTTCAGCGTTGGGGATGACAACCGGCTCGCCGCCTTCCATCACGGCGACGCAGCTGTTCGTAGTACCAAGGTCAATACCAATAATCTTGCTCATATATGTGTCCTCCTGTCTCGATAGAGAAAAAGTTGGGAAAAAAATCAATTTATATCGGGAAACGGGCTCAGCCCGCAACCACCTTGACCATCGCGTGACGAATCACGCGTTCGCCGAGCTTGTAGCCCTTCTGCAAAACCATGCACACCGTGCCCGGCTCGCCCTCCTCGGCGGTGCCCTGCATCACGGCGTTCATCAGTTCCGCGTCGAACGGCTGGCCCTGCGGATCGATCTCTTCAACGCCCATCTTGGTCAGCGCGTCGCGCGTCTGGCGAAGCACCATTTCCACGCCGCTCTTGAGGGCGTTTTCTTCTTCGCCCGCCGCAGCCAGCGCCCGCTCAAGGTTATCCACAATCGGGAGCAGCTGGCCGATGGCCTCGCGCCGTCCGTCGTCGAAGGCCTCCGCGCGGATGCCTTCGGTGCGGCGGCGGTAGTTGGCGAACTCGGCCTGCTTACGCTGAGCCAAATCAAGGTATTCGTCGCTCTGCGCCTTTGCCTTTTCAAGCTCGGCCTGCAAAGCCTTGACGTCAACCTCCGCCTCGCCGCTCTCCTGCTGCGCCTGCGTTTCGGGCTGTTCAGGCTGCTGCGCCTGCTCGGCCTTCTCTTCGCTGTTCATGCTCTTCGCCCTTTCCTTAAAGCCTCCGGCCGCTTTGGCAATGCGCTCGGTGAACGATTGCTGCGCCTTCTGGCTCTTATTTTTCTTGTTCTTCTTGTTTTTCATGGCTTTCATTCTGCCCGTCCAGCAGCTCCGTGATCGACTTTCCGACCTCGCCGAGCACCGAAAGCACTTTTCCGTATTGCATTCGGGTCGGTCCGATCAGGCCGATCGTATTGACCGTTCCGTCGCTCAGACGGTAACTCGCCGTGACGATGGAGCAGTCCTTCGTTTCTTCCAAGCCCGTCTCCGGGCCGATACGAACGGAGATTTCCATCTCTCCCTGATGGGAGAGCAGGGAGACGACCTTTTCCCGCGTTTCCAAGACGCTGAGCAGCTCTTTCGCTTTGTCCACATCGGAATACTCCGGGAAACTCAGCAGATTGGAGCGCCCGCCGACCACCAGCGAACCGACCCCGCCGTCTTTTTCCGGCGGCTGAGCGGCCAGCAGCCCCAGCAGCTCGCGCATCTCGCCGTCCTGGCCTCCGGCCAGCCGGGCAAGTTCTGCGGGGAGCCGACTCATCGCGCACCCTTCCAATTCTCCGGAGATGATCTGCGATACGGTGTAGAGCGCGTCCGGCGCAATCGGCTTTTCGGTGTCGATTACCGTCTGCCTCACCGCGCCGCTTCTCGTCACAATCACCAGCAGCAGCCGCCTGTCGGAAACCGGCACCAGCTGCAAATGGCTGAAAACCTGTTCCTCGCGCGGCGCGCGGGTCATCACGGCGGTGGTGTAGTGCGTCATGCTCGAAAGCGCTTTCGCAATTTTCGCGCTCAGCTCCTCCACCTGATTGATCCGGTGATCAAAGCAGCTCTTGATAAACGCGGTTTCTTCCTCGCTGAGCGGCATCGGGTGAATCATCCGATCCACATAAAGCCGATAGGCTTTATAGGAGGGAATCCGCCCCGCCGACGTATGCGGGGAATCGAGATAGCCAAGCTCTTCCAGGTCGCTCATCTCGTTGCGGATGGTGGCCGAAGAGAGCTTCTGTTCATATTTTCGGGAAATCGTTCGGGAGCCGACCGGCAGCGCGGTCATGATGTAGTCGTCAATGATCGCCTGCAAAATGCGATACTTACGATCAATGAGATCCATGCCCGCTTTCCTCCTTTCGGCTGTTCGCTGTTGTTAGCACTCAAGCGGTTCGAGTGCTAATCAGCGTGATAAAGATACCACGCTTAGGCGGATTTGTCAACACCATTCCCATAACTTTTTTCGGGAAATTTGACTTTTCCTGTCCTTTGTCCAAACGCTTGAGCGATGCCCACGACATTTGGACCTCTCCATGCAGGTTTGGAGCGTGAAAATGTACCTTTGAGACCTCTCTGTTCACTCCCTCAGTCAGCTTCGCTGACAGCGCCCTCAAAGCTGGAGCCTTTATCGCCAAATAACGATAGCGTGAAAACCATCCTTCCCTCTTAGAGGGCCGGCACGACAAAGTCGCGACGGAAGGGGTTATCCCTCCTCTTCCATCATCTCCACCAGCACGGCGTTCATCACCTGCATGCCCCGCGCCGTCAGGCAAAGACGCCCGTCTGCCCGCGCAATCATCCCTTCCCGCATCAGCCTGGGCAGGCTCTGCCGCCATACGTCCTCCGGCGCGCACCCAAAGTCGCGGATAAAGCGCCTCTCGTCCACGCCGCGAACCATTCGCAGACCCATCATCATCCGCTCAAACATCCGTCCTCCCGCATCCTCCATTTGGGCGGGCGCATGGTTCAGATATGCGTCGAAGTCTTCCGCGTTATAGAAGCGCTTCCCATCCATGTCGCTGTGCGCCGCGCAGCCGATGCCCAGATACGGCAGGCACTCCCAATAGACGATGTTGTGCCGACACATTTTCCCCGCTTTGGCATAGTTGGATACCTCATAGCGAGCATAACCGCCCGCCTGGGTCAGCCGTTCGGTGATGTCGTCCATCTCGCAAAGCGCGTCCTCGTCCGGCAGCGGCGCACATGTGCCCGCCTCAACCTGCCTGAAAAGCGGCGTGCCTTCTTCCAGAATCAGGCCGTAACAGCTCAGGTGTTCCGGCGCAAGCGCCATCGCCTTTTCGAGCGTCTGTTCCCACTGTTCCGGTTTCTGGCCCGGCAGGCCCAGCATCAAATCCAAATTCAGGTTGTCAAATCCGGCGTCCCGCACCATCCGCACGGCCTGCCGCGCCTGTTCGCTTGTGTGAATGCGCCCGATGCTTTGCAGCAGCCCGTCGTCCAAACTCTGCACGCCCAGCGACAGTCGGTTCACGCCCGCCTTGCGGTACGCGTCCAGATTCTCCCGCGTCAGCGTGCCGGGGTTGCCCTCCATCGTCACTTCCGCGTCCGCTGCCAGATCAAAACACGCCCGCAGCGTATCCATCATGCGCTCCATCTGCGCACCCGTCATCAGCGTGGGCGTTCCCCCGCCAAAGAACACGGTATTCACCCGCCGCGCGCCGAAAAAGGCCGCCTGCTCACGCATTTCACGGCAGACGGCCTCGGTATACGCGTCCCTCTGATTCATCCGCCCGCAATAGGACGTAAAATCGCAATACGCGCACTTTTTTACGCACATCGGGATATGCACATAAATCGAAATCGGTTCCATTTTGTTTCCTTAATATCCAAATACCTGGTTATACAGCCGCTCCCGCTCAAAGTTCAGGATTTTTTTCACGCTTTCGCAGAGCGCCGCATCGTCAAACAGCGCGACCAGATCCGGATTGAACATCCGCCCGCTGTTTCGGCGCAGATCGTCCAGCATTTCTTCAAACGTCTTTCCCCGGCTGTACGCGCGGCCCACGGAATCCGTCGCCGCGTCGATGCAGTCCGCGCACGTCAAAATCTGGTAGAGAATCGCATCCGGTTCGTCCTTGTAGGAGAGATCCGCCGGATAACCGCCCTTCTCGTTATACCATCTGTGGTGATACAGCGCCGCTTTGGCATAGGGCCTCGTGGATGGCCGCTTCTGCAACACCTCATAGCCCATCTGCGCATGCAGCCGAATCAGCGCAAATTCGTCGTCCATCAGCTTGCGCCCAAACTGGTTGATCGTATCCAGAAAAAACAGCTTGCCCGCATCGTGCAGGAAACAGCATTCCTTTAAAAACACCCGGATTTCTTCCGTCCGCGCTTTCGCTTCTTCCGCATCCGCACAGCCGCAGACCCCGGCCAGCAGCTCCGGCCGCTTTTGCATCAGCGCATCCAATATGCTCAGCGAAATCTCCGAAACCAACGAACAGTGAATCGTCAGCGTCGGCTGGGTCGCAATCATCAGGTTTTCAAAATACGTCTTAAACGGAATGCCGTGATCCAGCTCGATGTAATAGTCCAGCATGTAGCCGATAAACCGCTGCATGGTGTTGTACGCGCCTTTGTCCCGCGCGCGCCTGATATAGCCGAACGTCCGCTGCTGCGCCGCGTTCAAATATCCCCCGCAGCTTTCGATTTTCTCCGGATGTTCGCGGCATAATCCCTGCACAAAGACAATCGGCATCACGTTGCCGCTCATGTTCAGCTGGTCGTATGCGTTCGGGTCGGATTCCGTTTCCCAATCGACATATTTCTGAACCATCTCTTCAAAGCTGGTCGTCCCGCGATAAAATCCGATGGCTTTCTTGCTGGAAAGCACGGCGCCGGGGTCACGCTGGTTGGTGGTTCCATTCTTTTTCATCAGCGCCAGCGCCTGATCCCCCGCGTCGTCCAGCATCCGCAGAATAAAATCCGGCGTCTCGTGCCAGTCCAGAAATTCCTGCACATCCATCAGATAGGTGTAGGCGGAATACAGCTGTTTATCCCAATTGATGTTGGGCGCGGCTTTTCGGATTGCCGGGTCAAGCAGGCGACGGATGTACCGTTGATAGGAGCCAATCTGCCGGAGAATCAGCGGCTCGTCGTAATAAGGCCGCTCATAGCCCGTCGCCCGGAACAGCTCGATGCTCAGCAGCTCCTCCTGCGTCTTGTCCGGCAGCGCGGCAAAGCCGTCAACATCGTCCAGAAATACGCTCGCTTTTTCCGCGCAGGCGAGGATGTAGCCGCGATACCGCCCGGCCAGCGCGTCGGTCAGCCGACCCCGGTCAAAAATCTGCCCCACGTTGTAGGCTAGCATTTCCCGCCGAAACAGACAGTGGATATATTTTTCCCGGTTGCCGCGCTTTTCGTAGTAGGGTTCCAACGCGTTCACGATGAAAAACGCCAGCCGCACATCCACCATTTCCAGCGTTTCGGTATAGGCCAGATTGTCGGAAAGTTCCAGCAATTCCTGCGCCTTTTCCTCGCTGATGGCGTCAATGTCCTTCAGCGGGGTAAAGACTTCATCGTTCAGATACGCGCGGTTTTCGGCAAATAACTCCCGTATCTGCAAAAAGTTAACGCGGAACTGCCCGTAAAAGTGCTCTTTGTTTTCCGGAGGCATGGACAGATTTCGGATTTGCCTGCTGCGCTCGATGTAACTCTGCATCTGTCCGCCTCCTTTTGTCTGCCGCTTAAATCCGCTTGGAGAGCAAGTTTTTTTCCCCCATCTTCGCTTCACATTTATAGCCCGCGTCTTTTCATCCATTTATCGTGAAGCGCTAAATGACCCCCAGGTTCTTGGCGGGAGTTTGATGGCGGCGCCCTCAATGCCCCCCCATTCTCCGTTACTCGTCCATTTTCAGCACGGCCATGAACGCTTCGCTCGGCACCTGCACATTGCCCAGCTGACGCATACGTTTCTTGCCTTCCTTCTGCTTTTCCAGCAGTTTGCGCTTGCGGCTGATGTCGCCGCCGTAGCACTTCGCCAATACGTCCTTGCGCATGGCTTTGACTGTCTCGCGCGCGATGACCTTGCCGCCGATCGCCGCCTGAATCGGGATTTCAAACATCTGGCGCGGAATGACGTCCTTGAGCTTTTCAGCGATAGAGCGTCCGCGCGCATACGCCCTGTCGCGATGGACGATCATGGAAAGCGCGTCGCACGGGTCGCCGTTGAGCAGAATATCCAACTTCACCAGGTCGCTTTCCTGATAACCGCACAGCTCGTAATCGTAGCTGGCATAGCCGCGGCTGCGGCTTTTAATCTGATCAAAGAAATCAAAGATGATTTCAGCCAGCGGCATCTCATAATGCAGGCAGACGCGCTGTCCTTCGTATACCATGTCTTTGAACACGCCGCGTTTGTTCTGGCAGACCTCCATCAGCGCGCCGACATATTCCTGCGGCGTGTGGATGCTCGCCTTGACAAACGGCTCTTCCATATGCTCGATCACGCCGATGGGCGGCAGGTTCGACGGGTTATCCACGTCCACTTCCGTGCCGTCCGTCTTATAGACTTTAAAAATGACGCTCGGCGCGGTCGTAATCAAATCGAGGTCAAACTCGCGTTCCAGCCGCTCCTGAATGATCTCCATGTGCAGCAGCCCCAGGAAGCCGCAGCGGAAACCGAAGCCCAGCGCCTGACTCGTCTCCGGATCATAGGTCAGCGACGCGTCGTTAAGATGAAGCTTTTCCAGCGCATCCTTGAGGCTCTCGTAATCCGCGCCGTCCGCCGGATAAATGCCGCAGAAAACCATCGGGTTCACCTGCCGGTAGCCGGGCAGCATCTCTTCGGCGGGGTTCGCGTCGTCGGTGATTGTGTCGCCCACGCGCGTATCGTGCAGGTCCTTGATCGACGCGGCGATATAGCCGACGTCGCCCGCCCGCAGCGCGTCCACCGGTTCGTAGCCGGGGCTGCGCACGCCGACTTCCACTACGTCGAACTTCGCGCCCGTGTTCATCATGCGGATGGTCATGCCCGCGCGCACCGTGCCGGAGACAATGCGCACAAAGCAGATGGCGCCGCGGTAGTTGTCATAGAAGGAGTCAAAGATCAGCGCTTGCAGCGGGGCGTTCTCGTCGCCCGTCGGCGCTGGCATCAGCTTGACCACGCTTTCCAGCACTTCGTCAATGCCAAGACCGACTTTCGCGCTGATAAGCGGCGCTTCGGACGCGTCCAGACCGATCACGTCCTCGATTTCCGTGCGCACCTCGTCCGGCCGCGCGCTGGGCAGGTCAATCTTGTTGATGACCGGCACGATCTCAAGATCGTGATCGAGCGCCATATACACGTTGGCCAGCGTCTGCGCCTCCACGCCCTGCGTCGCGTCCACCACCAGCAGCGCACCCTCGCATGCCGCCAACGCGCGGGATACCTCGTAGGTAAAATCCACATGGCCGGGGGTATCGATCAGGTTGAGCGTATAGGTTTCGCCGTCCTGCGCCTTGTAGTGCATATGCACGGCCTTGCTCTTGATGGTAATGCCGCGTTCGCGCTCCAGCTCCATCGAGTCAAGCACCTGCTCCACCATCTCGCGCTTTTCAAACACGCCCGTCTTTTCCAGCAACCTGTCCGCCAGCGTGGATTTGCCGTGGTCGATATGGGCAATGATGCAGAAATTGCGAATTTTGTCCATGCGTTCCAAAGTCGTTTATCCTCCGTTCCGGTTCAAATCGGCGAAGCCGTCAGCCACGCGCCGATCAACATCAGGCTCAGGCCGCCGCACAGCAACAGCCCCTCCCAAACACTTTCATATTTCAATCGAATGCCGCCCAGCGCGCCCGACGCGATGAGCCGGTCGCCCAGAAACGCCGCAACCGTGCCTGCCGCCCGCAGCATCGCCGCGATCGCAAGGCCGATTGGCTGGGCGAGGTTCGCCACAGCCAGCGTAACGGCAGCCGAGGCCGTCAGCGCCGGAAACACGCCTGTCACGCCGCTGAGCACGCGCAGCAGCAGGTTCTGTCGGCGATTAAAGCAAATCAGCGCAAAAAACATCGCCAGATGAACGCTCAACATCGCGATCATCGCGCATTGCAGCACCACGTTGCTCGTCACGCCGTCCGCTCTATACTGCGCGAAATAATCCGCCAGCGGCGCGGTCAACGCCAGCATGCGAAACGCCACGGAAAACAGATATCGCTGCCGAACGCCCGCGCAAATCGGCTCATAGCCCAATTCCATCGCCGCAGACAGCAGCAGCAGGCAGGCCGCCAGCGCGCACAGCGCCATCTCCCGCCCGCCGACGGCCAATGTCCCCAGCGACGCAAGGCCGAACAGAAAAAGCGCCGTCACAAACCGCAGCCGCATGCCCGCGTCGTCGAGCACCGCCAGCAGCCGCGCTTTCTCCCTGAAAAAGCGTTTGATATGGTTGAGCGTCGTGTCGCTGCGTTCCGCCGTCTCCCGCAGAAAAAGATCCATATCGTCCGCCGTCTTGATGTGTACAAAAAAGCCGCAGACCGCGCGCTTTATGCTGCTTCCGTAGAGATACAGCCTCCACCCGGCGTGCGAGCTTGCCAGCCGAATTTTCCGCGGGTTGACGTAAGCCGGGACAGCCTCGCAGGCTTCGTCCACCTTTTGTTCCATCCATTCGTCCAGCAAGGCCATCCCTCCGTTCCGCTTCTTTTTCGTCTATGCCCTTTTCTCTTTCCCGCCGAGCTGGTATAATGAGATCATCCAAGCAACAGGGAGGGATTTGTACCATGGAAAAACTGGAAAAAACTGCCGCCGCGCTGCGCCGGCGCGGATTTGACGCCGCGATTTTTGAAAACGCAAAAGAGGCGGCGGATTATCTGCTCTCGGATATGCCTGCCGGGGAAACCGTCGGCTTCGGCGGCTGCATGACCGCCAAACAGATGGGTCTTGAAACGCTGCTTCGTGCAAACGGCCACAAGGTGCTCTGGCATTGGGAAACGCCGAAGCCCGAACGCCCGGCGCTGCTGCGCGAAGCCATGAACGCGCCGCTGTACGTCTGTTCCGCCAACGCCGTCACCGAGGACGGCCTGATGGTGCAGATCGACGGCACCGGCAACCGCGTCGGCGCGATGTGCTACGGCCCCGGCACGGTATATGTGCTCATCGGCCGCAACAAAATCGTCTCCGGCGGCTATGCGCAGGCGGTCAAACGCATCAAGGAAATCGCCTGCCCGCAGAACGCGCGCCGCCAGCATCTCCATTCCCCATGTGCCGAAACGGGGCATTGCAATCCCGCCCGGTGCGAGGAATCCATGTGCCGCGTCACGGTGGCGTTTGACCACGCTCCCAGCGGCAAGCGCACGCAGGTCGTGCTCATCAACGAGGATTTGGGATACTGATGAGAAACGTTGGGCTGCCGATCCTGGAAACTCACATAGTCGTGCAAGAACTCCTTGTGATTTCCGGCGATTGCTATGCTGAATCTCGCACAGCGAGCGCATAGCAATCGCTCCAAACCTCCTTCATCTTCGCTTCGCGAAGATGAAAAATCGAATAAACCCTTTTGAGGCAGAACCGTTTCAACGTTTCTGCCTCATTTTTTAACGTTTGCTTCCCTTTGTGCCCGCCGCAACCTTTTTAAGGATGCTGGAATCATAGGCAAACACGCTGCTGTTTTTATCCGCGTGCGCGCGCAGGGCGTCTTCCACCATCTTTTCGATGAGCTTGGGGAAGTCCAGACCGCAGGCCTTCCACAGGTAGAATGCCAGCGAACCCGGAATCGTGTTCGGCTCGTTGACAAAGAGCATATCGTTCTGATCGAGGATGAAGTCCACGCGCACCGTGCCGCGGCAATCCAGCAGTTTGAAAATGTCGCAGGTCATCGTCTGAATGCGCTTGGTCAGTTCCTCACCGATGGGCGCGGGCACAACGCGGCTCAGGGACTTCATGCCTCGGCTTTCCTCGCCCTTGGTGCTCGCGTTGCGCAGATACTTCTGCCAGAAATCCAGGAACGTGTCGTTGCTGCTCGGCACGGGCATCTCGCAGACAGAGGCGCGCACATCCTCGCCATAGCCCAGCGCCGCGCAGTTGATCTCCACCGGGCGATTCACGCCGACCTCCACGAGAATGCGGCGGTCATAGGAAGCCGCCACGTCAAGCGCGCGCTCCAGCTCGTCGCGGTTCTTCGCGCGGGAAACGCCGATGGAAGAGCCGAGCGCCGCCGGTTTGATGAACGCCGGATACTTGATTTCCTTCTCGACACGCTCGATAACGGCCTTGCGGTCGTTTTTGAGCTGTTCACGGGTGAACCATACAAAGTCCAGCACGGGGAAGCCCGCGCCGCGCAAAATCTGCTTCATCGCGATCTTATCCATGCCGATGGCCGAACCGAGCACGCCGGAGGACGCATACGGAATATTCGCCATTTCCAGCAAGCCCTGAATCGTGCCGTCTTCGCCATGCCAGCCGTGGAACACGGGAATCACGCAGTCGATGTGGCAAAGCGGGGCGGGCACTTTGGCAAACAGCCCCGCGCGCTGCGGCGGCCATGCCCACAGATCGCCCGCGTTCGCCGTCACATCCAGCGTCACGCGGGTAATGCCCTTGGTCATCGGGTTAAACTCGCGGAAAGTCTCGATGTTCTCAAGCGGCGCACCCGTGTACCACAGGCCGTCGCGGGAGATATAAACCGGCGTCACCTCAAAGCCCGCCGCCTTCGTCGCTTCCATACATTGCAGCGCCGAAACGATCGACACGTCATGCTCGCAGCTGCGGGAACCAAAGAAAACCGCAATGTTCATTTTACTCATGCTCAACACGCTCCTCACTCGCTGTAATTATCCGGCAGATCGTTTTCATAGAGCACCACGTCGCCCGCGCGCATCATGCTGTGCAGCAGGGTCGTGCTTTCTTCAAGGCTGCCGACCACATAGGTATTCTCCTGCGGAAAACCCGCTTCTTTCAGCCCTTCGACAATGGGCTGCGTATGCTTTCTGCCGACCAGAATGGCGATATCCACGCTGTCGGCCATCTGCTTACCGAATGTGCGGTTAAATTCGTCCTCTTTGCCGCCCAGTTCCACCATGCCCGGCGTGATGATGATCCGCCGTCCGGGGAAAGCCTTGATAACCCGCAGCGCGCACTGTGCGCCGACCGGGTTCGCGTTGAACGCGTCGTCGATGATGCTCACGCCCGCGCCGCCGTCCAGCAGTTCCAGCCGATGCTCGACGGGCTGGCAGTGCGATACGCCCAGCGCGATTTCCGGAAGGGTCATGCCCAGCGCCCGTGCCGCCGTGCAGCACAGCAGCAGGTTGGAGATGGAATGCTCGCCGAGCAGCCGCGTCTGGCAGTTCGCCTCTTCGCCCGTCTGGATATCCACCAGCGTGAACCGCGTGCCCCACGGGCCGCAGGCCATGTCCTTGGCGTCCACCAGCATGCCCGGCTTATACTTTTTTTCAAGCGGGCAGCGATCAAACAGCTCTTCGCAGATTGCGCCGTCGCGCGCAAAAATCGCCGTACCGTCTTTCGGCAGGCCGTCGATCAGCTCGTATTTCGTATCCCGCACGCGCTCGATCGTGCCGAATGTGTCCAGATGCTGCGGGCCGACGGACGTAATCAACCCCATCTGCGGGTGCACCAGCTCAACCAGTTCGCGGATATCGCCCACATGGCGCGCGCCCATCTCGGCGATAAACACCTGATGGGCAGGCGTGAGCTGTTCGCGGATGACGCGGGTCACGCCCATCGTCGTATTGAAGCTCGACGGCGTGGCCAGCACGTTGTATTTGACCGACAGAATATCGCGCAGCAAAAACTTCGTGCTCGTCTTGCCATAGCTGCCCGTGATGCCGATTTTAATCAGATTCGGCTGAGCGGCCAGTCTCGCCTGCGCGTCCTTGACAAACTGGCCTGCAATGTGCTTTTCCATCGGCGCGGCGACGACCGCCGCCAGCATCAGCAGCGCAGGCTCGAACGCGGGCATCAGATAGCCCAGCGTCGGAGAAATCAGCAGCAGAATCAGCGCCAGCACCGTATTGACCACGGCATGCACCGCCGTCAGGCGCTTCACGCGTTCGGTTGCGACGAAAGGCTTCTTTGCCTTTTCCTTCGCCGCCTGCCAGGCCAGCAGCGCCGCCGTCAGCGCTTCCAGCAGCAGCGCAAGCCCGAAAAGCCCGCTTACCTTCAGCGCCGCCACGCCGACAGCCGCCATCGCAATCGGCGGAATCAGCGCGCGCATGGCGTTGCGCTTCACGCTCTTGATATAGCCCGGCAGCTGATAGCTTTCCAGCTGCAAATAGTGCATCACGCGGCGTCCGGCCGCCGCGCTTGCGCAGCCCAGCCCGGCCGCCTGTATCAACGTCAAAAGAAAACTCACGCTCTACCCTCCAGCAGGAAATTTTTCGCAATGCGCAGGAATGCCTGATTGTGCTCCAGATAGGCGAAATGCCCCGCGCCTTCCTGCACAACCAACCCCGCATCCGGGATTTTTTCTTCCATCATCTTGCCCATCCAGAGCGGGGTTTCGGTGTCCTCCGCGCCCCAGTATAAGAGCGTCGGCGCTTTGATGCGGGGCAGTTCGTCGGTCAAATCCAGCGAAATGATCTTCACAAACGTCTTGCGCATCTCTGGCGTCAGCGCCTTGTAATCCGCCGAACCGAATTTCTGCACCAGCGCTTCCCGCCCCTTCTCCGGCAGATCGCCGAACAGGCGCGTTTTATCCATCAGGTTCACCGCGCCGCGCAGCCCTTTATAGACCCGCTGCTTCATCGTCGCCCCGCCGGTCTGCGGCTTTTTAATGCCCGCTGCCCCGGTCAGAATCATCCGCCCCACAAGCTCAGGGTATGTCGCCGCCAGCAGGATCGCCACCCGCGCGCCGAAGGAATGGGCCACGATGTCGCAAGGCGCGAGATTCAGCCGCCGAATCACCTCGGCGGTCATCTCCATATAGTCCGGCACGCCCCAGGGTTTCGGCGGCGGCGCGCTCTTGCCGTTTTTGCCGTGGCCGGGAAAATCGATTGCCGCCACGCGCATCCTGCCGCAAAGCGCTTCCTGCACGCTGCTCATCATCTGCGCCGAACACATGAACCCGTGCAGCAGCAGCACGCCGCGCCCCGTGTTCCCGCTCGTCGTCACATCGACCGTCGCCCCGCGAATTTCCAGCTGCATTCCTTCGCCCCTATTCCTTGTCCTAGTCGTCCCCATTATTTCGGATTTTAATATTGTACTCCATTTTTCGCCAAAAGAAAAGGGGGCAACGTCGATTGACCGCGCTGCCGCCCCCGAATTGTATGCTGTTTTTACGGTTTAAGTCGCGTCAGGCTTCGTTTTCGCCCGCTTCGGGATAAACAAAGTCGCGGTACATAATCAGCGCGTCCTCTTTATTATCCTCGTAATACCGCTTGCGATACCCTACGTCCAGCATGCCGCAGGCATGATACAGGTTCTGCGCAATCGTGTTCGAGCGGCGCACTTCCAGCGTGATCATCGCCATGCTGTTTTCCATCGCCAGATCGATCAGCGCGGTAAAAATCCGTTTGCCGTAACCCAGCCCCCGGCTGTCCGGCCGAACGGCCACGTTGCACACGTGCGCCTCGTCGAGCACAAACCACATGCCCGCATAGGCCAACACCCCGCCGTTTCCGTCGTCCAGCACCAGCCAGCGCGCCACGACGTTTTCCTTCACGTCATGCAGGATGGATTCCTCCGACCACGGCATTGCGAAGCATGCCTTTTCGATTTCGTGAATCTGCTTCACGTCCTCCTCGCGAATGGGTCGGATAAACGGCTCAGCCATGCTGCGCTCCTTCCCGCGAGGCGCGCTCGCGTTCAGCCTGCGGTGCGCGCAGATACAGCGGGAGCAGCGTGATGTAATCCAGCGCCGCTTCGCCTTTTTCCAGCCTTTCTTTCGCCACTGCGCATGCGCTGCCCGCGCGCAGCCCATTGTGCTGCGGTTTCACAAAATGCGCCTTGTCGCCCAGCCTTTCGCGAATCGCGGCTTCAAACCCCGGCGCGCCATCGCCAAGGAACAACGCCGCCTCGCCCGTCGCTTCCACGCGGTCAAGGAACAGCGCCAGCTTCTCCACCACGTCTTCCAGTACGCGCTTCCCATCTTTAAACATCGCGCCGTAGACCTGCTGCGCGCGCGCGTCGAGAATCGGGCAAACCACGCCGTCAAATGCGGTCACGTTTGCGGCCAACGCTTCCAGCGCATCCACCGCGACGCAAGGCTTGCCCGCCGCATGCGCAAGCGCTTTCACCGTGGATACGCCAATCCGCACGCCGGTGAACGAGCCGGGGCCGACCACCGCGCCGAGCACATCCATATCCTCAAGCGTCATATCGCTCATTTGCAGCGCCGCATCCACCATCGGCATGACGCGCTGGCTGTGCGTCTGCTTATGCGTCAGCTCCGCCTCATAAACCAGCCGTCCGTCCGCCATGATCGCCACGCCGCACGCCGGGCCGGATGTATCAATCATCAAAATGTTCATCGTCCGCCTCCAACCTTCGCCTGATTTCTTCGATTCTCGCCTCGTCAAATGCGCCGCCCGCCGTCAAACGCGCCACACGCGCCGCGCCGTCCTCGGCATAGGCGATATCCACATGGAGCGCATCCTCCGGCATGGCTTCCTGCGCCATCTGCGGCCATTCGATGAAGCTCGCGCCGTCATCCGCCGGGATGTATTCGTCCAAGCCCATACCGTACAATTCATCCGCATCAGACAAGCGGTACAGGTCAAAATGATACAGTTTCATCGTTCGCCCCTCGTGGATATTGAGGATGGTGAACGTCGGGCTGGGCACAGGCCCATCCACGCCCATCGCGCGCGCCGCCGCGCGGGTCAGCACGCTTTTGCCCGCGCCCATTTCGCCCGTCAGCAGCACCACGTCGCCCACACGCATGCAAGCGCCCAGGCTTTGGCCAAGGCGCTGCATGTCTTTTTCGGTTTGACAAAGGATTTCCAGCAAATGACTCACCTACTACCACAGTGGGGAACAACGGAGCGCTGTCTCCTTCCCCCGCCAAGAACCTGATGTTCTTGAATTTCTCCTATTCTCGCTCTCTCAGCGTCCGCTCTTCTGATGCAGCAGCGGCGACACGCGCTTATACAGCAGATAGGTCACCACGCTGAGCACGGTGCCCTTGAGCATGTTAAACGGCGCGGTGATGAAGATCACCAGCTTCACCGTGTTGTCGATATAGCTCCAAACCTTTGTGCCCATGCCGACGATGACCTCAAGCGGCAGATTCATCAGCGTCTGATACGCCGGAATGAGAATGAAGTAATTGACCAGCACACCCGCAATCGTCATCAGCACCGTGCCGATCAGCATCGAAAGCACCGCGCTCTTTCTGTCCTTGTGGCGGCGATAAATCAGGCTGGCCGGAACGACGAAGCAGCTGGACATGATGATATCCGCCAGCTCGCCGACACAGGCCGTGCTCGTGCCGAGCATGTGCACCAGATTCTTGATGACGACCACCGCCACGCCCGGAAGGGGACCCATCGCAAAGCCCGCCAGAATCGCCGGCAGGGTGGACAAATCCAGCTTGTAGAACGCGACGACCGGAATCTCGATGTAATACAGAATGACGGCCATCGCCGCGAGGATACCGCAGCGGGTCATGACGAACACCGCGCTGCCGCCTGATTTTCTCTGAGACATACCTGAAACCTCTTTTTTTCGTATTCTGACAAACAAGCCCCTGAAAGCAGAGCGATCAGGGGCTGATTCTTCCAACGTCAAAAGAGATGTCGCTTCTTCCATCCAGACTATACTGTCGGCTCCGGAATCTCACCGAATCGGCCCAAAGGCTCGCGGGCTGTACCGCCGGTAGGGACTTGCACCCTGCCCTGAAGATCTCTCAAAGGTCTTGCTATTCAGTTGGCTTTATTATACCACGTCTCCCGCAGCTGTCAATGTTAATTTTCGCCAAACACCCGCGCAAATAACCGATATGTCCATGCAGGCCGTCCTTTTCCCTCGTCCTGCCAGCCCATCAGCAAATCAAAGATATAACAGGCTTCCATCAGCCGCCGCTTTACATCTCCGTCCGGCAGTTTCGCCGCCAGCCCGTCCGCGTCAAACCCAACGCGCCGGGCCGTCATCACCGCGCGGCTCAGGTGATAGTCGCTCGTCACCACCAGCACGCGGTTTTTCCTGCCGATCAGATTTGCGGCATTGCGGCAGTTTTCCATCGTATCCTGAGATTGATCTTCCAGAATCAGGGCTTCTTCCGACACGCCGAGCGCCGTCATCATCCGCGCCATCACGTCCGCTTCTGCCAGACGGTGGCCGGGCAGCTTTCCGCCGCAGAGCACCAGCTTTGCGCAGGCGCCCCGATGATAGGCTTCCGCCGCCGCCGTCACCCGGCGCGCCAGCTCGTCCGTCGGCGCATCGTTTGCCCCCAGCTCAACGCCGAGCACCAGCGCGGCGTCATACGGCGGCTTCACAGCGCCTCCAGCATGGCCAGCAGCGCCTGCGGGTTTGCCGCGATCCGCTCCGCCCCTGCCTCTTTCAGGCTCTCCACCGAGCGAAACCCCCAGCTCACCGCGCAGCAGGCCACGCCCGCGTTGCGCGCCGTTTCCACATCCACATCCGAATCACCGATGTACACGGTTTCTTCCCTCGTCACGCCCATCTGACGCATGGCTTCCAGCACGCTGTCCGGCGCGGGCTTGCGTCTGCGGCTCGGATCGTCGCCAATCGCCGCCTGCATCCGATTGCCGAAATAGTCGCGGCTCAACGCCTTCACCGCAAAATCAATTTTGTTGGAAACAATCGCCAGCTTCACGCCCTTTACCGCCAGCGCGTCCAACATCGGCAAAATTCCGTCATAGGGCTTTGTGTGGTCGTGGCTGTGCGCGCCGTAATGCGCGACAAACGCGTCGTAAACCGCTTGAAACTTCGGGTTATCCCGTCCATCCGGCACGGCGCGCTCGATCAATTTGCCGATGCCGTTGCCGACAAACATGCGCACCTCGTCCACCGTGTGCGTCGGCAGACCGTTTTCCGCCAGCGCCGCGTTTGTGCTCGCCGCCAGATCGTCCAGCGTGTTGAGCAGCGTGCCATCCAAATCCCAAATCGCCGCTTTGATATTCATGTGCTTCATTCCTTTCCGTTTTCGCGCCTTATTGTACAGCATGCCGCCGTTTTCGTCAAATGTTCTCTTCTCTTTTTCTCTTTTTGCTGTATAATAGAGCTTCAGCAAAAGACATTGGGAGGTCTTTCCTTTGCAGCAAGATTTAACTCAAGGCTCCATCCGCGCCGGGCTGATCCGTTTCAGCCTGCCGCTGATTGCGGGCAACCTGCTTCAACAGCTCTATAATGTCGCGGATACGCTGATTGTCGGCCGTTTTCTGGGCAATGTCGCTCTGGCAGCCGTTGGAAGCGCGTTTTCGCTGATGATCCTGCTCACCAGCCTTATTCTCGGCCTGTGCATGGGCAGCGGCGTCGTGTTCAGCCAGCTCTACGGCGAGGGCAATACGGAGAAGCTGAAAACCGCCATGACCAATGCCTTCTGTCTCATCGCGGCGCTGTCTCTGCTGCTGATGGCGCTCAGCTATGCGCTGCTGAACGCGTTCATCTCGCTGCTCCGCGTGCCGCAGGAAGCCGTGCCGGATATCACCAGCTACCTGCTGGTGATCTTCGCGGGCATTTTCTTCACGTTCCTCTATAATTTCTTCGCGGCGGTTCTGCGCAGCGTCGGCAATTCCTTTGCGCCGCTGCTGTTCCTGCTGCTCTCCACGGTGGTGAACATCGCGCTCGATCTGCTGTTCGTGATCGTCTTCCACTGGGGCGTTTCCGGCGCAGCGCTGGCAACGGTCATCGCGCAGGGGCTTTCCGCCGCGGGCATTGTGCTCTACTTTGCGCTCCGCCTCCCTGCCCTTCGGCCGAGCCGGGCAACCTTTCGGCTGGATCGTCCGTTGCTGGGCCGCATTGCGAGCGTCAGCGTGCTGACGAGCGTGCAGCAATCGATCATGAATTTCGGCATTCTGCTTGTGCAGAGTCTGGTCAACAGTTTCGGCATCGCGACGATGGCGGCGTTCGCGGCAGGCGTGAAGATCGACTCGTTCGCCTATTCTCCCGCGCAGGATTTTGCCAACGGTTTTGCGACCTTCGTCGCGCAGAACACGGGCGCGGGCAAGCCTGACCGCGTGAAACAGGGCATTCGCGAAGCCGCGCTGCTTTCGCTTTCCTTCTGCGCCGTCGTTTCCGCGCTGATCTTCGTCTTTGCACGGCCTTTGCTGACGCTGTTCATCGATCCTGGCGAAACCGAAATTCTGGATATCGGCGTGCACTATCTGCGCGTCGAGGGCGTGTTCTATGTCGGCATCGGCCTGCTCTTCCTGCTTTACGCCATCTACCGCGGGCTGGAACAGGCGGGCATGTCCGTCGTGCTGACGGTGATTTCGCTGGGGCTGCGCGTCGTGCTGGCCTACGCATTTGCGCCGCATTTCGGCGTGACGGCCATCTGGCTGGCGATTCCGATCGGCTGGTTCATCGCGGACGCGGTGGGGCTTCTGCTCCTTCGCGGCGCGTTAGGAAAAACGGTTGGGGTTCTGCCCCAAACCCCTTCAGGAACCTGAGGTTCTTGGATTTCCCATTTTGCGTATCGCTGCGCGATACGTGTAAAAAAACATTTCCTATCCATCTTTTCAAAGAAAAGCAGAGTGTTCCTGCATATGGCATGCGGAAATCTCTGCTTTTTCTTTTCCCCGGCCTCGTGTAGAAAATTTGAATTTGGGATTACTCTGTCGGAAGTGCAGGCGGCCTCAGGCCGCTTAATGTTCCTTCGTATCGATGATATAAAACGTATACAGCAGCAGCTCGTCGATATCCTCAAGGTCGGCTTCCAGCAGCCCCGGCTCGATCTGGGTCAGCAGATGACGCTTATCGGTCTTGCTGTAATCCGTTTTCAGATACGGATCAAGGATATACAATTTGCCCTCATATACGCTGGCGAGGGTCAGGTAATGGCCGCCGCCTGTAAACGGGCTGGACGCGCCGCCGGTTGAGGCGACGACCATTGCGCCGTCCTCCAGCGCGGAAAGCGCCGCGTCGCGGTCTTTGGTCAGCGTGAAATACAGACCGTAGGCCTCAGTCGCGCGTTTCATAAACGCGGTGCTTGTTCCGCCGCCGTCGGCGCGGGAGTTTTCGCCCCAGATGTTGTTGCCCGTGGCAAAGCTGGCCATCGCAACCGGCAGGTAGCGCTTAAATTCCGCCGGTGTTTCCAATCTATACTGCGCGTGCGTGTGGTTGCAGTAATACTGATTCACCGAACAGGTGCAGAATGTGAATCCGTTTTTCATCTTGGCATAGGCCGCAAGCCCGCCCAGACTTTCCTCCGGCACAAGGTTGGCGATCGCCATCGCCATGCTCGTCGGACCGCAGCCGCCCTGCCCAAAGATACGCGCCTGATTGGAACCGCGCGCCTCATAGCGCATGCGCGCCCAAACCGGGTCGTTCTGCGCGTAATACTGCATCTCGCCGCGCCCCGGCACATGGACCGTGTGGCTCGTGCCCTGAATGGCATCCATCTCCATCTTCATGACGGAAACGCTTTCGTCGCTGGCGTAGACAATCGGGCGCAGGCGCGCGAAGACGATGTAGCGATCTTCGTGCACCTCGTTGGTGCAGGTACACAGCGCCAGCAGCTGATCGCCCCACTTGGGCACAACGCCCGTATCGAGCGTAGATCGTTCCAAAATGCTCTGCACAAATTCGTCGTATTCCGCGCGCCTGCCGAACTGCCTGACGCGCCAGGTCTGATCCTGTTCGGTGGACTCGCGCACACAGGCGAAAACCTCCGCGATATAATCCTCATACGGCGTGATGAGGGTCAGCGTCGGATGCTCTTCATAATAATCATGATCCATGTAATTGGGAATCGAAGCGAACATGCTGCCGTTTTTGCGGTTGTGGCCGTAGAGATACGTACACATGTCGGAGAAATACGGCGAGTTATTCGCGTCGGCGAAGACCGCCCCGGTTCGGTTAACCGCACCCGTATACAGGTGATTCAGATAGTATTCATTATCTTCGCCCTGCACAATCGGGAAGTTGATTTCCGTTCCTTCTTGCAGCAGCCAGCCGACAACGTCCCCGTTGATGGCGCGCAGACTGTCAAAATCCACGCTGTACCGCATCGTCTGCTGTACCGCCGTACCCACTTTGGGCGGCTCCGCTGTCGGCGTGACCGTCGGCGCGGGCGTTGGCTTTGGCGTGGGCGTAAACGTCGGTTCGGGGGTCGGCGTTTCCGGCGGACGCAGCGTCGCCCGCAGAATTCCTGTCGGTTCCGGCGTAGCTGTCGCGGTCGGCGCTTTTGTCGAGCTTGGCACGCTCATCACGCCTGGTTGATCCGCCGGATTTGGCAAATCCGGCAAGATGGGCGCATCGGTCGCGCCGGGTATACCCGTCGTACCGGGCGTACTCGTCAGGGCAGGCGCGGCTGTCGGCGTTGGCACGGCTGTCGGCGTTGGCGCGGCTGTCGCGCTGAGTTTAGCCTGTTGTTCCACGTAGAGGATCGCAAGCAGCGTCGGGTCTTCTTTCTCGACGTTTTCTTCTTCAAGCGGTTCGGTTTCCCCGCCGCTCTCCTGCTCAGTCTCTTCGGCACTCTCTTTTGCCGTTTCCTGGGGCGCGGCTGTTTCTGTCGGTTCCGCCGTCCGTGCCGCCGGGGAGCGATGGGGAACGGTCGTCTGCGGCTCTTGCTTCGTAGGCTCAAGCCGCGCAGTCGGCGCGGCAGTCGCCAACGCGGCCTGTTCAAGCAGAACCTGCTCCTTCTCCGCCTCGCTGTTCTCCCTCGTCACGCGGAAAAAGAGCACGCCCATCACGCAGGCCGCCGCCAGACACAGCGCTATCACCGCTGTCATCAGCTTTTCCCCGGTTGTAAACGGTCGTTTTTGCTTCATGGCGCTTTCCTCTCAACCAGAAAAGGGCAATCCGCAGATTGCCCCTGTTTTTTTACGCATCAAGCATGCCTGCGGCGGCGATAGAGCGCAAAGCCCATCGCGCCCGCACAGAAGAGCAGCAGCAGACCGACGCCCGCATAGAGCAGCAGGTCGCTTTCGTCCCCCGTCTTAGGCACCGGCAGGGTGCCCAGCGGTATGCCGTATTCATCCAGATAAACCCACTCGCCATCGCTGTACATCAGCGCAATCGGGTTATCCGGCCTCGGCGTGACATTCGGAATGGGCGTGACGAGCGGCGTAGGCGACGGCGACGCGCCCGGCACGGGCGTTTCGCGCGTGTTGACAATCACGCCGTCCTGATACGAAGCGGCATAGCCCGTCACAGGCTCTTCGCGCACATCATAGACATATTCCCGCCCGTCCACATCAAAATGCGGCATGTTGCGGAAAGTGAAATTCCACTCGTCGCCCTCGCCGGAAATCGCGACGGAGACAAGCGGCGCATCCGGAAACGCCTCTTCATCCGCGTATTTGCGATACAGCGACAGCGTAATCACCGATGGGCGGAAGCCCGACGCATTGGCCTCGTCCGCCCAAACCTTGTGCACCTCCACGTTCACTTCCACTTCCGGGATGGGCGTAGGCACCGGGGTTGGCCTGGGCGTTGGCGTCGGCGTGAGCGCGTCCGTCGGTTCGGGCGTCTCGGTCGGCGCGGCCGTCGGAGTCGGACTGGGCGTCGGCGTAGCCGTCGGCACAGGCGTGGCCGTCCGGACCGGTGTCGGCGTTGGCGTCTGCTCAGTGCCCGGCGTTCCGGTCGGCGTGGCCGTCGGCGTTGCAGTCGGCGTGGCCGTAGGCGTTGTGGTCGGCGTGGCCGTAGGCGTTGCGGTCGGCGTGGCCGTCGGCGTTGCGGTCGGCGTGGCCGTAGGCGTTGCGGTCGGCGTGGCCGTAGGGGTTGCCGTAGGCGTCGGGCTAGGCGTAGGTTCAGCTTTCGCGCGGATCGCCAGCTCATTTGACCATTCACCTGTCTCCGGATCTGCCGTCGGCAGGGAAACGAGGAACGGCTTGCAGGTTTCAAACGCCTGTGCCTGTCCGCTCGCGCCCGTCTGCACGGCCAGATACATGCCTGCTGTCAGGTTTTCATAGCTCGCGCCGCCGTCTTTTCCCGTTCGGGCGCGCGCGTTCGGCGCATTCAAATCCACCATGGCCGCCAGCTGTTCGGCGTATTGCCGATTCTGCGAAGCCGTCATTCCGTCAAAAGACGCGCACACCTTCGCATACGCCGCCAGCGGCACAAAGCCCGCCGCGCCGCCGCTCATTTGCATTTCGCCGACGCGGTAGAGCGAAAACTCCGCGCCCTCCACCGGCTGCTCTCCGAAGGCAAGCGTCAGGGTAAGCCGGCAGTTCTCCCCTTCTGCCCATGCGCATACGCAGAGCAGACAAAGCAGCAGGGCCGCGCCGATTGCGAGAATCCGTTTCGTCATTCTTCCCACCATCCCTTATTTTTTCCGCCTGCCGCCCCGGACGACTTTCAGAAGCAGCACCGTCATGATCACAAACAGGATGCCTGCCGTCGCAGGCAGCACCACGTTTTGCAGCAGTCTGCGCGCATCGAGCGGCTCCTTTTCCGGCTCACTCTCCGGTTCCGGTGTCGGCGCGTCGTCTGGGACGCGGACGCCGCGCACCAGCAGCCGATGCGTGTTGACCGCATACGGCGTACAGGTCATCAGCGTCACATAGTCCTTCCCCGGCTCGATGGCCAGCGCCTCGATCTCTTCCGGCAGAATCACCGTGATTTGATCCACCTGATAGGTGAGCGCCTGATTCAGTGTGTAAATCGTGAATCGGTCGCCGACCTGCATCAAATCCAGATCGCTGAACAGCTTGGCCGTCGGCAGACCGCGGTGCGCAGAGAGCACCGCGTGGGTGCTCTCGCCGCCGACGGGCAGGGACGTGCCTTCTACATGGCCGACCATCTTTTGCAGCACATCCTCATCCGTGCCGTGTGCGATGGAAAGCCGCAGATCCAGCTTCGGGATCTCGATATAACCCATCACGCCATCGCCGTTGAGGTTGAGCAGCGAATTGTATTCCGCCTTTTCCGCCTCGGTCATCACGGCCAGCGTGCCCCGCTTCAAAACGCCTTCGTTAAACGCCTGCGCCTGCTCCAGCAGCCCCTCGTAATAAGCTGTGTTCGCTCTGGCCGCTTCTTCATATTGATCGATAGCAACCGTCTGCGATTGCGCGTTCAGATAATTGGCGACGGCGGGATAGAGCATGATGCCCAGCCCCAGCACAAAGATCAGCACAACCGCCAGCACAGGTAAAGCTTTTTTCATGTTTGCTCCTTACGCCGCCCGAAACCCGTTTTCGCGCGGCGCGTTTTGTTTGATGAACGATCAGCCCTCGCTGCGCTTCTGGCGCTTGAGCACGACCATCAACGCGACGACCGCGCACGCCATCACGGCAATGCCCGCCACCATGAAGATCGTTGTGCCCATGCCGCCGGTCGCCGGCAGGCCGGAAATCCGCTTATCCACAACCGTCTGATACCAATAGGCGGACTTGCTGATCTCCTTGTTGTTCGTGTTGGCAAGCAGATGCTTCTCCTGCGCTTCGCCGTTCTGCGTGATGGTAACGTCTTTCTCGCCCTGCATCAGGTTGAAGTTGTCCGGCGCTTTGGTTTCTTTCAGTTTGTAAGTGCCGACGTTCAGGCCATCGATGATGATTTTGCCCTTCATCTCGCCTTCCGCGCCCGTCACCAGCTTCGTTTTGCCCGCCGGGTCAACCGCATAATGTCCGTCGCTCAGCTTTTTAAACGTGAGCGCATTGCCATTCTGTCTCAGCTCAAATTCCGCGCCCGCAAGCAGCTCGCCCGTCTCAGAATCGGCGCGCTTCGTCAGGTCAAAGCCGAAGGAATAGAGCACGGTGTAGGACGACTTTTCCTTCTGGTCATACGTGAATTTCACTTCGTTGGTGTTCTGGTCGCTGCCGATCTTGATCTTTTCGTTGACCGTTGCGGAATAGACCAGTTCAATCTGCGTATAATCCTTAATCAGCGAATAATCAAATTTCAGCTTGAAAATCTTCGTTTTGCCGTCGGTCGTCGACTGCGTGTAGTCTGCCTTGAACTCCATGCCCGGCGTCAGTTCCGTTTTGCCGGTCGCGTTAATGCCGTATGCTTTCAGATCGCCGTTGAAGGTCAGACCCTCGGCCATGGTATCTTCCAGCTCATAGGCCACGTCGTAAGCGCTCGCCGGGTAGGTCGGCACGTCGGAATCAACGGTAAACGTCACCTTATCGCCGATGGCCGCGGTGGTCTTGTCTTCTTCCTTTTTAACGTCCGGCGTCTTGCACTTGGCCGCGGCGTTCACCACGCCGTCTTCCACGACCCACTCCGCGTTGTCGAAGTCATACCTCGTAGCCCGGATGCTCGTCAGATACGCTTCATGCGCCTTTTCGCCGCCCATGACCAGCACCATGTAGCTGCCGATCGGCAGGTTTTCCACCATGTACGTCGCCGCGCTGACCTGCTCGTTCTTCACTGCGGTGAGGCTGCTTGCAAGCTGTCCGGACAGCGCGTTGTAAAACGTCGATTTGGACACCCCCGTGCTTCCGTCTGCGGGCAGATTCGCCGCGTCGGCATATTCGGGATATTCGGTTGCGATCCAGTCCTGAATCCCGCTCACCCACTTCGGGTCTTTGAGGGCGGCCGTGCCGTCGGATTCAATCTCGATGACCTGATAGATCGTCACCGTCTCGCCCGGTTCCAGGTTCTCCACGGTAATCGATCCGGTCGGAACGGTGTCCGCCATCGCGATCCCCGTCATCGCCAGCAGCATCATAACCGCCAGCAGCGCGCTCAGCCATGTCTTCATGTTTTTCATTTTCATATCTTCCTTTCTTTGAATTGCGATTCATTTTAACGGATTAAATCCGTTGTCCCCTTTTCTTTTTCGCCAGCGCATAAGCCGCCGCGACCGATGCCGCCATCAGCGCAAGACCAAGCAGCGCATAATGCATTGTGCCGCTTCCGCCGACATTCGGCAGATCCGGAACGCGTCGGTTGGTAAACGCATACGGGGCGGCAACCGTGCCGTTTTCATCCGTCACGGTGATTGCATCGTCCGTGCCGACAGACACCGTCCATGTCTTTCCGGAAAGCATATAACCCTCCGGCGCTTTGGTTTCTTCAAGCAGATACCTGCCCGCCTGCAAGTCGTTATAGCGCACCTCGCCGGCCTCTCCGCTCGCCGCCGTCAGGATCGTATCCGTTCGGTTTCCTGCTTCGTCCAGCCGGGTCAGCTTGAATTCCGCGCCGGGGAGCGCCGCGCCGTCCGCGTCCCGTTTGGTCAAGGCGAAGTTGATCTTCTTCGGCTCGTTGGGCACCTCGACCGTCTTTTCGTGGTGCATGCTCAGAATCTTGTCCGCCGTCACGGCATCCGTCATGCCGACGTTCACCGCTTCTTGCAGCACCTCTTCCCTGCTCTTTTTGTTTTCAAAATCGAAGTAGATCGGCTTATCCATTCCCTCAAATCCGGCTGGGGGCGTATCCTCGATGATCCGATACAGCGTATCCGTCATGAGCGCGCGGATCGTGCCGTCTCCCTCGTCGTTGATATACGTCACGTGGACATTGCCGTTTTCGTCGCTGACGAACAATTCCTGCGTTGCCTGATCCGGCGTAATACTCATCCACGTTTTCTGGGCAACACTGAAACGCTCGATTTTGAATTTCGCGCCTTTCAGGGCTTGCTTTGTCTCTCCGTTGACTTTGCGGATCGTCAGGAAGTGGTTGGAGCCGCTCGCCTGACCGGAGTTGGAAGACACACTGATTTTCTTTTCCTCGGTGTATTCCTGTTCGCCCTTGAGCACCGCCTTATTGGATACTTCGTATTGATCGTCCGCATTCTTGTTCTTCGGATAGGCGTCATACGAAATCCGGATCGGTTTTTCATCCGGCAGGGTAAAGATCAGCTTTTCCTGATTGCGTTCGTTGTCGATCGTGTACGTATACGACCATGCTTTCGTGTCCAGATCCGTCCACTGACCGTTTTCCCGCGTCTCGACCTTGATCGAGCTCAATACCGGCATGAGGTTCGTCATCGTGTCTTCGAGCGTGACGTCGCTGCCGTTGTTGAACTTTCTGCCCAGCAGGTTGGCCGTGATCACAGCTTTCGCCATGCCGTCCACATCCTGCATGTCCTTGCTCAGCATGCCGGGCGTGGTGATGGTGGATGTTGCGCCAGCCGTTGCATGTCCCAGGATTGCCGTGTTGTTGTACGTCAGCTGGGTGTTCGGCTCTTTCTCGCCGTAATCACGAACCTTGAGCTTGTACGAGAACGTCAGGCTGGGATACGTATCGCTTT
Source organism: uncultured Eubacteriales bacterium (assembly GCA_900542445.1). GTDB lineage: Bacteria > Bacillota > Clostridia > Christensenellales > Aristaeellaceae > Ventricola. The sequence goes on along the minus strand of UQNN01000005.1, from coordinate 71,130 downwards.
CGTCGCTCTGGCGCGGCCATCTATACGGCGCGTTGTACCACTGGCTGCCCTCTCCAATATTCAAAATATCGGAGAACTTCGCGTCGGTTCCGTTCTGCTTCCGCTTCACCGTCGCGCCGTCCACGTTCCAGTCAAACGTCCATTCGTTCCCGTTGAGCGTCGGATTGATGCCCGTCACAATCAGCTCGTTGTGCGCGGCAATATAGTTTCCCTCCCGCACCTTCATGCTGATGGTAAAGGAGTTATTCACGTATTCCAGACCGGCGTCAAACCGATCCTTCAGCGGTTCCGTCACGCCGACCAGGCCGTTGCCAAAGTCGCCGTTCACCTCGATGAAGTATTCAATCGTGCCGTCCGTGTGGTTGACGTCGCCGACCCACTTGCGCACCGATTTGGTTCTGGGAATCGAGCTGAAAGCGGGCGTTCCGTTCCAGCCTTCCCGGATGTGGTTGGTGATGTAGCCGCTGTCCACGTCCGCGATCGTGCCGAGCTTCTGGCCGTTTCGATAAACCTCCGCGCTCAGCGGCACATCATACTCGATGATCAAATCGACGTCTTCCGCGGGCTGCCACTGCCAAATCGCGTTCTGTCCCTCCGGCCAGTTGAAGCCCAGCTCAAACAGACCCTTCGTCCACGTCTGCTCGACGATCCTGAACGTGTAACCTTTCGTCGTGATATCGATGTAGTCCGTGTCATTCTTTCCTTTGGCCCAAATGGTCACGTCTTCCGCGCTCGGCACAAAATCGACGTCGCCCAGCGTGCTGTTTTCGTCGTTTTGATACTGAGTAATCTGGATTTTATCCGTCAGGAAGACATGCTTTCCGATTCGATCCGCGGGAATCGTCAGCGTAGACCGATAATGGATGTGATCGCCGACGATTTTGCCTTCCTTCTGAATATTCTGGATCGGCGTTTCAACGTCGGGCGGCGGCGGCAAGCTCCCGCTTCCGCTGTCGGCATTTCCATGATCGTCCCGCGCCGTGTTGGTCACGGTGATGGTGTTTCCATTGCCCACTTCCCGCTCGATCTTCGTCTGATACTCCACCGTGCAGCGCTTCACCGTGCCCTTGTCGGAAGGCACTTTGAACTTGAACCCGTTCGCGCTCGTTTCGGTGAAATACTTTGCGAAGTCTGCCGAGCCTTTTTTCACCTTGATGGTTTTGGTTTCGTTGTCAAAGCTGTCATACAGTTTGATCGTAAACTCCGCCTCGTCGCTCAGCATAATCTGCTGAACGTCCGCCGGGATCGTCCATTCGTCCGTCACGATCTTCCCCGCGATATCCGTCGTTCCGTTGCCGACGGTCAGCTTCCAGTTGATCGTCTGGTTCTCGCGGTTCGTGCCCGTGGCCTGCTTGGCGATCTCCTTCGTGCCGTCAAACGTCTGGTCGCCGCTCCATGCGTGATCCTGTTTGCCGTCCACATCCGCCCAGACGTTGTTCGAGCCGACGTATATGCGGTCGGCGTGCTTGGCGAGCTCCGCTTCGTCGATCGGGACGAAGTAGCGAATCCGATAATGATCGCCCGTCTTGACGACGTTTTTGTCAAATTCCAACTCAAAGCCCGTGTATTCGCCGTTGTTGGTGTTTCGGGTCAGCGTATAATCCGCGCCGTCCACCACCGTTTCCGTCATGCCGTCTGCGGATACCCTGACAACCTTGAATTGATTCGTCCAGTCGTCGCCCAGCAGCGCGCTCCAATCCAGAACGGATTTGTTGTTTCCGCCCGGCGCATCCCAAACCTTCAGGATCGTCGGATCGTCCGTTCCGGAAACGTTCACATCGATGGCGTATGCGATGCCCTTTCTTCCGCCCTGCTCGGCCTTTTCGCTCGTCTTGACGACCTCGGCCTTGCTTTCTTTGTTTTCCGGATTCACCTTGATGGTGATCGTTTTACCCGCGCCGAACTCAAAGCTTGAATTTTCGCCCTCGGAAGCGTTTTTAAACTCACCCTTAAAGTCGAAGCCCAGCGACGCATCCGTCACGTCGATAAAGCTGTACGGATGCTCGCTCGTTCTTTCGTCGTAGTACTGCCTGCCGTCGCTGGTATAGCGCGGCGTAAACGTCAATTCGTTGTTGGCGATTTCGTAATAACCGACGATGTTTCCGGCGCTGTCCTTTACCGGTTGTCTGGCGACGTTTTCAAACGTCAGCCCTTCCGGAAAACGATACGTCAGTTTGCCTTCGACAAACTGCTTGTTTTCGCCGTCCTCTTTAAAATCGAACTTGAACTTGTATTTCTGCCCGACCTCAACCGGCCCGCTCGTCACGTCTTTGCCGTTCTCATCGATAATCACCACGTCGGTCAGCAATCCGCCCATGCCGTTGTTGCCGACATTTTTCGTGTTCTGCGCGCTGCTTCTGAAATTGATCCGCGCAGACGGAGATATGATCTCCGCTCCTTCCTCTGCGGCGGCGGGCACTGCGGCGCACATCAAAAGAATAACCGCCATCATCAGGCTGAAAAAGCGTTTCATCTCGCCCATGGTTATTCTCCCTTCTGCGTTTCCGCCTGTTTTTTGACCAGAACGCGCCAATAGCCGTTCGCGTTCATCGGGGTCACGGTTTCCTCGTGGGTTTGTCCGGTCGCGCCGGCAATATTCTCCCAGTTTTCGCCGTCTTCGGAATACTGCCACTGGAACAGCAGCTCGTCCGGTTCCGCGCCGGAAACCGCCGCGATAAACCCGATTTCGCCGCCCTCATACGCCAGCCCATTCGACGCGTCGATCAACACGTTAACTTGCAGCTGCGTCGGCTGCTCATCCGGCTTCTGCTCCGGTTCGGCTTCGCCGTCCGTGGCCTCCGGCTTCTGCTCCGGTTCGGCTTCGCCGTCCGTCGCCTCCGGCTTTTGCTCCGGTTCGGCTTCGCCGCCCGTCGCCTCCGGCTGCTCCCCGGTCGGCAGTTTGCCCGGATTCACGACCACAGGCTGTTCCGGGTTTTTGATGATCGGAAGCTCCGCTTCGTCATCGCGATCCGCTTCGCCGTCCGTGGCTTCCGGCTGTCCGTCCGCCAGCTGCTCCGCTTTTTTGCCGTTCTGCGCGGTTTTCGCTTCCAGCGTCGCAATCGGCGTTTGCGTCAGTTCCGGCGTCTGCGTCGGCTCCGGCGTCTGTGTCGGTTCCGGCGTCTGTGTCGGTTCCGGCGTCTGCGTCGGCTCCGGCGTCTGCGTCAGTTCCGGCGTCTGCGTCGGCTCCGGCGTCTGCGTCGGCTCCGGCGTTAACGTCGGGGTTGGGGTCTGTGTCGGAGTCGGCGCGGCGTTCTTTTTCCAGTGAATGCTGGTCTCAGCCACCGGCAGGCCATCCACGTCGGCCGCACCGCTTTCCAAATCCGAATCCAACGGCGACTGAATCATGCGTTTCAGGCTCACGAAGCCCTCCACCACGTCTTCCCCATCGAAAGCATAGACGTGCAGAGCGTAATTCTTGGCAGAAGCCCGCTCGGCATACCCGTCGGCCAGCAGCACAGCGCCCTTTTCATAAATGGAGGCAAACTGCTCGTCCAGGTTCTCATCTGTGTACAATTTGACTTCCAGCTCGGCCGTGCGCACATAAGCGTAACCGTTCCGCTCAATCTGATCGGGAATCGGCGGCAGGTTAAGCGGCTCTTCGGTAGGTTCGGGCGTGCATTCCGGCGTGGCTGTCGGTTCCGGTGTGACGGTCGCTTCGGGTACAGCCGTTATTTCCGGCGTGACGGTCGCTTCAGGCACAACCGTTTCCTCTGCGCCGCCTTTTGTCGAAGCATCCGCTTTCTTTTCCGCGCCCGTCGTCTCTTCTTTCTCTTTTTCCGCCTGTTTCGGCGTAAACGCGACGTTAACCAGCGGATAATCGTCGCACTTCACAGCGCTGTTTTCGTGTTCCCGGATAAAGACTTCGCCGTCCATCGTCTGGGGGTCCAGTCCGCTCAGGCGCACATAGCCTTCCATTACATCGCCGTCATGCGCGAAGACGACATAGACCGCAAAGCGATTTTCTTCGATTTCCTCATAGTCAAGCGCCAGCAGCACACTCTGGCCGCCGTCCAGCGTGCCGATCCTGCGTTCCATCCACGCGTCGGCATACAGCTTTACGCCGTCGCCCGCCGTTTTGACATAGGCAAACCCTTCATCCTCGATTTGCATCAGGATAGCGGGCAATTCGCGCTGCTGCTCTTCCACAGGAATCGGTGTTTCTGTCGGAGCCGGGGTTTCCGTGGGAATCGGCGTTTCCGTGGGAATCGGCGTTTCCGTGGGAATCGGCGTTTCCGTCGGTACGGGCGTTTCGGTCGCTTCCGGTTCCTCCACAACCTCAGGTTCTTCGGTCGCTTCCGGTTCCTCCACAACCTCAGGTTCTTCGGTCGCTTCCGGTTCTCCCACGACCTCAGGTTCTTCGGTCGCTTCCGGTTCTCCCACCGTCTCCACTTTCGCAACAGCTTCCGCCTGGCTCTCCTCTATATAGACGGGTTCGCTGCTGACGACCGCTTCCACCCCCTGATCATTCTGCTGATCCGGCGTTCCCGGCTCGCCCACACTGCCATCTTCGCCTTCCGCATGGGCGCGCTCGAAACGCATCGGCAGCTTCTGAGTAACCGCAAACATCGCGGCGATCAAGACAGCGGCGGTGTATTTTTTCTTCATAGCGAACTCTCCTTTTTCTTTCCGGCTTCTTGTCGAGCGGCTGATTGTACGGCCGAAACCGTTTTCGTATTCTTGACCGAAAAGTTAATCACTACCGCTTTATTATATCAGTCACTCTTTTCTTTTTCAATACTTCAATGGTATTTTTTAACATTTTTTTTCGTTTGTTGTTGGTGACATTTCTTTTACCTTCTCATTTTTTGTCTGTCACTGTCATGTAACCGTTTGTCTCGTCTCCATGCGGATACTTGTCTTTTCTGTGTTTCCCACCCCGTTTTCTTGCCAAGCAAAAAGGACGCTTTCGCGTCCTTGGATCGCTTTCATCGGCGAAACGCCAACACGGCGCCTTTCCCCGCCGGATGCAGTTCTTCTTCGGCGACGCGCAGCCGTTTGGCCATCTGCCAGCGCGTTTCGCCTTTTGCGGGCCAAACCAGCACAAAGCCGCGCTCCTGTCTCGCCGCCGGGCGCTGCTCCACATCGACAATCGCCGCCGTCGGCCGCACGCCGTGTTTGACCATGTGCAGCGAAACGACGCAGCGCACCTCCGCGCGGTCGCTCGTTGCCGGGCCTGGCGTCGCCTCAATGACATGCGCCTGTGTCAGCGCGTCGTCCGCCGCTTCCATCGGGAAAGTCATTTCAAACGGTTCTCGCGAGCGCACGGCCATCGGGATATCCGAATCCATCGGCAGATAAATCAGTGTCACGGCCATCACGCCTTCCGCATTGAGCCGTTTTCCGGCAGGCTCAACTGCGGTAATGGTCGGCTGAGCGAACGCCGCGAGCACAGAGCCAATAGGCGGCGCGTCCTTGGGCAGGGCAACCTGCAAACGCGTGCTTTCGCGCGCGTCGGCGCTTTCTTCAAATTGATGAATGTCAAACGTCTCCGTCTGTGGAATCAGTTCGTCGCCCGTGATGCTGTACAGGTCTTCGAGCAGCTGCTTTTCTTCCTGCACGCAGCAGCTCAGGCGCACGCGCACCTCCGCTTCCACGCGCAGCGTTCGATGCTTGTCATCTGCGATGGAATCCGCCATCACGTCAACGGCCTCGGCCTGTGCGTGCAGCCGCGCCCCTTCCGGCGGCTGCGCGTCGATGCTCAGTTCAAACGGCAGCTCGTGGCTCGTCATCACGAGCGGATCGCCCGCCTCCTGTGCTTTGTGCAGCACGCGCACCTCCACCGTGCCGCATATGCCGATGCGCCCCGCGCCGCCCGTCAATTCGGACACGCTGGCCTCGCCCGTCGCGCTGAGCACATCGCCGACCTCCAGCCGCGCGGGCAGATCAAATTCCTCCCGCACGAGCGTTTTATCCTCGCCCAGCGGCGCGGTTCGGCAGAACGCGATAGTCTGTTTCTGGGTGCGCAGCGCATTCTCTCCGCCCGCCGCGTCGGTCACCAGCTCCTGCCGGGTGGTTTCAAACGCTTCCGCCTGAATATCCAGCAGCGCGCGCAGCGTCATGCGGCCGCTCACCGCCGTGCCCTCCGTCTCCTGCACGGCGACGCTGGCGTTCACACGCATGTCCGGCGTCGCTTCCTGTGCCTCGATGCTGTGCTCAAAATCGCAGGTCGTTTCCATCGCCCGAATGCGCGTTAAATCCCCCTGCGTATACAGCGCCTGAAAGCTCACGTGCCCTTTGAGCATCACGCCGCCCGCAACGGCTTCCGCCTTTTCCAGATACGCCTGCGCCTGCACGCTCAAAACCGTCACCGCGTCGCGCATGCTGCCCGGCAGCGTCGCTTCTCCCTCCACGCTGACCTGCTCCCGCTGCGACAAAGCAAGGCGCTCAAAGCACAGCGTCTCGCGCGATAAGGTCAATTCCATGCTCTATCCCTCCCTCGGACTTCCTGCCTTTCACTGTATGCGTCTGCGGGAGACGGCATGTCTCGCATGCACAGAAAAAAGGCCCTCCGCCTTGGAGCGGAGAGCCTCGTTTGATGGAAATCAGTCGATGTAGTTGACGGTCACGCTGGCATCAACGACCGGATGATCCGCGATATCCGCAGACACGACGAGCGCGCCGGAGCGGATGTCTTCGATCAGCTTGTTGTACTCGTCAAGCGTGAAGGTCTTGAAGCCCCAGGAAGCCTCAGCCGTCGGCAGACCGACGAAGTCGCCCGCCTGAAGGTTCAGGGTTTCGACCTTGCCGCCGATGTCGGCCCAGGTGCCGTCAAAGAACTTGGTCAGCGCGGAAATCGTCGCTTCCTTCAGGCCCTTCATGGCGGAGGTCACGAACGGATTGTAGCCGTTCTCAGCGATGGCCTTTTCGCCGATGTAGTGCTGGTCAACGTCAACGCCGACCACATACGCCTTGCTCTTGACAGCCGCTTCCACCGCGGAGGTGTAGATGCCGCCGCCGCAGGCGAAGACGATCTCGGTGCCGGTGGTATACCAGCCTTCCATCTTGGCGGTGATGTTCGCGTCGCCGTAGAACTGGCCGCCGTAGGTGTAGTTGATTTCAATCGGGGTGCCCTGCTCAACAGCCGCCGCATTCGCGCCCTGCACGAAGCCGTAGCCATAGCGCTGCACGGCCGGAACCGCCATGCCGCCCAGGAAGCCCAGCTTGGTGTAGCCATCCTTCACGACCGCATAGCCGGCCAGATAGCCCGCCTGCTCCTCGCCGAACACGGCGCAGTACAGGTTCTGCTGCGCGTCCACGCCGCCCAGATCGCCGGCGGAAACGTCAACCGCGATGATGTCCACATCCGGATAAAGTTCCTGCGCGGTGGCAACGGTCTCGCCGAACAGGTAGCCCGGGCAGACGATAACCTTCGCGCCCTCGGAAACGGCCTGATCGATGGAGTTCAGACGCTCGTCGGTGCTGTCGGCGCCCGGCTGATAGTACTGATAGGTCTTGCCGTTGGCCTCGGCATAGGCTTTCACGCCCTCCCAGCAGGCCTGGTTGAAGGATTCGTCGTCGATGGTGCCAACGTCGGTCACGAGCGCAATCTCAGCGGCCAGCGCAGCAGACGTAGCCAGCGCGAGCAGCGCGGCCAGTGCGAGCAGTACGGAAAGGATCTTTTTCATGATACATTCCTCCTGAGTTGTGGGTTGGCGTTCCCATGGCAGGGACGCTTTGTGTCAAGAATGATTATACCATCATCCATCCTGTTTTGTAAACCATGTTTCACAAATTGCGCGCGATTTTGTGCATGAAATCAGGCCGTATGCTGATGATAGCTGAATCCCTCGCCCAGCGCTTCGTGCACGTCGCAGACGGTGACAAACGCGTGCGGATCGCATTCGGAGACGATCTTTTTCAGTCTGGAAGCCTCCATGCGGGATACCACACACAGCAGCGTGCCGTTTTTGCGCCCTTCATACGTGCCCGTCGCCTCCAGCCGGGTGCAGCCGCGCTCCAACTCGGTGTGAATCCGGCGGATGATTTCCTCCTGCCTAGCGCTGATGATGAGGAACTGCATCGCCGTGTTGAAGCCCTTGATGACCGAATCCATCGTTTTGGTCGATGTATACAGCGACACCAGCGCGAACAGGCCCGCCTGCACGCCGAAATTCAGCGCCGCAATGATGACGACGATGCCGTCGATGGCAAAGAGCACCATCGGCACGGTAAACATGTTCCAGTGCTCGTGAACGATCATGGCGGCCATGTCCGTGCCGCCCGTCGTCGCACCCGCGCGCACCACAAGGCCCAGCCCCGCGCCCATCGTCACGCCGCCAAAAATCGCCGCCAGCATCATGTTGCCCGCCAGATCGAATTCCGGCATCACGTCGATGAACAGTGAGAGCAGTATCATCGAGATGAACGAGCGCACCGCAAACCGCAGACCCACGCGCCGCCAGCCGATCGCAAAGAGCGGCAGGTTGATCAAAAAGCTGAGCAGGCCGACGTTCAGCCCCGTGACGCTGGAAAGCACCGTCGCAATACCCGTCACGCCGCCTGGCGCAATGTCGTGCGGCAGAAAGAACGCGGCGAACGCAAACGCGGTCAGCAGCGCGCCCAGCGTCACCAGCAGATAATCCCACGCCAGCTGTTTGCCTTCCGCCCTGAAATCGATCTTCTCCATCTTCATCCTCCTCATTCCTTTCGGCTTGTCCGCCGTTTTCTCTGTTTGAAAAGCGGCGGAAGCGCCGTCCCGCCGCCTGCTTTCAGTCTGCCCGTTTTCCCGTTATGTGATGCCCAGCGCGCACCGCAGCGACGCGTCCACCCGCGCCATCGCCATGCCGTCGATTCGTCCGGCTCTGGCGCGCAGACGGCGCTTTTCCAGCGTCCGGATCTGTTCGCAAAGCACCAGCGAGTCGCTTTTCAGGCCGCTGTCCCGCGCGCTGACCCAGGCGTGCGTCGGCAGATCGCTCTTGCCCACGCGCGAGGTCATCGCCGCGCAAATCACCGTCGGGGAAAAGCGGTTGCCCCGGTCGTTCTGGATGACGAGTACCGGACGGACGCCGCCCTGCTCGCTCCCCTGCACCGGATTCAAATCCGCGATAAAGATATCGCCGCGCGTGATCTCCATGCTCTCCACCCCAATGGGAAGAAAAATCATGGAGCCAGCCCCGCTTTCAGCCTATGCCGCGCCGGGGACGCGCGTCACTCGATGCGCAGCGCCTCGCACACGTCCCAGGCCGTCACGCCCCGCGCGCCGAGCTTTTTCTGCGCCGCCTCCCCCGCGCACCCGTGGTAAAACGCGCCGACGCGCGCCGCGTCCCACGCGCTCATGCCCTGTGCCAGCAGCGCGGCAATCACGCCCGTGAGCACATCGCCGCAGCCGCCCGTGCCCATGCCGTCGCAGCCCGTGACGTTCATCGCCACATCCTCGCCCTGCGCGATGACCGTCGTTGCGCCTTTGAGCAGCACGCACGCGCCCAGATCCGCCGCCAGCTGCTGCGCCGTCTCCACGGGCGCGGCCAAAACCGCCTGTGTCGTCATGCCGCACAGCCGCGCCATCTCGCCGGGGTGCGGGGTCAGCACGGTGTTCGCCCCCACGCCGCCGCCATGTTTGGCCAGCAGGAACAGCGCGTCCGCGTCGATAACCTTGGGGATATCGCTTTTGACCAGCGCTTCAATCGCCAGCCACGCGCCTTCTTCCCTGCCAAGCCCCGGCCCAACCGCCAGGGCTGCCTTGTGTTCAGCCAGTTCTTTCAGCATATCCGCCGCGCCCGCGTCCAGGCTCGCGCCGTCGGCGACCACTTTCGCCGTCGCGCAGGGCGCCTGTGCCTGCACCGTATTGAGCACCGCAAACGGGCATGCCGCCGTCACCAGCCCCGCGCCTGCGCGCAGCGCCGAACGGGCGCAGAGCGTCGCCGCCCCGGCCATGCCCTCGCTTCCGGCCACGCTGAGCACATGGCCGAACGTGCCCTTATGCCCGTCTCCGGGGCGGACGGGCAGCAACGCGCACGCGTCGGCTTCCTCCAACACGTCGATGCCCTGCGCGCCATCCCATTCGGGCAGAATGCCGATATCCGCGACGGTCAGCTTGCCCGCATACGCGCGGCCCGGATAGAGCAGCAGGCCGTGCTTGGCGCGATGAAACGTCACCGTTTCCCGCGCATGCACCGCGTCGCCGAGCACCTGCCCGGTCGCGCCATCCACGCCGGAGGGAATATCCGCCGCGATGACGGGCAGACCGCTTTCGTTCATGCGCTGCACCGCGGCCAGCGCCGCGCCGGAAAGCTCGCGGCTCAATCCCGTGCCGTAAAGCGCATCGACGATGGCCGCGCAGTCCTTCGGCACTTCCGGCGCTTCATTATAGAGCACGTTGAGCGACGCGCCGCAGCTGTTGAGCAGGCAGGCGTTCACGCCGGCGTCGCCCTTCATCTGCGACGGGCTTTTGAGCAGCCACACATCTGCCTTGCCGCCGCGCTGCATCCACAGTCTGGCCGCCGCGCACCCGTCGCCGCCGTTATTGCCGTTTCCGCAGACGAACAGCACGCGGCCGCCGCCGGGCGCATAGGCCGAAAGCGCATCGACGACCGCCTGTGCCGCGTGCTCCATCAGCAGAATGGACGGATAGCCCGTTCCTTCCAGAAACGCGCGTTCCATTTCCCGCATATCCTGCGGCGATATTGTCCGGATCATAGTTCCTCCTTAGGGATGCGTCGGGGCGTTGCCCCAAAGCCCACCAGAAACCTGAGGTTTCTGGACTTCCCACCTTACTGATTCATTGTATCAGCGCAAACGCAATCGCGGTATCCCCTTCATGCGACAGCGACAGCAGAATCGATCGTCCGCCAATCTGCTCGAATTTCTCTCGCGCCGCGCCCGTCAGCAAAATGCCAGGCTTTCCGCTTTGTTCATGTGTGACCTCGATTTGCCACGGCATCACGCCCTGCGCAAAACCCGTGCCAAGCGCCTTGGCGACGGCCTCCTTCGCCGCAAACATCGCCGCCGCGCTCTGGCCGACGGCCCTACCCCGGCCCTGCAGATAGGCGCGCTCATTTTCGGTAAACACGCGGGTGAAAAAATGCGCCTTCTCGATTGCGCGCGCCATGCGGCTGACGGCGCACAGATCTACGCCGATTCCCCACGTCTCAGGCATAGCCCATCAGCCCGCGAACCGACACATCCGCCGCAAGCACCTCGCGATCCTGTCCGTCGTCGTCGGTCACGATCAGGCTTCCGCTGTCGGTGACGGCCTTCGCTGTGCCGGTGAAACTGCCCGTAGCGGAAATGACCTGCACGCGCTGGCCGAGCGTCGCGGAATTCTGGCGATATACGTTCATCAGCGCTTCGCTGCCCTGCTTGGCCAGCTCGTCCACAACCTCGTATTCTTCCAGGAACGCGCGCACCACATCCGCGCGGCGGACGCTTCTGCCCGTCAGCAGATCCAGCGACGACGCGGTCTTGGCAATATCGCCTTCAAACGCCTTTTGATGCACGTTGATGCCGATGCCCGCCACCACGTCATGGACACTCTGCTCGTCGGCGTTCATTTCAAGCAGCATGCCGCAGACCTTTTTGCCGTTGCAGACAATGTCGTTGGGCCACTTGATGCGCGCGTCTATCTCACAGACGCGCGAAATCGCGCGCGCCACAGCCATCGCCGTCTGCAAAGAGAGCTGCGCCACATGCGAGGGATGCGCCTGCGGCCGCAGAATCAGCGTCATGAAAATGCCCTCGCCCGCCGGGGAAAGCCAGCCCCGCCCGCGGCGGCCGCGCCCCGCCGTCTGCTCGTCCGCAACGACGAGCGTGCCCTGCCCGGCGCCGTCGGCGGCCAGCGCGCGCGCGTAACGGTTGGTGGAATCCACGCTGCGCAGATATATGATGGGTTTGCCCGCCCATTTCGTGTTCAGGCCGCGCGCAATTACGGGCGCCATCAGGCTGTCCGGCACGGAAACCAGCCGATAGCCCTGCCCGCCGCAGGCCTCAATGTCAAATCCGAGTTCGCGCAGCTGGCCGATCTGCTTCCAAACCGCCGCGCGGGTCACGCCCAGCTCTTCGCTGAGCGTCTGGCCGGAAACCGCCTCGCCGCTCAGCAGGCGCGTCAAAATTTCTTCCGTCATGTCTTCTCGCTCCATCCCGCCGACTCGCTTTGCGGCGGGTCGCCTTTTTTCTTTCCCTATTCTAACAAAAAAGCGGCGCAGTTGCAAGGCCGCGACGCGCGGCTTGCCAAAAAGGCGCGCTTCCTCTATAATAGAATGCGACGTTTAACTTTGCCCGCCCATGCGCAGATTAGGAGGGCACAGGAAAAGGAGTTTGGCAATGACGAATTTCGGCATGATGGTTTCATCCCTCAAGCAAAACATAGCCCGCGCTGTCGTGGGCAAAGACGACGTGGTCGAACTGATGCTCACGGCGCTGCTGTGCGAAGGCCACGTGCTCATTGAGGACGTGCCGGGCGTGGGCAAAACGACGCTGGCCAGCGCGCTGGCGCGTTCGCTCTCCTGCTCGTTCAAGCGCATTCAGTTCACGCCGGACATCACCCCGTCGGATATCACAGGCTTCACCATGCCCAGCCTGTCCGGCGAAATGCAGTATCATCCCGGCGCAATCATGAGCCAGATTGTGCTGGCCGACGAAATCAACCGCACCTCTCCGAAAACGCAGTCCGCGCTGCTGGAGGTTATGGAAGAGCGGCAGGTGACGGTGGACGGCGTGACCTATCCCCTCGCGCGGCCCTTTATGGTGCTGGCGACGCAGAACCCGGTGGATTTTGTCGGCACCTATCCCCTGCCGGAAGCGCAGATGGACCGCTTCTTCATGCGCGTTTCTCTCGGCTATCCCTCTTTGCAGGATGAAATGGACATTCTCGACCGCTACTGCGGCGAACAGAAACCGATGGAATCCGTCGTGCCGGTCTGCTCGTCGGAGGATGTGATCGCCATGCAGCAGGCGGTCAAGACGGTTTACTGCTCCAAGGAGGTGCGCGCATACATCGCCTCCATCTGCGCCGCCACGCGAAACACGCCGCTGCTCAGTCTCGGCGCAAGCACGCGCGCGGCCATCGCGCTGATCCATGCGGCGCAGGCCAACGCGCTGCTCTGCGGCCGCGACTACATCATTCCGGAAGACGTGCAGCATCTCGCCCCGAGCGTGCTCTGCCATCGTCTCTCCCTGTCTGCGGAAGCGCGCATGCGCGGCTACACGAACGAGCAGGCCTTCGCGGAAATTCTTTCCGGCGTGCGCATTCCGGTGAGGCTCAAATGACCGCGCGCGGTTTTTATCTGCTGCTCTTCGGCTCGCTGATGCTCTTCACGGCGCTGTCTGTCGGCAGTTCGGGCGCTTTTTTGCTGGGCGCGGCGGCGCTTTTCTGCTGGGCGCTGTCGCTGCTCTGCGTCTGTCTGGCGGCTTTTTCCTGCCGCGTGGAGCAGAGCGTCGAGGGCGGACAGGCGGCGCGCGGCGGCGCGTGCCGCTTTCATCTGCGCGTGCGTTTCGGCCTGCCCGCAGTCATCGCGCCGATTGCGTTGAAAATCGAACTGCCCGGCGGCAGACAGAGCGATTTCTGGCTTTCAACCCGGCTTTTCGGGACAACGGAAAGCGAAAACGAATTTGCCTGCCCGCATGTCGGCGTTTTTCCCGTCGGCGTTTCGCAGTTGACGATTTCGGATTGTTTCGGCCTGTTTGCCTTCCGCCGTTCCATGCGGGGCGCGCCGCAAAACGTCGCGGTTCTGCCCAATCCCGTGCAGACCGCTCCCCTCCCCGTCAGCCCCGGCGAAGGCGAGAACTCGTCGGCTCAGCGCGCGCTGTCCGACCACAGCATTCCGGAAGACATCCGCGCCTGGCAGGATGGCGACGAGTTGAAACGCGTTCACTGGAAGCTCTCCGCGCGCCGTCAAAGCCTGATGGTGCATACTTATGAAACCCCTCAGCGCCCGGATGCGCTGATTCTGCTGGATATCGCTCAGCCGAGCGGCGCGGCCAGATCCGCGCTCATCGACGCGTTGACGGAGGGCTGCGCCGGGACGATCGAGTCTCTGCTGCAAGCCGGGCGCATGACGCGCCTGCCGCTGGAATTATCGGGGCAGGGCGAGCTTGCCGGGCAGGGCATGGAATCGTTTGACGCCATGCGCCGCGCGCTGGCTGCCGCGGGTTACAACCGTCAGGACGACTTTGCCCGCGTGCTGCTCCTTGCCTCGCCGCGCATGCGCCGAACCGGATCGGTCGCCGTCTTTTCCACGCGGCTCACGCCCGCCATTGCGGACGCGGCGCTCGCGCTTTCCCGCATGGGCGCGCGCATGCGCTATACGCTGGTGACGGCAGGCGAAACGACGGAGGAGCAGGCCAAGCTGCTCAACCTGCTGCGCGTCAGCGGGGTGGAAACCCTGCACGTCAAGGCCGGATAAATCCACGCCAGAAAGGCAAATTTTTTCATGAAAAAACCGTTCTTTTCCGTGCCGCGCACGCTCATTCTCCACGCGCTGACGACGTTTCTCATCGGCGTGGGCTGCGTCTGGCCGCTCTCGCTTTCGCTGGGGCTGACCGCGCCGCTTGAAGAATGCGTCGTCTGCTGCGGCGCGGTTACGCTGCTTTTCGCGCTGCTGGACTGTCTGCCCCGCCTGCGCGCGCTGGCCTATCCGCTGCTGCTGGCAGGCATAAGCGGCGTGGCCTTTGCCATGCGCGGCCAGTTTGCCGCCGTCGGCGCAGCGCTGGCGCTGCTGGTTCACGGCCAGCCGCTCGCGCTTGCGGCTTATTCGCAGGAAATTACGCTCCTGCTTGCGCTCGTATTTACGGGCATCGGCGCGTCGCTTTCCCGAAGCGACCAGGCTTTTTTCCCGTTGGCGCTGCTGGAAATCGCGCTGCTGTTCGTCGTTTCGTTTCTCGGCGCGTCGGTCAGCGCCGCGTCGCTGCTGCCGCTGATTCTCGCGCTGCTGCTCAGCAGCCGCGCGCCCGGCGTTCAGGCGCGGCGCATTGTGCCGCTGTGCGCCGTCGTGCTGGCTGTCACCGCGCTGCTCATGCCGCTGTCTTCGCAGACCGTGCCGGAGCTGGAGACGCTGGCTCTGCGCGTCCAGCGGATGATCGACGATTACCTGTTTTTCACGCAGGAACGCACCACGTTTTCGCTGAGCACGACAGGCTATCAGCCGCTCGGCGTTTCTCAGCTGGGCGGCCCGGCCAATCCGGAGGATACCCCGGTGATGCAGGTGCGCACGTCGGGGCGGACGCTTCTGCGCGGCTCGATCAAAAACGAATATAACGGCCACTTCTGGTCGGATTCAACGCAGAACAGGCGATATCTGTACGTCAATCCGCGTTTTTACGCGCTGCGCCGTAATCTCTTTGACCAGAACCGCCCGACGGACAGCCTGCGCGCCGAACTGCCGGACAGCGAACCCATCACCGTGCTCATGCGCGCCGACGCAACCAGCACGCTCTATCTCACACAACGCTTTTCCGCGCTTTCAGGCGACGAAATTGTGCCGTATTTTTCCCCGGCCAGCGAGGTTTTCGGCACGCGCAGCCTGGCATTCGGCGACGTCTATACGTTTTCCGGCCAACGCCTGAGCGGCGACACGGCGGGCCTTCGCGAAATCGTTCTGGCCGCCGCGCAGACGCCGGACGCCTACGCCGAAACCATCCGCGAAAACTATCTCGCCCTGCCCGGAAGCGTCGATACCGCCGTATATACGCTGGCCGGGGAGATCACCCAGGACGCGCAGACCGATTTTGACCGCGCAAGCGCCCTGTGTGCCTATCTGCGAAGCGCCTATCCCTATACGCTTCTGCAAAACATGCCGCCGGATAACCGCGATTTTGTCTCGTGGTTTTTGCTGGATGAGCGGCAGGGCTACTGCACGTCTTTCGCCACGGCGATGGCGGTCATGGCGCGCATGGTCGGCCTGCCCTCCCGCTATGTCGAAGGTTATGCCGCCACTCCGGATGCAGACGGCGTCGCGCGCGTCACCCAGCAAAACGCGCACGCGTGGGTGGAGATCTATTTCACCGGCTTCGGCTGGCTGCCGTTCGATCCAACGCCGGGCATCGGCAACTCGGAAGACGGGGATTCGTCTTCGGATGATCCGCAAAGCAATCCGCCTACGCCTTCTCCCTCCCCTTCACCGACCCCGACGCCCAATCCGACGGAGGAGCCGAACGGCTCCACGCCGTCCCCGTCTCCGTCTCCCACCCCGTCTCCGGATGCAGAGGATGCAGCTGATACGCCCGCCCCGTCCCCCACGCCGGAAGTTTCGCCCAGCCCGCCTCCCGGCGACAATGAGCCGCCGCGCAATCCGCCGCCCGCATGGCTTTGGCCGATGCTGATCCTGCTGCTGATTGCGCTGGCCGCCACGCTCCGGCTGTTCTTCTGCGCCCCCGCGCAAGTCGCAAAGCGGCAGAAAAACGCCAACGACGCGCTGCTCGTGTGGTATCGTGCAGCGGAAGATGCGCTGTTGTGCATGGGGCTTTCGTCCCTGCCCGGCGAAGCGCCCGCGTCGTTCCTCTGGCGCGCCCAGTGCGAGCTGCACGACGCGGTGAAACTGACCGGACTGGGCAAAGCGCTCTGCGTGGCGCAATACAGCGGCCGGACGCTCAAGCCCATCCAGCCGGAACGCGCGCGCAAGGTCTACGCCGAACTGCTCGCACAGATGACTTTCAGACAGCGGCTGCGGCTCTATGTACGGCGTCTGATTCATGGTCTGCGGCTCAGCTGATGCTTTCCGCGCGCTGACCTCCTGGATGCAAGCCTTGCAATTTGGCGGTCGATGCAGTATAATGGCGACGTTTACGGCTTTTGAAGTTTCGTTTTTTCGGGAGGAAATGATTATGGAACAGGAAGTAACACGCATCACCAGCTTTTCCATCAACCACGATGTTCTGCTGCCCGGCCTGTACGTCAGCCGCGTGGATGGCGACGTGACGACCTATGACATGCGCACCCGCCGCCCCAACACGGGCGACCTGATGGACAACAGCACCATGCACTCGCTGGAGCACATGTTCGCGACCTACATCCGCAATGGAGACTTAAAGGATTCCGTCGTATACTTCGGGCCGATGGGCTGCCAGACGGGTTTCTATCTGCTGGTGCGCAACGCGGACAACGCCGAGGTTCTGCGGCAGGTTCGGCTGACGCTGATGAAGATTCTGGCTCACGAAGGCCCGGTCTTCGGCGCAAGCAGCCGCGAGTGCGGCAACTATCGCAACCTGAGCCTGGCGGCGGCCAAGACCGAGGCGAAGCGCTATCTTTCCGAGCTGGACGCGCGTCCGGTGACTTTCCAATACAAGGAGTAAAACAACATGATCGGTATTATTGCGGCGATGAACGTGGAGATGGAATCTCTGCGTTCCTTTATGACGGATACGACGACCGAGACCATCAGCGGCATCACCTTTGTGAGCGGCACGCTGGAGGGCAAGCAGGTCGTGACGGCGGTCTGCGGCATCGGCAAAGTGTTCGCGGCGATGTGCGCCCAGACGATGATCCTGCGCTACCAGCCGGAGTGCATCGTCAACACGGGCGTGGCGGGCACGCTTTCGGATAAGCTGACCATCGGCTCGATTGCGGTTTCCTCCGCCGTCGTACAACACGACATGGACACCAGCGCCATCGGCGATCCGGTAGGTCTGATTTCCGGCATCAACAAGGTGCAGCTTCCGGCTGATCCCGACCTCTGCGGCCAGCTGAGCGCCTGCGCAACCGTGCTGGGCATCCGCACCGAAACGGGCGTGATCGCCTCCGGCGACCAGTTCATCTCTTCTTCCGAGCGGAAGGACGCGATCGTCAAAACCTTCGGCGCGATCGCCTGTGAGATGGAAGGCGCGGCCATCGGCCAGGTCTGCTATGTGAACCGCGTGCCGTTCTGCGTGCTGCGCGCGATTTCCGACAGTGCGGACGGCTCGTCCCACATGGATTATCCGACGTTTGTGGGCATAGCGGCCGAGCAGAGCGTGAAGCTGCTTCGGACGTTCCTCAAGAACTAATCGCGTTCGCCGACGGCTTCACGCCCCAAAATATAAAGAAAGACAAGCGCCTGTTCGTTTTCAAGCGCTTGTCTTTTTGATTGGGCTTTTTTACTTTTGAACCAGCGTATCCTCGCCGACCTCGGTTGCGTTCAGCTCGATCATCTGCCACAGGCCGAACTCATCCAGCCGCAGACCGAAGTAATACGTCTGCTCCACGCCGTCCACGGTCATCTTCACCGTCATCACGTGGACGTGATAATGCCGTTCATATCGCGTTTCAGGGTCCAGATACGTCTGCCCCATCGCATCACAATATGAGCAGACCCAAGTCTGATAGGCGGTTACACTGCGCGTGTGCTGTTCATTGTCGTAGGGAACCCAGGAAAAAGGGGGTGATTGTTCGATTGGGTCGCCAGACGGCTTCCGCTCGTAGTTGCAGACATGGCCGCGCACATCAGCAGGCTCATCGTCTTTTGGAACCATTTTTCACGATAAATCCCCTTCCTTTTTCCAAAATATTCATTTCATTCTACAACATGTTTTTTCTTTTGAAAAGGCTTTTTTCGCTTTTTCTCCCGACTTTTTTTGCATTTCTTACCAATGATTTCTCGTTTTTTCTGTATGTAAACACATCATTCATCCTTTTATTACAACATTCATTCTCCACGCTTTTTATTTTTCTCTCGACATTCTTCACGCGCGGCGCTATAATAAGGAATGCATCGAATCCCGCTTTTCTCGCGGTCAAGAGAAAGGAACGTACCGTCCATGAAAACCACTGCGGCCAAACCGATGAGCCAACTCGAACGCTATATTCTGCTGACCTTTGGCGTGCTGCTCACCGCCGTCGGCGTTTACTTTTTTAAATTTCCGAACAATTTTTCCACCGGCGGCGTCAGCGGCCTTTCGCTGATTCTGGGCCGCATGCTGCCCTCGCCCGTGCTCACGCCGAGCGTATTTGTCTTCATCATCAACATGGCGCTGCTCGTGGTCGGCTTCATCTTTTTGGGGCGCGGTTTCGCGTTCAGCACGGTATATTGTTCCGTCGTGCTGTCTCTGGCCGTCAACGTGATGGAACGTTTCTGGCCGCTCAGCCATCCGCTGACCAATCAGCCGCTGCTGGAGCTTTGCTTCGCAGTGCTGCTGCCTGCCGTCGGCTCGGCCATTCTGTTCCATCTGGATGCTTCCAGCGGCGGCACGGATATCATCGCCATGATCGTCCGCAAATACACCAGCATGAACATCGGCATGGCGCTGATGGTCGCCGACGCGTTGATTACGGTTGCGGCGCTGTTCTGCTTCGGCATTCAGTCCGGCCTGTTCTGCATCCTCGGCCTGCTGATGAAATCCGTGCTCGTCGATTACGTGACGGACAGCTTTCGCATGAAAAAATGCTTCCAGATCATCACGACCAACCCGGAGCCGATTATCGATTTCATCACTGTCAATCTACATCGCGGCGCAACGCTTGAGGATGTCTACGGCGCGTTCCATCACGAGCGCAAGACGATGATTATCACCGTGCTCACCCGCGCACAGGCTTTGGCGCTTCGGCGGTTCATCCATATGAACGACCCTCACGCGTTCATGGTCATCACCGCTTCGACAGAGATTGTCGGCAAGGGATTTTTGGCCAGCTAAACGTCGGTTTTCCAGATCGATACAGATTGGCCAATATTACGAACGCAACCGCCAACGCCCTGCGACAGGCCAATAAATTTTTTCATCAAAAAAATGCGAGCGCATCAAACGCCCGCATTTTTTGATGAAATTATTTTGCAAAGCCCACAATACCGAACGAGCCGGGGCCGCTGTGCGCCGCGATGACGCAGCCCGTCTCCACCCAGCTGAGGTTTTGATAGCCCTGATCGTGCAGAATCGCTTCCACCTCATGCTTGACTTCGTCGCTCAGCCCCACGCCGTAAATCAGCCAAAGCGCAGAGGGATCAAGCTCCTGCGCGGCAGGAAACTCCTTCGCCATCTGGCGGACGACGCGTCCCATCGTTCCGCGGTATTTTTTCGTGGAAAGCAGCTTGCCATCCTGAATTTCAATGAGCGGATGCAGGCCGAGAATTTTCGCGCCGAGATACGCCGCATTGCTCACGCGGCCGCCCGCGCGCAGATAATCCAAATCGCCGGGGATGAAGCCCATGCGGATTTTGCCGATGAGGCCGTTCACAAACGCCGCCGCCTCTTCGAGCGTCGCTTCCGGATGTTCGCACAGATAGCGCGCCGTGGTCAGCACGACCGCCGCCTGCCCCGCCGCAACGCTCTTGGTATCGATGGCAACGAATCGCTCGCGGCCTTCGCCCGCAATCAGCGCGCTCTGCATGGAGCAGGTCGTGCTGGCAGAATACGCCAGATAGAGAATCGACGCATCCGGGTATTCGCGATCAAGCCGCTCAAACACAGCCTCAAAATCATGCGGCGTACAGCCGCTGGTGCGCGGCAGCTCACGGTGTTTCTTATAAAAATCAAACATCTCCGTCGTGGGGAACGCGCCGTCGTCGCGCGTTTCGCCGCCGAAGGAGACATGCATCGGCACAATCACAATGCCGTTTTGTTTCGCCTGTTCGGGCGTGATATCGCTGCCGGATTCGGCCATCAGAATGATTCTGCTCACTTGGGCACACCTCTTATTTCCATATCAAGCGACACAAACGCCGCAAGTATGGCCTAGTATAGCGCGCCCGCGTTGCAAAAACATTGGCGAAATGTTGCTGAAATGTGAATTCGACCTTTTTTTGAATGCTTATGCAGATTCATGCACGCGTTCAGGCCGTCTCGGCCATGCGCGGCAGGCGAACCGTAAATTCCGAACCCTCGCCCGGCGCGCTGGTCACGCTGATGGCGCCGCCGGAGATTTCCAGCACGCGGCGCACCAGCGCAAGGCCGAGGCCGTTGCCCTCCCGGCTGTGGGAGGTATCGCCCTGATAAAACTTGTCAAAGATGTGCGCGAGCGTCGCTTCGTCCATGCCGCATCCCGTGTCGGCGACCGTGACAACCACGTCGTCGCCATCCTTCATCTGCCGCAAAACGATGCGCCCGCCCGGCTCGGTGAACTTGATCGCGTTGGAAATCAGGTTGTTGAACACAATTTCCATCATCGTCTCATCCGCGAGCACCATCACACGCTCCTCAAGCTGCGCGTCAAAATCAATGTGCTTTGCCTCCCAGCGGGCTTCGTGCGCAAGGGCGCAATCGCAGAGCTGGCGAGTCAAATCATACGGCGCGGCGTTGGGCGTGATTTCCTGGTTTTCAAGCTTGTTGAGCCGCAGAATGTTGGAAACCATCGTGCTCAGGCTTTCGCTGGCGGCGGCAATCGTCGCGGCATACTCCCGCTGTTCCGCTTCGCTCAGTCCGCCGCGCGCCAGCGCCGAGGCGTAGCTGTTGACAACGGTCAGCGGCGTTCGGATCTCGTGGGACACGTTGGCGATAAAGTCGTTCTTCATCGTCTCGGTGCTGCCAAGTTCCTGCGCCATGCGGTTAAAATCCTCAAACATGATATCCATGTAATCGAACTTGTTTTCGCTGTGAAACGGCTTGACGCGGACGGAAAAATCCCCCTCCGTCACCTGGCGCATGGCGCGGCTGAGCGCGCGCATCGGCCGGTCGAACCGCCGACAGGTATACAGGTGCAGAATCAACGCCGCCAGAAACGCCATCGCCACCCAGTAGGAACCCACGCCCATGCTGGCCACAACGCTGAACACCTGCATTTTCAGCAGCTTTTCCAGCGCAAAGGCGTTGCCCGCGCTCAGCACGCTGACCACCAGCAGAATGATGACGAACATACGCCACGAAAAAAGCCGTCTGCGCACGCGCGGATCTGCCTGCGCGCGGCGTTTCTTCAAAAGAGACCGAAGTCTGTTCATGCGTTCGGCACCGCCTTATACCCAAGTCCATGCACCGTCATGATCTTGAAATCGTCGCTGACCGACATTTTATCTCGGATTCGGGTGATGTATACATCCACTGCGCGAAGGCTGGCGCTTGTTTCCCCATCCCAGAATTCATCCATCAGCTGTGCGCGGGAAAACGTGCGCCGCGGATAGGAAAGCAGCTTGTAGAGCAGGTCAAACTCGCGCACGGTCAGCGCAATTTCCTGCCCCGCGACGTAAACGCTGCGCTCCTCCGCATCCAGAACGGTCGAGCCGACCGTCAGTCGCTTTTCTGCTTCGATGCGTGCGCGGCGCAGCAGCGCCTCAATGCGCAGCAGCAGTTCGTCCACGTCAATGGGCTTGACCATATAGTCGTCAATGCCCGCGCCGAAACCCTTTCGCTTGGCGCTCATGTCGTCCAGCGCGGTCATCAGCAGAATCGGAATATGTTTGTTAACGCTGCGAACGTCGGCCACAAACTCAAAACCGTCAATGCCGGGCATCATGATATCGGAAATGATGATGTCCGCACCGTCGGCATGCAGCAGGTCAAACGCCTCCACGGCGTTGGTGCAGCCCCGCGCGTCGTAGCCCGCACTCCTCAAACTGGCACAGACGATCTGATTCAGGCGGATATCGTCTTCCACAACTAAAACATGAACCATGCTTCTCCTCCTTCTACCCGTCTCCCTCTCCCGATCGCCGCAAAGCGAAAAGGAAGATCGAGAATCATTCTCCAAATTCGTCCGGGCGTTGACCCGGCGCCCCCTAAAAATCAAAAGCGCAGTTCCAATCGCAATGACTTCAGTATATCAGCAAACTGTTGCGAATTTGTTACAGCAGTCGGTTTTATTCGGGTTCTTGACTTTTGGATGAAAAAACATTATCTTAATGGCGTTATGAAAATGCAATGAATTGAAGCCGCCTGCCGTTTCATCAAAAAAGGAGTCACCGACATGCTCGACCGCTTTCTTCGCCCCGCGCAACTCAAAACCAATCAGGACGGCGCTCTGCTTCGACTGATCGCCTGCATCTGCATGTTCATCGACCACGCAGGCAAAATGCTTTTCCCGCAGCTGACGTGGATGCGGCTGGTCGGACGGCTGGCTTTTCCGCTGTTCGCTTACGGCATTGCCGTCGGCGCGGCGATGACCAAACATCCACAACCGTATATCACCCGCGTGGCGGCGCTGGCGCTGGTCAGTCAGCCGCTTTACGCCGTGGCTCTGGGGCACACGAACAACGCGATGTATGCCGTCCCGTTTGCGCAGCACCCGCTTCGCGCGCTCTATACCTTCTATATAAAGAGCTGGGAAACGCCCAGCATTCTGCTGCCGCTGCTTCTGGGGCTTTTGCTGCTGCTGTGCATCCGCGAAAGGAAGTACATTCCGGCGCTGCTGATTTACGTGCTTTGCGAGCGTTTTTCCGGCAGTCTGGATTACGGCGTGGGCGGCATTCGGCTGATGATTCTGTTTTACCTCTTTCTGGAATATCCCGCCCTGTGCTTTGCAGTCACGACGGCCTATATGCTGGCCTGGGCGTTGGATGGCCGCGGCTACCCGATATTCGGCGTTCAATTCGGCATGCGCTTGTTCGCCGTGCCGGCGGTCATGCTCGCCAGCCTGCCGATCCGCCGCAAAAAACAGCTGCCCAAATGGCTGACCTACGGTTTTTACCCGGCACATCTGATCATTTTGCTGATTCTGGAAAAAATATTTTAAAAAAGGGTTGACAGCTGCTCATGAATGCGCTATACTATCAGTCGTTCAAAAGCTGCGGCTTACGCAGAGCAGCTACAACTTCATATTGGGGAATTGTGTAACGGCAGCACCTACGACTCTGACTCGTATTGTCTAGGTTCGAATCCTAGTTCCCCAGCCATAAGCCTCCATGGTCAAGCGGTTAAGACGTTGCCCTCTCAAGGCAAAATCATGGGTTCGATTCCCATTGGAGGTGCCACCAAACAGAACGTTTTTGTTCTGTTTTTTTGTTGTTCCGTTTTTTTCAAGCTTTCCTCCCCTTCTGTTTTTATCAAATCGTTATACAGAATATTACATCTTTGTCAGGTTTTTCTTCGCGTGCCTTCTTTTGCCTTTTCGATGGAATGTGCAGGCTGAATCCCTTATTTTGTTTGTTTTTTCATTATGAAGCGCATATTATCAGACGTGTTTAGAAATCTTAACAATTTTTTTATAAAATGTTATACTACACACAATGTGCCGATTTGTGGATATTCATTCCGATCGGTTACAATTTTTCGAGGAGGAACCTGTTATGAAGAAGCTTGTTGCTTTGATGGTTGCCCTGACCATGGTTCTGGGTCTGGCTGCCGTCGCGTCCGCTGCGGACTACCCCACCAAGGGCCTGATCGCGATCAATCCGTGGTCTGCCGGCGGCGGAACGGATAACTGCCTGCGCGCTTTCTGCTCCGCGCTGGAGAAGCAGCTCGGCGTTTCCGTCACCGTTGACAACCAGACCGGCGCTTCCGGCGTTACCGGCCACGAGGCCATCGCCGACGCTGATCCGGACGGCTACACCATCGGCATGATCACCTTCGAGCTGGCCACCTACAAGCCCAGCGACATGAGCGATTACACCTATGAGAACTACGACGCGATCTGCCGTATCAACACCGACGCGGCGGCCGTGACCGTGAACGCCAAGTGGGCTGCCGACAACGGCATCACCGATCTGGCGACCTTCGTTGACTACTGCAAGGCTCATCCGGGCGAGGTCAAGATGGGCGGCTCTTCCGCCGGTTCCGTCTGGCACATCGCCGGCGGCTACCTGATGAACGCGGCTGACATCGACATCAAGATGATCACCTACGCCGACGGCGCTGCGGGCGCTGTCAAGGCTGCCGCTCAGCAGGAAATCGAGGGCGTGACCGTGTCTCTGGCCGAAGCGCGCAGCTTCATCGAGTCCGGCGATCTGATCTGCCTGGGCGTCATGGACACTGAGCGCAACGCGACCTTCTCCGACATCCCGACCTGCCAGGAGCAGGGCTTCGACTGCGTGTACGCGACGCAGCGCGGCCTGGCGTTCCCGAAGGGCGTGGACGAGGGCATCCGTGCCAAGATGGCTGAGGCTTGTGCCGCCGCTATCGCGGATCCGGACTTCGTCGCCCAGATGGCCAGCTTCGGCCAGGCGATCTCCTACATGGACGCCGAAGAGTACACCGCTTACCTGGCGCAGGCCGCGATCGATGTGCCGGCCGCCATGGAAGCCGTTGATCTTCTGTAATCAGTAGCAGAAAGATGGGCAGGCGACTCGCCTGCCCATCATTTTGGTTTACACCCCTGTTAAGATTTCTTACCAAAGGATGTGATTCGCTTGAAAAAGACTCATACCAAGGCGTTTGCGAATCTGATTGCCTCCATTCTGCTGCTTTGTATTGAAGGATGGGCGCTCTTCCAGACGTATGGCTTCAAGGTCGTGAAAAAAGCGACCGTGCAGCCCGCCGCTTTCCCGCAGATCATGTGCGTGGGCATGATCATCTTCACGGTGATTCTGCTCATCCAGTCCATCATCAAGCTCATCAGCATGAGTGACGATGATCCGCTCGCCGAACCGGCCGCTTCCATCAACTTCATCAAGAACAAGGGCGTGCTGGCGGGCCTGTTCGTCATCCTGCTGTGCGTGCTGTTTGTGGCGTTCTTCGACTCGCTGGGCTATGTGGTCGTCGGCATGCTGCTGTGCGGCATCATCATGTGGCTGATCGGCAAGCGCAACATCGTCGAGCTGCTGCTGGTTTCCATCCTCGTGCCGCTGGGCATGTGGCTGGTGTTCTACAAGATGCTGAGCGTCAACATCCCGATGGGCGTGCTGCAGCCGCTGCGCGACTTCGTGGATATGATTCATTTCTAAAGAAAGGAGAGCGTTGTCATGGATTGGAGTTTGCTTTTTTCCAGCTACGGCTCTGTCTTCACGAATCTTCAGGTCATCATGATGACCTTCCTGGGCGCTCTGGGCGGCGTTCTGCTCGGCGCTATTCCCGGCATGACCGCGACGATGGGCGTGGCTCTGCTGATCCCCTTCTCCTTCGGCATGGATTTGATTCCGTCCGTCGGCCTGCTGCTGGGCATTTACTGCGGCGGCATGTACGGCGGCTCGATTTCCGCCATCCTGATTCACGCGCCTGGCACTCCGTCTGCGGCGGCTACGCTGCTTGACGGCTACCCGATGTGCCAGAAGGGTCAGGCGGGCAAGGCGCTTTCCATCGCCATGTTCTCCTCCTTCTGCGGCGGCGTTATCGGCGCGCTGGTCATGACCTTCCTCTCCCCGACCGTCGCGAAGGTCGCCATGAAGTTCACTTCCGCCGAAATGCTGATGCTGGCGGTGTTCGGTCTGTCCGTCATCGTCGCCATCTCCGGCAAGTCCATCGCCAAGGGCATGATCAGCGCGTTCTTCGGCATGGTGCTCTGCACCGTCGGCCTCGACCCGACGTACAGCGTCAAGCGCTTCACCTTCGGCGTAAAACCGCTGCTGAGCGGTTTCCAGTTCATCCCGACGCTGATCGGTCTGTTCGCTGTGGCTGAGGTCATTGCTGGCGTTGAGCGCATCATCAACGGTGAGGAAAAGCAGGAGCACTCCGATGAGAAGATCACCAACGTGCTCCCCGACTGGCAGACCATCAAGACCATCTGGCCGAACATCCTCTCCGGCGGCCTCATCGGCACCTTCATCGGCGCGATTCCGGGCGCGGGCGGCGACATCGCGGTGTTCGTCTCCTATGGCTTCAACAAGAGCTTCAGCAAGCATCCGGAACTCTGGGGCACGGGCATCCCGAATGGCGTTGCCGCGACCGAATCCGCCAACAACGGCTGCTCCGGCGGCGCGATGATTCCGTTGCTGTCTCTGGGCGTGCCGGGCGACTCCGTCACGGCCATCCTGCTGGGCGCTTTCATCATGAAGGGCATCACCCCCGGCCCGATGATGTATGTCAACGAGCTGCCGACCGTCTACGCCGTCTTCGCCGCGCTGATGCTGGCGAACTTGGCGATGCTGGTTGTGGGCTGCCTGGGCGTCCGCTTCTTTGCGAAGATCGTCTCGGTTGAAAAGAAGATCCTCTACCCGATCATTCTGGTCATCTCCCTGCTGGGCGCGTTCTCCATCAACAAGAGCATCTTCGATGTGGGCGTGTGCGTGGCCTTCGGCGTCATCGGCTGGCTGATGAACAAGTACGAGTTCCCGCTCAGCCCGATCCTGCTGGCCCTCATCCTTGGCCCGATGTGCGAGCAGAACTTCGTTCGCTTCATGGATCTGGAAAACGGCAACTTCGGCGCGATCCTGGGCCACCCGATTGCCATCGGCTTCTTCGTTGTCGCCGTCGCGGTCGTGATCTTCTCCGTGTACAACCAGAGCAAGATCAACAAGCGCGAAGCGGCCAACAAGGCTGCGATGAAGGCCGAGTAATCCGCTTCTTCATTTTCATAACAAACAAGACCGCTTCTCCCGATGGGATGGGCGGTCTTGTTGTATAAAAATGAAAGATACGGCTTTCAAGCCTCATGCCCTTACAAGCTGTCTTCGTGTAATCCTTCTATAAAACGAAAAACCCCTGCCTTCTTGGGTTGACAAGCAGGCAGGGATAGCATCACAATACAGACAAGCAGGGAGACACCCTGCGAGGCGGAAAACCACCACACGGTCATGATCAGGTCAAAGACCATAAACCGTCAAGCAGTTGCAGCTGTGAGGCGGTCTTTTTTATCGCTTTAAGGAATAACCGAGTGCAAAAGCGCTCAGAACAAGCCCCGAAATGGAAATACAAGCATTGGGCAATTCAACGTTCGTCATTCCAATCACCTCCGCTTCTGTTGTGCGCCCTGTGCGGAGGCACCACCTCGTAGACCCTGCTTGTCTACACATCGGCATGATATCATATTCCTTTATATGAAGGGCAACGCAAAAGCCGTCGGGCGCAAACCCGGCGGCTTTCATCATTCAGTTGAACCGAGATTACTTCTGAATCTCGTCCACCCACTGCTGATAGAGACCCTCGGCATTGATGGTGTCGATCATCTCCTGAATCTTCGCGGTAAACGCATCCTCGCCCTTGACGCTGGCGATGTAGTTGCCGCCCTGGAAATCGAACGCGAAGTCCGCAACCTCAAGGTCGTCGTTCTCAGCAAGGATACTGTCGTAAACGGTCTTCGGCACAACCAGACCGTCGATACGGCCGGTCTTGACCATGTTCACGCCGTCCGGAATCTTGGTGACCAGCTCAACGGTCGTGCTCTCCGGCAGCTGTTCTTCGGCCATAATCTGCTGGTTGGTGCCATTCTGCGCGGCGACAGTCTTGCCCGCAAAGGACTCAGCGGAGTTGTAGGAAGCGCCGGTGCCCTTCTTGACGAGCACGCCCTGATCGCCCTCGTTCCAGTAGATGCCGGTCAGTTCCATGCGGGCCAGACGATTCTCATCGTAGGTCAGACCGGCGACCATCATATCCACATCGCCCTGACCGACGGCCGCAAGGCAGGCGTCAAACGCCATCGGCTGGATCTCCAGCTCAACGCCGAGCTGCTCAGCCATCCACTGGCACATGAGGATATCGGTGCCAACGATGTTGCCGTCGTCGTCGATGTACTCATACGGCGGCCAGTCCGGGCTGGTCGCAACGGTCAGCTTACCGGCGGCTTTGATGTCGTCCAGACGATCGGCCAGCGCGAGGGAGCAGGTGAGAATCATCGCCAGCGCAAGGGCGAACGCAAGAATCTTTTTCATAATCGGATTTCCTCCTTTTTTCTGTTGCGGGAACGCGTCCCGCAAAACGATGATGCTATTTTACGACGGGTTTATGCATATGTCAAGTGTATATTCTGCATAAAAATACTTTATTTTTCGGCCAGTTTGAAAAAAACACGATTTTTATAAGGAAAAGTCATTTTCCCTGTTGTTTCTTTTCTTGCATTGTGCTAGAATATGGGCATTGCGTTCGCGCAATTCAACTGTCATTGGCCTGATTTTGAAAGGTGTGAATATTTATGCCAGAACTAAGCCATCGCGTTCAGACGTTTACCGACTCCGTCATCCGCCGCATGACCCGCATCAGCGATGAGGTGGATGCCATCAACCTCTCTCAGGGATTTCCGGATTTTCCGCCGCCCAAGGCGATCACCGACCGCCTGCGCGAAGTCGCGGATGAGGGGCCGCATCAGTATTCCGTGACCTTCGGTGCAGAGAACTTCCGCGAAGCGCTCGCCCGCAAGCAGGGCCGCGCATACGGCCGCGAAATCAATCCGGATACCGAAATTCTCGTCACCTGCGGCGGCACCGAAGCGATGATGAGCGCCATGATGACCGTCTGCAACCCCGGCGACAAGGTGGTCGTGTTCTCCCCGTTCTATGAAAACTACGGCGCGGACGCGATTCTTTCCGGCGCGGATCCGATTTTTGTGCCGCTCGTTCCCCCGACGTTCGATTTCGACCGCAATGTGCTTGAAGACGCGTTCCGCCAGCATCCGAAGGCGATCATCGTCTGCA
Organism: uncultured Eubacteriales bacterium; assembly: GCA_900542445.1. Lineage (GTDB taxonomy): Bacteria > Bacillota > Clostridia > Christensenellales > Aristaeellaceae > Ventricola. The sequence goes on along the minus strand of UQNN01000005.1, from coordinate 41,869 downwards.
ACCCGTCGAACCCGTGCGGCAAGGTCTTCACCAAAGAAGAACTGCTGTTCATCGGCGGCCTGTGCAACAAGTACGACGCATACATGATCACCGATGAAGTTTACGAGCACATCGTCTTCGCGCCGTATCATCATGTATACGCGGGCGCGCTGCCGGAAATTGCCGACCGCGTCATCTGCTGCTCGTCCCTCTCCAAGACGTATTCCATCACAGGTTGGCGTCTCGGCTATCTCATCGGGCCGGAAAACGTGATCGAAGGCGCGAAAAAGGTGCACGACTTTCTGACTGTCGGAGCGGCCGCGCCGCTTCAGGAGGCGGCTGTCGTCGGACTGAATTTCCCGCAGAGCTATTACGACGGGCTGACCGAGCTGTATACCCACAAGCGTCAGGTGTTCCTCGACGGTCTGGACCGCATCGGCCTCAAGCACACTGTACCGCAGGGCAGCTACTTCGTGATGGTCGATATCAGCGATTTCCAGAAGCCGGGCATGCGCTTCCATGATAAGAGCGACATGGAATTCTGCGAGTGGATGATCCGCACCATCGGCGTGGCGGCCGTTCCGGGTTCGAGCTTCTTCCGCGAGCCGGTCAACCATCTGATTCGTCTGCATTTTGCCCGCAGCGAGGAGACTCTGAACGAGGCGCTGGAGCGTCTGGCCAAACTGCCGAAGCTGGTGTAAGCCGATGTATATCACCGATGTCGTCACTCTGCCGCGTTTCTGTTTCGGCCGCGGCGTATACCGACGCTTTCCTGAGCTTTGCAAGGGATTGGGCGCGCGCTTTGCCCTTGTCGGCGGAAACACCGCAATGGAAAAGGGGCTCCCTTCCTTAAAAGAGGGGCTTGAGGGAAGCGGCATGCAGCTGCTCTGTGCGCTCCCCTTCGGCGGCGCGTGCACGCTGGCGGCAATGGATGCTCTTACGGCGCAGATCGACCCGATGCGGCCGGATTTTCTGGTCGGCATGGGCGGCGGCAAAGCGATTGATACCGCGAAGGGCGTAGCGCATCAGCTGGGGATTCCGCTGGTCAGCCTGCCGACGCTGGTCTCCAACTGCGCGCCGATCACCGCGCTTTCCGTCGTCTATCGCGAGGACGGGCCTTTTGACCGCTTCCTTTTTTACGATGCGCCGCCCGCGCTCACGTTGATCGACCTGAATCTGGCGGCTGACGCCCCGGCGCGCTTCTTCCGCGCGGGCATGGGCGACACGCTGGCCAAATACATCGAATCGACGTTCAGCGCGCGGGGCGACGAATTAGGCGGCGCGCTCGACCACATGTCCGCCATCGGCGTGAGCCTGTCGAGCACCTGCTACGACCCGATTGTGAAATTCGGTCGTCAGGCGCTGACCGAAGTGGAGCGCCACGAGGCCGGGCCGACGATGGAAATGTGCGCCAGAAGCGTCATCCTTTCGGCGGGACTGGTTTCGCTGATGGCAGATGACAATTACAACTGCGCGCTGGCGCACGCCGTTTGCTACGGCCTCCAGCATTTTGAACACGTCGAGCGGGATGACCTGCATGGCGATCTGGTTGCCTACGGCGCGCTGGTTCAGCTCATGCTGGATGGGCAGGCCGACAAGGCGCGGGAGCTTCGCGCGTTTCTCGTCTCGCTGGGCACGCCCGTGACGCTCGCCGAAATGAACGTGCCGCTTGACAAAGCCGCGCTGCACGACACGCTCGTTGAAGCCACAACCGGGCCGGATATGGCGCATATCCCCTACCCCATCACGCAGGACATGGTGTTTGAAGCCATGCAGCGCGTGGAAGCACTCTGAACCTTTTCACCCCGCTATCTCAAGAAGGAGGGATTCCCTTGCTGTTTCAGAACACCATGAAGCTGCTGCAAAAATATGGCATAAACTTTCTGAACGGCCTTGGCACGACGCTTTTGCTGGCGCTGATTTCCGTGGCCATCGGCTGCGTCATCGGCGCGCTGGTCGCCATCATGCGCCTGAGCAAATCGAAGGTGCTGCGCAGCATCGCGACGGTTTATACCGAGGTCATCCGCGATACGCCGCTGCTGCTTCAGCTGTATTTCTTCTATTTCCTGCTGCCGGATATTCTTCCGGCGCTCAAGCTTTCCAAATTCGCCTGCATCACCGTCGCGCTGGTCATCAACTCCGGCGCGTACATGTCCGAGGTCTTCCGTTCGGGCATTCAGTCCATCGACCGCGGCCAGACCGAGGCGGCGCGTTCGCTGGGTCTCTCCTCCCGCCAAACGATGATGCGCATTGTTCTGCCCCAGGCGTTCAAAAACGTGCTCCCGGCCATGTGCAACGAGTTCGTCGCAGTGACAAAGGAAACGTCCCTGGCCTCCACGTTCTACGTCGGCGACCTGATGACGCAGTATCAGACGATCTCCGGCAAGACGTATCTGGTCATCGAGCCGCTGATTATCATCGGCATTATCTATTTTGTCGTGACTTTCACCATGAGCAAGCTGATTACCGTCCTTGAAAGGAGGCTCAAGAGCGATGACTGATTCCTTTGAAAACGCGCCGGAGTTGATCCGCGTGGAAGACCTGCACAAAAGCTTCGGCAGTCTGAAAGTTCTGAACGGCATCACCGAAACCATCCACAAAGGCGAGGTCGTTTCGCTCATTGGCCCGTCCGGTTCGGGCAAATCGACTTTCCTGCGCTGTCTCAACCGACTTGAGGAACCAACCAGCGGCCACATCTGGTTTGACGGCGTGGATATCGCGGATAAGAGCGTGAACATTGACCGGCACCGCCAGAAAATGGGCATGGTTTTCCAGCATTTCAACATCTTCCCGCATATGTCCGTGATCGACAACATCACCCTTGCGCCCGTCCTGCTGGGCAAGATGAGCAAGGACGAGGCTGTCGCCAGGGCGGAAGCTCTGCTCTCCCGCGTCGGTCTTTCCGATAAGCGCGACAACAAGCCCTCCCGCCTCTCTGGCGGCCAGAAGCAGCGCCTCGCCATCGTGCGCGCGCTGGCGATGGAGCCGGAAGTCATGCTCTTTGACGAACCAACCAGCGCCCTCGACCCGGAAATGGTCGGCGAGGTGCTTGAAGTCATCAAGTCGCTGGCGAAAAACAACATGACGTGCGTCATCGTCACCCATGAGATGGGCTTCGCGCGCGAGGTCTGCAACCGCGTGCTGTTCATGGATGAAGGCGTCATCATGGAGCAGGGCGACCCGCATCAGGTGTTCGACCATCCGCAGAACCCGCGCACCCAAGACTTCCTGAGCAAGGTATTATAATGCTCCTTTCGTATATCACAACCGAATTCAACGGCACGCTGACCCTCGATCAGCTTTTGCGCGGGCCGCTCTCGCTTTCCGCAAGGGAGGTGCGGGAGGCCAAGCGCCTGGGCTTGACGGTGGACGGCGCGCCGTTTTTCGCCAATCAGCGCATCGGCGCGGGCAGGACGGTCGCCATTCCTTTAGCCGAATACGACATGCCGACGGATTTTTCCGCGCCAGCCGAGGTCGATATCCTCTATCAAGACGACGCGCTGATTGCCGTGCGCAAGCCTGCGCCCTTGCAGGTGCATCCCTCTCCTTCCGCCTCGCGCGGCGCGGACACGCTGGAAGGGCGCGTGCAAAGCTATCTGCGCAGCGGCGCGCACCCCGTCCATCGGCTCGACGCGGAGACGACGGGCATCGTCTTATTCGCCAAACTGCCGTATGTGCAGGCGCATATCCAGCGGCAGATGCAGGCGGATACCTTTCGCAAGGAATACCTTGCGCTGGTCTGCGGCGTTTTGCCTGAATCCGAAGGCGTGATCGACGCGCCGATTGATCGCGTCGCGCCGGACAGCTTCACCCGCGCGGTTCTGCCCGGCGGCCAGCGCGCCGTGACGCGCTATCGGGTGGAAGCGGCCCTTCGCGATATCTCGCTCGTTCGGCTCTTCCCCGTCACGGGACGCACGCACCAGCTGCGCGTACACATGGCGCACATCGGCCATCCGCTGCTTGGCGATACGCGCTACTTCACGGCAGAATCCGCCAATCTGGCGGCGCAATATCATGCGCCGTATCACCAGCTCTGCGCGGTGGAGCTTTCGCTGATTCACCCCATCACGGGCAAGACGCTTGAAATTGCCTGCACGCCCGATTTCAGTGTTGACATTTTGTTTCATTTATGATATTCTGTTTCCAATTTCATATCATCACCCCGCTTTCACCACCGGGTGGAGCGGTCGGGCATTCGGAATCCCTCCGTAGGTACGGCGCGCAAGCGTTATAAGGCGGGATGCCGGGTGCCTTTTACTTTTAAGGAGGATTTATCATGAACATCAGCCCTTTCAAAGTTGAAGAATGGATGAACGCTTACGAGACGCAGGCGACAATCAACATCGCGGAGACGTGCGTCAACTCCGTGTCGCTTGACGAGTTGTTTGCGCTGACGGGCGAAAACAAGCAGGCATTTCTTAACGCGTTCTGCCAGCGCCGCCTGACCTACGGCGACATCGTCGGCAAGCCGGAACTGCGCGAAGGCATCTGCGACCTGTTTAAAACGCTCCGCCCGGACGAGGTTGCCACCACGCACGGCGCGGCGGGCGCAAATCACCTGGCCATGTATGCGCTCATTCGCTCCGGCGACCACGTCGTCTGCGTACTGCCGACCTATCAGCAGTTGTATTCCATTCCGCAGTCCTTCGGCGCGCAGGTCGATCTGCTTCCGCTGCGCGAGGAAAACGGCTTTCTGCCGGATCTCGACGAGCTGCGCAGTCTCATCAAGCCCAACACCCGGCTTATCTGCCTGAACAACCCCAATAACCCGACCGGCGCGCTGATGGATCAGCCCATGCTGGAAGCAATTGTCGCGATGGCGCGCGAAGTCGGCGCCTATGTGCTCTGCGACGAAGTCTACCGTCACCTGACACAGACGGACGTCTGGAGCGCGTCGATCGTCGATCTGTATGAGAAGGGCATTTCCATCGGCAGCATGTCCAAGGTCTTTTCGCTGGCCGGTCTGCGCCTCGGCTGGGTCGCCAGCCACGATGCGGATTTCATCAACGCCTGCCTTTCCCGCCGCGATTACAGTCTCATCAGCTGCGGCATGTTTGACGAAGCCGTCGCTTCCCTCGCGCTGCGCCACAGCCATGCGCTGCTGGCGCGCAACCGGGGCATTGTCCGCGATAATCTGGCGATTCTGACCGATTGGATCGAAAAGGAAAAACGCGTGCATTTCGTTCGTCCGCAAGCCGGCACAACCGCGCTGCTGTTTTACGACAGCCCCATGCCCTCGTATGTCTTCTGTGAAAAGCTGCTCGCCCAGACCGGCGCGCTGCTCACGCCCGGCGCATGCTTTGAGCTTGAAGGATGCGCGCGAATCGGCTATGCCTGCGATGGAAACGAATTGAAAGCCGGGCTTGCCGCAATTTCCTCCACGCTGGATACGCTGTAACTTCCATTTTTTCCCATTTTATGTCCTTTCTCTTCGTTTTTCGCTGATATTTCTTCGTTTTTTCATGCGTCTTTCGTTCTTTCCAGAACTTGGAAACGATTATGTTGCAATAAAAGAATATCCGCCTTCGTCAGATATGCAGAAGACGATCAAGAGCGGCCGCTTGGACGCCTTCGCAATGACAAAGGAGGACTTCCTATATGTTTACCGGAAAGAAAAAGGCGGCTTGCGCCGCGATGCTGAGCTTGGCGATGGTTGCCCCGCTGGCGGCCTTCGCCGAGAACGAAACCCGCGTCATCACCTGCGGCACGCTGAATCTGCGCGCCGAGGAAAGCGTGTCTTCCGCCATCCTGGGCAAGTACGGCTGGGGCACCGAGGTGCTCGTCAAGGGCGTCAACGGCGACTGGGCGAGCGTGGATGTCGGCGGCCAGAGCGGCTACATGTACGTCAAGTATCTGGGCAGCGAGGGCACGACCCATTCCACCGCCTATGTCAAGACGAACAGCCGCGGCCTGAATCTGCGCGCCGAGCCGAACGGCAACATTCTCGGCTCGTATCCGCGCGGCACAAAGGTGACCGTGCTTTCCAACAACGGCAACTGGAGCAAGGTCAGCGTGGACGGCAAGACCGGCTACATGCAGACCCAGTGGCTCTCCACCAAGAGCGTGAGCAGCGGTTCTTCCACCGTGAAGCCCGCAACCGGCACCGCCGTGGTCAACAATCCACGCGACACGCAGGTGCTGTTCCTGCGCCGCGAAGCCAGCGTGAACAGCGAATCGCTGGGCTACTATCGCAACGGCAAGACCGTGACCCTGCTGGCCCGCCAGGGCGACTGGTACAAGGTCAGCGTAGACGGCAAGACCGGCTTCATGATGGCCAAGTATCTGAAGGTCACGAGCGAAGTCGTGAGCGGCACGGCGCGCGTATTCAACGCCAACGGCGGCAGCTACGTCAATTTCCGCAGCCGCGCCAGCCTGTCTGCGTCCGTCATCGGCACGGTTCCGGTCGGCACGACGGTCAAAGTGCTGGAAAAGACGACCGACTGGACAAAAGTCGAAGTGAACGGCCAGACCGGCTACATCTCCACCTGGTTCCTGAAATTCTGATTCTCTCCCTCTCCTCCCTCAAAGGGCGTCTGTCGAAGTTGGCAGGCGCCCTTTTTAACGCCTTCCGCCATGACCGCATATTTAACAGATTTTGCGTCCACTCTATCCTTACAGCTTATCAATTTCGGGAGGGCATTATCATGAGCAAAACGGAAATCGTCGGCGTCATCGGGCGGCAGGTGCTCGATTCACGCGGAAACCCGACTGTCGAAGCGGAAGTGCAGCTTTCCGGCGGGGTGGTCTGCACGGCCATCTCCCCCAGCGGCGCTTCTACGGGCAAATATGAGGCACTGGAACTGCGCGACGGCGACATGCAGGTTTACGGCGGCAAAGGCGTGCAGCAGGCCTGCAAGAACATTTCCGGCGCAATCTGCAAAGCGCTGTGCGGCATGGACGCGGGCAATCTGTTCGCCATCGACCATGCGCTTATTGCGCTGGACGGCACAAAAAACAAGGCCGTGCTCGGCGCAAACGCGACGCTGGCCGTGTCGATGGCATGCGCAAAGGCGGCGGCCTGCGCGCAGAATATGGCGCTTTTCCGCTTTCTGGGCGGCACGCAGGCGCACCTGATGCCCATGCCGATGATGAACATCCTGAACGGCGGCGTACACGCGGGCAACGGGCTGGACGTGCAGGAATTCATGATCGTGCCCGTCGGCGCGAAGGATTTCCGCGCAGCGCTGCAAATGGGCGCGGAGGTCTATCACGCGTTGGCAGCTCTGCTCAAAAAGAAGGGTCTTTCCACGGGCGTGGGCGATGAGGGCGGCTTTGCACCGGATATTTCCGAAGAAAAGCAGGCGCTCGATCTGATTCTCGACGCGATTTCCCGCGCGGGTTATACCGCCGGTACGGATATCGCCCTCGCGCTCGACGCGGCGGCCAGCGAATGGGAACAAAAGGGACGCTATGTGCTGCCCAAATCCGGCCGCACATTCACCGCGCACGAGCTGACCGAGCATTGGCGCGGCCTGTGCAAGCAATACCCCATCCGTTCCATCGAGGATCCGCTGGGCGAAGAGGACTGGCCCGCATGGCAGGCGTTGACGCGGGAGCTGGGCCGCCGTTGTCAGCTGGTCGGCGACGATCTCTTCGTGACGAACACCGAGCGCTTGCAGCGCGGCATTCTGATGGGTTGTGCAAATGCGATCCTGCTCAAGCCGAACCAGATCGGCACATTGACGGAGACCATGCAGGCGCTCTCGCTGGCGCACAGGAGCGGCTACCGCACCATCATGTCCCACCGTTCGGGCGAGACGGAGGACACGACCATCGCCGATCTCGCCGTGGCGCTCGGCGCGGGGCAGATCAAGACGGGCGCGCCCTGCCGAAGCGAACGCGTAAGCAAATATAATCGGCTGCTGCGCATCGAAGACGCGCTCGGCGGCGCGGCTAAGCTGGATGAACTCCGCCTATGATCTATCTGATTCTCAGCGGCGTAAGCGCCTTTTTCGGTCTGCTTTCCGGCATCGGGCCGACAACGCTGCTCCGTCCCCTGCTGGATGCGGTTTCGCCGCTTGCGCCCGCTTCCATTGCGTCGCTCTGCACGATGACGACGCTCTGCGCGGCGCTGGTGACGGCCTTTTTCGCGCTGAATCGCGCCCTGCCGCTCCATCCGGACGAGTTGCTTCTTTTAGCCGTCGGCGCGGCGCTGGGCGGCATGCTGGGCGATCTGGCCGGCGCGCGCTTTTTTATGATGGTCACGCGCGAATCGGCCATGCTGCTGCAAAACGCACTGCTGTTCACGCTGATTGCGCTGCCGTCGCTCTATTTCGGCCCGCTGAACCACACGATTGCGCCGATGAATCTGTCCCGGCTGCTGAGTTTTCCCGTCGCGCTGCTGGTCGGGATGCTCGGCTCGTTCCTCTCCTTCGGCGCGGAACCGCTGGCCCTGACGCTTTATTTCCTTTTATTTGAAGCGGATGGCAACGAGGGCGCATTCGCTGCGCTGACCATTTCGCTCTTTGCGATGGTCGGCAAGCTGATCGTACTGCTGATCCGTGAACGGCTGGTTCTGCCGGACGCGGGCGTGCTGCTCTGGCTGCTTCCGGGGGCGGTCATCGGGGCGCTTCTGGCGCTTTGGCCCGCGATTCAGCGTAGGCGAAACAATCTCAGCGTGATTTTGCTTCGGTTAAGCCTGTTCACGTCGCTGCTGAATATCGCGGCGGCGGCGCTGCGCTGAAAAGCGGACTGAGACCGCTCTCACTTCCGCCGAAGTTTGTAAAACGTCAAACTTCTGCATCCGCGGCCAGCTTTGGGCAATTCTTTATTCCAGCGTGAAAAAACGGACGTGCCATCGGCCGTCCGTCTCTCTTTTGTTGGCGATCGTATGTTTACATCACCAATTTCTTAGCCAACTCCTCGATCTCTTCGCGGTTCTTCGCGTTCATCGCCGAGCGGATCGTCACCTGCTGATCGAGCGCCTGCATGTTCTTCATCGTTTCCAGCGCCGCGCGCATCTGCTTGGCGGCCATCGGCGCCCACGTGCCGTTTTCCACCAGCGCCACGGTGCGCCCCTGCAAACCTTTGAGCTTCAGCGCAGAGAGGAACGCCTCCATCGCCGGGGCATACGCGCCGTCATATGTCGCCGCGCACAGCGCCATGCGGTCAAACTTGAACGCGCTCGCTACGGCATAGCTCTTGTGTACGCGGTTCAAATCGATGACCTCAACCGTCTCGCCCAGCGCATGCAGCTTTTCGGCCAGCAGTTTAGCCGCCTCGGCGGTATGGCCATGAAAACCGGCGTAGGCAACCAGCACGCCGCTTTCCTCCGGCTTCCACGCCGCCCACAGGCTGTAAAGCGCCAGCGCACGGGTCAGCGCGTCGCCGCTCAGCTGCGGGCCGTGCAGCGGGCAGACCGTCTGGATATCCAGCGCAGCGGCCTTTTTCAGCAGTCCCTGCACCTGTACGCCGTATTTGCCGACGATATTGCAGTAATAGCGCCGCGCCTCGTCCGCCCACGCGTCCGTGTAAGTCAGCGAGCCAAAATTGCCAAAGCCATCCGCCGAAAAGAGCACCTTCTGGCTGTCCTCATAGGCGACCATGACCTCCGGCCAATGCACCATCGGCGCGAGAACAAAATGCAGCGTATGGCTGCCCAGCGCCAGCGTGCCGCCCTCCACAACCGTGATGCGCTCCTGCACAAGCGGATGTTCGCCCGTGAATTGGTCCAGCATGACAAACGTCTTGGCGTTAGCGACCAGCTTCACCTGCGGTTGACACGCGCAGAGCGCCGCGATTGACCCGGCATGATCCGGCTCCATATGCGAAATCACCAGATAATCCAGTTTGCGCCCGTCCAGCGCCTCGTTAAGCCCGCCAAGCCATTCATCCTGCTTGCGCGCGTCCACCGTATCCAGCAGACAGAGCTGTTCATCCTCAATCAGATAGCTGTTGTAGCTCACGCCGTCGGGCAGGGGATACTGCCCTTCAAACAGATCGATATCGTTATCCATCACGCTCAAGCGGAGAATGCCCGGCGCCATTTTATCCATAAACATCGTATTAATCATCCTTTCTATTTCCATTCAGGTTTTTTGATGATATCTCTATATACGCTATAAACGGGTAAAATCCTGCCCGTTTGCCGTTAAATTTTCTTTATAAACGCTATTTAACAATCGTCTGACGTTCTTTTATGGGTTCTTGACGGTGTGCTGTCTTGACGCAGAATACCCTCTGCGCGATAATATATCCATCAGATTTGTTCAATAAAGGAGATCGATTACATGTTCGCCACCTGGATTCTCTGTCTGTTTTTGCTGATGATTGCGCCGTATCTGACGCTTGAAGCGGGCATTCTGCGCAAGAAGAAGTGCGCGGCGCTTGGCGCGGGCCGCGGTTATCGCACCGAGCTTTCCATGGCTTCTCAGGAAGCGTGGGACTACGCCCAGCAGATTTGCAGCAAACGCTACATGATCGCCGGCATTCTGATGGCTGTCGCCGCGCTGTTGTTCATCCGCGTCGCGCCGACCGATACGCTTGCAAGCCTGTATGTGTTCACCGCCGTCATCGCGTTGTTCGAGGTGGTCACGGTCATTCTGCTGATCGCATCGGTGGAAACCAGCCTTCGCAAGCGTTTCGTGCCCAAAACGGCCGCCTGATTTGTCTTTTTCTTCATTCCTTTCTCCATAAGCAAAGCCCGAACGATTTCAAAACCGTTCGGGCTTTGCTGTATGCTTTTGTGAAACTCCATTTCCCCTTCCGCGGAGGGTAAAAGGGGATTTCACTACGCCTTTCCTTCCAGCATAAACGCGGTCAGCGCGGCCTCCATCTCGTCGATCTCCGTAATCGCGTTCACCTTGACGCGCAGCCTCGCCGCATCGCGCATGCCGCGCACATAACAGACGATGTGCCGCCTCATTTCGCGCACAGCCACGGCTTCGCCCTTCAGCTGCGCGAGCGCATGCAGATGGCGCGTGAGCACGTCGAGCTTTTCCTCGTTTGTGGGTTCGGCGACGGTTCTGCCCGCCATGGCGTCGCGAATCTGGCTGAAAATCCACGGGTTGCCCTGCGCCGCACGGCCGACCGCCACGCCGTCGCAGCCCGTTTCCTCCATCATGCGCAGCGCGTCCTGCCAGCAGGTCACGTCGCCGTTGCCGACGACGGGGATGGATACGCGCCGCTTGAGTTTGGCGACGGCGCGCCAATCGGCGTGTCCCTCGTAAAACTGGCTCCGGGTGCGCGCGTGCAGGGTAATCATCTGCGCGCCGCTCTCCTGCACGAGCTGTCCCAGCAGCAGATAGGTTTCGCTGCCTGTCTCAAAACCGAGCCGCATTTTGACCGTCACCGGCACATGCGACGCTTTGGCGACCGCCGCGACGATTTCCGCCGCGTGTACCGGGTCTTTCATCAACGCGCTGCCCTCTCCGTTGCCGACGATTTTCGGCACGGGACAGCCCATGTTGATATCCAGCAGCGCATAGCGTCCGTCGCGCGTCAATTCTTCCGCCGCGCGCGCCATCACATCCGGCTCATGGCCGAAAATCTGCAAAGCGACTGCGCCGCGTTCGCTGTCATCGACGCTGAGCAGCTCTCTTGACGCGCGGTTATCCTTGGGCGCAAGCAAATACCCCTTCGCGCTGACCATCTCGCTGACTGCCATCGGGCAGCCCATTTCATGGCAGAGGGTGCGGAAGGGCATGTCGGTCACGCCCGCCATCGGGGCGAGCATTGCGCCTTGTTTCAAAAAATCAAAGTTCATCGTTTTCTCAAGGAGGAACGATTGGGGCTCCGCCCCAAACCCTGCCAGAAACCTGAGGTTTCTGGACTTCCCTCCTCCTGCTTCGCGGTATACCGCGAAGCAATGTGGAAGGTGTCGGGAACTCAGTTCCTGACCGGGGCTTGGGGCAGAGCCCCAACGTAACCCCTCGTTCCCCCGTCTCCTCGTCACTCCGCAATGGATTGCAGGTTGGAAATCAGCCACTTGCCCGCCGTGCGCACCAGCGTCACGCGGTAGCGCGACGTCGTCCACGCGGGCGGGGAAAGCCGCTCCTCGCCGCCTTCGGCCAACGCCGCTTCCCGCTTGGAGGAGCGAATTGTGCCGTCAATGGCGGGAATGCTCTCAACCACCTCGGCACGCGCCACGTTCTCCCACGGCCATGACCAGACGGAAACCATCTTCACCCGATGATCGTAACCGCGGATCTCGTAGTCGCGATATGGCGACGTGTCGCTCAGCCCCACCTGCAAAACGGGGTCCTGCGCGATAAATTCCGGCTTGAAATAGCTGGTCAGCTTGTCCGCGTCCTCGCCCATGAGCACCACGCCCGCGCGCGCATCCAGGCCGTCGTCAATCAGCACCCAAATATTCGCCGTGTTCATCGCCAGATAAAACGAAATAATCAGCAGCGCGCATACCACCGTGATGATGAGCATCCGCGATGCGATGAAATCCAGCAGCCGTTTGAGAATCCGCATGGCAGTGCCTCCCTGTCGATTGATTCATGCACAGGAATCTGCGCAATGGCCCGCTTTCGAGCCGTTAGAAAATCGCGTCCACAAACGCGTTCGCGTCGAACGCCTGCAAATCCTCGATGCCTTCGCCCACGCCGATGTAGAGCACCGGCAGCTTCAGCTCGTCCATGATCGCAACCGCAATGCCGCCCTTGGCCGTGCCGTCCAGCTTGGTGAGCACAATGCCGGAAACATCCGCCACTTCAGAGAACTCGCGCGCCTGCTGCAAGCCGTTCTGGCCGGTCGTCGCGTCGATGACCAGCAGCGTGCGTACCTCAGCTTCTTCGTATTCGCGGGTGATGACACGGGAAATCTTGCGCAGTTCCTCCATCAGATTCTTTTTGTTGTGCAGGCGGCCCGCCGTATCGACAATCAACAAATCGGCTTCCGTCGCCTTCGCCTTCTGAATGCCGTCAAAAACCACCGCCGCCGGGTCTGCGCCCTCGGCATGACGGACGATCGGCACCTGTGCGCGTTCCGCCCAGATTTGCAGCTGATCTCCTGCCGCCGCGCGGAAGGTATCCGCCGCTGCCAGCACGACGCTGTGGCGGGCATCCTTAAAGCGCATGGCCAGCTTGCCGATGGTCGTCGTCTTGCCCACGCCGTTCACGCCGACCACCAGCATCACCATCGGCCACTTGAGCGGCTTGCGCGGCATGCTCATGATCTCCTTGAGAATCTCCTTGAGAATCTCGCGCGCTTTCTTCGCGTCGGTGATCTTTTCTTTTTCCACGCGCGCTTTCAGCTCCTGAATGACCTTATCGCTGGTGCGCACACCCATATCGCTCATAATCAGAATATCGACCAGATCTTCATAAAAGTCGTCGTCGATCTTCTCGGTCGCCTCGATCAGCTCGTCCACGCGCCCAGCCACATTTCCACGCGTTTTGGAAAGGCCCTGCCACAGGCGGCTGAAAAGCCCCTGCTTTTTTTCTTCCTGCTCAGGCTGCTCCGCAGGCTCGACGGGCTTCTCTTCCGCCCTGACCGTTTGTTCAGCCTGCTGCTCCTTTTCTTTTTCCTTCTTTTTACCGAATCCAAAGAATCCCATACTATTCTCCTTTTTGACTCATTCAAATGCTGTTCTTTGGCTCAAATCGTTTCAATCGCAAAACGCTCCGCATTCCGCTCTGAAACTTGCTTCTCTCCCTGCATCGGATTGCGATGGGCTGCCGCCCATACCCGCTTGGGGATTTCATCCCCAAACCCCTTCTTCGCGGCGGTTTTAACAGAGAAAAGAGTTCACTCCATCGCGTCCGCGCTCACGTCCTTCAGCTCGACGCTGAGCATCTTAGAAACACCCTTTTCCTCCATCGCCACGCCGTAAAGGCCGTCACAGCGCTCCATCGTGCCCTTTCTATGGGTGACGACGACGAACTGCGTATCCTTTGAGAAATCGCGCAGATAATCCGCAAACGTAGAGATATTGCCGTCGTCCAACGCCGCCTCGATCTCGTCAAGGAAGCAAAACGGCGTCGGCTTGAGCCGCAGCATCGCGAACAGAATCGCAATCGCCGTCAGCGCGCGTTCGCCGCCAGAGAGCAGCGAGAGCATCTGCAGTTTTTTGCCCGGCGGCTGCGCGACGATGTCGATGCCGCAGCCAAGCACGTCCTTTTCATCCACCAGCCGCAGTTCGGCTTTGCCACCGCCGAAAAGCTTGACAAACGTCTCGCTCAAATACTGCTGAAGCAGGTGGAAATTCTCCATGAACTGCTTTTCCATCTGCTTTTGCAGCGAATCGATGATGCCCAGCAAGTCGTCCTGCGCTTTCACCAGATCGTCGCACTGGCTGGCCAGATCGTCGTATCGTTCGCGGCAGGCACGGTAATCTTCCATCGCCTTGACATTGACCGGCCCCATCTCGCGAATTTCTCTGCGGATTTCGCCCGTGCGCTTATCGCTGCCCGCCATATCGAACGGTTCGGCGAGATACTCCTTTGCGCCGGCATAGGTCAGCTCGTAGTCGTCCCAGATTCGCTGCTGCATCTGCTCCAATTCGCTCTGCGTGCGTCCCAGGATCAATTCGGCCTTGTGGCACTTGTCCATGTCCATCGCCAGCGTCTCGCGCAGGCTGTCGATTTCCTGGGTCAACTGGCGAACCGTCTCCTGCCCCTCGTTGCGGGTATTCTGCTTGGCAAGCAGGTTTTGCTTCGCCGCTTCCAGTTTTCCGGCGCACGCCTGCTGCTCGGCGGTATCCCTGGCGAGCTGCTGCATGCTCTGCTGATGGCGGAGGGTCAGCGCCTCGCGGTTCTCATGCGCCTCGCCGATCTGTACGCCGACAGCGCTCTGCTCCCGGCGCATGCGCGCGCCATCCTGATTGAGCGCGTTTGCGTCGCGTTCGCAGGCCGCCAGCGTCACGCGGAGGTTCTGTGTTTCCTCACGCAGCGCGTCCAGCGTCTCGCGCTTTTCATACAGCGCGTCGCTCATCGCGGCGGTCTGTTTGTTCATTTCCTCGTTGGTCTTCTGCTCGCCCGCCTGTGTATCGCGCGCGCCCGCAAGCTGGCTGTCGATCTGTTCGAGGTTCTGCGCAATCTGTTTGCGCAGCAATTCGCATCGATCCTGCTGCGTGCGATGCTCTTCGCGCTGCACGTTCAGCGTGCGCACGCGCTCCTGCGCGATGGAAACGTCAATCTGCGCCTGCCGAATATCCTCAAACGCCTGTGCGCGGCGCTGCTTGATCTCCTGACGGATCGCCTCGCCCCGTTCCAGACGGCGGGCGCAGTCGGCGATCTTCTGTTCCAGCTCGACAAGCAGCTTTTCATGCTCCTTGATTTCGCGTTCGCGGGAAAGCAGGCTGGTCATGCGGGAGGCGCTTGAACCGCCCGTCATCGAGCCGCCGGAGTGCATGACGTCGCCCTCCAGCGTCACCAGTCGGAACGCGTGCCGCCCGCGCCGCATGATTTCGATGCCCGCGTCGAGGTTTTCGGCAATCACGGTTCGTCCGAGCAGGTTTTCCACAATGCCGCGGTACTGCTCGTCAAACTCGATCAGTTCGCTGGCCACGCCCACGCAGCCCGGCATGGTCAGCGCCTGCCGCTCCTGCTGGCTGAGCGTGCGCCCGCTGATGGTGGTCATCGGCAGGAAAGTCGCGCGCCCCAATTTATTCTGGCGCAGATACGCGATCATGTCTCTGGCGATGTATTCGTCCGTCGTGACGACGTTTTGCAGCGCACCGCCGAGCACGGCTTCCACTGCGCGTTCAAGCTGTTTGGGCACGCGCATCAACGACGCGACAACGCCGCGCACGCCCTCGTTTCCTCGCGCATGCAGCAGCACCTGCTTGACGGCCTGCTGATAGCCCGCATAGTCGCGCTCCATCTCGCGCAGCACGCGCAGACGGCTGGACGTGGCCTGCTTTTGGCCATTCGCGTCGCCAAGCGCCTTTTGAACGACGGCGATCTTCTGCCCGTTTTCCTGCGCTTCCAGCTCGATGTTCTGCTCGATTTCGGTTTTTTCGGCCTCGCCCCGTTTGGCCTGTTCCAGTTCACCGTCCGCCTGTGCAAGCTGTTCGTCCATGCGCTGCGCCGCCTGAGCCAGTTCTTCGCGCTGCGCGTCGGCCTCTTCGCCCCGGCGTTCCAGCTCTTTACGCATGGTGGAAAGCCGCGCCTCGCTGGTGCGCACATCGCTCAGGCGGTTCATCGCGTCGATGATGGCGCTCTTATGGGCTTCCAGCTTTTCTTCGGCCTCTCTGGCTTCTTCCTGCGCGGTTTGCAGAGCTTCTTCCTTCTGGCCGAGCTGACGCGTCAGCTCGATGATTTTCGTGCGGTTGGCGAGCGCGTCCCGCTCATTTTTCGCAATTTCCTCATCAAGCGCAGCGCTCCGGGCGCGCTTCACGTCCTCTTCCTGACTGAGGGCAAGCACGTCCTTTTCCATGCGGTTGATTTCCGCGCGCAGCACGCCAAGCTCGCCTTCGCGCGCTTCCGTTTCGCGCGTCATTTCCAGCACCGCGTCATGCGCGGCGGTCACCTCGTTTTCGAGCTTCTGCGCGCCCTCGTTGGCTTTTTCGCGCTGTGCGCTCAACTCATCGGCGCGCTTTTCTTCGTGGGCAATGGCCTCTTTCAAGCCGACGAGCAGCTGTTCCGCCTCTGCAATGCGCTCCTTGGCGCGGTCGCTGCGCAGTACGAATGCCGAACATTCCAGCACGCGCAGTTCGTCGCGAAGATTCAGATAGCGCCGCGCCGTTTCGCTGGCTTTTTCCAGCGGCTCAAGCTGGCTTTCCAGTTCGGCGATGATGTCTTCCACGCGGGAGAGGTTGTCGCGCATGTTCGCAAGGCGCTTTTCGCTTTCTTCCTTGCGCGTGCGGTATTTGACGATGCCCGCAGCCTCTTCAAAAATGCCGCGCCTGTCCTCGCTCTTCTGGGAGAGGATTTCGTCGATGCGGCCCTGCCCGATGATGGAATAGCCCTCTTTGCCCACGCCCGTGTCGCGGAAAAGCTCGACAATATCCTTGAGCCTGCAAGCGGATTTGTTGATGTAGTATTCGCCCTCGCCGCTTCGATACACGCGCCGGGTGATCATCACTTCGGTATAATCCACGCTCAGCGCATGAT
Source organism: uncultured Eubacteriales bacterium (assembly GCA_900542445.1). Classification (GTDB taxonomy): domain Bacteria; phylum Bacillota; class Clostridia; order Christensenellales; family Aristaeellaceae; genus Ventricola. Next base: position 24,887 of record UQNN01000005.1, on the reverse strand, counting down.
CCTCGTTGTCAAAGACGAGCGACACTTCGCAATAGCCCATGCGTTTGCGCTTCTGCGTGCCGTTGAAGATGACGTCCTCCATCTTGCCGCCGCGCAGCGCCTTGGCACTCTGTTCGCCGAGCACCCAACGCACCGCGTCGGATAAATTGGATTTGCCGCTGCCGTTCGGCCCGACAATGCCGGTGATGCCTTCGTCAAAGACGACGACCGTGCGTTCCGCGAACGACTTAAAGCCGTAAATTTCCAGTCTTTTCAGCCGCACCTGTGCGACCCCTTTCCGTATCCCCGCACGCGGGTTTCGTTAAGCCTTATGCAGCGTTTGCAGCGCCATCTGCGCGGCGGCCTCTTCGGCGCGCTGTTTGCGCGCGCCCGTGCCCGTGCCCAGTTCGCTGCCATCCGCACGCAAAACCCTCGCGGTGAACACACGGGCATGCGGCGGGCCGTCCTGCCCGATGATTTCGTAGGTCGGCGTTTCCTCGCCCAGCGCCTGCAAATATTCCTGCAAAGCGCTCTTCGCGTCGCGGTCGCTCTTTTCGCTGGTTTTGTAATCGCCCATCGCCAGATCGACCAGCTTGGCCGCCTCCTCCATGCCCGCGTCCAGATAGACGGCAGCGATGACCGCCTCCATCGTATCGGCAAGGATCGACGGGTTTTCCCGCCCGCCGACAACCTCTTCGCCGCGGTCGAGTTTCAAATAGCTGCCCAACCCCAGCCGCGTGGCCGCTTTGGCCAGATTGGCCTCACAGACCAGCGCGGCGCGCTTACGGGTCAGCTGTCCCTCGCGCAGTTTGGGATATTGATGATAAATCACGCGGCTGACGCAGATTTCAAGCACCGCGTCGCCCAGAAACTCAAGGCGCTGGTTGTCCTGACACTTATGCTGAAGCGCATAGGACGGATGGGTCATCGCCAGATCGAGCAGGCCGATATCGGCAAACTGATGGCCGATGGTCCGCTCCAGGGTTTGATAATTCATAACTGCCTCGCTCTTGTCCATTTTCCCCGTCCATTTCGCTTCGCGCGGCGTTTCGCGCGAAATGAAATACACGGGAAGGGCGCGCCGCCAAAACGGCGCGTCCGCTTCCTGATTACATCTTCTCTTCGATATACTTCACCATATCGGCGACGGTCTTGACCTTTTCAATCGCGTCGTCTTCAACCTCGATTTCAAACTCGCTTTCGATGTCCATCACGAGCATCATCACCGACGCGCTGTCCGCCTTGAGGTCTTCCTTCAGGCGGGCTTCCGGCTTCACTTCATCCTCGCTGACGCCGAGCTGATCGGCGATCATGCCCTTGAGCTTATCGTATACCATGTTCGTTTCCTCCTTACGGTTGTTGATCTATTGCAAACCCGTTTCCGGGTTTCAGACGGTTTATTCTTCTTTTTCGTCCTCGACGGAGAGCTTGGCGACCTCTTCGCGGATGACGTCAACCACGCCGCCGTCCACCATGCTCTTGGCCTGGCGGATTGCGCAGAAGATCGCGCGCGCGTTGGAATTGCCGTGCGCCTTGATGACCGCGCCTTCCACGCCCAGCAGCGGCGCGCCGCCGATTTCGGTGGAATCAAAGCTGCGTTTAATGTTGCGAAACGTATCCTTCGCCAGAAGCGCGGCCAGCTTGCCCTTGGCGGAATCCATCAGGCCGCCCTTAATCAGGCCGAAAATCAGCGAAATCACGCCTTCGGTGTTCTTGAGCAGCACGTTGCCGACAAAGCCATCCGCCGCAATCACGTCGGCCTTGCCCGCCAGCGCGTCGCGCGCTTCGACATTGCCGATAAAGGCAAACGGCTGTGGCTTTTCCATCAGCGCGTAGGTGTTCTGCGCCTGCTCGTTGCCCTTGGCCGCCTCCACACCGATGTTGAGCAGGCCGACTTCCGGCTTCTCCACGTTCATCACGCGGCGCATGTAAGCGCTGCCCATCATCGCGAACTGCACGATCCACTTGGGCTGGCAGTCCGTGTTTGCGCCCGCGTCCACCAGCAGCAGCGGACGGCCCGGCACGGGCAGCAGCGTCGCCAGCGCGGGGCGGTCAATGCCTTTAATGCGGCCGATTTTAAACATCGCGCCCGCCATCAGCGCGCCCGTTGAACCGGCGGAAACAAACGCCTGCGCTTCCTTGCGGCGAACGATATCCATGCCGACGACAAAGGTCGAATTTTTCTTGCGGCGCAGCGCCATCACCGGATGCTCTTCGGTGGTGATGACCTCCGGCGCATCGACAACCGTCAGGCGGTTGCGCACCTTCGCCATGGCCTCCGCGTTGCTGTACGCGGAAATCGTCTCTTCGATCAGCGTTTCCGGGCCGACGAGGATGATTTCCATATCCGGATATTCGCGCAGCGCGTCGATTGCGCCGTCCACGTTGACCTTGGGGGCAAAATCGCCGCCCATCGCGTCTACGACAATTTTCATATGCAAAACTCCTTACTTTCTCGTAAAGGCATACATGCCGATGCCCGCGGCAATGGCGAGATTGAGCGAATCGATCTGCTGGCTGTGGGGAATCAGCGTGCTCACGCCGATTTGGGCAAACTCATCCGGCAGACCGCTGGCCTCGTTGCCAAAGACGAGCGAGAACGGGCCGTCCACCTTCTGCACAGCTTCATCCAGAGGCACCGCGCCCGTCAGCATGAACGGGAAAAGCCGGCGCAGCGGATACTGCGCGCGATACTGCTCAAAGGAATCAAAGTGGCGCACGTTGAGTGAAAACGCCGCGCCCATCGACGCGCGCACCACGCGGGGATCGTCCGAATCGACGGCGGGACGGATGATCGCGATGTTTTTCAGCCCAAAGCCGAGCGCCGTGCGCAGAATCGTGCCCAGATTGCCGCTGTCGCTGGGATGATGGAGCACGATATGCGGGCTGTCCTCGTCAAACCTGCCTTCCGCTTTTTTATAAACCATCGCCGCAAAGCAGTTTTCCTTTTTGGAAATGCGTTCCAGCGCGCGGTCGGCAACCTCCACGCGGATGTCCGCTTCCTGCGCGGCCTTTTCAAGCGCCTGCACGCCTTCGCTCTGCAAGCCGTTTGAGGAGACCAGCAGCCGCATGCAGCGCTTTTTTGCATTTTTGAGACATTCCGTCGCGGGGAAGATGCCCGGCGCGTAGGAATAATCCAGCGTCTTATCGTAAGCCTCCAGCTTAGCCAATCGCTTTCCCTCCTTTGATTTTCAAACACATTCAACCATTTTGTCATTATAGCAGATTTAGCGTTCATCATCAAGCAAAAGCGAAAAAAACGGGGGAAACGATGGGCGCCGCCCCTTACCCCGCCACGAACCTGAGGTTCTTGGATTTCCCGCTTTTCCCTTGATCGCTCAGCGATCAAGGGGATCAATACAATCGCGCCGTATGCACGAAGCGAAACATCAATCGTCCCTTTTCCCGTCATTCCTCACGTTTTCGCTTCCTTTCTATTGGGCAATTATTGACTCTTTTCTGTTTATACTTGTAAAAACATCGTTTTTCGCTTATAATGTCATGTTGAAATAAGCTGCTTTACGCAAGCATGGCCTGTGTTTCTCCCTCCGGGGCGAACCGCAGCTTGATATACGTCACAATAGAAAGGACGTTTTCGTTATGCCCGAAACCCTTCGCATCGGTCTGGATATCGGCTCGACCACCATCAAGTGCGTCGTGCTGAACGAGGCTGACAAGATCATCTATTCCTGTTACGAGCGCCATCTCTCCCTCATCGCGCAGAAAACGCGTGAGCTGCTCACGCGGCTTAATAACGAAGTCGTGCATGGCGCGCCCGTCCGCCTGAGCATCTCCGGCTCGGCCGGCATGGGTCTGGCGCTCGGCTCGCATATCTCCTTTGTGCAGGAGGTCTACGCCACCAAGGTCGCGGCGGATATGCTCATGCCCGGCACGGACGTCATCATCGAGTTGGGCGGCGAGGACGCTAAAATCCTGTTCCTGCAAGGCACGCTTGAGGTGCGCATGAACGGCTCCTGCGCGGGCGGCACCGGCGCGTTCATCGACCAGATGGCCACGCTTCTGGGCGTGACCCCAACGGAGATGAACGAAGAAGCCAAAAAGGCCGAGCGCACCTATACCATCGCTTCCCGCTGCGGCGTATTCGCCAAGACGGACGTGCAGCCCCTGCTCAATCAGGGCGCGGCGCGCGCGGATGTGGCGCGCTCTATCTTCATGGCCGTGGTCAACCAGACCATCGCGGGGCTGGCGCAGGGTCGTCCGATTGAGGGCAACGTCGTCTACCTCGGCGGCCCGCTCACCTTCATGAGCGAACTGCGCGCCTGTTTTGACGAAGCGCTGCACCTGACAGGCGTCTGCCCGGAAAACTCGCTCTATTTCGTCGCGCTCGGCGCGGCGCACCAGCCCTCCGAGCCCGTGCTGCTCAGCGAATGTCTGGAAGCCATCGAAGCGTTCCACAGCACGGAGAGCTACAACGCTCTGCCGCCGCTCTTCAAGGATGAGGACGAGCTGGCTGCTTTCCGCGCGCGCCACGCCAAAGCGCAGGTCAAGCGCCGCGATCCGGCGACGTACACCGGCGACGTGTATCTGGGCATCGACTCCGGCTCGACCACCATCAAATCCGTCGTCATCTCCACGGACGGCGAATTGCTGCTGACCCGCTACCAGAGCAACAGCGGCGACCCCGTGCCGCACGTGCGCAGCTTCCTGACCGATCTGCGCACCGAGCATCCGGATTGGATCGTCCGCGCGGGCGCGGTCACGGGCTACGGCGAGGATCTGATTCGCAGCGCGTTCGGCGTGGATTTCGGCCTGGTCGAAACCGTGGCGCATTTTACCGCCGCGCGCGCGTTTATGCCGAACGTCGATTTCATCATCGATATCGGCGGGCAGGATATCAAGTGCTTCAAGATTCATAACGGCGTCATCGACAACATCTTTCTCAACGAGGCCTGCTCCTCCGGCTGCGGTTCGTTCCTTCAGACGTTCGCCAGCGCGCTGGGCTATAAGATCGAGGATTTCTCCCAGCTGGGTCTGGCGGCGCGCAAGCCGGTCGATCTCGGTTCGCGCTGCACGGTGTTCATGAATTCCTCCGTCAAGCAGGCGCAGAAGGACGGCGCGGATGTGACCGATATTTCCGCCGGCCTGTCCATCTCGGTCGTTAAGAACGCGCTTTACAAGGTCATTCGCTGCTCCGGCCCGCAGGAACTCGGCCGACACATCGTCGTGCAGGGTGGCACGTTCCTCAACGACGCGGTGCTGCGCGCGTTTGAAAACGAGCTGGGCGTGAACGTCGTGAGACCGGATATCGCGGGGCTGATGGGCGCTTACGGCGCAGCGCTGCACGCCAAAGAACAGCGCGCGCTGCATCCGGGCGAAAGCACCGTGCTCAGCCTTGAAACGCTGAACGGCTTCACCCACAACGTCAAGCAGGCGCGCTGCGGCCTGTGCGAAAACCACTGCCGCCTGACGGTCAACGACTTCGGCGGCGGCCGCCGGTTCATCAGCGGCAATCGCTGCGACCGTCCGGTTTCCGGCAACAAGCAGCAGAGCGGCCTGAACCTCTACGCCTACAAGCAGGAAAAGCTGCTGGCCATCATGAACGACCGCCGGGAAAACGCCCCGCGCGGCACGATCGGCCTGCCGATGGGCCTGAACATGTACGAGCTGCTGCCGTTCTGGCACGCGCTGTTTACGGCTCTGGGCTTTGACGTGGCCGTTTCCCCGTTCTCCAGCCGCAAGCTGTATATCGCGGGTCAGGCCACCATTCCGTCGGATACCGTCTGCTTCCCGGCAAAGCTGATGCACGGCCATGTCGATTATCTCATCCATCAGGGCGTCAAGACCATCTTCTACCCCTGCATGAGCTACAACTTGGACGAGCATCTGGGCGACAACCATTATAATTGCCCGGTCGTGGCGTATTATCCGGAGGTCATCGCCGCGAACATGCCCGCCGTGCGCCAGATCGATTTCATCCATGATTACGTGGGCATCGACCACCGCAAGGTGTTCCCCAAGAAGCTGACCGGCATTTTGCAGCAGCATTTCCCGGATATCACCGCCCGCGAGGTTCGCCACGCGTGCGACGCGGCATACAATGCCTACGACGCGTACATGGCGGACGTTCGCAAAAAGGGCGAAGAGATGATCGAGCAGGCGCGCAAAGAAGGCCGCCGCATCATCGTGCTGGTCGGCCGCCCATATCATGTCGATCCTGAAATTAACCACGGCATCGATAAGCTGATTGCGGGCTTCGGCGCGGCCGTCGTTACGGAAGATTCCCTCTCCTGGCACATGGGGAAGCAGGCGCAGGGCGTGCTCAACCAGTGGACATACCACGCCCGCCTGTACGCCGCCGCGCGCTACATCACCACCCAGCAGGATATGAATCTCGTTCAGCTCGTCTCCTTCGGCTGCGGTGTGGACGCCATCACCACCGACGAGGTGCGCGAGATTCTCGAATCCAGGGACAAGATTTACACGCAGATCAAGATTGACGAAATCACCAATCTGGGCGCAGTGCGCATCCGTCTGCGTTCGCTGTTCGCCGCCATCGACCAGCAGCAGGCGCTGGCCGCGCAGAAATAACCCTTCCGCCGCTCTCCTCACACGAGGGGGCGTCAAGGGCAGGATAACCGATATAGAAAGGAAACAAGTATGCCCAGCAATCACGTTGAATTTACCCGCGAAATGCGGGAGGCGGGCTACACCATCCTCGTGCCCAACATGCTGGAGTTCCACTTTTCTCTGATCGTCAAGGTGCTCCGCCTTAACGGCTATAACGCCGAGCTGCTGACCAACAGCGGCCCAAACGTCATGGCCGAGGGTCTCAAATACGTGCACAACGACACGTGCGTGCCTGCGCTGCTGGTCATCGGCCAGTTTTTAGACGCGCTGCACTCCGGCAAATACGACATCAATAAGGTCGCGCTGATTATCACCCAGACCGGCGGCGGCTGCCGCGCCAGCAACTACATCTATTTGCTGCGCAAAGCGCTCAAGAAAGCCGGTTTGGAGCAGGTGCCCGTCATCTCCGTGAACATGAGCGGTCTGGAAAGCGCCTCCGGCTTCAAGCTGACCGTGCCGCTGGTGCGCCAGATTATCGCCTCGCTGGTCTACGGCGACTGCATCATGTGCGTCTCCAACCAGACGCGCCCCTACGAATTCAAGAAGGGTACGACCGACGCGTTGATTGAAAAATGGAACGACGCGCTGATCGAGCAGTTTAACCGCGGGCAGGGGCTGTCCAACAAAGATATGCGCAAAAATCTCGCCGCGATTGTCGATGATTTTGACGCCATCGAGCGCAGCCGCGAGAAAAAGACGCGCGTCGGCGTGGTCGGCGAAATCTACGTCAAATATTCCTCGCTGGGCAACAACGGCCTGGAAAAGTTCCTGAGGACGCAGGACTGCGAATACATGCTGCCGGGCATCATGGGCTTTGTGCTCTTCAAAATCGACAACCGCATCGAGGATCACCACCTCTACGGCGGCAGTCTGCCCAAGCTGATTTTCTGCAAGGGACTGATGAAATTCTGCGAGCGGATGGAGACGACGCTCATCGAATCCATTGCCGCGCACCCGAACTTTGTGCCGCCGACCGCGTTTAAACACATCAAGACGCTGGTCAAGGGCGTCATCGGCTATGGCAGCAAGATGGGCGAAGGCTGGCTGCTGACGGCCGAGATGCTGGAACTGGCCGAGAACGGCTATGAAAACATCATCTGCGCGCAGCCTTTCGGCTGTCTGCCGAACCACATCTGCGGCAAGGGCATGATCCGCCGCTTGACGCAGGTGCATCCGGGCATCAACATCGTGCCGATCGACTACGACCTTTCCGCGACGAAAGTCAACCAGGAAAACCGCATCCGCCTGATGCTGGCCGTCGCGCACGACGCGGACGCAAAGCGCCGCGAACAGGAGCTGCTTATCGCCCAGGATGAGCGCGAGAGCGGCTGTTCCGGAAACTGCGAAACGTGCAGGAAAATCGGGTAACTTTTTTGCCATACAAAGAAACGACGCTGTGGACTGAGTTCAACTGCGTCGTTTTTTCATATTGCGGCTATCCTGCCGCTTTCCCGGCAAAGGCTTTTCTTCCCTCACCCGATTTCAACCAGCGCTTCCGGCTTAAAGCTGAAACCCCAGCCCGCGCCCTCGCGCGGATACGCATAACCGTTTTCAATGCGCATCGTGTTGTCGATTATGCCGTCGATCCAGTCGAACGACTCCGCGCCATACGGCTTACGCACCGTGCACAGCAGCGGCACATCATAATCTTTGTTGTAATGCGGCAGCACTGGGATGTTATAGGCTTCCGCCCGTAACAATGCCTGTGCGTCCCTCAAGTTCCTTCATTCTGCTTCCGCTCCTTTTTTGATCCATTATGCCGGATCAACAATAGCACTTTTTTCTGCCCGTTGTAAAGGGGGAAATCGCCGCAAAAAAGAATAACCGTCCTTCCCCATTTTCCGGAGAACGGCGGTTTGCTTTTATAATTCTTCATACACGGCGCAGCCATGCTTCCCTGTGCGCTTCATTTCATACAGCGCGGTGTCCACTCTGCGCAGCGCGTCCTTGTACGCGTCGCCATACCGGCAGAAAGTGACGCCCGCGCTGACGGAAATCCGCATCGTCATGTTCGCTACGAGGACCGTGCGGTGGTTGACCTCCTGAATCTTCTCCTTGATGGCCTCCACGTCGCCCAGATGAATTCCATCCATCCAGATGACGAATTCGTCGCCGCCGAAACGCGCAAAGAAGTCGTCTGCACGAATGCACTCGTGAATCTGCGCCACAAGGTTTTGCAGCGCAGCATCGCCAAGGTCATGGCCATAATTGTCGTTGATCCGCTTGAAATCGTCCACGTCGAGGAGCATCAGCGCGCCGTGCATGTCCCCGCGCTGAAACATGCGTCTCATGAAATCCTCCAGCGCGCGCCGATTGGGAATCTGTGTCAGCGCGTCCAGTTCCGCAATGGTGCGCAGCTCCTTTTGACGCTGGCTTTGCAGCGCGACATATTGGTTGATGACTGCCGCCAGATAGCGCAGTTCCGACGTGCCGCCGGGCGTAATCGCTTCATCCCGCGAAATGGAGCGGATATACTTGCGCAGCACCACTGTCACCTGACGATACAGCAGCAACGCCAGACAGATGATGACCAGTTCTTCGACAATCTCAAAGACGTTCTGGACGTGCAGCAGGCTGGAAATGCTTTCGGTTTCCACCATCAGCCTTTCTTCCGTCCGCTCCATTACGCCGGTCTCAAAATCATTCAGTTTTTCATAAATTTTGTTTTTATAGCTGTAATATTCCTGCCCATGCACAATTTGCTCGGCCAGCGCTTTCTTTTCGTCGTCCGGAAGTTGACGTTCTTTCAAAGGCAGCGTATACTCCTGCACCTGAACCGGTGCGGTTCGGATTGTTCCCCTCGCCGCCGCCATCAGCGCAAACGCATGAATCTCCCGTTCGGCCAGCGCGTCGGATAACGCCAACGCCTGTTTGAGCGTTGTGCAGTCCACATCATATTGCTCGGCAATCTCGATCTCATGCTCGCGAGATTGATTGTCGATGATGGCAAAATAGGCAAGCAGCGCATCCGTCGAGTCCGTTTCCACGTAGTTGTTGACGCGAAGCGTCAGCTCGTCGGATTGCTGCTGAAAGACCTTGGAGGCGTTGTTGCAGGCGATGAGCGCCCGCTGACTGGCAACGGTCTGATCATATCGCTGATGAACCAGACGATTGGTCACATCCATGCCGAAGGAAAACAGCAGCACAACGGCGACAACCAGCCCGTTGATGAACATGATGCTGACGCCGCGCTTCATCTTCTTTTCCAGACCGCATCGCCTCTGCTTCCGCCAAACTCTGATTTTTTTATTGTATCATTTGCACGGAAGCGTGGCAACAGGAATCGACAATTTCCGTCAGATTTTTTGAACGAAAGCGTCCGAAAACGTTTTTGTCTTGTCGTTTATCTAAAGATTATGCGGTTTCTTATTCTGAAATCACGACGCGGCTCACCGCGTCATACGCCTGCTTGAAAAAGTATTCCTGGCTGCTGAGCGGTTCGCTCTCGCCCGGCGTGAGACGGTGATACTGTCCCTGTGCGTCCATCTCGCGCGCCTGCATGTTGTCGCGGAGCATCGTGTCAAACATCGCCAGAATCCGCGCGCGGATGTCCGCATCCATTACAGGCGAAGCCACCTCCACGCGGCGCAGCGTGTTGCGCGTCATGAAGTCGGCAGAGGCGATATAGACCTTCGCGCGCTCCCCGCGCCCGAAGATATAGATGCGCGAATGTTCCAGGAAACGCCCGACGATGCTGACGACGCGGATGTTCTCCGTCGCCTCCGGCACGCCCGCAATCAGGCAGCAGATGCCGCGCACGACGAGATCAACCTTCACCCCCGCGCAGGAGGCTTCAATCAGCTTATCGATGATCGCCTTATCCGTCAGCGAATTGATTTTCACGCCGATATAGGCTTCCTCTCCCGCACGCGCGCGGCGGATTTCGTCGTCCATCATCGCCAGCACCTTGTTCTGCAAGCAATGCGGCGCGACCAGCAGGCGGCGCGTCTCATGCACGGTTTCGCCCTTGGCCAGCGCATTGAATACGGCGTTCGCCTCCTCGCCAATGTCGTGGTCGGCGGTCATCAGGCACAGATCGGTATACAGACGGGCGGTCTTTTCGTTGTAATTGCCCGTGCCGATCTGCGTGTAATAGGCGACGCCCAATTCCTCCCGCCGCGTAATCAGGCAGAGTTTGGAATGCACCTTGTAGCCGTCCAGCCCGTAAATGACGTTGCAGCCCGCCTCTTCCAGCCGGCGGCTCCACTCGATGTTGTTTTCTTCGTCAAAGCGCGCTTTCAACTCGACCAGCACGAGCACATCCTTGCCATTCTCCGCCGCCTCGCACAGCGCTTCGACAACCTTACTCTGCTTGGCGACGCGGTAGAGCGTCATTTTGATGGAAACCACGCTGTCGTCGTTGGCGGCTTCCGTCAGCATTTCCAGGAACGGGCGCATGCTCTCATATGGATAGGAAAGCAGCTTATCCTTTTCGCGAATCTGCGCCAGAATCGGCCTGCCGGAAACGAATGACGGCGATTTCTGCGGAATCCGCTTCTGATAAAACAATTCGCTGCGCTGACGCAGAAAATCCTGAATGCCGAACAGAAAAGACAGATCCAGCGGCGTGGCGCTCTGGAATACGTATTCGCGCGGCACATCCATGTATCGGCACAGCGTATCGATGATGATGCCGTCCAGTTCGCGGGAAAGCTCCAGCCGCACGGGCGCCAGACGCTTGCGGCGCTTGATGAGCTGCACCATGAACTCGCGGTAATCCAGATCGTCGTCATACAGCGCGTCCGCGTCGATATCGGCGTTGCGCGTCACGCGGATCAGGCTCTTGGCCTTCACGGCGTATCCCTCGAACACCTTGGGGATGAAGTGCAAAATCAGCTCTTCGGCGAGCATGTACGTCTTCTCGCTGGCCGACACCTCGATTAAGCGCGGAAAAACGCCCGCGCTGCACGGAATGATGCCCAACTTGTACTTGCCCTTCTTCCCTTCCAGCACGACCACGGCGTAGATATCCTTGTTGCGCAGAAAGGGGAACGGCTGGCGGCGGCCCACGATGGAAGGCGAAATCAGCGGCGCGATTTCCGAGTCGAAATAGCGTTCCAGCCGTTCGCTCTCCTGCCGGCCGATTTTGCGGAAATCGACCAGCCGCACGCCCTGCTCTTCCAGTTTTTCCATCAGGCGGGCATACACCGCGTCGCGCCGACCGTTCAGCTCATGCACGCGGGCAATGACCGCGTCAATCTGTTCCTTGGCGGTCATGTGCGTCTTGTTTTCGCGCATTTTCGGCGAAACATCGTCCTGATCCACCAGTGAGCCGACGCGCACCATGAAAAACTCATCCAGGTTGCTCTGATAGATGGATACAAAGGAGAGCCGTTCGCAAAGCGGGGTGTTCTCGTCCTCCGCCTCTTCGAGCACGCGCTCGTTGAATTTGAGCCACGAAAGCTCGCGGTTCATAAAAACGTCATTCATGGTGGTTCCTCCCGTTTCTCCGTAGTAGGCTTATCATACCCGTTTGACGTAAAATCTGTGTGAAAATCAGTATAAACCTTATTTTATAGTATAGCATATTTGCGATAGGTTGACCAGCACGGTTTATGCCCTCCCTGCAAAAAACCCTGCTTTGCGCAGATATTCGGCATTTCCGCACAGAAATAAAGCAGATCGTCTATTTCACTGATCGAATTCGGAAAGGCATATTTTCCGCTTTTCATTTGCGTCCGAATGGTGTATAATGAAAGACGCATGATTTTATGCTCAAGGAGGTTTTTTCATTATGGCAAGAGGCGGTTTCCCCGGCATTCCGGGCGGCAATATGCAGCAGCTCATGCGTCAGGCGCAGAAGATGCAGCAGCAGATGATGAAGGCGCAGGAAGACCTCGACGCGCGCGAGTACGAAGGCACGGCCGGCGGCGGCGCGGTTTCCTGCAAGGTCAGCGGCAAGCGCCAGCTGCTCTCCCTGACCATCGACAAGGATGCGGTCGATCCGGAAGAAGTCGAAATGCTTCAGGACATGATTGTCGCGGCCGTCAACGACGCGCTCAAGAAGGGTGAAGAGACCCGCGAGAGCGAGATGTCCAAAATCGGCGGTGCCGGCATGGGCGGGATGTTTTAACCATGGCCGGGCAGATTGAACCCATCGCGCGGATGGCGCAGCAGCTTTCCCGCCTGCCCGGCATCGGCGCAAAGACCGCGCAGCGGCTGGCGTATCACATCGTCTCCCTGCCGGAAGATCAGGTGCACGAGCTGGCCAGCGCCATCTGGCAGGGCCGCAAGGCGGTAAAATACTGCTCGATCTGCGGCAACTACACGGTGGAGGACCCCTGCCCGATCTGCGCGGATGAAAAGCGGCACAACGGCGTGATCTGTGTGGTGCGCGATCCCCGTGACGTGGCGGCGATGGAGCGCATGCGCGATTTCAAAGGCTGCTATCACGTGCTGCACGGCACCATTTCCCCGATGGAGGGCATTGGGCCGGAAGACATCCGCATTCGCGAACTGCTTGCCCGCATCGGAAAAGAGGATATCCACGAGGTCATTTTGGCAACCAATCCGGATATCGAAGGCGAAGCGACGGCAAGCTACATCGCCCGCCTGCTCAAGCCGATGGGGATTTTGGTCACGCGCATCGCGCACGGCCTGCCCGTCGGCGGCGATCTGGAATACACCGACGAAGTAACGTTGGCCAAGGCGATGGAAGGCAGAACGCAAATGTAAAACAGAGGGATTTACAAAAAAGCGACCGACTTGTTCGGTCGCTTTTTTGATGAAGAGGAGAAAGAAAGAGAAACACCAGTCGCAGACGCTTCTGCGCAAGTGCCTGCGATTGCGACGGCTCTGCGTTCCGTCGATGGAAGTATTATACATCGTCGCTTTCAATTTGTCAATCCGTTTTTGCATGTTTTAATCTTTGCAATTTCTTTATGCATCATTTTTAAGATTATTTTGTTTCTCTTTTGCATTTTTATTTTAGTTATATTCGTATTTTGCTTTCAGGCCGTGTTCATGCGCTTGACAGCATGGCTTCCTCCCGCTATAATACAAGCCATGCGATTTCATCCACCAAAGGAGTGTTTTTCATGACTTATGACGAGGCGTTTGCCCTGCTGCGCAAGTATAACAGCGAGCCGTTTCATATTACCCACGCGCTGACCGTTTCCAACGTCATGCGTCGGATGGCAAACGAGCTGGGGTACGGCGATGAAGCCGATTTCTGGGCGATTGTCGGTCTGCTGCACGACATCGACTTTGAGCAGTGGCCGAACGAGCACTGCAAGAAGTGCGTCGAGCTGCTTCAAGCGGGCGGCGCGGACGAGCGGCTGATCCACGCGGTCGTCTGCCACGGTTACGGCCTGTGCGTCGATGTCAAACCGGAGCACGAAATGGAAAAGGTGCTCTTTGCCTGTGATGAGCTGACGGGATTGATCGGCGCATGCGCAAAGATGCGTCCTTCCGGCAGCATCACGGACATGGATCTCAAGAGTCTCAAGAAGAAATACAAGTCGAAGGGATTTGCGGCGGGCTGTTCCCGCGAGGTCATCGCGCAGGGCGCGGATATGCTCGGCTGGGAGCTGGACGATCTGCTCTCCCGCACGCTCGAAGCGATGAAGCCCGACGAAGCGGAGATTGCCGCGGCGGTCGCGGCGCTGTAAAGAAGGTACATTGGGGCTTTGCCCCGAATCCGGGAAACCCGCATAATCGCCTTCGGCTCTTTGCGATTTCCGATTTTCGCCACGCTGAATTCCGCACAGCGGGCGCGTGGCTTCAATCCCCACAAGGGAGCTGAGTTCCCTTGGCCTTCCGCTTTCCGGCAGCTTTGTTGCCGGATTTTTTTATAAATGCTTTTTTGTTTATCGCTTAGCGATAAACGATATGGGAAGTCCAGAAACCTCAGGTTTTTGTTGGGTTTTAGGGCAAAGCCCTAACGTTTCCTTACAATAAGTTTTGCCACGACAGCTCCTGCCGCTCCAAAACGTGCTCGATGTTTCCCTCCAGCTCGTGGGCGTAGACAAACGCGTCATCCCTGTCCCCCATCTCCAGCGCCGCAACCAACCGTGACAGCGTAAAGCGCACGTCGTCCGTCGCCACATGGTTGATAATCATCTCCGCGTTCGGCGCTTCCTCGTCCCACCACGCGTCCATCGCCCGTGCGCGCTCCAATCCCTGTTCCGGTTCATTCTGCGCCAGCAGAAAGAGAATCTCCTGCGTTTTCTCCATCGCCTCACTCGTCAGCCTCTCCACGGAAAGCTGCTCCACCATGCTCAGCAGGCCGAGCAGCAACAGCGTCGCCGCCACGGTGATAATCTTCTTGCGCATGTTACCACCTCACCTGTCCCGGTTTGAGCACATCCAGCGTCAGCAACCGTCCGTCGTCGCCTTTTTCCTGCACAAGCAGACTTCCCTGCGTATCCAGCGTCGCAATCAGCACGTCTTTATCCCGTTCGATCCCCTGTCCCTGTAAAATGCGCCGCAGCCATCCCGGCTCAAGCCCCGCAATGCGCATGCTTCTCTCCTGCATCTGTCCGTCGAGAATCAGCGTCAGCGGAATCCCGTCATAGACCTGTGGCAGCTTCATCTCGCCGCGCGTTGCAGGGCGATTATCCGCCGACGGAAACACGCTCAGCGAGCCGTTTGTCTCCAAAACGACGCTTCCCGCTTCGCCCAACCCGATCACGCCGCCAGATCGCATGCCCTCCATCAGGTCAGACAGATCAAAGCAGAGTTTCGCCAGCTCTTTTTCGCAGATTTTGCCGTCGCGCACCAACACGCTCGGTCTGCCGCAGATGATCCGCCGCATCCTCAGGCTTGCATACGAAAGCGCGCTGAGCAGGCTGTGCACCAGCAGCAGCGTCAAAATCGAAACCACGCCGTTCAGCAGCGGAATTTCCACATCCGCCATCGGCAGCGTCGCCAAGTCCGAGATCATCAGCGTGATCACCACTTCATAGGGTTGCAGCTGAGCCAGCTGTCGCTTGCCCATCAGCCGCAGCACGACGGCCGTCACAAAAAAGAGTACAATCGTCCGCAAAAAGCCTGTCAGCATGTTCTTCTCTCCTTTGAAAGTAGCATGTGTCAACAGGCGTTTTTTCATACAAAAAGCGACCCGGCCTGCGCCAAGTCGCTTTCCTAATCCTGCTTATGCCTTCATCGCGTATCCGCCGTCCACTTTTTTCCAGATGGCGGTGCGTCCGGCCTTCGCCGCGCCGACAGCGGCATGCAGCATGCAGATGCCGCGATCCAGCGGCGCATACTTCTTGTAGAGCACCGTCGTCTCCAGAATCGACACGCTGGTCTTATCCGCCGCGATCTTCCACGGCTGCTGGTTGATCGCGCTGGGCGCAAGACGCGCGGCCAGCACGGCTTCCTTCTGCCATGCGCCGAGCTGAGCAAGCTGCTCTTCGTTCATACCGCAGACCTTTTCCAGCTCCTTGCGTTTGGGCGCAAATGCAGGCAAATTGGCCTTACCAATGGAAATAACGCAATGCACGGCCTCGTCCGTCTGCAAATCAACGTTGCGATTGATGATATCCGGATAGAAGCCTGCGCCCAGCCAGCACGTGCCCAGCCCCATGGCCGTGGCTTCCAGCACCAGCGCTTCGCCCATGAAGCCTTCAACCTCCATCGGCGTGCCGCGCTTGGCGATAATCACAGCATACACATCCGTGCCCTTGATCTGGCTCTTGAGGCCGGGGCCTTTAAACATGCGGATTTTCACGCCCTGCCAGCTGAGCTTGCGGCAGGTCTCGCCCAGTTTATCGAGCTGCGCCTTATCCGGCGCGGACGTATACTGACGAACCGAGCTGCGCGCATAGAGCGCGTCGATCCAATTTTTCTGAATATTCAGTTCAAACATCTGTAAACCGCTCCCCGTTTTAAAAGGGCAAAACGCCCTCAAATTCATACGCCTATACTTTATCACGTCATGCGCATGGATGTCAATGAAAAACGCTGACTCATCCCGTTTCATGCCTGAAATTGCGGTTTCCCGGTTTCAAATCCGCCAATCGGCCTCTTCCCCGCGCTCAGATCGTATCGCCGTTTAAACATAGAAAAACACCCTGTCGGGTGTACCGACAGGGTGCTGGTGTTAGCCCTCAATCAGAATGGTCTTCTTCTCAGGGGCTTTCAGCGCCTCTTTCTTCGGGAATTTGATGTGCAGGACGCCGTTCTCATACGAGGCTTTCACGTCCTCCTCCGTCAAATGCTCACCGACGTAGAAGCTGCGCTGCATCACGCCCGAATAACGCTCCTGACGGAGCATCTTGCCCTGTTTGTTTTCCTTGTCCTTCTCCAAAGATTTCTCCGCGGAGATGGTCAGATAACCGTCCTTCAGCTCCAGATGAATTTCGTCCTTCTTGAAGCCCGGCAGATCGACGTCCACCTCATAGCCGTCATCCGTTTCCTTGACATCCGTCTTCATCACGTTCTGCGCGTGCTTGCCGTACAAAGCGCGATCCATGTTGCCAAAGCCGCGGAACAGGTCGAAATCATCAAAAGCGTCCATCAGGTTTTCACCGAAAACAGTAGGAAGATAAGTGCTCATCATGCAGACCTCCAATCATTAGCCTTGCACCGCTGGTAACACTGCCAGTCATGTAAGGTCGCACGTTGAACCTTTTTGCGGGTCGTGTTTTTGTCGTCCGTTCCCGAACGACACCATCATTATAGTCCATTTTGCATGGCTGTCAAGAGGTTTTCAACATATTTTTTCAGTTTTATTTTCTTTATATTTTAGCAAGCAAAATAACCGATGTTGGACGCAAAAAGGACGCCCCTTTCGGAGCGCCCTGTGGGTATGCGGTAATCAGCTTACAGCTTCGGGCCAGCCTCGACCAGCTTCTTGCCCGCCTCATTGCCTTCGTACTTGGCGAAGTTCTTGATGAAGCGGGAAGCCAGATCCTGCGCCTTCTTCTCCCATTCGGAAGGATCGGCGTAGGTGTCGCGCGGATCGAGAATAGCGGGATCGACGCCCGGCAGCTCGGTCGGCACCTCGAAGTCAAAGTGCGGGATCTTCTTGGTCGGCGCCTTGAGGATGGAGCCGTCGAGGATCGCGTCGATGATGCCGCGGGTATCCTTGATGGAGATACGCTTGCCGGTGCCGTTCCAGCCGGTGTTGACCAAATAGGCCTTCGCGCCACTCTTTTCCATCTTCTTCACCAGTTCCTCAGCATACTTGGTCGGATGCAGCTCCAGGAACGCCTGGCCGAAGCACGCGGAGAAGGTCGGAGTCGGCTCAGTGATGCCGCGCTCCGTGCCGGCCAGCTTGGCGGTGAAGCCGGAGAGGAAGTAATACTTGGTCTGCTCCGGGGTCAGCACGGAAACCGGCGGCAGCACGCCGAACGCATCCGCGGACAGGAAGATGACGTTCTTCGCAGCCGGAGCGGAAGAGATCGGGCGCACGATGTTCTGAATATGGTCGATCGGGTAGGAAACGCGGGTGTTCTCGGTCACGGACTTATCGGCGAAATCGATCTTGCCGTTCTCGTCGAGGGTCACGTTTTCGAGCAGAGCATTGCGCTTGATGGCGTTGTAGATGTCCGGCTCGGAATCCTTATCGAGGTTGATGACCTTCGCGTAGCAGCCGCCCTCGAAGTTGAACACGCCGTTGTCGTCCCAGCCGTGCTCGTCGTCGCCGATGAGCAGGCGCTTCGGGTCGGTAGACAGTGTGGTCTTGCCGGTGCCGGAAAGACCGAAGAAAATCGCGGTGTTCTCGCCGTTCATGTCCGTGTTGGCGGAGCAGTGCATGGAAGCCATGCCCTTGAGCGGCAGGAAGTAGTTCATCATGGAGAACATGCCCTTCTTCATCTCGCCGCCGTACCAGGTGTTGACGATCACCTGCTCGCGGGTAGTGAGGTTGAAGGCCACGGCGGTCTCGGAGTTGAGGCCGAGTTCCTTATAATTCTCCACCTTCGCCTTGGAGGCGTTGTAGACGACGAAGTCCGGCTTGAAGTTCTTCAGCTCTTCCTCGGTCGGCTTGATGAACATGTTGGTCACGAAATGAGCCTGCCAGGCAACCTCCACGATGAAGCGGATGGCCATACGGGTGTCCTTGTTCGCGCCGCAGAACGCATCCACGACGAACAGACGCTTATTGGAGAGCTCCTTCTTGGCGATCTCCTTGAGCGCCGCCCACGCTTCCTGAGAGGCGGGATGGTTGTCGTTCTTGTACTCGTCGGAGGTCCACCACACGGTATCCTTGGAGGTATCGTCCATGACGATGAACTTGTCTTTCGGGGAGCGGCCGGTGTAAATGCCGGTCATGACGTTGACCGCGCCCAGCTCGCTGACCTGTCCCTTTTCATAGCCCTCCAGACCCGGCTTGGTCTCCTCCTCGAAGAGCATTTCGTAGGACGGATTGTAGACGACCTCAGTCGTCCCGGTGATCCCATACTGCGTAAGATCGATGTTAGCCATCTTTGATGCAACTCCTTTTTATATACTGTCGGCTATGACAGAAAGCCGCATTGAGAGCCTGCCCATACACAAGCCCTACTACCCACATGATAGCATCTATATCATATCGCAACGCTGGGAAAAAATCAATGCTTTTTTCGTAGATTTCTTCCACCACTGACATTTTTTGCACAAAGGTCAGTCGCGCCTTTCAAAACATGCCGCACTCGCTTCTTGTCGGCCCCTCACGGCCTGAAACGTAGCACGCGACATATTCTCGATTGATCTCGCGCAGCTCCTTTTCCCCGTCGATATACGCCTGATACATCTCGGCCACCCCCGGCGCGCAGCCGTCGCATGCCGCCTCCACGCTGCCGATGGATTCGGCCACAATTTTCTCCCGCTCTTCGCGGGTGGTATCCTGAATTAAATAGCTTTTCATGGTTTTTCCTCGACTGAAACCAACAGATTTCGATAGTCCGCGCTTTGCTGCAAATATGTTTTCATGTTCTGGGTGTTGCGCGTGACAAAACCATCGACATCTGAAACCGCGCCCAGGCCGACAGACGCCGTCGGCTTTTCACCACGCAGCACCTCCGCATAGCGCGGTTCCTGCTGTGCTCTGGTCAACAGCCGCGGCGCAATCTGCCGATATCCGGCCTTGTGCAGCAGCGTTTGAGCAAGCTGAAAGCCCTCGCCTTCATCCATTTCCGGATTCAGCGAAAAGAACGCAATGTGCGCCGGGCTGCATCGAAGGGCTTCGCTGACGATGTGCCGCCAGACGCCTGCATCGCGCCCCGGAATGCCCATTGCAATCTGCAAGCCATAATCGCTCTCCTGAAAGCTCTGCATCACATACAGCGAATGATCCAGTGCCTGAAGCGCATTGGGCAGATGCAGCTGTTCACACTCGCGCATCATCAGCGACGGCATCTCAAACATCAGCGGCCCGATTCGGTGATTCCGATAGCAGGAAATCATCGCCAGATCCAGCGATCCCGGAAAAACCGTTCCGCTGATCTGCACATCCTCCGTCAGATGGAACGAGCGATGCGCCGCCGCCAAAATGGCTTCCAGCTGCTCCGGCATGAACAGGCCCATATAACCGCCGTCAAACCAGAGGGTATCCACCCGGTATTCCTGCATGTCCCTTCCCAGGCTTTCGATTTCCCGGCAGAGCGCCGCCGCATACGCCGGAACGCCGTTTTTCTCCGGCTTAATCAACGTCATCTGCGTTTCCGCGTCGCGCGTTCTCCACCATGAAAAGGGCAGGCACACCCGCAATGCGATGGTATCCGTCGTCTTCATCCCCCTTAAAGTGAAATTTCAAGCTGCATCCGTCTGGCCCATACCGGCGCATGCGCCTCTGCCTGACGCTTTTTTGTTAAAAAGAAGGATTATCCCCCTCCTGTCGTGGAAGGGGATAATCCGTTTGATTACTGATTATCTTCCGTCAGGAATTCCGCTGCGCACTTGCCAAAGGTCACGTCAAAGCCGTGGTTCATGCCGCCCATCGGGGTCATGTAGCTGTTTGCATGACGGCCACCGACAATCACGCCCGCCAGATACACGCCCTCAATCGGCTTGCCTGTGGACGGAATCACCGGCTGGAGACGATCGTTGGTGATGATGCCTTCCTGTCCCATGCGGCCCACGTCGCTCGCCGCCGCGGAGAAGGCATAGAACGGGCCTTCTTCGATCGGATAGAGCATGGTCGCCGCCTTGCCATAGCGGGTATCCTCGCCCTTGGCGCACATCTCGTTGTATTCCTTGATCTCCGCGAGCATATTGGCCTGCGCCTGCTCGTCATCCGGATAAACCATCTTTGCCAGTTCTTCCAGCGTATTGGCGCCGTAGCGGATATCGCCCGGCCAGCTCCAGTAGCTGCCGATGCTGATGCCGTTCGGATCGCCCACGCCGGCTTCCAGCTCCTTGCCGAGAATATCCAGATAGAACTCGGTGCCGTCGCACGGCGTGCCGTCTGCCTTCATCTTGGTGCCATTGGTATACGGTGCGGCATGCTCGTTGTTGAGCGTGCCCGGCATCGTCCACGGCGTCTTATTGAGCGGATCGATCGCCATGTGGGAGAAATTCTGCGTATCCAGGCACTTGCGCCAGTTTTTGTCGTAAATCTTCCACTGGCGGCGGCCCGGCTGCCAGCGCAGCTCAAGGCCGAGCGTCCAGCACTGGTCATCTTCATTGTGGAAACGCTTGCCGTTGGTGTTCAGTGCAAGGCCTGCGGCCGGATCCAGCAGCGAAAGCACGCAGCCATCCGCCTGACGGAACGGCTCGATGTCCGCGCCTTCCCAGACGAGCATGCGGTGGCCGTCGCCGGAGCCGCCGAAACCGGAGGATGCCGGGAACTCTTCGCCGTTGCGCAGGGTATACATGGCTTCTTCCACGCCGATCTCCATCATCATATCCTGTGCGCGGCCATGATAGCCGGTCGAAACGATGACGCCCTTCGCCGCTTCATATTTCTTGTAGGTCACGTTGCCGTCAGCATCCGTCAGCTTGGAAATGACGCCGTTGATCTTGCCGTTTCCATCCTTGGTGAGCATGTAGCCGCGCTCGTTATAATTGAACTTGCCGCCGTTTTCCTCGATGAACTGCACCTGGCGATAGCCCGCTTCCGCAAAGGACTGATACGTGAAATCCACCGTGCCGATATACGTCTTATACTTGTGATCCTTCTGGGTGAAGTCATATCCCTCCGGGCGCGGGTAATAGATCATGCTGCGGTAATTCGTGTTGCCGTCGTCGCCCTGCTCCGGCATCAGTTCTTCATACCAGTCAAACGCCTTGCCGGACTGCGCCGCCCACAGCTTCACGATGTCAAAGTTGCAGCGGTTGTTGTGCATGTTCATGTAGTTGCGCACGAAGTCCAGCTCGTCCACCTTGTAATCTTCCCACTTCTCGCCGTTCTTTTCGACCTCGCGGCGGAACAAGTCAGGGTTCAGTGCTGCGCACTGGAAGCCGTGAATGTCATAATTCGCGTCGTTTTCAATGACGATCACGCTGTTGCCCAGCTCCACCGCGCGGCGGGCTGCACAAATGCCGGAAAGACCGCCGCCGATGACGATCACGTCGGCGCTCTCCGTCGCCACAAACTCGGTTGGCTCGGCCGGTTTTTCGCGCCATTTGAACATGCCCAGGTCTTTCGTCAGCCAAAGCGGATTGCCGAACTCGTTGGTTTCAAACTGCAAGCCGACCTGCGCCGCTTCGGGCTTGATGATCAGCGCCTGATTCACGCAGTCCTGCGCCGCCTTCTGGATCGCATCCTTGGTATAAGAGGCCGTCGCGCTGGTCACAACGTCCACGCTCTGCGCATCCAGAATCAGCTGCGGCATCTCTTCCGCAGCCTTGCTGCCAATGCCCGCCGTTTCGCCGGAAGCATCCACAACCACTTCCGTGATTTTGCTCTCCGTGAAGGTCATCGTCACCTTCACGTCGCTCTCATAGCCTTTGGCCGTCGCGGAATACGTACCCGGAATATAAAGGGCCTCTTTTTCTTCTTCCGCCATAGCCGGAATGCCGACAACGCCCGCGGCAGCAACGCCGATGGCGCCTGCTACAGACTTTTTCAGAAAATCGCGTCTGGATAACCTCATCGCTTTGTTCCTCCTGTCGATTTGCCGTCTTTCGCGGCTCTGAAATTCATTTTATCAAATTTCGATAATACTTGCAAGCCATTTGACAGTTTTCACGCCGTTACAGCAGCCCGAACAGCCGCAGCAGGAAAATCCACAGCGTCAGCGATACAGAGGAAAGCACCGTCGCCAGCATGACCACGCTGCTGGTCAACACGCCTTTGTATCCCATGTTTTTCGCCATCACATAGCAGGAAACCGTCGTCGGCGAACCGACCATGATCAAAATGGCGATCATCGCGCTGCCCGTGAAGCCCATCATCGCCGCGATGGGCAGAAAAACCGCCGGAAGAATAAACAACTTGATGGCCGTCGCCAGCAGCGCGGGCTTCACACATTTGGCCGCTTCCCCACTGGAGAAAGACGCGCCAACCGCCAGCAGCGCGACGGGCGTCGCCGTGCCGCCAATGGTATTGAGCGTCGAGGAAAGAATCGTCGGCAGTTTTACGCGCAGCAGCGAAAACGGCACGCCCAGCAGAATGCCGAGGATGATCGGGTTTTTTGCCACGTTGCAAAGCGCGCGCTTAACCGCCGCGCCGCCATCCCTTTCGGGCGCAATCAGGCGGCCGTTCTCATCCACATGCGGCGAAAACTGCAGGATCAGCACCGCATACACGTTGAAAAACGGCACGGCAGAAAGCACCATCATCGGCACCATGCCCGCGTCTCCATAGATGTTCGTGCTCAAAGCCACGCCGAGAATTGCCGCGCTGGAACGCACCGCCGCCTGACTAAATTCGCCGATCAGCGCCTTATCCTTCATCAGCCGACTGGTCAGCGCCCATACGCCGAGGAATACAACCGCCGTCACCGTGAAGCAAAACAGGCAGAAAGCCGGGTCAAAATCGCTGTATACATCCATCTTCGCGATGGAGAGAAACAAGCTGACCGGAAGCGCGCATTTGAATACGTATTGATCGGCAGGCTTGCAGAATCCTTCGTTCAGGATGCCGACACGGCGTAGAAACCAGCCCAGTAAAATGACCAAAAAAACCGGCATGGTCGTGTTGAGGGCGAAAACAAAACTGTCCATAGTTGTTCCTTTCCGGATTTTTTCCTCTTTGGAATTGAGATAAAACCCGCTTAAAGCCGCCGTGAAGCGAAGAAGGGGTCTGAGGACAACGCTCCCAGCGTAACCTGAGCGCGAAGCGATATACCCTGGAAGTCAGGGAGCGAAGCGTTACCTGACTCTGTACAAGCTGATTCAAACGCAAATCAGGCAAGACTTTTTCGTAAAACAGTATAGCACAAAACAGGCGGGCAAACAACCCGCCGCTAGGCTGCTTCCGCCTGTTTTGCCGCATTTTCAATTCTCTTTCTGCAAGCTCTCTTCCAGCCGGGCAGCCGCTTCCCGATATGCCTGCGTATCGCGCAAATCCGTAAAGGCTTCATCCTCCCGCAGACCGCGCAGAAGCATGACGCGCAGTTCCCGCGGCGTTTGGTTCGCCGATTTCTTCGGCGCAAGCGTCGGGTAAAACAACGCCGGATTCGGCGTCATCGCCGGGCCGACGGCGGCTTCCACCATTTGTTTCAGGCAATCCAGCGCCTTTTCCGTGTCTCCGAGTTTCAGATACTGCTGCATCATCAGCCCGCAGCTCATGCCTCCGCCCACGGAAAAAATCGCCTCCGCCTGCCGATAAATCTGCGCCGTCCGCAAAGCGTCGCGCGCGTCCGTCTGCACGTCCATCAGCAGCGTCAGCCGCTCAAGCGTCTTGGCAACGGCACGGTAGAGCTGCTTCTGTGTGACCTCCAGCGCCCGATCCATCTCGCCGCGTTTTTTCAAAAGCTGCACGCGCAGCAGGGTCGTATCTTCGCTGTGTTCCGGCAGGCTGTCCAGCCGCCTTTGCGCCGCTTCGAGCTTATCTTCCGATAAATCCATCGCCGCCAGAGCACAGACCGCGCTTTCCCTTTGATCGGCCTCCTCAGAAAGCGCTGCCTCTTCGTACAGCGCGCGCCGTTTTTCGCGCCAAGCTGCCTTGATCGTCTCGCTTTCGTCCGGAAAGCTCACTTCCACCACGTTCATCAGCGCCGCGCAGTTCAGTCGGAGCGCCGTATCGCCCGGATATTCCGCCAACAGGCGTTCCATATCCTCCAGCGCGGTCTGTCGTCTGCCCCCGCGCACGAGTTGAACAAACGCTTCCGAAAACGCCGTCAACTGCTCGCGCGTCATCGTCTGCTCAAACGCCAGCAGCGCGTTGACATTCGTATGCAGCGCTCTGGCCAGCGGACACAGCAGCGTCACATCCGGGCAGGCCGCGCCCGTCTCCCTTAATTAAAGATATTGTTGGGTAAAAAAGAAAGGTCAGTCGATTTTGCCGA
>UQNN01000004.1 GCA_900542445.1 uncultured Eubacteriales bacterium | reverse complement strand
CGGCTTCCTGTCAATACCTTTTCTGAACTTTTTTTGACAGTTTTTGAATCTTTTTGCATCTCAATTCAAAAAATCTAACAATAGTTTGATTTTTTCCCTTCATTTATCCGACGCATTTGTATACAATTCTGTCTTTCTTCCCTATTATGTATGCTCTTTTCAAATCTATTTTCTTTCATCCGTGTCTCTCAAATTTTTAAAACTTTTTTGAAAATAGGGGTTGACAAATCATCTGTCTAACTCTATAATGCAACCAAACAAAAGCAAACCGCTTGAGGAAAGAGAAGTAGAAAGCATCTTCGCTATTGCAGAGAGCCACCGTTGCTGAGAGTGTGGTATAGCTGGTCTTTCAAAATGGGCTTTCCGAGGGCCTCATCAACGGGCTTTGCCTTATTAGATGGGGACGGGACGCAGACCCGTTATCAGGCTGCACCGTATGTTAGTACGGGGTGAGCGGGCCTGTTTGGCCAATATGAGTGGCACCACGGAATGTATTTTCCGCCTCATGTTCCTTAAAAGGGAACATGGGGCGTTTTCTTTTATCCCCACTTCCCCGCTTTCCCGCTACTAAACCAATCGACCGGGCTTTAAAGCCCAGAAAGCAGGAGGTATTCCTATGATGAAGCGTATGATCGCTGTCGCCGCCACCCTCATCCTCACCGCTACCGCCGCCTTTGCCGCCGCGGAAAACTACACCGTCGGCATCGGCCAGTTCGCCGAGCACGGCTCTCTGGATAACTGCCGCACCGGTTTTGTCGAAGGATTAGCGGAAGCCGGTCTCGTCGAAGGCGATAATCTGACCATCCTCTATCAGAACGCGCAAGCCGATATGGGCATCGCCCAGCAGATCGCCGCGCAGTTTGCAGCCAAGCCGGTTGACTTAATGGTAGGTATTGCGACTCCGATGGCGCAGGCCTGCTATAATGCGGCAGGCGAAATTCCGACGATCTACACCGCCGTTTCCGATCCGGTTTCCGCCGGTTTCGCCGATGCCGACGGCAAGGCTGCAGGCGAGGTGACCGGTACTTCCGATGCCCTGCCCGTCGCGGCCCAGCTGGCTACCATTCGCGCGATGCTGCCGGAAGCAAAGGCAATCGGTATTCTTTACACGACCAGCGAGGTCAATTCCCTTTCGACCATCGAAACCTACAAGTCTCTTGCGCCGGAATATGGCTTTGAAATCGTCGAATCCGGTATCAGCACATCCGCCGATATTCCTCTGGCGCTCGACGCTCTGCTGAGCAAAGTCGATTGCATGACCAACCTCACGGATAACACCGTCGTTTCCGCTCTGGCACTTGTGCTGGATAAGGCCAACGCCGCGGGCAAGCCGGTTTTCGGTTCTGAAATCGAGCAGGTAAAACTCGGCTGTGTCGCCGCGGAAGGCCTTGACTACCTCGCGTTGGGCCGCCAGACGGGTCTGATGGCTGCAAAGGTGCTCAAGGGCGAAGCAAAGGCCAGCGACATGACCTACGAAGTCATCTCCGATCCGAGCCTGTACATCAATTCCGAGGCGCTTGCCCGCTTTGGCATCACCCTTTCCGACGAACTGGCCGCCCGCGCCATCGAAGCGGAGTAATTCCTCTATTAAATAAGTAGAAAACGCACCGCGCCGCACAGGACAAACGTTCTGTGCGCGCTTGCGTCAACGGAGGTTCAACATGGCACAACTGCTCGGCGTGCTCGAACAGGGGCTGATTTACGCGGTTTTGGCCCTTGGCGTGTACATCACATTCAAAATTCTGGATTTTCCCGATATGACGGTTGATTCAACGTTCCCGCTCGGCGCAGCGGTTACGGCGCTGATGATCTCAAACGGCATTCATCCGCTGCTTACTCTCCCCGCTTCATTGCTGGCAGGCGCGGCAGCGGGCGCGCTAACCGGCGTCATCCATGTGAAATTCCACGTGCGCGATCTGCTGTCGGGCATCATCATGATGACAGGTCTGTATTCAATCAACCTGCATATCGCCGGCCGCGCGAACGTGCAGTTGTTCTCCTTCAATACGCTGTTTAAAAACGACTTTATTTCCGGTCTGCCAACAGGCGTACAGCCCTATGCCCCGGTTATCCTGATGGCGCTCGTCGCGCTTATCGTCAAGCTGCTCATGGACGCGTATCTCTCCACCCGTTCCGGGTTTCTGCTTCGTGCAACCGGCGATAACCCGACTCTTGTCGCCAGTCTCGCCAAGGACAGCGGCAAAGTGAAAATTCTCGGTCTCGCGATTGCCAATGCGCTCGTCGCGCTCTCCGGCTGCATCATGTGCCAATATCAGCGCTATTTCGACATCTCGATGGGCACGGGCACATTGGTTCTGGCTGTCGCTTCCGTTATCGTCGGCACGCAGCTCCTTCGCGGCCTTCGTTTCTTGCGCGCAACAACAGCCGTTGTTCTCGGTTCGATTCTCTACAAGGGCTGTGTGGCCCTTGCCTTGAGCTTCGGCCTCTCTCCGTTTGATCTCAAACTCGTCACAGCGGCGCTGCTGTTCGTCATCATCGTCGCAGGCGGTCATCGAAAGAAGGCGAAACACCATGCTTGAGCTGCGTAACATCGTCAAGGTTTATCAGGGCGGCACGGTTAACGAAACCTGCCTGTTCAATGATTTTTCTCTCTCCATCCCGGATAAGCAATTCGTCTGCGTCGTCGGTTCAAATGGTTCGGGCAAAACGTCGCTGCTCAACATCATTTGCGGTTCGATCCCGATCGATGAAGGCAAAATTATGATTGGCAACGAGGATATTACGCATATGCCGGAGCACAAACGCCACCGCCGCATCGGCCGCGTCTATCAGGACCCGTCGCGCGGCACCTGTCCTTCGATGACCATTCTGGAAAACATGTCGATGGCAGACAACAAGGGCAAGCCGTTCAACCTTCTCCCCTGTGTCAACCGCAAAAAGACAGAGGAATACCGCTCGATGCTTGCCCAACTTGGTCTCGGTCTGGAAGATAAGATGGGCGTACCGGTCGGCAACCTCTCCGGCGGCCAGCGCCAGGCAATGGCGCTGCTGATGAGCACGATGACCCCGATTGAGTTTCTGATTTTGGATGAGCACACTGCGGCGCTCGACCCCAAGACTGCTGAAATCATCATGCAACTGACGGGCAAAATCGTCCGCGAAAAGCAGTTGACAACCATCATGGTTACGCACAACCTGCGCTACGCTGTCGAATATGGCGACCGCCTGCTGATGATGCACCAGGGGCATGCGGAGATGGACGTTTCCGATGAAGCGCGGAAAAAACTTAAAGTCGAAGATATCCTGGAGAAATTCAATGCGATCAGCATTGAATGCGGAAACTGAGCTGAATCCACCCGCTTAACACGCTCAAAAGGAAAAGGACGGCCGAGGCCGTCCTTTTATAATGCCTTTTCAGTTTTCCATGCTCCAAGCAACGGCTTTTTTCCCTGCCAGCGCCCCGGTTGAAAAAGCGATTTGCAGATTAAACCCACCCGTATGCGCATCCACATCCAGCACCTCGCCCGCAAAAAACAGGCCCGGCACGTTCTTGCTCATCATGGTGCCCGGCGTGATTTCCAGCACATCGACGCCGCCGCGCGTAACGATGGCCTCTTCAATCGGCCTCGTGCCGACCACACGCAGAGGAAGCGCTTTAAGCGCACGGCCAATCGCCTGCCGCTGCTCGCGCGTCACCTGATTGATCGGCGTATCTGCGTCCACGCCGCAGAGTGTAGCGAAAACCGGCGCCATGCGCGCGGGCATCAATCCCGTCAGCACGGAAGAAAGCTGCTTGCGAATATTTTCGGTAAAATCACGCTGAAGACGTAAATCGACCTGCTCTTCCGTCAGGCCGGGCTTCATATCCAGCGTCACATTAACCCGTGAGAAATCTTCCGGCATATGGCTGCTCAGCTCAATGATCAGCGGGCCGCTCACTCCAAAGTGCGTAAAAAGCATCTCGCCCAGCTCGCTGTAAACCGTCTTTTTCCCCGTTTTTGCGGTAATTCTCACGTTCTTGAGTGACAGTCCCTGCAACAGCATCGGCCATTTTTCATCCATCGTCATCCCCACGAGCGACGCGCTCAGTTTCGTGACGTTTAGACCGTTTTCTCTTGCAAATTGATAGCCATCGCCCGTGCTGCCCGTCGTCGGATAGCTCACGCCGCCCGTCGCAACAATCACGCTTTTGGCTTTCAGCGTGCCGCCTTGTGTCAGTTCCACATTAAAACCGCCGTCTGCCTGACGCACGTGCGCCACTTCGGTATTCAGCGAAATCGTCACGCCCGCGTCGCGCATGCCGCGATCCAGCGCGCGGGTCACATCGCTGGCCTTGTCGCTTTCCGGAAAAACACGGCCGCCGCGTTCCACTTTGGTCGGGGTGCCGAGCATTTCGAGCAGCCCCGTCACATCCTCATGCGTAAACTGACGCGCCGCCGCGTTCAAAAAGCGCGGATTGCGCGGAATCTGCTTAAAAAAATCATCGATGTCCGCAACGTTGGTCACGTTGCAGCGTCCTTTGCCCGTGATATAGATTTTCTTGCCCAGTTTTTCGTTCTTTTCCAGCAGTGCCACGCGTCCGCCCGCCCAGGCGGCTTGCAGCGCGGCCATCATGCCTGCCGCGCCGCCGCCGATGACGGCCACATCACACGCGGTCTTTGCCGACATAGACCCTGTATTCATCCCAAATTCCTTCCATCAAGCGGAAATGTTCGCTGAGTTCATCCTTACGACGGAGGCCGAGGGCGACGATCAATGCGTTGATCACTGACAGCGGCGCGGCCATCGAGTCCACGAACGACGCCATATCCGTCCGCGCCGTCAGGCAGACGGTGCTCGTCGCATAAACCGGGGACATCGGGCCGTCGGTCAGGCCGACCACCTGTGCACCGCGCGCCTTAGCGAAGTTCATCGCCTCCAGCGTGCGGGTTGAATAACGCGGGAAGCTGATGCCAAAGAGCAGGTCGCTCTCGTTAATCCGGCTGATCTGCTCAAACACATCGCCGCTGGCCTCGGAAACCACACGCACATTATCAAAGATAAAATTCAGATAATAGGCGAGAAACTGCGCAATCGGCGCGGCTGAACGCAGACCCATCACGTAAATATTGCGCGCGCCGATGATTTTATCGACCACCTCGTCAAACGCGGCGGTATCAATCTCTTCGGTCGTCGTGCGGATGTTCTGCATATCGGCATGCAGAACTGTGCGCAGCACTTCGCTCTGATCAATGTCCGTCGCCATTTCAAAGCGCTGCACGGCGGTGAGCCAATGGCGCACAAGCTCCTGAAGCGCCCTTTGCAGTTGAGGATACCCCTCATACCCCATCGCCGAGGCGAAGCGGACGACAGTCGATTCACTCACGCCGACCTTCTCGCCCAATTTGCTGGCCGTCATGAAAACAGCCTTATCATAGTGCTCTACGATATATTCCGCAATTTTGCGATGACCTTTGCTCAGTCTTTTGCCGGACTGATTCAGTCTGCGCATCATGTCCTGCATATCCTGCATAACAGTTGACCTCCCGCGGCAAAACGCCCGCTTTTTCTTTGGATTTATTCTACCAAAAACGCGAAAAAAATGCAAGAAGTTTTGCGCTTCCTGCATCATTTTTATATCAGGTCTTCCAAAGCCTTCGTCGCTGCGTCGTGCGTAAGATCATAGGTCAGCACCGTCATCGTCGCGTAGCCGCGCCTGAGCCATGTGTAATCGTCCTCTCCGTCCGCCATGTGCTTATCCATGCCGCCGACGAGCGTATAGCGTGTCACGCCGTCCGCGCCCATCTCCGGTTCATAGGTATCCAGATAACGAAGCGCGCGCAGCGACGTGGCTTTCAGTCCCAGTGCCTCATCTGTCTCCGGATAATTCAGGTTCAGCACAGAAAACGGCGGCAACGGGTGCGCCTGCAAGCTGTCAAAAACTTTCACCGCCAGTGCCGCCGCGTTGTCGTAGGTATCCTCCCGTTCATGCCCCAGTGAAACCGCCATCGCGGGTTTGCCGTTCAGCGCGCCTTCCATCGCCGCGCCAACTGTGCCGGAATACAGCACATCCGAGCCTGAATTGTAGCCATGGTTGATTCCCGAAATCACAAAATCAACCTCCGGGCAGAGCGTTTTAACTGCCAGCTTCACGCAATCCACCGGCGTACCGTCAATCGCCCATGCCTTAGACGCGCCCGCCACGGCGCTTTTCTTCGCCGTCAACGGCTGAAACAGCGTCATGCTGTGGCTGGCCGCCGAGCGCTGGCTGTCCGGCGCGGCGACATAAACCGTATGCCCCGCTGCCGCGAACGCATGCGCAAGCGCGGCCAGCCCCGGCGCAAAAATTCCATCGTCATTGGAAATCAAAATCCGCATCGCTTACTCCTCATAATCCCTGAACATGAACGCCGTCATCACGCCGTCAAGGCTTTCAAACTCAATCCGGACGTCATAGGGCAGAATATTCCGAAAGATCATGTCCTTCGTGTCGCTGACCGTCGCATCAAATCCGGCAGGCAGGTAACTGACCCCTCCCTGCGAATGCCAGTTCATATCTTCAATGACCGTCGGCACGCGCAAAACGATATTATAAATCGTACTGCACACCTGGCAGACGCCGCCGCCATACCCCATCTTGCTCTCGCCGGAAAGAATCGGCGCGGCATGATAGCCGTTTTCCCTGGTATACGGCCCGCAGACCGCGTTGAAGGAGAACGTCTCCCCTGCCTTGACGCGCACGCCCGTCAGCCGTTCGCTGGCCAACGCAATGTTGTAAACGCGGCCTGCATTTCCCTCTTTGCTGGTACTGGTGGAATAAAACGTCGTAAACGCATAGAGCAGATCGCCGGGTTCAGCCTCGCTCCAATCCACAAAGTCATAGATGCGCATTTTGTCCACGCCGAGGCTCACGTCATCTTCCAGCCTGCGATACGGGAAATATGCGCGCCCATCCTTGATCTGATGGATGGACAGCCAGCTTCCCGCGTTCACCTGAATGGGATAACGGAATCCTTCCGGCGTAAACATGGTGTCTGTCAATACATAACCTACCGCGACATGCCGGCTTGTGCCGGGCATCGGGCCGTCAAATGGGTTCTTGCGCTGCACCATCTCCACAAACTTCGTAAGCACATAGCCCTGTCCGCTCTCATAGCCAATGCGCGTCCATGTCCGGCCTTTTTTATAAACGTCCACGACTGTTCCGGCTTCAATTTTGCCCAGCTGGGCAGAATCCTCGTTGGCGTCCCTGTATACGGTCATCTTTTTGCCGATGGTGCCGTAATACTCCGCTTCGCCGTCCGTCGCCTCAGCCAGCGCGGCGCACAGCGGTAAAAGCAGCATGAGCGCCAGCGCCCATGCCGCAAAACAGATCTTTCTCTTCATCAGCTCGCCCGATACACCCGAACCGTCAGCACACCGCCAACCGCCTGAAGCGCAAACCGCACGTCATAGGGCAGCGTGTTCTGCAAGCGCAGATCAAGGTTGCCCGCCCCCACCGCCGCATCCATATCCAGCGGCACATAACTGATGCCGTAGGAAGAATGCACCTGTGTCTTGATGACGCTGATGGGGATTTGCAGAATCGCATTATACAGCGTGGTGGAAACCTGGCAGATGCCGCCGCCGTAGCCCAGTTTCTTACTGGAAACATAGTTGACGATCGGGCCAAGCTCGTAGCCGTTGCTCTTCGTATACGGCGCGCAGTAATCGTTGAAATAGAATTTTTCGCCGGAAGGCACGATCACGTTGTTCAGCCGCTCCACGCCCTGCATGATGTTGTGCAGTCGGCCAATCTGCGTCTGGTTGCTCTGCTCCGGATCGTAATACGTGGAAAACACCGCAATCAGGTCGCCCACCCGCGCTTCATCCCACGCATGCACCACTTCCAGTTCAAGGTTCCCCGTCGCGCGGATGCGTCCGGTAATTCGATCATACGGCAGGGTTACAGAAAGGTCATCCTGCATGGCGCTGACCGCCATCACCACGCCCTTGGGCACATCGCGCAGGCTTTCGCCCGTTTCGCTGTTCACGATTTCGGTCGTTTCCGTCGCCATCGCCGCATAGGGATAAAACACCACGCCCGGCACATACGGCCCGTATGGATCATATCGGCGGAAATAACGCAGATGACTGCGCAGCACATAGCCCTCCGCATTATCCTTTTTGACGTGCGCCCACTTCTCGTCGAAATCCATCACGTCAACGCTTTCGTTTTCATAGACCGTGCCAAGCAGTTTCGCGTTTTCATCTTTTTCCTTGCGGATAGAGAGGTTCACATCCGCCGTTGCGCTGTATACTGCCTTGAAATCAGGCAGGGGCTGATATGCTTCCGGCAGTTCGATGCCCTCGTGCGCCGGTTGAAGCTGTTTTACACGATCAGCCAGCACATAGCCGCGCACCCCCTGCTTCACCACGGTGTACCACGCCTCGTCCAGCTCGGTCACATAGACCGTCTCGCCCTGAGCCAGCTCCTGAAGTTTTTGCGCGGACTTGCTCTTTTCCGCGCGGATCGTCAAATCCACCTCAGCCACGCCCACGTACAGCGCGTCGGCTTCATCGTTGTAGCCCGCCGCCGCGGCCAGATCTTCAACGTTTTTGGTCAGCACATAACCCACCACGCCGTTTTGATCGACCTTGGTCCATGTGTCTCCGTATTCAATGATGTTCAGCAGCTCACCCGGTTCCACGCTGCCCAGCTTGGAAGCCGACGTGGATTTCTTCGCGCGTATGGTCATGGTCTTGGAGACCGTTCCCGTGTAGAGAATCTCTTCCGCCGCCGCCCATGCCGAAACGACCAGCAGCAGCGCAAGCAGAAAGAATGCAAGTCTTTTTTTCATGCGTTCATCCTCAATGTCCTGTTTTCCACGCAAACGTTCTATGGCTGCGCCTCTGTCGCGCGGCCAATATACCCCCATCAGGCGTTACGTTAAAAAAAGGGACTGCGCGGCCAATGCGCTCTCAGCGCGCTGTCCGCATCAGCCCTTTTGTATCGCTTATTGGAAGGAATTATTTTTCGTCGTCACCGTCATCGCCGTCTTCTTCAAAGACCTTGCGATGGCAGTTCGGGCAAAGATGCTCTTCTTCCATATCAAAGGCGTTCTCGTCAAAGAAGATCACTGTACCGCAGTGCGGGCACTCGTACTCGATCAGGCCGTCGCCGTCCTCATCGTCGTCCTCGTCTTCCTCATCATCTTCTTCGTCTTCCTCGTCGTCATCGTCCTCTTCGGAGAACAGCGCCTCCTCCAAATCGCTGACATCGCTGTCGATTTCTTCGACATATTCGGAAAGCTCGCCGACGCGTTCGTCGGTCTCCTCGCTGTTTTTCGCGAGCGCTTCCAGCGTATCGATCATCGCCAGCATGAGCTTGCCCTGCTCGGTCTCGTCATTCACGCCGAGGCCCTCGGCCAGTCCCTTGAGGTATGCAACCTTTTCGCCAACCTTGCTCATGGTTACGCCGCCTTTCTCACGCTTTGTAATCGCTTACGCGCGGGACATGTAGGAGCCGTCGCGGGTATCCACACGGATCTTGTCGCCGATGTTGATGAACAGCGGCACAGAAATCTGATAACCGGTCTCCAGCGTCGCCGGCTTGGTGGTGTTGCTGGTGGTGTCGCCCTTGAAGCCCGGCTCGGTGTCGGTGACTTCGAGCACAACGAAGTTCGGAGCCTCAACGGAGAACGCCTTGCCCTTGAAGAAGCGCACGGTGGCCATGGTCTCTTCCTTCATGAAGCGGATCGCATCCTCGACCTGATCCAGCGTCAGCGGGATCTGCTCAAAGGTCTCCTGATCCATGAAGTAGTAGAATTCACCGTCGTTATAGACGTACTGCATCTCCTTGGTCTCGATGGTCGCGCGCGGCTGCTTATCAGTCGGGTTGAAGGAGCGCTCAACCACAGCGCCGGTCATCACGTTCTTGAGCTTGGTGCGAACGAAAGCCGCGCCCTTGCCCGGCTTAACATGCTGGAAATCAACGATGGTCCAGACGCCGCCTTCCCACTCGATGGTCACGCCCTTACGGAAATCGCCTGCAGTAATCATGTGGAATCCCTCCAAATATGCTTATCAAATAAATTCTGATGCCTGCCAAACACCGCCGCATCTGGGCGACGGCATCATCAGCAATATGCACTCGTGCTTTGATTTTATCACGTCTTTTTCAAAAGATCAAGTATTTTCACGCAAAACACGGCCTTTTGCCATCTTTTTTATAAATTGTTCGGTCATTTTCCGGTTTCAAAAGCGACGCGCAGACGTTCAAGCGCCTTCTTTTCGATCCGCGAAATATACGAACGGGATACGCCCAGTTTCTGCGCCACCTCCTGCTGCGCATAGGTTTTGCCATCCATCAGCCCATAACGCATCCGAATAACCGTTGCCTCCCGTCCCTTGAGACTCTGATCCACGAGCATGCGAATGCTTTGCAGGCTGACGCGGCGCTCCACTTCGCCATGCACCGCCTCCGGTTCTGTGCCCAACACATCGATAAGCGTGATTTCGTTACCCTCACCGTCCATGCCAATCGGTTCCTGCAAAGAAACGTCGCCCTTTCGTTTCTGACTCGCCCGAAGGCACATCAGAATTTCATTTTCAATACATCGTGCGCAATATGTGCTCAGCTGCGTGCCCGTTCCCGGTTTAAACGTGCCGACGCCCTTAATCAGCCCCACTGTCCCGATTGAAATCAGATCATCCGAATCATAGCCCGGCACCGTGTATTTTCGCGCAATGTGCGCCGCCAGCCGCAAGTTATGCTCGATCAGCGTTTCCCGCGCCCGTTCGTCTCCCTGCTGCATACGCGCAATCATTTCCGCCTCTTCCTCCCGGCTCAGCGGTTTGGGAAACGCGCTCCCCCTCGCCAGATAGCCCAGCAAAAAAAGCGCATCGTGAACGAAGAACATCAATAAGCTCTCAATCATCGCTTTCACCTCGGAGGAGTATATGCGGCGAAAACACAGAGGCGGACAAAATAGGAAGCGGCACTGCGTTAACCTTTCAGTAGCTCTCTTAGCAGTTGCTTACGATCTGCATTTTCTTCAATTCTACTGATGGTCGCTATAACCTGCCGTACAATTCCCAGAAAACGGTTCGGAATTGTTGTCGACTGATCACTGCGGCTTGGCAACGGCAAACCATCTGGATCAAAGAAAAATGTCATCTTCTTTTGGACGTAGCTGTCCAATCGAATCGCTTCGCATCCTATGCTCTATAAAGCCATGTTCATCGATGCCCTTATAGAAAGTATCTCTAGTCACAGGCCTGTTGCTCGGCTACACCAAATTGTGCTGCTTCACCACGCCCTCTTCCAATGTTGCTTCTTCCACTTCTGCAAGAACCCGCATCATTTCAAAGAGCTTTTGGCCTTTTTCGGTATTTACAAATACACTGGACACGCCCTTTGGAGAATTGAAGTTCGGATGGCTCTTTGCAATTCCCCAGAAATCACCCACTGTCAAATCTCCCACACGGCTCGTATTCACATAAACACACTGATAATAGCTCTCCCTATAGCAGTCGCCATCCATAAAATGTTTTCCATAGCGATCAAGGGAGGCTGTACTCGAACATGTACGAACTCCGACGAGTATCCTTGCCGATAACGATACGAGCAGAATTGGTGTCACCATTGTGCTCACGCTGAGCGTTATAGTACCATCCCAAGAAGCGTCCAACCTTATAGGCGTGATCCGCCGTTAATGTAATTCCAGCTTCACCACGGAAGCCGTCTGTTCCAAAATACTTTCCCATTCTATTTTTCCTTTCATTCAATATGGCAATTTACTCTGAGCACATTTAATCGAATCGCATATTTTCATTTATGGAAGCAAGCTTTTATGATGTTTTTCATCCATATAACAGGATACTCCTTATGATAGCGCTTTGTAACTTTTTCATAAACTGTAGCCTTTAATGCAGCGTCCATACCAGATTTACAATAAGTCTCCCAAAACAAACTATACTGGTTACTTTTTTTCAAAGGACCCTGAAGTTGCGAGTTCCCGGAAACCGCCTCGTTCCAATTTCTCTCCTCTAAGACCAACGATGTACATTCCTGCAAAAATCGACTTCCTCTTTCACTGTTTACTCCTATCACAGAAACTTTTCTGTCAGGCTTATGAAAGGGAGCTTCTGAGCCAATTCCCCAAAAATCTCCAATCGTAAGATCTGAGCATCTTTTTTCACGTGCAAATGGGCATTCAAAACAAGCATCATTATTGATAATGCCGGAATTAAATGCCTCCAAATATGGATCCCACCACATCCTCCGATGCCATACATTTTTCTTACCATCGTTGAGGATCATCTCCTCGCCCCAAGATGATCTGAAAGAAATTTTTTGAATTTTACTTTTCTTTTTTCCCTCAACCCATTTGATATAATCGCGTAAAACTTTATATGATGGAACTCCATGACAAATCAAATCAACCGTCAATAGCCTTTCTGCGTTGCCCAATGCAATGCTACGAGCCGCTTCACATTCACACGGCGTCCCAATGAACAATACATTCTTTCCTTCTTTCAAAACGCTCTTTACTTGATTTAATGCATCGACTGGATACGCTTGAACATATTTACTTCCTTTAAATTGTTCAATGTTCTGCTTATCACAGGAAAGCTCCATTCTGGCCTTAAAGTTGGAGTCCATAATCGTTCCCACAATTGCCCAGTTCTTATCGATTGCCAACTCATAAAAAGCTGCTGCTACACCTCCGGAACTGCTCCCATTTTGCTTTTCCGGATCCGTTCTATACGCTGCATACGTTACTGTATTATCTTTGTACTTATACTCGCTATTTGCAGGACAATGCTTAGAACACAAACCGCAATCTACACATTTTCCCTGATCGATGACCGGTCTAAGATGCCCCGTTGTTTCATTTTCTTTCAGTGATATCGCATCCTTAGGACACACTGTACAACACGCGCCACAACCGTAGCATTTTTTATTTTCACAAATTTTTTGCATATTTTCCACCAAACTTTCTGCGACGCACAAATTATTGCAATGCGCTTTGCAAAAATTCTTTTGAAGATTTTAA
The DNA here is from genome assembly GCA_900542445.1 of uncultured Eubacteriales bacterium. Taxonomy (GTDB): domain Bacteria; phylum Bacillota; class Clostridia; order Christensenellales; family Aristaeellaceae; genus Ventricola. The sequence continues at coordinate 168,973 of UQNN01000004.1, read as the reverse complement.
TAATGCACTTTTTCTTTCATTTACTTTACTATAATTTATATCACTTTCGATCAAACCATCTTCCTTTGTGGTGACAAATCGATCTGCTAACCCCATCACATTCATAATATTATCCAATCGAGAATTGTATTTGTCACGTTTCAACGCCACAAACTGTCTTTCCATATTGATTGAAAAAGACACTCCATGAAAAGAATTTGTAACCACAAACGAAGCATGCCGGAATAGCCAAATATACTTATCCGGAGTTGCGTCCGAAACGACTAGGTCAACGCCATAATCAATTTTGCTATATACTGGCCGGATTAAAACTGTATGCAGTCCTTTAGCAACAGCAATCTTTTTTGCCAATTTTACAATATCTTCTCCTCTTGTATCCAAGAAGTAAATCAACAAATATTTTTCCGGGCATCCCGCAACTTCTTTTTCATAGTTCTTCCATTGTGCTCTGCTGAAAAGGAACGTCGGATCCAGCACAAATTTGCAATTCTGAATCCCATGTTCATCCATAATTTTAGCTGAAGATTTTTCTCTCAGGCTGATCGCCGAAAAACCCTCAAGAAACTTACAGATTTTATTCCAATCTTCGTTTGAATATTCCTCTTTGCCACAACTGGCCGCATATGCAATTTTCGTTGTATTCTCAGAGGCAAAGCCAAGATAGTACATTGCATCAATGCCCTGATTATATTCACTATTCCAAATTTGGTCACTTCCTGCAATCAAATAATCATAATCACCAAATTCAGTCTTTGCCTTCTCCATTGAATAAATCGGCTTAGAAACAGAGGTGTTTTCTTTCAGATAAGATATGTATTTTTTGTTCGTTTTTTCAAACCGGCTCATTCTAATCAAGCCATGCATAAAATATTTTGCACCATAACCAGATATATTCTTCAATCGGTTTATTCTTTTGAATCGTTTCGGAATATAATTAATAACATCAACGCGTTCAAATTCAAAATTCTGTTTTAGATACTGGGACAATGCTATCGCTTGCAGTGCCGATCCAAAGTTGACGCCATAATGTATCGATATTATCCCTACCTTTTCTTTGCGCATAATATCTCACCCTTTTCTTTTTCTGACAGCTTTCTTGCATACGTTCAAGAACAGCTCTTTATCAAATGCAAAATTCAAAACAACAGTAACTGCACAGTATACGCCAAAACACAACACTCCATTTTTGACCCACAAAATCAATGTAGGCGATCCCGTCGTATCTAATACCGACACAATGAGACAAGAAATCACAATCGTGCCAATCGAAAGGCTCAATCTTTTAACGATATTAGAAATCGGATAAGGCATAATATCTTTATTGATAAACCAAACCAGATATATCATTCTGTACAGCATACCAATAAATGTTCCAACAGCAATTCCCTCCAAGCCAAATTTAAAGACCAATATAACAGAGAGAACGATGTTGATGATTGCCTCTATATAAGCACTATTGGAAGTCTCTTTGAATTTACCTGCTGCATATACAACCGATACATAAGGATCGCGAATACAATAAATATACTCTGCAAAAATGATTATGGTTGAAAAAATCACTCTATAATAATTGGTATCTGTCACGCCATGTGTATAGATCAACACAAAACTAGGCAGCAAATAGATACAGCATCCAAATATTATAGTCGCGACATTAGATACAACAAACTCATAAGTTTCCATATACTTGCTTGCTTGTTTATAATCGTTTACTGCAATCGCCTTTCCGATCATCGGATTAAACGCATTGGAAAACGACTTAAAAAGGTTTTGCAAATTTTTTACGACCAATAGATAAACCGAATAGACCGACACTGTTTTCAAGTCGCTAAATAGTGTCAGCACAACCACGTCTGTATTACTGTGGATAAAATAGGCAAAATTCTGTCCAAAGCAAGCCCATCTTTGAGCCAACGAGTTTTTATCTGGTTCCACATCCTTATACAGTTTATAGTGTTTTTTTACGTAATTACTATAAGCCACCGGCTGTATTGCAAACAACAACACGCTGCACAGCTTTACAAAATGCAACTCCGGAAACAGCTTAATCGAAACAACGACTGCAATGATGTTCAACAATGTAATCAACGATTGCCACAGTTGAACAATATACATTTTCTGATCCGCCTGCAGCAAAAGCTTGTACGTAATAGAAAAAAAGTATTGTATAAACAAAGTAAATGACAAAATCACAGTCAACGAAGCCACATAAAACCACGAAAAGCTCGATTTGATAACAATCGGATACACACAGGCCAATGCGATGGTGTAAAACACAAATATAGATGCAATCTGTCTGAAGAAGTTCTCGGCCGCTTTCAATACGCTGCTTATTTTTCTATCATCTTTCTTTGCAAGTGGTCCATATAAAGCTGTAAGAACCACACTGCCAATTCCACCTTCAACCAATGCAATATAATTCAAAAACTGCGTTATTGACGATACCAGTCCATTCGCTTCTGAGCCAAAGGTGCTTAAAATCAATCGTGGAACGATCAATCCACTTATAAATGTCACCAACTGACATAGCATAGTGCAGCCTACATTTAGCATTACTTTTTTCTTCATTCAATTATCTCCATTTGAAACATTTCATTAAATATCCTACTTTTAACTTATCCTTCATTTTCAATTCTCGATTTTCTCTTGTATTTAGGAATTTTCTTAAAATTAACGGATGAAGTGAATTTAAAATTGAATTCACTTCATCCATCAATTCTACATGTGCCTATAAAATCAATTTAGTTCCTTTATAGAATACATTTTACTACTTGAGAGTATCTATTCTTTCGAGTTAAAATGATACTATCTCAATACAGTCATTTCCATGCAAACATCAAATAGAAGTATATCCTTTTTCCAAAATGTCTGCAATTCTTTCACAAGCATGGCCATCTCCATACGGATTGGCAGCATGTGCCATCTTTGCATATTCTTCTTCATTATCGAGCAGTTTTGTAAACCACTCATATATTTTTCCCTCACTGGTCCCAACCAATTTCAATGTTCCAGCATCAACGCCTTCCGGACGCTCCGTAGTATCTCTCATAACAAGAACCGGTTTTCCGTAGGAAGGGCATTCCTCTTGGATTCCACCAGAATCTGTCAGGCACAAAAAGCATCTAGCTTCAAAATTATGACAATCGAATACCTCAATGGGATCAATGATATGGATTTGGTTACAATCTCCCAGTTCTTCATCGGCAGCTTTTCGGACGATCGGATTCATATGGATCGGATAAATAGCTTTTACATCCGGATGTTCATTTAAAACCCGCCGAATCGCTCTGAACATATTGTGCATCGGCTGGCCAAGATTTTCTCTTCTATGCGCAGTAATAAAAATCATCCTACTGTCGCCTACCCAATCCAATTCCGGATGATGGTAATCCGCAATTACTGTATGCTGCATGGCGTCAATCACGGTATTCCCCGTCACATAAATAGATGTTGCATCTTTCCCCTCGTCCAACAAATGCTTTTTTGCCAGTTCAGTGGGAGCAAAATTATACTTACTGATAATTCCGACTGCCTGACGATTGAATTCTTCTGGATACGGGCTGTAAATATTGTAGGTACGCAAACCGGCCTCCACATGTCCGACCGGAATTTGCAAATAGAAGCAAGCCAATGCTGTTACAAAGGTCGTCGTGGTATCACCATGAACCAAAACGATATCAGGTTTCACATTCTCTAAAACCGCTTTGATTTTTTCCAAAATACCAGTCGTAATATCAAACAATGTTTGACCCTGTTTCATAATTGCCAAATCATAATCCGGAACAACATTAAAAGTTTCCAGCACCTGATCCAACATCTGCCGGTGTTGACCTGTAACACAAACGATGGTTTCTAAGGTTTCTCTTTTTTTCAGTTCATTTACCAACGGACACATTTTTATTGCTTCTGGTCTTGTACCAAAAACTAACATCACTTTTTTTTTCATACAATCACTCCTTTTCTATTTATTGCTTTTTTGTGAATTTTGGGCAAAATATACAATGCTCAAATAAAATGGCATACACCATATTCGTTGTGCATCAAAAATATTAAGTAAAGTACAGGATAGTATCATATACACATCAACACATTTTTTTAAGCAATCATCTCCACCTTCAATCTTCCTAATTCTATGAGAAGCAAATGTTCTTTTTATTGAATCAAAAAACAATTTTCCGTATAATAGCAACGATAAGATCCCAAATGTAAAAATTCCGCCCAAAATTCCAAGATCTTCCAGCCAGAATCTATCTGTATCGGATCTTCTTAAAATACTAAATGCCTTATTAGTATATGCTGATAAGAATCCTACTCCTAAAATGGCATCCTTTTCTTTAATCAAGCTCCAATAATGATCGATCGTTAGTAATCTTGCTGCTGTAGAACCTCCGTCCATACCATTAAGCGAAAACAAATTCAGAAGATAATCTAAGCCTCCAAAAAGGACAAACGCAATAATAAAAAAAGAAATCGCCATCAGTTTGATGTTCTTTTTTCTGTTGGAATCTGTTGAGCAATAATATCCATATGCCGTTAAAATAATCGTTACTATTATCTGAAACCTATATTGTGTCACAAAGATCAAGTATACGTATAAGAACGCCAAAACAAGCCAATACAACAACTGTTTTTTCACAAAACAATAGTAAAGGGTCACACATAATACAATGCCAAATAGTGCTCCTGTATCCATTCGCATAAAGCCGTTTCGTGTCCATCCCTCAGAGTACTGGAATAACAAACCCGAAAAAACTGTCATTCCCTTGAAATTATACAAATACCATGTAATAAATTTAATTCCAAGAAGAAGCATCGAAGCCCAACATATTGTTTTTGTGAATTTATACATGTCGTCATCCATAGTAAAAATATAGACGATTGGATATGAATAACAAACATAAAAATACCTTCTGGTGATTATTAATAGCTGTACAATGTTATATCCGTACGCAATCCCCGAGTAAATCATTTCTATTAAAATAATCACTAGGTAAATCATCAAATATTTTGATAATGCTTTGCACTGCATTCTTAAATCCATATTTGAGCGAGTCTTATTTTTCACGTATAGTGCTAATAAAACGCCTATCGCTGCAATTGAAATCTCATAGACAAAAGAGCTTCCTGGCAACGTAATTATTTTATCAAACCCCAATGTATATAATGTCACTGCACAAATAATCACTTTGAACAATTGTGAGACCTTAACTTTTCCCATATCTATTTTCTCCTATCCAATGAATAACCACCGGACAACATCAGCCTCCTTCAATATTTCAATCATTTACTATTGAGTTTACAATATAATCCAAATCAGCACTATCAAAAAAAGCTTTTGAGTTTTTAACCATTTCATCATGGTTGGCATCCACGTATCGAATTGCATCTATAATGGTTTCCGGCTTCAAATCTTTACAGCAAACACCGATATTATACTTTTCAAACGGTTCTCTTAATCCCAATACATCTGTACCTATCATCGGAATATTACAGCCTGCATATTCGTAAATTTTATTTGGTGCACAATACAGCGCATTCAGAATTGTAAAGCCACTGCCTTCGATTTTCCCCGGCTTATAAGGAACCAGCGCAATATCCGCATATTTTAAAAACTCCAAATGTTTCGGCGGATTGAAAAATCCCATATATTTTAAGGAAGAATAACTATCGCACAGCTTCTTAAATTCTTCTGCGCCATCTCCTCTGAACTTGCCGAACAAATACAGGCAATAGTCCTCTTTTACTCTTTCGACAGCTTCTGCAAAGGATTGCAAATCTCTATCTGCACTGATAACGCCCAGATAAATGATTTTTTTACGTTTTTCCCTTTTCATCTCCTCAATTACAGGAAGCATATCCTCTTGTACTTCGCCACTCTTGAGATAGTACGGTTTATTAGGCAAAACATAGGGGAGCTTTTCCAAGTTCCAGCCGACTTTTTGTATATATGCTCTATTTTCTTCTGGAACAACAATTTTCCATGCCTCTTGAGCATAATGCTTAATATTAAATTTTAAAAATTTTGCACCTCGGAACATCTGATATGTATCTGTCAATTCCATTAGCTGCATTACATGTCTGTCACTATATTCTAGCAGTTCTTTTCCCAAAGTTCTTACAACGCTCGGATTAACAGTCCACACGATATCTCCATCCATAGTATCTTTCAGCGCCGCTCGATATCCTTTGGTTTTTACGCCTCTTTTCTTCAAGCGCAAAAATATGTTACTGTTTTTGACCGCCTTTATTTCTGTATACGAAAATTGTTTATTTTCTTTAATTATTGCTGGAAGATCCCGAACACCCTCAGCCACCAAATGCACTTTATAGTCATTGTTCAAAAGGCATTCTATCAAATTGATTGTTGGCGGATACAACATAACATTTTCATAAATAAAAATTCTTATCGTATTTTTTTTCTTGTCAAACATTGCAATACCTCTTATATACTTTAAACTGTTTTCCGCTTTTATTGCAAATTGAAAAGCTGATAATATCTCTCAATTTCTTTTTCATTTCCATACTCATGCTGAGATAGGTATTCCGAATACTGATGAGGATCTTTCAATATTTTTAGGATACCATCAGCAATTTCCTTGCCGTTCATTCCTACAATAACGCCTTCATCCTTGTTGATCTGATCATATACCGTAGGATAATTTGTTGTAACAATCGGGCAGCACAAAATTTTTCCTTCATCTAAAACCACGGATTTTCCCTCAAAGCGAGATGTCTGAACTAACACATCTGCATTTTTCATGTATGCGTAGGGATTTTCCCGTGCACCTATAAATTCAAAACAGTCTTGCACTCCCAATCCTTCTCGTTTTTTTTCTAATTCTTCCTTTAAACTTCCGATTCCTAAAACAACCCAATGAAATTTCACTTTGGATTTTTTCAATTCCAAAGCCGCATCCAGTGCAAATTCAAATCCTTTTTGCGCGTTCAGTCTTCCAATTGATACGATATTCAACATATCTCTTTTAAATTCAGGCGGATAAAATTCTTTCGCCAAGCTTCTTATAACCTGAGAAGATGTCAGGTTAGGTAAAACCACAAATTTTTCTGCGATGCTCGGGAAGTTTTCCTTCAGGTCTTTGGCACACAAATCAGATATCGTTACCACCTTGTCTACTTTTTCAAAATACTCAAGGTCCATTTCTTTAAAATGCCCAAGCTGGGAATATTCATTATGCACCCATGTAATCTTCTTTGCAGCCTTTACTTTATCTACAAGGAAATATGTTTGTTCGCGCTGCATATAAGCGATTGCCACATCGTATTCTTTTGTGAGTTCTGGTACAATTTTTTTGTAAAAATGTTCCCACCTGTATTGGCGACTTTTCGCAATAGAGTTTGTTTTTTTACGAGAGATAAAAGTTCCTATCATATGAACAGCCGAAAGATATGGATGTTTCAACGCCTCTGCTTTGTTATTATCATACAGTGTATATAATTTATTGCAATTCGAGATGATATTCACTGATTTGGGAACTTGCTTTAAGAACATTCCCTCATTCTGAAACAGCAGCAGATCCACATTATACCGATCATAGTCCAGCAACTGTAATAAGTTTACCAGACTTCTCTCTGCTCCACCATTTCTTAGGCTGCTCATTACAAATAAAACGTTTCTTTTTTCCATTACTCCTGCTCTTGCCTCCTCATTCTTCTTTTATTTCGTTGGCAAAGTAATCCAAGAGCCAAATTTTTTATCCCATTCTGCCGGTTCAAAGCGTTCGAATCCGCTCCAATGGAAAAAGGTAATCTCTCCGAAATACACTTTTCCATTGATGTCGTAAAAGTCGATCCGCGCTTCCGGCAGTCCCTTCGACAAGATCTCCGCATATTTCTTCATTTCATCCAGTCCCTTAGGACGTTTGATCTTATCCCACTCTTTGGAGTTCGGATGACCATTTGTAAAAGGCAGATGGTTAAAATCCATATCAAAGAAATCAAACTTTGTCTCTTCGTTCGGATTTGTGCGATCCGATGCAATAAACATCGCCTTTGCTTCACCGTCAAAAGCAAAAATCTTATAATCCTTTAACTCATAGCCTGATTCATCGACCATGTATTCTTCTGCGATAATTCTACGCTTTACATTTTTATACGGCCACTCTCTATTCTGCATATAGTAGTCATTTTTTAGGCTTTTTTCTATTTTCTTTTTTGCAGCAGCCAAATCAAGTTTTGATTTATCCGTACAAATAACCAATCCACCTGAGTCGTGTGTACATTTTAATACAAACCGATTAGGCAACTGAGCAAAGTCAATATCATCAAAATGATCCCATACTCCCAAGGTTTTAATGATATGCTCTTCTCCAATTTTGGAAGCCACATATTTCTTTACTTCATACTTGTCTACCATCATAGTGTATTCTGGTTTACGATCATACAATTTCAACCATTGAAGCTTCTCGCTATATGTTTTAGGATTATCCAAATCCAATGGATATCCAAAGACATTCTTAAACTGCATCTTCAAGAAATCTTCATCGCTCATATTCTTGAAAAAGCCGCGCTGTGCCAAAATAATCGTTCTTTTTTTAGGACTTTTAAGCACACCAATTGCTTTTTTCACAATATTACTCATAATTATCCTCTCCGCTCACTCGATAAGTAAGCTCTCTCCATTTTTGACAAATAACTTCCCTACTTAAGCGTACCGTTGACCTTTCAGCTTCTTCTCCCATTGAACTCCGCAATTTTTCATTTTCTATTAGTGCTATGATTTTCTCAGCCATTTGATTAATATTTCCGATTTGCACTAGAAAGCCGTTTTTCCCGTCATTAATCAGCTCAGATGGACCACATTCGCATTTTGTTGAAACGCAAGGTAAGCCTGCGTGCATAGCTTCGCAAAGCACATTAGGAAATCCCTCATAAAAAGATGACAGTACAAAGATTTTTGCTTTTTTCATTTCAAGAAAAGGAGTATGTGTTACACCGCACAATCTAATGTTTGTAGTCAAATTTTCTCTTTCAATTAAACCTTGCAATTCATCTTTTCGATTACCCTGTCCATAAATCTTTAGTTTCCAATCAGGATATAGCGCTGCTACTTTTTTATAAGCCTTAATCAATGTCACAAAATCTTTCTGTTTTTCTAGCCGTCCAACCGAAATGACTGTATTTTCTTTTTCTATATTCTGACCCCTACACTGCGCTGCCATCTCATCAAAATCCAACGGATTTTCCAGAACCACAATTTTCTTTTGTAAATACTGTGGATAGAAGGACTTCATTTCATTTGTCTGCACGCAAACAACATCAGCAAATCGATACAAAAAACATGTTATATTAAAAACATATTTAGGATATTTCCGTAGCAAATTGTTTCTATCGCAGACTATAATCTTGGTTTTTGAAAAAATCCCTGCCAGAATCAACATAAAATTGCATCTGCTCAAAAATGAAATTGCAACAGAAGATTTTCTTGTTTGAAGATATTTCTTAGTAGCATGATAATCGCAGAGCCATTCTATCATCTTACTCTTATTCGTAAAATTATACTTATTAAGTTTTACATTTGAAGCAACATTATAAAACTGAGGACGCTTTTCATAAGACGTTATGCTAACATCCATGCCATGTTCTGCAAAATTTGCTGCCAAATTTGTCAGCACATGTTCCGCACCTCCGCTAGAAAGGCTACTTATGTAGAAATCCACTTTCATGCTTTTTCCTCACTACTACATTCTCGTTCTCTCAGTACAGTATCGTAATCTACAACATCACCTGCATAAACACGTAACATCTGATCAACAACAATATCCCAACTATATCTTTCTAAAATATAAGGTGCAGCTTCTGTCTTATATTTTTTCACAAGTTCAGAATCATTTAAGAGCATCTGTAGTTTTTTCTGCAAATCCATTGCATTTTCTTTTTCAAACCACATCGCTTTCTCATGAACCACTTCAGTATTTTCTGGAATATCACTAATCAAACAACAGTTTCCATAACTCATTGCTTCCAGCAACGCATTTGCCATTCCTTCCAAGTTGCTTGGCAATGCAAAAATATAGGAATTGCTATAAAGTTCTTGGATCTCTTGTCCATACACATAGCCTGTAAAAACGATTCGTTTATCACCGTCAGCTAATTCTAACAGTTGATTATAATAGTCTTTGTTTGATTCTGAACCACCAGCAATCACAAGCTTTTTATCAGTTTTACAATTTTTGAACGCTTCAATCAAATATTGCAATCCTTTTTCTGGAACAATTCTTCCCAGCGAAAGGATGTAGCTATCTTTTTCTAAACCATACTTATCTTTGATAATATCCACATCATGATTTTCCGGTTTATCAATGCCATTAGCAAATAAAACTGAATTTACTCCATATTTTGTATCAATATATTGTTTCATATTTTTAGAGAGAACCAGACATACATCTGCCTTTGTAGCCGCCATTCTTTCTCCAAACTCAAGATATTTTGATGCAAAGCCGCCCCACTTATCTCTTTGGCTATCTATACCATGTAACGATGCTACTACTCGTAACCCCAAAAGTTTAGCAAGTGGAATCATAGCACATGATCCTGATGCACGGAAACTCACACAATCATACCGACTAAATGCTGCATGGATAGTTGCAAGAAAAGAATAAATCGGAACACAAGCTGCTCCCTTTACTGTTGGAACCGTTACTATTTTAATGCCTTTATATTCTCTCAGTTTCTTTCCATCAAACTCTTTTCCAAAAACATTGTGACCGCCACGGTTATATACTGTGACATCATTTCCTCTTTGCACCATCCGAACCGCATGTTGCTCTACGCCCTTCTCTATTCCACCTTCGTTTGACGGTATACGTTTATGTCCAATTATTGCAATTTTCATTACTCCACCCTCAACTAACAATTAATCTCTCTGGAAAATATCTCTCGTGTAAACCTTCTCCTTCACATCATCAAGACACCTATCATATCTGTTTGCGATAATGGCCTGGCTACGCATCTTGAACTCATCCAAATCATTGACCACAACACTACCAAAGAACTTTTCGCCATCTTTCAAAGTCGGCTCATATATGATAACCGTTGCGCCCTTTGCCTTAATCCGCTTCATAACGCCCTGAATGGAACTCTGCCGGAAGTTATCGCTGTTGCTCTTCATAGTCAGGCGGTATACGCCGACAACAACTTCTTTCTCCTTGCTTTCGTCCCAACTGTCATTCGCTTCATAAGCACCAGCAATCTCCAGAACACGGTCGGCGATGAAGTCTTTACGAGTTCTGTTACTCTCAACAATAGCTTCAATCAAATTTTCCGGTACATCGGCATAATTTGCGAGCAGCTGCTTGGTATCTTTAGGCAGGCAATATCCACCATAGCCGAAGGACGGGTTATTGTAGTGGGTACCGATGCGCGGATCCAGGCAAACACCGTTGATGATCTGCTGGGTGTTCAGTTCCTTCATCTCGGCATAGGTATCCAGCTCGTTGAAGTAGCTAACACGCAGTGCCAGATAGGTGTTGGCAAACAGTTTGACCGCCTCAGCCTCAGTGAAGCCCATGAACAGCGTGTCAATATTTTCCTTGACGGCACCTTCCTGCAAGAGTTCTGCGAAGGTGTGTGCTGCTTTTACCAAACGAGCATTGTCCACATCGGTGCCAACAATAATGCGAGAAGGATAAAGGTTATCATACAGAGCCTTGCTCTCACGCAAGAACTCCGGGCTGAAGATGATATTATCGCAGTGGAACTTCTCACGAACACTTGCTGTATAACCAACCGGGATGGTGCTCTTGATAACCATGATAGCTTCCGGATTATATTCGATGACCAGTTTAATGACAGCTTCTACTGCAGAGGTATCAAAGAAATTCTTCTTGCTATCGTAATTTGTAGGAGCTGCTATCACTACAAAATCAACATCACTATATGCTTCCTTGGCATCCAGAGTTGCGGTCAGATTCAGTTCTTTTTCTGCCAGATATTTCTCGATATACTCATCCTGAATCGGAGACTTCTTATTATTGATAAGTTCAACTTTCTCTGGGATGATATCCACAGCAGTCACCTTATGGTGCTGAGATAACAGCGTAGCAATGGAAAGACCAACATAACCAGTACCAGCCACCGCAATCTTTAAATCTTTAAACTCTCTCATGATATTTATCTCCTTTTCCTATGCTACTGATTACAAAATCAAATTCTGTGGTATTTATATTAATTATTTTGCTTGTTTTCTCGCACATACACTGCAATCATCTCTGTTGTTTTCATTTTTTCTTGCATTGAATGCCAGTCATCATATTTCGGTGTGTTTGCCAAATACTTTTCTGCCAACTCTTCTACTGTACATATAACCTTTGCTGGAACACCTGCAACAACCGCGTTATCAGGAACATCTTTTGTTACAACACTTCTTGCGCCAACAATCGCATTTTCTCCAACAGTGACATTAGGTAATATATAGGCATCATTTCCTACAAACGCATTTTTCTTTATATGAATAAAACCAAACTTTTGCACTCTCGAATATTTCGGACTCAGTTTTCTTATTGTAGATACACTTCCATCATGTGTCATAAATGTCACACCTTTAGTTATCAGCACTCCCTCATCAATAGTAATAAGCCATGGTTCGGTGCCAAAAGAGACAGTCCCTAATATCCGTGCCCCCCCCCTGATTTTTACACCTTTTTTCCTAGCAGCCTTTATTGGGTCAATATACATTAGTATTTTTAAATAAACTTTTTGAATTAACTCTATCATTTTTTTGACTCCTTTTAGCCCTTCTCTATCCCTCTAATTCTTTTATTTATACACTTTATTATCCTGCACAGCTCTCATTTCGAGAACACCTTTTTTACATATTCATAACTGTTAATATCGCCAATGTCATATCGCTTCCCCGGCATGATGAAGGCATGCATCGGTGTCTGCTTGCTCAACCAAGCGGCAAAACTCCCTGGTGCGTCATAGCCACAGCCATTGTCCAGTGCTTCCTGAATCCGCTTTACATCGCAGGCTCGATAGCAGTAGAACGGCGGTACAGCCAGATTGCCTTTCGGCTCTTTCGGCTTTTCCTCATAGCTGGTAATCAGGTCATTGCCATCCAATGTGATGATTGCCGTTTTCTGCTGCTTTTTCAGTTCATTTTCCTCATGGCACATCACACAGGAGGTATTCTTTTCCTTTGCGAACTCCACAAACTTGGAAAGACTGAAATTCAGCACATTGTCGCCAGCCATAACCAGCAGCTCATCCGTCAAGTTCAGCTTTTCGACTGCCAACTGAATATCTTTGACTGCTCCCAGACGAGTTTCATTGGTACTGGTGCCATCATCGATCACAGTAATCTCATAAGGCCGAACTCTTACCTTCTCGTTCTTCCAATTTTCAAAATGCTGTGCGAACTTGTGGTTGGAAATCACCACAAATTCATCAATGTCGGTGGTATCCACCAAATCATCTACCAACCAGTCAAGGATGGATTTCTCGCCAATTTTCAGAAGTGGCTTTGGAAAATTCTCAGTCAACGGGTAGAGCCGCGTGGCGTAACCAGCTGCTAAAATCAAGCATTTCATCTATGTACTCCTCTATTTCACTCGTGAATCTCCAGCGGCAAACCATCCGGATCAAAGAAGAATGTCATCTTTTCTCCCGTATAGGTATCTGTTCGAATCGGTTCACACTCGATTCCTATCTCGTCCAGCTCTTTTACAGTTTCTTCTACACTTTCCACTCGGAAAGCAAGATGCCGCAAACCACAGGCTTCCGGCCGATTCACTCGCTTTGGGGGATTTTTCTCTGCAAAAATCTCAAGCTCTGTATGTTCATCCACACGAAGATCCAGTTTCCAATCATCTCGTTCTTTTCGATAATTCTCTCGAATCGCCTCAAAACCGAGCTTTTTAATATAGAATTCTCTGGCTTTCTCTATGTTGGAAACTATAATCGCAATGTGATGTACGGAATTCAGTTTCATAACTCCACACCATCGGCACTTTCGCACAGGTGGAAACTATACTTGCCTTCCAATGCCGGGAATGCTTTCAGATACTCCGAACCCACTTTGGCTTCAATATCTTCTGCCTTATCCGGGTCAATCAGTGCCATGCAGCAACCTTTGAAGCCTGCACCAGAGAAGCGGCCACCGTAGATACCATCTGTATCGGTCATAATTTCATATAGTCTTTTCAGTTCATCACAGCCGCACTCGTAGCTGTAAATAGAAGATTTTCCGCTTTCAAAAACAAGCTGACCGTACCCCTCCAAATCACCTTTACGCCACAGTTCTGCGCCCTTTTCAGCACGAGCGAACTCGCTGTAATAGTGTTCTGCACGTCTGCGCCACAACTCCGGCAAACGCTCTTTATAGGCTTCAAAGACCTCAACCGGCACATCGCGCAGCCGGGTATTTGCAAAGGTGTCATAGTCCATGCCCGCATAGCCCATCAACGCATAAGCCGCAGCCTTGCACTCGTCCTGCCGCAGGTTGTACTTGGAGTTTTTAAGTGAACGTTCCAAGCCAGAGAAGAAAATTGCAACCTTATAAGGCTTCATTTTCTCGCTGGTTGGGATCAGTTCGTAGCTATCATCTTTCGTGTCGAGGTAAAGCAGATGATTTTTCTTAGAGAGCACTTCGCAGCTCTGGTCGAGCTTACCACAGGAAACACCAACATACTGATTCTCTGCCGCCTTTGCCGTGAGAATCATCTCCATCGGTTCCAGATGGATACCGTTGACCTTGCACAGTGCGGACAAGAAACAAATAATGACCGATGCAGACGAGGACAAGCCGCCAATCGGCAAACTTCCCTCGATGATGCCAGACAGACCAACTTTCAGGCGGTACTTTTCACCCAGCATCTTTGCTGCGCCACGCAAATGGTCTGCCCAATCGCCCTGCTTTTCTTCCGGCACCGCACTAACAAAAAATTGAGCACGTTTCGGGAAGTTCAATGACTGTAACTCCACCACGCCGTTCTGCTTCGGGTGGTAGGCCATGTGAATGCCCTTATCGATTGCCAGTCCATTGATTTTTCCATACTGATGGTCGATATGCGCACCCAGAGGACTGATACGGTATGGGCAAAATGCCACATCAAACGGCTCCTGATGATATAATTCCTTATAAACTTCAACACATTTCATGGATTTATTTTCCTATTTTTCTTCTTTCAAATTTGCGCTATATGATTTACGTAATCTTTCGTTGCGTTATCAACGTGCTTTATAATACAGGGATTTCCAAACACTACAGAATGGTCTGGAACATCACGGTTGATATATGTATTCGGTGCTATAAGCACATCATCTCCTATCACAACATTTCCAACAATTGTCGAGTTTACTCCAATCCAAACCTTATCACCAATATGTGGTGTTCCTTTTCTTTTCCCTCTATTTTCTTGACCTATCGTAACGCCTTTATGAATATTTACATTATTTCCAATTACAGCTTTGGGATTAATTGTTATTCCATATGGATGACCAACATAAAAGCCATAGCCAATCTTTGTATCAACAGAAAACTCAATTCCCTTTTTCTTTGCAAGAATCTCAAATAATTTTTTATAAATCTTATGAAAAATAGGATTTCTGCTCATTTGTGCCTTACGATAAAATTGCAAGAAATGAGGCATCCCCCCCCATATCTCTGTTTATCCAGTTCCAGAATATTTTTCATAACTTTTTCAATTCCTCTTCTTGTTTTATTTATTATTTATAAAATTCTGTGTACCACTCAGCGAACTTCCGCAAACCAGTTCTCAAACTTGTGCTCGGCTTGTATCCGAAGTCACGCTCCAATGCACTGGTATCTGCATAGGTCACAGGCACATCACCCGGCTGCATCGGAACCAGTTCCTTGTGTGCCTCGAAGTCGTAATCTTCCGGCAGAACCTTTGCTCTAACCAGCTCCTCACTCAGAATCTGCACGAAGTCCAGCAGGTTCTCCGGATTCTGATTGCCGATGTTGTAAACTGCATACGGCGGAATCGGCAGACCATCTTCGCCATTCTTCTTGTCCGGTGCTTTCTTCATCACGCGGACAACGCCCTCGACAATGTCATCCACATAAGTAAAGTCACGCTTGCAGTTGCCATAGTTGAAGATCTTGATGGTTTCACCCTTCACCAGCTTGTTGGTGAATCCGAAGTAAGCCATGTCAGGACGACCCGCCGGACCATAGACCGTAAAGAATCTCAGGCCAGTGGATGGAATGTTATAGAGCTTGGAGTACGCGTGTGCCATCAACTCATTGGATTTCTTGGTTGCCGCATAGAGGGAAACCGGATTATCCACCTTGTCGTCGGTGCTGTACGGAACCTTCTTGTTGGAACCGTAAACGCTGGAAGAAGAAGCATACACCAAGTGCTCCAAACTCTCACAATGGCGGCATGCTTCAAGAATATTAAAGAAGCCGACCAAGTTCGATTCCACATAGGCCTCCGGGTTGGTGATGGAGTAGCGCACACCAGCCTGTGCCGCAAGGTTGACAACCACAGACGGCTTGTACTTCTCGAACAGCTCAGTGATCAGTTCCTTATCAGCGATGTTGCCTTTGACAAAAGTAAATGTGGGATACTTGGCCAGCTCATTCAAGCGGAACTCTTTCAATGCCACATCATAATAGGCATTCATATTGTCGATGCCAATAACGGTAGCCGAAGGAGCTTCCTGATAAATCCGTTTCACAAGGTTAGCGCCAATAAAACCAGCTGCACCTGTGACCAGAATTGTTTTATTTTCCAGCATGACGTTACTCATCTATGATCCTCCAATTTAAAAATTGCTATATACTCCCCCAGCCACAGAAACCCGCCGTCCCTCTCGCTTTCCCCTTTTTCCATTATATATACGTCAGTCGTCTCTCTGACCCGCTTCCTCATTACAAACAGCAAAAGCCTGTGACACACTCAACGCATGCCATCAGGCTTTCATTTTTGGATAAGGCACTTCCAACTTTTTCGCCAAACCTGTTTTCATCGTGTTCAGCCTCCGCTTTCTGCCTGCCGCTATCAGAGCGCCGTTTATTCCGTTTCAATCCGATTGTCTTTCTTGTTGCCCTGCGCGTCAAAATCGTTCTGTCTCACACGCCCGTTTCATTATTGATAACATTTGATTTTACCTTCTATATTATAGTATTCTTCCTTTGTACTTGTCAAGTTGTAACCCTTATCAAACACCCTGTTTTTTTCGACATGATTTGCGCTCAAGCATTATGTTTGCCTTTCTCCGTTTTTTGTATCGGCTTCGCGCCAACAAATCATCTCGTTTCCGCATGCGTTTTATCCTCTCATCCTCCTCTTTCGTCGCTTTTTCTTCGTGTTGTTCCCCGCTTATGCTTTGGGCGGCATAACCGCGTTGTCTTCCACATTCTTCCGCTCATTAAAAAAGCCTCGAATCTCGTCTTTTCAGCGCAATTCAAAGGCTGTTTCTCACTTGTCCGGCTCTTCCTCTTCCATGTTCTGCCCAAATTTTTCCGGCACATCAATCAAACCGATTCTGTAAAAAATCGGATAAATGTATGAAATGCCGCGTACATCTCCCAGCGCCTTGGGTCTGGCGATCAACGGCCGTTCCTTTTTCTCCTGCCGCACCGCCTCAAATGCCTGCATGACCGTTTTCCACGTGATGCTTTTGCTCTTTTCGCGCCTATCCACAAAAAGCTCTTTGGTATATACGCCTCTGCGCCCGATTTTCAAATGATAGCTGTACGGAAGACCGGACACGGTTCGGAATCTTTCGTTCTGAAACGCTTCCACGCAGGCCCAAAGTGTGTCCTCGCCGGGCGCCTTATGGAGCTGCCGCACGCTCATTTCTTGGATATCCGTCATATCTGTCACTCCCCTTTATGGAAAAGCGCCGCCCCGACCGACGCAACGCTTTTATCATTTGCCTTTGCTCATTTTGCGGCCGATAATTCGCTTTCCCTGTTCAAACAGCGCCCGGAACTCAGCCGTTCTTCCAAATACAGCCAGAACCAGCGCGCCATAAGCCATTGTAAACCCAACGCCCTTTAAAATAAACATCATAACTGTATCGATATGTCTTGCAAAAAGCCCATATCCCAGCAAACCACCGACAAGCACCGTTGCCGTCCGGCGGCCATAATCCGCAAAATAGGTTTTCAGCTTGCTTTGCCAATCCGTTTTGATGCCATATTTCATCAGCACATACGGTTCCACCCAGAAACAGGTCGTCATCGTGCTGATGATCGTGCCCAGAAACACGCCCGTCACGCCATGACGCTGCACGAGAATCAGCGACGTTACCAGGTTGATGATCGCTTCCGCCACCGCTTTGTATCGGTCATGCCAAAACAGCCCCATAGCCTCGCGGAATTGCAGGTTGATCTGCCGCATGCCGCTGACGTAAAACTGCACGATCAACACCAGCACGATCCGCATCGGAAACAGATAGCTTTCGCCGAACATCAACCGCATAAACGGGTTAAACAGCGTCGCCAATCCCGCCGTGATGTAGCCGTAAAACAGGAACATGAAAAAATCGAGCTGTTTATAGATTTTATAGACGTATTCGCCGTCTTCCGTCGCGCCCAGATTGCCGACGCTTCCGGTAAACGCGGAATACACCTTGTAGAGCAAATCATTCAGGCTTTTCAGCACAAGCCGATAGTTGGAATATATGCCCATCTAAAATCTTACCACAATTTCACCCATTCTGCAAGAAAAGACAACCATTCCGGCCGGGAAAACGCATTTTTTCCATTTCCCTCCTCATTGGGCTGGCCCATTCAAAAAAAGCCGGAACTGCGCGCGTCAGTCCCGGCCTGGATTCACCCGTTTTCTGTTTTATAGCTTTCCTTATCGCCGTACATCCGTTTATCCGCAAGAACGCGAATCTGCTCTTCGTCTTCGCCCTCGCTGGGATATATGGCATATCCGACCGCATTCCCGGCAAACGGTTTTATTGAAATCTTACAAATATCTCCGAGTTGTTTTTTCATTGTATCACATTCTGTTTTTCATGTCCACCATAATTGACATTTTCCCCATTTAGGCGTACACTGGAAGCAGCAATTCCCAGTGACACGATAGGAAAGGATGATTCACCGATGAAGCCTGTTACTTCTTCCCTGCTTCAAAGCTTCGGCGCGGACTATGAGGCCAGCGCCGAGCGCCGCATCGCCACACTCGCCCTCTCCAAGAGCGAGCTGAACAGCGTCGCCTTCTGCTCCAAGGGCGCGGGCGCCATGCGCCAGAAATTCTCCGTCGAGGTGCCGACGCTGGAAGTCACCAACCAGAAAGCCAGCGGCCGCTGCTGGCTCTTCGCCGCGACCAACGTGCTGCGCGAGCGCATCGCGCAGACCCGCAATCTGGAGAATTTCGAACTTTCCCAGAGCTATCTCGCTTTCTGGGATAAATTCGAGCGCTGCAATTACTTCTTGGAGAGCATTCTGGAAACCGCCGATCTGCCGACGAACGACCGCACCGTGATGCACATTCTTTCCACCGGCGTGCACGACGGCGGCCAGTGGGATATGTTCGCCAACATCGTCCGCAAATACGGCGTCGTGCCCAAGGATGTCTACGACGAGACCTATCAGAGCAGCAACACCCGCAACATGAACGCGCAGCTTAATCGCGCGCTGAAAGTCGCCGCCGCCAAACTGCGCAAAATGACTGCCGAAAAGGCCGATGAAGCCGCAATTCAGACCGAAAAGAACAAGGCGCTGGATGCGATTTACGGCTTCCTGTGCAGCTGCTACGGCGAGCCGCCCAAGGCGTTTGATTTTGAGTTTGTCGATAAGGATAAGGTCTATCACATCGAAAAGGACCTCACCCCGCTGACCTTCGCCGAGCGCTATGTCGGCGATCTTCTGGATCAGATCGTCAGCATCATCAACGCCCCGACGGCCGATAAGCCCTATCACAAGACCTACACCATCCGTCTGCTGGGCAACGTCGCCGAGGGCCGCCCCGTCGTCCACCTCAACCTGACGATGGATGAGTTCAAGGCCGCCATCATCGCCCAGCTCAAGGCGGGTAAGGTCGTCTGGTTCGGCAGCGACGTCGGCCACTACGGTGAGCGCACGATGGGCATCTGGGACGACAACAGCTTTGATTTCGCCGCGCTGACAGGTCTGCCGCTGGCGATGGATAAGACCGACGCGCTGGATTACGGTCTCGCCGCGATGAACCACGCGATGGTGCTCACCGGCGTGAATCTGGACGAAGCCGGCAAGCCGACCCGTTGGAAGATTGAAAACAGCTGGGGCGACAAGAACGGCGAAAAGGGCTACTATGTCTGCTCGGACAGCTGGTTCGACCAATATGTCTTCCAGGCCGCCGTTGAAAAGGAATACCTCGGCGATCTCGTCAAGCTGGCCGCTCAGGAACCGATTGTCCTTGAGCCGTGGGATCCGATGGGCACGCTGGCGGATTAAAGGATTAAATAACAAAGCATTCTTTTCTTGACTTTTTCAATTTTACAGTGCTATAATTTCTTCCACAGCGAGTAGCTTTACAGGCGTAAGACCGGTTGTAAAGCTGCTCGTTTTTTATTTTGTTCAGAAAAAAAGGAGGTCTTTCCCTTGGAACAAAAAACAAATGCTTTTCTGGAAAATAAAAAGACGGGCGCGCTCATGCGCAAATACGCCGTGCCCTGCGTCATCCCGCTTCTGGTCGCGGCGCTGTATAACATCGTTGACCACTCGGCAAGGCGCTGGCCTCAACCCTGATTTCGCTGCTTCGCGAAATTGTCTTCGGCGTGGGGCTCGCCCTTCTGCTTCCCCGTTTTTTCGGGCTGGACGGCCTGCTTTATTCCTTCCCCATCGCCGACGCGCTGACGTTCATCATCGCCGCCGTCATCATCCACCGCACATATCGCGAGCTGACCTGACCCTTTCACGCCGCCCGCCTGTTCGGAATATGCTATGGTATCCCGATGAAAGGAGGGCGGCGGAGTTTTTTGATGCTCCGCCTGATCCATATGGAACGAAATCAAAACGTTTTGGATACCCCCGTCACGCCATTGCCCAATCCCGGCGAGGGCGGCCCCGTTTATTCCGGCGACGACGACAGCCAGATCCCAGCGATTCCCCTTCCCAATCCGGGCGAAGGCGGCCCGGTTTATTCCGGCGACGACGACAACGCGCAGATTCCCGTGATTCCCCTTCCCAATCCAGGCGAAGGCGGCCCGGTTTACCCCGGTTCGGACGACAACGCGCAGATTCCCGTGATTCCCCTTCCCAATCCGGGCGAAGGCGGCCCGGTTTACCCCGGCGGCTTCATTCAACCCGTTCAACCGATTCAGCCCCTGCCCACGGTTACATATGCCGCCGTCCGCTTCTTAAACGCGGCCTACGGCTATCCGGCTTTCCGCGTCTACGTGGGCAACCGCCGTGCGGCCAGACTGCTCAACTTCGCGTCGCTCTCGGCCTATGTCCGCCTTGCCGCAGGCTATCAAACCGTGACCGTTACGGGCACGGACGGCTACGTCTACATCCAGAAGACCATTCCATTTGAAGCGGGCGGCCGATTCACCATCGCCGTCATCAACCGCCCCGGCGGTCTGGATTTGCTGCGTATCACGGATAATTGCTGCTTCACTTCGTTGCAGGCGGCGCATTTCCGCGTCGGCAACCTGGCCCGAAACAGCGGCGCGCTCGACGTGCTTCTGCCCGACGGCCGCGCAGTCTATTCCGACGTGCGGTTTAAGGAAATCGCCTCGTTTAAGCGCATCGCGCCCGGCGCATATGAGTTTCTCTTCGCTGAAACCAACCAGCTCCCCGCGCCCGCGTTTTCGGATATCGAAACGCTCGATTCCGTGTTCATCGGCGCGAACCCGCTTCCCGATACCGCCGCGTCGGTCTATCTGCAAGTGACGCGCGGTCGCGCCTATACGGTCTATCTGCTGCAAAACGGACAGAGCTATAACGCCGTCAGCCCGCTGGTCGTGGAGGACGTGATCGGGTAAGCCTTTTTTCCGTCAATAGCAAACGGCGAGCCGCTTTTTAGTAAGCAGCGCGCCGTTTGCTTTTCAGTTTTTCTTACTTCACAACCCCGATCGCGTTCATCTGCGCCGGAAGGGACATCGTCGCCACGCCCGTGGTATAGAATGTCGCCGTCTCGCCGGCCTCAACCGTCACGTTGTCCGGCAGGGAGAGCAGCACCTGTGCGCCGCCATCCGTCGGCGTCACAAGCACGCGGCCGTCCTCCTGCACCTCATCCACCGTGCCCGCCAGCGGATAGATGTTGACCGCCAGCGCGGCGGCCTGCGCGGGGATGGAGCGCGTCAGCTTGCCGTCGTAGAGTACTTCGGCATACTGTCCGACCGCCAGTTCACTTTGCTGAATCGCACCGTCGTAGAGCGTGTCGTCCAGCAGATTGACCTGCACCGTCCCCTGCTCCGTGCCTTCGAGCATCAGATATTCGTCGGTGATTTCCGTAATCTGCCCATGCAGCATGTAAACCTGCGTCATGCCGTCCTCCGTCTGCGTTTCGTCCGTCAGCGCCGCCTGCTCCGGTTCAGCCGTCGCTTCCGGCAGGGCCGTTTCGCTCGGCTGCACGGTCGGTTTCCTGTCGCTCGCGCCCTTCACCGCAAAACCGATGCCCAGCACAACCAAAATCGCCGCTGCGAGAATCATCCACTTTTTCATATCATTTTCCTCCTGAAACTTCATTTTCATCCGAACTTCGTCGTCCGATATCATTTAGACGGATGAGGCGGCGAAAAAGTTCCCGCTTTTTAAAAACTTTTTTCAGCGGGTATGGAATAGCCCAAAATCCCAACCGTCTGCGTCGTCAGCGCGAAGGCTCTCCCGTTCCATGCCAGCGTGCCGATGAAATCGCCCAGCGCGTCCGCGTGATACAGTCCGCTGATTCTCTGCCAGGCGACCAGCTCCAGCAGGCCGTCCCGGTTCACGTCTGCCGGATAGAGCAGGCTCACGGGATCGACAAACCCTTCCTGCTCGCGTTTGAGCCTCCCGTTCTCATCGTAAAGCTGCGCGAGATAGTCGCTGTCCTTCCCCGCCAGATCGATAAAATACGCCATGCCCGTGTTTTCGCTCTCCGCCCGGACGGCGTATTGATCGAGATACCGCACCCGATAGTGCATCTGCCTTGCATATTGTTCGCTGTCAAATACCATTTGATACGCGCCGTTTTGGTAAGCAATCACGCTGTACAATCCAATCGCTCCGCTCGAACCCGTTTCCAGCGCAATCAACACATCGGCCCTGTCCCGCGCTGTCATGCTGCCCAGCACCAGCTGCGGATCATAGCCCTCGTCGTGCGCCAGCGGCACGCGCACGGTCCGCCCCGTTCTGCCGTCCGTGACGGTCAACTCGATGTTTTGCCAATACGCCGATCCTGCGCTTTGCTCGCCGGATAAAATCAGGGTTTCCGCCGCGCCGTCGCCCGTCAGGTCGCCCCGCGCGGATGCAATCCGTTTCCGCATGGCCTCTCCCCCTTTTCGGAAGAGCTTATGTGTTTGGGCAGAAAAAAAGCCCTCGCGGACGAGGGCTTCGGCCTTTACTTATGCAGGAACCCAAACAGGCCCTTCTTTTCATACGGCTCAGTGCGAATTGCGCCGACTTCATAGCCTGTATCGGCGATTACCTTTTTCAGCTTTTCTTCATCCAGCGGATTCTTGCTGATAATTTCCGTCTGATTTTTCGCACGGGAGGAATTGACCTTCTCCACGTCGGGGAACGCCTTGCGCACCGCGTCGTTGATATGGGCTTCACACATGCCGCACATCATGCCGCTGACTTCAACCGTAATTCTTTCCATCTATGAACACTCCTTTTGAAATTAGCTCGTACTAACCGATTTGCGTCCCCATCATACACCCCATGGGGGTATTTGTCAAGATGCCCATATCAAAAAAATCCCCATGTCTGTCCTCATTGGAGCACAGATATGGGGAAATCATGATGTTTTAGGAAACCGACGGCCTTCTGTTCGCCGCTGCGGTGTCGCCTTCCCGGCGGGTCTTGCCCGCGGGCAGCTTGCGCTTGGGTTCGCCCGGCACGAGCGTCGGCTCCTTGCCCTCGGCAATAACCTCCGGCGTGACGACGACCTTCGCCACATCGCTGCGGGACGGCAGATCGAACATCGTGCCCATCAGCGCATCCTCGATGATCGCGCGCAAACCGCGTGCGCCGCTCTTGCGGGCAATCGCCTTAGCCGCAATCGCCTTGAGCGCGTCCGGCTCAAACTCCAGATCCACGCCGTCCATCTCCATCAGCTTGCTGTACTGACGGCACAGGGCGTTGCGCGGCTCGGTCAGAATGCGCACCAGCGCGTCTTCGTCGAGGTTATCCAGCGTCACGATAATCGGCAGACGGCCGACAAACTCCGGAATCAGGCCAAACTTGAGCAGGTCTTCCGGACGAATGTCCTTGAGCACCTCGCCCACGTTGCGGTTTTCCTTGCTCTTAACTTCCGCGCCGAAGCCGATGGAGCCAGCCCCTTCGCGCTTTTCGATGATCTTATCGATCCCGTCAAACGCGCCGCCGCAGATGAAAAGAATATTCGTCGTATCGATCTGGATGAACTCCTGATGCGGGTGCTTGCGTCCGCCCTGCGGCGGCACGCTGGCAACCGTACCCTCGATAATTTTGAGCAGCGCCTGCTGCACGCCTTCGCCGGAAACATCGCGCGTGATCGACGGATTCTCGCTCTTACGGGCAATCTTGTCGATTTCGTCGATATAGATGATGCCGCGCTGGGCCGCCTGAATGTCGTAGTCGGCATTCTGAATCAGGCGCAGCAGAATGTTTTCCACGTCCTCGCCGACGTAACCTGCCTCGGTGAGGCTGGTCGCATCCGCGATAGCAAAGGGAACATTGAGGATTTTGGCCAGCGACTGCGCCAGGAACGTCTTGCCGCAGCCGGTCGGGCCGACCATGACGATGTTGCTCTTTTGCAGCTCCACGTCGCCGCGCTTTTTGGGCGCGTTGATCCTCTTATAGTGGTTGTAGACGGCAACGGCGAGCGCGCGCTTGGCCTTATCCTGGCCGACCACGTATTCGTCGAGCACCGCCTTGATTTCGGCAGGCTTGGGCAGATTCTGCGGTTCCTGGCTCGGCGCAGTCCCCAGATCATCGGCGATGATCTCCTGGCACAGCGCGATGCACTCATCGCAGATATACACGCCGTTGCCCGCAATGATGCGGCGAACCTGATCCTGCGTTTTGTCGCAGAAGGAGCAGCGCGCCACGCGCGGCTGCCGGGTTTCGTCCTTATCTCTCGGCATTTCGCACCTCAGAAAACATTGATTTCACTTGGCATAAAAGCAAATTCTCCCCTCCCTTGGCGGGAAGGGAGAACGCTTTCGCTTACTTTTTGCGCGGCTGGTAGATTTCGTCGATGATGCCGTAGGCAAGCGCCTCTTCGGCCGTCATGAAGTAATCGCGTTCCACGTCGCGCTCGATGCGCTCCAGCGGCTGATGGGTCATTTCGCTCATCAGCTTGTTCATCTTGCCCTTGGTGCGCAGCAGCCACTGAGCGTGCAGCTGCACGTCGGTAGCCTGTCCGCTTGCGCCGCCGCTGGGCTGATGAATCATCACTTCGCTGTTGGGCAGAGCAAGGCGCATGCCCGGTTCGCCCGCCATCAGCAGGAACGCGCCCATCGAGGCGGCCATGCCGAGGCACACGGTGCGGATCTTCGGCTTGACGTAGCGCATGGTATCAAAAATCGCCATGCCGTCCGTCACGCTGCCGCCGGGGCTGTTGATGTACATGGAGATATCGGCGTCCGGGTCTTCCATTTCCAGAAAGAGCAGCTGGGCGACGATGCTGTTGGCCAGCGCCTCGTTCACCTCGCCGCGCAGAAAGACCACGCGGTCTTTCAGCAGGCGGGAGTAAACGTCATAAGAACGTTCGCCGTAAGGCGTCTTTTCAATGACGCTGGGTTCAAAGTAATAGTTATTATTGGTCATCATGGACGCCTCCTTAACAGGCGTTTATTTGGAGTCGAGCAGACGGCTGGGGCGCTGCCCCAACCTCCGCCAAGAACCTGAGGTTCCTGGATCTCCCGCCAGGCTGAATTGCTGCGCAATCCGGCTGTCTGTATCAGGAATCTGCTTCAGATATAAATATGCGTACAGCTTTTGAGTTGCTTACTCGGCCTTGGCGTTGTCGCAGAGGAACTTCACGGCCTTATCGCGGATGACGTCAGCCTTGAAATACTCGCGGTCACCTTCCGTCAGGTTCTTCTTGAGATCCTCGACATTCTGGCCGATCTGCTTGGCAAACTTCTCGATCTCGGCGTCGATCTCTTCCTCGGCCGCCTCAAACTTCTCGACGTTTTCGACCGCCTCCAGCACGAGGTTCGCGCGCACGCTCTTCTCGGCCTGATCGCGGTACTGATTGCGGAAGCTCTTCTCATCCTGGCCGGTGTACTTCATGAAGTCGGCGAGCTTGAGGCCCTGCTGAGCCAGACGTGCCTCAAAGTTGCGAACCATAGAATCGATCTGGCGCTCGACCATCGCGTCCGGAATCTCGACGGTGGCGTTCGCCATGACCTTCTCGATCACCGCGTTGGTGAAGGCGTTGTTGTCGCGCTCGGCCGCCTGAGCTTCCAGTTTGGCGCGAACGTCAGCCTTATATGCGTCCAGCGTGTCAAACTCGCTGATATCCTTGGCGAAATCGTCGTCAAGCGCCGGCAGCTGGGTCTCGGTGATGCTGTTGACCTTCACGTGGAAAACGGCTTCCTTGCCTGCCAGATCGGGCGCATGATACTCGGTCGGGAAGGTCACGTTGAGGTCCTTCTCTTCGCCGATGTTCATGCCGACCATCTGCTCTTCAAAGCCCGGAATGAAGGTGTGGCTGCCGATCTTGAGGGTCTGGCCCTCGGCGGTACCGCCCGCAAACTTCACGCCGTCCACGCTGCCGGAGTAATCGAGGTTCACGGTGTCGCCCTCGGCAACCGCGCGATCGTCCACAGAGACTTCCGCAGCCTGCTTATTGCGCTCCTTCTCGATTTCGGCGTTCACATCGTCCTCGGTCACGAGGGTGTGTTCCTTCTTGACCTCGACGCCCTTGTACTCGCCCAGGGTCACGTCCGGCTTGACGAACACTTCGCAGGTGAACTGCAGGTTCTTGCCGGTGCCGATCTGCTGGATATCGACCTGCGGACGGTCGACGACCTCAAGTTTGTTCTCGTCGATGGCCGGGCCGTAAACTTCGTCAAAGATCAGCTCGAAGGCCTCGTCATAGAAAACGCCTTCGCCGTACATGTTCTCAATCATCTTGCGCGGGGCGTGTCCCTTGCGGAAGCCGGGGATCGCGACCTGGCCGCGCACCTTGATGTATGCCTTGCCCATCGCCTCGTCAAACTTGGCCGCGTCGATGTCAAAGGAAAGTTTCACCTTATTGCTGGAAATCTTTTCAACAGTGGTGCTCATGATCTTTATGCTCCTCTACGGTAATGGTTGCGCCCCGGAAATCCCAAAACGCTATCTTATATTATAGCACGGGGCCTCGGGCTTTTCAATCCTCAATCCGTGGTATTGAAGCGTTTTTTTGTTGGTTTCGGGCATTTTCCTCCCGCCTTTCTGATTTTTATGCGCTGCATATCCGCTTTATGCGCATACCGCCGCCCCTTTTTCGGGCAGGATACGGGCAAAGGAGGCGCGCCATGTCCATGCTCTGTGTTCTCACCGCTTCGCCGCGCACGTTGGCGGATGTCCACCTGCTGTCCCGCCGCATGCTGGCCATGCGCGCTTCGGCCGATGCGCTGCTGGCGCTGTGCGACCTGCCGGATGCCTTTGCCGCCGTCATGCCGGAGGATGAACCGCTTCTGCGCGCGCTGCAAAGCGCCGTAATGGCCGCCGACGCGCGCGCCGGGCGCTTTCTGCTGCTCGTTCGCAGACGCGTCTGGGACGATGCGTCGCGGCTGTATCTGGGCGAAAGCCAGCCGATTTCGCCCGTGCAGACGGTTTCCGCCCTGCTTGATCGCGGCCAGACACTGGCTTCCTTCGCCGCCGCCAGTTTTTCGCCCGCGTCTCTGGCGGGGCAGTTTTCCTCCGTGCTCTTCTGTCCCGCGGACGTCTCCTGTGCGCCGGACGTTCTTCCTCGCATGTCGGCCGCTTTGGATGAATCCGGTCTGCTCGCCGCACGCGTGCTGCCTCCGCTTCATGACCGCGCGCCGCTGCTGGCCCGCCTGCCGGATTTTTCCTTTTCGGAAGGGCTGGCCGCGCTCCGCCACCGCCTTGCCCGCCAGAACCGCGCGCTGATTTCGGATCGCGTCCTGCTCGCTTCCGCCAAGGCTTTTTCCCTGCTTGAAAAAGCCTCGTCTCTTGACGCCTGTCCGCTCTGGCCTGAAGCCGCTTTCGTCGCCGAAGACACGCCCTCCCTGCAACGGTCCTTTCGGCAGACCGCGCGCTTTTTCGACGCGCTCTGCCGCTTACCCAAGCTGACCGGGCTGCAAAGGCTCATGCTGCTTGCCCCCATGCTTCGGCTCTTTCTGCTGTTTCTCGCCGCTGTCACAGGGTTGGAGTTTCTTGCCGTGCTGGCGCTGCTTGAGCCTTACGCCCTGCTGCATCCCCGGCTGCTTCCCGCCGCGCTCGTGCGCGCCGCTTTTCTGCCGATGACCGCCGTCTGTGCGTTCAACTCCTTTTTTGCGCACAAACTGGCTCGTTCGCCGCTTCTGCGCATTCGTTTCCCGCGCGGCGCGCAAACGCCGTCTGCCTGCGCCCTCTGCGGCGCGGCGCTGATCCCCATCGCGTTTCTCAGCCTGCATGCGTTTGCGCCGCTGCTCTTTGCTTCGCTGCTTTGGCTGGCCGCGCCTCCGCTTTTCCGCGCGCTGAACCTGCCGGAAACCGAGCGCATTCCGCTCAGCGCCGACGAACGCGCGCGCGTTTTGCAGCTTGCGCGGGAAGCGTTTGACCTGCCCGTCGATCATGCCCTGCCGGGGCGCTCGATGCTCGTCGCTTGCGGCGGCTGCATGCTCGATTTTCTGGAACCGGACGAAGCCGCGCGGCGCATGCTGGCGCTTCTGCCTGATTTGCAGCGCCGCCCGTTTGACGCGCACGAAACCGCCTGTGCGCTGGCCGCCGCGCAATACATCCGCGAGCGCATGGGCGACTGCGATGCGGCGCTTCGCGAACTTCCAACACAGATTGAGCAGCTCTGCGTTCCGGAAGATCCATCGTCGTGGCTGGCCGTCATTCTGGATGGCGTGCAGGCGCAGAATGCGCTGTTTCTGCCGCTCTGCCGGGTGAGCGCGGCCTGTTTCATCACCCATCCGCACGGGTTTCTGTCCCTGCCGGAAAAAGCAAAAACGCCCGACGATTCGTGGGCGTTTCTGATGTTCTGCGACGTGCTTTGCGCACACGCTTTTTTCCCGCTTTTCTGGCGTTCTCCCGTCGCCGCGCCGTATCGGAGCTGGGTTACGGTTGGGGCAACGTTGGGCTGCCGCCCAAACCTGCCTGGGGTCTAAGACCCCAGACTCCCTCTTGTTTATCGCTTCGCGATAAACAGGGAAAACCGAAGTCATCTGCGTCATTCCACGCATTGCATCGCAATGCGTAAAACGGAAGGTGCAGGGAACTCAGTTCCCTGCCGGGGCTTGGGGCAGAGCCCCAACGTCCCCCTCGTCCTCCCTCACGCCCTGTTGCGCACCGGCCCGCGCAGCATGTCGCCTGCCGCAAGCTTGCCGCCGCAGGGAATCCGCACCCGCTCCATCGGCACATTCACCACACCGACGTGCTTGCCCGTTCGCTCAAGCACAATGTCCTCGATGACCAGCTTTTCGCTCCCCTTCGGCGTAACCGTTTCCAGCTCGTCGCCGACAAAGAAACGGTTCTTCATCTCCACCAGCGCTTCCCCGCCGGAAACATCCAGCACATAGCCCATGTATTCCGCTTCCTGTGTCACGCCGACCGCCTCGCCGCAGACCTTCGGCTGGCCGAAATAAAAGCCCGTGTCGTATACCCGATGGCTGATCTTGTCCAGCTCGCCGCGCAGCCGCTTTTGCAGCGCCGCGTTCGCCTTGTAGCCTTCCGGATCGTTTGCATACGCGTCCATCGCCCGGCGATACGCCCCGACGACCGTCGCAATGTAGATTTCCGTCTTCATCCGCCCTTCAACCTTGAAGCAACAGATGCCGCTCTCCATCAGCCGCGGCAGATGATCCATCATGCAGATATCCCGGCTGGAGAGAATCGCCGTGCCCCGCTCGTCCTCTTCAATGGGCATCGCTTCGTCCGGCCTCGTCCGCTCATGCAGGGTGTATGTCCATCGGCACGGCTGGCTGCACGCGCCGCGGTTCGCACTCCGCCCCGTCAGGAAGCTGGACAGCATGCACCGCCCCGAATACGACATGCACGCCGCGCCGTGAATGAACGATTCCAGCTCGATTTCATCGCCGACCGCCGCGCTCATCGCCTCGATCTGGTCGAACGTCATCTCCCGCGCCAGCACGACGCGCTTCGCCCCCAGCGCCTTGTATACCCGCGCGGATTCGCTGTTCGTCGTGCTCGCCTGTGTGCTTACGTGAATATCCAGTCCCGGCGCCTCCCGCGCAATCCGCGCGATCGCGCCAAGGTCGGAGATGATCGCCGCATCCACACCCATGTCGCGCGCCGCCTTCGCCGTGCGCACCATGCCGTCAAGGTCGCCGTCAAAGGCAAAAATGTTGAGCGTCAGATTGACCTGAGCGCCCGCCGCATGCGCCAGCGTGACAGCCTGCTCAAGTTGCTTTTCGTCAAAATTCCCTGCCTGTGCGCGCAGGCCGTATTGTTTCGCGCCACAATAAACGGCGTCTGCACCGAAGCGCAGCGCCGTTTGAAGCGCCCTCATGTTGCCCGCAGGCGCGAGCAGAGAAGGCATTGTTTTCATCTTGTCCTCCGTTAATTGAGTCCGCGGCTCCTGTCGTATTCCTCCCACAGCGGGCGATACATCGCCACAGCGGCATTATGCTCTTCCAGCGTCTTGGAGAAATGCAGTTCGCCGGAAGCCGGGTCGGTCGAGCAGAAATACAGATACTTCTGCGCCACATACTGCTCGTCCGGATACAGCGCCGCGACAATCGCGTCCATCGACGGGTTGCAGATCGGGCCGACCGGCAGTCCTTTGCGGGTGTACGTGTTATATGCCGAGTTGACGGAAAGCTCGCTGTCGCCGAGCACCATCTTTTCCGATCCGGTCGCGTATTTGATGGTCACGTCCGAACCCAGCGTCATATCCGCCTTGAGCCGGTTATGGAAAACCGCGCTGACCTTGGCGAAATCGCTCTTCTTGGCTTCCTTCTCGATCATCGAAGCCAGCGTGATGACCTCGTCCATCGTCATGCCCAGTTCCTGTGCGCGTTCGTCGTATCCGGTCAGATACGCCGCTTCCATCTGCGTCAGCAGACGCTTGATGATGGTGTCCGCGCTCGAACTGGTATAAATCTCATAGGTATTCGGCGACAGATAGCCTTCCAGCGCGTATCTGCGCTGGCTGACCGTGTCGGTTTTCATCATCTCTTCGATGAAGTAATACCCGCTGTAACTCTCGCCCGATTTGCACAGGCTGAGGAATTCATCCGTATTGCCGAGGATTTTCAATTCCACCAGATAGCGGGCCACATCCTCCACCGTCCAGCCGGGAATGATGGTGATGGTGGTCGTCAGCGGCTTGCCGTCGCCGGAAATCAGCTGGTCGAGAATCTCCGTCGCGGACATTGCGCGGGAAAGCTCGTAGTCGCCGCTCTGGATTTTCTGGCCCATGCCCATAAAATCCGCCATGTATTTGAACACGGTATGGTTATGGATGAGTCCGGCCTCTTCCAGATTGCGGCTGACGGCGGAAAGTGAACTGCCGGATTTCACGCTGAAAGCGACGGTCTGCCCGTCCGCGCTGTCCATCGGCGAAAAGAACATGTCGTCCACCTTCTGCCATCCGGTATAGACCAGCCCGCAGATGATGACAAACGAGCAGGTAAACACCAGAATCGGCCGCAGAATCCGCCAGATCCAGTCATACCAGAAAAAGCCGTACCGCCTGCTTTCCAGCAGCTCGCGTTCCTCCGCGTCGTGGACGGGGCGTTTCTTTTTCTTCTTCGCCAATGTCGCTTTCCTCCCGGTTCAGGGCTTTTCGGGCACGTCAAAGCGGATGCCCGCGGCCTCGGTCAAAATCTTAAAGATATCCGCCAGCGTCTTCTGCATCTGCATTTCCGCCATCAAGTAAGCCTGCACGTCGCTGTTCATATACAGCAACGAGGCCAGCTGCTGAAACCGCTGCATATCCTCGCTGGGCATTTCGCCCGCCGCGCCGACCATGCTCATTTGCAGCTGCACCTGCAAACGCTTATATTCGTCCAGCAGCAGGCGGTTGGTCTCATCGGCGTAGGCGCGTTCGCGCAGCTCGGCCAGATGCACGCATTCGTCGCTTTTCCTGATTTCTTCGGCCAGTTTGTGGGCCGTATCGTAAATGTTCATGTTCCAACTTCCTTTTTTCGACGGAGAGAATGCGTCGGGGCTCTGCCCCAAACGCTGCCAGAAGGCTGACGTTCTTAGATTCCCCGTCTTTCATTGATTGCTTTGATCGCTTCGCAAAGCATGGACAGACTGCCGCCCTGCTTTCATCCTCTTGCAAGGGCGCGCACCCATGCGAAATTACGTCTCCATGATAATCGGCAGAATCATCGGATTGCGCTTGATGAGGTCGAACAGATAGTTGTGCATCTCGTCCTTAATCCCGTTCTTGACGCTCGTCCAGTCGCTCTGCTCGATGCGGTCATACCGCTGCAAAACGTTCATCGCAACGTTTCTCGCGCCGGAGATCAGCTCCTCGTTTTCGCGCACATAGACAAAGCCGCGGGAGATGAGTTCCGGCCCGCTGGTGACCTGCCCCGTCTCCTTGCTCACGCCGACGACCACGATAATCAGGCCGTCCTGCGAGAGGTGCTTTCTGTCGCGCAGCACCACGTTGCCCACGTCGCCCACGCCGAGACCATCCACCATCACCGAACCGTTCGGAATCGGACCGGTGATATTCGCTTCGTCTTCGGAAAGTTCGAGCGCCTGCCCCATTTCCAGAATGATGACGTTGTCTTCCGGCATGCCAAGCTCCTGTGCGAGTTGCGCATGCCTGTGCAGCATGCGGTATTCGCCGTGCACCGGGATGAAATATTTCGGTTTCACCAGCGTGTGCATGAGTTTGAGTTCCTCCTGGCATGCGTGGCCGGAGACATGCACGTCGGCAATGCGGTTGTAAATCACGTTCGCGCCGCAGCGATACAGCTGATCGATGATCCGGGAAACCATGATTTCGTTGCCCGGAATCGGCGTCGCGGAAATGATCACCGTGTCACCCTGGCGAATCTGCAATTTGCGGTGTTCGCTGTTGGCCATGCGGGTCAGGCCGCTCATCGGCTCGCCCTGGCTGCCCGTCGTCAGCACCACAATTTCGCTGTCCGCATAGCAGTCCAGATCGCCAACGTCGATGAACACGTCCTGTGGAATTTTCAGTTCGCCGATCTCCATCGCCAGCTTGGTCACGTTGACCATGCTCCGACCGACAAAGCAGATTTTCCGCCCAAATTCGATGCAGTTATCCACCACCTGCTGAATTCTGTGCAGATTGGAGGCGAACATCGCGATGATAATCCGCCCCTTCGCGTCCTTAAACAGGTTGTGGAACGTCTCACCAATCTTCTTTTCGCTCATCGTGTAGCCGGGGCGCTCCACGTTCGTGGATTCCGCCAGCATCGCCAGCACGCCGCGGCTTCCCCACGCGGCCAGCGTATTGAGATCGGTCACTTCGCCGTCGATCGGCGTGTAATCGATCTTAAAGTCGCCCGTCACAATCACCGTGCCCGCCGGACACGTCAGCGCCATCGCCACCGCGCCCGCGATCGAATGGCTCACCTTGATAAACTGCACGGAAAACGCGCCGGCCTGAATCACATCCTTCGGCTTCACGATATGAAACTGGATGTTGCCGATATTATGCTCCGCCAGCTTGCCGCGTATGAGCGCACAGGTCAGCTTTGTGCCGTAAACAGGCGCGGGTACGCGCGGCAGCACATACGGCGTCGCGCCGATATGATCCTCGTGGCCGTGGGTGAACAGATAGGCGCGCACGCGCTCCCGGTTGCGTTCCAGATACGTGATATCCGGAATCACAAGATCAATGCCGAGCATATCGGCCCGCGGGAAAATCGAGCCGCAGTCCACCACAACGATGTCGTCGCCGAATTCAAAGGCGGTCATGTTTTTGCCGACCTCGCCCAGACCGCCCAGCGGAATGATTCTCAGCTTTGCCAACTTGCGTCTCCTCCTTTCTGCCTTCTCCTTTTGATTTTCATCTTCCAAAAGCCTTTCTTTCGTTCTCAGGCTTTTCAAATTCAAACAATTCTTTAGGTATGGTCGCCCAAGCTTATCTGATTCATTATAGCACAAAACCTTTGCTTGTCAAAGTCTATCCTGCCAAAAATGAAAAGAAGCGTTCGTTTTTTTCGAACGCTCTATCAACTGGTTTTATGCTTTCATGCGGCCGGCGAAAAAAACGCCGTTTTCCGCGCTTACAGATGGCGCTCCAGCATTGCGGCGATATCCGCTTTGCCGCGCGCGCCGACCGCCTGCTCGACCACTTTGCCGTCCTTCATCACGATCAGCGTCGGGATGCTCATGATGCCGAACCGGCGCGCCAGCTCCGCCTGCTCATCCACATCCACCTTGCCGACCACGGCGCGGCCGTCAAAATCCTCGGCCACTTCTTCCACCGCCGGGGCAATCATGCGGCACGGGCCGCACCACGTCGCCCAGAAATCCACCAGCACGGGCTTGTCGCCGTTCACGGCCTCGTCAAACGTCTTTTCGTCAAAATGCAGAATCATGGTCAAAACCTCCTTATCGGTTTACGCCTGTTTGTTTTCCGTCTCCTCCGGATGGGTGACGGAGATGATTTTCTGTTCCCAGCGACCCTTGGAGAGCTTCGGGTCAATGGCGCGCATGATGAAATACGCCGCCGCCGTGCCGATCACCGCGCACAGCGCCATCAGCAGTTCGCCGTTCATCTTCACGCCCGTCTTTGTCAGGCCCCAGCCCGCGGCCAGGCCGACAATAAAGCCCGCCAGCGGCAGCATATACGCCAGCGCGGAAGCTTCCATCACATGCGAATCATCCATTTCCACTTCGATGATGTCGCCGACCTGCGCCCGTCCCTTGAGGCTGACGGTATGCTTGGCGCAGTTTTCACTGCCGTGCATGCACGCGTGGCAATCGCCGCAGGCTTCATGCCGTTCAAACGCCACCGTGAGGGTATCGCCGTTCACGGCGGTCACAACGCCTTTATTGGTCATAAAGTTCCTTTCTTGGGGAGCGCGATGGGGCGCCGCCCCATGCCCCGGCAGGAACCTGAGGTTCCTGCACTTTCCTCTTTTATGGATTGCGCCGCAATCCATGAAGTTAAAAATTTGAGCTGTACGCGCAAAGCGAAGAAGGGAGTCTGAAGGACTTACTTCGTCCCTCAGGCAGGTTTGGGCGGCAGCCCAACGTCCCCAACGTGTCTCACGTTACTCGTAAATCTTCTCGAACTTCGTAAAGCCCTCGGCTTCCAGAAGCTCAATCTGGTGCTTCATGTTCTTGCTCATCGGCAGAACCGTCGCCACCACGCCCGTCTTGCGCGCCTCGGCTGCCTGTGCCAGCACTTCCGCCTTGCGCGCCGTCGGCACCTTGCCGCCGACCAGATACGCCACCGAACCTTCCGGCAGTTTGAAGCTCCCCTGCGCGTGATCCTTGAGAATCGTCACGATGCGCTCAAAGCCGATGGAGAAGCCGCACGCGCTCACGTTCTGGCCGCTGAATTTGCCGATCATCTGGTCGTAGCGTCCGCCGCCCGCGATGGAGAAATTGTAGCCGTCCAGCGTCACCTCGAAAATCGGGCCGGTGTAATAGCCCATGCCGCGCACAAGCGTCGGGTCAAAGACGATCTTCACGCCGTCCGCGAGCATCGGCTTCACGCTGCCCACAATGTCCGCCAGCGCCGCGCCGACGTTTTCCGGCAGATATTCGCCGCTCACGCCTGCGCAGAAGTCGGCAATTTCCATGCCCGGCTGCACGTTGCGGTAGAACGCCATGTATTTTTCCACCTTTTCCGGCGCATATCCGCTTTCCAGCAGATCCTTTTCAATGCCGTCGAGGCCGATCTTGTCAAACTTGTCCAGCGAAATCAGCGCGCCGCCGATTTCTTCCTGCTCAAAGCCCGCCGAAAGCGCCGCTGCCGCCAGCATCCGGCGGTCGTTGATGTGGATGGTGAACTCGTTCATGTTCACTTCGGAGAGAATCTTGCTGAGCATCGCCGCCGTCGCGGTAATCAGCTCGATCTCGGCCAGGCTGCTGTCGTCGCCCAGAATGTCGATGTCGCACTGGGTAAACTGACGGAAGCGTCCCTTCTGCGGGTTGTCCGCGCGCCAGACGTTACCCAGCTGCATCGCCTTAAACGGCGTCGGCAGTTTCTCCTTGTTGTTCGCGTAGTAGCGCGCCAGCGGCACGGTCAGGTCATAGCGCAGGCCATTGTCCGCCAGTTCGCCATCGCCCTTTTCAATCGCGCGCTGGAGCTCCGCGCCGCGCTTCATCACCTTGAAGATGAGCTTTTCGTTGTCGCCGCCCTGCTTGCTGGTCAGGTTCTCGATGTGCTCCATCACCGGCGTTTCAATCTGCATGAAACCGTATGCGCCGTAGGTTTCCTTGATCATGCCGAGCACATGCTCGCGAAGGCGCATGTCGGCGGGAAGCATATCGCACATGCCCTTGACGGGCGTTTTGATGAATTTCATAATCGTATTTCCTTTCGTGTTTGCTCCTTCAGTTTACTCCTTCAGTCGCGGCTTCGCCGCGCCAGCTCCCTCTAAGAGGGAGCCTTTGGTTTAATCTGCTTTTGCTTTCGATTCGTATTCTAAACGCAAATCGAAAATTTTTCAAGTTTCGTATATAATCAGGCTCCCTCCTTGAGGGCGTGCAGTTTGCCGCCCACAGTGTGGGAGGCAGGCAAGCGAAATGCCGAAGGTCTGTCAGCGAAGCTGACTGAAGGAGTTATTCGCTCTTACTCCTGATTTTCCTGCATGCGCCGCCATTCCTCGCGGGAAATGAGCACGGTTCGCGGCTTGGTCGGACCCTCGGCCTCGGCGGTAATGCCACGCAGCGTCATTTCATCGACCAGCCGCCCCGCGCGCGCATAGCCCACGCGCAGACGCCGCTGGAGCATGCTGATGGAAACCTGCCCCGCGTCCACCGCCAGCTCGATGGCCTTGGCGAGCATCTCGTCCACCGGTTCGCCCGCGCTCGGCGTGTCGGAAGAGGCGCTGCTGTCCTCGTCGGCGGCGGTGTTCATCTGCTCGATAACGTCCTCGTTGTAATCCGCGCTGTGGCGGCCGCGCACAAACTCGACGATCCGCTGCACCTCGTCGTCGGAGACGAAGCAGCCCTGCACGCGCGTCGGCTTGCCCGCGCCCTGGGGCGCATAGAGCATATCGCCCTTGCCCAGCAGCTTTTCCGCGCCGCCGGAATCGAGAATCGTGCGGCTGTCGATCTGGCTGGAAACCGCGAACGCAATTCGGCTCGGAATGTTCGCCTTGATCACGCCCGTGATGACGTTGACCGACGGTCTCTGCGTCGCGATGACCAGATGAATGCCCGCCGCGCGCGCCAGCTGTGCCAGGCGGCAGATGGATTCTTCCACCTCGCCCGGCGCGACCATCATCAAATCGGCCAGCTCGTCGATGATGACGATGATCTTGCTCATCGGTTCCTCGTTCGGGCCGATGGCGTTGTTGTAGCCGCGGATGTCGCGCACGCCCATCGTCTCAAACCGCTTGTAGCGATGCTCCATCTCCACAACCGCCCAGCTCAGCGCCGCGCTCGCTTTCTTCGGATCAGTCACGACCGGGACAAGCAGGTGCGGAATGCCGTTGTAAACGGAAAGCTCGACGACCTTCGGGTCGATGAGAATCAGCCTCACCTCTTCCGGCTTGGCGCGGAAGATGATGGAGTTGATGATCGTGTTGATGCAGACGGATTTGCCCGAACCCGTCGCGCCCGCAATCAGCACGTGCGGCATTTTCGCCATATCCGCGATGACCGGCGCGCCGGAAATACCCTTGCCCAGCGCAACCGCCGTCGGGGATTTCTCACGCATCATCTCCGGGCTTTCCAGCACGTCGCGCAGCGACACCATCTCGATTTTCTGGTTCGGGATTTCAATGCCGACTGCGGGCTTGCCGGGAATCGGCGCTTCGATGCGCACGCCGTCGGAAGCCATATTCAGCGCGATATCGTCCACCAGACCGACAATACGCGATACCTTCACGCCCGGCGCGGGCGCGAGTTCATACCGCGTGATGGCCGGGCCGTGGGTGACGTGCAGCAGCTTGGCCTGCACGCCGAAGCTTTCCAGCGTGCCGAGCAGCTTGCGCGCGCCCGCCTCGTCCTTGGCGCGCTGATCGGGATCCTGCACCGTGCCGCTCTGGTTCAGCAGATCGATCGGCGGGAAGACGTATTCCTCCTTCGCCGTCTGCGGCGATTCGTGCACGTCCTTGGCGGGCATGACAATGGGCGTTCCGTCCAGCCGATTGCCGCGCAGCTGCACGACGGTCTGCTGTTCATTCATCCGCTGCGCCTGCAAAACGTCCTGCCCCTGCGGCTGAACAGGCGGCTGTGCCGGACGCTGGCCGCCTGCCGGATACCCCACGTTCTGCGGCGCGCCCGTCCGATCGTTTGCCGTCGGATTGTGCTGTGGCGGCCGATAGCCCGCGTTGCGTTCCGCGCGCGCTCTGGCCGCGTCGATGGCCGACGCGGAATAGCTCGAAGGCACGCTTCCGCCCGCCGTCTGGGCGCTCTGTCCCGGCCAGCCGCCAAACGAGCCGCCCATCACAGGCGCAGGCTCATCTTCCGGCTCGTCGTGAGATTCATCCGCCGTCACCAGCGCGTCGCCGTCGTCGTATTCGACGTTCGCTGCGGACGTTTCGGGTTCGTCCTCTTCTTCGTCTTCGGATGGATCCGGGAAATAGCTGTCGTCGATGGGTCTGTCCGCGCCTTCCGCTCTCGCATTGGTGATAGAGTTTTCCTCGTCGTCGTCTTCCTCGGCGTAAGCATCCGCCGACACATCCGGCTCGACAGTCGGTTCTCCGTTCGTCGGCTGACTGTACGCGTCGGTCGGCGTATAACCCGCCGTCGGCTGACCGTATGCGTCGGTTGGCGCATAGCTTGCCGTCTGCTGTTGATAAGCGCCGCTTTGCGTAGGCTGGCTGCCGTTCATGCCGTAGAGAAAAGCGCTTTCCGCTTCCTGCATTGTGAAGCTGTTGCGGCGGCTCGGCGTTGTGGGCGCATGTTCATCCACGGGCGCGCGGGTAAATTCGTCGTCCCGCTCGATGTAGAGCTGCGCGCCGTCGGAAATCTCTCTGCGCTTGCGCGGCGCGGCGTTCCTTTTCGGCGGGCGGCTCGTGAGCACGGGGCGGTCGTCCGTCCGTTCGTCTTCCTGTGGGCGCACCACGGTGAGCGTCGGCTTTTCCTTGCGCCGTGTGGTTTTCGGCGGTTCGGAGGCCTGATCTGGCTCTTCCGGCTCAAACGCCCTGCGCATCTCTTCTTCCTGCTGTCGGCGCTTTTCCTGTTCCGCCGCCTCTTTCGCTGCGGCTTCCTGCTCTTCCTTCTGCTTTTGCAGGCGTTCCTGCCGCCGCTTCTGCCGCTCGATGGCCAGCGCGTTCTCGCGTTCCAGTTCTTCCTCCTGCCGTGCGTCGCGCAGCGCGTCTTTCTCCTCGCGGCGCTCCTGCATGTCCACGCGGAAATCGTCGATCCATTCGGAAATCCGCATGCCGATGCCGCCAAACGAGAAGCCCGTCATCGCCATCAGCACGATGGCCGTCGCGAAGATGAGCACGATCATGCCGCCCCAGACGTCCAGCGCCTTATACAGCGGCCACGCCAGCAGCGCGCCGATAAAGCCGCCGCCTTTGCAGTCCAGCGAGCTCATCGTAAACGAGCGCACCAGAAACACGCCGTAATTCGCTTCCACGCCGTCCGCGGCCAGCGCCGCGTTCACGCCGGATATGCGGAACAGCTGGAACATGGCTTCCACAAACAGAAAAATCAGCGAGCCGAGAATCAGCGTTCTTGTACTCCACTTTTTCTCCCTGAAAAAGACAAGCACCGCGCCCGTCCAGCAGAGCACCACCGGCAGCAGCAGGCAGAGCATGCCGCCCAGGCCGCGCACGACGAGCATGCATCGATTCAGAAAGCCGCCGTCCGACGGAATAAACTGACACAGCAGCGCCAGAAAGCCGATGCAGAACACCACAATGCCGACAACGCCGCGCGTATCCGTCCCCTGATTGTTCTTTCTGCCCGGCTTGCCCCGTCTGCCGGAAACCGTGCGCTTTTTCTTCGCCGCCGCGCCCTTAGCCGCCTTTTTCGCCATTCTCTCTCCCTCCAACGGGGATGCGGCGGGCTGCCGCCCAAATCCGCTTGGGGCCTGAGGCCCCCAACCCCCACCTTATTTCATCTATATTTCGTTTTTACAAGCATGTTTCTCTTTTTTTATTTTGAAAAAACAATCTGCCCGCGCATAGTCAGGCAGATTATTATAGCATGTTTGGCAAAATCAGTAAAGGTCTTCGGGCATCGCGTCGCGCAGAATCAGACAGCTCAGCACACCGTTTTCATTCACGTGCGCCTGCAAAATGCGGCCGGACAATTCAAAGAACAGGCTCTCGCCCGCCTCCAGCATGCGGTCGGCGGCGCTGTCCGCGTCATAGCTCCGCGTTTCTTTCGGCTCTCCGAGACGCTCGATCAGCTCGTCTTTCGTCGTTTTTCCAATGGTCAGCCCGCAGATGTCCGCACGCGTGGTGCGAATCGCGGAAATCGGCGTATCCGCTTCATCGGTTTCGGCGTATTTGGGAATTTCCACGGCCCAGCCGCGCAGCGCCGCCTCTTCAAACAGATACACCTGTGAATCCTTCGTATAATCCGGATCGGTCAGCAGCGTGTAAGCTGAAAGCACTTCGCCGAGCTTCTGCCCAATGGCGGCGCGCTCCATCGGCCCTGGCAGTCTGCCGTCTTGGGCCGCATCGGCCAGCGCGTTCATATCGCCTTGCCCGTGCGCCAACGCATACGCCGGGCTGTCTTCGCCGATATAGTCCGCCAGCTCATACCACGCAAACTGCACCGCGCCGCTCTGCTCGTCAAAGTAGCGATAGCTGTCATCCGGATAAAACACCGTCAATCCGTATGCGTCGATGGCGTAGTTGCCGCGCGGCATCGGCAGAAGCTCGCTGTATTCCATGTAGTCGCTCAGCTGAGACAGCACGTCGTTCTCAATGATCGTTTCCATCGCATCAAACGCCGCGTCCGCGTCGCTAAACAGCTGTTCCAGGCGGATTTCTTCGCCCGTCGTCCGGTCGAGCACCAGCGCGCGCACCGCGCTTCCCGCTGTGCCGTCTGTCTGCGTGCCGTTCCAGCGCAGAATCAGCGAAACGACGTTCCCCACCGTATAAACCTCGCCGCTCTGCGCCAGTTCCGCGCCTGCGCGCTGGGTCAGCTGCGCCGCCTTCGTCTGCTCAAAGCACGATTCAATCAGCCCGTTCGCCATCAGCAAAGCCGGATTCGGCGTCGCATCGGGCGCAGGCGTGTTTTCCTCCGTCTGCGTTTCTTCTGCCGAAAACACAGTCAAGCTCTGCCCGTTTTCCTCTTTCTGCTCCATGTGTATTTCAAGCTCTGCCAGCGCCCATGTCGGAACGGCAAAACTCAGCATCATCAGAATCAGCGTTAAGCGTTTCATGGCGTATCACCTCTTGCCCTCTATTGTACATGAAAAGAAATCGCTTTGTAAAGAGACGAATTGCCTCTTTCTTTTCTTCCCAATCGGATTGTATCGCAATCCGAAAAAAGTGGGAAATTCAAGAACCTCAAACTCCCCATCAAAAGACCATCGGCTCCAGCTGCCGCCCCTCCAGGGCCGCTTCCGCCGCCGGAAGAATCTGCGTGAAATCCGCTACGCAGCTCGTCGGCTTCGCGCGGAAATCATCCTGCTGAAACGGCACAAAGTACGTCCCTTTCCGGTTCATCAGCAGCCCGATGCCTGCCGCCGCGCCTGCCAAAGCGTCGTTCGTCGAAACCGCAATGAGCACGGGCCGCCCGTTGCGCCTGTGGCTTTTCACCGCCAGCGTCGGCGCGGTATCGTATATGCCGCAGGCCAGCTTGCCCAGCGTATTGCCCGTGCATGGCGCGAGAATCAGTAAATCCAGAAGTTTCTTCGGCCCAATCGGCTCAGCCTGCGCAATCGTGTGAATCACCTTTTCCCCGCAGACTTCTTCCGCCTGCGCCACCCAGTCCGCCGCGCGGCCAAAACGCGTGTCCGTCGTGTAGACGTTCTCGCTCATGATCGGCAGAACGTGATAGCCGTGCTCCACCAGCAGATTCATCTGCGGAAAAACCGCTTTAAATGTGCAAAACGATCCCGTGATCGCAAATCCGATGGTCATATCGCTCATTTCGCGTTCCCCTCCCGCTTCGTCATCGCCGATATCAGAGCGTCAAACAGCGCTTCTCCCGCGTCCAGCGGCGCATACCGCCCCGGCAGGCCGCTTTCTACGCAGACCCGCAAACCCAGCTTCACCGCTTTCTGCATGTTCAGGCCGTAGGGCGCGCTCGCCAGCTCGATGATCGGCGTGTCGCGCGGCACGCCTTCCAGCGCCGCGTCGCCGAGTACATGCGCCGGAATCGTGTTGATGATCACATCCGCCTGTCCGCATGCTTTTTCAATCTGCGCCAGCGGCACGGGATGCGCGCCCGCCGCATGCGCCATGTGCATCTGGTTTTCGCTGCGCGCGCAGACCATCACGAACATGCCCATCGCGCAGAGCCGCGCCGTCATCTCCTGCCCGATCCGTCCATAGCCTGTCACCAGCGCCGTTTCGCGCATCAGCGCCCGCTTTTTCACCCGCATCACCGTCGCCAGCGCGCCCTCCGCCGTCAGCCGCGCATTTTTTCGCAAAAAGGCTTCGTTTTGTTCCGGGCGAACGATTTGCGCCGCATGCGGCAGCTCTTCGTCCGCCACGTCGCCGCCCGCCAGCACCGCGCGGCATGGCGGAATCCGCGCCAGCACAGATTCCCGCGTCAGCGTCCCTTGAGCCGAAACCAGTTTATCCTCCCGAAAGCTCTTCGGCCATGGCAGCATCACCGCCTCCACGGGCGGCATTTCCACATCTTCTTCCCGCTCGATGTGCAGCGTCTCCCAGCCCGCCTGCTCGGCGGCCGCCAGCGCCCCGCGCATTCTTTCGTCCCCGCCAAAGGCAATCAACCGCATGCTCATCCCTCCCGGCGATGGTATGCGGCGCTTCGCCGTTTTATGGCCAAAAATAAAAACTGTCGAACTTCATTGAAGCTCAACAGCAATGTGACGTTTCAGTCCTTTATTCCAGCATCGACGTGCAGTGCGGGCAGCGGGTCGCGTCGTCCGCGATTTCGCTCTTGCAGAACGGGCAGATGCGCTTGGGCTTCTCCGGCGCGGGTTCCGGCTTCTTGTAAACCTTGTTCATCGCACGGATGACGAGGAACATGCAGAACGCGGTCAAAATGAAGTTGACGATGTTTTGGATAAACAGGCCGTAGTTGATCGTGCCCACGCCCGCCGCCGCGGCCGCCTCGGCGGAAACATACGATCCGCCGTCCAGCGCGATGAACAGGCCGCCGAAATTGATGCCGCCGGTCAACACGCCGATGAGCGGCATGAAGATGTCGTTGACCAGCGACGTGGTGATCGAGCCGAACGCGGCGCCGATGATCACGCCGACGGCCATGTCGATGACATTGCCGCGCATCGCGAATGCCTTGAAGTCCTCAAAGAATTTTTTCATGAGCGTCTCTCCCCTCGTTTGTTTATGCTTGAGCGGCTTGCGCCGCAACAGCTTCTCCCCTATGAATCAAACGACATCCGGCGGCGCAGTTTTTATTCCTCCGCCGCTTCGCTGGCGATGTTCTGCGCCAGCTTGTCCACCGGATCGGCCTTCGGTTTTTCAGCCGCCTGTTTAGCCTCTGCCTCGGCAATTCGATCCGCCAGCGCGGAAAAATCGATCTCCGGCAGATCGGCCAGCGAGGTCAGGCAGAAGTGGCGCAGAAACGCGTCCGTCGTGCCATACAG
This sequence comes from uncultured Eubacteriales bacterium, assembly GCA_900542445.1. Lineage (GTDB taxonomy): Bacteria > Bacillota > Clostridia > Christensenellales > Aristaeellaceae > Ventricola. The sequence goes on along the minus strand of UQNN01000004.1, from coordinate 124,913 downwards.
AATCGGCCTGCCGAGCGCCTCTTTGCGGCCGACTTCTTCGATCAGTCCGCGCGAGACGAGCATCTGCACCGAGTAATCGCATTTCACGCCGCGAATCAGCTCGATTTCCGCCTTCGTCACCGGCTGACGATAGGCAATCACGGCCAGCGTTTCCATCACCGCCTGTGAAAGCGACTGCTTCTGCACCGGTTGAAGCAGCTTTTCCACATATTTGGCGTAATCCGGCCGCGTCGCCAGCTGAACGTGCTGGCCGAATCGCAGCAAGCGCAGCCCCCGGCGGTCGTAATCATAGCCGCCCTCCAGCGCGTTGAGCGTCTCTTCCAGCTCTTCATGGGTGATGCCCATCGCGCGACAGATTTCGCTTTTTTCCACTGCGTTTCCCGTCACAAACAGAATCGCTTCCACAATGCCCACGCGTTCGGCGAGATCCGGCTTATCTGTCTCCGTCTGTGGGTTCTCCGTCTGCGGCTGATTCGTCTGCGGGTTCTCCGTCTCCATCTTCGTCCCTCCTGCCGGGTAAAATCAGTATATCGTCAAACACGTGCTCCTGCTGAGCATGCAGCCGCCCCAGCTTGAGCAATTCGAGCATCGCCATGAAATACGAGACGATTTCATCCCGCGTCACCTCGTCGGAGAGCATATCCGTAAACAGCACGGGCCCCTTTTTCAGCCGCGAGGCGAGATTGAACACGCACTGCTCGATGGTGAACCGGTCGCGGGTGATGGAGCGGAATACACGCCCCGGCTCTTCTTCCTGCGTCTGCCGGGCAAGAATGCGTTCCAGCGCGCGCACAAGCCCATCCAGCGACAGGCCCGTCAGCTCCACGGGCTGCGGCGGCAGCGGATATTCCTCCGGCAGTTTGGAAAACACCTGCATCGCCGCCTGTTCAAATTCCTTCATGCGGCCCGCGCTCTCCTTATAGAGCTTGTATTCTTCCAGTCTGCGGATGAGCGTCTGTTCCGGCGTTTCCTCGCCGTCCTCCGTCGGTTCGGGCGGACGCGGCAGAAGCGCGCGGGATTTGATTTCCAGCAGCGTCGCGGCCATGGTCAAAAACTCGCTGGCCGTGTCCATATCCAGTTCGTCCACGCTGCCCATCGACGCGAGATACTGCTCAGTGATTTCGGAAACAAAAATATCCTTGATATCCACCTTCGCGCGGGTAATCAAATGCAGCAGCAGGTCGAGCGGCCCTTCAAACTGCTTGAGGGAAACGTAATACATCGCTTACCCCCAAATCGCGCGGATCGGTGCGAGCAGCAAACCCTGCGCAGGATAGACCACCCAGCTGATGATGCGGCCCAAAATGCCCTGTGCGGAGAGCACGAGCACGATGAGCATGCCGATGCGGAAAGCCTTCTGGCTGAGCTGATAGCGTCCCTTGAAGATCAGGTCGTTGACGACGTGGTAGCCGTCCAGCGGCGGCAGGGGAATCAGGTTAAACACAGCCAGATTCAGGTTGACCAGCGCCGTATAGGCCGACAGGCGGACAAACGGAACCAGCCAGCTTTGGGCGATCACCGCGCCAAAATCCTGCCGGGCGGTTCCGGCAATCACGGACCACACCGCGTTATACTCGTAGCTGACGACTTTGCTCAGTCCGTTGTAGGCGATAAACTGCTTATCCCACATAAACGCGCTGCACAGCACGGCCAGATAGGTAAAAAACACAAAGAGAATCAGATTGACCGTAATGCCCGCGATGGACACCAGAAAATCGTCCCTGTTGCGGTCGCCCCTGAAATGATACGGATTGACGGGCACGGGCTTGGCATAGCCAAAACCGACAAAAAACATCAGAATCGTGCCGACCGGGTCGAGATGGCGCAGCGGATTGAGCGTCAGCCGCCCGGCGCGCTTGGCCGTATCGTCGCCGCAGCGATAAGCGACATAAGCATGCCCCCATTCGTGGCAGCACAGGCCGATGAGCACGGCGAGCGTGCGGAAAATGGCCTGATCAAAAAAAGCAAGCGGCTCACTGAACAGCGTGCTCAGGTACTCAAACATAGGTGCTCCTTTCGGGGATGGGACATCGCCCCGCACGTCTCCCCCGTCCAATCATTCCGTTATTTTATCGCACGCGGGCAGCACTGTCAAGCGCGTTATTCGTCCACGGAAGCGGCGGAAAAATCCAGAGCGTGCCGTCGCTTTCGTTCTCGTTGCCCGCCCTGCGGAGCGCCAACGCCGCGCGGCATCCCGCCGCGTCGTTTGTATGAAAAAAAGCGTCCACACGGGCCATAAATGCGTCCCGACCGCATATGCCGCCGTATTCCGTCTGCGCTTTTTGAGCCATAAGTTTATCCTCTTCGTCTCTATAACGCTTTGATTATACCATCTCATATAACATAATTCAACACAATGACATACAAAATAGGCGTTTCCGCTCAAAGAAACGCCTGTTTTTGATGTTGACTTTTTCTCATCCCATCTGCGTCATATCCCTTTGCAGCCGCGAGAGAATCCTCTTTTCCAGCCGCGAAATATAGCTCTGGCTGATGCCCATGATATCCGCAACCTGTTTCTGTGTCTTCTCCGCGCAGCCGCCCAGCCCGAAACGCAGACGCATGATCTCCTTTTCCCGGACGGACAGCTTGGACAGCGCGCGGGCGAGCATCTGCCGCTCGACCGTCTCTTCGATGGAGCGGTAAACCAGATCGCCGTCCGTGCCGAGAATGTCCGAAAGCAGCAGCTCGTTGCCGTCCCAGTCCGTGTTGAGCGGCTCGTCGAGCGAAACTTCCAGCTTTTGGCGGCTTGTGCGTCGCAGAAACATCAGGATTTCGTTTTCGATGCAGCGGGAAGCATAGGTCGCCAGCTTGATTTTCTTCGTGTAATCAAACGTTTTGACGGCCTTAATCAGCCCGATCGTGCCAATGGAAATCAGATCTTCAATCCCCACGCCCGTATTCTCAAATTTTCTGGCGATGTAGACGACCAGCCGCAGGTTGTGCTCGATCAGCGTCTGGCGCGCCGTTTCGGGCTGCTCGTCCATGCTCAGAAAAAGTGCCTGTTCCTCCTCACGGGTCAGCGGCGCGGGCAGAGTGTCGCTCCCGCCGATGTAGGCCACCGTCCCCTCCGGGCGAAGAATCGCCAGCGCTGGTGTGACCGTCCGCCGCTCCCAATTCGATCTGCTCTTCCTTTTTTCCATGTTCAAGCCCCCTCTTGTCCGTCTTTCCGGTTCAGCAGCGAGGCCGGCAGCAGAGCCGGGGCGTTCCCCCCAAGCCCCGGCGAAAGTGCCAGCATAGCCTCAACCGCCCATTCATTTCGACCGTCGCAAAGGATGGTTCTCTCAGGCGTCAGGCAGAACATCATCTGCCGTCCGCCCGCCGTATCCGCAAAAATAGGGCGCAGCGGCGTATCCTCCAGCCCGAACAGCCGGTTTCCGCGCGCCTGCGGGATGACGATCACCGGCCTGTGCGTGAGATAATCCCGAAGGCAGTTGCCGCTGTCCACCACGGCTGAAAACCGCGCCGTCCGCTTTTTGTACGTCATGCGCACGCGGACGGTTTGAACGTCGCGCCGCATCCGTGAAGCACGAATCATCGCCGCGCTCAGCAGCGGAATCGCCAGCGTGCCAAGCAGCAGCCCCGTCGCTTTAGAACCCGTCGCGCCGGAAAGCGCCTGAATCGTGCCGCCGAGCAAACCGGCCGCGCCCAGCAGCAGCCCCGCCGCGCGAAAAGGCCTGATTGCCCGTCCGCACGCGGCCGCCATCATGCCCATCGCAATCGGCAGCCACAGCAGGGCGCGTCCCTCTCTCGGCAGTCCCGCGCACAGCCGCGCCGCCGCCGCGCCGAGCAGCGCCGCAAGGACGATCCGCCAGACCGGGGCTTTCGCCCCGCCCAGCCGCAGCGCCAGCGTCACCATCACGCCGTCCAGCAAAGCATCCAGCAGGAAAACCCATCCCGTTTTCATGGCGACATTATAGCAGCGCGTCCGTTTTTTTCCTGTCGGTTGCACACGCGAAAAACAATGAATCTTCGCGCCCATTCGACACATCTATCCATTTTTGACATCAACCAGCTCCGTCTCATACGTTTTTCGCTTTCAAAAACTCCATATCAAAAAACGCGCGTTCTCCGCCATGAAGAACGTGCGTTTCCGTTTTCTGTTTTTGAGAGGGGATGGCTTACAGGGCCTTCGTCACCTGCTGGCCCTGCTTGGTATCCTTGAGCACATAGCCCAGCGCGGTGATTTCGTCGCGCAGGCGGTCGCTCTCCGCCCAGTTCTTTTCGGCGCGGGCCTTCGCGCGAGCTTCAATCAGCGCCTTGACCTTCTCGTCGCCGTCGTCCGCCTTGCGGGTCAGAATGCCGAACACCCCGGCCATTTCATTCAGGGCGTCCAGTACGGCGGAAATGGCCTGCTTCGGGCTGTTTTCGTCCAGCTCAACGTTTGCCTCGCGCACCAGTTCAAACATCTTGCCCATCGCATCGGCAGTGTTCAAATCGTCGTCCATCGCCGCGTCAAAGCCTTCGCGCGCCGCGTTGACCTTTTCAAGCAGCGCCTGCTCCTTTTCGCCCATCTCGCCTTCATTCGCGTTTTGCAGCAGGAAGAGATAATGGTCGCGCGCGGTATACAGGCGATCCAGCGAAGCCTTCGCCTGCTCGATCATCTCGCGGGAGAAATTGATCGGGCTGCGATACTGCGCGCTGAGCATGAACATGCGCACCGCTTCCAGATCAAATTCCTTGGCGATGTCGCGCACGGTGAAGAAGTTGCCCAGCGACTTGCTCATCTTCTGGTTATCCACATTGATGAATCCGTTGTGCATCCAGTAATGGACGAACGGCTTGCCCGTCGCGCCCTCGCTCTGGGCGATCTCGTTTTCGTGGTGCGGGAAGACGAGATCCTTGCCGCCGCAGTGGATATCCAGCGTCTCGCCGAGGTATTTCATGCTCATCGCAGAGCACTCGATATGCCAGCCCGGACGGCCCATCCCCCACGGAGATTCCCACGCCGGCTCGCCCGGCTTCTGCGCCTTCCAGACGGCGAAATCCATCGGATGGCGCTTGTTCGGGTCAACGTCGATGCGCGCGCCGCTCTCCAAATCCTCAAGGTTCTGGCCGCAGAGCTTGCCGTAGCCGGGGAACGCCTGCGTATTGTAGTAAACGTCGCCGTTGTCGCAGGCATAGGCCAGGCCCTTGTCGATCAGCTTCTCAATCAGCGCGATGATATCCGGGATATGCTCGGTCGCGCGCGGATTGACCGTCGCGCGCTCGATGCCCAGCGCATCCGCGTCGGTATAATATTCCTTGATGAAGCGATCGCCCAGCTCCTTGACGGTGATGCCCTCTTCGTTGGCGCGGCGGATCATCTTATCGTCGATATCGGTGAAGTTCTGAACGTACTTCACTTCATAGCCTTTGTGCTCCAGATAGCGGCGCAGCGTGTCAAACACGATAAACGGGCGCGCGTTGCCGATGTGGAAATAGTTGTAGACCGTCGGGCCGCAGCAGTAAATGCGCACCTTGCCCGGCTCAATGGGCTTGAACTCCTCCTTGCGGCGGGTCTGCGTATTATAGATCTGCATCATCTTCAATATCCTCCTTGGGTACGGTTGTACCGTAATGATTGTGCATTTGTTCTTCCAGTTCGCTCACCCGGCGTTCAAGGGCCACAATGTGCTCCTTGATCGGGTCGGGCAGGTGAACGTGATCGAGATCGACATGCGGGGCCGCGCCTTCGCGGCGGACAACGCGGCCGGGGTTGCCGACCACGGTGCAGTTGGGCGGCACCTCCTTGAGCACCACCGCCAATGCGCCGATTTTGCTGCCGCTGCCGACTGTGAACGGGCCGAGCACCTTCGCGCCCGCGCCGATGACCACGTTATCCCCGATGTTCGGGTGGCGCTTGCCCACGTCCTTGCCCGTTCCGCCGAGGGTCACGCCCTGATAAAGCGTCACATTGTCGCCGATGACCGTCGTTTCGCCGATGACCACGCCGTCGCCATGGTCGATGAAAAAGCCCTTGCCGATGCACGCGCCGGGGTGAATCTCGATGCCCGTCACATGGCGGCTGTGCTGGGAAATCCAGCGTGCCAGCGTCGTGTGGCCGTTTTGATAGAGCCGATGCGCCAGACGGTGATAGGCCATCGCCTTCACCGACGGATAGCACAGCAGCACCTCCCATTTGGATTTCGCCGCCGGGTCGCGTTCCATCACCGACGCGATATCCGCGCGAAGATTGTCAAACATTTCATCCGCCCTTTCGGATCAACACAAAAAGCCCCGCCGTCTCCATTCAGAGACGGCAGGGCCGCGGTTCCACTCTGTTTAAGCGCGTAAAAAAGCGCCTCACTCGTTTCGTCTTAACACGACGTCCATGTCAAAGCCTAAGCGCGCGCCTCAGCCTTGAAGCTCCCGGATGCACTTCCCCCTGTTCCGTCCCAGACGCGCTTGCAGCCGGTGGCGCGTCCTCTCTGCCGGTCTTCGCAAAGGTACTTTTCCGTTCGTTGCCTTTCTCCCCTATTATATGCAACCGACGAAGAGAAGTCAAGCTTTTCCGGGCGGCAAAACACCTGAAAACCGACCGCCGCCAATTTTCCTGCGTTTCCCCCTTTGCGGATGCGTAACTTTGTGCTATAATATGCTTAATTTCAACGATTGGAGGACGATTCCAATGGCTTCTAAGACCAACAAGAAGGCCGAACAGAAGCAGAAGATGGTGCGCATTGTGGCGGTTGTCGCCTGTGCCGCACTGCTGCTGACGGCCATCCTGCCCTATGTCGCTTCCAGCCTCCTGCGCTGAGCAAGGACAAAAATACGCCGCTTCCGCTGGTTCGGAGGCGGCGCTTTCTTTATCTCATCATCATGCCGCAAGCGTGCCTTTGTTGCAAGGCAGCCTAAAAGATTCATCATCTCAAAACAGGACTCCGCTCTTTCTGTTCGGCAGAAACAAACGAAGTCCTGTTTTTCGACATTTGTCGAAATGATATTTCAGCTTTCCGGCTGAATTTTCTTCGCGCTCTCTTTCAGCGCTTCGGCCAGCCGCGCGATTTCGGCGGCCTGTTCGGTCGTAATGCTCTCCGGTTTGGTCTTATGAACAGCCTTGCGAAGGGCGGCAATATCCTCCTTGACCTTCTTTTTGTCGTCGTGGCTGATCTGCTTATCCTTGCCAAGCGCCTGTTCGGTTTCATAAATCAGCTTTTCCGCCTCATTGCGAATGCCGGAAGCCTCGCGGCGCGCCTTATCCTGTGCTTCATATTGACGGGCGTCCTCCATGGCGCGGCGGATTTCTTCTTCGCTCATATTGGTGGTCGAGGAAATGGTGATTTCCTGCTGGTTGCCCGTGCCCAAGTCCTTCGCGGAGACGGTCACAATGCCGTTCGCGTCGATGGCAAACGTCACCTCGATCTGCGGCACGCCCGCCATGGCGCGGCGAATGCCCTTGAGGCGGAAATTGCCCAGCAGCTTGTTATCCCGCGCGTAATACCGTTCGCCTTGCAGAACTTTGATATCCACGGCCGTCTGGAACGGCGCAGCGGTGGAAAAAATCTGGCTGTGACGGGTCGGGATGGTCGTGTTGCGGTCGATGATTTTGGTTGCGACGCCGCCGACCGTCTCGATGGACAGCGACAGCGGCGTGACGTCCATCAAAATGACGTTCTGCGCGGCGGAGGAAACCACCATGCCGTTGCCCGCCGCCAGCTTGCCGCCCTGCAACGCCGCGCCCATCGCGACGCATTCATCCGGGTTGACGTTGCGTGCCGGAACCTTGCCGGTCAGCTTTTTGACCATTTCCTGCACGGCGGGCATGCGCGTGCTGCCGCCGACGAGCAGCACCTGCCCCAGGTCGCTCATGCTCAGCGCTGCGTCCGTCATCACCTGGCTGACCGGGCCGCACGTGCGCTCCACCAGATCGCGCGTCATGCCCTCGAACTGCGCGCGGGTGACGGTCACATCGAGGTGGTGCGGGCCGTTCGCGTCCTGCGTCAAAAACGGCAGGGTCACCTGTGTGCTCATCTGGCCGCTCAGTTCGCGCTTGGCTTTTTCCGCCGCCTCGCGCACGCGGAGCATCGCCGCCTTGTCGCGCCTCAAATCGATCTTTTCCGTGCGCTTAAACTCGTCCGCCAGATAGTCGGCCAGCCGCTCGTCAAAGTCGTCGCCGCCGAGATGGTTATCGCCGCTCGTCGCCAGCACCTCGATCACGCCGTCGCCGATTTCGATCAGCGACACGTCGAACGTGCCGCCGCCGAGGTCGTAGACCAGAATCTTCTGCGCCTGCCCGTGGTCGAGGCCGTAGGCAAACGCCGCCGCCGTCGGCTCGTTGATGATGCGCAGAACTTCCAGCCCCGCAATGCGCCCTGCGTCGCGCGTGGCCTGCCGCTGGCTGTCCGTAAAATACGCCGGGACGGTGATAACCGCCTGGCTCACCGGTTCGCCGAGGAAATCCTCCGCATCGCGACGCAGTTTCTGCAAAATCATCGCGGAAATCTCCTGCGGCGTATACGCTTTGCCATCAATCTTCACGCGGTAATCCGTGCCCATCTCCCTTTTGATGGAAAGCACCGTCCGCGCCGCGTTGACCGCCTGCTGGCGCTTTGCCGCTTCGCCGACCATGCGCTCCCCCGCCTGCGTGAAGCTGACGACGGAGGGCGTCGTGCGCCCGCCCTCGGAATTGGGGATGACGACCGGTTCGCCGCCCTCCAGTACCGCCACGCAGCTGTTTGTCGTGCCCAAATCGATGCCGATCACTTTGCTCATGAAAAACGCCTCCAAATCAAACGACTTTTCCGTCGTATGCCTTAATTCTTATTCCACCCCTTGATTTTCGGAGCGATCTCTATTATTGTAAGAAACAGCATGTACGAAATCAAGAGCAGAAATGTGAAAAAGAAAGAAAGTCAGTTCACATTTTGGGGCTTTGCCCCAAACCCCACCAGAAAACTGAGTTCTCTGGACTTTCCACTTCGCTTCGCGGCGATTTGAAACTTGTCCCCCATCCATTTATCGCACAGCGATAAATGGAAAGAGGGAAATCCAAGAACCTCAGGTTCTTGGCATGGTTTGGGACGGAGTCCCAACGTCTCTCCCGTCTCTTCCGTCTTTTTGAAAAAATTTTCGGTTTTGTGAAATTTTGGCGCATTTGTCTCGTCTTAATAGGTAAGGAGGTGGATGGGCGATGTCGTCCTTTACAGAAGATGAGCGCGAAGAAAAACTGCGGCATTTGATGGACGTCTACGGCGACGGGCTCAAGCGCCTGTGCTGCGTCTACCTGCGCGACCTCGGCTTGGCCGAAGACGCAGTGCAAGAGACATTCATCAAGGCCTATGACCATATCGATGAGCTGCTTGCCGGCGAAATCGAAAGCGCCAAAGCGTGGCTGATGCGCATTGCCGTCAATACCTGTAAAGACACCCTGCGCTCGTCATGGATGCGCCATATCGACAGGCGGCAGGAAATCGAAGCGCTGCCGCTGTCCATCGCGAGCTGTCCCGAAGAAAAGCTGGCGCTGACGCAGGCCATCATGGCGCTCCCGCCTAAACTCCGTGAAATCGTGCTTTTATATTATTATCAGGATATGAGCCTTCGCACCTGTGCTAACGTGCTCGGCATTTCCGCGCCGACCGCCACAAGGCGTTTGCAGCAGGCGCAGAAAAAACTCCGCATTCAACTGGAAGAAAGGGGCTGAGTTCGATGAAAAAAGACCCAACCATTCGTGAAGCCATCGACGAGAGCCTCTGCGCCGTCCGCTTCAACGCGCAGGATGAGCGCAACGTCATGGCCGCGATTCACGGCCGCCGCGTCAGGGCCAAAAAGCGCGCGCGGCGGCTCAATCTGGCCTTCGCCGCCGGGCTGCTTCTGCTGCTCGTTCTGCCCGTATCCGCTTTCACGCTGCACACGCGCCGCCTGAGCGCAGTCAACGCCGCCGCGCCGGGCGAAGACCGTATTCTCTCCCCGGATGCCACGCCGGAAGCGACCGCCGCGCGTTCTCCGCTGGCCACCGCAAACGCCGCGGCGTCCGGCGCGCTCACCGAGCAGGACGCCATTCAGGCCGCGCGGGCATGCTTTGAAACGCTCTGCGACACAAGCATTTTCTCTTTCGACGAATACACCGTCTCCTGTGAGCGGACGGGTGACGCGTATACCGTGCTGATGACGAGCATCTACGGCAACGGCTGCACGTTTTCCGTGACCGTGGACGCGCTTTCCGGTCAGGTGATCCATCATTCCGCCGCGGATCTGGCCACGCACCCGATTTATCTGAGCGAAAGCGCACCCGAAGTGCAGAGCTGGTATGATAAATACGGCAGTTCCATCGGCCTGTGGGCTGAAAATGTGCAGGTGGAGTTTTCCCGCCGCTATGAGGGCGCAACGCTCCGCGCCGCGACGGCCGCAGACCTGACCCGCGAGCAGGCGCAATCCATCGCCAAGGTGGCTGCCGCCGCCGATTATGCCGCGCAGGGGCTTGCGGACATCGAACCGCTGTGTTACCCGATGCTGTTCAGCGAACGCGCCTTTGACGACGGCGTTGCGCGCTACCTGGTGATCTGCTGCCCGGACAGGCCCGCCGATGCAAGCGCCGAAGCGCTGAAAACCGCGCCCGATGTGCTCGTGCTGATGAACGCCCAAACGGGCGAAGTGGAAAGCGTGAAGCATGAGCTGGACGAGCGCGACAGGGTGATGATAAAGGGCATAATCAAATGATTTTTCCTGTATAAAAACAGACAGTCCGGAGCGCGTCGGCGTTTCTCCGGACTGTCTGTTTTTGGGGAAGAGCGTTTGCTTATTTCTCCGCGTCGCTCTTAATCGTATCGATTGCATCCTCGATGGTTTCGGTGGTCTCCTGGCCCAGCTCTTTGCTGAGTTCTTCGAGCTTCTGGAAATTATTCTGCGATTCCTGTTCATCCTGCATGCGGGCTTCGCGATCCTCGGTAAATTCCGCGTTGGCGAAAATCTTCTGCATGCGCTCATCCGGATAATGCTCGTCCAGATACGCTTCAAACGCGTTGCGCGGCTCGACGCCCTCGCGGCGGGCCGTCCAGCGCAGAGAGGTAAACAGGGTCATCACGGAGTTAAAGACCATGAACACAAGCAGCACCCACGTCAGCGGCTTACCGACCTTGTTGGGGATTTTCAAAATCCACTTGGCCATGCGCGGGTAGATATCCTTGATCCAGAAGATGCCCAAAATGCCCCAGAAAATGGAATACAGCAGGCAGATGCGTCCATTCAGATTATAGGGCATATTGCTGTAATCCCACGAAGTCGAGCCGAAGCAGACCTCCTGAAACCACGAGCAGGCGTATTCCACAACCGAGCCGACGACAAAACCGCCGACAAACGAGAACACACGCCCGCGGTTGCGGAATTGATACAGCGCGCCGCTCAGGCAGAGCGCGCCGATGCCGTAGACGAGGTTAAACGGGCCGTAAATCAGGCCGACGCGGCTTTCATAATGGCCGCGCTGAATCAGGCAGTAGATCGTTTCCAGCACCACGCCCGCAAAGCAGCCGATAAAGAACACCCAGAACAGCTTATAAAACGTCATGCCCTGCGCGAAGTGCGCTTCCTGCTTCTCGCGGTAGTCGATCTGCGCGTTGGTCGGCGCGGGCGGCAGAATGCGCACCTTCTTTTTCTTTTTGCGGTCGTATTGCTCCGTCTCTTTCAGCCGGGTTTCAACCTCATCGATCAGTTCGTTGAAAGCTTGCAGCTTTTTGGCCATCAGATCGCGGCGTTTGCGCAGCAGCACCAGCTCGTCGCGGATTTCGGCATAGAACGCAGCCTTCTGCGCGTCGTCCATCCGCTCGTCGGCGGCCAGAACGTCCATCTGACGGCGCAGCTCCATATAAGCTTCATAATCTTCCGAGCCCAGCTGGGTCAGCAGTTCGTTTTTTTCTTCCCTGGTCATTCTTTTCCCTCCGTACCATCATCTACGGTTTTCGGGCACAGTATATCATGCTTTGCGCCCTATTTCAACCTCCACGCAGCCCGTGTCCTCGCCGACGAGGAAAAAACGCACGCGCACCTGTCCCACATCCCGGCGAAAGCGGCGCAGGTTTGCCTCGTCCTCCTCCGTCATCTCGCATACGCCCTCCGGATGGTTGCTCAGCAGCCAAATCTCCTCGGCGCTTTTCTCAAATGCAATCGTCTGATCCGCAAAGGCCGTATCAAACTGGCACAGCGACAGAATTTCGCCCCGTCCATTCACCGCAGCCACGGCCGAAAACGGCACGTAGACCCGTCTCATCAGCATGTCGGCCAGTTCATCCGGCGTTATCCTCTTCTCCATCCGCTCATCCTCCTTTTTCTTCTGCACATGGCCATTATACACCCGCCCCCGCCTTTTCTCCAGAATCCCCCGGTTGCAAACGGCGGGCATCGCGCCCGCCACAGACTGTAGACAAAAAGCTATTCTCCCCCCGAAGGGGGAGAATAGCCCTTTCCGCAAATGAAAGAATAGCTGAATTTCTTGATTTTGCTATCCGAGCCAAGTTTGCTTATGTCAACAAGCTGCGGCGGGCATCGCGCCCGCCATTCTCCGGTTGACGAAAAATCAAAAACACGTTACAATACACTAAAAGAAATGAGGTGCGGAGATGGCCAACACGACAAAACGCATGCTCTCCATGTCCCTGAAAAAACTGCTGTCAAAGACGACGCTGGATAACATCACCATTCAGGATATCACGAACGATGCGGAAGTCAGCCGTAAAACCTTTTATTATCATTTTCAGGATATTTACGACCTGCTGGACTGGACGCTGCAAGAGGACGCGCGCCATCTGGTCGCCAACAAAATCAATCTGGATAACTGGGAGAAAAGCATCGCCGCCCTGTTCGTCTACATGCAGGAAAACAGGATGCTCGTTCTCAACGCGTTTCATTCCCTTGAACGCGACACGCTGGAAAAAGAGGTTTTCAAGCTGCTTTCCCCCTTACTCCACCGTCTTTTTTCCGCCCAGGAGGGCTTTGATCGACTGAGCGAAGCCGATCAGAATTTCATCGTCAGCGTGTATGGGCTGGGAATCACCGGCCTTTTCCTCCGCTGGATCGGCGCGAACATGATGTCCCCGCCAGAACCGATGATCCGCCAGCTCTACCGCCTGATGGGCGGCAGCCTGCAAGGCATCGTTCAGCGCTTTTTAACGACGGCAGACACAGAATAATCCGTTCAGAAAACTTTACACAATTTCGACCGAATGTGTCAAATTTACCCAAATTCTTTTCCCATATCCCAAAAACGGACAGGAAATTGCATTTGGGTATTTTCTTTAGGCTTGCTTTGGGGATATACTTGCGCCACAACAACAAAGGAGTGTGTCTTATGGGTATCGCAGATTCGATGAAAAAAGCTGCTTTCTCCACCGCGTTCAGCTATATCGGCAAGAACCCGGAGGAAAACGCCCCGAAGCTGATGGCTTGGGTGGATAAGTTCGCGGGCGACGGCCCGAACAGCTTCCCGGCTCAGCGCGCAGCTGTCCGCAAGGTCATTAACGATAAAGACAACAACATGCACCATCTCGTCATGGACATCATGAAGGATACCGATCCGGAAGTGCTCAAGGCGACGTTCATGAACTTCTTCCTCAACGCCAACATCATCGGCTGGCCGAAGCAGGAGGAAAACCGCAAGAAGTACAACTGCAACATTCCGTGGGCGATCCTACTCGACCCGACTTCCGCCTGCAACCTGCACTGCACCGGCTGCTGGGCGGCGGAATACGGCAACCGCCTGAACCTGACGTTTGACGAGATCGATTCGATCATCACGCAGGGCAAGGAACTGGGCGTGTACATGTACATCTACACCGGCGGCGAGCCGCTCGTTCGCAAGAAGGATTTGATCGCCATCTGCAACAAGCATTCCGACTGCCAGTTCCTCTCCTTCACCAACGGCACGCTCATCGACGAGGAATTTGCCGATGAGATGCTCCGCGTAAAGAACTTCATCCCGGCCATCAGCCTGGAGGGCTTCGAGGCTGCGACCGACGGCCGCCGCGGCAACGGCGTGTTTGAAAAGGCGACCCGCGCCATGAAGCTGCTGCACGACAAGCACCTGCCGTTCGGCATTTCCGCCTGCTACACCAGCGCGAATATCGATTCCATCGCGTCCGATGAATATATCGATTACATTTGCAGCCTGGGCGCGCGCTTCATCTGGTATTTCCATTACATGCCGGTCGGCAACGACGCCGCCCCGCAGCTCCTGCCGAATCCGCAGCAGCGCGAATACATGTACCACCGCATCCGCGAAATCCGCGCGACAAAGCCGATCTTTGCGATGGACTTCCAGAACGACGGCGAGTATGTCGGCGGCTGTATCGCCGGCGGTCGCCGCTATCTGCACATCAACGCCAACGGCGACGTCGATCCGTGCGTGTTCATCCATTACTCCAACGCGAACATCCGCAACTGCACGCTGCTCGAAGCGCTGCAAAGCCCGATCTTCATGGCCTATCACGACGGCCAGCCGTTCAACGACAACCATCTGCGTCCCTGCCCGATGCTGGAGAACCCGCAGATACTGCGTGAAATGGTCGAAAAGACCGGCGCGCATTCCACCGACCCGCAGTCTCCGGAGACGGCGGATCACCTGTGCGCCAAATGCGACGAATATGCCAAGAACTGGCAGGCAACGGCTGAGCGCCTCTGGGCTTGCAGCCACGACTGCTCGACCTGCGGCGCCGGCTGCGGAAAGAAGGACTAACGATGCACACGCTGTTTACTTCCGAGAGTGTGACCAAGGGTCATCCCGATAAAGTCTGCGACCAGATTGCCGACGCGATTCTGGATGCGTTGCTGGCGCAGGACCCGATGAGCCACGTCGCCTGCGAAGTCACCGCCATCACCGACGCGGTGCACATCTTCGGCGAAATCACCACCACCGCGAAGGTGAACTACGAACAGATTGCCCGCGACACCATCCGCAAGATCGGCTACACCGAGCCGGGCCACGGCTTCGACGCGGAGACCTGCAAGATCACCGTCGACCTGCACGAGCAGAGCCCGGATATCAACATGGGCGTTTCCCGCGAAATCGAAGAGGACGCGGGCGCAGGCGATCAGGGCATGATGTTCGGTTATGCCTGCCGCGAGACGGAAAGCCTGATGCCGCTGCCGATTGAGCTGGCGCATGCGCTGACCAAGCGCCTGGCCTATGTGCGTGAGATGCACATTCTGCCGGACATTCTGCCGGACGGCAAGGCGCAGGTTTCCGTGGAATACGACGAGGCGGGCAAGCCGGTCCGCATCGACACCGTCGTCGTCTCCACCCAGCATACCGAGGCCATCAGCGAAAATGAGCTGCGCACTGCGATCATCGACGAGGTGATCTCCCGCGCGCTCCCCGCCGACATGCTCGACCAGAACACGCACATCTATGTCAACCCGACCGGCCGCTTCCTCATCGGCGGCCCTGCGGGCGACAGCGGCCTGACCGGACGCAAGCTGATTGTCGATACCTACGGCGGCTATGCGCATCACGGCGGCGGCGCGTTCTCCGGCAAGGATTCCAGCAAGGTGGACCGCAGCGCCGCCTACATGGCTCGCTACATCGCCAAGAACGTCGTGGCGGCCGGTCTGGCTGACCGCTGCGAGGTGCAGCTCTCCTACGCCATCGGCGTGGCCCAGCCGGTTTCCGTGCTGGTCGATACCTTCGGCACGGAAAAAGTTGCCCGCGAAAAGATTCAGGAGCTGGTTTCTGCCGTGGATATGCGTCCGGCGGCGATCATCAAGCGCTTCGATCTGCGCACCCCGAATTTCAGCAAGGTTTCCTGCTACGGCCACTTCGGCGAGAACGCCAAAGATATGCCGTGGGAGAAGACCGATCTGGCGGAGAGCTGGAAGAACGCGTAATCGGAATGACGCCGCTTCATTCCCCCACCGAAAGTCTGAGGTTCTTGGATTTCCCATCGTAAAAATTATATTTTCATAAAGCAAGGCGAGCTTCGATTCATGTCGGGGCTCGCTTTCATATTCACTGATTGTTAAAGCAGACAGTATATATTATAATGCTTTTGTAGGCAGACGAGTGTTGCCGATGGTTGCCTCCCGCTTCTATTACAGAAGAAGGGGGAGCTGAAAGCAAGCGCGCCCTGTGGGCGGAGCAGCTTGCTGGAAGCTGGAAACCTAAAGGAGCACTTGTGCGACTATTAGGTTTCCCGGGGCATGACACCGTATGAGAGCATCATGGTTGTGATCGCGTTCCTGAGCGTGCTCATTGCAGTAGACGCAAAGAACCGTAAATAAAGCGAACCGCCGGTCAGCTGGAACCTGATCGGCGGTCTTGTGCTTTAAGGTTTTTACTTCAAGCGGGAGAACCGATTCTAGACGGCTCCTCGTTTGCTCACATTATAGCCTGTATCCAGCTCTGCGTCAAGATACAGAGCTGTTTCCTTATTTTCCTTCCCGCCACTCCTGAATCATCTTTGCGGCGGAACGGGTCATCTCGCGAGAAAAATCGCAATTCCATTTGCGCTTGCAGTGCGCCGTGATCCAGCGTTCCAGCTCTTCGCCGTGCTTATCCTGACGGTTTTCGAGCATACGCCGCATCTGTTCGGGATCGCGCGACTGATATTCGTTTTCAAATACGATATCATCCGCTTCAAAGCGCGCGGGCTTCTTGCGCGTCTTTTGAAACTCCGTCGGAATGCCGTAAACCACCATGCAGACCGGCTTGACGTACTCCGGCAGGCCGAGGATTTCCCGCTGCTGTTCGCAGCGCTCGATGATGTCGCCGATGTAGCACGAGCCGCAGCCCAGCGCGTCTGCCGCGACGACGCTGGCATGCGCCGCAATGATCGTATCCATCATTGCGAGCATCAGATCGCCTTCGCCCGGCTTGCGCAGCTCTTCGCCCAAATCCAGCGTCGCAAACAGATCGTACCAACGCTTGTAATCCGCGCAGAACACCAGTACCAGCGGAGCGGACGCGATAAACGGCTGATTGTCACAGGTTTCAGACAGGCGCTTTTTCTTCGCTTCATCCGTCACGCGGATGGCACTCCAAAGCGTCATGTTGCCGGCGGTCGGCGCTTCGATGGCAGCGCGCAGAATCTTCTGCACATCCTCCTCCGGAATCTCCCGCTTTTCGTAAGCGCGGACGCTCTTTCGGTTGTAGAGGAGTTCAATCGTTTCATTCTTCATCGTCATCATCCTCCCAAAGTTCTTCCAAGAATTTCTGCACGGCGGTGCGCGCGCGGTAGACATCGTTGCGTTTTTCGCCCTGCTGCATCAGCGCGTCGCCTGCCTCGCGCATGTCCCGTCCCGCCATCAGCAGTTCAAAAATGCGCGCTTCAAGACTCGTATCGTACGCCGCCTTCCTTTCTTCCACATGCACGTCATGCAGATCGAGCACCAGGCAGTACTCGCCCTTCTCCGCCTTTTCGTTGGCGCGGAGCATAGCCAGCACTTCCTCCGCCGTGCCGCGGATCGTCTTTTCGTGCAGCTTGGTCAAATCGCAGCTGGCGCTGATGCGGCAGCCCGGCAGGGTTTCGCAAATCACGCTGACCAGATCGATCACGCGGTGCGGCGACTCGTGCGCGACGGCAATCGGCACGCCCGTGCGCGCAATTTGCAGCAGTTTTTCGGAAAGCTCCCGCTTCTGGCGCGGCAGAAAGCCGTAAAACGCAAACTCCCGCGTGTCAAACCCGCTGACGGAAAGCGCGCTGGCCATCGCCGTCGGCCCCGGAACGGCCAGCACCTCGATGCCCGCCGCCGCGGCTTCCTTCGCCAGAAAACTGCCGGGATCGCTGATGCAGGGCGTGCCCGCGTCGGTGACGAGCGCCACATCGAGATCTTCTTCCAGCATGCGCGCGACGATGGGCGCAGCGCGATTTTCCTCATTATGCTGATGGTTCGAGACGCAGGGCGTGTTGATTTCAAAATGATTGAGCAGCGCGCGGGTCACGCGCGTATCCTCGGCGGCGATGAGGTCGCAGTCCCTGAGCGTTTGCAGCGCCCGCGCGCTGATATCGGACAGGTTGCCAATCGGCGTGGCGACAATAAAAAGACGCGGCATGTTTATTCCTCCGATTCGGTGTAGCACTCAACCTGAACCCCGGCCTCTTTGAAGATATCCAGCGCGAAATCATCCGGATATCCGCTGTGATAAACCACGCGCACGATGCCCGCGTTGACGATCATCTTCGCGCAGAGGATGCACGGCTGATGGGTGCAGTAGAGCGTCGATCCGTCGATATTTACGCCCAGCTTGGCCGCCTGAATGATGGCGTTCTGCTCCGCGTGGACGGCGTAGCACATCTCGTGCCGCGTGCCGGAGGGAATGCCGAGCTTTTTGCGCAGGCATTCGCCGCGCTCCACGCACGTTTTCACGCCCGAAGGCGCGCCGTTATAGCCGGTGGTCATCACGCGCTTATCCTTGACGATAACCGCGCCGATTTTTCGCTCTTCCTGATAGCAGCTCGCCCAGGTCGAAACGAGCTGTGCCATTTCCATAAAACGGTGATCCCACTTGGTAAACATCTGTCGCTCCTTTTCGCGGGGCGCCGCCCCGCACCCTGCCAGAAACCTGAGGTTTCTGGACTTCCCGATTTGGAATTGATCTATGAGCTGCTTCGATGAAGCTTTATATTGATTTCAAAGTGGAAGGTCAAGGGAACTCAGTTCCCTTGTGGGGTTTGGGGCAAAGCCCCAACGCATACCCCTTCCGCCCGTCGCATACGCTCCACGGGTGATGGTCGTGCGCGGTAAAACGCTGATTCAAAAAACGCTCTTTTTGAGCGCGTCGCATTTCGCGGTTCGTTCGGTCGGCTTCCTGCTGCGGTTGTGGCTCTCCCGCGAGCTGGGCGCACAGACAATGGGCCTTGTCGAACTGGCGCAGAGCGCGCAAATGCTGCTCATCACGCCCGTCGTCACGGGCCTGCCCATCGCCGTCTCGCGCATGTGCGCCAAAACGGAAGGCGCGCGCCGGGTTCGCGTCGTGCGCTGTGCGCTGCTGCTTGCGCTGCCCGTCAGCCTGCTGATTGCCGCACTGGCATTTCTCTTCCGCGAGCCGCTGTGCCTGTGGCTCGGCGACGTTCAAACCCTGCCTGCACTGCTGTGTTTTCTGCCGTGCATCCCGATTCTCGGCGTATCCTGCGTGCTGAACGGGTATTATTACGGCATCGGCCAGCCCGTTCCGCCCGCCGTCAGCGAATTGCTCGAACAGATTGTCCGCGCGTTGCTGTGCGTCCGGCTGGTCTACGGTCTGCGCGGCTGGCCAACGCTCTTTCGCGCGGCCATTCCGGCTGTCGCAACTCTTGCGGGCGAAACCGCCGGACTCATCCTGATGCTCGTGCTCGGCGCTCGGCTCGTGCTCTTCGCCCAGGGCGAAGGCTCTCGAAAGCCGGTCTTCCGTGAGCTGCTCGCTCTTACCCTGCCTCTGACGGGCATGCGCCTCGTCTCTTCGCTGATGCAGACGGTCAATGCGACGCTCATTCCGGCGCGGCTTCAGCTGTTCGGCCTTTCCGCTGCGGAAGCGATGGCCAGCCTCGGCGTGTTCCACGGCATGCTCAAACCCATTTTGTTCATGCCCTCGTTCATCACGTGCAGCCTGAGCATGGCCGCCGCACCCGAACTGACGAAGCGCCAGACGGACGGACAGCCGCTCTGCACGCTCTCCACGCGGATGATTCTCGCGTCGCTCGCCATCGGCGCGGCGGCGTCGGCCGGCGTATGGCTGTTTGCGCCGCTGATTGCGAATTTCTTCTTCCGTCAGGCGGCGCTTCTGCCGCTGCTGCGCGGCTCGTGCGCGCTCATCCCGATCATCGCGACAACGCATGTCTGCGGCGGCATCATGAACGCGCTCGGCCTGCAAGGCGCGTCGCTGAAGATTTCGCTGGCTTCCGGCCTGCTCGGTGTGCTGACGGTACAGTTTCTCGTGCCCGTCATCGGCCTGTGGGGCGCGGTCATCTCGCTTGGCGCGGTTCAGGGATTGACGCTGCTGCTCAGCCTGCTTGTGCTCAGGCGTTCAGGATGTATTGCTCGATCACGCTGACCAGGCCGTCCTCGTCGTTCGTACCCGTCACCACATCGGCGGCAGCCTTAATTTCCGGCTGAGCGTTGCCCATCGCCACGCCCAGCCCCGCATACTTGATCATGGCCAGATCGTTAAGACCATCGCCGCAGGCGATTACGTCCTCGCGTTCCAGTCCAAGGCGCTCGATCAGGCCCGCGATCGCCGCGCCTTTGTCCACGCCGTGCGGCATGATTTCAATGAAAAACGGTTCGCTGCGATAGACGCTCAACCTGCCCATAAACCGGCGGGCAAGGCGTTTTTCGTGTTCAGCCGCGCGTACGGGCGGCGCGGTCAGCAGCGCCTTGAACATGTCCATGCCGCGGTAGTCGTCAAAGTTCTCCACCATCACGCGGTTAAAACCGTTGAGCACGGTTTCCCGCTCCAGATAACGATCCACGCGTGTGCCGCAGACGACCGTGTTTCCGTCGTAAATGCACATGCCCAGATCGTGTTCGCGGGCGTAATCGAGCATCCACGGCGCAACGTAATCCGGCAGTACGTTTTTATACACAATTTCATTCGTCTGCATGTTGGTGACGCATGCGCCATTGTAGCTGATGGCATAATTGCCGTATTTCGCCAGCTCCAGCTCGCCGATATAGCGCCGCATGCCGCCCGTCGGCCGACCGGAAGCCAGTGCGACCGCATGGCCCATCTGTTCGATTTTCAAAATCGCCTCCAGCGTTTTGGGCGTGATATCCTTCTGCGTATTGGTCAGCGTGCCGTCGATATCCAGCACGAGCAATTTCCTTTTTTTCATGTTTCCTATCCTCTCCGCCGCATCGGCGCGCTTAAACGGCGTTCTTCGCCCGGTCGCAGGCCGCCACGTGCATCTGCGCGGTTTTGGCGCTGGCGGCAATCTGGTCGATGATGGCAAAGACCATCTTTTCCATGTCGCTTCCCCGGCTGTAATCCGCCTTGACGGCAAAATCCACGCGCCCCTCAAGCAGCATTTCGTTGCTGATCTGCTCGTCCTCCTGCCAAACCGCAATGGAATGGCCGCCGTTGAGCTTGGTCAGCTTCATGCTCGGCACGTCGGTCAAGCCGTCGCCGATATAAATCATGTTGGAAAACGGCACGCGCCGCTTTTCCTCCGGCATGAATTCATTGAGCGCGCGGTGCTCGGTCACATCCAGCACGCCCTTGTTCACGCGGAAAAGGAACTGCGTTTTGCTGGTATAATTGACTGCCATCGCGGGCCAGCATGCCACCCCGTGCTCGTCATAGCAGAACGACGCGGCGTAAATCTCCTTAAACTCCTTCGCTATCGGCGTGCCCTCGATGATCTCCTTCAGGCCCGAAGAGATGATATAGTGTTCCGGCACTAACCCCTTGCTTTCAGCATAATCGTTCACGCGCGCAAACCAGTCGCTCACGCCGTCAAAGAGCTGCACGTCCTTGCCCAGCGCCCGCAGCATGCTGCGGTTGACAATCAGCTTGCCCTTCGCCTCTTCCAGCATCATATACATATACGCCAGAATCTGATCCATCTGGTTCTGCTTCATGGCCGTGACGCACTTGTGCCAGAACGCGTCCGCCTCCATGCCCAAATCCGGAATGAAGCCGTATTCCTGCATATCCCGCGGGGAAAGCGTATGGTCAAAGTCGTACATAATGGCCAGAATTGGACGTTTTTCCATGCAGTATTCCTCCTTTGCGCGCGTTTTTCGATTCATTCATTATACGCAATTTGTTTCAATGTGTCAATTCTCCCCTTGACAGAACGGCTCAACTTCTGTATAATGCTAATCGTTAGCTCAGTCTAACGAAATTCTTTCGACTTTGATCTGCATATTTTTTTGAAGATAGGTTAGAATATGCTAACTAATCTGTGAAGGAGATGTCCGCCGTGTCCATCGTCCCCATGCTCATCGACCACTGTTCGCCCACGCTGGCCAGCCTCAAATGCGGCAGTCTGTTCAGCATTCGACCGGAGGACATGGCGTATACGATGCGTGAAGCGCGGGCGCTCTCCGACGAACTTGCGCCCAAAGGACTGGCCATCCGCGTGATCGACGTGGGCGACGGACGCGCGCTGTGCTATCTTTACCGGCCCTGCCAGCTTTGCCGCATGCTCGCCTGTGAAAAGGAAGCCGCCTTTTTGACCGAGCAGGGTTATCCGTATCTGACGGTTGAGGACGCGGTGGATCTGCTCTGCGCGCGCCTTTCGCAGGGCGGCGCGTTTCCGCACGAAATCGGCCTGTTTCTGGGCTATCCGATCGACGATGTCGTCGCGTTCATCGCCAACAAAGGGCGCAACTGCCTGTGCTGCGGCTGCTGGAAATGCTATACCGACGCATGCGCCGCGCAGAAAGCGTTTGATAAATTCCGCAAGTGCACCAGCGTTTATAAACGCCTGTTCGCCTGCGGAAGAACGCTCGATCAGCTCGCAGTTGCCGTATAATTTTGCCTGACCGGGAGAAACTCCCGCGATATAGAAAGGAGATTTTCAAATGAGTCAAGTTGCTGTTGTGTATTGGAGCGGAACGGGCCATACCGAGGCGATGGCGCAGGCTGTCGCCGCCGCCGCTCAGGCCGATCTTTTCACCGCCGCCGAGTTCGATGCGGACAAGGCCGCGAATTATGCCGCGATTGCTTTCGGCTGCCCGTCCATGGGCGCCGAGCAACTGGAAGATTCCGAATTTGAGCCGATGTTCGAGGCCGTGAAGCCGTCTCTGGCGGGCAAGAAAGTCGCGCTGTTCGGCTCCTACGGCTGGGGCGGCGGCGAATGGATGCGCACCTGGGAGAGCGACTGCGCAGCGGCGGGCATCACGCTTTGCGCCGAGAGCGTCATCTGCCAGGACGAGCCGGACAACGCGGCGCTGGCCGCCTGCGCCGCGCTTGGCGAAGCTTTGAAGTAAAAAAATGGACGCGCAATGCGCGTCCATCAGCCTGTCGACAAAAAGGGTACTTTCGGTTCGCGAAAGTACCCTTTTATGATCATAAACAGCTTTTCAAGCCGCCAAAGAAGGCCGTTCTTGTCCTTCCAAGTTGCCAGTTTTTTAGATTCATGGACGCAAATAAGTGGGTAAGCTGAGAGGTCACTCTCGCCAATCCTCTAAGATGTGTATACTGCATACCATGCTGCTTTTTGGCACACGCAATGCTCGTGTTTATACACCCGTGCAATCTTGTTGGGGAAATACCCCAAACCCCGGAACGATTTCAGAGAAATCGGCTGCGCTCCTGCGGAGCTGAACATTACTCCATCTTGAAAAGTGAGTCAAGGATTGTTCGGTTCACGGCGTTCAGGCAAATCCGGTTTTTCCTCATATCCGTTGATCGCCATTTTGCGAAGGTAAGCGCTCATATTCTCTATCCCAAGCTGCGCCATCCTCGCCTTTATCAAGCCGAGTTCTCTTTCGTCTACGAAAAATTTGACCTGTATCGGTCGATTCCAGTTCCTGTTGTCAGGCATGGCTTACCCCTCTGACTTTAGAATATGTTCTCGAATTACTGCTTCATGTTCTTGACAATAGGCGTAGCTGCTCCGCATAAAATCTTCAATATTCTGGCTTTTGTACATAGCGTCCAATGTGTCAAGAATAGGTTTCCCATCTACCATCATATCGAAGAAATACGGATAGACACATCCGCCGTTTTCTCTCGGGAAATATGGGTTGATGGAGCTGAGCCGCTCATCTCTCATCACGGATTCAACCACCATTTCGCTCAATATCCATTTGAGCGAAGGACGCTCATATTCGTCGTAGTTATCTTCAAACAACTGGTTCCATACATAGAACCAAATAAAGTGTATGATCTCATGTATCCCACCGCCAATGGCACCCTTTGCGCTGTTCAAATAAAATGTGTCATAGCAGTGCTCTTTTAGAAAACGCGGCTCAATAGGGTTCAAACTCAAATTGCAGCGCAGGTCATTAAACAAGCCTGTGCAATCTATGCTGAAAGCCTCTGATAAAGCAGCTGTAATCTGCGCTTTGCAATCGTTCCAGTGATGAGAATATACGGTCACCTTCTCGTTGATTGTGTTCTCCAACTCAGCATACGCGGCCCTCATGGCACGTTGAATGTAGTCTCTTCTTTCTGCAACTGGCAAACTTGCAGCGAATGTCCTGTCAAGCTGCGGATAGAAATGGTATAAAGGTTCAGACCAGAATTCAGCCTCTCCTTCGGCCTGAAAATGCATGATACTCTGAATCATATAATCGACACCGGGATTTATAAATGTAACTTCCATAAATCGTTCACCTCTGTGTCATTTCCTCGTATATCTTTCTCAACTCGTCGGTGTACCAAACTTTCACTTCTCATGTAATCTGATCCAAAAGACCGTACTCAGTAACTGCTTCAGAATACATCTTGCCGTTCAAAACGAAAACAGCATGCGTCAACGGGGCTCAGATAGTCAGTCGATGACCTCTGATACACATTGTCAGCAATTTTGTTTTCCATAGCGGTGTAGTTAATGGCGATCATACTGCTGTCGCTGAACTTCAGCTCCATGCAACTGCTAGTCATATTGAACGTACATGCAATCAACTTTTTCATTTGCCGTGTCTCCCACCCGCCGGTGTGTACACACAGCATATCGCAAGGATAGCTCTGTTTTCAATAGAATACTCGGAATTAACACCCTAAAATGTAATTCTTCTGCGAATACAAGCTGATTTCCTGCTTTTCCCGTGTCGAACATACTCCGCATCGAAATACCCACCTATCAACTTTACAGTTTTGCAGGGTAATTAACGCAGCTATAAATATACGTACTCCCCGGCGAACGGTATCCGCTATGCAGCGATTCGCTGTTTCACAAAAGAACCACACAGAGGCGATAACTATTTCAGCCTTTTCGTTATCCTTGCTTTACAGTGCAAAAAACAGGGAATTCTCAACCCTTAGATGTAAAAACAAGCGGCGCCCAACCGAAATTGAGTGCCGCCTGTTTTGTTGTCCAATCCTGCTTAGCAGATGCCGATTTTGTAGTTTTCTCAAATTACTGTCTTATCAGCACACGGCTCATGCGCGTCCATTTTTGATATTATAAATAGGTTGCGATACTTTCAAACACGCGCCCGTCCTCCGCCGTCACCGCGTCGGCGCAGCAAAGCGAATTGAGCACGGCTTCCTGTGTCGCCTCCGCAATCGCGCGGAACGCCAGTTCAAGCGTATGTTCGGTCAATACCTGCTGGGTGACGACGCGGTGCATGCCGCCTGCAGGCATGCGGTTGGCCGTGGTAAAGCCGATCATCACGTCGCCGCTGCCGTGGCCGAAATACGAACCGCAGCGCGCCAACCCGACCGAGCAGCGCTTGATGATGCGCCGCAGCTGCCTGTCCGACACGGGCAGATCGGTTGCCGTTACCATCATGATCGAGCCGCGGTCGTTCGGTTCGGGCGCGGGCCGCGCGTTTCGTTTGGCGATAATTTCTTCGCCCAGCCGCCGATTGCAGACAGTCAATTCTTCCAGACAGCCGTGATTGCTCTGCACCAGCACGCCGAGGGTATACGTTCTGCCCAGAATCTCAATCTGCCGCGAAGCCGAGCCGATGCCGCCCTTGAGCCCGTGGCAGACCGTGCCTGCGCCCGCGCCCACGTCGCCTTCGTCAAAGTCTCTGCATGCGTTTGCAATGGCCTCGCGCACATGTTCCTCTCGAATCGGTCTGTCCACAATCGCGTTGAGCTGCGCGTCGTTGCATTCGCCGACGACCGGATTGATGGAGTGCATCGCCACGTGCTCCCTTGCGCAGCGCTCGGCCATCACCGTCACCAGCGCGTCGTGCACCAGCCCAACGTTCAGCGTGTTGGTCAACGCAATCGGCGTTTCCAGCGTGCCCAGCTCATCCACCTGCACAAGCCCCGCCGTTTTGCCAAACCCGTTGAGTACAAAACTCGCGGCGGTCAGCTTTTTTGCGAACATATTATCCTCGCACGGCATAATGACGGTCACGCCGGTGTGGTGGCGCGCGTCGCGCACGGTCGCGTGGCCGACGGTCACGCCCGGCACATCGGTGATTTTATCCAGCGGTCCGGTCGGCAGACAGCCGACGCGGATGCCGTAATCCAAAATTCTTTTGCGGTTCATGCTCATTCCTCCTGTGTCGCGTTTTTGACGCGCTCGACTGCCTGTGCGGCGGCAGCCTGTTCCGTTGTCGTCAGGCTTTGAATCGCCTGTTCGTTTTCCGCATCCACCACACGGTAGACAATGCCGCTGTCCTCCCTCTGTCTGGCGATATAGAGCGGCACGATTTCCAGCGTTCCTGGCGATGCGCGTCGGGTCGCCGGATCATAGGTCATTTCCAGTCGAACCGCCATGCCCGCCGTATTTTCGCTGTCCCGCGCATCGGTCAGCAGGCACCCCAGCGAATAACAGACGACCGTTTCATACGTCAGTCCGTCGCTCCGGACGGTTTGCAGCCGTTCGACGCCCTGCGCCACATTGGGATGTGTGCCGAAAATCACATCCGCGCCCGCCTGCGCCATCTCGCGCGCCATCGTCTGCACGGTATCCGGCGTCTGCGCGCGGTTTTTCGTTCCCCAATGCGGCAGAACGACGACGATGTTCGCGCCGTCCACGCGCGCCTGCGTAATATCGCGCACCACGCGCTGACTGTCCATCATCGCGACCACGCCGCGGCTGTCGTCCCGCGTGCGTTCGCGCCCCTCGTCGCTCAGACCATAGGTATAGGCTAGCACGGCAACCTGCACGCCGTCGATATTCGCCATCGCCGCGCCCGTATTCGTGCCGTCGGGATACACGCCCGCAAAGCCGATCGAGCGGCTGGTCAATTCGCTGGCCGTGATATCCAGCCCGTCGTATCCCTTATCCAGCGCGCGTTCCGTCGCCAGCGACACAAAATTCACGCCGACAGCCCGAAGCGCGTCGAGAATCTGCGGCGTTGTGTTGTAATTGCCGTATCCCTTTTCTCGCCCGGCCGCCAGCGTTTCCAGCGTGACGATGGAGAGATCGGCGTTTTCCAGCGCGCCGGAAAGCCCCTCGAAGGTCGTCATAAAATCATAATGATCCGTCCCCTCCTGCACGCTTTCGCGAACGGTCTTCGGCGCGTAAATCGTGCCGGCGGCAGCAATCGTCAATCGTTTCGGCTCAAGCGCGGGCGTTGCCGTCGGCGATGGGCTGGGCGTCGGCCCTTCGGTGATTTCGGGCATGGGCGACGCCGTCGGAACGCCGGTCGGCGTTGCGGTCGCTTCCTCGGTCTGATCAGCCAGCAGGCCGAACACAGCGCGCGTCCGTTCGTATACGCCATCCCCTGCAATCAGCGTCAGGAACGCCGCCATGCCGATAACGACAAAAAGCGTTGCCAGCAGCATCACGATGCTGCCCAGCGAAAACCGCGGCTTTTTCACGGCGTTCCCTCCTTTTCCACATTTCAGATTTATTATACACCGAAATCATCTTTTCGGAAAGATACAAAGCGGGCTGAGCCCGCCTGCATTTCCGCCATAGTCCGCAAAACTTCAAAGCTGTATACACGCGGACAACCTTTACGCAATTTCCTACGCGTCAAAAAAGGGCTGAGCCCGCCTGCATTTCCGCCATAGTCCGCAAAACTTCAAAGCTGTATACACGCGGACAACCTTTACGCAATTTCCTACGCGTCAAAAAAGGGCTGAGCCCGCCTGCATTTCCGCCATAGTCCGCAAAACTTCAAAGCTGTATACGCGCAGACAACCTTTACGCAATTTCCCATGAGTACAAAAAGGACGCATCCGGCCAAACCGAATACGTCCGCAAGCTCTAAATGATTAAGCCTGAGCCGGAGCGCCCACCGGGCAATTCTCCGCGCAAGCGCCGCAATCGATGCAGGTATCCGCGTCGATCACATACTTGCCGTCACCCTCGCTGATCGCGCTCACCGGGCAGTTGCTGGCGCACACGCCGCAAGAGATGCAGTCATCAGAAATCTGATAAGCCATACATTTCACCTCCCTTTGTTAAGGATCACTCCCGAAGAACATTTTAGCACGAAGGCGCGCGAAATGCAAGGTTTTTGTGAAAAATTACGGTTCTGAATCGACGAAAAACGCATTTTCAATTCCCAGTTTTTCGATATGAATCCAAGAAAAAACAGCCTTTGCAGCGTTTTTCGCGCAAAGGCTTTTGTTATGCACATCTAACAAGTCTTAAAAAAGGTCTTCCCGCTTCGCGTCCTCGCGGATCTCCAGCACATCGACGGCTTCAACCGCCTTTTGCTCCACAACGGGCGGCTGTTCGGGTTGACGAACCGGCTGTTCCGCCTGCTCCGGGGCTTCCGGTTTGACCGGCTGTTCCGGCCTGTTCGGCCTGTCCATCGGTTTTCTGGGCGGCCTTGGGCCTCTTTCCGGTCTCGGTGGGCGTTCGGGCCTCGGCCCGCGCTCCGGGCGCTGCGGCCTCTCCGGTCGATCGCCTCTCGGCGCTCTGGGCGGACGCTGCTCAAATTTTCTCTGCGGCGCGGGCTGCGCGGCAGGCTCAACACGCTCGCCCTGCGGCGCGCTCTGCTCGTCCTCGACCGCCGGATCTTCCTCTTCAATGCGCGGTTTGCGTTCTTCCCTTTCGGGTCGCTGACAGTCGTCGATCGGATACTCGCGCAGTTCAAACGAATCGCCCACCGCAATGCGCACGCGCACCGTCTCTTCCAGCACGTTGATCGCATTGATCACACCCACGCCGTCCGGCGTGATGATCTCGCGGCCCACGCGCGGCATGCGCTTGCGTGTCTGCTCGTAGTTATCCTGTTCGTATTTCAGGCAGCACATCAGGCGGTCGCACAGGCCGGAAATCTTCGTCGGATTGAGCGAAAGATTTTGCTCTTTCGCCATCTTGATGGAAACCGGCGTGAAATCGCCCAAAAACGTCCGGCAGCAAATCGGCCGGCCGCAAGGCCCGATGCCGCCGAGCATCTTCGCCTCGTCGCGCACGCCGATCTGGCGCAGCTCGATGCGGGTTTTGAAGATGCTCGCCAGGCTCTTAACCAGCATGCGGAAATCCACGCGGCCGTTGGCCGTAAAGTAAAAGATGATTTTGGAATGGTCGAACGCGTATTCCACGTCCACCAGCTTCATTTCCAGTTTGTGTTCGGCAATGCGGTCGATGGCGATATCAAACGCCTCTTTTTCCGCCTGCTCGTTGCGCTTCTGCGTGGCCAGATCCTGCTCGGTGGCGATGCGGATGATCGGCTTGAGCGGCAGCACCAGGCGCTCGTCCGGCATATCCATGATGCCGCTCATGCACTCGCCCAGTTCCACGCCGCGCGCCGTCTCCGTCACCACGCTCATGCCGTTGTGCAGATCCAGCCCGTTGGGGTCAAAGTCGTATAATTTGGCGGCGCGCTTGAAGCGCACCCTGATCACCATGGCCATTTGGCATATTCCTCCGATATTTGAAGCAGGACGGTTTCAAACGCCGATGTAAACGCGACGTTGCTGGCGAGCATGACGCGCGCCCTGCGCAGCGTTTCCATCAGCGTCAATCCCCCG
Organism: uncultured Eubacteriales bacterium; assembly: GCA_900542445.1. Taxonomy (GTDB): domain Bacteria; phylum Bacillota; class Clostridia; order Christensenellales; family Aristaeellaceae; genus Ventricola. Next base: position 95,527 of record UQNN01000004.1, on the reverse strand, counting down.
GAAAGCGGCACGCGGGACGCATAGTCCAGCGCCTCCCGCGCATAGCCCGCGTCCGCGACGGACGCGCCGCCCGCCTGCTGCACCAGAATATCGCGCAGCGCGATTTCCAGCGTATCCAGCACGAGCTTCTGCCGTTCCTTATCCTCCTTATACATGTTCACCACGCCCAGCGCGTCCGCCGGATGATGAACCGAAAACACGTTATGCGTCAGCTCCATGCGCAAATCGAGCTGACCGTCGTCGATTTCCAGCGCGCGGCCGACGCATCCTTCCGCTATGCGCGCCTTTTTCTTCGCCATCTCCGGCGATTGGCCGAGGGCAATCAGGCGCTTTTGGCAGGCTTCCTCCGTCAGCGGATGAAATCGCACGACGCGGCAGCGGGAAACGATAGTCGGCAGCAGCGCCGCGGGCTGATCCGTAATCAGAAAGAACACCGTTCTTTCCGGCGGTTCTTCCAGCGTTTTGAGCAGGCAGTTCTGCGCGGCCGCGTTCATCCGCTCGGCCTGCGGAATGAGAATGACCTTCGCGCCGTCCTCAAAACTCTTGACCGCGACGGTATCGAGCATCTCGCGCATCACGCCGACGCCGATGATCTGCTTGCCCTTTTCCGGCACAACGGTATGCACGTCCGGATGCGTGCCGGAAAGCACGCGACGGCATGGGCCGCACGCGCCGCACGGCTTATGTTCTCCCCGGCAGAGCGCGGCCATAGCGCAAAGCTGCGCGGCGGAACGTTTGCCCGTGCCGCCCGGCCCTGTCAGCAGGTAGGCATGGACATAGCTCCCCCGCGCAAAATCATGTTGCAGTTGACCGATGAGCGCAGACTGCCCCGCAAGATCCGCAAAGGCAATCATATCACACCTTGAGGAACTGGCTGACCTCCAGCACGAACACCGTCGCGCCGCCGACCGTCACGCGGATCGGATACGGCACATACACGCCGCCTGCGCCGCCCATCGGGGTGGTGGAAGCGGTGATCTGTTCGCGGCTCTTGCAGATTTTTTCAATCACGTCGAGCGCATCCTGGAGCTTGTCGTCCTCCACGCCGCTGATGAGCGTGGTGTTGCCCGCGCGCAGGAAGCCGCCGGTTGTGGCCAGCTTCGTCACGCCGAACCCCTTATCCATCAGAGCGGAAACCAGGCGGCCCGCATCTTCATCCTGAACGATTGCAACGATAAGTTTCATAGATCTATCCCTCCATATTATGCTTGATGGAAGTGCAACTCCGAACAAACGGAGAAACATTCTTGCGTTTATTATACAGGAAAAGCGCCCAAAATGCTAGACCTGATTTGGGCGCTTTCCGAAAAATGCAGAATTGGGGAATATTCGGTTAAATGGCGCGGGTCGCGTGCCTAAGCCATTCGCGCTCGCCGTCGTCGGCCATCAGCGGCAGAAGCGTTTTCTGCACGAAGGCATGATAGTCGTTGAGCCAGCCGCGCTGACGCGGGCTCATCTGATCGGGGATCACCGCGTCCAGATCGATCGGCGCGCAGGTGATGATTTCAAAACCGAGGAACCGGCCGTATTCGTTCTCTTCCAACTTGCGGCAGACCAGCTCGTTCTCGGTGCGGATGCCGTGGCTGCCCTCGATATACACGCCCGGCTCGTCGGTGGTGACCATGCCCGGTTCCTGCACGGTGTCCTCATTGCGGGTCGGGGATTTATGCCAGCGGAAGCTGTTCGGCCCCTCGTGCACGCTCATCAGGTAGCTGACGCCGTGGCCCGTGCCGCAGCGATAGTCGATGCCCATATCCCAAATCGGGCCGCGCGCGAGGATATCCAGGCCGATGCCCGTCATGCCGTGCAGGAATTTGGCGTTCGCCAGATTCAGCATGCTGCACAGCACAGCCGTGAAGTGCTTTTTCTGCTCATCCGTCACGGGGCCGAGCGCAAAGGTGCGGGTGATATCCGTCGTGCCTTCCAGATACTGTCCGCCGGAATCGATGAGCAGCAGGTCGCGCGGCTCGATGACCGCGTCGGTTTCCGGCGTAGCGCTGTAATGCATCATCGCGGCGTTGGCGCGATAAGCGCAAATGGTGTTGAAGCTCGGCGAAATAAAGTGCTCCTGTTCCTGACGGAAGGCCAGCATCTTGTCGCTGACGCTGATTTCCGTCATCGGGATTTTGCCGACGTTCTGTTTGAGCCAGTACATCAGGTGCGTCACCGCCGCGCCGTCCTTCACATGCGCCTTGCGCAGATTGGCCAGCTCAACCTCGTTCTTGATGGCCTTCATGCGCGTGGACGGGTTCTCCGCGCGGATGATTTCGGCCTTTTCCAGTGCGCTCATCAGGGCGGCTGTCAGCTTGGCTGCGTCCGCCAGCACCCTGACGTCCGGCTCAAGCCCTTGCAGCGCCGGGATAATCTCGTCGTAGCCGCGCACATTCACGCCCTCGTCCGCCAGCCTTTGGCGCATGGCCTCGTCCACCTTGGTTTCATCGACGAACCAGTTGACGTGCTTCTGCCCGATGACCAGATAGCTCATCACCACGGGCGTATTGAGCACGTCGCCGCCGCGCACATTGAGCACCCACGCGATATCATCCAGCACGTTGAGCACATGCAGCTGTGCGTCGTGCTGATCCATGACCTTGCGAATCGCGGCGACCTTGTTCTGCACGCTCTCGCCCGCATATTGCTCGTCGAGGATGAACGCCTTCTCCTTCGGCATCGGCGGACGATCCGTCCACAAATCGTTAAACCAGTCGCCGGTATCGCGCAGCAGCGCGCCGCTGCCCGCGACCGCCGCGCGCATATCCTCCGCGAATTTCTCGCTGACCACGCCGAAATCAACGCCCAGCGCGTCGTTTTCACGCAGCAGCCCCGCGAGATATTCTTCCAGCGTCGGCGTGCCTGCCGTACCCATGCGCATCAAGGTGATGCCGCTGCCGGCGATCTGCTGTTCCGCCTGGATGAAGTAGCGGCCATCGACAAACAACGCCGCCTCTTTTTCGCCGACGACCAGCGTGCCCGCCGAGCCGGTGAAGCCGGAAAGCCACTGACGCGTCTTGAAATGGTCGGCAATATATTCCGAAGCATGGCTGTCCGCCGTCGGCACGATGACCGCGGCAAAGTTCTCATCCTTCATCCGCGCCCGAAACGCGGTGATTTTTTCCGTAACCTGCATCGCAAATCCCTCCGTCTTTCAGATGTAGCCCTATTATACACCTATAACGCGTGCGCGGGGAAGCCCCTTTTTGGGGCGTTGCACCAAGTCCAGGAAACTCGCATAGTCGCCGTTCCGGCTCCTTGCGATTTCCGATTTTCGCCATGCTTTTTCCCGCACGGCGGGCGCATGGCTTCAATCCCCCGCAAGAAACCTGAGGTTTCTGGATTTCCCTCTTTCGTTTATCGCTGCGCGATAAACGGATGTTAAGTGACGGTTTACAAACCTCTGTTTCTTGATTAAAATAAGAGATAGAATTCATTCGCGCAGCGAATGAAAACGGGAGGTGCAGGAGCCTAAGGTTCCTGCCGGGGTTTGGGACGGCGCCCCCATCATTCCCCTCTCCCCTCACGGAGGTGCTCATGAATACCCGACACGCTCAGCTCGTGCTCGCCGTCGCGCGCGAAGGCAGCTTCACCGCGGCGGCCAAATCGCTCTTCATCGCCCAGCCGACGCTCTCCCAGCAGATTCGGCAGATCGAGCAGCAGCTCGGCGCGCCCATCTTTGAGCGCGGCACAACGCCCGTCTCGCTCACCCCTGCCGGGCAGATCTATGTGCAGGCCGCGCGCCGCTTTCTGCAAATCGAAACGCAGATGAACGAGTCTATCGCCGCGCTCTCCGGCCACACTGCGGGGCTTCTGCGTCTCGGTCTGCCCCAGCAGCGTGCAGACGAACTTCTGCCGCAGGTGTTCGCCGAATTCCAGTCCGTTTATCCCGAAGTATGCGTGCAGGCCGTTTCCCTGCCGAATGGCGAGCTGGAACGCAAACTGCTCGGCAGCGAACTCGATATGGCGCTCGTTTCCGGCGAAGCCGAAAACGAAAAGCTTGAATATCAGCTCATCGCGTCGGACGAAGTCGTGCTGCTCGCCGGTCGCAAAACCAGGCTCGCTCAGCGCATTCCTTCCGGTTCAACCATCAGTTTAAACGCCTGTGAAGGAGAGAAATTCATTCTGCCCACCGAAAGCCTGCCGTTCACCCGTTCCTATGACGAACTGCTTGCCCGCGCCGGACTTTCCCCCTTCGTCGTTCTGCGCACGGATGATTCTCAATGTGCCAAACGTGTGTGCGCCGCCTGTTCGCTGGTGATGCTCTGTCCGTTTATCACCCTGCTGAGCGACACGCCCGCCATGCAGCAGCTTTCGCATTACCGTCTCAGCGATTCGCTCTATACCTCCCTGTATATGGCGTGCCCCAAAGATATGCCGCTCACGCCCTATGCCCAGACGCTTTATACCATGATGAGCAACCGTTTCAGGGCGATGACGGCATACAAGCTGTGAAGCGGCAGCCTGTATGCAATTTCCTACGAATCAAAAAGCGGCCTGAGGCCGCTCTCACTTCCGCCAAAGTTTGCAAAAAACTCAAACTTTCACATACGCGGCCCATTTTCTGCAATTTCCTACGAATCAAAAAGCGGCCTGAGGCCGCTCTCACTTCCGCCAAAGTTTGCAAAAATTCAAACTTTCACATACGCGGCCCATTTGCTGCAATTTCCTGCGAATCAAAAAAGAGCCTTTGCGGCTCTTTTTTGATTGCTCTTATTCGTCGTCGTCCTCTTCGTCATCATCGTATTCGTCTTCTTCATCCTCGTCGTCATCCGCATCGTCTTCGTTCTGCTTTTTCTTGTAGATGACGGAGGAAATCAGGATGCTCAATTCATACAGGCCGATCATCGGCACGGCGACCATGAACTGAGAAACGACGTCCGGCGGCGTGATAATCGCCGCGATCACAAAGATCACCGGGATGGCGTAGTGGCGCACCTTGCGCAGAATATCCGGCGTGAGAATGCCCAGCTTGGTCAGCACAAAGGCGAGCATCGGCTCTTCAAACACAACGCCGAAGGTCAGCAGCATGCCGATCATGAAATCCAGATAGCTGGCCACGGAGATGGCCGAGTTGATGAAATCCGACGTGCTGAAATTGACCAGAAACTGAATCATGAACGGCAGAGCGACCATGTAGCTGAACAGCGCGCCCAGACAGAAGAAGAAGAAGCCGCCCAGCAGCGCGGGCTTGATCGCCCGCTTTTCTTTTCGGGTGAGTGCCGGCGCGACAAAGCCCCAGATTTCAAAAACCAGCAGCGGCGAAACCACCACGATCGCCAGCACCAGCGCCAGCTTGAAATACGAGGTGAGCAATTCCGACGGGGACAGATACACGTATTGGAAACCCGCGTCCAAACCCATTTGCAGCATGGCGTTGGCCAGCGGCTTGATGATGGCAAAGCACGCGATAAACGCCACCACCAGCGCGGTTACGCTCAGCGCGATGCGATTGCGGATTTCGCGCAGGTGGCCCACCAGCGACATGTTGGCCTGATCGTTTTTCGCGCTCATCTCATTTCACCGTCCGTTTCGTTGTTTGCAGAAGAGATGCTTCCCTCGCTCGGAGAGAAGCATCCGTATCCCGTTTTTTAATCAGGCGTCCTCTTCCTCGTCGTCCTCATCGTCGGCCTTCTTGTCGACAGTCTTTTTCTTCTTTTTCTTCACGACGACCTCTTCCTCGTCGTCGTCCTCATCGTCGTCCGCGCCGTCGCTCATGCCCTTACGGAAGCTGCCCAGCGTCTTGCCCAACGAGCGGCCCAGCTTCGGCAGCGCTTTCGGCCCAAAGATAATCAACACAATCGCGAGCACAACCAGCAATTCGGTCGTTCCAATCTTACCCATAAAAAAGTTCCTCCTTTATTCGGCGTCAGCGCTCTGCTGAGCGTCGTTTGCTTCGCTTTGTCTTTCGGCTTCGGCGCCGTTCTCCGGCTGCGTTTCTTCAGCCTCCGCTTTGTCTTCCGACCCGCCCGCCTTCGTTTCGTCCTTCGGCGGTTCAGGCTCGTCGTCCGTCTCGTCCGTTTCCGGCTCGACAGGCTTTTTCTTCTTTTTCTTTTTGGGGTTCAGCTTATCGTCCGCTTCTTTTTTCGTCCTGCTGATTTCGTCGTCCGCGTCCTTAAACGCCTTGCGCATGGTCTTCTGCGCGTCCGCGATTTCATCGGTCACCTCGCGAAATTCATCGCTGGCCTCGCGCAAATCGCTCGTCGCGTCGTTCATGTATTTTTTGAACGAGCCGACCGCCTTGCCCAGCGTGCGCGCCGCTTTGGGCAGGCGCTCCGGGCCGATGGCAAGCATCGCGACAATCAGGATGACAATCAGCTCCATCGAACCGATTTTCGCCATTCGTGAATCCTCCCGACTTCGTTTGCTTTGTAATTTTTTACAAAGCCTTTTTGTGCTGCAAGCAGTATACCATATTCATACGGTCAATTCAAGCCGTTTTGTGAATTTTTTTGCGATTCTTTTCGCGTTCCGGCGCGCCTTTTCATTTGTAAGATTTTACACATCATGCACGCCCGTATCCGGCAGCGCCAGCATTTTATAGGTGCACATCATCCTGAACCGCTTGCTTCCGTCCGGCGGTTCCCCGATGACGGCGTTCATCTTGCGCACCTGGTATTCCAGCGTGTTGCGGTGAATGCCCAGCTGCTGCGCGGCTTTTTTGAGATCCATAAAGTTGAGCAGATACGCATACAGCGCCCGCGAGAGCGCCGAGCCGCGCGTCGCGTCCTCATCCATCACGCGGATCACATCTTCGCACAGATACGGCGCGAGGGATATCTTTCGTTCCAGCGCCATAAAGAACAGCGTAGAACCCATGTCGCGCATCTCCATCGTCTGCGTGCCCGCCGCCAGCAGCGCAAGGCGGCACAGGCGCAGCCGCGCGTTCAACCGCTCCATGGCAAACGGCTGTGAAATTACCAGTCCCGCGCGCGCCGCCTCGCAAAGCGGCCCCGCCGCCTTGGCAAACGCGTCGATTTCTTCCGGCGGAAGCGCCAAAAACAGCGTTTCTTCGTCAAACGCCGCAACCGGCTTCTGCGGCTGGGCGCAGAGCGCCAGCGTCAGTTCCATGCGCTTTTCGTCGCCCATGTTTCCCACGCCGACTGCCGCGACGGCCAGCTTAAAACGCCCGCCGCACAGCGCTTCCGCCCCGCCTGTGCGTTCCGTAAAGCGCCAAAGCGCCGCGCGCACCGCGCCGCTGTCAAATGATTCCGTCGACTCGGGCTGCACTTCGCCGCCAATTCCATCCCTGAGCCAGAGGGAAAACAACAGTTCAAAGCAGGTGTTCATATCGCCGAGATTCAAGGCGAAGCGCGCTTCAATCCGGCGCATGCGATAGGCCAGCGTATTGCGGTGTATGCCCATCGTCTCCGCCGCGCGGCGCAGATTCAGTCCGCTGCTCAGATACGCGTGCAGGCTGCGCACATACTGCGCTTCCCCCTGCTCATCCAGCCGCGCAAGGCCTTCAATCGCCGCGTCGCAGAAATCTTCCGCGCAAAACCCCTGCGCCTCAAGCGCCGTTTTCGCCTTGCGCAGAAGCGCCGCTTCGCCGTAAGTCTCCATGTCATACAGCGCGCGTCCGGGCGCAAGCGCGCTGCCCGTTTCCAGCGCAATGCGCGCTTTGGTCAGGCATCCGCGCGCGGAAGCGGCCAACGCAAACGGCCCGCTCATCCCCGCGCAAAGCCCGTTTTCCCGCAGAATCCGCTCGATTTCCATGCGCCACGCTTCGCTCTGCGTCTCGTCAAAGAGCAGCGCGGTCTCTCCGTTTTCCGCGTAACGCGAAAAGGGCTTCTTTTCCAGAAGCCCTGAAAGATTTTGCCCCGCGCTTTCCACGCACAGGCAGCAGATCGCCCGCCGCTCAGGCTGCGCGAGCAGCGCCAAATCGGGATGAATGTCGTTCACTGCCCGCGCCCTCCTTCGCTTACACCCGCGTTTTGATCTGAGAAAGCACCTCTTCGCCATTGACGAAAACGGCCTTCGTGTGGCACTGGATATCGCGAAGCGGATTTCCGTCGAAAATCGCAATATCCGCGTCCTTGCCGGCTTCAAGCGAGCCGACGCGGCTGTCGATACCTACGACATGCGCCGGATTGATGGTGATCGCGCGCCATGCGGATTCCTCCTTCATGCCCGCCTTCACGGCCAGACCCGCGCACAGCGGCAGGTAATACAGCGGAATGACCGGCGCGTCTGTGATGATGCAGACCTCCAGCCCGGCGTTATCCAGAACGCCCGCGGTCGCAAAGCTCTTTTCCTTCAATTCCTGCTTGGATTTGGAGCCGAACGACGGGCCGACCAGCACGGGCTTGCCCGCCTGTACCAGATGATTCACAATCAGATGGCCTTCGGTCACGTGGTCGAGCGTGATATCCACGTCAAATTCTTTCGCGATGCGCAGCGCGGTCAGAATATCGTCCGCGCGGTGCGCGTGCGCCTTGAGCGGAATCTCCCTGCGGATGACCGGGAGCAGCGCTTCCAGCTGCATATCAAACGGGCGGGTCTTGGTTTCGTCCTTCTCCGCCGCCTCGACTTCCTTCGCGTAGCGCTGCGCCTTGAAGAGCATCTCGCGCAGCTGCGCCGCGACGGCCATGCGCGTGACCGGCGCTTTGCGGCCGTTCTGGCCATATGCGCCCTTCGGATTCTCGCCGAACGCGCACTTCATCGCCGCCGGATACTTGAGAATCATGTCGTCGATGCAGTCGCCGTAGAGCTTCATCGCCACAAACGAGCCGCCCAGCACGTTTGCCGAGCCGGGGCCCGTCACCGCCGTCGTCACGCCGCCGCCGATGGCGTTTCCGAAAGCCTCGTCCATCGGATTGATGCCGTCGATGGCGCGGATTTCCGGCGTAACCGGACTGGAATACTCGTTGGTGTCGTTGCCTTCCCAGCGCGTCGCTTCCTCGTGAATACCGATGTGGCAGTGCGCGTCAACGAAGCCCGGCGTGACGATGCAGCCCGCCGCGTCGATGATCTCCGTGCCCGCCGGAACGTCGAGATTCTGCCCCACCGCGACGATTTTGCCGCCGTCGATGAGCACCTGTCCGTTTGGAATATCGCCGCTTGTAATGGTCTTGATCAGACCGCCCTGAATGAGTTTCATATGCTTTTTCTCCTTTTCGGATGTTTTTGCCTTATCGTGTAAAGTGAATATCCACCACTGAAATATCCGCGTCCGTGCCGATGCGCATATCCGGCCCGTAAACGCCCACGCCGGAGGTGACGACGCTGGTCATCCCGCCCACCTTTTTGAGACCCGCAGGATTTTCCCACGCGGTTCGGATGGCGATATTCAGCGGGAAAAACTGGCCGTCGTGCGTATGGCCGCAGAGCATCACATCCACGCCCGCATCGGCGTTCTGTTTAAGAAAGCGCGGCTCATGTTCCAGCGAAATAACGAGCTTATCCGTGTCGATATCCGCCATCAATCCCGCAAGGCTCATGCGCTCGTGCGTGCCGTCGCCCGCGTTTTCGTAATCCTTGCGGCCGATGACGTAAAAGCTGTCGTCAATCAGCCGCGCTTCGTCCTCCAGCATGATGATGCCGCTGTCGCGCACAAACCGCTCCATCTGCCCGCTGCGCTGGGTGTTTTCCAGCTTTTTGGTGCTGAACCCGCTGAAGAGGCGCTCCGCCACGTCGTGGTTGCCCCAGCAGGCATACACGCCCAGCCTGCTTTTCATCGACCGGAGCGAAGCTTTCACCGACTCCGGATCGTCGATTCCGTCCACGGTGTTATCAAAGATATCGCCCGCGATGAGAACGATATCCGCGTTCTGCGCGTTGACCTTTTCGACCATGTCCTCGATGCGTTTCGCGCCGACGCTGTATCCCAGATGCAGATCCGCGATGAGCACCACGCGCAGGCTTTCGCGCCCGCCGCCATCCTTGGCGACCTCGGCGTCATAGCGTTTCACGGTCAGCTCGGACGCGTGATGAATGCCCAAAATGCAGGTTAAAATGATACCGAACCACACCGCGCCGCCGAAAATCAGCTTGGGGTTGCCCCTCCGCGCGGTCAGCTTCTCCGTGCGATGAAACCGTTTGGAAAGCCGCGCCAGCACCTCGATGAGCACATAGGCCGAAAACAGATAGATAAAAATGCCGTAAAACCCGAAAGAGACGCGCATAATCGCCTTTCTCAGCGTTCCTTCCGGCAGAATATACCCCAGCGGCATGCCCATCGCGAAGACGGAATACACGCCCGCCGTCAGCAGCGAAACGAGTTTCGCCACGCGTTCGGGCAGGTTGCGGTGCAGAAAAATCGACGTGCGCGCGGCAACGTAGGCGTTGGCCGCCAAATACGCCGCCAGCACGAAAAATGCACTGATCCGCATTAAACAAATGCCTCCCCGTCAGGCGAGACGCGGGCGTCGTTCACTTTATAGACCACCTCGTCCGTAATGCCCTCGCCTTCGTTGGGATAAAAATGGGAATAAACCTGATCCACGCAGAAGAGCGCGACCAGCGCGACGCACAACGCAATCAGCGCGCTTCTCTTGACCTTGTGCAGCAGGTTGTCAAACAGCGGCGCAACGCCGTAGACAACCGCCATGCCGCCCAGGCCGAACACCAGCAGGCCCTCCGCGCAGATCCGCCCGTGCAGGTTGAGGAAATACCCCGCATAATCCCACCAGCGGCGGTCGTATACGGTTTCCAGATAGTACGCGGTGAAATACTCGACGATGCCGCAGACGACGATCGTCGCGATAAACTCCAGCCACGGCCTGTCGCGCAGCTTGTAGAGCGCCAGCAGAACCAGCACGCCGCCCGTGCCATAAATCGGCAGCCACGGCCCGTGGAGCACGCCGCGGTTGACAAACGTACCCGCCGTTACCAAATGCAGCACGACCTCCCAGCACCAGCCGATGGTCGAGAACAGGAAGAACAGCAGCACCAGCGTCGTCACCGGATATTTGCGCGTAAACAGGGCGGGTTCTCTATCTTTGTGCTCATACTGCAAAAGCGGGCTGAGCCGAATCGGGTAGGAAAGCCCCTGCTCGCAGCGGCGCATGTAGCGCAGACGGTATTCACGATCCTGAATCTTTTCGCGCGCGACATCCTGCGGGTTGACAAACAGGGTCACGCCCAGATATTCGCCAAAGAAGCGGGAAACCCTGTTGCCGTAAACGCGTTCGGGCAGCTTTTCCACCGGCTTCCCCAAATCGTTGTAGGCGCGGCGGAGCGTCTTGGCCGTCGCCCGCTCAAACAGATAGGTATCGCGCAGCGCTTCGGCCTCGCCTTCCGCCTTCACCTGTGCGCGCACGGCGGCGTAGAATTCGCACCGCGTGGCCGTGATGTAGGCGCTGGCGTAAAACAAATCCGTCAGGCCGAACGTCGCCATCGACAGCAGATGCCACGGCACAAAGGAAAGCTCCATCAAAAAGCACTCCCACTTGTGGCCGTTCATCATCTTTCGGGAGAGCGCAATCGCGTCTTTACCCTTCATCGTCGGGTTTTCCGCCAGAATGAAGCTGCAAAGATAATACGAAAACGTCTTGATCACGCCGCCGACAATCGTCAGCCACCACAGCGCCAGCTGAACCGCCGCGCGCAGCTGCGCCAGCGACGTGCGCCCCCAACAGTGCGCGCTGTGCAGATAGAGCGCGCGATACGGCGGCACTTCCTCATAGACGCGCATCTCCATGAACAGACGGCGCAGAATGACGGCGAACGTGTTCGTGATCAACACCCAGTATATCACCGAAACCAAACTGCTCACCGCAATGGCAATCGTCTGCCCCCATTCGCTCGAACCCGCCAGCGACATGACGGTGTTGTTCACAATATCCTGAAGCGAACCGTCGGCGATTTTGTTCACCGCCAGCGCAAACACGCCGCGGCTGTTCGCCGCCGCGCCCGGCCTGCCGAAGGACGCGAGAAAGTTTGAAATCGTATCCCACTTCTGCTGCGTCAGGTGCAGCACATCCAGCGAGCCGGTGAACTCCGTGCCCAAAAACGCCGCGACCAGACACAGCAGCACCGACGGCCAGTAGTGGCTGCGCACAGTCTTTCTGCCCGCGCGCTTCCAATCCCGCCGCGCCTGTGTGCCGAAGCGCGCATAGACTTTTTTGGCTTTCTTTTGCTCCATACCCATCTCTCCCCTGTCCGTATACGGGAAACATTATACCATAAAAAGCCGATTACACAACCGGAAAGTCAAAAAGGAACCGCCCATGCAAGAGCGATTCCCCTTCTGTCCGTTTTTGTTCGAAGCCTTACTCCGCTTCCGCCAGCGACGGCACGAAGTTATTCCACGTATTGAACTCGCCGCGGCTGCTGTTGTAGCGCTGGGTGCTGGTGTTGGTAATCATATACCAGGTCAGCTCGTCATACATCGTGTCGCAGTCGGCCAGCGCCTTTTCCTGCTTCTCCACGGTGTAGTTGGTCAGGTATTCGGCGGCCTTCGCGGGATCCTCCTCATAGAGCTTCGCCGCTTCAGCCAGCACGGTCGGATACTCCTCGACCAGCGCGTCCTCGACAGACTTCCAGTAGGCGCGCACGCCCGTGCCGTAGTGCTCGCGGTCCTGCTCGCTCAGGGCGCACAGGCGCTTGAAGTGGGTATGCGCATAGCTCAAATCGTAGCCATAGCTGTCGGAAGTGAAGCCTTCGGGCGTATGGTCAAACGCTTCTGCCACGTCGGTGATGAGGTTGGAGAGCGGCAGATAGACGGAATGCTCCGCGTTGGCCAGCGTCGTCCACGTCACGGCGGACATGGCGGCGGGCAGGTCGTCGTAAATCTCGATGGCCGAGCAGTTCACCTGACGCTCGACGCCGATGACGCGGATATCGGGGCGGCCGGTCTCCTCCGGGTCCCACTGCGTTCCCTCAAAGCGGGAACGGGTCAGCTCGAAGATATCCTGAAGCGTGACCTTTTCATCCGGCTGATAGAACAGCGGATAGCGGGTCGTCATCGCATAATCCTCCGCGGTGGACGGCGCCAGCAGCTCATGGCCATACCACGTGCGGCGGTTCGCGCCCGCGTTCAGGTTGCGCGCGCCAACGTAGGTCGCAAACAGATCGACATTGCCCGCGTCGTCCAGCACAGTCAGGCCCGCGGCTTCCGGCACGGAGAACAGGCCTTCGGAATGCAGCAGGCTTTCGCCTTCCTCATAATCCGCAACGGAACCAAGCATGCACTCGTTGCCGAACACGGCGACCGCGTCCTCCGGCATCTTTACGGCGACCCACTGATGGCCGGAATAGCTTTCCAGATACCAGGCTTCCTGCTGATCGGCAATCATGAACGTGTTGGATTCAGAACTGCCGTAAGTCTCCATGATCTTGCCGTAGTTTTCCACAGCTTCGCGCGCCGTAGCGGAAACCGCCGCGATATAGCCGCTGATCCACGTTTCGGACGCACCGTCCTGCACATACGGATCAGCCGCCATGATGCCATCGCTGATGTAGGTCGTCACCGAGCCGGTCATGGTCACGCCCATCTCGTTGGCGACAGCGTTATCCCACAGACCCTCGATGAACGGCGTGGAGGTGTACTGATAGGTGACATCCGGCAGCGGCACTTCGTTCGCGCCGACGGTCACGGTGCGGCCCGGCTCTTCGCTGTGCGGATAGACGACCTGCTTCGCCTGCGCGGTATTCCATGCATCGACAGTGTGGCCGATGATGGTGTGGCCGCTGGCGCTCGCCTGCTTGCCGACGTAGTAGCCCGTGCAGGCCAGCGCGCCGGTGCTGGAAAGGGTCATGACGGCGGTCACCGCAAGGCAGGCCGCACGCTTGAAAAAGTTGTTCATGGCATTTCCCTCCATATGACGATTTGTCACTTTTTGTTTGAGCCGATTTTGAAATTTCTTCGGTCCTTCCAAAAAGTTTTGCGCTCATTATACGACCGTTTTTTGCTTTTTTCAACCTTTTTTCCCATTTTTATCCATGAAAGAAATATTTTCCTATCTCGTCCATAGGGAATTCCATTCACTTTGTCGTCTATTTTTACCACATTGCAGTTGTCATTTTGTAAACGTCAAAAATGGGCAAAAACTGCGGACACGGCAGCTCTTATGCGGTTTTCTGTAAACTAAAAAAATCCTCCCCGCCGATTTCGGAAGGGAGGATTGTAAAACAGATGTAACTGATTGCAGGGACGTGCATCCGTCTGAGTCAATCCACAGGCTTTGCGCCCTTGAGGAACGCGCAGTAGCAGCGGTAGCCCTCATAGAGGTCAACCTTGCTGATGATCTCATACGGCGCGTGCATGCTGAGCACCGCAATGCCGGAATCAATTACGTTCATGCCATACTTGGCGCACAGGTAGGCGATCGTTCCACCGCCGCCGAGATCGACGCGGCCCAGCTCCGCCGTCTGGAACGCCACGCCCGCATCGTCCATGATTTTGCGCAGGCTGGCCATAAATTCCGGATTCGCGTCGTTGCTGCCGGACTTGCCGCGGCTGCCGGTGAACTTGTTGAAGCAGATGCCGCGTCCGAGGAACGCGCTGTTCTTCTTTTCAAACGCGCTGGCGAAGTTCGGGTCATAGCCCGCGCTCACGTCGCTGGAAAGCATGCGGCTGTTGCGCAGACAGCGGCGCACGGCCAGCTCGCAGTAATCCGCCGTGCAGGCATACAGCTCGGCAACAGTGTTTTCCAGATAGTGGGAAGCCATGCCCGTCGCGCCGACGCTGCCGATTTCTTCTTTATCGGTGATGATGCAGCAGAGCGTGTAATCCGGCGTGCCTTCGTAATCCAGCACCGCCATCATGGACGGATAGGCGCACACGCGGTCGTCATGGCCATAGCCCAAAATCATGCTGCGGTCAAAGCCCATGTCGCGCGCCTTGCCTGCCGGAACGATTTCCAGCTCCGCGGAGAGGAAGTCTTCCTCCTCCACGCCGTATTTGTCATCAAGCAGTTTGAGCACGTTGGCCTTCACCGCGTCCTTTTCCTCGCCCGCCAGCGGACGGCCGCCGACGATGAGGTTCAGCGCTTCACCCTCGACCACGTCCTTCGCGTTCTTGGCCATCTGCTCCTGCGCCAGGTGAATCAGCAGATCGGAGATGCAGAACACCGGATCGTTTTCATCCTCGCCGATGTTGACCGGCACCTTTTCGCCGTTCTTTTTGATGATGACGCCGTGCAGCGCCAGCGGCATGGCGACCCACTGATATTTCTTGATGCCGCCGTAATAATGCGTATCCAGATACGCCAGGTCGCCGTCCTCATACAGCGGGTTCTGCTTCACATCGATGCGCGGGGAATCGATGTGCGCGCCGAGGATGTTCATGCCTTCCTCCAGCGGCTTTACGCCCAGCACGAAGAGCATGAAGCTCTTGCCCATCCAGTTGGCATAGACGCGCGCGCCCGCTTCAAGCTTTCTGCCCGAACGGATGACCGCGTTCAAATCCTCAAAGCCGTGCGCCTTGGCCAGCTTCTCGCCGTAAGCCACGCACTCGCGCTCTGTTTTGCCGTTGTTGATGAAATCGCAATAGGCTTTGGCAAAGGCTTCCACCCTGCTGTCGTCTTCGGCATACGCCGCCCACGCATTCTTTCTTTCCATGGTATTTCCTCTTTCCGCCCCGCATTGGGCCGATATTCCCGTCTATTATAGATGATCTTCGCTCATTTGGCAAGTTCGGGTGGCTGCTGCTCCGCATGCGCTTTGGCTTCCTCCCTGCGCTGCTCCCACGGCATTTTCTGCGCCACGGTGCTGGCCGTGCGTTCCAGCCAGGCCGGCACGCCGCCGATCATGGAACTGCCCAGCAGCCGGAACGCTTCAAGCACAGCGCTTTTCGTCTTTTCATCCATCGCGCCCGCCGCTTTGAGCACGCTCATCGTGTTGCGCGCCTCAAACAGCTCGCTGACATTCATGCCGCCCGATGCGCTGAGCACCGCGTAAATGCCGTCGATGGCCTGTCGCCGCATGTCGGGGCTGAGTTCTTCGAGCCAACGCTTGATCGTGTCGTCGGCAAAGTGGCTGTGCCCCGTGCGCTCGGTCAGCGTCATGAATCCGCCGCCCAAAATCTGCCAGGTATACGCGTCGTGCTGAAACACGCCCACGCCGTTGCTGCGCACAATGGTAAACGGCTCTCTGTGCCACATCAGAATGCCGATCATTGAGGATTGCGGCACGAACGTGCGAATGCGCATATCCACCTTGCCAAACGCTTCGGAAGAGATCGTCGCCTCGTTGAACCCCGGCCCGTCGAAGTTATAGACCGTCTGAATGCGCGCGCGGGTCGCTTCATCGACGAACATGCCCGCGTAAGCTGCCAGATTGCCGCCCTTCGAGTGGCCGCCGACAATCAGCGGCAGATCGATAGCCGCCGCGACGCGCTGCGCATAGGCCACCGCATCCCGCTGGGCCGGAACTTCGGTTTCAAAGCTCATGTTGAAATCCTCTTTCCAGCCGACGACGGTGTTATCCGTGCCGCGGAAAGCGACAAACGCATGCCCTTCGCCCAGCAGATAGGTGACGGCGGAAAACTGCTCTTCCAGTTTGGTATCCACCCGGTTTATGTAGCCGACAAGCCGAATATCCCCAAACCGCGCGCTTTCCATCAGCGCGGCCAGCAGCTTTCTGTCCTCCTTGACGTTATAGGCCAGCGGCGTTTTTTCCCGCTCATTGACCTCAAGCAGCTTCTGCGCCGCGTCGCGCAGGGAGATTCCCCCGTCGAACGCATCGCCCACGATATTGTCGTAGGGCATATACGACAGATAGCTCAGCAGCAGCGCGTCCACGTCGCACAGCGGCACGCGATCAAGCGGCAGATCGCCTCTCCAAATCACATAATCCTGTATATTGGGCATGGTGTCCTCCCGTTTGCACTTTCCGAAAAAACGCGCGATGGCGTGTTTGAAATCCGATAGCTTCATTATAATCTGCCATAAAAGTTCTGTCAACGTCGGCGCCGTGCGCGGAATATGCGCAAACGCCTGTTCTTTTTCCTGTATAGCCTTGCCAAAATCCAGTCGCAACATACATTTTTGACCCGCGGCGAATTGACAAGGCGGCGCGTGTGCCGTATACTTTTATGAATGATACCCGAATTTCATTTTGCGGAGGCTTTTTCACATGGTTTACAAGTGGGAGCTTCAAATCCCCAAGCTCATGCCGGAACTCAAGCGCCGCGCCTATCTGTATCTGCCTGCCTGTTACGACGAGCAGCCGGACGCGCGCTTCCCGGTGATGTATATGTTCGACGGCCACAACGTTTTCTTTGACGAAGACGCGACCTACGGCAAATCGTGGGGCATGGCCCAATATATGGACGAAACGCAGACGCCGCTGATCATCGCGGCAGTGGAATGCAATCCCATCGGCAACAATCGGCTGGAGGAATACTGCCCGTTCACCTGTGAAGACCCGAAACTCGGCCGCATCCGCGGGCGCGGGCGCACGACGATGAACTGGTTCATCCACGGTTTCAAGCCGATGATCGACGCGAATCTGCGCACCCTGCCGGACAGGGACAACACGCTGATTGCCGGTTCGTCGATGGGCGGGCTGATGAGCCTGTACGCGGCGACGGCGTTCAATTCCGTTTTCGGCAAAGCGGTCTGCCTTTCCCCCAGCCTGTGGCTCGGCGCGGGCAAGGTGCGGCGCATCATCCGGCAGGCGGAGATCTCCCCCGACACGCTGATTTACATGGATTACGGCGGGCAGGAAATGGCCAACCATGCGGCGAACCTCTCCGCGCTGACCTCCTGCACGTCGGCGCTGCTGCAAAAGGGCGTCGATCTCACCTTCCGCATCGCCCCCGGCGGCACGCACAGCGAAGCCTCGTGGGAACGGCAGATTCCCGTGTTTATGAAGTGTTTGGGGTTTTGAGTTCCTTCCGTCTGCCTTCCAGCGTTTTTCATCGTCTGAATCCGCCACAGGCGGCGACGATTCCAAACGTTCCTCTACGAAGAGGGCTTTATCCCCACGCTGCCGCCGCGAATACCAAAAGGTTCCCTCTTTGAGGGCGTGCAGCTTGCTGCCCACAGTGTGGGAAGCAGGCAAGCGAAATGCCGAAGGTCTTTCAGCGAAGCTCACTGAAGGAGTTCGTGCTTTTCAATGTTGAATCGATAAGGAGCATCATGCCATGGAAGTTCGTTATTTTAAAGGCTATTCCTACAACCTGAACCGAGAAATGGAGTTCAAGGTCTACGGCCACCGCGGCAAGCCGGTGCTGTTCATTCCCTGCCAGGCGGGGCGTTTCTACGATTTCGAGAATTTCCATATGGACGACGTATTCCGCCCGTACATTGACGCAGGCGAAATCATGGTGTTCTCCATCGATACCATCGATAATGAAACGTGGGCGGATCACGGCGGCAATCCGCGCGCCCGCATCGAGCAGCACGAGCGCTGGTTCAACTACATCGTCGATGAAATGGTGCCGCAGATCCGCCACCTTGCGGGCGAGCGCAACTGGTGTCAGATGCCGATCATGCCGTTCGGCTGTTCGATGGGCGCGATGCACGCGGCAAACCTGTTCTTCCGCCGTCCGGATCTCTTTGACAGCGTGCTGGCGCTCTCCGGCGTCTACGATTCGTTCGATTCCTTCGGCGATTACATGGATGACCTCGTCTACCGCAACTCGCCGTACCACTACCTCTCCGGCATGTCTGAGGATCACCCGTATATCCGCATGTACAACGAGCGCAAAATCATCCTCTGCGTCGGCCAGGGCGCGTGGGAAGACGTGCTCAAGGAAAGCACCTCGCGCATCAAGGGCGTGCTCGATGCCAAGGGCATCCACGCGTGGGTGGACTTCTGGGGCTACGACGTCGATCACGATTGGGGCTGGTGGTACAAGCAGGTCGAATATTACCTGCCCTTCCTGCTGGGAAAACGATAAACTCCTTCCGTCACAACTTCGGCGTAATCAAAAGCGTTTAATGACAGAATTGGCTTAAACTCTATTTCACAGATCCGTAAAGGAGCATTCCCATGAAAAACTTCATCTTCATCTCCCCGAATTTTCCGACCAATTACTGGAAATTCTGCGCCGAACTGAAAAAGAACGGCATGAACGTTCTCGGCATCGGCGACTGCCCGTATGACCAGCTCATGCCCGAACTGCGCGGCGCGCTGAACGAGTATTACAAAGTCTCCTCGCTGGAAAACTACGACGAGGTGTTCCGCGCGGTCGCGTTTCTGACCTACAAGCACGGCAAAATCGACTGGCTGGAGAGCAACAACGAATACTGGCTGGAGCGCGACGCCATGCTGCGCACCGCTTTCAACATCACCACCGGTTTCCACACCGAGGATATGCAGCCGGTCAAGTATAAGTCCGCGATGAAGGCCAATTACGCCAAGGCGGGCATCAAAACCGCGCGCTGGCACATCGTCCGCGATTATACCGGCTGCAAGGATTTCATTGCCGAGGTCGGCTACCCCGTCATCGTCAAGCCGGATAACGGCGTGGGCGCTTCCCATACCTATAAACTCAAAAACGACGACGAGCTGAATTATTTCTTCGCCACGAAGGACGAGACCGTCTACATCATGGAGGAATACGTCAACGGCACGGTGCACACCTACGACGCGGTCATCAACTCCAAGGGCGAGCCGCTGTTTGAAACCGGCAACGTGACCATCGATTCCATCATGGATATCGTCAACACAAACGGCAATTCCTGCTACTATATCGAAAAGACGCTGCCGGAAGCCATGCGCGACGTCGGCCGCCGCACCGTCGCCGCTTTCGGCGTGAAGAGCCGCTTTGTCCATCTGGAATTTTTCGTGCTCAACGAAGATCAGCCCGCGCTCGGCAAAAAGGGCGACATCCTCGGTCTGGAAGTCAACATGCGCCCGTCCGGCGGTTTCAGCGCGGATATGTTCAATTTCGCCAACTCGACCGACGTGTATAAGATCTGGGCGGACATGGTCGCCTATGACCACAGCACCATCAGCAACGAGGGCCGCGAACACTTCTATTGCTGCTACTGCGGCCGCCGCGACGGCAAGAACTTCGTGATGGATCATGCCGCGATCATGGCCAAGTATGGCGACCGCATTAAGATGGTGCAGCGTATTCCGAAAGCGCTTGCGGGCGCGATGGCCGATATGATGTACCTCGCCAATATGCGCACTGAAGCGGAAAAGGCCGAGTATTACCGCGATCTCCTCGCAACGAAATAAAGCTTTAAACCGCCGCGAAGCGAAGAGGACGGTCAAGGGAACTCAAGTTCCCTTGTGGGGCTTGGGGCAACGCCCCAACGTCTCCCATAATCATCAAAAAAAAGTAGTTTCAGAGCAGACTGCGAAGCAGTCTACGATTGAAACAGGCTTACAAAAAAAGACGCTCTCCGCGCAGGAAAGCGTCTTTTCTTGATCCAAACTTTTCACACCCGATGCTGCTTGAGGAAATACGCCATGTCGCCCATCGCCTTGGTAAGCGTTTCCGGCTCCGGCAGCATGACAATGCGGAAGCGCAGATCCTCGTGCCAGTCAAAGCCGTCGCCGGGGATGACGAGCACATGCTGTTCGTGCAGGAACTTCATCGCAAAGTCGTGCGCGTTCTCAAAGTCAAACTTGCTCTTGTCCAGCCGCGGGAACAGATAGAACGCCGCGTGGTTGGGCAGATAATCCACGCCGTCGATCTTATCCAGCGCTTCCAGCGTGGCCTTGCGCTGCTCAAACAGGCGGCCGCCCGGCACAAGCATCTCGCGGGTGCTCTCGCTGTCCACCAGCGCCGCCGGAATAACCAGCTGCGTCAGCGCGTTGCCGCACAGGCGCATGGAAGCCAGCTGCATCACGCCGTCCTTCACCTCGTCCAGCTCGCCCTTCGGGCCGGAGAAAACCATCCAGCCGCAGCGGAAGCCGCAGACGATATGGCTCTTGGACAGGCCGTTAAACGTCACGCACGGCACATCCGGCGCAAGCGCGCCGATGGACTCATGGCGCAGACCGTCCATCACCAGACGGTCATAGATTTCGTCCGCCAGCAGCACCAGATGATGCTGACGCGCGATTTCCGCAATCGCCAGCAGGACTTCCTTGCTGTAAACCGCGCCTGTCGGGTTGTTCGGGTTGATGACCAGAATCGCCTTCGTGCGGTCGGTGATCTTGCTGTTGATATCGTCGATATCCGGGTTCCATTCGTTGTTCGGGTCGCAGCGGTAGAACACCGGCTTGCCGCCGCACAGATATGCGTTGTTGCTCCACAGGGAGTAGCACGGCGACGGCAGCAGGATTTCGTCGTCCGTGCCGATCAGCGCGTTCATCAGCATGCTCGCCGCTTCGCTCACGCCGTTGCAGATGAAAACATCGTTAGGCATGATGCCCTGAAGGCCGCGCCCGATGTGATAGGTGCAGATGACGTTGCGCGCTGCCGCCATGCCGCGCACATCGCAGTACGGCACGGCCTCGTCGATGTGCAGCGCCAGCGCCTGCCGCACGCTGTTGGGCAGTTTAAAGCCAAAACGACCCGGATTGCCTGTATTGAGCTTGAGCACGTTGACGCCCTCGGACTCCATGCGCAGAGCCTCCTGATACAGCGGGCCGCGGATATCGGAATGGACATGATCCAGCCGGTCTGAACGAGTTATCATCTTTCTTCCTCGCTTTATCGTAAATTATGAGTCCAAAAATGGACAATAGATATTTTATTCGCGCTGAATCGAAAAAATCCTTTTTCGGCCGGCAAAAACCGCGCCTATGCCTTACAGAAACTTCGCCCCATGCTTGATCATGCGGCGGCGCACCTGCGCGCCGTCCACCGTCTTGACCTGCGGCGACATCGCAGCCGCAATGCCCGCCGCTTCGCCCAGCGCCATGCAGGTCAGCTGAATCCGCATGGAAGACTGCGCCGCAAAGGTTGCGGAAACACAGCGCCCCGCCACCAGCAGATTGTCCACCTCCCTGGGCAGCATGCAACGATACGGAATTTCGTAATACTCGCCCGGATCCATGTGAATCAGCACAAGGTTCTTTTCGTTGTGGATATCGATGGGATAGGCCGACTGCGCCACCGCGTCCTCAAAGCGGCACCGCGCTTCAATATCTTTTTCCGTCATGATGTATTCGCCGTCCAGCCGATACGACTCGCGAATGCCCGGAATATCCGCAAAGGACTGGATATACGCTTCCTCAAAGCCGGGGAAGCGCTCTTTGAGGAAACTCATGATCCGCATTGCAGACTTTCGCGAATACAGAATCATCTCCGTGACCGATTCCGCATCCGCAGCGCTGGTGATGTGCCCGGCCTCAGGGCAGTTGAACCAGAGCGTATCCTTGCCCAGCGTCTGATGATAATACACCTGCACATAGCTGCCGTCGCGTTCGGTCAGCCTGCCCTCGTTCACGCCCTGACGAAGCAGCTTGGTAAAGGGATTAAACGCCTCCTCGCGCCACAGGGAATAAAACTCCATCGGGAAATGATCGCCGCCGAAGCGATAACCCCAGTCCAGCAGCGTCTTTTCCACCTTTTTCACATCCACGCCGCCGACACAGAAGCGAAGTGTCATCGGCTGATTCTCGTTCTCATAGCCGCATTCGGTTTTGCAGCCGCTTCGGCGTGCCAGGCACGCGTCGCCGGTGCAATCCACAAAACAATCCGCCCGATAGCCACGCAGGCCGCCGCGCGTCGAGACAATCACCTCGTCGATCTGCTTTTCCGTCTTGACGACGGAAACCAGCTCCGCGCCATAGAGAATCGCCACGCCGTATTGAGCGCACATCGCCTCCAGCTCCACCTTCTGCATCTGCGGATCGCAGAAATAGGTGTCGCCGCCCTCTTTTTTGGCTTCAAGCGTTTGCTGCAATTCCTCCGCCAGCGACGAATTGCTCACAAAGCCCGGAATGTGGTTTGTCATCCGCGGAATGGTCAGGGACAGCGTCGCCGTGCCGCCCAGCGCATATTCCCGCTCCAGAATCAGCGCCTTTTTTCCTTCCCGGCCCGCCGCGCAGGCCGCCATCACGCCCGCCGTGCCGCCGCCAAGCACCAGCACGTCATAGCGCTCCGCCATCGGTACATACGAAATCACGCTCTGCTTCATCGCTCGTTCCTCCGTCCGCTCTTTTCATTCTTTCAAAATGCAGGGTTCAAACTTTTTTCTATTATACCACAGCGCGCTTTTCTTTTGCATCCGTCGGTTCCGGCAATAACGTCAAAAATGTAATATTTTTATTTGACAATCTGTACAATTCATCCTATAATAGAGGTAAAAGGACGCGAATGTCCCCAACAAACAAAAAGGAGATCGAACCCATGAAGAAACTGATTTGCCTGCTTCTTTCCGTTCTTCTGCTTGTCGGCGCTTCCGCCGCAATGGCCGACTCGGTCAAGCTGAAGATTGCGACCTGGACGAGCAACGAAACGCAGCTCGCGCTGCTCGGCTCGTTTGTGGATGAGTTCGCGCAGAAAAAGGGCATCGACATCGACTACACGTTTGAATCCCTCTCCGGCGCGGAATACAGCAGCCTGCTGCTGATGGATCTGCAAAGCAACGAAGCGCCCGACGCGTTCTGGATCATGGAAAGCGACATCAAGGCGTTCATCGGCGCGGGCCTGTGCGCCAAGCTGAATGACGCGCTGACCGATTATGATCCGGACGACATCGACGCGGGCGCGCTGAGCCTGTGGCGCGACGGCGACGACATCTACGCCGTTCCGTTCTCCACCAGCCCGTTCATCATGATCTATAACAAGGATCTGTTCGAGCAGGCCGGTTTGAAGGATCCGAACGAATACGTGGCCGAGGGCACGTGGACGTGGGAAACCTTCCGCGAGTGCATGAAGACCATCAAGGAAAAGACCGGCGTGTACGGCTACATGACCGTCAACAACGCGGGCTTTGCCGACCGTACCGAGATGAACCTCACTCCGTTCGTGCGCGGCTTCGGCGGCGACTTCTGGACGGATGACCTGGAGGTCAAGATCGATTCTGCGGAGTCCATCGCGGGCGTGCAGTTCTTCCACGACATGGTGTTTGAGGATGAATCCGTCGTTCCGGCCGGCGACCAGAGCAACTTCTTCACCGGCGGCGCAGCCTGCACCTTCAACCAGATTTCTCAGCTGGGCAACCTGAAGGACGTCACCTGGCAGTGGGGCGTCTGCAAGCTGCCGGGCGACGTTTCCTTCCTCGGTCAGGCCGCCATGTCCGCCAACGCGAACAGCAAGAATGCCGAGCTGGCCGCCGAGCTGGTCGCCTACATGACCAGCGACACCTGCGCTGCCCGCGTTGCGCAGTATTGGCCGCCGTGCCGCCACAGCGTTCTGGACAGCGAGGACTTCCTCAACTCCAACGCGTATCTCGATGCGGATCAGATGAAGAACATCGTTGCCAGTTCCGTGCTGAACAGCCGCGCGATGAGCAACAATATCAATTCGCCGAGCATCAAGATTGAGACCGAAATCCTGTTCGACAAGCTCTGGACGAAGGACGCGGACATCGCTTCCATCCTGGGCGAAATCGCGGCGGTGTATCGCGCCAATCTCCAATAAGCGGCAGCTTGAAACCGCACATGCGGTCATGAATTCCCCATACTTGCAAAAGGGCAGCGGCGCGCTGAGCCGCTGCCCTTTCTGAATTCAGGCGCGGGCCTTTTCCCCCGCGCATCAGGAGGATCCCCTATGAACCGTTTAACAGCAAGGCAGCGCCGCAATTTGGGTGAGAGCTTATCCGGCTATTCCTTCATTCTGCCGCAGATGCTCGGCTTCATTCTCTTTGTGCTGGTGCCGCTGGTCAATGTTTTCATTTACTCGTTTCAAAACAAAAACATGCTTTTCGGCACGAGCACTTTCTGCGGCTGGGATAACTATGAAAAGCTTTTCAGCGATCCCCTGTTCGCGCTGACGCTCAAAAACACGCTGATTTTCTCCGTGTTTCTCGTGCCCCTCAACCTGATTCTCGCCATGGCGATGGCGCTGTATCTGGGCGACGGACGTTTCGGCACGCGCTATATCCGCACAATCATCTTCCTGCCGGTCGTTACCTCCGGCGTGGCCTGGGCCATCGTCTGGAAATACCTGCTGCAAGGCGGCACGGCCGGCCCGGTCAACTGGTTCCTCGCGCTTTTCGGCATTCAGGGGCCGAACTGGCTCAACGAAAAGGGCTGGGCCATGGCTTCCGTCATCGTCACCCGCGTGCTCAAAAATCTGGGTACAAACGTGCTGATTTTCTATGGCGCGGTCATGAACCTGGACAGCAGCATCGTCGAAGCGGCGCGCATTGACGGCGCAAGCGGCTTCAAGCTGTTCAGCAAAATCAAGCTTCCGCTGCTCATGCCTACCGTGTTGATGGCTTCCATCGTCACGATGATCGGCTCGATGCGCGTGTTTGACACCATCAAGCTGATGACCGAGGGCGGCCCGGAAGGCAGCACCATGGTGCTCGTCTATTACATCTATTATCAGGGCTTCAAGGCATTCAAGACGGGCTACGCCTCCGCTATCGCCGTCATTCTGTTCCTGATCATGCTGGTTTTGACGATGCTGCAATGGGTCGCCAGAAAGAAGGTGTCTCACTATGAAGAATAACAAGGTTCTGCGCTGGATTCCGCGCATCTTGACGCTGGTGATCGTGACGCTGCTCTTTGTCTATCCTTTCTGGTGGATGCTGGTCAACTCGCTGAACACCAATGCGCAGGTCTTCGGTCAGCCCCGCCTGCTCCCGCAGGGCTGGAAGTTTGAAAACTACGTGGAAATCTTCCAAAAGCAGCCCTTCGCCCTGCATTATTTCAATACGATCCTTGTCGCCGTCATCGGCACGCTGGGCAATGTCTTCATCTCGGCGCTCTCCGGCTACGGCTTCTCCCGCATCCATTTTCCGGGCCGCAACGCGCTGTTCATCCTGCTGCTGACGGCGCTGATGATGCCCATCGAGGTCATCATCATTCCGCTGTTCTATGAAATGAAATCGTTCAACCTGACGGACAGCCTGATTCCGCTGATGCTGATCCCGATTTTCTGCTCACAGGGCGCAATTTCCGCGTTCATGTTCCGCCAGTTCTTCGTCACCGTGCCCAAGGAGCTGGAAGAAGCGGCGCGGCTGGACGGACTGAATCACTTCGGCATTTTCCGCTATGTGATGTTCCCGATTTCCATGCCCGTGGCCTCGTCCGCCGGCATTCTCGCGTTTCTGGCCACATGGAACACGTATCTGGAGCCGCTTGTCTTCACGACCAGCATCACCAAATACACCCTGCCGCTCTCTCTGAACAATTTCAACGACGTATACGGTCAGCCGGAATGGCACCTCCAGCTGGCGGCAACCACGCTGAGCGTCGTTCCCGTCATGGTCGTTTACCTGATTTTCCAGGAAAAGGTGACAGATGCGATGGTCAATTCCGGCATGAAGGGATAAACGATGAGCATTCATTTTCCTGATTGGGTCAGCCCGGCGCTGGCCTTGGCGCGGCAGACGCTTGAATCCTGTCACGCGCCCGACTCGTTTGATTTCGTCGGCCAAATCGACGAAACACTGCCCCGCGAGGGCTATCGCATGCAGCTCTCCCCCATGGAAAGCGGAAAGCAGACGCTCCGCGTGTCCGGCGGAAGCGACGTCGGCCTGATGTACGGCGCGATGGATTTCGTCAATCGCATCATCCCCGCCGCCGAACAGGCACACAAGTGGATGTTTCCGTATTACTTCGTCAATCCGTTTGAAACCGGCTTCGCGCCGATGGATGAAACGTCCTCTCCTTCCGTGGCCCGCCGCGGGCTTTGGACGTGGGGGCACGTCATCTACGATTATCGCGGCTACCTGACCAACATGGCGCGGCTCAAGCTCAACGAGCTGGTCATCTGGAATGATTTTGCACCGCTCAACGCGGATGAAATCGTCGGCTTTGCACATGGGCTGGGCATTCGCATCATTTGGGGCTATTCCTGGGGATGGGATACCAGCATCAAAACGGATTTATCCGATCCGCTTGCCCTCCACGCGCTGGAAGACTCCGTCGTCGATACGTTTGTTCGGCATTATGCGGCGCTCCCCGGCGACGGCATCTATTTCCAGAGCTTCACCGAAACCGCCGAGGAGGAACACAACGGGCAGATTATCGCCGATGTCGTGGTGCGCTGGGTCAATCGGGTTTGCGCCCGCATTCTCACCCTGAAGCCCGGCCTTGAGCTGCAATTCGGCCTGCATGCCACATCCGTCCGCAGCCGCATCGCTTCCATCGCCGCGGTCGATCCCCGCATTCGCATCGTTTGGGAGGATTGCGGCGCTTTTCCCTACGCGTATATGCCGGAGAATCTGACCGGCCGCGCGGAGACCGCCGCTTTCACCGATGAACTGGCGCACCTTCGCCCGAACGCATCCGTCGGAGTGGTGTTCAAGGGCATGATCTGTCTGGATTGGACGACTTTTGTGCATCGCACCGCGCCGGAATGCATCGGCGAAGCCTCCGAAACCGCCATTGCACAGCGTCAGCCTATGGCGCGGCGCATCATGCGGCTCGTCCAGAGCAGCTGGCTGACCAACGGCGGCGCAATGCTGGATACCGTTCGGCAGCTGGCCGTCCATGAGGACAGCCAGATTCTCGCTTTGCTGGAAGACGGCCTGTTTGACCGGCAAATCTGGTTCCCGGCCGCTCTGTTCGCTGCGGCACTTTGGGACTGTGGGCAAAGCATTGATCAATTGATTCACGAAACCGCCCTTCGCCCCGATGTTGTTTTCGCGTAAAAGAAGCTTCTGATACGGATTTCATTTTTTAATCCTATGTTTTTAGAATGCAAAATGAAATCAGTTTAAAAAGCCCAAAAAGACCTCCCGCCCGTTCAACGGCAGGAGGTCTTTTGGATGTCTATTTTCTATTTATGCCAGCTTGAGAATCATCTCCAGCAATCTTCTGACGCTGACGACCACATCTTCCCGCTTGAGTCTGCCCTCGCGCATCATCTGCAAAACATGCGCCGGATCGCCGCAGCCCATCTTCACGTCGTTGCCCGCCGCGATTTCGGTATACTGCGGCGCGTGCGTATACCAGTCGGTCGTGACCATGCCTTTAAAGCCCCACTCGCCGCGCAGAATATCGGTCAGCAGTTCGCGGTTCTGGCTGGCCCACAGGCCGTTGACCAGGTTATAGCTGCTCATCACGGTGAGCGGCTGCGCCTTTTTCACGCAAAGCTCAAATCCCTTGAGATAGATTTCGCGCAGCGCGCGCTCGGACAGGCGGGAATCGCAGTCCTTGCGGTTCGTCTCCTTGTTGTTGCAGGCAAAGTGCTTGAGCGACGCGCCCACGCCCTCGCTTTGAATGCCCTCAACCATCGCCGCCGCCATCTCGCCCGCAACGAGCGGATCTTCCGAATAATATTCAAAGTTGCGCCCGCACAGCGGCGTGCGGTGGATGTTGATCGCCGGGGTCAGCCATACGCCGATGCCGTTTTCATGCACCTCGCGTGCGCCCGCCGCGCCGATCTCGCGCACGATCTCCGTGTTCCACGTGCAGGCCAGCAGCGTCGCACACGGGAAAGCCGTCGTCGTCACGCCGCATTCCGGCTTGATGCGCAAACCTGCCGGGCCGTCCGCCGTCATCACGTTGGGCACGCCGTAGGTCGGCAGGTTGCCGAAACCGAAGGTATTCGCCACGCCGCGGTTTGGCTGGCCGCCAAGCAGGCGCGCCATGTCCTCGTCGCTGAGCAGGCTCATGAACTCGTCGAGCGTCAGGTCGCCTTCGGCCACCTCGATGAGCTGAGGCTTTATCGGCGGAATCCACGCGCAGCCGGGAATCTGATCGGGGTTCTCCAGCGGATACTGCCCCTCGTCCGGAATGCCTTCCAGCTTGCGCCAATCCTCGCGCGGCGTTTCGGGCGCACAGGCAATCTCGCGATAGCTGCCGTCCGCCAGCATGCGGCGGTGCAGCAGCGTCGGCGCGCATTTGGGCGACAGCTGCTCCAAAATCGCGTCGTCATCCAGCTCATAGCGGTAATCGACATTCACCGTCTCGCGGACG
Source organism: uncultured Eubacteriales bacterium (assembly GCA_900542445.1). GTDB lineage: Bacteria > Bacillota > Clostridia > Christensenellales > Aristaeellaceae > Ventricola. Next base: position 66,697 of record UQNN01000004.1, on the reverse strand, counting down.
TTTTCGCCCACGCGGAAGCCGTATGCGCCCTTTTCCAATACGTAGGCGGACTTCCGAACCGCGCCCTCGTCGTCGTAGGTCGCGAACGCATATGGCGCAAACGAAACCGTCAGCGTTTCGCTCTCATTCGGTTCGAGCAGCCGCGTTTTGGCAAAGCCGACCAGCGCCGTCGCAGGCTTGGCGATTCGTCCCTTCGGCGGGTTGACATACGCCTGCAAAACGTATTTGCCCGCGCACAAGCCCGTGTTCGTGACCGTCGCGCTCAGCGCGATTTCTCCCGCTCCGTTCATGCCGCCGCGCACATCGCTCAGCGCAAACGTCGTGTAGCTCAGGCCGTAACCGAACGGATAGCAGACGGAGGCCGCCGCGCCGGGGATCGTTTCAAAGTAGCGATAGCCGACGAACACATCCTCCTGATACTCCACATACAGCCTGGATTCCGCGAAATTCGCCGAAGACGGATAGGCCGCAAACGACGACGCGAACGTATCCGTCAGATGGCCGGAGGGGCAGACGTCGCCAACCAAAATATCCGCCGCCGCCAGGCCGCCCTCCATGCCGCCCTGCCACGCCAGCAGCGCCGCGCCGACGGCGGGGTTATCCCTGAACCAGAGGGTATCCATCATGCCGCCGGTGTTGAGCACCACCGCCACGCGCGGGAACGCCGCCAACACTTTTTTGACCATGTGCTCTTCCTCAAAGGAGAGGAAATAATCGCCGTCGTGCGGCTGGCCCGTTCGGTCGTAATCCTCACCGGAGAAGCGGCAGATGGTGAGGATGGCGGTATCCGTAAACGCGCGCGCCTGCTTCACGAGTTCGTCGCTCAAAATGGGTTCGCGCGTTTTGCCCGGCGTCGCACCCGCAGCAAACTGCGCGCTGACGTTTTCGGCATAAAACCGCTCCAGCGGCTCAAAAACCTCGATCTTGCCTTCCCCCTGCTTGATGCGAAGCCCCTGAGCCAGCGAACGGACGTAAGCGACCGTCGTATCGCCGCTTCCGCCGCCGCCCTTGACATAATCCGCCTGCGCTTTTCCAAACACCGCCACGCGCGTGCCATGCTTCAACGGGAGCGTTTCGTTTTCGTTTTTGAGCAACACCATGCCCTCCGTCGCCGCTCTGCGGGAAAGCGCGATGTGTGCTTCGCAGCCGGTGACGCGCGCGCCGTCCGCGCCCAGCGGCGCAGCGGGCATGAATCGGATTCTCTGCCATTTCGGTTCCATGTGAATCTGCCTCCGTTTCCTTCGCGTTTTTTCTCAATTATAGCACACATCCCACGCATTTTACAATTCGCCGATGGTCTCGGTCACCGCCTCTCTTCGCTGAAATAAAGCCTGGCTCCACACAATACAAGGGCGCGCGTTTTATCCAACTTGCGCGTTGACGTTTCGCTGATTTTCGCGTATCATGAGGGCAGTTTGCAAAAGGAGTGTTTTTGATGATTACGCTTGCCACTGCCGCCGACCTGCCGCAGATTCTCGCCATTTATGCTCATGCCCGCGCGTTTATGGCGCAGCACGGAAACCCGAACCAATGGGGAGCAAGCCGCCCAACGGAAGCGGACATTACCGCGCACATCGCCGCGCGTGAGCTGTATGTGCTGCGCGAGGCCGACGCAATCCACGGCGTTTTCGCGTTCATTCTCGGCGAAGACCCAACCTACCGCGTCATCGAGCAGGGCGCCTGGCTTTCCGACGCGCCGTATGGCACGATTCACGCGGTTGCCAGCGACGGGCAGATTCACGGCCTGCTGAGCCAAATCGTTGCCTACTGCGAGCAGACAACAAAACACCTGCGCATCGACACCCACCACGACAACGCGATCATGCAGCACGTCATTTTGAAAAACGGCTTCACGCGCTGCGGCATCATCCACATCGCCAGCGGCGCGGAACGGATTGCGTTTGAGAAGGTTTGAAGGAAACGCTTGGGAGCGTTGCCCCAAACCCCACCGGAAACCTGAGGTTTCCGGCCTTCCCACATGAAAACCAAAGAAGGCGCTCTCCCGGTTTTGTGCGGGAAAGCGCCTTTTTGATCGATTCAGTTTTCTGCCATTCTTCGGCCATATGGTTTCAGCCAAAGCTTTCGCCGACTTTCGTCGGAAATGCGCGCAGCCTCAGGCGGCTCAGTCTTCCGGCTTCGCGCCGATAACCGCCTTAATGCGGCGGACGCCGGCGGAAGAGGATTCTTCCTTCAGGATCTTGAAGCTGACCAGCTCGCCGGTGTGGCTGGCGTGCGGGCCGCCGCAGATTTCCTTGGAATACTCGCCCATGGTGTACATGCGGACGCGCTCGCCGTACTTGCTCTCGAACAGGCCGATCGCGCCTTCCTTCTTCGCGTCCTCGACGGTCGTCTCGGTCATCACAACCGGCACATCCGCCTTAATCCACTCGTTAACCAGCGCCTCAACCTGCGCCAGCTCGTCCTTGGTCACCTTGCGGCCAAAGGAGAAATCGAAACGCAGGCGCTCCGGCGTGATGTTGGAGCCCTTCTGCGCAACCTCGTCGCCCAGCACACGGCGCAGCGCCGCATGAAGCAGGTGGGTCGCGGTATGCAGGCGCGCGCTCTGGGCGCTGCTGTCCGCCAGGCCGCCCTTGAAGCGTTGCTCAGCGCCCGCGTGGCTGCTCTTCTGATGCTCGGCGAAGTGCTTCTCGAAGCCCGCCTCGTCCACCGTCAGGCCGTGCTCTTTCGCCAGCTCGCGGGTCATCTCAATCGGGAAACCATAGGTCGCGTACAGGTTGAACGCAACCACGCCGTCGATGACTTTGTTCTCGCCCATGCGGGACACGGCCTTCTCAAACTCGCGCTCGCCCTGACGCAGCGTGCGGGCGAAACGAGTCTCTTCCAGCTTGAACTGCTCCAGCACGAAGTTCTCGTTCTGCTTGAGTTCCGGATAGACCTCGGCATACTGATTGATGACGACCTTGCCGATTTCGGCGGTGAAGCCCTCCGGCATACCCAGCTCCATGCCAAAACGCACGGCACGGCGGATCAGGCGGCGCAGCACGTAACCCTGATCGACGTTGCTGGGGCTGACGCCGCGCGGATCGCCCATGATGAAGGTCGAGGTGCGCAGATGATCGGCCACAATGCGGAACGCCTTGGTGGTCGCCTCGTCGTCGTCATAGTGCTTGCCGGACAGCTCGGAAATCTTCGCGATGATGTTCGTGAACGCGTCCGTCTCGTAGACCGTCTTGCAGCCGTTGAGGGTGCAGACCGTGCGCTCAAGACCCATGCCGGTATCCACGTTCTTCTTCGCCATCGGCACATACTGGCCATCGGCGGTCTTGTTATACTGCATGAACACGTCGTTCCAGATTTCCAGGAAGCGGCCGCAGGAGCAGGCCGGAGAGCAGTCCGGGCCGCACGGCGGCTGATCCTTGATGATGAACATCTCGGTATCCGGGCCGCAGGGGCCGGTCTGGCCCGCCGGGCCCCACCAGTTATGCTCGCGCGGGAGGAAGTAGATGTTCTCCTTCTTCACGCCGTTCTCCATCCAGTAGTTGGCGGCTTCCTCGTCGCGCGGGATATCGCCTTCGCCCTCAAACACGGTGAACGCAAGCTTGTCCTTGTCGAGACCGAGGTACTCCGGGCTGGTCAGAAACTCCCAGCTCCAAGCGATCATTTCCTTCTTGAAATAGTCGCCCAGCGACCAGTTGCCCAGCATCTCGAAGAACGTCAGGTGGGACGCGTCGCCCACCTCGTCGATATCGCCCGTGCGGATGCACTTCTGCACGTCGGTCAGGCGCGTGCCGGCCGGATGCTTGCTGCCCAGCAGATACGGAACGAGCGGGTGCATGCCCGCGGTGGTGAACAGAACGGTCGGGTCGTTTTCCGGAATGACGGAAGCGCTCGGAATCACGGCATGGCCCTTGCTCTTAAAGAAATTGAGCCACATGCTGCGCAGTTCGCCGGAAGTCATCTTCTTCATGGTGAAATTCTCTCCTTCGATGGTATTCAGATTTTTCAGGGTACAAAAAAGCGCCTGCCGTCCGGGGACGAACAGACGCATTCGCGGTACCACTCCGGTTGATACGCCTGCCAAACGGGCAGACGCATCCTCTCAGCGCCCATAACGCGGGCGGCACGCCCGGCTCCTCGCCGGGGACTCCTTGCAGGGCTGCCGAACTGCCTGCGCACCGGGCTTGCACCCTCCCCGGTTCGCTCTGCGCCCGATCAATTCGGCTCTTTGCACGTCATCGTCTTTGCATATCGCGTTTATTATAGTCAGAAAAAGGAGGATTGTCAAGTCCCCAAAACCACCAGGAGCGGCGCATTTTCAGCGCCGCTCCTGCAAAAGAGGGGATTGGGGGGGCTTATTCGTTTGGCTTACTTATAGGTCGTGGAAACCACCACATTCACGCCGTTCACCTTGATGTTCTTCACGATGGACTCAGCGCTGTTGATGGCGTTCTGATGATCCGTATCCACGCGGTTCGTGCCATGCGTTCTGGAATTGACAAAATGCAGGCAGAACTGACCGTCGTAGCCGTTATTGGTGATATCCTGCGCGCCGTGGGGCTGACCATAGATCGAGCAGAGGAACTGACCCGCGCTCGTCGTAATCATCATCGGGCGGCGCTTGTAGCTGATGGAGTTCGGCGAGGACACACCGTAGATTTCGCACAGCGTCGTCGTATCCGCAGAAGTCAGCGGCTCGGCGTCGATGTGGTTGCCGGTGGACTGAACGTGGATGTTCAGCGACTTGCCGGTCGTCAGATCCGTCAGCTTGATGGACGAACCCCTGGCAATGCCAAGCGCCGTCGCATTGGCCTTCATATAGCTCCAATCAAGTTTGTAAACCGTCGCCTGATAGTCGGTCGTCGCGCTGCTCGATCCGGAGTACGTCGTGCGAATCGCCGCAAGCGTCGCCGGGCCGCAGACGCCATCCGCGGTCAGATTGTGATCACGCTGGAATTCACGCACTGCGTCGCGCGTGTACTTGCCGTAGTGGCCGGTAACTTCGCGATCGTAATACTGGAGTGCGGTCAACGCAGTCTGGATGTAGCTGACAGTCGAACCCGTGGAACCGAGGGTAAAGCTTGTGCCGGTGTCGCCGCTGCCGCCGTTGTTCTTAATGTACGCCTCAACTTCGGCGTCCGTCATCACCGCCGCATAGTCTCTGGAAATCCAGTAGCCGGACTTGGTCTGGAACCAGCCGTCAACCGTATCCACATAGTAGAAGCAGTCGCCGACGTTGGCCGTACCGACGCGATTCGCGCTGGTGCTCGGCTGATAGCGCAGGGAAACATTGTTGCCCGTCACCTTAATCATGCCGATGGTTTCCTGTTCGCCGGAGTTGGAATCGTCGCCGAAATCCGAAGCGGTAATCTGTTCCATCATGTCGCTGCGGATATAACCCTTGTAGGTATAGCTGCCCAGCGTCACGGTCACGTAATACCACTTCACGCCGCTGATGGTATAGACCTTGGAAATGCGGAACTTTTGTCCCTTCGGCAGGCTCGCCTTCGCGCTGGACGTGGTGGAATAGGAGGAACGCAGATACACGTTGTCCTTCGTCGTGCGGCCGTAGGATTCTGCGGTCGTCACGGTCGAACCCGTGCTGGAGCCGCTCGTCGAGCCGCTGGTGCCCGTCTTGCTGCGCAGCAGGTTGATGGTGCTCGTGCCCGCAATGCCGTCCACGGTCAGGTTGTTGTCATCCTGGAACTTGCGGACGGCCCTCTTGGTCAGGCTGCCGAAGCTGCCGGTGATTTCGCCATAATAGTACTTCAGGCTCTTGAGCATCGTCTGAAGTTCGGTGACGGCCGTGCCCTTGTCGCCTTCGCGGAGCGCCGTGCCCGTCGTGGTGGAACCCGGGTCCACACCCGCATTCCTCAGCGCGCCTGCAATCGCGTTGAGGGTCGAGGTGCTGGCCACGCCGTCCTGCGTAAGGCCCTTCGCCTTCTGGAATTTCTTGACGGCCTGCTGCGTCAGGTTGCCGTAGTGGCCGGTGATGTCGCCGTAGTAATAGCCCAGCGTGGTCAGGTTCTGCTGGAGCGTGCTGACGGCGGTGCCGGTGGAGCCGAGCTTCATGTTCGTGCTGGTAGACGTGCTGGAAGAGCCGCCCGCGCCGCTCACCGCCGCGGCGATCGCGTCAAGCGTTCTCGTGCCCGCAACGCCGTCCGCCGTCAGACCCTTGGCCTTCTGGAAAGCCTTGACGGCCGCCTCGGTCTTGCTGCCGAAGTTGCCGGTGATTTCCGCGTAATAGTAACCGAGCTGCTTAAGGTCGGTTTGCAGCTGGCTGACCTTCGTGCCCTGGCTGTTGAGCTTGAGCGCCGTGCCTGCATTGCTGCTGGAAGCGGACGTGCCGCCCTTTCTGGCGACAGCCGCCGCGATGGCATTGAGCGTCTTGGCGCCTGCAACACCGTCGGCGGTCAGGCCGTTCTCTTCCTGGAAGCGCTTGACGGCGGTTTCCGTCTTCGCGCCAAAGTTGCCGGTGATTTCCGCCCAGTAATAGCCGAGCGTCGTCAAATCCTGCTGAAGGTTGCGAACGTCCGTGCCCTTCGAGTTGAGCTTGAGGCCGCTTGCCGAAGAAGAGGTCGCGCTCGAAGAGGATTTACCGGTCTTGCTCTCATAGGCCGCGTCGATCTTCGCGATGGTCTGCGGGCCGGCGATGCCGTCGGCGGTCAGGCCGTTTTTGCGCTGAAAGCTCTTGATGGCCGCGACGGTCTTTTCGCCCGCGTTGCCGGTGATCTTGCCGCTGTAATAGTTCAGCGCCTTGAGTTCGGTCTGAATGCGCTTGACCGTCTCGCCGCTGGCGTTCTGGCGGATATAGGTGTTATCCGAATTGGCCGCGCTGGCCTTGCGCTCCGCCGCGGTAAACGTGCCGACCGCCTTGCTGGGCACATTGCCGCCGCTCACCTTGAACTTGCTCTTGGCCTGTTCCGCTGAGAGAATCTTGACATAGGTGTTCTTGCCGTCGTTCTGGCACACCCAGCCGGTCTCGGTGGAACCGTCGCTGGCGCGGTACTTGACCTGCACAAACGTGTTGGAACCGCTCACCTTGGAGGAGGTGATATACACGCACGCGTCTTTGACGATGTTATCGATAATCGTCGCGTTGGTCGATGCGCTTTCGCGCACGCGGATTTTGTCCTGCGTCTGGCCGTAGACCTTGCTGTAACCTGCGGCGCTCGCCACAGGCACGGCAAAAACCATCGCCAGCACGCACAGGATCGCAAGCAGCGCAAAGCGTTTGTTGATCCTGCCGCTTTTCATGATGAAATCCCCTCTTTCACATCCGTTTTTGGAATACGGACTTTTTTGGGAACGGGCCTTCCCCCAATCGGATATACCCATTCCTTTCTATCATTACGAAACAATTTTATTACAATTCTGTTAATTTGTCAACTGTTCTCGTCGGATTTGTTTATGGAATTGTCATCCTTTTGCGCGTTTTCTTCATATTTACGTGCTTCATCCGGCGTTTGAGGCGTTTCTTTTGGGCTTTCGTCCGCGCCCTCGCCGAGCTTGAGACGCTTGCGCGGCACAAAGCCGGAGAACACCGTGTCCCCGTCATGGGATTCAACCGTGATCCGCCCGCCCATTTCCGTGACCGTCTGATTCACGATGAACAACCCCATGCCCTGCCCCGTCTTTTTGGTGGTGAAGCCCGGCTCAAAGATTTTGACGCGCGCCTTTTCGGGAATAGCCGGGCCGTTGTTGCGCACGGAGAAGAACCAGCTGCGCAGATCCTCGCCCAAAACCAGCTCAACCGTCGGCTTTTCGCCCGCGGGCAGCTCAGCGCCCGTCGCCGCATCCAGCGCGTTGTCGATGAGATTGGCCAGCACGCGGCAGATTTCCCACGCGGGCATCAGCGGATCATCCCACTTCGCCGCAATGGAAAGCTTCAGCTCTGCGCCGCGCTGGCTGGCCTCGACCACCTTTGCCTGAATCAGCGCGTTGACTGCCGGACAGGCCGTGCGCATCATGCGGCTCACGCGCTGCATGTCGCCGTAGATCTTGTCCATATAGGCCATCGCCTCGCCCGGCTCGTTCATCTCAATCAGGCTGTATACGACCTGAATGTGGTTCATGAAGTCATGGCGCTGGGCGCGCATCTCGCGGTTGAGATCTTCGAGCTGCACATAGGCTTCCTCAAGCTCCTGCGTGCGGCGCACCATGCGCAGGCTGGTCAGCGACGCGCCGATATCCGTCAGCGCCCCCCAGCCGACGATGGTGAAACACATCAGCGAAACCATCCGCACGATGCTCTCTTCCACCCCGCCGAGCAGCACTTTGCGCACGAGCAACATCATCACCACGCCCGCGATGATTTCCAGCACGTTGATGGCGATGGACAGCAGCGCCGCCTTCTTCACCTTAAGGTGATCGTGCATCTCTTCCCTGGTCAGATTGAATTTCATGCTCGTTCCCTATCAAAACCAAAAATCCCATGCGATGCCCTTCCGGTGACCGCACGGGATTTTTCCTGTTCGCCGATTATTCGTGAAGCGAAGCCGGATACACGCCGCTTTCGTGCAGCTTGCGGAGTTCCGCCTGCACAAACGGCTTGTCTTCCTTATAGGTCACGCCAAACCACACGGCGTCGGTCGTGAGCATCGGCACGGTCAATTCGCCCTTGTGCATCAGCTCATCCACAAACACCGGCAGCAGGCATTCGGCCTTGATCGCATCCGGCGCAAGCCCCTTGAGGAAGTTCGCGAAATACTCCTCCAGCTTGCCGAAAATCCACGGGGTAAATCCCCAGAAGTTCATGCTCACCGGCGCGAGAGGATCCAGCAGCTCGCCCGGCTCACCCGCGCCGATATCGCGGATTTCGCCGTTCTCGCACAGCTTGATCTTGAGGGTTTCCACAACCTTGTCCAGGTTGCCGCCAACGGCGTGGCAGACGCCGCGCGACACCGTGCCGTTTTTGGAAACGGTGTTTTGCAGCTGATAGCCCACCATCGTCGCCTCGCCCTCCGGCGCCAGCGTCTGCAATTTTTCGTAAATCGTGCTGAACGCGGACACGCCGTAGTAGTCGTCCGCGTTGATGACGGCGAACGGCTGGTCGATGTAGTCGCGCGCAACGAGCACCGCGTGCACCGTGCCGAACGGCTTGGTGCGCTCTTCAGGCACGTGATAGAAAGCCGGCAAGCTCGTGAAATCCTGGAAGGCGTAATCCACCTTCACCTTCTTGGCGATACGATCGCCGCAGATGGAAGCAAGCGTTTCCTTCATGCCCGGCTTGATGACGAAAACCACCTTGTCAAAACCCGCGCGGATCGCATCATAGATGGAATACTCCATCAGGATTTCGCCGTTCGGGCCGAGACCGTCCACCTGCTTGTTTCCGCCGTAACGGGAACCCATACCGGCAGCCATAATCAAAAGCGTTGCACCCATATCTATGTCCTCCTCGATAAAATCGATTGGTTTCTTCCGACATTATACAGGATTCCGCGCTTTCCTTCAAGCCATATCCCCAAAATTCGCAAAACATTTGTCGTTCGGCTTTTCTTGCCTTCCGCGCTTCGCCGCAGTATAATCAAAGCAAAACATCCTCAGGGAGGAAACGCGTCATGAAGGTTCTTTTGCTCAACGGCAGCCCCAATCAACACGGCTGCACCCATACCGCGCTCTGCGAAGTCGCCCGCGCGATCGAGGAAAGCGGCATCGAAACGGAAATTCTGTGGATTGGCAATCAGGCGGTTCGCGGCTGCATCGGCTGCGGCGGCTGCGCCAGAAGCGGCAAACGCCGCTGCGTCTTCGGCGACGATCTCGTCAATACCGCGCTGGATAAAATGCGCTCTTGCGACGGGCTGGTCGTCGGTTCGCCCGTGCATTACGCGGCGGCGGGCGGCAGCATCACCTCTTTTCTGGATCGCATGTTCTATGCGGGCGGCAGCCAGATGCGCGCCAAAGTCGGCGCAGCCGTTTGCAGCGCGCGCCGCGCGGGCACGACCGCCACGCTCGACCAGCTTTCCAAGTATTTCACCATCTGCGGCATGCCCATTGCGCCCAGCCAGTATTGGCCGATGGTGCACGGCAGCACGCCGGAGGATGTGCGTCAGGATGAAGAAGGCATGCAGATCATGCGCATGCTGGGGCGCAACATGGCGTATATGATCCGCGCCTTTGCGCTGGCGCGGGAAAACGGGCTGCTTCCGCCCGACATGGAGAAGCCGAAAATGCGCACCAACTTCATCCGTTAACGTCCCTCTGCCTATTAGACGGATGAAACGGCCAAAAAGTTGCACGTTTGAGCGTTGTTTTTAATTTTTATACGAAAACAGGCGGACGCGTTTTTCAGCGTCCGCCCGTTTTTTTCAATGCCGACAGCACTTTGCAATCGTCGTCAGCACCCTCTCCATTTGCAGCGGCTTGGGAATATGGGCGTTCATGCCCGCTTTCATGCACCGCTGCGCATCCTCTTCAAACGCGCTGGCCGTCATCGCGATAATGGGGATCGTCTTCGCGTCCGGCCTGTCCATCTCGCGGATGGCGCGGGTGGCTGAAAGCCCGTCCATCACCGGCATCATCACATCCATCAAAATGGCGTCAAACGTCCCCGGCGGTTGATCCCGGAAGGTCTCCACCGCTTTCTGTCCATCCCGAACCATGACGATGCGCGCGCCTTCGTCGCTGAGCAGCCGCTCGGCAATCTCCGCATTCAGCTCATTGTCCTCCGCCAGCAGCAGGCGCAGCCCCGCGATATCCGCCGCCGCGCTCGTCTCTTCGCTCCGCTTCTCTTCGGCGATTTCAAAGGCAAGCGTGACGACAAAAACAGACCCCTTTCCTTTTTCGCTCGTTACGCGGATATCGCCGCCCATTTTATCCGCAAGGCTTTTGGCGATGGCCATACCGAGGCCCGTCCCCTGATACACGCTTCGCGCATCGCTGTTTTCCTGCGCGAACGGCTCGAAGATGTGCTGCAAAAAATCCTCGCTCATGCCCACGCCCGTGTCGCTGATCGTCCAGCGATAGGTAACCTTTCCGTTTTCCACGCCCATGCAGTCCAGCACCGTATCCACGCGGCCGCCGACATGGTTGTATTTGATGCAGTTGCCATAAATATTCAGGAAAAGCTGACGCACATGCAGCGGACTGGCGTAAATATATGGATACACCACCCAGTCGGCGTTTCGGTCATAGGTCATCGTCACGCCGACTTCCGCAGCGCGCTGGCTCACGATCGTCAGAACGTCCCGCAAAAGCTCGTTCAAATCCACCCATTCCCGTGAGAGCACATATTCGCCATCCTCCAGCTTGCTCATTTGCAGCATGTCGTTGATGAGCGACAGCAGATGTTTGGCCGAAACCATCATCTTTTCGTGATTGCTCCGAAGCAGCTCTACGTCGTCCGAGTGCATTTCATTGATTTTGAGCAGGCCGAAAATGCCGTTGAGCGGCGTGCGGATATCATGCGTCACGCGGGCAAGGAAGTTCGTTTTGGCCGCGTTCGCCGCGCGGGCTTCGTCCGCCAGCCGCTGGCTTTCCCGCTGCGCCGCCTCTGCGCGGGCCGCCGCCTCGCGAAGCTGCTGCTGCTGGCTCTCCAGCATGGCGTTCTGTTCCTGCAATTTGCGGTTAAGAATCTGTTCCGCTTTCAGCTTTTCGAGCGCGTCCGTCTGCTTTTGAAGCGAAATGCTCTTCGCCGCGTGGTATTCGCCAATCCAGCGTACCGTCACATACAGCAGCAGCAAAATGCCGCTGAACGCGCAGAAGAATTGAAACAGAATCTGCGATTCCCTGGATCGAATGGCAAACGCCGCCGTATAACCCTTCTGCCCCAGCACAATTTTAAGCCGGTCGATCAGGTGCATCATGACCGTCACGCACAGCGCCGTCGCCGCGACGATCATGCCGTAATATGCGTGCAGGCCCTTCGATTTAAAGTGTCCCTCCAATCCGGCGACCGCCGTCATGTACCGTTTCACTCCGTTTTGCGACAGCGCAAAATGCACCAGCATCATCGCCAGCACCGTCAGCACATAAACCGCCAGATTGCTTGGCTCTATCCATGCCATCAGCGCCATGGAAACCGTCACGCCTGTTTGGGGGAACAGCAACGCCATGAACAGATAGGTCAGCGTGCCGAAAATCCATGTAGCCGCCAGCGTCGTCAGCGCAATGCAGAGGTACACATGCTTCCGCTTTCGGGCGAAGCACAGCTTAAACAATTCTCCCGCCGCAAAGCCGCCGATCAATCGGGCGGAATTGAGCAGCAGCGAGTTCAGCGGCTCGCCGCTTTGAATTGGCGAAAAGATGAGATCACTGTATTGCACGCCCGATACGCCTGCCTGCCACATCGAGGTCAGCGCAAACACCAGCGAAACCGCCACGCTTTCCCTCGTGCCCAAAATCATCGCGGCAATCATCACCAGCAGATGCATGGTCGTAATCGAAATGGGCGGGATGATGATAAATCCCAGATAGGAAAACGCGAAGATGATTTCCAGCGCCATCAGCGCAATGAGGATTTCCATCCGCCTCCGTTTGGCCAGCGGTATGCCGTAAAGCTGTTCAAAGCGTGTCATACATCGTTTTCCCTTTCATTGCAGCGTGAGGCCTTGCTGATTCATTGGGTTTTCATTTTATGCTTTTTGAAATCTATCTGTCAATCTTTTCTTTCACCGTCACAGCAAAAACGCCCTTCCCCGTTTTTCGAGGAAAGGCGCTTCATGTGTTTTTCGTTTTTTAACCGGCGTAACCCGTCAGACGCGGCAGCCAAAGGGAGATTTCCGGGATATAGGTGACCAGCAGCAGCACCGTCACCATCACGGCGTAAAGCGGCAGCATGTTCTTGCTGGTGCGCTCGATCGGAGTCTTACCGATGGCGCAGCCAACAAACAGCGCGCTGCCGACCGGCGGCGTGCACAGGCCGACGGCGAGGTTGAAGATCATGACCACGCCAAAGTGAACCGGATCCATGCCGATGGCCGGATTGGTCACAACCGGCAGCAGAATCGGGGTCATGATGGTAATCAGCGGCGCCATATCCATGAAACAGCCCAGCAGCAGCAGCAGGATGTTGATGATGAGCATGAGCACATATTTGTTGCTCGTCACGCTCAGCAGCACTTCGGTAATCATCGCCGGAATGCGCAGTTCGGTCATCATGTAAGCGAACGCCTTCGCCGTCGCCAGCAGCGTCATGACGATCGCCAGCGTCTTGAGCGCGTTCTTAATCACCTTGCCGAAGTCGCGCAGCTTCGCGTCTCGGAAGACCACATACGCGAGGAACATGGTATAGACCACAGCGATGGCGGAAGATTCCTCCGGACTCAGTCTGGCCGAGCGCATGCCCCGCGTCTGCACGATATCTTAACATGTGTTCGGCACTTATCAAGTTTGCATTTCGTTTTCGTAACACGGTCTTTTGTTTTCGTTAAGACCCGTCTGTAAAAAGAAGGGGGCGACCCCCAAAGGGCCGTCCCCCGGCGTTTTTGGCTTTAAAGATTAGTAGGCTTCGCCGACAGCAGCGATCGCGTCGATGACGTCCTGATAGTCCGCGCCGTACTTCTCATACAGGCTCTTGCCGCCCAGCGCGTCGCTCGGATTGGTCATCGCAGCCTGGAACTCGGCGTAGGCTTCCGGCGTCAGCTCGGTGATGGTGCAGCCCGCTTCGCGGACGATCTTCTCGGAGGATTCTTCCTTCTCAGCCCACTTCTGCTTCTCATAGGCTTCGGTCTCGATCGCGCACTGCTTGATGATTTCCACATCCGCCGCGTCAAGGCCGCTCAGCACTTCCGCAGAGGCCAGCAGGATTTCCGGCACGCGGGTGTGCTCGTCGAGCACGTAGTAGGTCGCGGCCTCGTAGTCGCCCATGTTCTGGTAGGTCGGCCAGTTATTCTCAGCGCCGTCGATGGTGCCCTGCTTGATGGCAGAGTAAACTTCGTTCGGGCCGATGCCGGTCACGCCAGTGCCGCCCAGCACGTTGGTCATGTCAACCATCATGGCGTTATTCTGCATGCGGATCTTGAGGCCCTTCATGTCAGCCACGGAAGAGACCTGCTTGGTGGTGTAGTAGCTGCGCGCGCCGGCGTCATACCAGCACAGGCCGACGAGGCCGGAACCGGAGGACTCGATCTGCGCCAGCATGTCCTGGCCGATTTCGCCGTCGAGCACCGCCCACATGTGGTCGGCGTTCTTATACAGATACGGCATCTGGATCGCGTTCAGCGCCGGCACATAGCTGGCCACCGGAGAAGCGGACACGCGCGCGAACGCGATGTCGCCCAGCTGCAACGCTTCGATCGCGCCGGTTTCTTCGCCGTAGAGCTGACCGCCGGAATACACTTCCACTTTGATGCGGCCTTCGGTCCTCTCTTCGATCAGACGAGCGAATTCCTGATCCGCCAGCGTGGTCGGGTAGCCCTCGGCGTGAACCTCGCTCAGTTTGAGCGTCGTAGCGCTCGCAGCGGCGACAGACAGGGTCATCGCGGTGGCGACAGCAAGAGTAAGCAGTTTTTTCATGATGGTCATCCTCCATTTTGTTTTATTCTCCACCGCACATTTTTCGTTCCGTGCGGATAGATTCGTACGCTTTGCCATTTTTTATTCATTTTTCCGTTTCATTGCATTTATTACAACGCTGTCATGGTGAATCTGTCAATAAACAATCGAAATATTTCATCTTTTTGTTTAATCCCGTTTATAAATCTTTACGCGCCGTAACCCATCAGCAGACGCGGAAGCAGCAGCGAAACATCCGGAATATAGGTAACCAGCATGAGCACAATCACCATCGTCAGATACAGCGGCATCATGTTCTTTGCCGTGCGTTCAATCGGCGTCTTACCGATGGCGCAGCCGACGAACAGCGCGCTGCCGACCGGCGGTGTACACAGACCGACGGCGAGGTTGAAGATCATCACCACGCCGAAATGCACCGGGTCCATGCCGATGGCCGGATTGGTCACGACCGGCACGAGAATCGGAGTCATGATGGTAATCAGCGGCGCCATATCCATGAAGCAGCCCAGCAGGAGCAGCATCACGTTGATGATCAGCAGCAAGATATACCTGTTATCCGTAATGCTCAGCAGGCCGTTGGAAATCGCCGCCGGAATGCGCAGTTCGGTCATCATGTAGGCAAACGCCTTCGCCGTCGCCAGCAGCGTCATGACGATCGCCAGCGTCTTGAGGCTGTTTTTGAGAATCTGCCCCACGTCGCGCAGTTTCACCGAACGGAAAACCACCATCGACAGGAACATCGTGTAGACGCACGCGATGGCCGATGCCTCCGTCGCGGTGAACACGCCCGCGCCCGTACCGACCATGATGATGACCAGCGTCATCATCGGCAGAATGCCGCGCAGCAGAATCTTGATGCCCTCGCCCTTCGCCACGCCTTCGCCCTTGGGGAAATTGTAGCGCTTGGCCATCAGCATGCACATGATGATCATGCCACAGCCCAGCGCTATGCCCGGCAGCAAACCCGCCATGAACAGTGTGCCGATGGAAACGCCGCCCGCCGCCAAAGCATAGATGACCATGTTGTGGCTCGGCGGAATAAGCACGCCCTGACAGGCTGTGGTAACAGTCAGACCGACGGAAAAATCCTCGTCATAGCCCTGTTTCACCATCATCGGGATGACGATCGTGCCCAGCGAAGACACGTCCGCCACGGCCGAACCGGAAATGCCGCCGAAGAACATCGAGTCCAGCACGTTCACGTAAGCCAGGCCACCGCGAAAACGGCCCACCGCCAGATTCGCCAGATCGACGATCTTTTCGGATATGCCGCCCGCGCTCATGAATTCACCCATCACGATAAAAAACGGAATCGAGAGCAGCGAAAAGTTGTTCGCGCCGTCCACCATCTGGCGAACCAGCACGGAGAAGTTCGTGCCCGTCACCATCGCGCTGCCCAGCGTTGAGAGCAGCATCGCAAAGGAAATCGGCACACGCAGCAGCAGCAAGAGCACAAATCCGCCGATCAAAACCAAACCGGCCAATGTCGCGGTCGTCATTTCTTCTCCGCCTCCTTCGTCATGGCGGCAACGGCCGCTTCATCGGTGAAATCCACTTCCGGCTCGGAATAGAGCAGGTCGTCGCGGGATACAATACCCGTCAGAAAGAGAACGGAATCAAAGCTCATCACAAAGCCCGCGACCGGAATCGGCAGATACTGCCACGCGGTCGAAATGCCCGTGATCGGCAATACGCCCGGCAGGGTGAAGAGCTTCGCCGTGCGCGCGCCGCCGCTGATGAGCATGAACAGGCCGCACAGCAGCACCACGATATCCGTCAGGTTATCAAGCGCCTTGCGCGCCGTTCCTCCGACCGGAAACTTGTTGTAGATCGCGTTCACCGCGACGTGCATGTGGTCGCGCACGCCGATGGCGCAGGCGATGAAAGCAAATACCGTCACCAGCAGGCGCGGCACTTCTTCCGCCCAGGACAGCCCCGTGTTGAAACAATAACGCAGAATGACCGTCAGCGTCACAATGGCTACCATCGCCAGAATGGAGGCCTGCGCGATGAACAGCACGATTCTGTGCGTGATGTGGTTGAGCCTGACCAACGCAGATGCAAATCCTCCTTTGTTCATGGGCGTTCCCCCTCCCCCAGCTTTGCCCGTTTGCATAACACAATTTCCTC
Source organism: uncultured Eubacteriales bacterium (assembly GCA_900542445.1). Classification (GTDB taxonomy): domain Bacteria; phylum Bacillota; class Clostridia; order Christensenellales; family Aristaeellaceae; genus Ventricola. Next base: position 50,152 of record UQNN01000004.1, on the reverse strand, counting down.
CTTTGTTTGGCCTTTTCTCCGTCGGCCGTCTGATATCTTAATTTTATGTGAACGGGCGCCGCTTTCATAGCGATGTTGTCATTTTTTGACACGTGATTTGATTTCTTTAACAGAAAATAAACGGCGTTTTGAATCATATGCTGTATAACTTCTTCCGTCTGCCTTCCGGCAGCCGTCTTCCTCTGAGAGGGAGGCATTATTCTTGCGCTATTGGAGCCTAAATAAAAACAAGCACAAGCTCTACCTGGTTTGATAGAGTTTGTGCTTTAATCGTACCAAAGGCTCCCTCTTCGAGGGAGCTGGCACGGCGAAGCCGTGACTGAAGGAGTCCGCTTACTTCATGAAGATATGCCTCGGCAGGCCGTCGATGTACACCGGGGTCAGCTCCGCCTGAATCAGCGGACGGGCGTATTGCAGGAACTCCGGCCCCATGTCCGTGTGATAGGCGTTCACCCAGTCCAACGGCACTTTCTTTTCAAAGTTGGCGATCTTGTGGATGTCCACCAAATGCGTCGTGCACTGATACGGGTCGTTGGAAATGCGGTCGAGCGCAACCATTTCGCCCGTATGCCCTTCAAACGCCGCCTTTGCCGCCGCGCCGCCGACCTGATAGGCCTCGGTGATGTCCGTGCGGCTGGAGACGTGCGCCGCGCAGCGCTGGAGCGTGGACAGCTCGATGGAGCGCGTCTTGGTCTTGAGCTTGCCTGCCACCTGATTGGCCAGATAGCGCGCCGTGCCGGTCAGGCTCTTGTGGCCGAAAGCATCTACAAAGTGCGCGTCGTCGGAAAGCTCACAGACATAGCGCCCATCTTCCAGCTTGACACCCTCGCTCACGGCGATGACGACGGATTTGCTCTCCCGCTGCATGCGTTCCACCTTGTCGATGAAGTTCTCCACATGGAACGGCACTTCCGGCAGGCAGATCATGTTCACGCCTTCGCAGTCTTCGCCGCGTGCCAGCGCCGCCGCGGCGGTCAGCCATCCGGCGTTGCGGCCCATGATCTCCACGATGGTGACGTAATTCGTGCCGTACACCGTCGCATCGCGGATGATTTCTTTCATCACCACGCCGATGTATTTCGCCGCCGAGCCATAGCCGGGCGTGTGATCGGTGTGCATGAGGTCGTTGTCAATGGTTTTGGGCACGCCCATGAAGCGGATGTCGCTGCCGACGCGCTTGGCGTAATCGCTCAGCTTGCAGATGGTATCCATACTGTCGTTGCCGCCAATATAGAAGAAATAGCCGATATCCAGCTTTTTGAGAATGGCAAACAGCTTTTCATAGACCTCCGGATGTTCCAGACTGTCCGGCAGTTTGTAGCGGCAGCTGCCCAGATAGGAGGACGGCGTGCGCTTGAGCAGTTCAATTTCAAGCGAAGAGCCAAGCGTCGCGCTCAAATCGGTGACGCGCTCATTCAGCAATCCCTCCACGCCGTTGAGCATGCCGTAAACGCGGTTCGCGCCGCGCATGACGCATGCCTGAAACACGCCCGCAAGGCTGGCGTTGATGACGGATGTCGGGCCGCCGCTCTGGCCGACGATGGCATTGTTTCCCATAGATGACCTCCGAAAATGAATTTTTAGGCAATAACTTTGTTTATTATAGTCGAAACGCCGGAAGCATTCAAGTATTTTCGTTTGAATTTCGGCAAATTTTCTGTAATGGATAGACAAATGGTCTGATGGCTTGCGCTCTCGCTCCATCATTATACCTGCCAAATTCTTGTAAAACTTCAAGCTTCTGCCCGCTCGGCCAACCGGCCGTTGTTTTCCATGCGCTAAAAAAAGGGCTGTCTCAAAATGATTCTCTAAAATCATTTTGAGACAGACCCTTTTTTCTCTTTGCTGAAGACTGCAATCCGTTTTCCGCGTGTATAAGACTTTGGCGGAAGCGAGAGCGGCCTCAAGCCGTGTTTATCGCGCGGTAAACCGCGCCCATGTCGAGCGCCTGCCGCACGCCGTCGGCCAGCAAATCAAACTGCTGCTGCCGATAATCCGCCATCGACATCAGCTGCGTCTGCGTCGGCGAAATCCCCTTACGCGCGCACAGCATCCTGACCAGCGCGCCCGTCAGCTCGCCGCTGTCAAATAAGCCGTGCAGATAGGTGCCAAACACATTCCGGTTGACGCATCCCTCCGGCGTTCCATCTTCCAGCACGCAAAACGGCGCGCCGCCGACTTCCGTCCGCCCGTTGTGAATCTCGTAACCCGTCAGCCTTGCCCCGCCGAACAGTTCGCCCTGTGCGGCCGCGCGCACCTGCATGCGCCGCTTCTGCGCGTCGAACACCGTCCGCGTCGGCAGAAGACCCAGCCCGGAGAGCGCCATCGGCCTGCCGCTCTCCGTGCCCTGCGGATCGTCAAGCGTCTGCCCCAGCATCTGGTAGCCGCCGCATACGCCGAGTATCGGCGTGCCCGCGTGCGCCAGCTTGAGCGCCGCCGCTTCCAGCCCGTTCTGCCGCAGCCAGAGCAAATCCTCCATCGTGTTTTTCGTGCCCGGCAGAATCACCAGATCGGGCCGCCCCAGCTCCCGCGCCCGCTGCACATAGCGGACGCCGAGCAGCTCGTGCTGCTCCAGCGGCATGAAATCCGTGAAATTGCTGATGTGCGGCAGGCGGATGACCGCCGCATCCAGCGGCTTAACCGCGCGGTTCGCATTCAGCCGTTCGGAAAGCGAATCCTCGTCCTCGATCTCCACGTGCAGATACGGCACAACGCCCAGAACGGGCAGGCCCGTCTTTTCCTCCAGCATCGCCAGCCCGGGCCGCAGAATCTCCACGTCGCCGCGGAACTTGTTGATAACCAGCCCCGCAATGCGCGCGCGCTCCTCCTGTTCAAGCAGCGCCACCGTGCCGTAAAGCTGGGCGAACACGCCGCCCCGGTCGATGTCGCCCGCCAGCAGCACCGGCGCGTCCACCAGCTTTGCCAGCCCCATGTTGACGATGTCGTCCGCCTTGAGGTTGATTTCCGCCGGACTGCCCGCGCCCTCGATGACGACGATGTCCACATCCTCGCTCAGGCTGTTGAACGCGGCGAGAATATCGGGAATGAGCTGCCGCTTCATCTTGAAATAGTCTGCCGCGCTCATCTGCCCGCGCACCTCGCCGCCCACGATCACCTGACTGCCCGTGTCGCTGCTCGGCTTGAGCAGAATCGGGTTCATGCGCACGTCTGGCTCGATGCCCGCCGCCTGAGCCTGCACGACCTGTGCGCGCCCCATTTCCAGCCCGTCGCGGGTGACAAAACTGTTGAGCGCCATGTTCTGGCTCTTGAACGGCGCGACACGGTATCCGTCCTGCGCAAAAATGCGGCACAGCGCCGCACAGAGCAAGCTCTTGCCCGCGCCGCTCATCGTCCCCTGCACCATGATCCGCTTCGCTCTGCTCATGCCATCGCCTCCCGCAGCGCCGCCAGAAGCGCGTCGTTTTCTCGCCGCGTGCGCACCGCCGTCCTGTACCAGCTGTCGTCCAGCCCCGGATAGTTGCCGCAGCTCCGAACGACCACGCCGAGTTTTTCCAACCGCTCTCCCAGCGTTTCATCCGCCCGGAAGAGCAGATAGTTGGCCCTGCCTTCGATCACGCGCAGCCCCAGCGCCCGCAGCCCCTCCAGCAGATACGGCCTCTCCGTCTCTATCAGCGTCCGGACCTGCGCGACATATTCCGTCTGCCCAAGCGCCGCCAGTCCCGCCGTCTGCGCCAAAGACGAAACGGCCCACGGCTGACCCGCGCGCCGCATTCGCGCAAGCAAATCCTCGTCTGCGCAGAGACCGTAGCCCAGCCGAACGCCCGCCATGCCGTAGAGCTTTGTAAACGCCTTTAAAATAAACAGACCGGGGTGCGCCGCCAGCTCCGGCTTCATCGTCCATGCTTCGCCATCCGGCAGAAAGTCGAGGAAGCACTCGTCCACTGCCAGCCGCGCGCCGACGGCCTCGCACTTTGCCAGAATCCGCCGCATGAGCGTCCTGTCCGCGGCCTGACCCGTCGGGTTGTTCGGCTGGCAGAGAAACACCCTGTCGATGGGCGGCTCAATCGCATTCAAAACGTCGTCCGTCAGCGCAAAATCGTTTTCTTCACGCAGCATATGCCGATGAATCTCGCAATCGACCGTTTCCAGCGCCGCCGCGTATTCGGCGAACGTCGGCGCGAGAACCAGCGCATGCTTGGGCTTTTCCGCCAGAGCCAGCCGGAAAATCAAATCCGCCGCGCCGTTTCCGCAGAGAATCCACGCTTTGGGCACAGCCTCCGTCTGGCTCAGCGCCGCAGTCAGTGCGCGGCAGAGCGGATCGGGGTATTGATCCGCCTGAAACGCCGCCTCGCCGATGGCGCGCGCCACCGCTTCCGGCACACCCAGCGGGCTGACGTTCGCCGAAAAATCCAAAGCGTCATGTCCGTATCGTTCCCGATAGCCGACTGTGTCGCCGCCATGTACCAGTTTCATCTGTCAAACTCCTATCATCAGTCTGATCCCCGTCGCGGCAATCAGCCCCAGCACGCTGGCGACGCGCATCATCCGGTTGGCCCGCAGAATGTCCTTCGGCTCGATCGCGCGCGCCGCGTCGCCGATGGTCGGCTTGTCGTAGTATTCGCCGAAATAGGTCGCCGGCCCGGCCAGCTGAACGCCCAGCGCCCCGGCGCAGGCGCTTTCCGTCTGCGCGCTGTTCGGGCTGGCGTGGTTGCGCCGGTCGCGCCGCCAGATGCGCCACGCGCCTTTCGCGTCGTTTCCCGTCAGCGCCGCCGCGGCAATCCACAAGAGCGCCGCAATCCGGCTGGGCAGGTAGTTCGCCGCGTCGTCCAGTTTGGCCGCCGCGCGCCCGAAATTCAGGTATTTCTCGTTTTTGTAGCCCACCATGCTGTCCATCGTGTTGACGGCCTTATAGGTCAGCGCCAACGGCGCGCCGCCGAGCATCATGTAAAACAGCGGCGCGATCACGCCGTCGCTCGCGTTTTCGGCGACCGTCTCCACCGCCGCTTTCGTCACGCCCTCGCGCGTCAGCTTCTCCGTGTCCCGGCCGACAATGCGGCTGACCGCCTTTCTCGCCGCGGGCAGGTCGTCCTTTTCCAGCTGGCGGTAGACGTTCGTGCTCTCCTGGGCGAGCCCGGTCGCCGCCAGCGCCTGCGCGCACCAGAGCAGCTCGACCGCAAAGCCAAGCAGCGGATGAACCGCGCCCAGCACCCGGCAGACGCCGCCCGTCAGCAGCAGCGTGCCGACCGGAAGCACAATCGCCAGCGTCAGCCCGCCCAACCGTTCGCCCCTTGGCGTTTTCGGCAGGCGCGCGCGCAAAGCCCGTTCCAGCGCGCTGATGGCTTTACCCATGATGACCACGGGATGCGTCAGCCACGCCGGGTCGCCAAAAAGCCAGTCCAGCGCAAAGCCGCCCAGCATCGCATACAGAATGTTCATGTCCGTTCCTCCGCATAGCCAACGGTCTTTATCACGCGCAGCGCCCGCCGCGCGCGCCATTCGTCGGCGCTCAACACAAAGCCGCCCGCAGGCGGCGCATTCCAGCTGTAATAGTCCCGATGCGGCTCGGCAAAGCGGCTCAGCGCCGCCATCTGCGTGCCGCCGTGCGCGACGATGACCAGCCGCTCGTCTCCGCGCGCAAGCGCCTCGTCCGCCAGCTTTTCAAACGCGCGGCAGACCCGCTTGCAGAAAACCGCCTTGCTTTCCCCATTCGGGCAGGCGCTTTCGCACCCGGAATCCAGCCACGCGCAATAAGCCGCGTCGTCCTTCATTTCGTCATAGGTGCGCCCCTCAAAAACGCCGAAATCCATCTCCCGCAAAGCCGGAACGACGATCTGCCGCGCATGCGGAAAGAGAATCCGCGCCGTCTGCGCCGTTCGGCACAGCGGGGTGACATAGACAGTTTCCGTCTCAAAATCGGCCTTTTTCAGCGCGGCTCTTCCCGCTGGCGAGAGCGGCACATCCGCCGCGCCCTGATAGCGGCGCTGCTCGTTATACGCCGTCTGGCCGTGACGGAGCAGCACAATCAGCATGGCATGTCCCCCTTGAGCACGGTCGGAATGCCGCAAAACATCTCGATCACCGTGTCCGCGCGCGCCGCCAGCAGGCAGGCCAGCCGCCCGGCCGCCTCCCGCGCGCGCCGCTCGCCCGCGTCCATCGGCACAATGCCGCCGCCGATTTCCGTCGCCGCCGTCACGTCGTAATCCGCCGCCAGCTCGTCCGCCAGCCACTCCAAATCGTCGGCCTGAGCCGCGAGATTCTGCACGTCGAAAATCTGCCGCCCGCCGAGTTTTCCGGCGAACGTCCGCTTGCCGCTGTACAGCGGCCCTGTGATGAAAATCACCCGATCCACCCCTCCGAAATCAGCAGTGCCGCCAGCATGACAAGCTCTGCGCGCTGCAAAAACCAGCCCGCCAGATCGCCCGTAATGCCGCCGAACTGCTTCGCCGCCACGGCGCGATACCGCCAAAGGACAGCCAGCGCCGCCAGCGCAAGCAGCCCGCCGCCCAGCAGCGCCATGCCCGCGCCGACGCAGACGCTCACCGCCAGCAGGACGATCTGCACGCGCCGCTTATCCGCCGCCGTGGCGAACGTGTGCGCCAGCCCCGTGTTCTTCGCCATCGGGAACGTCGCAACCGCATAGCCGGATAAGGCGCGTTCCAGCACGAGCGCCAGCGTCCAGACCGCGCCCACGCGCGGCGTAAAGCGCAGACAGGCGCAGAGCGCGAAATACAGCACGAAATAGCCGCACAGGCGGATCACCGCGAACGCGCCGCAGTGCGGGTCTTTGAGAATCGCCAGCTTCTTTTCCCTGTCGCCATAGCTGGAAAGCGCGTCGGACGTATCCGCAAAACCGTCCAGATGAATGCCGCCCGTCGCCGCGACGGGAATCAGGCAGAAGCCCGCCGCCTTCAGCATATCCGGCAGGGGGAGCAGGCCGCAGACGCACCACAGCGCGCCGATGACCGCGCCGACGAGCGGAAACGCCGCCATCGCATAGCGCATGTTCCGTTCGTTCCAGTCTACATGCGGCACGGGCAGCGCGGAAAACATCGCAAACGCCACGCAGACGGTTTCAAGCACGACCAAGCCCGTTTCCTCCCTTCACCCATTTGGGTATGCCGCAGACAACGCGGCAGACGTTCTCCGCCCGCGCCGCCAGCGCGTTGTTGATCTGCGCCAGCGCCAGCAAATACGCGTCCGTATCGCCCGCATAATCCGCCCCGCCGCGAAACACCTCGTTCGACACGATAATCAGATGCGCGCATTGGGCACGCAGCCTGTCCGCGCCGCGCAGAATCGCCGAAACCGCATCCGCCTTCGCGCCGTCTGCGTCATACAACTCGTTGGCGGCCAGGTTGCCCATGTCCTCCAGCAGCGCCGTTCCGCGCGCCGGCATGTCCAGTTTTTCCAGATGCAGCGGGCATTCCAGCGTTTCAAACCGCTTTTCCCGCCGCATGGCCCGATGGCGCGCCACGCGCTTCTCGCTCTCCGCGTCCCAGACACGCATGGTCGCCACGTAAAAGCGCGGCAGGCCGCTTTGCACGGCGAGCCGCTCTGCAAACGCGCTCTTGCCGCTGGCCGAACCGCCGACAACCAGCGTCAGCATTGCGGGGTATACGGCTCGATGCCGCCCTCCGCAAACGAATAGCAGTTTTGATAGACGGCCAGCGCCATATCCCACAGCGGAATGGACGCGACCGCGCCCGTCCCCTCGCCCAGGTGCATGTCCGCCGTGATGAGCGGCTGTTTGCCCAGCGCCTCCAGCACAAGCCGCGCCGCCGGTTCGGAGGACGCGTGGCTGGCAAACGCCGCCTTGCCCGCGTTCGGGCACAGGCGTGCCGCGCACAGCGCCGCCACGCCGCTGATAAAGCCATCCATCACAATCGGAATGCCATGGATCGCGCCGCCCAGAAACATGCCGCAGAGTCCGGCGATATCCAGCCCGCCCAGCTTGGCCAAAACATCCAGCGGATCGTCGGCCTTCGGCCGATTGACCGCTATGCCGCGCCGGATGGCGTCGATTTTGCGCGCCAGCCCCGCGTCGGAAAGGCCTGCGCCGCGCCCGGTCATGCGCTCCACGGGCTGACCCAAAAGCGCCGCCGCCACGGCGCTGGACGTCGTCGTATTGCCGATGCCCATTTCGCCCGTCGCCAGCAGGGTATAACCCTTCGCTTTCCAATCCCTGACGAGCCGCATGCCGCCCTCAATCGCGCCGATTGTCTGCGCGCGCGTCATCGCGGGCCCCTGCGTGAAATCCGCCGTGCCGTCTGCAATGCGCCTGTCCAGCACGCCGCGCACCTTCTCCCCCGCCATGCCGATATCCACGGGCACAACGTCGCAGTGCGCCGTCTCCGCCATCCGGCAGACGCTCGTGGTGTGCCGCGCGAGGTTTTCCGCCACGGCGCGCGTCACGCTTTGATCCGTCTGGCTCACGCCCTGCGCCACCACGCCGTTATCCGCGCAGAGCACAAACACCGCGCGCCGACTCACGACGATGTCTTCCCGCCCGGTCAGCGCCGCCGCGTCCTCGATCATCGTTTCCAGCCGCCCAAGGCCGCCGAGCGGCTTGGCCAGCTTCGCCCAATGCGCGTGCGCCGCCGCCCGCGCCGCTTCATCCGGCGAAGCGATCCGGGCAATCGTCTCTTTCAGTTCCGTTTCCGTCATGTTCAGACTCCTGGTTGTAAAAGCTTTGCGCCTTTCGTTTTCTCCGCGCGCCCGGATCGGCCATCGTCCGGCGCGTCGATTTTCGATTCATTATACCGCATCGCACAGGGCTTGAAAAGCGGCTTTCGCGGGAAAAAGCGGTTTACAGTGGATTTTCGCGCTGTAATATGATACGATAATCGCAGTTTAAACGGATGGGGAGGCGGCGCGCATGCAAATCTGGCTGGCGGAGGACGAAGCGCCTCAGCGGGAACATCTGGCCGCGCTTTTGCGGCAGGTCTGCGCCGCGCGCGGCGTGGCATGCGAACTGCGCGCGTTTGAAGACGGACAGGCGCTTGTGGACGCCTATGCGCCGGGCGTCGATCTGCTCCTTCTGGATATCGACATGCCCGGCCTGAGCGGCATGGACGCGGCGCACCGCATCCGCGAGCGGGACGAGCGCGTGCTCATCGTCTTCTGTACCAATCTGGTCGCCCGCGCGCTGGACGGATATGCCGTCGCCGCGCTGGATTTTCTGGTCAAGCCGATCACGGAAAATCGGCTGGATGACCTGCTGGATAAAGCGCTGCGCCGTCTCGGCCCGGCCGCGCCCGCCGCGCTGACGCTGCACACGCAGGACACGACCGCCGTTGTCCCCGTGCGCGACATTCTCTACGCCGAAACCTACGGGCGCAAAGTCCGCCTGCACACGGTCTGTGAAACGCTCGATCTGCGCATGACGCTCTCGGCGCTGGAAAGCCATCTGCCGGAAAACGCGTTCTTCCGCATTCATAACGCCTGCCTCGTCTCTCTCGCCCATGTGGATCGCATCAGCGGGTGCGACGTAACGATCGGCGGCGATATTCTGCCCGTCAGCCGCCACAAAAAGCGCGACTTTCTCAAGGCGCTGACCAGCTTTATGGGGGAACAGCTATGACTCTGCCCGTTCTTGCGGTCGCCCTGCTCTACGGCGCGTTGGAGCTTGCGGCGCTGCTTCTCTTTCTGCGTCCCTACGCGCATCAGGGGCTCGCCCGCCGATGTGACACGCCGTCCCGCCGCGCGCTTCGCCTGCTTTTCTGCGTCGCGATGGCGTTTGCGTTCGCCGCGCTCCGCGTCGGCCAGAGCCTGCCGGGTATGGTGCTCAACATCCTGCTGCACTTTGCCGCCGTGGCGTTGACGGGTTTCACGCTGTATGACCTGCCGCTGACGCAGATGCTCAACAGTTCGCTGGTGTTTCACCTGTCGCTGGATATGTGCAAGTCCCTGCTGTGGGACATACTCCCGTTTCTCAAATCCTTCCGCATGGAAAGCAGCGCACTGGATCAGCTGATGCTCACCCTTCCGCTGATGGCGCTGCAAGCCCTCTGCTGTCTGGCGCTCCGCCAAACGGCCTGCGCGCCGCACGACAGGCGGATGAACCGCACGATGGCCGCGCTCATTTTCCTGCCCGCCGTGCCGTATCTGTATGTCAAAAGCCTGCAATACCGCTCGTTCATGATCGGCGACGTGAGCTATTCCGGCGCAATGAGCGCGCTGTGCTTTCTGGTGTGCCTGCTGGCTGTCGCCGTCTCCCTGCTCTCCAACCGGCTGGTGGCGGGCATCGATCGGGAGCGCCGCGCCGAACACGAGCACATGACCCTTGAGCGGCTGGAAGCGCAGATGGCACAGCACCAGCAGCAGATCGACAACATCAACAAGCTCAGCCACGACATGCGCAACCATCTCGCCACGCTGGCGGCGATGGGCGGCTCAAAGGAGGCGGCGGATTACATCGCCGCGCTGACGCACCGCTTTGCGCCCGTCGCCGTGCGAAAAATTTCCGGCTGTCCGGTGCTGGACGTGCTGCTGGCGCAGAAAATGGACGAGTGCAGCCGCGTCGGCGCGTCGCTCATTCCCTGTATTTCGCAGGAAGCCATCGGCGCGCTCTGCGCCCTGTCCGGCCCGGATTTGTGCACGCTCTACGGCAACCTGCTCGACAACGCCATCGAAGCCGTGTCCGCCCTGCCGGATGGAGAGGATAAAACCGTCACCCTGCGCACCAATCTGCGCGGCAATCTGCTCGTCATCCGCACGGAAAACCGCTATCAGGGCGAACGCCGCCACGCGGGCGGCGGCTTTTCCACCACCAAAGCGGATGCCAACGCGCACGGTTACGGTCTGCGCAGCGTGCGCGACTGCGTCCACCATCTGGGCGGCGAAATGACGCTTTCCGACGAAAACCGTCTGTTTGTCGTCAATGTGCTGCTTCCCGCCGCCGGGAGCTAAAGCGGCTTGACGTGCCAATTAGACACGAAAAACGACCAACCGCGCAAAATCCCTTTTCTTTCCAAATGCGTCGTGATAATCTATTCACAAACGCAGGGAAGACCTCCTCTCCCCTGTCGCAAAAAAGAAAAAGGGGTATTTTTTCATGAAGAACATGAAGACTGCGCTCAGCGCCGTGCTCGCTTCCGCCATGATCTTTGGCGCGGCGATGGCCAGCGCCGAGACCTACTCCGCCTCCGCCAAGGGCTTTGGCGGCGACGTGACGGTCACTGTTACCGTTGAAGACGGCAAGATCGCCGCGGCTGAGGCTGCCGGCATCAGCGAGACGCCCGCGCTGGGCGGCGCGGCCATGCCGCAGCTCTGCGAAGCGATCGTCGCGAATCAGACGCCGTATGTCGATACCGTCTCCGGCGCGACCCTGACTTCCAACGCCGTCATCGAAGCCGCGGCCGCCGCGCTTGCGCAGGCGGGCCTGACCTTTGAGAAGGCCGAAGTCGTCAAGGGTGAGGACGAAGTCGCCGACTGCGACGTGCTGGTCATCGGCATGGGCGCTTCCGGCACCACCGCCGCGCTTTCCGCCGCTGAGAACGGCGCGAAGGTCATCGGCGTGGAATCCTCCACGACTCTGGGCGGCATGGGCAACGCCGCGCAGGGCATGTTCGCCATCGGCACCACGCTTCAGCAGGAGCGCTATGGCGACGACCTCGGTTCCGACGAGGAATACTGGTTCAACAAGTACATGGAGCAGAGCAACGAGCTGGGCAACGCCGCGCTGATCCGCACCTTCGTGGGCGAGGCGAAGAACACCGTTCAGTACCTGCTCGACCACGACATCAACGTCTACCTGAGCAAGACCGCTCAGCAGGTTGCGCACTTCGACGAGACCATCATCTATCACCGCTGGAACAACACCCAGCCGTTCGTCCACTTCCAGGAGTATCTGGATAAGAACGGCGTGGATATCCGCTGGAACACCACCGCCACCCAGCTGCTCACCGATGAGGCGGGCGCGGTCGTCGGCGCTGTGTGCACCAGGGAAGACGGCAGCCAGCTGACCGTCAACGCCAAGGCCGTCATCGTCTCCACCGGCTCCTTCGCGGGCAACGAGAGCATGATGCGCGAGGCGCTCGGCACGGCGTATGACAACGTTTCTATCATGGGCGGCTGCGACGGCAGCGGTCTGGAAATGATGTATGCCGTCGGCGCGGCCAAGGGCGAGCTGCTGACCATGAACCACGGCGTCGGCCCGAAGAGCCGCGATCTGGAAGTGGCCACCGAGCTGACCATGAATACCCCGTGCCTGTGGGTCAACAATCAGGGCAAGCGCTTCATGAACGAAGACCTGCTCAAGGATACCGTCGAGTATTCCTCCGCCGTGCTGGCGCAGGGCGGCTATGCCTACACCATCGTCGATCAGGCGACCGTGGATCGCTGGGCGGACGCTTCCTATGAGAACACCGGCTCCTGGATTCACTACTGGGATCAGAACGGCATCATCGGCGAGGACGGCGAGCGCACCATCTACCATGCCCCGATCGATAAGGACGCGTTCCTGCGCGACTTCGAGACCCTGACCGCTACCGGCGACGGCATCGTGGCCAACACCATCGAAGAGGCCGCCGCGTTCATCGGCTGCTCCGTCGAGGATCTCCAGAACACCATCGACACCTACAACGGCTATGTCAAGGCCGGCAAGGACGACCAGTTCTTCAAGTCTGCCGAGGATCTCCTCTGGACGGTTGAGGAAGGCCCGTTCTATGTCACCAAGGGCTATAACGCGGTGCTCGGCGCGCTGGGCGGCGTGAACACCAATGAGCTGCTCCAGGTTGTGGACAGCACCAACACCCCGATTTCCGGCCTGTACGCCACCGGCAACAACGTTTCCGGCATGAGCGTTGCGGCTTACGTCAACATCGAAGGCACCGGCCTGGGCTTCGCCCTGACCAGCGGCCGTCTCGCGGGCGCGAATGCCTCCGCGGCGAGCAAGTAATTTCGTCCCCTTCCAAAGGTCGTCAGGTTTAAAGCCTGACGACCTTTTTTCGTCTTTCCCGCCTTGACAAATCACCTAAAAATAACTAAAATGAAACCAAATTTTTTTCCCATTTTGCAGCTGAAAAACACGCAGTCTGACCGCTGTGCCGGGCTTTGGCCGAAACGCAAGCGGAACCTGCCCCGCCTTTCAGAAGGAGAACACCTATGCGCTACCCAATCGGCCGAATTTCAAAGCTTCTGGAGCTGTCCACCGAAACCATCCGCACCTACGAACGCAAAGGCATCGTCCATCCGCAGAAAAACGAAAACGGCTACCGCACCTTCCACGTTCTGGATATCGGCACGCTGCTGCGCTGCCGTTCCTATTCCTGCTTCGGCCTTTCCCTGTCAGAGGCCGCCGACGCCATCAACTGCAACAGCGTGGCCGAAACGCACGCGCTGCTCGTCAAGCAGGAAAAATGGCTCAAAAAACAGACCGATTACAACCTTCGCATGCTCAACCGCCTGAACGACCTGAACGAAGTCATGTCCACCTGCGAACGCGAGATCAACCGTCTCTCCGTCGTGCAGCACCCCGGCATGTTCCGTGTGGATTATCGCCACAACGACGAGCTGCTTTCCGGCGACGCGCGGGAAGATCTGCTGGCGCTGTGGGCGTCCTTTGCGCCTTTTTCCTTCGTCAGCCTGAAATTTCCGCTGGAATCCATTCAGCGCGCCGAGCAGGATTATTTCTGCGGCTACGGCATTTTGGAAGAGGATGCGCGCTACTGCGGCGTGTGCATGGACGAGCTGGTCGAGTGCTTTCCCGCTTCGCCCGCCGTTCACACCATCCTCAAGGTGGTTGGGGAAGATTCCGTTCCGATTCATATGCTCACCCCGCTTCTGGACTTCGCTCGCGAAAACCGGCTCGTCCCCACGGCGGACGCGTTTACGCGCATGGTGGTCACCACCAAGCGAAAAGAGCCGGATTATGAACGGTTTTACGAGGTCTGGCTGCCCGTCCGGCCCATGCGCTGAGCGCCTTTTGCATCTCATTTAACGAAAAAGCGGATTTTTCCGCTTTTTTGTTTTTTGTTTGACATTCAACCCGGTTGAAGGTGTATAAAATAGGCAGAGAAGGTTATATCCTTCACAATCTTGTTTACGGAGGGAAACAACATGAAGAAACTGCTGACTTGGCTGCTCTGTCTGATGATGCTGGTCTCCGCCGTTCCGGCGCTGGCCTACACGACAGGCACATACACGGGAACCGGCACCGGCATGCTCGACAAGATCGAGGTAGCCGTCACCTTTGATGCGGACACGATCACCGGCATCGAAGTGGTTTCCTGCAACGACACACCCGGCGTCTGCGACGCGGCTGTCGAAAAGATCCCCGCGGAAATCGTGAAGTATCAGTCCCTGGGCGTGGACGTCGCGACTTCGGCGACCTTCACCTCCAACGGCATCCTTGAAGCCGTGGCCGACGCTGTGAAGCAGGCCGGCGGCGACGTGGACGCGCTCAAGGCCGTCCCGGTTGAAAAGGTTGCGGGCGAAGAAGTCAAACTCTCCGCCGACGTTGTGGTTGTCGGCGGCGGCGGCGCGGGCCTTGCCGCGGCGCTGACGGCTGCTGAGGAAGGCGCTTCCGTCATCATTCTGGAAAAGGGCGCGGCCTACGGCGGCAACACCATCCTCTCGGGCGGCTACTATCAGGCGGCTCACCCGGATTATCTCCAGTATGCGTCTCTGACTGACGGCCAGAAAGAGGAGATCGAGCGTTACATCTCCCTTGAGCCGAAGGACGAGCGCATGGCTTCCTGGCAGGCCAAGGTGAAAGAGCAGTATGCCGAGCACCTGGCCGCGGGTCACGAGTATCTGTTCGACTCCCCCGAACTGCACATGATCCAGACCTATGACGGCGGCGATTATCTCGGCGACAGCGAGCTGATCGAGATGATGTGCTACGGCGATGTCGATTCCATGAACTGGCTGAGCGACCATGGCTTCACGTGGAAAAAGAAAACCGTCGCCATCGTCGGCTCGATCTGGATGCGCTGCAAAGCCTCCGATACCTATGCCAGCGGTCAGGGCTTCATCCACGTCATCAGCGACGCCATCCAGAACGAAAAACTGGACGTGACCACCGTCTTCGAGTGCCGCGCCGAGCATCTGGTGAAGGATGACGCGGGCCGCGTGGTCGGCGTGACCGGCGTTTCCACTGTGGACGGAACGCCTTACACCGTCAGCGCGAACAAGGGCGTCATCATCGCCAGCGGCGGTTTCAGCGCGAACGTCGAAATGCGTCAGGAATACGACGAAATCTGGGGCAACCTGACCGAGGCCGTCCCGACCACCAACGCCCCGACGATCACCGGCGACGGCATCGTCATGGCGAAGGAAATCGGCGCCGCGCTGATCGGCATGGGCCAGATTCAGCTTCTCCCGCTGGCCGATCCTGTGACCGGCAGCACCAGCAACATCATCGGCGAAGGCACGAATATGTACGTCAATCAGGAGGGCAAGCGCTTTGTCAACGAGTCCTCCCGCCGCGACGTGCTCGCCAAGGCGATTCTGGAACAGACCGGCTCCTACTGCTACGTCATTTCCACCTTCCAGAACAGCCGCATGGACAGCGACTACAAGAACAACTATCACCTCTACCTCACCGACCTGATCGCTTCCGGCGCGGTCGTCCAGGCGGATACCCTCGAAGAGCTGGCCGAGAAGATCGGCTGCCCGGTCGATACGTTTGTGGAGACCTGCACCAACTTCAACAAGTATGTCGCCGAGAGCAACGATCCGGAGTGCGGCCGCGTGGTCTTCCCGGATAACGCTGCGCTTGAGATGGAAGGACCGTTCTACGCCTGCAAGCGTGCGCCGGCCGTGCATCACACCATGGGCGGCATCAAGGTCAACGTGAAGAATCAGGCGCTTGCGGAAGACGGTTCCGTGATCCCCGGCCTCTATGCGGCGGGCGAAGTCACCGGCGGCTTCCACGGCAGCAACCGTCTGGGCGGCAACGCGATTTCCGAGGTCATCACGACCGGCCGCAACGCCGCGACCAACCTGATGGCTGAATAAAAGCCCGATGAACGGCTGTGCGGCGCGTTTTCCCCCGCCGCGCGGCGTTCACAGAATTTCCCGTTTTCACATGAAAAAGCCGTGGGTCGAATGGTTCGGCCCACGGCTTTTCTGCATCTAAAACTTTCATCTTTTTCCTTTTTCTCGTCATTTTTTATCATCCCTTTCCCCGGTTGCTTTTCTCCCCGCCGTGTGCTACACTGGATTTAATATGAACGAAAGAGTGTGACATCATGAAAAAGCATCCTCACGCGCGAAGCACATTTTCCGGCAAAATCGGGTTTGTGCTCTCCGCAGCCGGGGCCTCCGTGGGGCTGGGCAACATCTGGCGCTTTCCGTATCTGGCGGCCAAATACGGCGGCGGCATTTTTCTGTTGATTTATATTCTTCTGGCGCTGACCTTCGGCTATACGATGATCGTCGCGGAAACCTCGATTGGCCGCATGACCGGCAAAAGCCCGGTCGGCGCATTCCAATCTTTCGGCAGGTCGCGCTGGCTGTCGGCGGGCGGCTGGCTCAACGCCGTCATCCCGATGCTCATCGTGCCGTATTACTCGGTCATCGGCGGCTGGGTCATCAAGTATCTGGCGGAATACCTGCTGGGCAACGGCCACGCGCTCGCGGGCGACGGCTATTTCTCCGCGTTCATTTCCAGCGGGCTGTCTACGGAGCTTTGTTTCATCGTCTTTGCGGCGGCCACGCTGCTGATCATCTACGCGGGCGTGCGCAACGGCATCGAGCGCGTCTCCAAGCTGATGATGCCGATTCTGGTCGTGCTCTCCGTGCTGATTGCGGGCTATTCGGTCACGCGTCCGGGCGCGCTGGCAGGCGTGAAATACTTCCTCGTGCCGAATTTTGAAAACTTTTCGTGGATGACCGTCGTCACCGCGATGGGGCAGATGTTCTATTCGCTCTCCATCGCAATGGGCATTTTGATCACGTTCGGCTCGTATATGAAAAAAAGCGTCTCCATCGAAGGTTCGACGGAGACGGTGGAAATCTTCGATACCGCCATCGCCGTGATGGCCGGTCTGATGATCATTCCCGCGATTTTCGCCTTTTCCGGCGGCGATCCGAACATGCTGCAAGCCGGGCCTTCGCTGATGTTCATCACCATTCCAAAAGTGTTTGACAGCATGGGCCTCGGCTCGGCGGTCGGCATTCTGTTCTTCATGCTGGTGCTATTCGCGGCGATGACCAGCTCCATTGCGCTGACGGAGAGCGCCGTTTCCACCTTCCAGGATGAACTGGGCTGGAGCCGGCACAAGGCGACGCTGATGATGAGCGTGGTGATGCTTCTGCTGGGCAGCCTGTCTTCGCTCAGCTACGGCCCGCTGGCAAACGTCACGATTCTGGGCATGCAGCTTTTGGACTTCTTCGATTTTCTGACCAACTCGGTCATGATGCCCATCGCGGCGATTGCGATCTGCCTGCTGGTTTCACGCGTCGCAGGCGTGAAAGCCGTCGAGCAGGAAGTCTGCCACGGTGAGGAGCGCTTCCGCCGCAAACGCGTGTTCAACCTGATGATCCGCTATCTCTGCCCGCTGTTCGCGGCAATCATTCTCGTCAGCTCCGTCGCCAACGCCTTCGGCTGGATTCGCATGTAACAAAACTTTTCCATACAAACACAGCCCGCGCAGGTTCTGATCCCGCGCGGGCTGTGTCTATGTTTCAGGCTCTGCATCAGGTCGCCGCGCTCATCTTCACGCCGGCGACCTTCAGCTCTGTTTAATTTCGCTCATGCACTTCTTGAGCTTATCAAAATCAAACGGCTTCGTCATGTGCGCGTCCATGCCCGCTTCCGCGGCGCGCTGCGCGTCCTCAGTGAAGGCGTTCGCCGTCAGCGCGATAATGGGCACGGTCTTCGCGTCAGGCCGGTTGATCGCACGGATCTGCCGGCTGGCCTCGTATCCGTCCATCTCCGGCATCATGATATCCATCAAAATGTAATCATACGTGCCGATGGACGAATATTCAAACGTGTTCACAGCTTCTTTGCCGTTGGCGACCATCGTCGTGCGCACCCCGGCCTCTTCCAGCATCTGGTGGAGGATTTCGGCGTTCAGCTCGTTGTCCTCTGCCGCCAGAATACGCATGTCCGTCAGATCGAACTCGTCCCCCTCGCCGGATTGACAGGCCTTGTCTATTTCAAACGGCAGCGTCCATTTCACGGTCGTGCCCGTGCCGAGCTTGCTGTTGACCTCGATGTCGCCGCCCGCCTGATCGATGATCTTTTTGACGATGGTCAGTCCGAGGCCCGTGTCCGTTACGCAGAATTCGCAGATCACCTTGTCCGCCGTCTGATCGACGATCTTCGCGGCCAAGCCGACCGCGCCGCCGGGCTTGTTGTATTTGATGGCGTTTCCAATCACGTTGGAAAGAATCCGGTTCATGTATCGCGGGCTGGCAATCACGCGCGGCGGATCAAAATCGGTCAGCCCCACCGCCGTGAACAGAATGCCGCTCTGCGCGGCGCGCGGCTCCATCCTGTCCCGGCAGTCCTCCAGCAGCTCGCGCAGGGAAACGGATTCCCGCTCAAACGCCGCCTCTTTGGATTCAAGCTTGCTCATATCCAGCGCGTCGCCGACCAGGCTGAGCAGCTCTTCCGTCGCCGCGCGGATCTTTTTGTGATAATCCCGAATGGTTTCAGTCGTCTCCGGCAGTTTGTCTGCCAGGTCGATCATGCCCAGAATGCCGTTCATCGGCGTGCGGATGTCGTGCCCCATGCGGGTCAGGAAATTGTTTTTCGCCTCGTTGGCCACACGCAGCTGGGCGTTCTTGCGGTCCATCTGCCGCGCATAAATCAGCGCGAACATCGCCGAAACCAGCAGCAGCGTCGCAGCCGCGATGACGCCCGCCGCCTGATCGGGGTGCTCGCTGACATAGTGCCTGAGCGCTGTCGCGCTGCTCTGCATGTTCGCTTCGCTCAGGTACCGCGTCTTATCCTGATTGGACAGGCTGTATACGTAGTAATTGAACGTCTCGAAAAACGCATCGCTGCATTCCCGCGAAATCGCCACGCAGATTTTCTGCTCATCGCCGGAAATGGCGCTCATCGTCAGCGCGCTGTTTGTGGCATAGATGTAATAGTTCAGCGAGGAACGGTCGCCGATGGCGACGTCCGCCTTACCGTCCTTCACCGCCTGCACGCATTCCATCGCCGTGTCGTAAAAATCGACGGTCTTAAATCCGGTCAGATCGAGCTGTTCCTCCACGTCGCGCACTGTCGCCACGGTATCCCGCTTTTCTTCCATCGGATTTTGGGCATAGGCCAGCGTGGAATCCAGAATCGTCTCACTGCGCACAATGCCCAGCTTCGCGCACAGCGCCGCCGTAAACGGCAGTCCCGCCACAATATCGTATTTTTTCCGCGCGACGAGCAGTTCTTCCTCGTCGTTTCGCTCACAGAAAGCGTATTCGGTTCTGATGCCCATCTGCTCGGCAAAGTCGTCGAGAATAGAAACCAGCATGCCTTTCGCTTCGCCGTTTTCCTCGTAGACATACGGTGCGTCGTCCTTCACGCAGAGCACTTTGAGCGTCTTCATCGCGGCGACGTTCTTTTTCTGCTCCTCCGTGATCGGATAGGCGTCTTCCGTCCGCTTGAAATACTTGTTGTAGAGCTTTTCCTGAAGCTGGGGCTGCACCAGATCGATGCGCGCGATCGTCTCGTCCAGCTCCTTGATCAATTCCGTATCGCCCTTCGTCGCGGCGAAATAATACGGCCGCGCGGCAAACTGCTCCACGATGCGCGTGTTGGCAATCGGCGAAAGCGACAGGCCGGAAATCACATCCACCTCGCCGTTCATCAGCGCCTGCTCCTGTTCCGCCGCGCTGCTGTAAAACACAAGCTCATACTCGATGCTTTCCGCTTCCAGATAATGGACGACCTCGTTGTTTCGGGTCGCCGCCTGCTGCCACAGGCCGACGCGCAGCGGCTTCACGCTCTGGATGTTCGTCTCGCGCAGGCGGCTCGTCGTCGGCGCGCACAGCGTGGTATACGCCGTGCCGTAGCTGTTTTCCGGAAATTCAAACGCGTCCTGCGACTGCGAAGTCTTGAGCATCGGGCCGAACAGATCCACCCTGCCCGCCCGCAAATCCTCGATTGCCTGCCCGACGACCTCGTTGTAATCCGCCGTGGGATATGTCACATACTCAATCTGCCAGCCCGTATATTCCGAAATCTTTTCGAGATAATCAAAATTATACCCCGTGATTTTGCCCGTATGGCCGATGAAGCTCATGCCCTCCTGTTCCAGAAAAGCCACGCGCACCACGCGTCCTTCCGCCGCCGCACAGGCGCAGAGCATCATGAACAGGACAAACAAAATGATTGCATGTAACCTTTGCTTCCGCATATTCGCCATCCTTTGTTTCCATCTTTCTGCCTGTATTGCCTAACGATTCCATTTCATTATATGCCCGATTATCCTACATTTCAACCTTTTTCGCGCTTTACCCCCCCTAAATTTTGAAAGCGTTCGGATTTTCGATATTTTTCGCGCTTTCGTAACGCACATATGATATGTATGTAACTTTTTAATGTAACTCGCATGTAATTCTCTTTAGATCCTCCGTCCTTCTGCGGTTAGATAAAAAAAATGTAAAAAAAAGCGCCGACTTTCGTCGGCGCTGTCCATGCGCAATCGTAGAATGCTCGGGGCAGAAAATTCCCACGGCACACACGATACAATGCTTATTGCTGCTGCCTTCCGGCCCTGACAAGGTTCACACCCTCGCATTGCATGAGTTCCATCCGTCATCACATTCTACCCGCTTATTGTACCCGATTTAGGCGCAAATTGCAAGCCTATTTTGAAAATTTGGGTCATCGACGCATCATACTCGTTCAGCGCCTGATTATCTGTCGCGCAGTCCGGCCTCATAAAGCGAACGCCATTCTCCCTCGCCGTCTCCTCGGCCTGCGGCAAACAGCGCGCGCCAGCTCCTTCATGGAAGGAGCCTTTGAATACAAGTTAAGATATCGCGAGGACCAAGCCTTCCTCTCAGAGGGAGGTGTCAGCGAAGCTGACGGAAGGCGTTACGCCGCCTCCAGATCCATTCGAGCCAGCAGGCGCTCCATCACCTTCACGCAGAGCATCAGCAGATCTTCGCGGTTGAGCGTCGTGTCTTTCAGCGTCAGCGTCACCGGCGGCGCGGCGTTGAGCGTCAGCCGCTTGTCAAACCCGGTCAGCGCCTTGAAGAGCTTCTGCCCGTCCACCTGGGCGTTGGCAGCGAAACGCATATCGATCCGCCCGTCCGCCTGATTCACCCGGTCGATGCCCAGCTTGGCGCACATCGCCTTGAGGTAAGCCACCGCCACGAGGTTCGCCACGCAGAGCGGCTCGTCGCCGAAGCGATCCACCAGCTCTTCCTCCACGTCGTCGCGCTGCGCGGCGGTCGTGATGGAAGCAATGCGCTTGTAGACTTCAAGCCGCTGCTTGTCGCCCGTGACATATTCCGCCGGCAGATACGCGTTGACATGCACATCCATCCGCGTTTCCACGTCGCGGTTCGGCTTGGGCGCTTCGCCCTGCGCCTCCAAAACCGCCTCTTCCAGCAGCTTGCAGTAGAGGTCGTAGCCGATGTTTGCGAGGTGTCCGCTCTGCTGCGGGCCGAGCAGGTTGCCCGCGCCGCGCAGCTCCAAATCGCGCATCGCAATGCGGAAGCCAGAACCGAACTCCGTAAATTCGCGAATCGCGTCGAGCCGCTTCTGCGCCGTTTCGGAAAGCACCTTGCCCGGCCGTACCGTGAAGTAGGCGTAAGCCAGTCGGTTCGAGCGGCCGACGCGCCCGCGCATCTGATAGAGCTGACCCAGACCGAAATGATCCGCGTCGTAGATGATCAGCGTGTTCGCCATCGGGATATCCAATCCGGATTCAATGATCGTCGTACACAGCAGCACGTCGAATTTCTGCTGGCTGAAATCCAGCATCACGTCCTCCAGCGCGTGCTCCCGCATCTGGCCGTGCGCAATCGCAATGCGCGCTTCCGGCACGAGCTTGGAGAGCTGTTTGTAGCACTGGTCGATCGATCCGACGCGGTTGTAGAGAAAGAATACCTGTCCGCCGCGGCCGATTTCGCGCAGAATCGCGTCACGGATCACGCTGTCCTGATATTCCATCACGTAAGTCTGCACGGGATAGCGCGCCTGCGGCGGCGTTTCCAGCAGGCTCATGTCGCGAATGCCGACCATGGACATGTGGAGCGTGCGCGGAATCGGCGTGGCCGACATCGTGAGCACGTCCACCGTCTTTTTCATGTTCTTGATGCTTTCCTTGTGGCCCACGCCGAAGCGCTGCTCCTCATCGACGATGAGCAGGCCCAGGTTTTTGAACTGCACATCTTTGGCCAGCAGCCTGTGCGTGCCGACGATGATGTCGATTTCGCCGTCCTTGAGCCGGCGCAGCGTCTCCTTCTGTTCCTTGGCCGAGCGGAAGCGGCTGAGCACGTCCGCGTGGACGGGGAAGCCCTCCATGCGGCGCATCAGCGTGTTGTAGTGCTGCTGAGCGAGGATCGTCGTCGGCGCGAGGATGGCGACCTGCTTGCCGTCCATCACCGCTTTAAACGCCGCGCGCAGCGCGACTTCCGTCTTGCCGTAGCCCACGTCGCCGCAGAGCAGTCTGTCCATCGGGCGGTCAAGCTCCATGTCGCGCTTGATCTCCTCGGTGGCTTGCAGCTGGTCGGGCGTTTCGTCGTAGGGGAAATTCTCCTCAAATTCCTGCTGCCACGGCGTGTCCGGCCCAAAGGCGTAGCCCTTGTTCTTCTGCCGCTCGGCGTAGAGCTTCACCAGGTCGAAAGCCAGTTCTTTCAGGCTCTCGCGCACCTTCGCCTTCTGCTTATCCCAGTCCTTGCCGCCCAGCCGCGAGAGCTTGGGCGCGGCGCTCTCGCCGCCGCCGATGTATTTCTGAATGCGGTCGAGATGATCCACCGGGATATACAGCTTGTCGCTGCCCAGATACTGCACCAGCAGATAGTCGCGGCTCGTGCCTTCGCTGGTCAGCCGCTTTGTGCCCTGATAGATGCCGATGCCGTGCGTCTCGTGCACCACATAGTCGCCGACATTGAGGTCGGTGAAGGAGGCAATCTTGCTCCCCTGCTGCTTCTTCGGCCTGCCTTTGGCGCTCTTCGCGCCGTATACGTCGCCGCTTGCGATGACGGCGACTTTGATTTCCGGATACTGAAAGCCGCCGGAAAGCGTCAGCGGATAAATGCGGCATTCGCCGTTTTGCGGCGCAGCCGAGCCCAGCTCGTCAAACGCCGCCTTCACGCCCTCGTCCTCAAACGACTGGCGCATGCGTTCGCCGCGCGCCGTGCCGCCGGAAAGCACCAGAATGCGCCATCCGTCCTGCTGCCAGCGAATGAAGTCGGCGCACATGTCGTGCGTCCGCCCGCCGTAATTGCCCGCGCCCATGCCGCCCATCTGGGCGAGCAGCGTCGGCTTCAGCTTTTCCACCGGGCGCAGAATCGTCGTCAGCGCGAGCACAGTCGTCTGCCGCATCGCCGCAAGCGCCTCGTCCTGTGTCAGCATCAGGTTCTGCTGTTCGGGCAGGGCCTCGCCGCGTTCCAGCGCCGCCGTAATCGCCTGGTCAAATTCGCCCGTCCGGCTGTCCATGCGGGCAAAGAGCGCTTCCGGCTCGTCGAGCACGACAATCGGGCGATTCATGTAATCCAGAATCGTCTCCGTCTGTCCGTAGAGCAGGTTGATGAATTTTTCAAGCACGCGGTTGCTCACACCGTTTTGCATCTGGCCGACCGCCGCGCGCAGTTTTTCGCCGAAGCGTTCCATCGTGCGGTTTTCTCGCGTAAAAACTTCCGGCGCGGCGATTTCTCCGTCCTCCAGCGGCAGATCCGCCAAAGACGCTTCGTCGTCTTTTTGGACTCCGCCTTTCTGGGCGGCGGCTTCCTGCCGCGCCAGCGCTTCCAGCAGCAGGCGGGCAAGCTCTTCCGTTCCCTCCTGCGGCACGGGCGCTTCGCTGGCGGGCGGGATGACAACCTCCTGTATGTTGCCCTGGCTGCGCTGGCTCATCACGTCAACCGCGCGGATGGAATCCAGCTCGTCGTCAAAAAACTCGATGCGCACCGCGCTCAGCGCGTCGGCGGGATATACGTCGATAATCCCGCCGCGCACGGAGAACTGCCCCTTGCCCTCGACCATGTATTCGCGCGTGTAACCCGCCGCGAGCAGCCGCTCGATGAGCTGGTCAATCGGCGTCACGTCGCCCACGCGCAGCGAAATGGTGTTTCGGTTAAACGCCTCGCGCGGCATCATGCGATGGAGCAGCGCGTCCGCCGGGGCGACGATCGCGCGCGCATCGCCGCTCAAAACCTTGCGCATCGCCTCAATGCGGCGGTAGGCCACCTCGCGGCTGGCCGCCACATCCTGATAGAAGGTGATTTCCCGTGCGGGGAGCAGGCTCACGCCGCCGCCCAGCAGCGCGGAAAGATCCTCCATCGTCTGCGTCGCGCTGCGTTCGCTGTCGCACAGAAAAAGCAGCGGTCTGCCCGTCCTCGCGGCCAGCGCGCAGGCCGCGTGCGCCTTCTGCGCGCCCGCCATGCCGCTGGCCGCGATCACCGCGCCGCTCTTCTGGCTTTCCTGCACCATCTGCTCAAACGGCTTGTAGCCTTCAAGCACATCAAAGAGAAAATGCGTCTGCATGATAACTCCTTTACGATGGGGCTTTGCCCCAATCCGGGAAACTCGCATAGTTGCGCAAACGCTCCTTGCGATTTCCGATTTCCGCCATGCTTTTTCCCGCACAGCGGGCGCATGGCTTCAATCCCCCAGCAGGAACCTGAGGTTCCTGCACCTCCCGCATCGCTTCGCGAAGATTAAAATCGGACGATTACTCCCGCCTCCCTCTCCGAGGGAGGTGTCGCCGCAGCGACGGAAGGAGTTACACCGGCGCGTTCGCCATCCGCATGGCGCTTTCCAGTCCGTTCTTCACCCAATCTTCGACCACATCCGCCGCACGCAGAAACGCGTTGAACTGCGTTTTGCGGTCTTCCTCAGTCTGATAATGGCTGAGCACCCAGTCGGCCAGTTCCCAGCCTTCCGGTTTTTTGCCCACGCCGACGCGCAGACGCGGAAAATCCTGTCTGCCCAAAAGGCCAATAACCGAGCGCATGCCGTTATGCGTGCCTGCGCTGCCCTTTTCGCGCATGCGCAATTTGCCCAGCGGCAGGTCGATATCGTCATAGACGACCATCAGGTGATCCATCTCCGGCTTATACCACGAAACCAGTTCCGTCACGCACTGGCCGGAGAGGTTCATAAACGTCTGCGGCTTGACGAGCACGAGCTTTTCCCCGCCGGCAAAGCCCTCGCCGATCAGGCCGTGCATGGCGTTTTTGGTAAGCCGGATATTCTGCTTTTCGCCGATCACATCGATCACGTCAAAGCCGACATTATGTCTCGTTCTCGCGTATTCATTGCCCGGATTGCCCAGGCCGACCACAATATACATGGTTCCTCCGTTTCCCAAAACAGCCTTATGCGGGAACGCCACGTAAGGGCGCTCCCGCTCAAAAAAGCCGATTGTTCGTTTTTTAAGGGATACGTCGGGGCTTTGCCCCGAACCCCACCAAGAACCTGGAACTTCGCTCACTGCGTCCCGCACAGCGGGCGTTCGTTCCGTTCCTTGGATTTCCCTCCCTGCTTCGCGGCATGCCGCGAAGCAGGGAGGTGCAGGAACCTCAGGTTCCTGCCGGGAGTTTGAGGGCAGCGCCCTCATCGTCCCTTCCCTTATGCCTTGTTCTTCTCCACAGCCTGAGAGAGCCAGTTCGCCGGGCGGATGTTCGCGCTGCCCGTGCTCTCGTCCGCCTCTTCGATGACCAGCAGGCTCTTCACGCCGTCCAGCCGCTTCTTCGCAGGCTCCTGTGTGGAAATCAGCACGCATACGCCGACGACCGTCACTGAAAACTCGCGCATCATGTCCACCATGCCGCGCGCCGTGCCGCCCGCGCGCATGAAGTCGTCCACAATCAGCGCCCGCTGGCCTTCCTTCACCGCGCGGCGGGAAAGGCTCATCGTCTCCACCCGGCTGCCTGAACCGGACAGATAATTGATATTCACCGCCGGGCCTTCGTAAACCTTGCTGTCTCTGCGCACAATGACCGTCGGCACGCCCAGTGCCCGCGCCGTCATCATCGCAACCGGAATGCCCTTCGTCTCCATCGTCAAGACGAAATCCGGTTCCGCGCGGTAAAATTGAGAGGCAATGATCGTGCCCATCCGCTCCACCACGTCCGGCATCGCCAGAACATCGGCCATATAGATGAAACCGCCCGGCAGAACGCGCCCCGGCGCGGCCAGCATCTGCGCCAGATCCTTCACCGTGCGGTAAGCGTCTTCCGGCGCGAGCGCCGGACGATAACGGACGCCGCCTGCCGCGCCGGTCACCGTGTCCAGCTGGCCCAAATGGAACTGCGCGAAAACTCCGCGCAGAATGTCGATATCCTCGCTGAGCGTGGACTTCGCCGCGCCAAACATCTCACAGAATGTGCCGAGCGTGAAAATTTTATTCGGGGATTCCACCAGAATCCGTGTCATGGCGGCAAGTCGCTCGTTACGGCGGATGCGGTCCATGTCCATCCCTCCCAAATACGAATGTTAAAGTAATTTTGCTCTATTATAATTCAGCTTTTCAAATAAATAAAGCCCTGAATTACACTTTTTTCCGAATTTTATCACAGTTTATCAAAACGTTCAGCCTTTTTTCGCATTTTGGTTGCTTGCGGGGCTTTTTCGGGCGTATAATATCCGTGTAACAATCTGCTAAGGAGGCGCTTTATGCCGCATATCAAAGATTATACGGGCAAACGCGCGCACATGATCGGCATCGGCGGCAGCTCGATGAGCGGTCTGGCCGGCATGCTGGTCAAGCTCGGCGTGCGCGTCACGGGTTCGGACTCCGCCCGCTCCTATACGACCGACGCGCTGGAGCAGTCGGGCATTCACGTGTTCATCGGCCAGCGCGCGGAAAATGTGGATGGCGCGGATCTCGTCATCTATTCCGCCGCCATCGCGAAGGATAACCCCGAACGCATGCGCGCCGAGGAGCTGGGCATCCCCCAGATGGAGCGCGCAACGCTGCTGGGGCAGCTCATGGAGGGCTATCGCCACGCCATCAACGTCTGCGGCACGCACGGCAAAACCACCACCACTTCCATGATCGCCGAAGTCATGGTCGATACCGGGTTTGATCCCACCGTGCATATCGGCGGCCAGCTGGATTATATCGGCGGCAGCACGCGCGTGGGCGGGCATGACACCTTCGTCGTGGAAGCCTGTGAGTTTAACGCCAGCTTCCTGCACTTCCATCCGACCATCGCCGTCGTCACCAACATCGAGGAAGATCATCTCGATTTCTATAAGGATCTCGACGATATCGCCCACGCCTTCGCCAAATTCTGCGACCTTCTGCCGGAAAGCGGCACGTGCATCGGCAACGGCGACGATCCGCGCGTCGCGGCGCTGCTGAAAAAGCAGACCTGCCGCACGGTCAGCTATGGTTTCGGCGAGGGCAATCAGTGGCGGCCGCTGAACCTCGTCTATGACGACACCGGCTGCGCGGAATTTGATTTCGGCTTCGAGGGCAAACCCCTTGCCCATGTCCATCTGCTCGTGCCGGGCGAATTCAACGTCATGCACGCGCTGGCGACGATGGCCGCGTGCGTCGAGGCAGGCGCACAGCCGGAGGCCGTCGCCGCGTCGCTTTCGCGCTTTGCCGCGCCGCACCGCCGCTTTGAGTACACCGGAACGGTCTGCGGCGTGAAGCTCTATACCGATTACGGCCATAACCCCGCCGAGATGCACAGCGCGCTGGAAAACGCCGTCCATCAGCCGCATAAGCGCCTGTTCGCCGTCATGCAGCCGCACACCTATTCCCGCGTCAAAACGCTGTTCAGGGATTATATCCACTGCTGCGACCTCGCCGACGAGGTGCTGGTGACGGATATCTTCGCCGCACGCGAAAAAGACCCCGGCGATATCCACGCAACCATGCTCGTCAAGGCCATGCAGGCGGAGGGCGTGCCCGCGCATTATACCCCGACGTTTGACGATGCGGAAGCCTATCTGCGCGCGCATTGGCAGCCCGGCGATCTGGTCATCACCATGAGCTGCGGCAATATCAACCTGCTCAACGCGCAGATTCAGAAGCACGGGGATTAACTCCTTCCGGCTGCCTTCGGCATCCCACCTCCCTCAAAGAGGGAGGCTTTCTTCTCTCCACTCATTTTTTCATTCGGAGGTTCCCATGTCATCTCTTTCCGCCGTTCTCAGCGCCCGCGCCGCCCTTTCCGATCTCACGCCCCTTTTGACCGACTGCGGCCGGCTCTGCGGCTTCGCATGCTGCAAGGGCGACGAACAGACAGGCATGCTGCTTTTTCCCGGCGAAGAAGCGCTCTTTGCGCCTTGCGCATTCGGCCGGGTCATCCCCGCGCATTTCGAGCTGGCGGGCCGCCCGGCGCATCTCTTTGTCTGCAACGGCACGTGCAGCCGCGAAAACCGCCCGCTGGCCTGCCGCCTGTTTCCGCTTTTCCTGCATTTCAAAAAAGACGGCTCGCCGCACGTCAAACTCGACGTCCGCGCAAAAGCCGTCTGTCCGTTATGCGATTATGGCATAATCGGTCTGCGGACGGAATTTGTTGCCGCCGCAAAAACCGCCTATGCCGCTCTGATGGAAGACGACGAGTGCGCCGCGTTCCTCCGCGCGCTGGACGAGGCGTTCAGCTTGTAACAGAAAGGAAAACGTCGGGACGCTGTCCCGAACCCTGCAAGGGAACTGAGTTCCCTTGACCTTCCTCCTTATGCGCCGCACATGTGCGGCGCATAGAGGGGAGTCTGAGGGATTTTATCCCTCAGGCGGGTTTGGGCGGCAGCCCAACGTCGTTCCTTACAGGCTCACGCTCTTCGTGTACCCGCTCGCGCTCCCCAGGTACAGCACCCCGTTTGCAATCGACGCGGCCTCAAACGAACCGTCTGCGATCATCGTCGCGTTTTCGCCGTTCACATCGCAGGTCATCACGCTCCTGCCCGTCAGCTCGATCACCTTCTGCCCGTAGACGAGCAGGCATGACGCGCCGTCCCGGCGAATCGTGGCCATCTGCCCGTTCATCACGCGGATGACGCTCCCGCCGGAACGCACGAGCAGCGCCTGCCCGCACATCATCGCCTGATCCGCCGCGCCGGTGTAGACGCTCTCGCTCTGCCCCGTCTGAATGCCGAAGGCGGTCACGCCATCCTGTGTCACGCACAAAAGCGTCTTGTTCACCGCGTCCAGCGTAAAATCGCTGACCCCCGTCATCAGTTCGCTCTCCTCGCCGGAGAGCGTTTTTTCTTTCAGCGCCGCATTCGCGTCCAGCATGTACATCACGCCGTCGCACAGCGCAAATTTCAGCACCACGCCCGCGCGCGCCAAAACCTCGCGGCTTCCGCTCTGCGTGTTCAGGCGGATCACGCAGTCCTCGCCGCCTTCGCTGGCGACGTAATACAGCTTGCCGTTGGTCAGATGCAGAAAGCGCGGCACGTCGTAGGCCATCACGCTGGCCGCCGCGCCGTTGTAGGGCTTTTTGACCAGAATGCCGCCCTGTGACGCGTCCGCACAGTAGAGTGCTTCCCTGTCCCCCACCGCAATGCCGCCGCCTGCCAAACTCGCCTGATACGCGCCGTTCACGCGGTATTCGGCGCTCTGCCGCTCGCCATTGTCTGCGGAAGCCTTCGCCACCTGTGCCGTCACGGCATTGTTGGCGTAAAGCCGCGACTGCGTGGCGCTTCCCGCCGTGCCGTCCGCCGTCAGCCCGTTGGCCTGCTGAAACTGTCGAACGGCCTGCGCCGTCGCGTCGTCATATGTGCCGCTTATAAAAGAGGCGGACAGGTAGCCCAGTGCCGCCAATCGGCTTTGCACCTGTCGCACCTGTTCGCCGCTCATGCCCGCCGTCAGCACGTCGGATACCGTCACGGTATCCGATGCGCTGCCCAGCTTGTCGCCGACGCGCACGCCGTTTGCGTCCAGCGCGTCGCCCGAATAAATCAGTTTGAGGGACTGCGGCCCCGCCGCGCCGTCCACCTTGAGGTCGTTCATCGTCTGGAAAGCCTTTGTCGCCTCCACGGTCTTCTGGTTGAATTTGCCCGTGACGGATTTGCTGTCCAGATAGCCCAGCTCCACCAGCCGCTGCTGGTATTGGCGCACGTTGTCGCCCTCGCTCTCCCACTGGATGACCGTCGTCATATCTGGCACAGGCGTCGGCGCGACGGTCGTCGTGCCGCCGCTCGCACCGTTTCCGGATAAGCCGAAGTATGCGTTGTAGCTCACCGGAGCGTCGCCGTACAGGATGGAGAGCGTGCCGCTTCCCGCAATGCCGTCCGCGCTCAGGCCGTTCGCCTCCTGAAAAAGCTTCACCGCGCGTTCCGTGGCCGAGCCAAACTGCCCGTCCGGCGTGGAATTGAGATAACCCAGCGTCGCCAGATAGCGCTGCATCACCTGCACCTGGTCGCTCTTGTCGCCGCGCCGCAGCACGGTGTAGGCCGTCGTCGGCTGATAGGTCGCCGTCGGTTCGTCGCCCGTCTCGTCGCCGGTCACGTCGTCTGTCGTGCCATCCGACACGACCGCGTTGCCGCTGTTCAATTTGTTCAGCGTGCCCTGGCCCGCAATGCCGTCCGCGCTCAGGCCGTTCGCCTTCTGGAAGGCCTTGACCGCCGCCGTCGTCTCGCTGGAATAGCGTCCGTCGATGCGCCCGTTATAATAGCCCAGCTCAAACAGCCGCGCCTGCAAATTGTAAACGTCCTCGCCGCTGTCGCCCTCGTGCAGCGTGCCGTTGCTGCTGGGCGCAGCCGTCGCGGTCGCCGCCTTGCAGCTTCCGCTCAGTTTTTTGAGTGTGCTTGCGCCCGCCGTGCCGTCCGCCGTCAGCCCGTTCCGGTTCTGGAATGCAATCAGCGCGTTCTGCGTCTCCGTGCCGAATACGCCGTCCGCCACGCCGCTGAGGTAGTTCAGCTCAATCAACCGCTCCTGCAAAGCGTAAACGTCGTTGCCCGTCATGCCGACGCTCAACGTGCGCGTCTGATCCGGGTTCGCCGTCGTCACCGGACTGGTTGCGTATTTCGCATTCGCGGAATATAGCTTCGTCTGCGTCTGCGTGCCCGCCTGTCCGTCGCCGCTCAGTCCGTTCGCCCGCTGGAAGGCCTTCACAGCGCTGGTCGTCGTCGAGCCGTAAATGCCGTCCACGCCGCCCGCGTAATACCCCAGCTCCGCCAGACGGCCCTGCAATTTGCGCACCTCCAAACCGGATGCGCCCTCCTTGAGCAGCGTATAGCCGCTTTCCGTCGTGCTGGCGCTGACTGTCTTGGGCTGCGCCGATGCGGAATAGAGCTTGTCCTGCGTCGCGCGGCCCGCAATGCCGTCCGCCGTGAGACCGTTTCGGCTTTGGAACTCCGTAACGGCGCTCTGCGTGCCGGTGGAGTATTTGCCGTCGATCGTTCCGGTGTAATAGCCCAGCTCGGTCAGCCGCGCCTGCAAATCGCTGACGTCGCTGCCCGTCGAGCCGACGCGCAGCACGGGATAGCCCGCGTTGTAATCCTGTGTAGAGGTCTGCCAGCTTTGCGCGCCCGGCGCGGCAGTCGCCGCCGTTTTGGGCGTGGTTGTCGGCAGACTGCCGCTCGACCAATCCTCCCACGTGCTCTGGTCGCTGGATTGCCACGTGTCCGGCGTGGGGCTTGGCGTGCTCTGCGGCACGGGGGTCGGTGTGTTCGTCGGAAGCGCCTGCACCGTGCCAAACGGCACCGTCCCGTCGCTGATTTGCAGCGGATCGAGCGTCGGGTCGGGCTGAATAAAGCAGCCCGTCAGACTGCCCAGCATGCCCGCCAGCATCGCCGCCAGCGCCATTTTTTTGATATTCCGCTTCACGCTCATTCCTCCGTTCCGTCAAGGATCGCGTCCACTTCATCCAGCGACGCGATTTCGTAGGCAATCGGCACGCCCCTGTCGTTGGCCGCCCCCTTCGGGTTGAACCAGCAGGCGTCAATCCCTGCGTTCCCGGCCGCCGCCATGTCGCTGGTCAGCGAATCGCCGAGCATCAGCGCGCGCCTCCTGTCCGTCACCCGTGCCAGCTCCATCCCTTTTTCCAGCATCAGCGGGTTCGGCTTCGCCGCGCCGACTTCTTCGCTGATGACCAGTCCGCTGATATACGGGCGAATCTCGCTTCCGGCCATGCGCCCGCGCTGCACCTGCCCAATGCCGTTGGTCACGATGACGACGGGCACTTTGGCGCTCCAGCGCTTCACCGCCTCTACCGCGCCGTCAAGCGGCACGCTCTGCCTCCCCAGCGCGTCAACGAACGCGTCGCACATCTTCTGCGCGTCGTCCTCCCGATGAATCGCTTCCAGAAACTGTTCAAACCGCCGCACGCGCAGCACGTCCTGCGTGATGCCGCCCTGTTCGAGCAGTTTCCAAAGCGCCTCATTGATTTTGGAATAGGTCGCCAGCAATTCCGGCGTAGACGAAAAGCCCATTGTTTCGCAGGCCATGGCAAAGGCGTTTTCCTCCGCCTTGTTAAAATCGAAAAGCGTATTATCCGCGTCGCACAGCAGCACGTCGTAGCGCATATCGTTACCTCTCTTCGTTTCTTACTTGAGGCTTTGTTTTGGGGCTTTGCCCCAAACCCCAGCAGGGGAATGATTCCCCTGCACCCTCACTTCGCTTTGCAAAATAAAAAGAAGATAGATTGATTGTATCACATTTATGGCATAAAGAAAAGCGGCGCGGGGTTCTTTCCTTCCCCGCGCCTCTGGAAATGATTTGAAATTCAATTTTTTCTTTATGCCCTTTTCCGTTTTGTTCACTCTTTTTATATCCACCACTCCAGCGTCAAATCGCCCGGCGTGACGCCCCGCCTCGATGAAACTCGAAACGCCGCGCGGCTTCAAAACGGCTTTCGCCGCGTTGTAAAGTTCCGTCCAAATCGCGTCTGTCTTATTCATCCTCCAGCAGATCGCTTCGGCTGCCGGAAACCAGGTCGATGTTTTCGTATTTATCCTCGTCGTCGATGAGTTCGCTCAGCCCGTGCGCCACGCAGAGATCCGGCTCGTCAGCCAGCGTCGTGCGAATCTTGAGTTGATCGCTGATCACCCCGTCCAGCCCGAAGAGCTGCGCGCCGCCGCCGCTCAGGGTGATGCCCTCGTCGAAAATGTCGCTCGCCAGTTCCGGCGGCGTGCGCTCGATCATCCTGTGCAGCGCGCTCATCAGGTCGCGCAGCGGCTCATCCAGCGCCTCGATCATCTCTTCGGAGGACACCGTCACCGCGCGCGGCAGACCGGAAACCAGACTGCGCCCGCAGGCGTCCATTTCCAGTTTCACGCCGCGCATCCGCGCCGATCCGATGTCGATTTTCAGTTCTTCCGCCGTTCGCGCGCCAATGAGCAGGTTGTGCTTCTTGCGCAGATAGTCGATGATCGCGTCGTCAAACCGATCCCCGCCGACGTTCAGAATATCCCAGACAATCTGATGGCCGAAGGAAAATACGGATACGTTCGTCCGCCCGCCGCCGATGTCGATGTTCATGCGTCCATACGGCTGGTCAATGCGCATGCCTGCGCCGATCGCGCTGGCCACCCCTTCATCCACCGGCACAACGCTCCGCACGCCCGCATCGACGATCACGTCCACCAACGTCTGACGCTCGCTGGGCGCCATGCCGCCGGGCAGAGCCAGCAGCAGTTTCGGGCGGAACGTTGCGCGCTTGCCGACGACCTTGCGCAGAAAATAGCGCAGCATCTTGCTCACCAGGTCAAAACTGCGAATGCGTCCGTCCCTCAGCGGCCTTTCCACAATCAGCCCCGCCGGGGTACGGCCATACATGCGGCGCGCCTCTTCGCCGACGGCGACCACATTGCGGGTCTGCCGGTCGTAAGCCACATATGCCGGTTCGCTGAGCACAATGCCCTTTCCCCGCACCACCATATGCAGGGTCGATGTGCCCAAATCCAGCCCCAGTTCATCCACGCCAAACATTCGTTGTTCTCCTTTTCCTTCTCTTATATCACGCTTAATCTACGAACCATAAGCGCAAAGCGAAGCAGAAGGTGCAGGGAACTCAGTTCCCTGCTGGGGGATCGAAGCCATGCGCCCGCTGTGCGGGAAAAAGCATGGCGGAAATCGCAAGGAGCGCTTGCGCAACTATGCGAGTTTCCCGGACTGGGGCGAAGCCCCATCGTTCCCCTTCGCGTATCGTCTTCTCGTCGCTTCGCCGCCGCGCAGATGGCGCTCGGCTTTGTTCTTGGCCATCACGGCCGCCACCTCTTTGTGCAGCGGCGCAGACAACGCGGCCAATCGCGATTCCATGTCCTTATGTACGGTCGATTTGGATACGCCCAGCACGCTGGCCGTCTTTCTCACCGTAGCGCCCGTCGCGGCGATATATTCCGCCTCGCGCAGCACCCTGCGCTCCATCGCCTGATTCACGCGCATCCCCCCAGACAGTCTCGCTATTCCGGGCTATCCTATGCGGGGATGCTGTTTTTTTCCCTTGCAACCGTTCGCGTATCTTCGCGGCAGCAGCGTTCATAACTTTATTATAATAACGCAGCCCACGGCAATCGTCAAGTTTTTAGGCGAGAACGGCTTGAGACTCTTCCCCAAACCCCGGCAGAAACCTGAGGTTTCTGCACCTCCCGCTTTGAAATTCGTATGAACGCCAACAAAATCCATGCAGAGGCGCGCATCGCGCGTCCGTCATCCGGGTTCTTGGATTTCAAAAAACCTCCCCGCAATCGGGGAGGTCAGCTTGTCTCTCATTCAAAATATCCCAGCGCTTTTTGCTCGTCGCCGTCATAAAGCACGCGCATCAGCGCCAGTCCGCAGGCAGGCGCAGTCTGTCCCAGCTGCAAGCGGTCTCCGGTTGAAATCGCGCGCGCGATGCAGCCCGGCGCGCGTTTGCCCGTGCCGACCTCCATCAACGTGCCCGCGATAATGCGCACCATGTTATAGAGAAATCCGTCGCCCAGCACGGTAAAAACCACGTCTTCACCCTGCCGCCTCACCTCCGCGCGGTAAATCGTGCGCACGGTGCTTTTGGCAACGCTTCCGCTTGCCGCGAACGCCGCGAAATCATGCTTCCCGCAGAGACTCTGCGCCTCTTTGCACATCAATTCCTCGTCCATCGGCATGGGCGCATGTGCCTTATATTGCCTGCCGATGGCGCAGGCATGCCGCGCATTGCAGAATGTATATCGATAGACCTTGCCGCACGTGGAAAACCGCGCGTGAAATCCTTCCGGCGCAAGCATGCTATCTCGAATGCGGATATCCGGCGGCAGCATCGTGTTGAGCGCAAAGCAGATTTTTTCGGGCGGCACGCGTGTTGCGCTGTCAAAGTGCGCGCACAGGCCGTAGGCGTGAACGCCCGCGTCCGTCCGGCTTGAGCCGACCACGCCGATCTTCTCGCCCGTCAGCCGGGCCAGCGCTTCTTCCAGCGTCTGCTGCACGCTGGGACCGTTGATCTGCCTCTGCCAGCCGCTGTATGCCGTTCCGTCGTACTCGATGACCAGTTTAAAGCGCTTCTGCCCTTCCGGCGGGTGATCCGCCGAACTGGGGATGTGATGGCTCGTCAGCTTCAGCTCATCCAAGCAGCCTGCCCTCCGCCACGATGATAACGAGGAACGCCGCCACGGCGAGCGCGCCGTAGAGGTCGAGCTTTGTGTATTTCAGCTCGCGCAGGCGGGTGCGTTTGTCGCCGCCTCGGTAGCAGCGCGCCTCCATCGCCATGGCCAATTCGTTGGCGCGGCGGAAGGAACTGACGAACAGCGGCACCAGCAGCGGAATCATCGCCTTGGCGCGGGCAATCAGGTTGCCGCTTTCAAAGTCCGCGCCGCGCGCCATCTGCGCTTTCTGGATCTTGTCCGTCTCTTCCAGCAGCGTCGGAATAAAACGCAGCGCGATGGTCATCATCATCGCCAGCTCGTGCGCCGGGAAGTGAATCTTCTCCAACGGGTGCATGATGCGTTCAAGGCCGTCCGTCAGCTGCACTGGGCTGGTCGTCAGCGTCAGCACCGACGTGCCCATCACCAGGAAAATCAGGCGCAGCGCGAAATAAATCGCGTTGTTCAGCGCTTCCTTCGTCAGCGTGAAAAAGCCCAGCGTGAAAATCGGCGTTTCGCCCTGCACGAAGAACAGGTTCAGAATGAACGTGAAGATGATGATAAATCGAAGCGGCTTCACGCCCTTCGCCAGATATGAAAACTTGATGCCGGAAACGCGCACCACGATGTAGAGAAACGCCAGCGCAATCGCGTATCCGGGCAGGTTCGCCACGATGAACACGCCCACGATGTAGAGAATCGTCAAAATCAGCTTCATGCGCGGGTCCATCCGGTGAATCGGAGAATTGCCGGGGAAATACTGGCCCAGCGTGATGTCGTTAAGCATGGCGGCCTCCCTTCCCCACGATGGCTTCAACCGCCGCGCGGACTTCTTCGATCTTGTAAATGCCCTCCGGCACATCAAAACCCTTTTCGCGCAGCTTCTGCGCCAGCTCGACGGCCTGCGGCACATCCAGCCCGATGGCGCGCAGTTCTTCGCCCCGTGAAAAAACCTCGCGCGGCGCGCCGTCCATCGCCACCTTGCCGTGATTCATCACGATGACGCGCTCGGCCAGCGCCGCCACGTCGTCCATCGAGTGGCTGACCATCACGATGGTTGCGCCGGATTCCCGGTGCAGGTCGCTGATCAGCCCCAAAATCTCCTCGCGTCCCTTCGGATCGAGGCCCGCGCAAGGCTCGTCCAGCACCAGCGTCTGCGGCTCCATCGCCAAAACGCCCGCGATCGCCACGCGGCGCATCTGGCCGCCGGAAAGCTCAAACACCGAACGCTGAGAAAGCTTGTCGTAATCCAGCGCAACGCGGCGCATCGCCGTGCGCACGCGACGGTCGATTTCCGCCTCGTCCAGTCCGAGGTTCTTCGGGCCGAAGGCGATATCCTTGGCGACCGTCTCTTCAAACAGCTGGTTTTCCGGATACTGGAAGACCAGCCCGACGCGGCGGCGGATGGCGCGCTTGTCCGTGTTCTTGTCCGCCAAATCCATGCCGTCCACGGTGATTCGGCCGCTCGTGGGCAAAATCAGACCGTTGAGGTGCTGCACCAGCGTGGATTTGCCGCTGCCGGTGTGGCCAATGAGGCCGACAAACTCGCCGTCGTGAATCGTCAGGCTCACGTCGTCCAGCGCCTTTGTCTCATACGGCCCGCCCTGCATGTATACGTAATTCAGATGTTCGATGACAATCGACATACTTCCTCCACCATCTCGTCCACGGTCAGCACGTCCGCGCGCACGTCCACGCCGTCCTGTCTCAGGCTGTGCGCCAGATCGGTCATCGGCGGCACGTCAAGCCCCAGCGCGCGCACTTTGTCCACCTTGGTAAAGACCTCGCGCGGCGTACCGCTCAACGCGATCTTGCCGTCGTCCATCACGATCATGTAATCGGCCGTTGCGGCTTCGCTCATGTAGTGCGTGATGATCACGACGCTGATGCCCTCTTCCTCGTTCAGCCGGTGCACGGTGTTCATCACCTCGCACCGTCCGCTGGGATCGAGCATCGCCGTCGATTCATCGAGGATAATCACGTCCGGCTTCATCGCCAGCACGCCCGCGATGGCGACGCGCTGTTTCTGGCCGCCGGAAAGCATGTGCGGCGCTTTCTTGGCGTATTTCGTCATGCCGACGGCTTCCAGCGCCTCGTCGATACGCACGCGGATTTCCTTGGGCGGCACGCCGTTGTTCTCAAGGCCGAAAGCCACATCCTCTTCCACAACCGTCGCGACAATCTGGTTGTCCGGGTTCTGGAAAACCATGCCCGCGTGCTGACGGATATCGAAAACGAGGTCGTCGTCCTTCGTATCCATGCCACAGACCCAAACCGTGCCGCTCCCCGGCACATACAGCGCGTTAAAGAGCTTAGCCAGCGTCGATTTGCCGCTGCCATTGTGGCCGAGAATCGCCAGAAACTCGCCCTTCTTCACGCGCATGCTCACATCATCCACCGCGTTTTTCTGCGCTTCCGGATAGCAGTAGCACAGATTGCTGGCGATAATGCGGTTTTCCTCAACATTTGTCACCGATTGATTCCTCCAATTAAAAAAACAGCGTCCAAAGAACATGTCCTTGGGCGCTGTGAAAGCATAGCAAAATCTTTGCCGTCTTCTTCCATCCAGACTATACTGTCGGTTTCGGAATTTCGCCGAATCACAAGCCATTTCGGCCCGTCGCGGACTCTACCGCCGGTCGGGAATTTCGCCCCGCCCTGAAGACGAATCGATTATAGCATAAAACCATTCAAAAGGAAAGAGGAAATTGTTATTGGTTAAACGTAACGACTTCTTCCTTTGGCGGCTCGCAAGGCTCCAGCTTGGTGACGTAGAGCACCGGGCCGACGCCCTTGTACTGCGTGCGCTCCTCGGC
The DNA here is from genome assembly GCA_900542445.1 of uncultured Eubacteriales bacterium. Lineage (GTDB taxonomy): Bacteria > Bacillota > Clostridia > Christensenellales > Aristaeellaceae > Ventricola. Next base: position 11,785 of record UQNN01000004.1, on the reverse strand, counting down.
TTTCACCTCGGCGGTGATCATCTGCCAGGTCTTCGGCTGAGGAATCGGCAGTCCGTTCGCCTTGGCAATGAAGCCGACAAACCGCACGTCCTCCGCGCAGCAGACCATGCCCATGCGGCCCGGCACATATTCGTCCTTGCCGATGTTGCGGCCGCGGTAGATGTAACCCTTAAACCGCACGGTCTTGCCGTCGTAGTTCTCCGGGTTTTCGGACGCATCCAGATAGAAGATACCGAACTGATAATCCTCAATCTCGACGACCGGGGCGTCCATGTCATAGGGCGGCGGCATACCCGCGCCGTAATCCTCGCTCGTTCCGTCGTCGTTCTCGAAGTAGAGCGACGCCTGCGGGTTCATGCTGCGCACATTGCGGTCGCGGATGAGCTGGCGTGTTTCCTCCGTCGCGCGGTTAAACACCACCATGTCCGCATCCGTGATGTGCTGAAGCATCCGCTGACCCATGTTCTTGGCGTACAGGTCAAACGTCTCGGCGTTCACCGTCGTGATGATCTGATAGATTTCCAGCACTTTGGGCGTGCGCTCGATCGCCGCGTCGAGATCCCACATGCCGTTCATCTCGATAATCACGCGGTCGGGATGATGCTTGCGCACAAACGCGCGCAGCGTATCGCCGTTGTATTCGTCCTCGTCCTCGATGCACTCCACGACGCTGTGCGTCTTCTTGAGCATATCGGGTTCGTATTCCGTCTCGCCCTCTTCGCACTGGATGATCAGCGTGTTTTCGTCGCGCGTGAATCCGGGATCTTGAAGCACGCTGGCGATAAAGGAAGTCTTGCCGCTTTCCAGGAAACCGGCAAACATGTAAACCGGAATGGCCATCTCGTTCCTCCGATCAGGCAACGCCGAAGAGCTTCGCCAGCTTCTCGTCCACGAGCTTGCTGCCGATCACGCACAGGCGGCCAGTGTAGTCCGCCGGACCCTTGCGGATGTTCTGCTCACCCGGCGTGTAGTCAAAGTGAATCCAGCCGCCGTCGGTGCAGGGAACGATGCCCTTCGCGCGCAGCACAAGGCCGTATTCGCCGCCGTCCAGCTGAGAGAGCATGGCGGAAAGCTCGTCCTCGCCGAACTTGCGCACCGTCTCCGTGCCCCAGGAGACGAACACCTCGTCCGCGTCGTGGCCGTGATGGTGGTGATGATGATGGCCGCAGCTGCACACGCCGTTCTCATCATAATGATGATGGTGCTCGTGCTCCTCATCCTCGTGGTCATGGTGATGATGCTCATGCTCGTCCTCATCATCATCGTCATGGTCGTGGTGATGATGCTCATGCTCGTCCTCATCATCGTCGTCGTGGTCATGGTGATGATGATGGTGGCAGCATTCGTCGTCATCATCGTCGTGGTCATGGTGATGATGGTGGCAGCATTCGTCGTCGTCATCGTCGTCGTGATGCTCGGCCATCACCGTCGCCAGCATATCCGCCGCGAGATCGTGATCGTCCTGCATCGCCGCAAGGATGGTTTCGCCGCTGATCTCATCCCACGGGGTGGTGATGATGCGCGCCTTGGCGTTGTGCTCACGCAGCAGCGCGACGACGGCCTCCAGCTTCTCCTGGCTCATGCCCTGCGTGCGGCTGAGCAGGATGGTGCCGGCGTATTCAATCTGGTTGAGGAAGAATTCGCCGAAGTTCTTGACGTACATGCGGCACTTGCCCGCATCCGCGACGGTCACAAAGCTGCCCATCTCGGCTTCCGGGATATCCTTCTCCACGCCCTCGACGGCGCGGATGACGTCGGAGAGCTTGCCGACGCCGCTCGGCTCGATGAGGATGCGATCCGGATGATACTGGTCGATAACCTGACGGAGCGCCTTGCCAAAGTCGCCCACCAGCGAGCAGCAGATGCAGCCGGAGTTCATCTCCGTCACCTGAATACCGGCTTCCTTCATGAAGCCGCCGTCGATACCGATTTCGCCGAACTCGTTTTCAATGAGGACGACTTTCTCGCCGGAAAGCGCCTCTTTAAGCAGCTTCTTAATCAGCGTCGTTTTACCCGCGCCGAGGAAGCCGGAAAAAATATCAATTTTCGTCATGGTAAGCATCTCCTTATGGGTTTACGTTTGGGGTTACGAGGGTACGCTTGGGACTCCGTCCCAAATCCGGGAAACTCGCATAGTCGCCTTCGGCTCCTTGCGATTTCCGATCTTCGCCCCGCTGAATCCCGCACAGCGGGTGCGTGGCTCCGATCCCTGCCAAGAACCTGAGGTTCTTGGAACTCCCACTTCACGGCTTGCTGCGCAAGCCGTTTACTGGCGGATTGATAAGGTGTGGGACATTTCTCCCTGTTGGCAGATTCGAGCAGCGTTGTAGGGGCGCGCATCGTGCGTCCTCTTATACAGATCACACATCTGTTTACGCGCATCCGTTCACACCGATGCGGCGCATCCGCGCAGTCCGCCCGATTCCAAAGGCATATTGTACACCGTTTTTCGGGAAAAAACAAGGATTTCGGGAGAAAAAACAAAGTAGGTCAAATTCCGTCCGTTTTTCTCCAGCCGCGGCCGCGCGTCAAATCCGCGCCACGCCCGTTTCCCTTGCCGCCTTCGCCACAGCTTCGGCAACAGCCTGGCCGACGCGCTTATCAAACGCCTTGGGGATGATATAATCCGCGCTCAGCTCGTCGTCGGCAACCAGATTCGCAATCGCGTAGCTGGCCGCAACTTTCATCGCCTCGTTGATATCCTTCGCGCGGCAGTCCAGCGCGCCGCGGAAAGTGCCGGGGAAAGCGAGCACGTTATTGATCTGGTTCTTATAATCGCTTCTTCCGCTTCCGACGACGGCCGCGCCCGCCGCCAGCGCTTCATCCGGATGAATTTCCGGCACGGGGTTCGCCATCGGGAACACGCACGCGCCCTCGTTCATGCTCGCGACCATCTCGCGCGTCACCACGCCCGGCGCGCTCACGCCGATGAACACATCCGCCCCGCGCATCGCGTCGGCCAGCGTGCCGGTGATATGGCGCGGGTTCGTCTTGCGGCTCATCTCTTCGTGCGCGGGGTTCAGCCCCTCCATGCCCTCACAGATGATGCCGAACCGATCCACCATAATCAGATCTTTTACGCCGAGGTTCATCAAATGCTTGCCGATGGCCACGCCCGCGCTTCCCGCGCCGTTGATGACCACCTTTGCCGTCTCCATCGTCTTGCCGACAACTTTCAGCGCGTTGAGCAGCGCCGCCGCAACGACAACCGCCGTCCCGTGCTGGTCGTCGTGGAAGACGGGAATGTCGCAGATTTCCTTCAGCTTGCGCTCCACCTCAAAGCAGCGCGGCGCGGCGATATCTTCCAGATTGATGCCGCCAAAACTGCCGGAAATCAGGTAGATGGTTCGCACCAGCTCGTCCACGTCCTTCGTGCGCACGCACAGCGGGAACGCGTCCACGCCCGCGAATTCCTTGAACAGCACGCATTTGCCTTCCATCACCGGCATGCCCGCCTCCGGGCCGATGTCGCCCAGGCCGAGGATCGCCGAGCCATCCGTAATCACGGCGACCATGTTCGCCCGCCGCGTGAGCAGATAGCTCTTTTCGTAATCATCGCGAATCGCGAGACACGGCTCGGCCACGCCCGGCGTGTATGCGAGCGAGAGTTCTTCGCTGTTGGTGACATGGGTTCGCGGCGCGATTTCCAGCTTACCCTTCCATTCATAGTGCTTTTTCAGTGCTTCCTGCCTGATATCCATCAAAAGCATCCTTTCTTTCGGGCTGCCGCCCAAACCCGCCTGAGGGACAAGTCCCTCAGACTCCCTTCTTCGCTTCGCGCTTATAGACCGAATCTTTTCCATTTATTTATCGCAAAGCGATAAATGAAAAATGGGAAGTCCAGAAACCTCAGGTTGCTGGCGGAGTTTGAGGCGGAGCCTCAATCGTCCCCATCGTCCCCCATCATACTTGAATCGTCGAAAAAAATCAATCCCGTTCGGCAGGAAAACGCATGAAACCATCGAAATGTTCGCAATGTATGGGTCTTAGGAGGTTGTCTATGAAACTCACTCGCCAGCAGGTGCTCGACCTGCTCTCCCGCGCCAAGGCAGCGGGCCATCTGCCGTCCGACGGGCCGACTTCTCTGTTCGTCGCCCAAAAGCGCGGAAAACCCGTTCAGCTCGCGGTCACCGTGACGGATTCCAAAATCGTCGTCCGCCAGAGCCGTCTGCCTTTTTCGCGCCCGTTCGTCTTTTCCATTTCCGAAATCAACGCGTAACACACCGATGAGGAGGTTTTTTCTTCATGAGCAATTTCAGCTATTACACCCCTACCCACGTCTATTTCGGCAAAGATACCCATAAGCAGGTCGGCGACCTCGTCCGCGCGCAGGGCTGCAAAAAGGTTCTGATTCATTTCGGCGGCCAGAGCGCGCGCCGCAGCGGCCTGCTCGACCAGATCGAAGCGTCCCTCAACGCGGCGAACGTCGCGCATGTCCAGCTTGGCGGCGTCGTCCCCAACCCGCATCTCTCCCTCGTCTATCAGGGCATCGACCTGTGCAAAAAGGAAGGCGTTGACTTCATCCTTGCCGTCGGCGGCGGCAGCGTCATCGACTCTGCCAAGGCCATCGGCTACGGCATGTGCATGGACGGCGACGTCTGGGATCTCTACGATCACAAGCGCAAGGCCGAGGGCTGTCTGCCCATCGGCGTGGTGCTGACCATCGCCGCTTCCGGCAGCGAAATGAGCGATTCCTCCGTCATCACCAAAGAGGAGGGCGGCATCAAGCGCGGCTATAACGACGATATCTGCCGCCCGAAATTCGCCGTCATGAATCCCGAATTGACCATGACTCTGCCGGATTATCAGACCGCCTGCGGCTGCACCGATATTCTCATGCACACCATGGAGCGCTACTTTGTTCAGGGCGACGCGATGGAAATCACGGACAGCATCGCCGAAGGCCTGCTGCGCACCGTCATGGCGCAGGCGCTCATCCTCCGCGACGATCCCCAAAATTACGACGCGCGCGCCGAGGTCATGTGGGCAGGCAGCCTTTCTCATAACGGCCTGACCGGCTGCGGCCACAGCGAGAGCGATTTTGCTTCCCACCGTCTTGAGCATGAGCTGGGCGGCATGTTTGACGTGGCGCACGGCGCGGGTCTCGCCGCCGTCTGGGGCAGCTGGGCGCGCTATGTCTATCAGAACTGCATGCCGCGCTTCGTCCGCTTTGCGCATAACGTCATGGGCGTGGAACTCGGTCTGTCCGACGATGAAACCGCCCTTCTCGGCATCGAGCGAATGGAGGATTTCTTCCGCTCCATCCATATGCCCACCAGCCTCGGCGAATTGGGCGTTCACCCCACCGAAGACCAGCTTTGCGAGCTGGCGCATAAGTGCAAAATCGCCGTCGGCGGCCTCCTCGGATCTGCCAAACGTCTGGATGAATCCGATATGCTCGCCATTTACAAGGCGGCCAATCACTGAAAAAGCCTTTGACATTGGATTTTGTTCTTTCCCTGTGGCTGGCCATGCCCATCACGGAATTGCTCGTCATGTTCTACGCCGTCTCGGCCCTCCGCAGATATACGGCAGCGCTTTCCGACGCGTGATTTTGTCTCTTTTTCCCCTGCTTTTTCTCAATGCTTTATCCAAATAAAAGGTGTCGGGCCATTCACCCAACACCTTCTCTTTTATCCTGTGCTGTTTTTTTCGTTCAAAACAGGCGGACCTTTCAAAAGGCCCGCCTTCTTCTTTACTTGCCCAAAATTCTCGCCTTGCTCAGCGGGAATACCACGCAGCGCACGTGGCCCTTGATCATCTTGCGCTCCAGCGCACCGACCATCGGGCTGCGGCTGTCCTTGCTGTTGTTGCGGTTGTCGCCCATCACAAAGTAATGCCCTTCCGGCACCGTGAACGGCCCGAAGTCCGTCTCATTGGGCGTCATCTCGAAGTTCTGCTCAACAAATTCGCCGTTGACATACAGCTCGCCTTTTTTCAGCTCAATCGTTTCGCCCGGCAGGCCAATCACGCGCTTGACGCGATACATGCCGTCGTCCGTGTTCGGATAGTCGCAGATCACAACGTCAAACCGCTCCGGGTCGCCCGCCAGATAGTCGAACTTCGTCGCGATCATGAATTCATTGTTTTCCAGCGTATTGAGCATGGAGCTTCCGTCCACGCGAACCGGTTCAAAGATGAAGGTGCGAACGACAAACGCCAGCGCCGCCGCCACAACCAGAACCATGATCCATTCAAAAATTTCACGCTGCAAGCTTTTTTTCGGCTTCTCCTTTTTTTCTTTGGCCTTCTTTTCCTGCTCCATCAAAAATGCGCCTCGTTTCCTTCAATTTAATCCGTCTCGTTGGTTCCGCGAATCGGCTCCGTCGCGTGCGCGATCACCTTTTTCATTCGCTTGGTAAAGTCCGCGCGATCCATCATCACAATGCGTCCGCAGCCCGAACAGCGAATCTTGATGTCCGCGCCCACGCGAATCACCGTCCACTTGTCGCTGCCGCAGGGGTGTGTTTTGCGCATCTGCACCAAATCGCCCAATAACAACTCGTCCACGCCTGCCGCCTCCTTTTGTGCGTCGACGCCCATTATAGCAGGGGCCTTTCTTCTTTTCAAGCCCAATCCGTCGTCGGCTGAAACCATTATAGGCCCGCCGCGCCAAGCTGTCAACTATATTTTGCTTTTCGACAAATTTACCTGTCAATTTATTCCGGATCAATGCGGTGGATTCTCTCGCGCAGCCGCATCATTTTTTCGTCCGTCTGATGGATCACATCCGCGCATTCCTTGAGTTCCCGCATGATGGCCTCGCTGTCCTCCACCTGCTTTTTGTATTGCATATCATGGTCGAGCGTCGCCCAGAAGTCCATTGCAATCGTGCGGATCTGAATTTCGCATCGCACCGGCCGCACCTTGTCGCTGAAATACACCGGAATTTCGACAATCAGGTGATAGCTTCTGTATCCGTTGTCCTTCGGCGTTTTGATGTAGTCCTTCACCGTGATGATCTTGACATCTTTCTGCCGCGCCAGCATCCGCGCAATTTCATAAATGTCGTCGATGTAGGCGCACAGCACACGAATGCCCGCGATATCCGACAGGTGCTGCGTCATGTTGTCCACCGTCACCTCAAGCCCCATTTTCTTGAGCTTGCGCGCGATGGAAGACGGCTTTTTCAATCGGCTTTCGATGAATTCAATCGGGTTGCGGCGATAGCGCACCGTCATGTCCTTGGAAAGCACCTCCAGCTTGGTGCGCATCTCCAAAATCGCGCAGTGATAGCGCATCATCGCCTCCTGATAGAGCGCCTCCTGTGCAAAAACATGTTCGCTGTCGGATGGAATGATATCCGTATCGATGGCCGTCGGGCCTCTCAATTCATTGTTTCTCATGGCTTTTCCCACTTTTACAGGCATTGTCACCCATTTTTTTGATACGATAATTGTAACATATTTTTTCCCGTCTGTCTATCCGCTCTTTCTTTCAGTCACTTTGGGATCTAAAAGCGCTTTCCGTCTTTTCTAATCAGAAAATCGCCGTCGGTGCGCACATTGCGCATCCGCATTTTCACAAAATTTGTTTACCGCAGAAAAAAGCAGAGATTCTGATTCCTCAAAGTCTCTTTCTTGGCGCAGAAGGAGGGATTTGTCTCTCCTCACTCGACACTCGTCGGTCCGCTCGGCTCTAAGGCCGCACTGCGGCTTTATTCACCTCCTCGCGGTTCAAATCCCTCCGCGCCTCCTAATTTTCTTTGCAAAAACAAAAGAGACTCTGATTTCTCAAAGTCTCTTTCTTGGCGCAGAAGGAGGGATTTGTCTCTCCTCTCTCGACACTCGTCGGTCCGCTCGGCTCTAAGGCCGCACTGCGGCCTTATTCACCTCCTCGCGGTTCAAATCCCTCCGCGCCTCCTAATTTTCTTTGCAAAAACAAAAGAGACTCTGATTTCTCAAAGTCTCTTTCTTGGCGCAGAAGGAGGGATTTGAACCCTCGCGCCGCTTACCGCAGCCTACTCCCTTAGCAGGGGAGCCCCTTCGGCCTCTTGGGTACTTCTGCACGACCGATATGCTATGCAATTCGCCATAAAAAATGGCGGAGAGAGAGGGATTCGAACCCCCGGTACCTTACGGTATCACTGGTTTTCAAGACCAGCGCCATAAACCACTCGGCCATCTCTCCAGTCTGCTTGAACCAGCGACATTTATTATAGGATAGCCGGATGATTTTGTCAACCCCTTTTTTTGTTTTTGCGTCCGAATCCTGTGTTTCCGCTAAAATGCTATTCTTTTTTCTCTCCCTGCGCCACGTCCAGCAGCTTTCCCAGCAGCGGCACATTCAAACCAAAGATTTCCAGATTCTCGATCAAACTCACCAGCTCCGTGGCAATCATATAGGTCATCGCCGCGCCGCAGACGCTCGTCATGCCCAGCCCGTTGCCTACGCTCACGCAAACGCCGACGACCAGCCACTCAAGCCCCTTTTTCATCACGCCCATCAGCAGCGCGCCGGAAGAAACCTTTCCGCTTTCCGTCTTGCGGGATTTTCCCGTCACCGCGCACAGCAGTCCGGTCACAATGTCCGCGCCCTGCACGATCAAAAGCGCCTGTGCCAGCGGCGGCAGCCCCGTCCACCATGCCAGCGCCGCGCCAATCGCCGCGCCGATCCAGTTCACCACGTTCGGTTTCACACCCTGCACAACCTGCATCGCCTTGTCTTCCATGTCCGTTTCCCCCTTCATTCTTTTGTCTTTTCCGCTTGCCTCATTCCACGCTTTCCCGCGTGTTTTTTTAGTCCTCCCCGGCCTTGCAGCAATATCCCCCGCTGATCCAGCCCGTAAAGCCGCGATATTCCACCCGCAGCCAGCCGTCTTTTTCCTCCAGCACGGCGAGCTGTGCGCCGTCCGGGATCATCTGCATATAGCGCCCTTTCGGCTTTTTCCGCATCCGAAGGCCGCCCTGTGCGCAGACGGTGACGCTCTCGCCCTCGGCGCTGTCCGCCGTCTCTTCTCCGTCCACTGCAATCATCCGATGCTCCCCCAGCCCGTTCCACCCCGCTTTTTCCGTCAGCGCGGTTTCGACCACGTCTCCCCGGCTCTTGCTTGAGTGGATCACCGTGCCGCACTCCGTCACCAGCCCGGTGTGGTTCACGTCGCCCGTGCCCACGCCCATGAACGCCAGCATGCCCGCCTTCGCGCCGGAAATACCTTCCTGCTTCCACGTCAAATCCCGATATTTGGCGCTCTTGCTGTCGCTGTTCCAGAGGTCGTTCGTGCCCGCCGTCGTGTAGTTTTTGTCGCCGCCCGGCGCTGTGCGGATGACCTTCTTGATGAGGTTGATGCAGTCCAGCTCGCTGTACGCCGTTCCGATCAGCGCCCGCGCCGTGCGGATGGCGGTTGTTGCGTCAATCATCGTTCTCACGCTCCTTTTTACTCAAGTCAAGCTTTTTGCTGTTAAAATGTTTAACTTGATTCTTGAATAGACAAAATACACCCCATTCGGAAGAACGAGTATATTACTCCGTCACATAACGCGGAATTCCATCCTCAGTCGTCTCTTCTTTCTCCACCACGTCCAGCGCGTCGTAGTACGCCTGTGCAAGGGCTTCAATCTCCGCGATGTCGTCTTCCGTCAGCAAGCCGCTGTCAAGATGGGTGTATGCCTTGTCCAGCCAATAGGCCACATCTCGCCCGGCGGCAATCTCGCGCTTGATGGAGCGCAGGGTCAGGTCGTGCCGGGCTTTGCTTTTGATTGCCATATGCTTTTCCTCCTTTAGGTTGTAGTCATAGACGCAATCGCGTCCTCAAGATTTTTGATCGCGATGTTCACGTCTCTTTGATAGTCCAGTTTCAACCCCGCGCCGTCTGCGGCTTGCACCACGGTGTCGGGCGCGTAGGTAGTCAGCGCTTTGTAGGCGGTAAGTTCGTCGGGGGTGAGCGGGGCTTCAACGGGGGTGGCGAGTATTGCATTCTGCTCAGCCAGCGCTTTGGTGGAATCGAAAGCACCCTTATCAACCCTCTGCACCCGTACCCCTCTCTTCAAGTCCACCTCATCGCACATCCACTGTTGCCCGCTAGGGTCAGTATAGTTGCCGCCGGACGTGACTGGGATGCCGCGCAGGCCGTTGGGCGTTTGCAGGGCGATCGTCTGCCGCTCATCCGCCCCATCGCCGACCGTCACCAAGATTGTTCCGCCGTCCCCCGCACTCACGATCGGCGCCGGGTTATCCGGGCTTGGTGTGCCATCCTGCGTACTCTTGCCGTAGACAGTCAGCCCGCACAGCGGCGCGGAAAAAGCGTCAGAGACAGATACAGGATTGCCCGTTTCGCTGCCGATCAGGATATTCTGGCGCGCTTTGTCGGCCTTCTCAGCAACAGCCTTCTCGATTTCCGCCAGCCGCTTACCCGTTGCGGCCGCGTCCGCCGCCTCCCCCTCCTGGGTCAGCGTCGCGTCGATGACGGCATCCTTGCCCGGTTCGCCTTTTGCGCCCCTGTCTCCCTTCGGGCCGCGGAAGGATTCAAGCTTGACCTCCATGTTGCCCACATTTTGGGTCTCACAGGTGCATGCAGGGCATCCGTTTGCTTCAAGCACGACAAAACATCCAGGCGGTTCAGGCGTGATCATTTCCCGATAACCCGTAATCTTTCCGTTGCTTTCCGTTACGTCCAGCGCAAACCGAATCGCATAGGTATATTCTCTGTGCCTTTTGGAGAGGTTCTCCGTATCCGTTCCGGAAAACATGAGCTTACAAACGCCGTCGTCATCCGGCGTGACCGTTTTGTTGATGACGATCCTGCCGTCCGGCATTTCCGCCACCATGAAAAACATACGGTCTTGGCTCGTCGGTACATAGCCTGTTGGCACAATCGCCAACAAGCCCGTATCGCCTCGCGTAATGGTAATTTGGCCTTTCCTCGCATCAAACATAGTCGCCACCTCAGCCCATGTTCAGCGCTTCGCGGATGGCTTCCAGGTCGTCGGTCGTCAGTGCGGGATAATCCGCCGCGATATCTTCAAAGTTTTCACCGTTCCTGATTCGGATGCGGAAAGCCCGCACCATGATTTTCATTTTCAGCGTGTTCAAGGTCTTCATAAGTTTTAACCTCCAATCAAATCAGCCATCATCAAAATCAGATCGTCGTTTGCGGATTCCAGCGCGTCCGTGCGCTGCTCCACGTTGTTCACGCGCTCCTCAGTCGTCAGCGGCGGCGCGGGCAATGCGTCAAAGTCCGCGTCCATCTCGGCCTGTGTCCGCTGCGCAACCAGCCCGTCCACGAGCTTGTAGCGGTACACGCCGCGCTCATCCGTGAGCGGCTTGAGCAGATAGTTGTTCTGCGCGTGCCTGTATCGGTCTCCCACGCCCTCGTCAATCTGCGTCCAGCCGTCGCCGCTCACAAACGCGTCGCTGTTGATCGCCGTCACGCGCCCCGCGTCGTCGGTCTGCACCAGCACTTTGCAGCTCTCCGTGTCCATGTCATCCCTCCTTTACAGGTCGGCAGAAATGTCAATATCTCCTTGCGGCGATATCGTACCCGTCAAAATACCTGTTTCAGTGATTGCACATTTAATAATTGCTCTGTTGACGTTTGTTTTGTGCGCTGTTGCAGTTTCGGTTGTTGTTCCCTGAGAACTTCCCAGAGTGTAATAAAACTTCCCGCCGCCCGTTACGGTCGGCGCAATCCGCATCGCCTGCAAGGGGATAAAAGCATAAGACCAACCACCTGATGAATACCCGGTGAACGTCTGCGTATCGCCCTTGATCTTCCGATAATACCGCAGGCACTCGGCCAGTTCCGCCGCGTATCCCTTCGGCACATACGGCGGCAGGGTCTCCGCCG
>UQNN01000003.1 GCA_900542445.1 uncultured Eubacteriales bacterium | reverse complement strand
ACGCTCGCCCCCTACGTATTACCGCGGCTGCTGGCACGTAGTTAGCCGGGGCTTCCTCCTATGGTACCGTCACTTCCTTCGTCCCATAGGACAGAGGTTTACGAGCCGAAACCCTTCTTCCCTCACGCGGCGTTGCTGGGTCAGGCTTTCGCCCATTGCCCAATATTCCCCACTGCTGCCTCCCGTAGGAGTCTGGACCGTCTCTCAGTTCCAATGTGGCCGATCACCCTCTCAGGTCGGCTACCGATCGTCGCCTTGGTGGGCTGTTATCTCACCAACTAGCTAATCGGACGCGAGCCCATCTTTATCCGGATTGCTCCTTTGACCCCCGCTCCATGTGAAGCTGTGGTCTTACGCGGTATTAGCACATCTTTCGATGCGTTATCCCCCTGATAAAGGCAGGTTGCTCACGCGTTACTCACCCGTCCGCCGCTAGAAACAAACGGTAGCAAGCTACCATCCGTTCCCCGCTCGACTTGCATGTGTTAGGCACGCCGCCAGCGTTCGTCCTGAGCCAGGATCAAACTCTCGCGTTTAATCCTTTTGAATCTTAGAAGTTCCTCACTCCCAAGCTCAAAACTCATTCTCGAATTGACTGTCTTTTTCTTACCGTGACTCGTGAAAATCACGGTTCGCGTTCTTCTTGATTCTGTATCGTTTTCAAGGATCATCGCCGTCCCGCTCGCTTTAGCAGCTCGCGCTGACAGCTCGGTTATTATATCGCAGTTCCGGCTTCCTGTCAATACCTTTTCTGAACTTTTTTTGACAGTTTTTGAATCTTTTTCATCTCTTTCCGGGTTTTCTCAACCCTCATCCTTCATTTTTTCTTGCTCCCGCAAGAAAAAACACGCCTTGCGGCGTGTTCGCTGAGGTTCAGTTGGTCTTCACTTTTGTTTCAACGATTTTCTTCTGTATCCCAAAGAGCACGGTCATCAGCACACAAATGCTGATTGCAAAGTATGGCAGCAAGTCATATCCGTCCACACCAGCCAGCGCGCCAAAGATGGACGGCAGAAAGGTCGAACCCACATAGGCAAACGCCATTTGTACGCCGATCGCCGCCTGCGAGTTCTCCGTGCCGTAATTCACCGGCGTATCCTGTATGATGTTCGGATAGATCGGCGCGCAGCCCAGTCCGCATACCACCAGTCCAATGCCCGAAAGTGTACTTCCCGCCGGAATCATCATGAAGATGCAGCCCAACGCCAGCAGCGCCTGTCCCACCCGCACCATCTGCTTGGGCAGGAGTTTCATCGCCATAAAGCCGGAAATCGCGCGCCCTACCGTAATGCCGATGTAAAACATCGCGCCGAACGAAGCTGCCGTCGCCTCATCCACGCCGCGCACCTGAGAAATATACGTCGCGCCCCAAAGCCCCAGCGTCGATTCCACCGCGCAATAACACAAAAACGTCACCATGCCCGCCTTCGCGCCCGGCAGACTCAGCACCTCCCACACGCTCAACGCCTTCGCGCCATGCTCTTCCTGTTGAATGTTGCTGCGCTTCCACATGCCCAGCGTCGCAAAGAGCAGCGCGCTCACCGCGCACTGAATCAGCCCCACCGCGCGATAGCCCGTCGCCCAGCTTCCGCCGACGCGCAGCACTGCGGAAAGGATCATCGGCCCGATGATGGTGCCAACGCCCCAGAAACAGTGCAGCCAGCTCATGTGCTTTGCTTCGCAGTGCAGCGCCACGTAATTATTCAGCCCCGCGTCCACCGCGCCCGCGCCCAGTCCGAGCGGCACAGCCATCAGCAGCAAAAACGCATAGTTTTTCGCCAGCGAAAAGCCCAGCAGCGCAAGCGCCGTCGTCGCGACGGAAATCGCCGTCAGCTTCCCCGTTCCAAATCTGCGGATCAGTTTTGCGCTGTTCAGACTGGAAATAATCGTGCAAAATGAAATCAGCATCTGCACCAGTCCTGCGCCCCAAAGCGGCGCGTTCAAGCTGACATTCATCGCCGGCCACGCGCTTCCCAGCAGCGAATCCGGCAGGCCCAAACTGATGAACGACAGATAAATCATCATCAACAATGCCGTTGAAACCATTTTTCTCCCCTTTTCAAAAGAAACATACACAAAAAGCCCCCAGTCACAGACTGAGAGCTTAAAGAAGCAAATCTTACTTCTCGGAAGCGGTTTCGGCTTCCATGTTGATGACCTGCTTGCCATCGTAGTAACCGCAGTGCTTGCAGATACGGTGGGCGAGCTTCATCTGCTGGCAGCGCGGGCACTTAACGATACCGGGCGCAGACAGCTTCCAGTTCGCGCGACGCATACGGCCGCGGGACTTTGAAATTTTTCCCTTGGGAAGAGCCATTGTTTACACCTCCTCATCCTCGTTCAGCAAAGATGCTAATGCCGAAAAAGGATTTCTGCTGGTCAGATCCTTCTGGCATGAACACGCATTGACGTTCAGGTTTGCGCCACACTGGGCGCACAGCCCGCGGCAATCCTCCTTGCAGAGGATGCGTGAGGGCAATTCAAGCAGGATCGCCGTCCGAACGGCGTCATCCAGCTCAAGCACATGGCCCGTGTATGTGTACTGATCCTCGTCGATATCCAATTCGCCGTCGCCCTTGTCGCGGATAAACGCCTCGTCCACCTCAGCGGTGACAGACGTGTTCGTCGGCGTCAGGCATCTGGCGCATGGGGACTGGATCACGGCGCGGGCCTCACCGCGCACAAGTACGGTCTCATCGGCGAGCATATAAGTGCCGGAAAGCGAAACAGGCCCGACATACGCAATCGTATCACCGTTCCAATGATCTTCGCCCCAGTTGTCTTCCAGATCAAAGGGTACGTCTATGCCCTTTCTCTGAATGCCCTTGGTGATATCCAGCTTCATCGTTCCACCTCAAAGTTGACCGTTCCATATTATACGCAGTTTCTCTTACCTTGTCAAGCAAAATGTGATTTTCGGCAACTTTTCCCGAAAACCTTCCGCCCGAATGTTTTTACAGCTTGGAAACGATCTCCAGCGTGTCGCGCGCAATCGGCAGCTCCTCGTTGGTCGGGATGCGCAGTACCTTGATCGTGGAATCGTCCGTGCTGATGATGCCGACCGTGCCGCGCTTGTTCTTCGCCGGGTCGATCTTCACGCCCATGAAGCTCAGGCCGTTGATCACATGTTCGCAGGCCTCGCAGTCGTTCTCGCCGATACCCGCCGTGAAGACGATCGCGTCTGCGCCGCCCACAGCCACATTGTACGCGCCAATGTACTTCTGAATGCGGTAGGTCCACACGTCCAGCGCGGCCTGCGCCTGCTCGTCGCCCTTTTCGGCGGCGGCCTTCACATCGCGCATATCGCTGGAGCAGGAGAGACCGGCAAAGCCGCTCTTCTTGTTCAGGCAGTTGAGCATCTGGTGGATGTCCATGCCGGTGTTGTCCATGATGTATTCCAGCACGGCCGGATCGACATCGCCGGAACGCGTGCCCATCAGCACGCCCTCAAGCGGGGTCAAGCCCATGGAGGTATCCACAACCTTGCCGCCCACGATGGCGCTCAGGGAAGAGCCGTTGCCCAGATGGCAGATGATGAACTTGCAGTCCTCCGGCTTCTTGCCCAGGTACTTCGGCGTTTCGCCCGCGATGAAGCGGTGGCTCGTGCCGTGGAAGCCGTAGCGGCGAACCTTCAAATCCTTGTAGTATTCATACGGCACGCCATAGAGGAACGCCTTCTTCGGCATGGTCTGATGGAAAGCCGTGTCGAACACCGCAACGTTCGGCTTGGTCGGCATAACCGCCTGGCAGGCCTTGATGCCCGCGATGTTCGCCGGCTGATGCAGCGGGCCGAGCGGCACGAGATCCTCGATGCCCTTCAGCGTCTCTTCCGTCACCAGCACGGAGTTCTTGAACGTCTCGCCGCCATGCAGCACGCGGTGGCCGCAGGCGCCGATCTCGTCCAGAGAAGAGATCGCGCCGTTGTCCTTGTCCGTCAGCGCGGACAGAACGGCGGAAATCGCCTCGGTGTGGTCCTTCATGTTGCGGGTGAACTCGATCACCTTGTCCGTGCCCAGCACGGTCTGCTTGAAGTGCGTGCCTTCGATGCCGATGCGCTCAACCAGGCCCTTCGCCTTGACGGACTCGTCGTCCATGTCGATGAGCTGGAACTTCAGCGAAGAAGAACCGGCGTTGATGACCAAAATCTTCATGGGAAGTATCTCCTTGCTTCGTATGATGATTCGTATAATGACAGGAAAAACGCGCGGCCGCCGCTTGTAAGACGACCGCGCGCAATCAATCGATTAAGCCTGCGCCTTGACCGCCGCGATGGCCACGACGTCCACGATGTCCTCCACGGAGCAGCCGCGGGAGAGGTCGTTGACCGGCTTGGCCAGACCCTGGATGACCGGGCCGATGGCCTTCGCGTTGCCCAGCCGCTGCACCAGCTTGTAGCCGATGTTGCCCGCCTGCAGATCCGGGAAGACCAGCACGTTCGCCTTGCCGGCAACCGGGCTGCCCGGGCACTTGAGGTCGCCGACGCTGGAAACCAGCGCCGCGTCGGCCTGCATCTCGCCGTCCACATTCAGCTCCGGCGCCTGCTCGTGCACCAGCTTCACGGCATTGGCCACCTTGTCCACGTTCTCGTGCTTCGCAGAGCCCTTCGTGGAGAAGGAGAGCATCGCCACGCGCGGGTCGAGACCCAGCAGCGCCTTGCCGGTCTGCGCGGAAGCGATCGCGATGTCGGCCAGCTGTTCGCTGGTCGGATCGATGTTCACGGCGCAGTCGCCGAACACCAGCACGCCGTCGTCGCCGTACTTCTTATCCTGCACTTCCATCAGGAAGCAGGAAGAAACGGTCTTGATGCCCGGGGCGCCCTTGATGATCTGCAGCGCCGGACGCAGCACGTCGCCGGTGGTGTTGATCGCGCCCGCGACCATCGCGTCCGCGTCGCCCATCTTGAGCATCATCGTGCCGTAGAACAGCGTGTTCTTCAGGCACAGCTCGGTGGCCTTCTCCAGCGTCATGCCCTTCTTCTCGCGGATATGGAAAAGCTGCTCGGCGTAAGAAGCGGTCTTCTCGCTCGTCGCCGGATCGGCGATGGAAACGCCGGTCAGGTCAACGCCCAGCTCGGCGGCCTTCGCCTCGATCTCGGCCTTCGCGCCCACCAGCGTGATCTTGGCCAGACCCAACTTCACAATCTTCTCCGCGGCCTGCACGGTGCGCGGCTCAGTGCCCTCAGCCAGCACGACGTGCTTCACATCGGCGGCAGCTTTCGCTCTGATTTTGTCAATGACAGACATTTGTAAATCCTCCTTGACGTGATATAATAGGCTTATCGAAAGATAAACCTGCGGTGTACAAAACGATACAGCCTTATTATAGCGCAATTTGCCGCTTTTGAAAAGGACGGCGCGCAATTTTATGCCGCTTTTTGTCTGTCTTTTCGCGGTTTGTTTCGTTTTTCGTCCGATTTTTCCGAAAGGAGGCCGCCGTTCATGCGCGTCTGCGCCGTCATCTGTGAATATAATCCCTTCCACCTCGGCCATGCCTATCATCTTCGCGCCGCCCGCGAAGCGTCGGGCGCGGATTACGTGCTCTGCCTGATGAGCGGCGCGCTCACCCAGCGCGGCGCATTCGCCCGGCATGATAAGTGGCTCCGCGCACGCGCGGCGCTGGAAAACGGCGCGGATGTCGTGCTCGAACTGCCGGCCCGCTTCGCCTGTTCCCCCGCGCCGGATTTCGCGGGCGGCGGCGTCGCGCTGCTGGCCGCCCTCGGCGTGGTGACGCATCTTTCCTTCGGCTGCGAGCCGTCCGCGCTCCCCCTGCTTTCCGCCGCCGCATCGCTTTTCAAATCGGAATCTCCCGATTTTTCTGCCGCCTTGCAGCGGAGCTTAGCCGACGGCCTGCCCTATCCCCGCGCCCGCGCGCTGGCCGCCGAACAGCTTGCGGAAATCCCCGCCGATCTGCTGGCTCAGCCCAACGCCGCGCTGGCGCTGGAATATCTGCAAGCCCTGCCGGAAACCATCGTTCCCGTTCCCATCGCGCGCCGGGGAAGCGGTTATCACGACGCGTCCCTCTCCGCCCTGTCCAGCGCAACCGCCGTCCGCGCAGCCCTGGCGCGGGGCGGCCTGACCGCCGCGCTGACCGCCGTTCCTTCGCCCGAAGCTCTGCGAGCCGCCGAAGAAAGCGGCTTTGTCCACGAAGAAGAAGCGCTCACGCAAGCGCTGCTCTATCGCCTGCGCACCGCATCGCCCGCCGAGCTTGCCGCGCTCTACGGCATGGATGAAGGGCTGGAAAACCGCTTTATCGCCGCCGCGCAGACCTGTTCCACACGCGAAACGCTTCTGGACTGCGTCAAAACCAGGCGCTACACCCGCGCGCGCCTTTCCCGCCTGTGCGCCTATGCGCTGCTGAATCTCACCCGCGATTTCGCGCAAACGCACCGCGCGCCCGATTACGCCCGTGTGCTCGGCTTCCGCAAGAGCGCCGCGCCGCTCCTCAAAACCATCAACCAGCGCAGCTCCATCCCGCTGATCACCAAGGCCGCCAATTTTGACCGTTCCAATCCCCTCTTTGCGCTCGATGTTCTGGCGCAGGATCTCTGGTCGCTCGGCGTTTCCAATCCGTCCCTTCGCGCTTCCGGCCGCGATTTCACCACCAGTCCGGCGATTCTATCCCGCTGATTCAATCCGCCCCTCATCTTCTCCCGAAAGGCAGGTCTTTTCCATGCGTCTCTTCGCTTTTCCCGCCGCGCTTTTTCTCGCGTTCATCCTCTACTGCGCCGCGCCCAAACTGGCCAAATGGCTCCCCCGCGCCTTTCAAAAACTCTATGCTCTTTTCCGGCGACTCGACGAGCGCGCCCCGCGCGAACTCGCCTTTCCGGCCTTTCTGCTGACGCTCATGCTCGCGCCCTTCCTCCTCGCGCTGATTCATCCCGCTGTCGAAGCCGTGCTGATGGCGTTTCCGCTCTTCGGTCTTTCGTGCATCCCCGTGAGCGGCGCGGTCAAGCGCGAACTCGATTCCGGCGCGTATTCAAGGGATATCCCCGCTTACGAAGCCCTCGTCCGCGAAACGTGCGCCGCGCTGGCTCCCGCCTTCGTCGCGCATGTCTGTGCGCCGCTCCTGCTGATGGCCGTCGGCCTGCCGCTCCGCCTGTCCGCCGCGCTGGGCTGGGGCTTTCTCGCGCTGACCGCCGTCAGCGGCGAAAACGAGCAGGCGGATCGTCTGCTCGGCCTGCTCGTTCATCCCGCGGATGCGGTGTTCGGTTTTCTGCTTCGGCTGTGCTGCGGCGTCACAGGGCGCAATCCCTTCCGCACGGGCGGCCGCGGCGCGCAGACCCGCCTGATGAGCATTCTGGGCATCGCGCAGGATGACACCGATACCCACGCCCCCGTTTCGGGCGATATTTCGCAGGGCACGTTCCTCTGCTGTTTCTGCGCCGTGCTCCTCTGTCTTGTGCTGACGTTGCTGCTTCTGCCGCTCGTCCGCTGAACGCTCACGGCTCGTCGTCCGTGTAACAAAACAGCGCTTCCACTGTCGTGTCAAAAAGATGCGCAATATCCATCGCCAGCTTGAGCGACGGATTGTATCTGCCCTTTTCAAGGTTGACGATGGTCTCTCGCCGAACGCCGACCAGCTCGGCCAGCTCGGCCTGTTTCATCCCCCGGTTTTCCCGATATTCCCTGATTTTGGTGTGCAAAGCCATCGTCAAACGCCCTCTTTGTCCATCACGCAGAAAATCACGGTGCGGATGATGGCAAGCGCCGCCAGCGTTCCCATCAGGCAGTAACCGATGATCTCCGTCGTGAGCACCATTCTGCCGACCGCGCAGACAAAACCGATGACAATCATCGCCGCTGCGCCGATTTTCAGGCAGATGGAATCGCACCGCTTCAAATTCGTTTCGGCCATTTCATCTACGGCTTCCTGCTTATATTTTTTGAGCCGTATCGCGCGGTTAACAAAGTAGTAAAACGAAAACGCAAAGACAACATCTTGAATCGTTGCGTAGGATTCCTGCCAGTCGTTTCTCGCCCACATCCAATAATAGACCGCAATCAGCGCGGCAAAGACAATTTTGTCCGCAACCAGTTCCCGCAGCGACACTTTTTTCATGGTTCTTCTCCCTTTTCGTTTGAATGTGAGATATTTCTCACTTCATTGATGAGGTAAATATATCACATTCATGGCCCTTCGTCAAGCCAAATGTGCGAAATTTTTCACTTTTCTTTGCGACGCAGCCCATCGAAAAACACGCCTCCCGTTTTTTCGGAAAGCGTGTTTTTGATTTTATTCCTTATTCCGCCCAGTCGGTCACAATTGTGTCAAACATCTCGGCGTTCTTCTCGATCTCCGCTGCCGAACCGATGCACAGCTTCACGCCCTGCTCGGCCAGCTTGTCAAACATCGCCGCATAGGTCTGCACATCCTCCGGCGTGAAGGTCTTCATGACGTGCATCTTTTCTTTCGTCTCGCCGAAAGAGTCCGTGCCTTGCAGCACGTCGTTGACCGCCGCCGCGCCGCCGCTGATCGCCGTCATCGGCATGGCCAGCGTGCCGAACGCGCCAGTGATGTAGCCGTCCAAATCATCCTGTGTCAGATCAAGCGCGCGAATCATGCCGCCCAGCTGACCAAAAACCTCGTAGGTCGTCGCGAGGTTCGGGTCGCGGTAGGTGGAAACAATCAGGTTGCGCTTGCCCATGCCCGCGCTCGCGTCGTAGGCCGAATACTGGAAGCGCATCACCGGAATCATCAGCTTGTCGCTGACCATTGCGGTCATCACATCGGTTTTGCCGCTGTAAGCAAAGCCCGTCTCCTTCGTCGGCAGAACCAGATAGTTGTATTGCATGCTTCCCGGCACTTCCACCGCGACATTGCCGTGCAGCCCGGTGTCCAGCGCCATGTAGTCCACGGCCTCGCGTTCCGTGTGGTCGAGCGCGGCGATGAACGCCGTCGCCGCCCGCTCCGCCTTCGTCTGCGCCTCTTCGTCGCCGATGCAGAAGGCCGAGGCGTTGTTTCCGCTCAGCGCAATCTGCCAGACCTGTTCCATGTCCGCCTTGGCCGCTTCCAGCCCGTCCTCGTCCATCGCCAGCAGGCTCTCCTCAAAATCGGTCTGCAAAAAGCTGACAAAGTAGTTGTATTTGCCCGCTTTCGTCGTCATCGCGGGCAGAAGAATGTTCGCCAGCTGGGTGGGCTGGTTCTGCGCGATGTAGCCGGGCATAAACGCAGCCTGCGTCGCGTTCATCAGCATCTGGTCGGTGTCCTCAAGGCTGGTTTTCGTCAAAATCTCTTCGACCAGCGCCATCGCCTCGGAAAGATCGTCCTTCATGCAGACAAACTGCGCCGTCAGCATCGGGGCGTAGCCGCCGCCCTCCAGCTCCAGTGCGCCCACATCGATGGAAATCGAGTTGGTCAGCAGCGCCGCTCTGGTTTGCAGCTGCTCCACCGTGTAGTTTTCCGTCGGCATGCTGCCCAGCAGCGTCGCATAGAAGGAAAGCTCGCTCAGCTTGTCCGCCGGAACGGCGGAGGTATCCAGCACCATGCCCACCGCGGCCAAATCGCCGATATCCGCCGTGGAGGTGATCATCCGAACGCCGTCCGCGTCCTTCGTCTCAGCGGTGTAAACGGTCAGCTCTTCAGGCAGATCCTGCGCGCTGACGGCCTTCATCTGGTCGATCATCGTGCTGTTCGCGTTCTCCTCCGTCCACGCGGCGAAATCCGCCGTCCGGGCGATCAGCGCATCCAGCTCTTCGTCGGTCATCGCGGCCTTCATGTCCGCCAGTTTCTGCGCCAGTTCCGCGTCCTGCTGTTCCTGCAAGCCCGGCTCGGTAACGGTCACAAGCAGCACGCTGCGCGCGGGGTTCGTCATATATTTTCTAAAAATCGCGTCGAACGCGCCGCTTTCAACGTATTCGCTCAGCTTGTCAAAGACCTCGTATTCCGTCTGATAGGCGGTCACGTCGCCGTCGTGCGCCCAGCGCGTTGTCACATCCTCCGCGAAAGCCAATCCGCGGCTGGGATCGCCGTTGCTCAGCTCCACGCTGAAACGCCGATTCTGGCAGACCGCCGCCAGCGTTTCCTGGTCCGCGCCGTTTTCAAGCAGTTCCGCGACGGTTTCATCGACAATCGCCTTGAACTCGTCCCTGTCGCTCTCCTGTGCGCCCAGCATCTGGAAAACCAGCGTCGGGTCTTTGCCCAGGTCGCGGTTCAGCAGCGCCGCGCCCACCTGAGCGGCGGGCAGACGCTCGTTCGTCTTTTTCACCAGCGGAGAACTCTCCATGTTCAGCACGTCCGCCAGGTTTTCCATCACGGCTTCTTCCTCCGCCGTCATGCCCTCCAGCGCAAACGCATAACTGACGATCGACTGCGCTTCGCTGTCCGCCGTCGCCGGCGCAACGCTGCGCGCTTCTCTGTATCCCGTCCACGGCTCGTCGTTCTCGTCCGTGATTTCAACCGTCTGCGCGTCGTAGGCGCTCAGATAGTCCTCGTCGATCAGCGCCAGAAACCGCGCCAGATCGAGTTCGCCCGTCAGCACAATCAGCGCGTTGGACGGCTGATAATACGTGCTGTGGAACGCCTGCAAATCCGCCTGCGTCATCGTCGGAATCACATCCGGATCGCCGCCCGTATTTGTGGAGGTGTAGCTGCCCGGATACATCAGCTTGTACAGCTCGTAAAGATGGCGCTGGTTCATGCTCAGCGCGCCGAGCATCTCGCTGTATACCGTGCCGCTGAGCGTGATCTGTGCGTCCCTATCCGTCAGCTCATAGCGGTAGGCTTCGCGCATCATGGATCGCTCATCGCTCACCACCAGCGGATGCAGCACGCCGGAAAGCACGTAATCCGCGTACACATACAACTGGTCTTCCGACAGGCTGCTTTCCGGATAAATCGTGTAGTCCGTCGCCGTCATTGCGTTCATGAACGTGTTGTAGGTCTGATTCATCATCGCGAAAAACAGCGACGGGTCGGGGTATTTCTCGCTGCCGCTCAAGCACGCGTGCTCAAACACGTGCGGCACGCCCTTGTCGTTGTCGTATTTCGTGCGGAAGCCGATAGAGAACGTGCGGTTTACGTCTTCGTTCGCCAGATAGATCAGCTGCGCCCCCGTCTTTTCGTGCTCCATGTGGACGACCGTGCCGCCCAGCGCGTCCAGCGCATAGAGCTGCGTCACCTTAAATCCGCTGATTATCTCGCCCACATCGGGCAGGCTTCCCTCCGCCGCCGCAGTCAGCGCAGACAGCGCCGCCAGCAGCATGAGCATAAGCGCCAGCATCTTTTTCTTCATGTCCTGTACCTCGTCTTTCCGATTGATTTTCCTTGCGTCAATTTTAATCTCTATGTGAAGTGCGGGCGCATTCCGCGCGCCTTTGCACCCATTTTTTCCCGCTGCAAATCAGCCGTGCCGCGCCGTCTTCCAGCCTACACAACCCCGCCGCCGCCAGCGGCAGCATATAGACCATGTAGGGATAGGCGTACTGCGCCTTCGCTTCAAAAATCAGGTGATACAGCGCGCCGCCCAGCACCGTCACCGGAATCATCAGCAGCGCCGCGCCTCCTTTTTTCCGCAGGGCGCAGACGCCGCCGACCGCCGCCAGCGCATAAACCGCCGTCTGCATCGCGTCCATGTATCCTTCCATCCAGCCGCGCAGCGCGCCCGGCGCGCCGTAAATCCCGCGAATCACGCCGGTGTAGCGTCCGGCCTTTTCGCTCAGCTGACCCGACCACAGCATGTCGCAGGCCGGTTCGAGCCACTGGGTCAGCAGCTTCTCCCGATAAAACGCCAGCGCTGCCGCCGGGTTCTCCCGCATCCGGCAGAGCTGCGCCCCGATATCCGCAAGCGCCTGCGCTTTTTCCTGCTCAGCCGTCACATCCGCCGAAAAAAAACGCTCCGTGTAATTGTTGTACCATCCCGCCGCGATTGGGGATTCCTGCATGCCCATCGCCAGCCGCGCCCACATGCTGACATTCGCGCGGAAGGTCACGCCGCCTTTTTGGGCATACCACGCCGTCACCGCCGCCAGCGCACCCTTCCCGATTGCGAACGACAGCGCGGCAAACAGCACAATCTTTCCGTCCTTCCGCGCCCATCCGTGCATCAGCGCGCAGATGAAAAGCGCCAGCAGCATCACCGCCGCGTTGGGCTTGGCGGCCAGCGCCAAACCGCCCAGCAGCGCATAGCCTGCGCCGAACCCGACCCGTCCCGTGCGCACATAGCGGGCAAAGCAGAGCATCGTGCCGGCGCACAGCAGGATCATCAGGTTGATGTTGTAAACAAACTGCGCAAACAGCAGCGTCGGCAGGCTGACGATATACAGCAGCAGCGCCGCCAAAGCCGCGCGCTTTTCAAATATCTCCTGTGCCAGCGCCGCCAGCACGCCCGCGCCTGCAATGCCCAGCGCCGCATTGAGACATTGCGCCGCAAAATCCAGCTGTCCAAGCGCCGGGCCCGAAAGGAGCTTCGCCAGCACGTGCAGCGGCAGACAAAGCCCCAGTTGATAGGTGTAAACCTGTAAATAATCCTCGCTCAGCGCGCCGTAGTAGCTCCGTGCAAACTGGCTGGCGTCCGCCATCACCAGCTGCGCGTCCGCTCTCTGCCGCATGCCGATCGCCCAGATCCAGAAAACCGCCGCCGCCAGCCACAGCGCGCAAAGCCCTGCGTTCAGACGAACGCCGCCGATCTTTTCCAGCAGCACGTGTATGCCCGCCAGCGCCGCCAGCATGCACAGGGAAAGCGACAGGCTTTTTAAAAACGGCTGACGCGCCAGCGTCACAACCTGAAGCATGCGGTTGTCCCCCACGCCGTTCTGCACCGTCAGCGCCAGCGCGCACAACGTCAGCGCCGCCAGCAGCAGCACAAACGCCGCCAGCGCCGCCCGGTGCAGCATTCGCACAACCCTCATGCTCTTTTTCCTTTCAATCCATCCTCGATCCGGCAAATTCCCATCGCCGCCACCGGCAGCAGCAGCACAGCATAGGGAAACGCGTACTGCGATTTTGCCTCGAACAGCAGGTGGTACAATGCCCCGCCGAAAAAAATCAGAGGCAGCAGCAGGCAGAGCCCGCTCCGCTTCCTGTCTCGAAGCATACCGATGATGCCCGCCGCGGAGAACGCATAAAGCGCCCGCTGGAATGCGCCCAGCAGCGTTTCCAGCGCCGTGTGATCCTTTGCGAAGAAGCGCGCCGCCGTCTCGCCAAATGCACCGGTATGTTCGCTGAGCGCGCCGTTCCAAAGCATGCCCATCGTCGGTTCCATCCACTGGCTGCAAAACTTCTCTCGGAAAAACGCCGCCGTCTGCGCGGGGTTTTGCGCCATTTCCGCCAGCCGCGCTTTCAAATCGGCCAGCGCGATATCGTGCTGCTGCCGCGCAGTCACCTCCAGCGGAAAAAACCGCTCGGTATAGCGGTTAAACCATCCCGCCGCGCCGCCGCCCTCCTGCATGCCCATCGTCAGGCGCGCCAATGCGCCAATTCCGCTGTTCAGCGTCACGCCGCTTCGCCGTTCATACTGCCAGATGATCGCGCGCAGCAGCAGCAGCGAAAGCGCAATCGCCAGCGCCGCATAAGCCAGCGGCTCAAGCTTCCGGTTTTCCAGCGCATCCAGCACGGAACAGATCGTCACCGCAATCAGCGCGACCGCCGCGTTGATTTTGGCCGCATAGGCCAGCGCCAGCAGGCAGGCGAAAGCCGCGCCCAACGCACGCCGCCGCGTCTTGACGTATTTCGCATAGCACAGCATCGCCAGCGAGACGAAAAACAGCATCGGAATCGTGCCGTAGACCTGCTGGCAGAACAGCAGCGCGGGCCATACCAGCAGCCCGGCTGCCTCGCATGCGCGCGATATCCGGCTGTCTTCAAAGATTGTCCGGCCCAGAGCCGCCATGGCCGCCGCCGCGCCGAGCGCCATCGCCACGTTTACGAGCTGCATCGTCAGGTTCAGATTCAGCCCCGGAAACAGGCGCAACAGGATTTCCATCGGCAGGCAGATGCCCAGCTGATAGGGATATGCGTTCAGATAGTCCGCGCTCATCATCTTGTAATTGCCGCGCGCGAACAACTCCGCCGCCTCCTGCACGATGGCCGCGTCGTAGACCTGCTTCGTGCCGAAACCAACTGCCAGAATCGCCGCCGCCGCGCCCCAGAGCGCCGCCAGTGCCCAGCCCAAACGGGCATGTCGTTTCAGCAGAGCGAACAGCGCCAGCGCGGCCAGCATGCCGCCCAGCAGCAGCGCCGCGCCCTGCACAGGCGAAATCGGCAAAAACGCAACAGCCTCGGTTTTGCCGCCCCATGTGCCCAGATGCACGCGCTCGGTCAGCCCCGTTCCAATCAGCGTCAGCAGCGCGGCCAGCGCCAAAACCAGCGCCGCGACCTCGCAAAACCGATTGATCTTCCTTTTCTCCACCCGGTTTTCCTCTTTACTCGATCTTGTCCACAAACAGCAGATTAAACCGCGGCACCGCCACGTCGTTTCCGCTCGCATCCTGCTCGTCGTATACGCCGTCCACCGTCACCACGGCGGTCATCATATCGCCGACTTTCGCGCCCGTATCCGCGTCGCAGATGATGACCACGTCGTTGTACCACTTGCCTTTCGCGTTCTTGTTGTATTGCAGACGCACATAGTAGATGCTTCCGCTGCTGCTGATTTCGCTCACCGGGCCGTAGAGCCGCATGACTTTACCCCGGTTTTCCGCTTTATCCTGCTGCAATTCCTTGTAGGAAAGCTTCACGGCGGATTGACGAATCTTGTCCTTCTCCTGTTCGTCCGTCGTCACGCGGGTGATGGCGAACGCCACGCGCCGCTGGTTGTAGCCGCTCTTATCCAGAATCAGCGTGTAATTGTAATCGCCCGCCGTGTCGGTCGTCAGCTCAAAGGAAAATGTGCCGTCGTTGCCCGATTTCTTTTTGCTCACGCCGAAGGGCGTGACCAGCTGAAGCTGAACGCCCGCCAGCGTCGTGCCGGTTATCGTCACCTTGTCGCTCGTCACGGTCTGGCTTTCGGCAATGCCGGAGACGGGCAGCGTTTTGGCGCTGTACGCAATCGCGCCGGAAAGCGACGCGTCGTTCATGCCTTCTTTGGAAGCCGTTAACGTGATCTCGTAACTGCCCTCTTTTTCCAGTTCCAGCGCCAGCGTGAACTGGCCGCTTGAGGAAGCCGTCTCCGCGTCGAGGGTCAGCATCGCGCCGTTGCCGTCCGGCGTTTCCGCGATGACCGTCGCGCCGGCCGTCGCCGTGCCGCTGATCGTCACCTGCCCCACGGAAGTTTCAGTCGGAATTTCCGCGTCCAGCTTCACGTCGCGCACCGGTTCGGCAACGCTTTCCGTGATCGTGATATCCGCCAGCCGCTCACGGAACGCATTCAAATCCCGCCCCGAAAAGCGTCCGCTTTCAATCCGCCAGTCCAGCTCCACATACAGCCCGTTGTGAACGGTGACGTAACGCAGCCCGCGCCCGACCGTCGTGCCCGACCGCGTGACGATGTAGTGGATGTAGAGCCAGTTTTCGCCGTTCTCCTTCTGCCATTCCACATCCTGCGCGCGCAGACCCGTCGTCTCCCACAGACTGTTGCTCTCCGCGCGGCGGCGCAATGTGGTTTTCTGCGCGTCCGTCATCGCGTCAATTTCATAAATTTCCTGTGAAAGCTCGTCTTCGCGAATCAGCACCGCCAAATACTGCGTATAGTCCGCGTTGTATGCGCGGCTGAGCGTCCGCGTGTCCGTCAGCTCCTTCGCCACGTCGTCCGCATCCAGCCCCGCGTCCGCCAAAAGCGGCGCGTAGACCCCACAGAGCTGGGGCGAAACCACCAGCCAGCTGTCCGGATAGTCAAACGCGACGTGCCCCTCGTCCATCACAACGGTCTGCGCGCCCGCCGCCGATACGCCCATCGCCAGCAAAATGAAAATCAAAAATGAAAGAATACGTTTCATGTATTTTCTCCGTGCATTCTATCCGCAGTCTCAATTTTATCCGCCCTTTATCGCTGCGCGATAAAGAAAACGGGAGGTGCCGGAAGCTCAGGTTCCGACCGGGGTTTGGGGCAGCGCCCCAACCGTTCCCCCCTTACAGAATATGCACCAGCATGTTCCCGCCTTCGTCCGTTTCCAGCTTCAGCAGCTTTTCCCGCTCCAGCGCACGCAGCACATCCGAAAAGCGCCGCAGGCCGATCTGCCGTTCCGTGAAATCGGGATAATCCGCCTGCACGGCCGATTTGAGAATGGAGGGGTTCACCCGGTCAAAGCCGTCCTCCTTGTATTCCGACAGAATGCGCGCAAAGATACGCGCGTAATTCTCCCGCGTGATCTGCTCCCCAGCGGGCGTGTGCGGCTGATTGAGCGAAACAATCACGTTGAATTGTTCGCTTTCCACCGTAAACGCGCCAAACTGCTGGGAAAGCCGGGCAATCAGCTTGCCAAAGGTCGAAAAACCGACGCTCTTTTCGGAGAAATTCGGCCTTAAACGAAGCAGAACGCTCTTCACCTCGCTGGCCAGCATTTCGCCGCTGTCGCTCTCTTTCAGGATCGTCACAATCAGGTCGTTTACGTCCGAAAGCGTCAGCGCTTCGATCTCCTGCCCCTGCGCGCGCTCCTTGCCGCTGGCGACGCTTTCCAGGAACTGGAACTCGCTGCACGCGTTCATGAACACGCCGCTGGCCGCCTCGCTTCGGGAAATGCCGAGCACGAATTTGCCCATCGTTTTGAGCTTGCCGACGAGCGGCACGTAGTCGCTGTCGCCGGAAACGATGCAGAAACTGTCGATCAGCGAATTGGTATAGGCCACGTCCAGCGCGTCGATGACCAGCTGAATATCGAGGCTGTTTTTCTGGTTGCGCCCGAACCGCAGCGACGGCACGACCGCAAACGTATTGGACAACAGAATCTCCTTGAGATCGGAATAACTGTCCGTATAACCGTAAACCTTGCCGATGAGGATATCGCCGCGGATTTTCACCCGCTCGATGACGTCCATCAGCATGCTTTTTTTGCCGCCGCAGTTTTCCAGATCGACAAACAGCGCGAAATGCGAAGCCATCAAACCATCCTTTCCAAATAAATGTCGGGAGAACGCTTGAGGTCCCGCCTCAAGCTCCTTTTTGCTCTCAATACGCCGACAACTCTCCGTTGACGAAATCGCTCATGTTGGAGGAGAGCTTCAAAATCCGTTTGAAAATTCTCTCGCTGTCCGTTTCGTCCGTAACGACGGGGCGGTAATCCGTCCCCTTATCCAGCGCGGTCAGGCGGATCGGCACGACGGTCAATTCCGGCGCGTCGCAATGATCCTCGTACACGGTGAACGTCACGCGCGCCAGATACGCGTCGCGGTCGTCGGGATCGACGTTGCCGCCGAACACGAGATTGCCCAGCGAATAGAGAATGTAGCTGTCCTGATAAGCCTCGATGCCTTGCACGATATGCGGATGCGTGCCCACAACGATATCCGCGCCCGCTTTGATCGCCGCGCGGCCGATGGTGCGCTGTTCCCCGGTGAAGTCGTCGCGGTATTCGCTGCCCCAGTGGAACGACGCGATCACAATCTGACAGCCCGCCTCACGGAGCGCTTTCACATCCGCGCTGATGTCCTTTTTGCCGTCCTTGTAGGGGAAGCAGTAGCCGGTCATGCCGACTTTCACGCCGTTCTTTTCAAAAATGCCCAGCTGTCCGCCGCCGGAAACGATAATCCCCGCCGCTTCCAGATTGGCAATGGTGTCCTCCTTGCCCTGCTGGCCATAGTCGAGCGTGTGGTTGTTGGCGACGTTCACCGCCTCCACGCTGCCCAGCGTCAGAATATCGGCGTATTCCGCCGGGCCTTTGAAGTTGTAGAGCTTCTGCTTTTTGCTCGTCTCATTGGTCAGCGTGCCCTCAAAGTTGATGAGCGTCAGGTCGTCCGTGGCAAACAGGGTTTGCAGACCGGAGAAAAACCAGCCGTAGCCCTTTTCCGCCGCGACGTTTTCAAAGCAGTCGTCCCGCTTGCGCAGATCATCCGTCGAGCCGAGCGTCGTATCGCCGCCCAACGTAACCGTAAAGGTCTTGGGCCACGTGTCCGCGTTCTGCTGTTCCTGCTGCTGCACATCCTGAGCCGCGGCCATCTCCGAAAGCGAAATGCCCGCGCCGTCTGTCTGCGCGGCTTCCTCCGCCTGCTGCGCGCCCTCGATCTTTTCGTATCGAATGTGCGGATTGGTCAGCGTATAATCCATCTCGCAAAGCCCCGTAGCCGCGAACGCCGTCATCAGCACGAAAGCGCCCCATACTGCTTTTTTCATCGGTTTGCTCCCTTCATTATACATATTTCTCTTTATTTTATCACAGTCATAAAACTGAATCAACTTGCGTTTTTCTCCCGTCCGTGCTATCCTTTTTTCTGAACCTTTCATTCTACGCGGGCGCACGAGGCGCGCCCCTTCCATTTTTTTCTCTCCTTTATCGCGAAGCGATAAAGATTCGGAAGGTGCAGGGAACTCCGTTCCCTGCCGGGGTTTGGGGCAGCGCCCCAAAGGAGTTATCATGTATACCACCCGCACCCGGCTGCGTAAACTCCTCGCCGCGCTCATCGCCGAGCGCGAGGATAGCCAGCTGCTCTATATTCCCCACGGCGAAAGCGGCATGCGCCGCATGATCGCCGCGCTGCTGGTCATGCGCCCGATCGTCGAAAACGACCCGCTGGCGGAACAAATCCGGTGGTTTAAAACCGATCAGCCGGAAAGCGCCTCCCCGATCAGCGTGCCGGAAAGCAGTTCCCGTTCCGCCCGGCGCTGATAGCGGCTGTCGATCAGCAGCAGCGCGCCGCGGTCGCTCTCCGTGCGGATCAGCCGCCCCGCCGCCTGAATCACCCGAACCATGCCCGGCAGGGTCATGCAGAGAAAATACCCGTCCGCACCGCTTTCGTCGTGATAGCGCTGCATCGCGCGCACCCGCACGTCCGGCTGGGGCAGGCCCGTCGAAACGACGATTACGTTTTCCAGCCGCTCGCCGGCCAGATCGATGCCCTCCGCGAATGCGCCGCCTAAAACGGCCAGCAAAGCGACCTTTTTCTCCCGCTTTTCAAACGCGCCCAGCAGCGCGTTTTTTTCGTCCTCGGTCATCCCCCGCGCCTCGCGCATCAGCGCCGCGCCGGACATGTTCCGCGCCTCCAGCAGCGCGCCGACCTTCTCCAGATACGCATACGACGGAAAGAATACGATGGCGTTGCCGTCGTGCGCCGTCAGCTGCGCCTCAATCGCGTCGGCCACGAGCGGCGCGCTCGATTCCCGCGCGGCATAGCGCAGATCGACGGGCAGAATTCGCGCGTCCAGCTGGCTTTTGTCAAACGGCGAGGGCAGAGCCAGACACGCGTCCCCGTCCAGACTGCCGAGCATGCGTTTGGCGGCCTCAAACGGCGCGAGCGTCGCGGAAAAGAAGACCGCGCCGCGCGCTTTTTTCGTCTTTTCCAAAATGTCCTGCGCCGCACAGAGCAGAAACAATTCGATCCGCGCGGTTTTCTCCGCGCCTTCCGTCAGCACGGCGTATCGCTCATCCAGCCGTCCCGCCGCATACTGCCAGCAGGCCGCCAGTGAAAACGCATCCGAAGCGGGCGGCCCCGCGCCTTCGGCCAGCGCGCTGCCTGCCGCGTCAAGCAGCCCTTCCATCGCCGCATTCAGGTCTTCCGGCGGCTTTTCCAACCGCCCGGCGGCAAATTCTTCCGTCCGCGCCGCTTCTTCCAGCGCGCGCAGAGCCGCCGTCAGCGCCTTGTAAAGCGCGTGTTTCCGCCCAAGCACCTGCCCCGCGTCCCGCCGAAGCTCGCGGAGCTGTTTTGCGCTCACCGCCGCCGACGCGTTATCCTGCACGCGCGGAGCAAGCTGATGCGCCTCGTCAATAAGCAGCGCCGCGCCGCCCTGCATCAGCGCGTCAATGGCGACAAACGGATCGAATACGTAGTTGTAGTCGCAGACGACCACGTCCGCCAGCTGCGCCAACGCCAGCGACAGCTCAAACGGGCAGAGCCTATGTGCTTGCGCCAGCGCGCCGATCTCGCCGCGCGCCCGATTTCCGCCGTCAAGCGCGCTTTCCAGCGCGTCCGGCAGGCGGTCGTAAAACCCTTTCGCATAGGGGCAGACCTCCGGGCGGCAGTCTCGTTTTTCCATCGGGCAGACCTTGTCCTTGGCGGCGATTTCAACCGCCAGCAGCTTTGCGCCGCGCGACTGCAAAACGGCCAGCGCGTCCATCGCGCTCTTTCGCCCCGTCGTCCGCGCCGTCAGCATCAGCACGCGGGCGCATTTGCCCTCGCCCAGCGCCAGCATGGCAGGATACAGCGCGGCCATCGTCTTGCCGATGCCCGTCGGCGCCTGGGCGAAGAGTCGTTTCTTCTCCCGAATGGCGACATACACGTTCGCGGCGAATTTTCTCTGCCCAGCGCGATATCCGT
The DNA here is from genome assembly GCA_900542445.1 of uncultured Eubacteriales bacterium. GTDB lineage: Bacteria > Bacillota > Clostridia > Christensenellales > Aristaeellaceae > Ventricola. The sequence goes on along the minus strand of UQNN01000003.1, from coordinate 173,957 downwards.
CGTAGGGAAACGCCAGATCGCTCAGCGACGCATCCCGCACCTGCCGCCGCGCCAACAGTTTTTCCGCCCATGCGCAGTAGGCCGCGCACAGCGTCTCAAATTCGGCTTGCAGCCGCGCGCTGTCCGCGTCCTCTTCATACAGACGAACGGACGCGCCGTTTTCATCCACATATAAAATGCGCAGACGGACGCCGGCCAAGCCCTCCTTTTGGCAGAGCATATGGCCATACATCGCCGCCTGCGCCCGATGTGCCGGGATGAGCAGGTTATCTTCCTTGCCCAGCTTGATTTCCTCCACAACCCGCACGCCGTCGGGGGCGAGCAGCAGCCCGTCCGCCCGGCCGGATACGCGCAGAGCGATTGCCCCCTGTTCATATTCCGCGCTCAGCGACTGTTCCGCCAGATAGGCCGTCTCGCTCTTCGCGCCTGCGCTCTGCCGGGCTTTATGCGCCGCCGCGCCCTCCCGCATGCGCCGGGCGGCAAAAGCTGCGGGGGAAAGATCGCTCTCGTGCAGGCTGAATTCCACCACCTGCCGGACGCTTGCGCGAACCGTGTTCATGCGCGTTTCCTCATCCGGCAAAGCGACCACGCCAGCAGCAGCGCGCCCAGAACGCTGATTCCCTGCATGACCCGCCACAGCGTCGGCGGCTGATACCAAACGTGGAGCACGCCTTCGCCGCCTTCCGGCGTGCCGTAGATCCGCAGCATGTTGTTCGTGCCGCGCGCCACCGTATGCGTCTGTCCGTCCATCTCGGCGTGATAGCCGGGATAATAGAGCAGGGGAATCTCGATATACATGCTCACGCCCTCAATTTTCACCGTCGCCGTGATTTCCGTTCCGCGCTTTTCATAGGCCAGAATCTCGCAGCTTCCCTCCGGGTTCGTGCGGATGTCGCCAACCTTGAGCGCCGTTTTTTCCGTGCCCAGATAGGTGTATTCAAACTGACTGATCCGCGTATCGGTATACGTCTCCTTTTGCAGCGGCGCGTCCTGCTGCACCATCGTCTGCATCGTGTAACCGGAAAAGACGACGCACAGCGCAATCAGCGCCGCCATGCCGAGCCTCGCGTCCTTCTCTTCCCGCAGATAGCCCCACGCCGCCGAAACGCTCAGCAGCGGCGCGGCGATGCTGACAAAGCGCCACGGGAACTGCATCTGCATGAAAAACGTGGAAAACGGCTTTCTGAGCGAACAGAGGAACGTCCACGGGAAGAAATCCGTACACAGCGCCAGCGCCAGCGCGCCCAGCGCCAGCAGCGACAGTGACAATTTGTCGCTCTCGGCCTGAAACGCCCCGCGCCCCGCCGCATAGCGCCGCGCCAGCAGCAGCGCGCAGCCCAGCAGCAGCGCCAGTCCCGGCACCACGCCGATGGTATAGGCGAAATCCTCCGGCGCATCCGCCCCCGCGTCGCCCGCAAAGCCGACGAGGAAACTGCCCGGCACATGCACGTTTTCCGCCGCGTTGAGCACGACGCTCGTGCTGATGCCGTCCGCCGTATACTGCATCATCGGCACATAGAACCACAGGCCGCACAGCGCCGTCACGCCTGCCGCCAGCAGGATGGCCAAAATCCGGCGCTTTTCGGCAAACAGCTTTTTGACGCTGAGCACAGCGGCCAGCGCGCAAAACGCCGCGCAGAACAGCGTGCTGAGCAGATGGCTCATGCACACGCCCGTCATGCCCAGCGCCAGCAGCGGCCAGCGTTTCTCGTCCCTTCGGAGCACCTCGTACAGTCCCAGCAGCACCATCGGGAAAAAGATCATCGCCAGACTTTCGCCCAGCGTCGCGCGTGTGTAGAGATTCACCAGCCGATAAATGCACAGCGTATAAAGCACGCTTGCGCCGACGGCGGCGCGGCGGCTGCGCATCAGGCTGCGCACGCACAGATAACAGGCCAGCGCCGTCGCCAGATTGATGCACGCCTCAAACACCCGCACGCTCGCGCTCAGCGATACGCCCAGATTGCGCAGCGCCGCCGGAAAATAGAGAAACAATTCGGGATAAAATTCCGGCGCGGCATAGCCGTAGCCCAGCAGGGTGGAGCTGTGAATGCGCACGGGGAACTGGCCGTTTCGCAAGCCGCTTGCAATGCCCTCGATGCGGTTCAGGTGAAACAGCAGATCGTGGCCGTCATATACGCCGCGCCAGAGCAGCGGCATGCAGGCAAACGTCGCCGCGCAGACGAGGATCATTGCGTCCCGGCGGTTTTTGCGCCCGCGTTCGGTTTTATCCCATGAGAGCGCGAGCAGCACGGTCAGCACCGCGCCGACAAGCGCCGCATACGCGCACAGATCCGCAGAAAACACGCCTGCGCCAGCCTTATGCACCGTCACGCCGACGATATCCTCCGGGTTTTCGCTCGCCAGATAAAGGTCCGGCGTGGAATCGGTCAGGTTAAAGCCGAAACTCAGCTGCTCAAACCTGCCGTTCTCCTCCTCCATTTCTTCGTGGACTTCGCCGTTTTCAATGAACGCCTGATATCCGGCGGAAACCACGCGCACATCCGCCTTCGCCGCGCCGTCGTAGTCCACCGTCACCTCATAGCGGCCCCACGTCAGGTTCAGGCCGCCGTCTTCGTTCTGCGCCTGGCGAAACGGCTCGACGGAATCTTCATCCGTTCCCCAGAGGTTGGCATCCGTGCGCGCCTGCGCGGCCTGCTGTTCCAGCGCCATCGCCGCGTCGGCCTGTGTCTGCCGCGCGTCGGCTTCTTCGCTGGAGATCACAATCTGCCCCAGCTCGTCGCCCTCATACCGCCACGTGTATGCATTTCGATCCGTATAAATGAAGACCAGAGCGATCAGCGCCAGCCAAAGCCCGGCCACGCTCAGCCATTTCTTTTCCATCTCGTCAAACCTCCGAAAGGCCCTATCGCATAAAGCCCCATGATGTTGTTATGATACCATGAACAGGCGCATAAAGCAAGAAGCGCCGCCCGCTTCTCAGCGGACGGCGCTCCCATTCATTTTTTACGCGTTCGGGTCAACCGGAGGACGGCGGCGGCGGCGCGGCGCTTCACCCGTGGAAGCGGTCGGCGTTTCGGCTGTCGTCGGCGCGACTGGCGCTTTCGGTGCGCTCGGCATCGTCGGCGCGTCCGGCGCTTTCGGTGCGCTCGGCATCGTCGGCGCGTCCGGCGCTTTCGGCTCGCTCGGCATCGTCGGCGCGACTGGCGCTTTCGGTGCGCTCGGCACCGTCGGCGCGACCGGCGCTTTCGGTGCGCTCGGCATCGTCGGCGCGACTGGCGCTTTCGGTGCGCTCGGCATCGTCGGCGCGTCCGACTCCTTCGGCATATACGGATTGACCGTGCTGCGGACGTTCGGCTGCTGAGCCGCCGTATTCTTCATGTAGCTCGGCACCTGGCCCGACGGGCTTTGCGGCGCGCGCGGGGTCTGCGGCTGAGCGTAACGGCTGCGCTGGCGCTCCAGCTGCTCGGCGCGCAGATCGTCCTCTTCGTCTTCATCCTCGTCGGCTTCTTCTTCCTCGGCCTCTTCGGTCTTGCGGCGGTAGACATACACGCCGTAGACCGCGGCGGCGACGACGATCAGCAGACCGCCGATGATGAACGGCAGGATGCCCAGTCCGCCCTCTTCCTTGACGGGTTCGGCGGTCGGCATGGGCTGCGCAGTCGGCTCGATCGTCGCGCCCGTGTCGTAGGTCACGCCGTAGTTGGCGTAGGACGCGCCGAAGTCAGAGGCAAACTCCACGATATATTCGCCCGGCTTCGGCAGGGTGACGTCCATCTTAAAGCGTCCCGTGCTGTCCACCACGGCCTGACCGACCGTCTTGCGGCTGGTCTGCACCGCGTTTTCCGCAATCGCGGAAGCGACAAAGCCCAGCTGCTGCGGCGTGGCCGTCGGCTCAACCTGAATCTCCACCGTCGCCGTTACGATGTTCGAATTAGTAGCGCTCGACGCAGTGGCCGTGCCGTAAACGGTGAACTTGCCCGTTTCGCTGACGGCAGGCACGTTGCTGACCGTCAGGTTGCCCTTGCTGCTCAGCAGCCGCGCCGGGTTGGCGACGGGTTCCGGGGTCGGCGTAGCGTTCGGATCGGGCGTGGTCGTCGCATAGCTCGGCATCGCCGTGCCCGTGCCACTGGACCAGCTGTTATCGGTGGGCAGCAGGTCTTTCAGCGGCGTGCCGTTGATGGTGATGCTGGTGTTGTTATTCTTATTCGGTGTCGTAGACGGGCCGCTGTGATTTCCATTCGGAACGGGCGTGGCGCTCGCGGCTTCGGCGAGATACCGCTGAAGTTCCGCGATCGTCAGCATCTGGCACATGTCGCTGCGGACATAGCCGTCCGTGCCGTTGTAGTTGACCTGATACCAGGTATACGTGCCGTCGTATTCCGTGCCCGTGACCAGCAGCAGCGTGTTGACGGCGATGCGGCTCAGCGACGTGCCGGAGGCGGACGGCGTGCGGCGCAGATTGACCGCGTCCTTAATCAGCTTGGCATAGGCGCTGGTCGCGTTCGGGCCGAGCGGTTCAGGCGTGGCCTGCGGCATCGGGGTCGGGGTGGCCTGCGCGGCTTCCAGCGCGGCGAGGTATTCCGCCGTCTCCTGCTCGCCCATCACGCGGACGAGGTCGGCGCGCACAAAGCCCCACTGGCCGCTGTACTGCACCAGATACCAGGTCATGCCGTCCTCGGCATACTGGCTCTGGAAGATATACACGACCGCTTCTTTGTTCAGGATGTTTTGCAGATACGCCTGATTGCTTGGGTTGCCGCGCAGCGGCGTGCCGTCGCCGATGACGCGGGCATACAGGCTCAGCTGCACGGGCGCAGGCGTAGCCGTCGGAACAGCCGTCGGTTCCGCCGTGATTTCCGGCGTTTCCGTCGGAATCGGCGTAGCCGTTACCTCCGGCGTCGCCGTCGGGGTCGGCGTAGCGGTGACTTCCGGCGTGGCTGTCGGCGTCGGAACGGCCGTCGTTTCCGCCGTGATTTCCGGCGTTTCCGTCGGAATCGGCGTAGCGGTGACTTCCGGCATGGCTGTCGGCGTCGGAACGGCCGTCGTTTCCGCCGTGATTTCCGGCATTTCCGTCGGAATCGGCGTGGCCGTTACCTCCGGCGTCGCCGTCGGGGTCGGCGTAGCGGTGACTTCCGGCGTGGCTGTCGGCGTCGGCGTGGGTTCGGGGGTATCGGTCGGGATCGGCGTCGGAACGGCCGTCGGATCGGGGCGCGTCTCCGGGTCATCAATGGAATCGATGTATTCCGCTTCCTCATCAACGCCCATCAGCTTGACGTATTCCGTCATCATGTAGCCGTCTTTGCTGTTGGCGCGCACATAGCACCAGTCGCCCTCGCGCTGCATGACCCAAATCACCGTACCGGCGGAAAGGCGGGTGATCTCCTTGCCGTTTTTGTTGGCCTGCTCACGAAGCGCAACCTGTCTGCCCGTGTTGTAGCCGTAGTGATACACGTCGCCCTCGGTCAGTTCCTGCGGAACAGGTTCCGGCGTGGGGTCGGGGGTCGGTTCTTCGGTCGGGTCGGGCGTCGGGGTTTCAATCGGCGCAATGGTCGGTTCAGGGGTCTTGACCGCGTCCATGGCCTCCTGCTCGGAGACGATGCGCACGTTATACGCCTCGGTATAGCCCGCGTCGCCGTTGTTCAGGTTCTCCACCAGATACCAGATCTGGTCGTTCGCGCCCGTCTCCTGCCCGCTGATGCGCACCGGAGTCGGATTGTTGATCTGTTTGAGCGCGCCAGTCTGGGGAATTGCGCCGTCCGGCGTATCGCGAAGCAGAATCGTCGCCGCCGTATCGACGGTGATGCCGTAGGCCGGGAAGGTCAGCTGCTCCGGCGCGGGCTTCGGGGTCTCCTCGCCCGTCGGGGTCTGCGTCTCTTCGCCCGTCGGGGTCTGCGTCTCCTCTCCCGCCGGGGTCTGCGTCTCTTCGCTCGGCGGGGTTGTCTGGCCGGCGTTGATCTCATCAATGCGCTTGAGCGCGTCCGCTTCGGAAATCTGCGTCAGCAGATAATCGCGCATATAGCCGCGGTTGCCGTCGCGAACGACGGTCACATCATACCAGAGGCCGTCATCCGACACGCTGTTGACAATCACCAGCTCGTCGTTTTGATAGGTCTGGATGAGATTCGCATTTGTGCTCTGCGCGTCGCGCAGGTTGTTGGTCTTGTTGCCCTTCTGGTTGTTCGTAACGGCGTAAACCACCGTCGGCTGCTCGGGCTGCTCCGGCTGCTCGGGCTGCTCCGGCTGCTCCGGCTGCTCCGGCTGTTCCGGCTGTTCCGGCTGTTCCGGCTGCTCCGGCTGTTCCGGCTGTTCCGGCTGTTCCGGCTGTTCCGGCTGTTCCGGCTCGGTCGGCTGATTCGCATCGATCTGCGCCATCAGCGCCCGCGCTGTTTCCTCGTCCACCGCCGTCATCTGGTTTGCGATGACGTAGAACTCGGCCTTTGTCCGGTAATCCGTTCCGAAATACCACAGCACGCCCGCGTCATCCGTCGTGTAACCCGTAACCGTCAGCACGTCGGCGGCGTTCGGAGTGTCCGCCACGTCCCACGTGTTGGCGCTGTTGAACCACATCGCGCCTTCGCCCGCCGCGATCACATATGCCGGGATTTCCGGCTCGCTCGGCTGTTCGGGTTGCTCCGGCTGTTCCGGCTGCTCCGGCTGCTCCGGCTGCTCTGGCTGTTCCGGTTGCTCCGGCTGTTCCGGCTGCTCCGGCTGCTCTGGCTGTTCCGGCTGCTCCGGCTGTTCCGGCTGCTCCGGTTGTTCCGGCTGTTCCGGCTGTTCCGGTTGCTCCGGCTGTTCCGGCTGCTCGGGCTGTTCCGGCTGCTCCGGCTCCACCGGCGCGGGCGTTTCAAAGCCATACTGATACAGCACGCCGTCGGCCTCTTCGCCGTCCATCGGCGCGGCAGACTCGGCGGGCAGAATCGTCAGGCTGCCGCCCGGAATCATATCGTTCCAAATATCCAGGCGCGCGTCAATCGTACCCGCAAAGCCGCTGTCAGAAAGCGGAATCTGCGCGTAAAGCTCGCCCATATCGTTCATCAGGCAGAGCTGCGCCGTGGAAAGCGCGGCAATCTGGTCGTCGCTGAGCATGCTCTCGTCCACCCAGTAAACGGTGTTGCCCAGCGTATTGGTCACGGGCGTAACGGGCAGATCGCTCTGCGTGCCGTCGGCCAGCGTGACGACAATCTGCACCGTCAGCAACACGCCTTCCGGCGTGAACAGCTCCTGCGCGCTGGCCAGCGGCATGGCCATCACCAAAATGGCGCAGAGCGCAAAGGCCGTCAGCCTGCGGATGATTTTTTTCATCGTGTATCCTCCTTTTATAGGTGAACCAGGGGCTTGCGCCCATGAATCGCTGTGTATGTTCCTCATTTTAAGGCGGGAAGCGCCGACTGTCAACCTCGCGGGCCGTTTTGGCATGGATTCACAGCGCCTTCCTGCGTATAAAACGAATGAAAAGCAGGGATTCTTCCCCGGTTCAGAGAATTATCTTCCGAAATTCATTTCATATGGATGCGAGGAGGTTTTTTTATATGACTTCAATCGATACGACCCATGACGACGCGCTGCGCGAAGTGCCCTTTGCCAAAGAAGATATCTACAACGGCAGAATTCTGCACGTGGAAAAGTGGAAGGTCACCTGCCCCAACGGGCGCGAAGCGGCGCGCGAGATCGTCGTTCACAAGGGCGCGGCGGCGGTCGTGCCTGTGTTTGAAAACGGCGACACGCTGCTCGTGCGTCAGCACCGCGTAGCCGTCGATCGCGTGACGCTGGAAATCCCGGCGGGCAAGCTGGACAGCGTCGGCGAAGACCCGCTTGACTGCGCCGTCCGCGAACTGCGGGAAGAAACGGGCCTTGCCGCCGAGCGCATGACCCACCTGACCACGATTCTGACCACGCCGGGCTTCTGCACGGAAAAAATCGCCATCTATCTGGCGCAGGGGCTTTCCCAGGGGGAAACCCATCCGGACGAAGACGAGTTTCTGGGCCTCATCCGCATGCCGCTGGAAGAAGCGTTTGAGCGGGTCATGCGCGGCGAAATCCACGACAGCAAGACGATCTGCGGCCTGATGATGGCGCGTGAAACCATCGCCCGCCGGAAGCTGTGAGACCGCTGACCCATTGGCGCATCCGCGCGGCGCGCCTGCCCGAACGATTGACGGAGGACACGTTGTTTGACGCCTCTTTCCGCCTGCCCGGCGCAGACGCGTTGAGCGCTTTTGCCGACCTGCTGGGCGGCGCGCCGGACGAGGACTGCGGCAGCGCGCCGGACATGCAGGAGGCCGATTTCACCCTGCCCGCTGCGATTCCCGTCGACGTAAGCGGCACGGTTGAACTGGCGGTTGAATTGGATTTCGGCACGCTCTGCGCCGACGACGCAGAATTGACGCTTGAACTGGTGCGCGGCAAAGGCCGCGTGCTGGCGGACGACATGCCGCTCTGCGCGTTTCAAAATCCGAAAGACGGCTTTCTGCGCGTGCCGCTCACCCGCGCGCTGCACGCGGGGCGAAAGCAGACGATCCGCCTGTGCTTTGACGCGTCCCGCCCGGCGGGCGTGCTCGGCCCGGTCAATCTGCGTCTGACGACGCGCGCCCGTCTGCGCGACGTCGTGCTTCTGCCCGACGCGGCAGCCCGGACCGTCCGGCTCCGCGCAACGCTCGCCGCGATGGAGACGGGGCGCTATGTGCTCCGCGCGCGCACCGCCTGCAAAGGCGATGTTCTGCCCATGCATGATCTGCCCGTATCGCTGACGGCCGGCGAACCGCAGACCGTGGAGATGACCCTGCCTCTGCCCGCAAATCCGTTTATGGCCGGACAGGCGGCGGACGGCCCATCCCTCCGCGTTCAGCTGTTTACACAGGGCCGTCACGGCGCGCTCTGCGACGAAACGACGCTGCTCTGCGGCTTTGGCGGCCAACCCGCCTCTTACGATATGCCGCTCCTCCCCTCGGAATGCCTCGACCCCGACGCGCTGCTGGCGCGCATCGGGCGCATGCGCCTGTTCGGCGTTCGGCTTGACGCGCCCGCGCCGGAGTGTTTCTATCGCACAATGACGCTCGCGGGCGTTTCCGTGCTGCATCCCTTCGCGACGGAAGCCATGCGGGAGCGGCTGGCCCGCCACGCGTGCGTATCCTTCGGCGACGCGCCCCTCGCCCGCATGCGCAATCTGCCTGCGCTGGATGCGTGGCTGCTCTGCGGCCTGACCGCCTGCCCGCGCACCCCGCCCGCAGACGCGACGCCCGCCGAACTGCTTTTTGAAGCGGCGGGCCGCGAGCTGGACACGCAAAGTCCGAACATCGCCGCCGTGCTGCTGTGGCTCCGCGCTGTCCGCGTGCGGCTGCTGGCCGAAGCCGCGCGGCAAAACCGCTTTTCGGGCGCGCTCTGCCCGCCCGGCGTCTGGCAGGACGAGGATGTTTTCGCCGCCCTGCAAACCGCGCTTGCGCCGACGCACGTCGGCGCTCTGCCCCTGTGCGGCGCGTGGTTCGCGGACTCCAAATTCAGCGCAAGCATTCACGCGTTCGTCGATGAACGCGATGCGGGCGACAACCTCATTGCCCGCGCCTGGCTTGAGAACGACGACGGCGAACGCCTCGCGACGCTCAAGCGCCCCTGCCCGCCGCGCGGCGGGGAAATCGGCCTTCTGACCTGCATTCTGCCCAGCGAAGCCTGTGTGCTGACCCTGTGCGTCCGTTTATCTAAAGGCGGCGAAATCATTGAGCAAAGCCAGATTCCCGTCTACGTCGGCGTAAAGGGCATGCTGGAAGCGGCGTTTTAAGTGTCAAACAAATGGACGCGCTTTTCGCGCGTCCATTCATTTTTTCGATTAAAGCAGTCCCTCAAATAACCGTTTTCCCGAAACCGCATCGTAAACAGCCAAGCAGAAGTCGATGTCTCCCTTTCCTGCTGTCTGAACGCGCCACACGGGGCAAAGCTCATAGCTGGCCTTCGCTCCCGTTCCGTGCCGAATGCACAGATTCATCAGGCGCATTTCAAATTCCTCCGAATCGCTCGCGTATGTATTGTTTTTCAAATCTTCACGAGCGATTGCTTGAATAGCCGATTCGGGAAGCGCATCTGCGTTCCGAATGCCACTCAAATCAAATGCGTAAGCGAAATCCAGAAAAACGAGTCCTTCTTTAGACAGTACAAGACAGGCCTTAACGGGAATAATCGAATCGGATGAATCCACAGAGCCATGTATACCCCGCGCATCCTCCTCTGTGCAGACGGGAACACCGCCGATATTCAGCCGCATTTCCATATAATACAACCCGTTTTCAGCTTCACTCGGCAATTCCTGATAGAAATATCGCCACACGCTCCTTTCCCGATACAGCGTTTGATGGATTCTTTTAAGCTGCTTGCCCGTATATCCGTACAGGCCGACCACCTCGACCCCGCAAATTTCGGATTGAATCAGCGATTTCATCAGCCCAAGTGCCGCTTGCTCCGCTTCATCTCTGCTTAAATCATCCAGCTCTGCGATATATGCCGCTTCGCCCTCCTGCCTGACCTGCCCCGCCCTTTCGGTTGCGCGTGCAGGATAAGATGTTAGTTCAAAAAGCTGATTGGCCGAATCATTAAGCTTATACAAAATTCTGCCCGATGAAAGGTACAGGTTTTCGCCTTTTTCGTTTAAAATACTAACGCTGTCCTCGCCTTTTGAAACGCTTTTTTTCGTTTCAGGATATCGCGACAATTTGGTATAGGCTTCTTTCCACGCATATTGAGTATAATGGATGGCGCCAACATAAACGGCTTGATTTTCGGGTTCAGGCCCCGGCATTTCGCCGGAAATTACGCCTTCGCTCTGCTCGGTATTCGCCGCTCTTCCCATCTCGGACACAAATCCTTCGATACTTTGCCAAACAGCAGGCCCTTCTGCTAAGACCGATGATTCGTCTGTTTCATCCGGCTGTTCTCCCTTTTTCCTTACGCCGACCAGAACCGCCAATCCAACAGCAACTAATATAGCAAGTACCCAACAGGCTTTGCGCCATCCGTTCATGCTCATTCCTCCTTCTTCATCCGAATTTCATGCGTATCAAACCGCCGCTTTTCCCAGCACTCATACGCGCGGAGGGTGTAGCAGTCGGCCTTTTCGTCGAGCGAAAGCGTTCCCGTCTGGCGATAATGCGTGTCATCCATCGGTGTGACCTCGCCCCTTCTGGAGAATCCGTCCTTCAGCCTTTGCGCGTAGGGCTCGGTCTCCGTGCTGTTCGGGTCGATGAATTCAAACCAGAGGCCGTCGTCCGTCTGCGCAAATTTTTCAGCGTCCACAACGGTGTATTCGATGGCATAATCCATTTCCAGCGGCTTGGCCGTCATCGTCACCCGATCAACCCGAACGCCGATGCTCTCGTATTCGACAGGCTCGACGCTGACGATCGTTTCCTCATCATCTACGGCGGATGCTTTCGCCGTGAAATGGAGCTTCAATTCCGCCATCGGTTTCTGGTTCAGGTTCATCCTGCCGTCTTTTTCCTCATACTTGAACGCCCGGACGGACACCGTGATTTCGCGTTCCGCCTTTTCCTGTTCAAACACGAGGGATTCGTAAAACGTCAGCGTTCCGTCGTCCTGCAAATGGACTTCGCAGGACGTATTCTTCTCGTCGTCTTCGTCATAGACAAAGGCCACGATATCGTATGCGTCCGTATAGCCTTCCTCTCGATAGACCTCCAGAATGGATCGATCGTCCGTCTCGCTTTCATCGTGTCTCAGCCACGCCCATTTTTCCTCGTCGTCCAAGCCGTAATCAAGACCCGTAAGCAGCGGCTTTTCGCCGTCCATGTTGATATCCACCGTCGCCCACAGCCTGTGGCCGTCGTAAACGACTTCTCGCACCACGGCATGCAGACCGTCCCGCTCGTCCGACGCAATATCCGTCTGCACATAGTCGCCGGCGTTTTCGGGAAGCGTCGCTTCCGGATAACTGAGAAAATCGAGCACACCCTTGCGGTTGGCCACCGCCAGCGCGACGGCCACAACCAACACGCCGACCAGCGCAAACGCCAGCGCCGCGGAAAATTTACGTTTCATTTTCGGTCTCCTTTCCTCGCTGCCGCGCATCGCGCAAAGCGCCCTGGCGCGCAGCGCCGGGGAGAGGCGCACGGCGTTCATCGACTCGCGCAGCGCATCCGAAATTTGGCTTTCTTTCATGCGTCCTTTCCCCCTTCCATGTCAATCTTCAGCATCGCCCTCGCGCGGCGCAGCCGACTGGATACGGAAGCCGTCGGCATATGCAGCGCTTCGGCGATTTCTCGGATTTTCATCTGTTTATAGTAAAAGAGCACGATGATTTCGCGGTATTTGCCCGGCAGGGCCAGCACGGAAGCGGTCAGCTCCCGCAGATGCCCGTCCTCCTGCCCGGCCAGCTCCGGCATGACCTCCAGCGGCACGCTGCTTTTGCGCATCCGCATCCAGCCGCTTCGGAGCATATCGCGGCAGGTATTCACCGCGATGTGGAACAGCCACGTCTTTGCGCCGCTCTCCCCGCGAAAATCCGGCAGTGCGCGCCACGCCTTCACCATCGTTTCCTGAAACGCGTCCTCGGCAAGCTGCCTGTCGCCTAAATAGAGCAGGCACAGCCGAAGCAGCTCGTCGCCGTAGGCGTCGATCAGCGCTTCCGCCGTCCACGCCTGCTTGGGGCTAATCAAAGGGAATCCCTCTCTTTCTTCGCCCGACGCGTCCGCCGAACGGTTTTCCTGTGTTTCATCTGTATAGACGGCAGGAAAGGGGCGTTTTGTTGCACGAGAAAAAAATAAACCGCCTCGCAGATTACGGCTGCTTGGCGGTTTTGTTGGGCTTTTAGCCTGACTCAATTTGTCGCGGTGGTTTTCCACCCTGTAGGCTGTCCCCTACTTGTCTACATTTTAGCATCTTTCCGACCGCCCGTCAAGGAGCGGCTTTTGTTTTTACAGCTCAATTTCTGCCTCTTCGCCCAGCTTCACCGCGCCGCCCATCTCAATCTGCGCGGCGCGCCCCGCCCGCATGGCGACGCGGGCCTCCAGCCGCCCGCCCGGCTCATCAAAGGCAAAGGCGTGCATGCCGTCCGCAAGATTTTGCGCCAGATACCACGCCAGCGCAACCGTGCCGGAGCCGCAGCTGCTCTCCCACACGCGCGTGCCCGTCGCGGCAACCTCGACCAGCGGGGTCATTTTTCCGCCCTGCACAAACAAAACGCCCCGCGCGTCCTGCTTCGGCATGGCCGCCAGCACGCGTTCCGCCGCTTCGGGCGACGGCGCGGCATCCAGCAGAAGCGCATGGTCGATGCCCTCCATGCGCACCAGCGGGATTTTCTGTTTATTCACTGAAATCCATTCAAGCGCATACGGCAGAGGCATTTGCGCATAAGCGCGGTTCTGCCGCAAATCGACTGCCACGGGCACGGGTTCCCGCGCGCCGCTGACCGATACGGCGAGCCGCATTTCACCCCGCCCGCGCACCTTAGCCGCGTAGCAGGCAAACGCGCGCGTCGCGTTGCCGCAGAACTCGCCGCCCATCATGCAAAGCGTTGGCAAATCGCCCGTCAGAGACGTCTCATCCGCAAAACCGACCTGTTCAAATCCTTCTGGACAGCGCGCCATCATCTCCGCAGCGATTTTCGCGCGATCTTGAGCCGCAATGGGCGAAAGAACGATGGCCGTCAAGTTGCCGGCTGGATCGGCAGGGATATAGCGGATCATCATGGCGGGATTCCCTTTCTTTTGCTTTAACGTTGTAAAGCATTATAGCGCATTTGAGACGTTTTGGCAATTCTTTTTGCGGTCTGTCGTGCGCCGCAGTCCGTAAAGCTTCAAAGCCCTATGCGCGCGGGCAGTCTTTATGCAGTTTTCTGATGATTTGAAAAAAAGGCGCATGCCCGTCGGACATGCGTCTTTCAAAAGGAGAAATTACTCCGCCTTCGCGGCATTCTCGCCGGCAATACGGCCAAAGACCAGGAAGTCGGTCATGGCGTTGCCGCCGAGGCGGTTGCCCGCGTGCAGGCCGCCCGTGACCTCGCCGGCCGCGTACAGGCCGTCGATCACGTTGCCCTCGGTGGAGATGACGTGGGTGTTCGTATCGATCTTCACGCCGCCCATGGTGTGATGCAGCGAGGGAGAACGCGGGGTGGCGACGAACGGCGCTTCGTCGATCTTCTCGCCGAAGAGCGGCTTGCCGAAGTCGTCGTCCTTCTGCGCGTCAACGAAGGAGTTGTAGCGCTCGATGGTCTCCACGAAGGTATCGGCCGGAATGCCGAGCTTCTCGGCCAGCTCTTCGAGGGTATCGGCCACGACGACGTTGCCCTTGGCTTCCATGCCCGCGACGTCGGCGTTCTTGGCGATCTTGTTATCGCAGATGATGTAGAAGATGCCGTCGGTCTGCGCCAGCGCGGCCTTGGAGAGCACGTCGCGCTCGGCGTACTCGTTCACGTAGCGCTTGCCTTCCTTATTGACGAAGACCTGCGTTTCGGCGCTGCCCCAGATGCCGCTGAACAGGGAGCCGTCCACCGGATGGGAAGAGGGCATCAGCTGGGCAAAGCCCATGCCGACCAGATCCGCGCCGACCGCCTTCGCCATCACGATGCCGTCGCCGGTGATCGTCGGGGCGTTGGTGGAGGGCATGGTATCGGACAGGCCCGGCCAGTAGTTGTTGTATTCCACAACCATCGGCGCATTGGCGGAGAAGCCGCCGGTCGCCAGCACCACGCCGCTGTTGGCGTGCAGGGTGACGTTCGCGCCTTCGGAGGTGGTGGCCTTCACGCCGACAACCTTGCCGTTCTCAACGATCAGCTCGTTGGCGCGAGTATCGGTCACGATCTCAACGCCGTTGGCCTTGGCCGCGTCGGTGAGGATGGTGATGACGTTGCCGTTGGCCAGACCGTGGGAGCGCGGCCACATTGCACCCAGAATGGTGGAGGTGGTGTCGTTCCACTGCGCGCCGATGCTCTCCGCCCACTCCAGCGCGTCCAGCGCATTGGTGGCGAAGGTGCGGGCCAGCTCCAGATCCGGCTCGATGACGGTTCCGTCCAGGCCGGTGCGCTTGCCGCCCATGTAGGTATGGAGCATGTGCAGTTCCGGAGAATCGAACAGGGTGGTGGAACCGCTGGCAATGTAGTCGTTGATCTGGCCCTTGACGGTCTCCAGCACCTCGGCGAACGCGCCGAAGTCGGCCGGATCGAGATCAAGGTAGCTCTTCAGCTGGCCGAGGAGCGCTTCGCTCATCTCGGTGTTGGCCTGACGCTCCGGATCGCAGGCGTTGAAGCCCTGGCCCGCAATCAGCGTGTTGCCGCCGAGGGAACCGGCCTTCTCCACGAGGATGACCTTCGCGCCGTTCTGGGCCGCGGTGATGGACGCGGTCAGACCCGCGCCGCCGCCGCCGAGCACGACGACGTCATACGTCGCTTCCACATCTTCAACGGGCGCCTTCTCCACCGCGACGGCCTTGAGCGCTTCCACGTCGCCGCCCGCCTGCGCCACGCAGTCCGCAACGGCGGTCAGGATGGCGTTGGAGGAATTGGTCGCGCCGGACACAGTATCCACCGCGAGGGACTGGTTTTCCACGATGGCGGCCGGGATCTCCGCGATCGGACGATCGGACAGGCCGGCGGTCTCGCTGTGCTCAACGACGGTCACGTCGGTGATCGCGTCCGCGCTGAACGTCACAGAGACGGTCACAGGGCCGTTGTTGCCCTGCGCAGTAGCGGTGTAAGTGCCCTCGGTGTAAGCCAGCGCCATCGCGCCGGTCATCACCATCATGAGGAACACCAGAAGGGCTGCTGTGAGCTTTTTCATGGGTATTTCTCCTTTTTCTTCCTTTGCCCGAAATCGGGCGACGGATGGCATTATACAGCATAAAGAGGCTTTAGATACAAGTAGTCATATCAAATTTCGTGAAAAAAACTTCAAAAAACATAAAAAAGCGCTTCCTTCACGCGAAAAAATTTATTTCATCGTGAAAGAAGCGTTTGAATTTGCGATTAAATCGGCAGATAGACCGCCGCGTAAAGAAACACTTTCCCTTCGCTTGTCTCCGACGCGAGATGCAGGCCGAACAGCTCGCCGTCCACGCGCACCGCATGCCCCGCCTTCTGCGCGCACGCAAGGATTTCCGGCACGGCCTCGTCGTCCCACGGCTGGCAGGCAAAGCGGTGAATCACCCGCACGCACCGCGCCGACGGCAGGCTCGCCGTATGTTCCAGCGGCAGAGCCCACGCCGCACAGGCCGCTTCATCCGCGCACAGGCGGAAGTGCTTTTCGCTCTTCGGCGCAAGCGCGCGGGCAAAGCTGATGCGCGTATCCGGCATGGCGGCGATAAAAGCATCCAGAGAACGTCGGCTCTCCATGTCCGCCGCGCTCAGCTCGCTGAGCGACGGTCTGAGCAGCCGAAGCGGCGGCCTGTCGCAGATTGCCGGCTCATCCAGATGCGCCTGCGCATAAGCCAGCCGCTTCTCAAAAGCATCCAGCGCGTCCGCCCGTCTGCGCAGCAGCTCGCTCTGCTTGAGCAGCGCCTCCCGCTGGGCGAGAATCTGTTCCCGCAGGCCGGAAAGGTGGTCGTCTTTAAAATGGGTCACAATATCCTGCACGGAAAAATCCGCCTGCCGGTATTTCTTGAACGAGAGCAGCAGAATCAGCTGATCTTCGTCGTAATACCGCGTGCCGTTTTCGCTCTTTTTCGGGGTGACCACGCCTTCCTGTTCATAAAAGCGCAGCGCCTGCGTGGTCAGCCCCAGCAGCCGCGCAACCTCGCCGATTTTATAAAACGTCATGGTTTCTGCCCCTCCCCGCGTTCCCGAATATGCAGCGCCGCCGCACGCAGCAAAAGCGCAATCGCCGCGCCGACGGTGTCGATCATCACATCGACGGGGCTTGGGCCTCGCCCGTCGGAAAAACACTGATGAAATTCATCGCTGGCCGCATAGGCCGCGCAGACGATCAGCGCCGTCCGCGCCGGATGCTTTGCGCCGCTCACGGAAAGCGCGTGCGCCCACAGCCAGAAGAGCACCGCATATTCCCCCATGTGCGCGCATTTGCGCACGACCATCTCCAGCGCATCCACGGGAATCCACCCCGCCGTCTGCGCGCCAAACACAAAGGTCAGCGCCTTTTCAATCATCTCGGTGACAAAGCCGCTCTGCTCGCCGGAAACGTCGCCCGGCATGGCGGACATCATAAAAATAAAAACCATCCAAGCCGCGCACAGCGCCCACGCCGCAAATTTTCTCATACGTAAACCCCTTTTCATTCATCCGTTCGGCTTCATGATAGCACAGAGCAGTGGAAAAAGGAAGAATCCAAAGCCCATCCACCCTGTCCGCAAGCCAAAATTGGCAAAAAATGCTTGAGTTTTCATCGCCTTCTGGTATAATGAAAGGAGAAAAATGGCAACGTGCCCGTTTGTGGCGCGGAAAACCGAATTATCGGAGGGCATACCATGAAAAAAAGATGGATCGCGGCGCTCGCTCTGACGGGCCTGCTTCTGACTACGGGCGCTTATGCGGAGAGCACGCCGGAAGCGGCGGCTGCCCCCGTTCAGGCCGAAACGACAGCTGAGCCGCAGCATAACCTGACGGTCACGACCAAATACCGCTATTTCATCAGCCAGTACCGCTACATCCGCGAGCGCAAAGTCTCGTATTTCGATAACGTGTACGCCTACAACCACGGCGAATACAGCCTGACGCCGTTTGACAGCACCGTGCCGGAAGAATACTTCGTCACCGACGAAGGCGGCACGCTGGCCATCGCGCCCATCGTGCTGGATATCACCGACGCTATGCGCGAGCGTCTCTACGGCGCGGACGTGGGCGAAACCGCGCTCTACTACGGCCAGTACTGCGAGCGCAAAAAGGATCGCAAGGGCGTTTGGGGCTACACCGGCATTCACGAGGGCATTGACTTTGTGAACGTCAAGGGCGCGCCGCTGTACGCGATTCTGGGCGGCGAAGTGACACGCGGCGCGGACAAGAACGGCACCGTCGCCATCTACAACGCCGAATATGACGTCACCCTGCTCTATCTGCACTGCGAAAACAGCATCGTCCGCCGCGGCGACACCGTCGAAGCGGGCGACATGATTGCCAAAGAAGGCAAAACCAACATCAGCGGCGGCGCAAACACCCATTACACCCATGTGGAACTGCGCAAGGGCCGCCACACCTCTTCCAGCCCGTACCGCGACACGGCGCTGACCAGCGACTGCCCCTATGCCGTGATGCAGCAGGCGCTCGGCGTGATGGAATCCGGCCGTCAGCCGGTCACCGCCGCCGCCGTGCAGCAGGCGCAGCGCATGCGCGAAGAGGCCGAAGCAAAGGCCAAAGCTGAAGCGGAAGCCGCGCAGAAGGCCGCCGAGGAAGAAGCCAAAGCGCAGGCCGAGGCTGAACAGAACGCCGATATCACGCTGGTTGACGCCCTGCCGGGCGCGACCGCCGGTTATGGTTTCGGCGATGCGACGCCCACGCCGGAAGCGACAGCCACCCCTGTGCCGGAAGCCACGCTGCCGCCGACCAACCCCTGAGCGGCCCCAACGACGTGATTTAGAGACAACGTTCATATCGTAAACAAAAGGCCCGCAAAGACGCGACAGCGACGAGAGGGCCTTTTTCTGTATCGTAAGGAGGGATGCTGCTTGGTTCGCGTTCTGCGCTATCCCTATCTGACCGGCCTGACCTGTCTGTGCGCCGTTTCGTGCGCCGTCGCCCGCGATCTCTGCGTAGGCGCAGGGCTGCTTGGCTGGGCGCGTGTGCTGCTCATCTGCACGTTCGTGCTGCTCGGCCTGTGCTTTTCGCTGCTCTCCTGCCGCTTTTTTGTGGATGAGCTGGGCGTGGGCGTGGGTTTTCTGCTGCGCGTCCGCCGCACGGCATGGCACGAGCTGGCCTCTGTCGGCGTGCTCAGCTGCAACAGTCGCCGCACTTATCTCTACGGCCTGTATACGCATTCGACCGGTTTTCTGGAACTGCTGCACCGCGCGCCGGGCTGCGGAAGCTGGGGGTTTGTCGTGCCGACCAGCAGAAGGCTGGTCAGCGCGGTGCTCGATCTCTGCCCGGAGGAAATCAACTTCACGCCCGCGCCGCGCAAACACCCCGTCAATCCCCTTCGCCCGCTCTGGCATCAGGCGGCGATGTATATGCTGCTGCTCATTCCCGGCGGCGCGCTGGCGTTTTTCACCGGCGCCATGATGCTTGTCCGCGCCAGCGAAATGGCCTCAGCCCTTTCCGTCGTCGGGCTGACGCTGGCGGCCTGCGGCATGTTCGCGGCGGGGCTTTTCCTGCTCTATCGCGCGCTCGTCGCCGTAACCACCTGTCCATGGATCAGCGAAGAAGGCGTCCGCGCGGGCATCGGCGTCTACATGCCGTGGGAAGACGTGCATTTCGGCTATGTTCACCGCCGCGCACAGGTCAGCGGCATGTTTCTGCTCTCCCAGCCGCTTGAAAGGGCGGGCAAACACGGAGAACAGGCGGTTTACTGTCTCTCTTTGCCGGATACATCCACCCTGCTGCTGGCGTATCTGACGTATTGCCCATATGCCGAGAAGGGGATCAGCGTGTAAGCTTCACCCCAGCGCCACGTCAAGCACCATCATAAGCCCAAAGCCCAGCGCAAAGCAGATTGTGCCGATATTGGAGTGTCTGCCCTGCGACATTTCGGGAATCAGTTCTTCGACAACGACATAGAGCATTGCGCCCGCGGCAAAGCTGAGCAGATACGGCAGAGCGGGCACAATCATTCTCGCGGCGAGAACGGTCAGCACCGCGCCGATGGGTTCGACGATGCCGGAAAGCACGCCGTCGGCGAATGCGCGTCCCTTGCCCATGCCTTCCGCGTGGAGCGGCATGGAGATGATCGCGCCCTCCGGAAAGTTTTGAATGGCGATGCCCAGCGACAATGCCAGCGCGCCCGCCGCCGTGATCTGCGCCCGACCGGAGAGATAACCCGCATAGACCACGCCGACGGCCATGCCTTCCGGAATGTTGTGCAGCGTGACGGCGAGCACCATCATGGTTGTGCGCGCCAGCTGGCTCTTCGGGCCTTCGGCCTCGCTGCTGTTTTGATGCAGATGAGGAATGACATGGTCGAGCAGCAGCAAAAACAGCATGCCGACGTAAAAGCCGACGACGGCTGGCACAAACGCAAATTTGCCCATGCCCACGGACTGCTCGATGGCCGGAATCAGCAGGCTCCACACCGACGCGGCGACCATCACGCCTGCGGCAAAGCCCGTCAGCGCGCGCTGCACCGTGTCGCTGAGCGTCTTTTTCATGAAGAACACGCAAGCCGCGCCAAGCGACGTGCCCAGAAACGGAATCAAAATGCCATAAAATGCTTCCCGCATAGATACCTCCTAAAAGTTAGTTAGTTAAAACTAATTAATGAGCATATTGTACATCATCCGGACAGAAACGTCAATTCATATCGATTCGGACAAAACAAAGAAAAAGCTATCCGCTCCCGGTTTGGAGGGGATAGCTGAAAATCAGGCGATAAAAAGATTCTTTTCCTTATCAGGATGCAGATAACGGTCAAAGGTGAGCACGTATTGCGTGGTTTGCATTTGATGCAGCCGGGTTATGATCTGCTCATGTTCGTTCAGGTTATGGGAGACGTGCGGATTGGCAAGCCATCTCATCATGGCCGTCAGGTCGGTGGGCAGAATTTCGGTTCTCAGGGCAACAGACATGTTGATTCACCTCATGAACTTTGTCAAAGCCTTTCATCTTTGTCATGACGGTTCTTTGCGTTGTTATAAAAAAAGAGCTTTTCTTTCACGCCATTGTGAAACGAAAAGCCCTTCTTTTGCGAATGAAGACGGTTCTTTACCTTTGAAATTTTTTATAAGTATATCACAGAAAACAAAAAAATGCGGTTTCAGCGGCGGCGTAAAACACGGAGCAGTTTTTGACATGCCCATTCAATCCCCAGCGGGAGCAGCAGTCCGCAGAGCAGGTAGATCACGTCCCATTCGGTTTTTCCACCGGGCGCGTACATATAGTTGCTCATCGTGCGGAAGGAGCGGACGCTGAAATCCGCTGCGCCAAGCCCCGATGCATTGAGGGCGAGAAACACGCAGTTCAGCGCGAAGAACCCCATGTAATGGTGCATCATAATGGCGAACGTATTTCGGCTGAGGGTCAGTGCGAGGCGGCTTCTGCCGATATACGGCGCAAGCAGGCGGGCAATGCGCAGATAAAACGCAATGGCCAGCGCGCCGCCGGCGTATACGCCGAATGCGTCGCAGACGAAATAGGAGCAATCCGAAAGCAGATACGCAAGATTTTCATATCGGGTGGAAAGCAGCACGCGCAGCACCACAATCGCCAGCAAATACGACACGGTGGGCAGACGGTCGCGCTTTTCCAGCACGCGGCGGTAGAGCTGGCCGCCCGCGAAGCCGGGCAGCAGAATCATCGGGCGCAGAAGAAACAATGGAAGCGCCTCCTGCCTGCCGGAAAAACAGAGCTGCACGGCGGCACAGCCGGGAATCAGGCAGAGCAGAAAGGTCATGACTTCGTTTTCGTGCCATCGCACGGACAGGCGGCGGATACCCGCGTAGAAAACCTGCGCGAAAAATAACGGAAAAATGAACCACGCGCCGAGGTTCCAGACGAAGTGCTGACCGTCGGTGAGCGGCGCGAGCAGCAGCGTGTAGGCCGAAATCGGTTCGCCGAGTTCAAAACCGCCGAACCTGCGCAGCAGCGCCGCGCCCACGCCGTAAACAACGTTCCACAAATACAGCGGCACGAGCAGCTTTTTCGCCCGGTGCGCAAAATCGGAAAGCGCGCCGCCGTAGAATTTGAAAAAATAACCTGAACCGAAAGCGAACATCATCAGGTGAAAGGAATAGTAGCGGAACAGACCGTTTAGATCAAATAGATTACCAAGTGTAGTGTGACCATCCACTACAAAGACGATAGCCAGCAGATAAAACACACGCATTGTGTGGTTTTCTGTTTTGCTTTGCATGCGCAGAAACCTCCAATGTTCAGAAATCGTAAACAATTTTTAAAATATTCATCCCGATAACAGCATTATATCATGTTTTGACGCGGGGGCAAAGAGCCTTTGCGCCTGATGGACAAAACGGAATCATTATATCTTTAAAAACTTTGTCGATTGATAGAGAAAAAGTTAGAAATATTCCGTTTTTTCAAAAAACACCCTTTTTGTCCGTAGACGATTTTCGCGCGAACGGTATACTTATATCAATTACAAATCATGGTGAATGATCGCCTAAAAGGAGGTGCAAGGATGGTCAAGTTTGGTGAGCGGCTGAAAGCTGCCCGCACGGCCAAGCACATGAGTCAGCAGGCGCTGGCCGATGTGATCGGCAAGAGCCTGAACACGGTGGGACTGTATGAGCGCGGATTGCGTCAGCCGAGCCTGGAGACGCTCTGCCTTCTGGCTGACACGCTGGAGGTTTCCAGCGACTATCTGCTGGCGCGCACGGATATTAAACGCACGGTGAAGACTTCCGACTATTCCGAAAGCGATCTGGCGCTTCGCGTGGCCAGAATCGAAAACCATTTGGGGCTTTAATTCAAACATACTCAGCGGGCTGCACCCCGCTTTTTATTTTGTCTTTTCCAAAATGGGCCCTTCATATGTCTAAAAAAATGCGTTTTCAGAATGCCGCCGTTTCCATGATGAAGTGCTTCCCGGCGGCATGAGCGCGGGCGGCTTCAGGCCGCTTTTTGCAGAAATCATGGATCTATTTT
Source organism: uncultured Eubacteriales bacterium (assembly GCA_900542445.1). GTDB lineage: Bacteria > Bacillota > Clostridia > Christensenellales > Aristaeellaceae > Ventricola. The sequence continues at coordinate 151,303 of UQNN01000003.1, read as the reverse complement.
GCGAATTTGTTAAAATTGTTGACTTCTCCTTTCTCAATCTGTAAAATAGAAACAGTTACAGTATGCGAAAGGAAAGCCGGCCTATGAAAATTCTGTTTGTTTCAAGCGAATGCGCGCCTTTTAGCAAATCCGGCGGTCTGGCGGACGTGGCGTTTTCCCTGCCGCCGGCCCTTCAAAAAACGGGCGACGACATGGCGATCGTCACCCCGATGTATCGCGTCACACAGGAAAATTACGGCGATGAATTTGAGCGGATCAAAACCTGCCAAATTGTGCTCGGTCAGCGCCGCCTTGCCTGTTCGCTCTATCGCGGCGCGCTGAACGGCGTGACCGTTTACGCCATCGGCAATGAGCATCTGTTCCATCGCCCGCGCCTGTACGGCTATGGCGACGATTCGCTGCGCTTCGCGTTCTTCTGCCGCGCGGTAATCGATCTGCTGCCGGAATTCGGCGACCTGCCGGATATTCTGCACTGCAACGACTGGGAAACCGCGCTGGCGATCCTGTATCTGAAAAACGACGCGGTGCTGCGGCCGGAACTTTCTCATATCAAGACGGTGTACACCATCCACAACATCGCCTATCAGGGGCAGTTCGGCAGAAGCGAGATGGAAGCGACGTTCGCTCTGCCGGATGGCTGGTATCACGGCGGCCTGAGCTATGAGTTTGAAGGGCGGCAGGATATCAACCTGATGAAGGGCGCAATGCTCATGGCGGACGCGGTGACGACCGTGTCCCCGACCTATGCGCGCGAGCTGCATTATCCCTACTTTGCCCACGGCTTACAGGGCGTGGTGGATATGGTGGATCATAAACTCTACGGCATTCTCAACGGCATCGATGTGGCGCATTACAACCCGGAAAGCGATCCGCTCGTGCCGTATCACTTCACCATCGAAGACCGAACGGGCAAGGCGCGCTGCAAGCGCGAAATCCAGCGCCTTTTCGGCCTGAATCAGGAGAGCGAGTGGCCACTGCTGGCCAGCGTCGCGCGGCTGGTCGAACAGAAGGGCATCGAGCTGATTCGTGAAATCCTGCCGCAGCTGATGGATATGGGCGTGCAGCTCATCGTCTTCGGCCAGGGCGATCCAAAGTATATCGAATATTTCACGTGGGCAAAGGAACAGTGGCCGGGTCAGCTCGGCTTCTCCAGCGATTACAACGAGCCGACGGCCAGCGCAGTCTTTGCGGGCGCGGATATGTATCTGATGCCTTCGCGCTTTGAGCCGTGCGGCCTGTCACAGATGATGGCGATGCGCTACGGCACCGTGCCCATTGTCCATGAGACGGGCGGCCTGAAGGACTCCGTGCGCGCCTACAAGGATTTTGACGGCATCGGCGACGGTTTCGCGTTCTCAGATTATCAGGCCAAGGACTTGTATCTGGCCATTTCCGAAGCCGTCAAGCTGTATTTCGGCGACGAAGAGATGTTTGACCGTCTGCGCGTGCGCTGCATGAAGAAGGATTTTTCGTGGGACAAGAGCGCCGGACGCTATAACCGCATGTACGAGGATATTTGCGGCGGCGCGGGCGCGGGCGAACCGATCCCCTTTAAAGAAGCCTTTGACCAGCTGCGCCACTGCTATATGGAAAATGAGCGCACCAATCGCGTCAAACACGAGAGCGGCTATCATCGCGTCGTGCAGATCACCATCATCGGGCGCGGCGCAGGCACGTTCACGATCCGTTTTAACGAAAACGGCATGCAGGTCGAGCCTGCATCTGCCGACGACGCGGAAGCCTACGTGCATTGCAGCTTCGATAACCTGCTCGCCATGGCGCGCGGCCTCGTGACCGTCGATAAGCTCTACCTGAGCGGCCAGCTCAGGCTCAGCGGTAATCTGTCCAAGGGATTTGAAATTCGATATCTGCTGTCGCCGGCGAAATAAAAAGAGTAAACGAGGCAAATGCCTCGTTTACTCCTTCCGTCACAATTTCGTTGTGCCGCCTCCCTCACTGAGGGAGGTTTTTTTAATAGCGCGATAAAATGTGGTATTTTCCCTAAATGACGCTTTCAGGGTATCCATAGACGATTTGCAACCAGGCTCCCTTTTTCAGGAAGCTGGCTGAAGGAATTATACCCCCAGCAGCCTCACCCGCTTCATGCCCGCAAGCTTTTCTACGGCTTCAATCAGCGCGCTCTGTTTTTCTTTCGGCACGTCGTCCAGATCGACGACGGAAACGGCGATATTCCCGCGCGAACGGTTGACCAGATCGGAGATATTCAGCCCAAAGCCCGCGACGGCGGAGGTAATCGAGCCGAGCACATTCGGCACGTTTTCATGGATGCAGAAAAGGCGCGGCTTGCTGACGGGCGCGACGTCCACGGCTGGCAAATTCACGCTGTTGTGGATGATGCCCGATTCGAGGAAGTCCCGCGTCTGCGCGGCAGCCATGACGGCGCAGTTCTCCTCGCTTTCCGGCGTGGATGCGCCCAGATGCGGCGTGCAGATTACGCCCTTTGCACCCAGCAGCGCGTCGGAAGGGAAATCCGTGACATAGGCCGCGACGCGTCCGTCTGCCAGCGCTTCAAGCAGCGCGGCTTCATCGACCAGCCCGCCGCGCGCATAATTCAGAATGCGCACGCCTTTTTTGCAAAGCGACAGCGCCCGGCGGCCGATCATGCCGCGGGTCTTATCGTTCATCGGCACATGCACGGTGATGAAATCGCAGGCGGCAAACAGCTCGTCGAGCGAATTTTCGTGCTTGACGCGCTGCGAGAGCTTCCACGCGTGCTCGACGGAAATCATCGGGTCATAACCGACGACGTTCATGCCCAGCGCAACAGCCGCGTTGGCAACCAGCACGCCGATGGCGCCCAGACCGATCACGCCGAGCGTCTTGCCGCGCAGTTCCGGGCCGACAAACGCCTTTTTGCCTTTTTCGACGGCCTTTTCAATGCCGTCGCCCTGTCCCTTCAGGCCGCGTGCCCATTCGATGCCGCTGACAATATCGCGGCAGGAGAGCAGCATGGCCGCCAGCACCATTTCGCAGACGGCGTTCGCGTTCGCTCCCGGCGTATTCAATACGCACACGCCCGCCTGCGTGCATGCGTCAATCGGAATGTTGTTCGTGCCTGCGCCTGCGCGCGCAATGCACAGCACGGAAGGCGCAAGCGGGAGGTCGTGCATGGAAGCCGAACGGACGAGAATGGCGTCCGGCTGTTCGGCGTGATCGCTGACGTGATAATGTTCGCCGAGTTGGGTATAAATCGCGGGAGAAATCGCGTTCAGCGTTTGAATCTGATAGTTCATCACTCAATTCTCCATTTCAAATTGTTTCATGAAATCGACGAGCTTCTTCACGCCTTCCATCGGCATGGCGTTATAGATGCTTGCGCGCATACCGCCGACAATGCGGTGCCCTTTGAGATTCACAAGGCCCTGCGCGGCGGCTTCCTTGACGAATTTCGCGTCCAGTTCCGGATCCCCGGTGACAAACGTGACATTCATGCGGCTGCGGTCGCGCTTCTGCGCCGTGCCGATAAACAGCTTGCTTTCATCCAGATAATCATAGAGCAGTTTAGCTTTTTCGATGTTGACTTTTTCCAGCGCCGCAACGCCGCCCTGCGCTTTAATCCATTTGAAGGTCAGGCCCGCGACATAGATGCCGAAGCAGTTCGGCGTGTTGAGCATGCTGTCCGCCTCGGCGAGCTTGGCGAAATTCATGACTTTCGGGGTGATCGGCAGTTCGTGGCCGAGCAGGTCTTCGCGCACGATCAGGATGACCACGCCCGCGGGCGCGACGTTCTTCTGCGCGCCGGCATAAATCACGCCGAACCTGCTCACGTCGTAAACCTCGCTCAGGATGTTGGAGGACATGTCCGCAACCAGCGGCACGCTGCCCGTGTCGGGAATGTGATCCCAGCGTGTGCCGTAGATCGTGTTGTTGGTCGTGATGTGGACATACTTCGCGTCCGGCGAGAGGGTATAATCCGGAATATGCGTATAGTTTTCCGCGCGGGAAGAACCGGCGACGTTGACCTCGCCGTATTTCTGCGCTTCCACCAGCGCGTTATGAGAGAAGTTGCCGGAATCGATATAATCGGCTTTTCCGCCGTCCATCAGGTTCATGGCGACCGCCGCGAACATGGCCGTCGCGCCGCCCTGCGGGAAAATGACCTTGTAATTCTCCGGAATGGCCATCACTTCGCGCAGATCGGCGACGGTCTGATTGAAGATATCCAGATACATTTTAGATCGGTGGCTCATCTCCATCACGGACATGCCGGTACTGCCGTAACACAGCAGCTCCTTCTGAATCTGCTCAAGCACGGGCAGCGGCAGCATGGACGGGCCTGGCGCAAAATTGAATACGCGTTCCATAAGATAAGCCTCCTTGAAAAAATAAAAAAATGCAGACGCTTTCCGGTTTTCATTTCGTCAAGGCGCGTCTTTACGCCTTTACCACGGAAAAGCGTTTGAAATATCTTATCACGATAAAAGGCAAAAAGCAAGAAAAAAACGACGGAATTCAACTCAAAATTGACAATTTGTTTCAATTCTCCTGTCTTTTTAAGGCTTTTCATTTGCAGAAAAATCCGCGGGTGAACGTTCGTAAAGCATTGCATTGCATCCTTTTTTCCTTTATAATCAATTTATTCAATCGTCATCCCATTTTCGTTCAGATGAAGGAGGATGCTCATGTTGACCGATATTGAAATTGCGCAGTCCTGCGTGATGCAGCCCATTGAAAAAATCGCCGATACGCTCGGCCTTACGCCCGATCTGCTGGAACCTTACGGCCGCTATAAGGCAAAGGTGGATTACCTTGCTTTGAAGGATCGTCCGCAGAAAGGCAGGCTGGTTCTGGTCACAGCCATCAATCCGACCCCGGCTGGCGAAGGCAAGACGACCGTTTCCATCGGACTGGCCGACGCTTTGCGGCTGGAGGGATACAACGCGTGCCTCGCGCTTCGCGAACCGTCTCTCGGCCCTGTTTTCGGTGTGAAGGGCGGCGCGGCGGGCGGCGGCTATGCGCAGGTCGTGCCGATGGAGGACATCAATCTGCATTTCACGGGCGACATGCACGCCATCACGGCGGCGAACAACCTGATCGCCGCGATGGTAGACAACAGCATTCAGCAGGGCAATCCGCTGGGCATCGATCCGCGCCGCGTGACTTGGAAGCGCTGCATGGATATGAATGACCGTCAGTTGCGCAATATTCTCGACGGTCTGGGCGGCAAGCCCAACGGCACGCCGCGCGAAGATGGGTTTGACATCACGACGGCCAGCGAAATCATGGCGACGCTTTGTCTCGCTTCCTCCATTGCGGATCTCAAGGCGCGCATCGCCCGCATTGTCGTCGCCCGCACCTATGACGACAAGCCCGTGACCGCGGGGGATATCCACGCGCAGGGCGCGGCGACGGCGCTGCTCAAAGACGCCCTCCGCCCGAACCTCGTGCAAACGCTCATCGGCACGCCCGCGTTCGTTCACGGCGGCCCGTTCGCCAACATCGCGCACGGCTGCAACACGGTGATCGCCACGCAGACGGCGCTCCGTCTGGCAGACGTTGTGGTGACGGAGGCGGGCTTTGGCGCAGACCTCGGCGCGGAAAAATTCATCGATATCAAGTGCCGCATGGCGAATCTCGTGCCCAGCGCGGTCGTGCTCGTGGCGACGGTTCGCGCGCTCAAGAGCCACGGCGGCGTGGCCAAAGCCGACCTCGGCACGGAGAACCTCGAAGCGCTGGAACGCGGCCTCGCCAATCTGCGCCGCCATCTGCGCAACATCCGCGAGGTCTGGGGTCTGCATCCGGTGGTCGCGCTCAACCGCTTTACGACCGATACCGACGCGGAAATCGAGCTGGTGCGCCGTGCGGCGGCGGAAACCGGCGCGAAAGTCGCGCTCTGCGAGGTTTGGGCGAAGGGCGGCGAGGGCGGCCGTGAGCTGGCCCGGCTGGTGATGGAAGAGGCAGACCAGGCCGATCCTTCCGCGTTTGCGTTCACCTATCCCGACGAGCTGCCGCTGGCGGATAAAATCCGCGCCGTCGCGACGCGCATTTACGGCGCGAAGGACGTGGCGTTCACGCCTGCCGCGACGAAAACGCTCAAGCAGCTGACCGACGAAGGCTGCGGCCATATGCCCGTGTGCATCGCGAAAACGCAGTATTCCTTCTCCGACGACGCGAAAAAGCTCGGCGCGCCGGAAGGTTTCACGCTGACCATTCGCAGCGTCAAAGTCAGCGCGGGCGCGGGCTTTGTGGTTGCCCTTTCCGGCGATATCATGACCATGCCGGGCCTGCCGAAAGTGCCCGCCGCCGTCAATATCGATGTGACGGACGACGGAAAGATTACGGGGTTGTTCTGAAAAGCATGCTTCCTGAAGACTTCGTTTACGTCCGCGACATCATCCCGGATGCGTTTGAAGATATCCGCTATGCGGGCAGTCACAATTTCATGGGCCGTCCCGCCTGCGGGTATGGCGCGGCGCGCGCCGTGCTGACCCTGCCTGCCGCGCTGGCGCTGAAAAAGGCGGCGGCACATTTCGGCTCAAAGGGGCTGCGTCTGCTGATTTACGACGCGTATCGTCCGCAGCGCGCGGTGGATGATTTCGTCCTCTGGGCGCAAGCTGAAAACGATACCGTCGGTAAGGCCGAATTTTATCCGACGCTGGAAAAACGGGAGCTTTTTCCGCGCGGATATATTGCGCGGCGCTCCGGCCATTCGCGCGGCTCAACCGTTGATTTGACTTTGACGGATGAGAAGGGCGTGCCGCTGGATATGGGCGGTGAATTTGACTGGTTTTCGCCGATTTCCGCGCACGAATACGCCCAGTTGACCGCCGCGCAGAGGGAAAACCGCCGCCTGCTCAAAACAGGCATGGAGGATGCGGGTTTCGAGGCATACAGTGAGGAATGGTGGCATTATCGGCTGAAAAACGAACCGTATCCGGAAACGTATTTTGACTTTGAAAACTGATAGGCATGAAAAAGCCGAACCCCTTCATGATTGAAGAAGTTCGGCTTTTTTATGCCTTTATGCGCTTTCCAATCCGCTTACGGCTGCTTGCCGATATAGGCCAGAATGCCGCCGTCCACGTAGAGGATGTGGCCGTTGACGAAGTTGGACGCGTCGGACGCGAGGAACACGGCCGGGCCCTGGAGGTCCTCCGTCTTGCCCCAGCGCGCGGCAGGGGTCTTGGAGATGATGAACTGGTCAAACGGATGACGGCTGCCGTCCGGCTGACGCTCGCGCAGCGGCGCGGTCTGCGGGGTCTCGATGTAGCCCGGACCGATGCCGTTGCACTGGATGTTCGCCTCGCCATACTCGGAGCAGATGTTGCGGGTCAGCATCTTCAGGCCGCCCTTAGCCGCCGCGTAGGCGGAAACGGTCTCACGGCCCAACTCGCTCATCATGGAGCAGATGTTGATGATCTTGCCGTGGCCCTTTTCGATCATGCCCGGAATGCAGGCCTTGGAGACGATGAACGGCGCGTTCAGGTCAACGTCGATGACCTTGCGGAAATCGGCGACGCTCATCTCCAGCATCGGGATGCGCTTGATGATGCCGGCGTTGTTGACCAGAATATCGATGATGCCGACTTCCTCACGGATCTTGGCGACGGTCTTCTGCACCGCTTCCTCGTCGGTCACGTCGCAGACATAGCCGTGCGCCTTGATGCCCTTCTCTTCGTAAGCGGCCAGACCCTTGTTGACCAGCTCCTGATTGATATCGTTGAAGACGATGGTCGCGCCCGCCGCCGCATACGCGCTGGCGATGGCGAAGCCGATGCCGTAAGACGCGCCGGTGACGAAGGCAATCTTGCCTTCCAGACTGAAATTCTTCATAAATTCGTTCATGGGAAAAAGCCTCCTTCTTGATGATTTCTGTATCTCATCATTCCGCCGCAAGGCAGAATCAAAGATTACCGCAGATCCATCGGATCGATGTTGTCCATGTCGTCAAATTCCTGATTCTCGCCGCACATGCCCCAGATAAAGGTGTAGTTGCTCGTGCCCACGCCGGTGTGGATCGACCAGGACGGGGAGATGACGGCCTGCTCGTTGTGCATGAGCAGGTGGCGGGTCTCGGTCGGCTCGCCCATCATGTGGAAGACGACGTTGTTATCCTTGAGATCGAAGTAGAAATAGACCTCCATGCGGCGCTCGTGCGTGTGGCAGGGCATGGAATTCCAGTTGCTGCCCGGCGCGAGCTGGGTCATGCCCATGCACAGCTGGCAGCTCTGCATGACGGCCGGATGGATATACTGGTTGATGACGCGCTTGTTGCAGGTCTCCACGCTGCCCAACGGGCGCTTGTTGGCCTTGTCGATGTCAATTTTGACGGTCGGATAGGTCTTATGCGCCGGGCAGGTGTTGATGTAGAACTTAGCCGGATCGGCCGGATCGTCGCTGGTGAAGCTCAGCTCCTTCGCGCCCATGCCGACATACAGGCCGTCATACTGCTTGAGGTCGTAGACCGTGCCGTCCACGGTGATCTTGCCCTTGCCGCCGATGTTAATCACGCCCATCTCGCGGCGCTGGAGGAACGTATCGGAAGCCAACTCCTTGCAGCCGACCAGCTCCACGCTCTTGTTGACGGGCATCACGCCGCCGGCGATGATGCGGTCAAAATGGGAATAGGTTAAAATCGCGTCGTCCGGCGCGAACACGGTCTCGATGAGGTATTCGCTGCGCAGACGGTCTGTGGTATAGTGCTTCGCATCCTCGGACGCGGAAGGCTGACGAACGGTAAGCTGCATGAGCATGTCCTCCTTATGAAACAAGTCAAAACTTTCCTATTGGCTTTAGTATAACACACCTTTCATGCAAAGGCCATAGCCGACACTCAAAATTGTGTGTTTTTTTGTTGTCATATCGGTCAATTCTGACAAATCGTCCGATGAATCGGCCCCTGCATGACACGCGTGCGTTTCGGATATCCTATCTGCCAAACACACGCATGGAGGCGTATTCATGGAGGACGATCCCATTTCGCTCAGCGCGGATTTGGCGCGCAACATCGGCGTGTTCCGCGACCGCTTCGGTGCGTCGGGCAACGCGGATATCATCATCCGCAGATTCCGCAGCGGCGCGTTTATCTCCGCCCTGATGACCATCGACGGCATGACCGATACGCGCGAAATCGATGAAAACATCCTCAAGCCGTGCATGGCCCTGCCGCCCGACGCCGGAGAGGATGCGCCGGCGGAAAGCCGTGTCGATTATCTGATTGAAAACGTCGTTTCCGTCCTGCCGACGGAGATGAAATCGAATTTCGACGACCTGATTGCGGACGCGCTCTCCGGGCAGAGCGTGCTGCTGTGCGACGGGTGCGCAGCCGCGTGCGTGATGGATACGCGCGGGTTTGAAAAGCGCGCCGTCGGCAGACCGGAGGCGGAGCAGGTTGTGCTCGGCCCGCACGAAAGCTTCGGCGAATCCATCCGAACCAACATCACCCTGCTTCGGCGCATTGTGCAGCGCGAAGAGCTGACGACGGAATTTCTCTCCATCGGCGGCGCGATGAAAACCCGCTGCGCGCTGCTGTATCTGCGCGGCACGGCGGATGAAGCGATGCTCGCGCGTATCAGAAAAAGACTGACGGCCTGTTCAAGCGATTTCGCATTATCGGCGGGCGAGGTTGAGCAGCTGATCGAAGATCATCCGATGGCGCTGATTCCCCAGTGCGTCTCCACCGAGCGGCCGGACAGAGCCGCGTCGTTTCTGGCGGAGGGACAGGTCGTCGTGCTGACGGATGGTTCGCCGCTGGCGCTGGGCGCGCCCTCGACCTTCTGGCACCAGCTCCACACGTCGGACGACGCTTCCATGCGCTGGCAGTACGGCACGTTTCTGCGCGTCGTTCGGCTCATCGGCATGCTGATTCACCTGTTTCTGCCGGGCGCGTATATCGCCGTCATTCGGTTTCACACCGAGCTGATTTCGCCGATTCTGCTGGCCAGCGTCTATGAAACCAGTTCCCGCGTGCCCACGCCCATTTTTCTGGAAGCGCTGCTGATGACGCTGGCGTTCGATCTCATCAGCGAGGCCGGACTGCGCGCGCCGGGCGCGATGGGCAACGCGCTGGGCATCGTTTCCGGCCTGATTCTGGGGCAGAGCGCCGTCAGCGCGGACATCGTCAGCCCGCTGCTGCTGATTGTCGTCGCGGCCAGCGGACTGGGCGGTTTCTGCATCCCCAACTATGCGCTGAGCGTGGGCATAAAAATCATTCAGCTTTTATTTCTGACGGCGGGCGCGCTGGGCGGCCTGTATCTGATGGCGCTGCTGGGGCTTGCGCTGCTGTGCGCCGCGTGCGCCATGCGCTCGGTCGGTTCGCCTTTGACCGCGCCGCTCACGCCGAAGCGCCCCGGCAACCCGGATCTGTTGATTCGTTTCCCGCTGTGGCGGCAGAAAGCGAGGGCTTTTTTTGCAAGACAGGAGCATTGAGCAGCGCACCCGCGCCGCCTATCGCGCGCGGGCCTGTGCGGCGGGCGTCGCATGCGGCGCGCAGATTTTCGCCGTCGGGACGGGGCTGACCGTGCCGCTTGCCCTCAACGCCGCGTATGAGGCCGCTGTGCCCGCGCTGCTGCTGGGCGGAGCGATTGGCCTTGCCGCACCCAAAAGGCTCTCCAAAGCGCCGGGAAGGGCCTTCTGCGTTGTGCTGGCCGTTTCGCTGCTCGTTTGCAGCGCTTTGCTGCTGGCCGCCGGCGCGACGCTCGCTCAGCAGACGCTTTTACCAAACGGCCGTCTGTTGACCAGCCTGATGCTGACCCTCTCGTTTGCGCTTCTCTGCGCGCTGTCTTCCGGCACGGGCGTGTGCCGCGTGGCGTTTGCGCTTCGCTGGCTGCTGCCCGCCGCGCTGGCCGTCTTTGCGGGGCTTTCGCTTTCCTCCAGCTCGATGGCTGGGCTTTTTCCGCTGCTGGGCGCTGGCGTCCGATCCCTCGGTCTGAGCGCACTGCTCAGCCTTTCAGCCTGTTCGCCCGCGCTGATGCTCTTTCTGCCGCCTCAGGAATTGGAAACGCCTGCGCCTGTGCCGAAAGGCGGCTTTTTCGCGCTGCGCATCGGCCTCGGCGGCCTGCTCGGCGCGCTGATGCTGGCGGCGCTGGCTCTATGCAATCCCTATGAAATCATTCAGGGGCAGCATGTCTGGGGCGCGCGGATGCTGATTCTGGCCAGCGCGCGCCCGCGGGAAGGGCTGGTGCAGACGCTGCTGATACTCGCCCAGCTCTTTTCGATGCTCATCGGCGCGGTTTCCACCCTCTGCGCGGCGGCACAGGCGCTTGAAACGGCATTCCCGAAACTGCGTTTTTTCAGCCTGTGGCTCTGCGCGGCGCTGCTGCTGGGCGCGCTGATGGCGACCGCCTTTTTCGGCATGGACGTGCTGCTGGCCGTATCGCCGTTTCTGCTGATTCCGGAAGGGATTTTGATTGGGATTTCTTTCTTCAAAAAGGCTCCCTCTTAAAGGGAGCTGACTGAAGGAGTCGTACAGCGCGACGATAAGGTTCACCCGTAAGGAGATGACGACGCTTTGAAAAAAATCGCGTTGATGCTGCTCACGTTTCTGCCCCTGCTGTTGGGCGGCTGCACGGGCGGGCAGGAGATCGAGAGCAGCTTATTCGTCATCGCGATGGCGGTGGACGCCGCGCCGGAAGGCAACCTGACCATCACCGTCAAAGCCCTTTCCGGCTCGCAGGAGAGCGCCGCTTCGGGGGCATCAGGCGCCCAAAGCGAAGCCGGTTCAACCGAAAATCTGGAACAAACCGAAACAGGCTACATCGTCCTGAGCGCTACCGCGCCGAGCTGCCTGCGCGCGCTGGGCCTGCTGGGCGCAACCACGCCGCGCACCGTCAATCTCTCCCAGCTGCAGGAAATCGTCATCAGCCAGACGCTGGCCGAAACGGATGCGACGCTCTCCATCCTCAAGCAGATTCACGCCATCTACCGCGCCAACGACGAAGCCGTCGTCGTCGTCACGCCGGATCATGCGGGCGATTTCATCCGCAGACAGCGCGCCGTGCTCGGCTTGCGCCTGTCCAAGTATCTTGAAGTGCTGTTTGAACACTATGAACAGCTTGACGTCATCCCGCCCAGCCCAAATCTCTCCGCCGTCATCGCCGCCATGGAATCCGCCGCGACAGACGCGGCAGCCGTCTATGCCGCGGGCAACGACTTTGACAACATCCTGCTGCTGCAAGGCAAAACAGATATCGACCGCCTGCCAGGCCATCTGCCCCGAACGGCGCCCGCGCCGAATGAATACATGGGCGCGGCGCTGTTTTCCGGCCCGCGTATGACCGGCACCCTCACCGGAAACGAAGTCAGTCTCTTCTGCTTGATGACGGGCAAAGCCAGCACCCGCGTCTCCGTCATAGACGGCGCGCAGTATAAAACCCGCCTGCAAACCCGCGTCAAACGCAGAATCGATCCGGATGGCACGCTCTTTGTCTCTCTGCGCCTGACGCTCACCCTCTCCGCCGGTAATCAGCAGCGCACGGAAGAAGAACTCGCCGCCGAAATTGCACAGGACTGCGTCAACGTGCTGCAAAAACTCCAGGCCGCCTCCTGCGACGCCGTCGGTTTCGGCAAAATCCGCATTCGGGCTTTTCCCGATATTCCCGCCTGGGAGCGCCTGAACTGGCCCGCGCAGTATGAAACCCTGCCCGTCCGCGTGACCGCCGACGTAAAAATCCTGCAATAACGCAAAAGCGAAAAAGGATTTTTTCTTTGAACAGAGAAACATGTTTTCATCCCTTTGATTGCGCAGCAATCAAAAGTGGGAAGTGCAGAAACCTCAGGTTTCTGCCGGGGTTTGGGGCAGCGCCCCAACGTTTTTTCCTCTCCCCGTACATTACAAGAAAGCGTGAATGCCATGAATTTTTTGAATGAAGCCCAAGCGTATGAAGGCGAAATGCGCGCCTTTTTCGAGGATCTCCACCGCCATCCCGAACCGTCCCATTTTGAAAACCGAACCAACCGGCGCGTGCGCGAGCAGCTCAAAGCCCACGGCATCGACATGCTCTGTCCGAAGGACAACATCACCATCGCCGTCATCCATGGCGCAAAGCCCGGCAAAACCGTCGGCCTGCGCTTCGATACCGATGCGCTGCAACTTCAGGAGCTTTGCGACGTGCCCTATAAATCCGAACACGACGGTCTGATGCACGGCTGCGGCCACGACGCGCATACCACCTGCGGCGTGTATGTCGCCCGCCTGCTCAAAGCGCATGCCGACGAGCTTTGCGGCGCCTATAAGATCATCTTCCAGCCCGCCGAGGAGGGCGAACACGGCGCGGACGAGGTCATTGCAACGGGACTGGTCAGCGACGTAGACGCGTTTTTCGGCCTGCACGTCTGGAGCCTGTATCCGACCGGCACGCTGCATGCCACGCCAGGCGGCATCTGGGCCGAGCCGGATATGTTCAAAATCACCATCCACGGCAAAGGCGGCCACGGCGCAACGCCGGAACAGTGCGTAGACGCGATCACCGCGGGCGCGGCGGTCGTGCAGTCGCTGCAAACCATCGTCTCCCGCTTCACTTCCCCGATGGACAGCGTGGTCGTCACCGTCGGCTCGTTCCACGCGGGCACGCGCTGCAACATCATCGCGCAGGACGCCGTGCTGGAGGGCACGCTGCGCGCATTTGACGACAACGTGCACGCGCGGCTCATCGAGCATTTCAAGCGCATCATCACCGACGTGAGCGCCGCCTACGGCTGCACCGCCGAAATCGACATCAACGAAGTGACGGGTGTGGTCGTCAACGACGAAGCCCTCTGCCAAATCGCCCGCGAAACCGCCGCCGAACTCGTTCCGCCGGAAAAAATTCAAAAACAGGAACCCTGCATGCTCGGCGACGACTTCGCCGCCTACCGCGCTATCGCCCCCAGCTGCTTTGTGCAGGTCGGCATGCTCGCGCCGGAAAAGAATTGCTGCTACGCCCATCACCACGGCATGTTCAAGGTGGATGAGGATGTGCTGCCGCTGTGCGTCGCGTGGATGGCCGCCAATGCCGAGCGCGCCGCAAGAAGCTGATTTTTCCACAGCTTTGTGGAAAAAGCGCCCCGTTTTTCCCGTTTGACCGCCCGCAGATTATGATTTCTTAACGCAGATTTAAAAGGGGTTTTCCTTTTTTTGGCGAAAGAATACGCTATACGGCTTGTTAAACAGCCATTTTCCGGGGAGGAACGTCATCGCATGAGTCAAAAACCATCCAAGCGTCAGCGCTTCAAAAATTTCATTCTGCGCCGAAAACTCAACGTGCTGGGTCTGCTCGTCATCACCGTGATGAGCGCTCTGATTACGCTGGTCTGCGCGATTCGCGGCTTTGTCTACACGGATATCCTGTTTATCGTCTCGCTGCTGCTGGTAGCGCTCTGCTTTGTGCAGTCCATCAAGCTCAAAAAGAGCTTCCGCACCATTCCGCAGCATTTCAAGGCTTCCCGCCGCCGCCATCTTCATGAGGAAAACAACATGGAACGGCCGGAAGCGTGATTGTCCACAATCTTTTCTGTTTTTGTGGATAAATCGCATCATTTTTCAAAAGTGAAGCGCCCGATTTTGGCCGGGCGCTTTTCTCATATTCATTTTTCCTCTTTTCAGGACACATTTTATTTTGTCTTGCATTTTGATAGGGTCAGCCGCCCCACATCTACGCCCTCCAGCGTCAGCAGGCCGATTTTTTTATCGATGCCGCCCGCATAGCCCGTCAGGCTGCCGTTTGCGCCTATCACGCGATGACAGGGCACAATGATGGAAATCGGGTTGTGTCCAACCGCGCCGCCGACAGCCTGCGCGCTCATGCCGCCGCCCAGCAGCGCGCCGTATGTCGTCGTCTGCCCATACGGAATTTCGAGCAGGCGCTTCCAGACGCGCCGTCTGAAATCCGAACCGATCAAATGCAGCGGCGGCGTGAAATCCGGCTGTCCGCCTGCAAAATAGATATCCAGCCAGCGCGCCGTTTCATCCAGAATCGGCGTGCGCTTTTCTTCGCGCGCTTCAGGCAGATTGGCCGCAAAATATTTCGCGCCGTTAAACCAGAGTCCCGTCAATCCCGCATTGTCCGCGGCGAGCAGCACGCCGCCCAGAGGGGAATCGTAATGCCGGATAAAAGTCACAGCCATACCTCCAACTCATTCCAGCGCTTTCGGCAGATTCCACTTAAACACCGTTGCCAGCATGCGCACCGCCGTGGTAATCAACATGCCCATCCCATAGGCCGCGACTTCGCCCAGACCGACGCGCAGCAGCAGCGCATAGCCCAGCGCGCCGAGAATCGCCGCGACGGCATAGACGCGCTTTTTGAGCACAAACGGCATCTCACGCAGCAGCACGTCGCGAATCATGCCGCCGCCGATGGCCGTGGTCGTGCCGAGGAACGTGGTCAGAAACATGTTGTCGGCAAAACCCGCCTCCATGCCGATGCGCGCGCCGGAAACGGCGAACACGCCAAGCCCGATGGCGTCGAACACGTTGTTGATCTGCTCGATCATTCTTTCGCGGGCGACATAGCGCTCCTTAAACGTCCTTGCGATGGCAAACACGACGATCGCACACAGACAGGCGAGCAGCACATAATGGAAATTGGTAAACATGCGCGGCGGGAAATAGCCGATGAGCATATCGCGCAGCGTGCCGCCGCCCAGCGCGGTGAACACGGCCATCAACAGCACGCCGAAAATATCCGTCCCCTTATCCACGGCGACCATTGCGCCGGACACGGCAAAGGCTGCCGTTCCGACAGCCTCGCAGACACTGAAAATTCCGTTGATATCGGTCATATTGCTCCTTCAGGGAACGCTTGGGGCTCCATCCCAAACCCTGCCGGGAACCTGAGTTTTCCGGCCTTCCCACCCTATATCGCCTTTATTCAAATTTTCTCTGCTTCAAAACCGCTTTTACGGCTTCCTGAGCATCTTCGCCCAGCAGCGCGCGCCGCCGGGCTTCGCCCAGTGCTTTAGCCAGTTCCGGCCCCGGTTTCATGCCGCCCGCAAGCAGCATACCGCCGCTCGGCATCCCTCCGGCGATCGTCTCCTGATAGATTTTGACGCGTCCCATCAGAAACGCTTCTTCTTTGGGCGCGTCTCCGCCCGCGCTCCCCTTGCCCATCGTATCGCAGGCGGCCAGCAGCGCAAGATCATGCGGGCAGACGGATTCATCAAACAGCAGATTGGTTCTGCCCGCTTCCACCTGCACGTAATAGCAGACATGCGCGCGCATATGCAGGCGGCACATGTTTTCGCAATAGGCGATGATCTCTTTGCCCGCGCCGAGCCGCCCCAGCATGGCGCGCGCCAGCGGCACACCGGTGTTCTCGTGCCCATTCGCATGCCATTCGCCGTCTTCGCCCCGCGTGGTGGAGATCGCTTTGCCCAGGTCATGGGTCAGCGCCGCATAAACAAAGGCTTCCTGCTTTTCCGCCTGCGCCTTTTTCTGCGCGGCCGCATGCAGCACCAGCATGCTGTGGATATAGGCGTCGCCCTCCGGATGATAACACGATGGCTGCGGCACATCGATGAGCGCCGCCAGCTCGCCGAACCACGGTTCGAGCGCGCCCGCCTGACGAAGCACGTCAAAAAACACGTCCGGCGCATCGCCTGCCATCGCCTTTTTCATCTCGCCCAGCACGCGCGCGGGCGACAGATCGTCCGTTTTCATCGTCCGCATCCTGGCAAGCGTTTCTTCATCCGGCGACAGATGAAACCTTGAAGCGAACTGCGCGCCCCGCAGCACGCGGAGCGGATCGTCGCAAAAGCCTTCGCCCGGCGTCGCGCGCAGAATGCCCCGCCGCAAATCCACCTCTCCGCCGAACGGATCGACGATTTCCCCCGTCAGCGCATCCTGCAAAATGGCGTTGACGGTGAAATCCCGCCTTGCGGCCGCCTGTTCAAAAGAGAGCGTCGGATTCGCCGTCACGTCAAAATCGCCGTGCTTCGGGCCGATCCGCCGCTCCAATCTCGGCACGGCCAAATCAATCCCCGCATCTTTGAGGGTAAAAATGCCGTATCGCGCGCCGCTTTCATCCACCGTGCCGAATTGCGCCGCCAGCGCATGCAGCTGTTCCGGCGTAAGGCCGTAAACCTCGCAGTCGATATCCGCGCTTTCCCGCCCAAGCAGCGCGTCGCGCACGCAGCCGCCGACCAGCATCGCCCGGCCGCCCATCGCCTTCGCCCGCAGCGCGATCTGCCGAATCGTTTCCCGCTGAATCTCTTTTGCCATAGCACCCTCTCCGTCACGCCAATGCACCCTGATCCCCACGCGCATAAGCGGCGGTGAGCACGTCCTCCATCCGAACATGAACGGGCCGTTTCCGGCCGGAAAACACTGCGTCAAACCCATCTTCGCCGATAGCCGTCACGCGCAGATTGACCTTTTTCATCTGCCCCGCCTGCATCAGCACGACGCAGATTTTACAGTTCCGCTCCAGGGAATACTTTAAAAACCGTTCCGTCACGGCGTTTCTCTCCATCCCGTGTCGTAAATGCGCACGTCGTCGTTTTCGTAGATCAGTTCATACGTCTCATCCAGCGCATCCAGATCCACGTCAAATTCCGCGCGTTCGTAGTCGCTCACATAGATGTAATGCACGTCGTACTTCGTCAGCACGTCTGCATTTTCCCGCGGGTTTTCGTAAAAGCGCCTGCAATCCGCCGACTGCTGGGCATAATCCAGCCCGTGAAAGAACACATACAGGTCGCTTCCGCAGATAATCTGCCGCCCCGCCAGCGAACAGACGGGGTTAATGTGCTGCTGTCCGGTCAAAAACACGTCGTCGCGGTCGGTGTTTTCGCGAATCCAGTCGCCCGCTGCAACCGCGTTGGCGGAAAAGAGCTGATAGCCCGAAACCGCCTCCCGCCCCAGCGACAGCGCGCCGGAAAACACGCTGGCCCACAAAAACAGCCCGCAGAGCAGCGCGCGCCCCGGCAGGCCTGCCAGCCTCTGCATGATCAGCGAGCCGTAATCCGCGGCCAGAATCATGGCAAACATGAACCAGATGTAAAACAGCTTGTTGTTGTCGTATTCGTTGGGCTGAAAGAGAATCGTTTCGGCCACGACGTAAATCGCCGTCATGCCCAGCACAATATCCAGATAACCCCGCCTGCGGGCGCACAGACACGCGCAGACGACGAGGATGAACGGCAGACCCGCGTTTTTCACCCAGAACCAGAAATAGAAATCCTTGAATCCGTATCCGCCGCTGTTGTTCACCCAGTTAAACTGGAACCGCAGCGAGCCGCCCTCCAGCGTCTGTTTGACAGCGTTGCCCATCAGCTGCGGCAGGGCCAGCGCCAGCACCACGCCCAGATACAGCCCCGCGCGAATCAAAATGCCGCGCCGGTCTTGCCTGTGCTCAACGAGATTGCCGAGCAGATAGCCGCCGGAAAACAGGCCGAGCGCCAGGAACGTATGCGTATGCACCAGCGGCAGAGCGGAAGCCCAAAGCGCCAGCAGCGCCGTCTGCCGATACGATTTTTCACGCGCGGAGGAAATCAGCAGATACAGGGCCGGAATGCCCATCGCCCAGCCGCCCAGCAGCGCGCGCTGGGGAATCATCAAGTCCGCAATGACGTTGGAAAAACGCAGATTGAGGTCGGGCTGATTGGCCGGCGTTCTGTAATACCCGGTGAAAATCTCGCGAATGCGGGCGAAATTGTCCGTAAACGCCAAATCAAAATCATAGAGAAAACCGAGTCCCCCGTTCAAAAAGAACAGCAGCGCCGCGACCGCGACCGCCTTGTGCCGCCTGCCGAGCAGCTGCTGCGCCAGCAGCATATAGCCCGCATAGGTCAGCGCCATCAGCAGCGTGCCCGGCACGACGAGCGACAGGTTCAGCGGCACGCCGAGCATGTAAAACGTCGTGCTCAGCGCGTCGGTCAGATACGGATAGGAAAGCGCCGTCCCCGCCAGCAGATTGTAAGTCGGCGGAAAGCTCATGTTTTCCAGCGACGTGATAAACGACAGATGCATGCACAGATCGCCGTAGGTGGATTGGCCGCACCAGAACGACCCGTCCGACGCGGGCATGATGCAGTGGGTGTATTGCAGATAGGCCGAGAGCGCCGTCAGCGGAAGGCCCACGGCGGCCATCACGGCCAGCTGCCGCCTGTCCGTTTCCCGCATGGCGCACAGCGGCGCTTTTTCCCGCGCGGCATAACAAACCGCCGCCAGCAGCAGCGCCGCGGCGACGGCCGCGATGTGCGCGGCGAACGTGAAATCCAGCAGATTGGCGCAGAGCGCCGGAAGGCACATTTCCATCAGCACGCCCAGCGAAACGCCCACGGCGGCCATCACGGCCAGCTGTCGCCTGTCCGTTTCCCGCATGGCGCACAGCGGCGCTTTTTCCCGCGCGGCATAACAAACCGCCGCCAGCAGCAGCGCCGCGGCGACGGCCGCGATGTGCGCGGCGAACGTGAAATCCAGCAGATTGGCGCAGAGCGCCGGAAGGCACATTTCCATCAGCACGCCCAGCGAAACGCCCAGCCACGCTCGAACCGGCGGACTTTTTTTCGGCATCAGCCAGCGGATCATCTGCACGCCGAGGCCGCAGAACAAAACGGTATATGCGATCGCGATCATATGTTCCTCACTGCACCTGTTTGGTTGAATCGTCGATGATGACGGTGAAGCCCGCCTGTCTGCGCCGGCGATGGCCGCCCGCCGCTTCCGGCGGCTTGGGCGCGGGTTTTACGGCGGGCATGCGGCGCGTCTGTCCCAGCGCATCGGCAAAATCCGCCTCCGAAGTCGCCGGCGTCTGGCGCTGCGCATCCTGCTGCATCGCCACCAGATCGCTGACGGCCTGACGGCGGCGCTCCTTCTCGCTCTGCTTCTCGCGAATCTGTCTGGCGGCGGCTTCCGTGCAGATGGCCTGCCCGATCAGCTGCAAATACGCGCGCCGCGCCCCCAGCGCCAGCAGCGCGTCCATCGCCACCGCCGCCGCCAGCAGCAGCGGCACGGCGGGCAGCCAGTGCATGCCAAAGTAAACCGCCGCGCCGAGCAGCGCCAGCGTGCCGGCTGCGCCGACGATGAAATACGCGTTTCTCGTCTTTTTCGCGTTTTCCCGGAGCGCGACAGCCGTCTTGTTGGTTAGCCGAATCGCTTTGCTTTCCATAACGCCGCCTCCGTTACGCGCCCAGGATGGAGAGAATGATCTGGCTGTCAAACAGCGGCGCCAGCCGCGAGGCCGTAAAGACGTCCGTCAGCTGCTGCACCGGCACGACCGCCTGAATGATCGGCACAAGCGCAAAGAAGATGAACAGCAGTAGCACGCCGCGCGCCAATCCGAATACGCCGCCCATCAGCGCGTCCAGATGGCGCAGCACCGGCAGCTCAAAGACATAGCAGATCAGATGAATGAGGAACGACGCGACAATATAGCAGCCCAGAAAGCAGATCAGGAAGCTCAAAATCGAGAGCGACACGTTGACGATCGTCTGGCTGAGCAGGGTGGACATCGTGGTCGCGCCCGGCGCAGTATTCACCGCGTTGATAAACGCCGCCTGAAACTGCTGGGGCAGCTGCGCGCCGCTGATGATCTGCGCGACGGCGCTCTGGCTGGCCTGCGCCACGGTGAGCAGCGATAAATCGAGGTCTTTGATGCGGCTGCCCGCGTCGGTGTAATACATCAGGGTGTTGACCAGCGTTTCATTTTCCTGGAGCCACGTTGCCAGAGACGGGCTGATGGCAAAAGCTGCCGCCGCCGCGCCGATGAGCGCCGCCACGCTGAGCACCCCACTGATGAATCCGCGGTACATGCCGAAGATCACGCTGACGGCCAGCGCCGCCAGAATCAGAATATCGATGACGTTCATGCTTTTTCCCCCTTATGTCGGCAGCTCGATCACGTAAATTTCCGAACCGGAGGCCACCACCGCGCGGTTGTCGTTCATCATGCCCAGCACGGCCGTCACATTGATCGGCAGCGCGTAGGCGCGGAAGGTCGTCTCTCCGAAGCTGCACGCATAGACTGCGTTTTGAGAAAAACCGTAGACCGATTTTGTGCCCAGCCTGGCCGCGATGCAGGCGCTCGGCAGATGGATCACGCGATCCACGCTGCCGTACATCAGGCGCACATTGGCGATGCTGATGCCCTCGTTTTGCTCCTGCGCGGGGACGAGCAGTTGATAGAGCACGCTGCCGTTCTGCTTCACGTCCTCAACGGTATAGCCGTAAATCAGCGTCGGGCTGCTTGCCTCCAGCGCGCGATAGCTGTAATGCAGAATCTGCCGCGTGGTCACGACGTTGAGCGTGCCGTTTTCGTCGTAGATCGAATAGGCGATATGCTCGCCGATGGAGCTTTTGCCGGTGGAGAGCTTGCCGGGTTGGAAGGTCTGCAATTCGGTGGAAATCACCGTGCCGGTCGTGTTCAGCCCCAGCACCCACATCAGCTCAATCGGCTGCGCGTTGGAGGTGGTGGAAGCCATGAAAAATCCGATATCCAGCAGCGTCTGATCGGAAACGGTGATGTTATCGACGATCTGGCCGCTGCCGTTGATGACGGAAACCACGCCGTTATCCGCGTCGCCCACAAACACGGCGACATATTCGTCGCCCACGCTGGCAAACTGCACGGTGTCGCTCATCTTATTGTTATAGATGAGGCGGCCGTTACGATTGAGGATGTACAGATCGTTGCCCGACCATGCGACGATGCGCTTTTCGTTGGCGTCATAGTCCGCGTTCGTGCCGATCTGGTAGCTCCACTCGTTGCCGCCCGTCGCGGCGACGCAGTGCAGCGTCGTGCCGTCGTAGAAAATCACGCTGTCGCCGAAAGGCGACACATTTTGGCTGAGCGTCGCGCCGATGCGCGACACGCGGCCGACGCTCTCCCGCGTCGAACCTGTCAGCGCGTAGGTGACGCACAAGGCGAGCAGACCGATAAGCGCCAGCGCCAGAATCACGGTTCGGATGGCGCCCTGCACCGTATTCTTCTTTTTATTCTTCTTCTTTTTTTCATCGTTCATCCCATAGGCTTTAAACGTTGTGTTCGCGCCGGTGAGATATTTGACGCGCCTATTGTTTCGATCCATGTCCGCATCCTTTCACGACGGAGTTCCGTTGGACGTGCCGCCCAAAACCCACTTTTCCACTTTTGGAGACCCCACAGTCCCGCACGCCTTTTGGGTTTGGGATTTTGGGGCGCCAAAAGCCCAAACCCAAAAGGTTTTTGGCGTTTTGGGTTTTGGCGTCGTCTGTTTCTGGTTTTGGGGTTTTCATCCGCTTCTCCGCAAGTTATCAACAATGTTTTCCACAGTTTTACGGATTTTGTGGACAACTTGTGGAGAACTGTGGATAACCCGCAGATCATCCTGATTTTTCCCATTTTGACAGGATTTTTTCTTTTTTCCCAAAAGCGGCTCATATCCGCTTCAGTTCGCCTTTTTCCACCCGATATACCGCGCCCTGCTTCGCGCCAGCCAGATCCGAGAGATCTGTGCAGGTGACAAACGTCTGCACGCGGTCGATCCGCTCGATCAGCTGCCGTCTGCGGTTCGGGTCCAGCTCGCTCATCACGTCGTCCAGCATCAGAATCGGCGCTTCGCCGCTTTCCTGCCCGGCCCATTCGAGCTGAGCCAGCTTGAGCGAAAGCACTGCGCTGCGCTGCTGCCCCTGCGAGGCAAACGTGCGCGCTTCCCTGCCGTCAATGGTGATGGCGATATCGTCCCGATGCACGCCGACCGTGGTCGTCATCCGCCGCAGATCCTCGCTTCTCGCCCGCGCGAGCCGCTCCAAAAGCGCCTCATAAACGTTTTGCGCGTCCGCGACCTGCGAAACATAGCGCAGATTCAGTTCTTCCCGTCCGCCCGTCAGCGACAGATGAGCCGAACGGGCAAGCTGCGCCAGCTTATCGACGGCTTCTCGGCGGTTTTCGCAGATGACCGCGCCCACGCGCGCAAGCTGCTCGTCCCACATATCCAGCGTCGGCAGCAGCGACGGGTTTCTGGCAATCTCCTTGAGCAGCGCATTGCGCTGGTTGAGCGTGCGCACGGCGCGCTGGAGGGCATAAAAATAGGCTGGCCGCAGCTGAGAAAGCTGCATATCCATAAAACGCCGTCTTTCCGCCGGGCCTTCCTTGACGATTTGCAGATCTTCCGGCGAAAACAGCACGCCGCAGACATGGCCCAGCAGTTCGCCGATGCGTTCCGCCTGCCGAAGCCCGATGCGCACGGTTTTTTTCTTCTTCTGGGTGCGGCTGAGGATCACGGCAACCTCATGCGTGCCGTCGCGCTGAGCGGTTTTGACCGTCACCCGCGCGGTATCCTTTCCCCACTGAATCAGTTCTTCATCGCGCGAGGTTCGGTGGCTTTTGCCCAGGCAGCACAGGTGCAGCGCCTCCAAAATATTCGTTTTTCCCTGCGCGTTCGGGCCGGTGAATACGGTGACGCCCGCATCCGGCTCGATAACCGCCTTTTCGTAATTCCTGAAACAGCTCAGGCTGAGCGACGTAACCTGCATAGCAAAACACGGGGGTACTGCGGGGCGCTCTCCGGGAAACTCGCATAGGGGCGCTGTCCTCTGCCTGCGGCAGACGCGCCCGCTTCGCGAACGCGCAAGCGCTCCTTGCGATTTCCGATTTCCGCCATGCCGAATCCCGACAGCGGACGCATGGCTCCAATCCCCATCCCCCCGGCAGGGAACCGCGTTCCCTGCACCCTCTCTTTCCATCCGCGTTGCGGATGGAGAAATTTATATTTTTCCGTTAAAACTCGAAAAAACGCAAACCTCCCGGTCTTCTCCTTCGTTTATCGCGCCGCGATAAACGAGACGGGAGGTGCAGGGACCTGAGGTTCCTGCCGGGGTTTGGGGCAGCGCCCCACCGTACCCCCTCGTCTCCTTACGCGTTGAATACGCGGACCGGAAGCACCAGATACAGATAGCTTTCCCCTTCCACCGGGCAGATCACGCACGGGCTGACGTTGGAATTGAAGCGCATCACAATCTGTTCGTCGGAAAGCGCCTTGAGCACATCCGTGATGTAGCGCACGTTGAAGGCGATCGTCAAATCCTTGCCTTCGGTGCTCACCTGCATCTTCTCTTCCATGTCGCCCGTCTCGGAATTGGACGTAACCTCCAGCATTTCGCCGTCAATCTTAAAGCAGACCAGATTGGTCTTGCCTTCGCGGGCAATCAGGCTCGCGCGGTCGATGGCGCTGCCCAGCTCGGCGCGGTCCACCGTCACACGGGTCTGCCATTCCTCCGGCAGAATCTGGCGGTAGCGGATGAATTCGCCTTCCAGCAGGCGCGCAACCACGCGCGTCTGGCCGATGTTCATGCGCACATGGCTCCTGGTGAAGCACAGGGAGACGTTTTCTTCCGTATCCGCCAGGATTTTCGCAATGTCGCCCAAAACGCGTCCGCCAACCACCGCGCTGATCGGCTCAGCCGGGCCGACGACATTCTCCTTGCGCAGCGCAAGCCGGTATCCGTCCAGCGCGACGACGCGCATCTCGGTTTGGCTGATTTCCATCAGACAGCCGGTCAGAATCGGGCGGCTCTCGTCCTGCGCAATGGCGAACAGCGTCCGGCCGACCATATCCTTGAGCGTGTTTTGGGGCAGTTCAAAGCTTGCGCCCTCCACCTGCGGCAATTCAGGATATTCCACCGGATCGAAACCGTTGATCGTCGTGCGAATGCTCGCGCAGCGAATCGTCGCCTGCATCCGCTCGCCGACCGTGATGTCGCATGGGCCTCCCGGCAGCTTGCGGATGATTTCGCAGAGCAGTTTACCCGGCAAAACGGCGCGCCCCTCTTCGCTGAACGTCGCGGGCAGCAGCGTTTCAATGCCCAGCGCCAGATCGGTGCAGGTCAGCCGCAGCCCTTCATCGCAGGATTCAAACAGAATGCCTTCCAAAATCGGCTTGGTAGAGCGCACAGCCAGCGCGCGGCTGACAATGGAAAGAGCGGTATTCAATTCATTGGTATCACAAGTAAAGCGCATTTTAATAACCTCCAATGGGGTAGTAGCAGTATATACGTTCAGCAGAAGAAGTCGTAGAGCGGTGGAAAAACGGGATAAGTGCCAAAAAGCCAAAACACAGCTGACTTTTGGCCTGTGGAAAACACTGGATAAAGCCCAAAACAACCGACCGGTTTATCCACAACGCTGTGCACAACTTAACCTCGTGCCCCAAAAGAGCGCTGAAACGGTATAAAAGGGCAAATTCATACGTATTCAGTATTCGCGCTTTCGGGAAAAATTCCTGCCCGGACGGATAGAAGACTTTTGCACGCGCATTCAGGCGTGAAAGGAAAATCGAAAGGGTTGAGAAAAACAGGCGGATGTGCTACACTAATAAAGATAAAGAAGGCGAAACAGATGTAAACTTGCTTGGATGAGATAAGGGGGATGTTCAAGGTTTGCATGGCGAATCTTGAACAGGGGAAGTCCGGAAACCTCAGGTTTCTGGTAGGGTTTGGGACAAAGGCCCAATCGCTTCTCCTTCATCTTGAAGCAAAAGAAAGGCAGAAACAATGGAAACAGTCAGAAAAACGCGGAAACTCCCGGAGCGGGTGGCCGATAAACTGCGGGAGATGATCATACAGGAATCGCTGAAGACGGGTGCGAAACTGCCGGCCGAAGCGGAGTTGATGGAGCGCTTCGGGGTCAGCCGCTCGACGGTGCGCGAGGCGGTCAAAATTTTGCAGACGGAGCACATTGTCGATATTCGTCAGGGGCAGGGCACGTTTTTGTGCGCCATGCCGGGGCTGGCGAGCGACCCGTTGGGCCTGCGCTTTGCGGATCAGGAGGAATTGATTGCGCAGCTGCTGGAAACGCGGCTGCTGATTGAGCCGAGCGTCGCGGCGCTGGCGGCCGTCCGCAGGCAGGATAAGCAGCTCGTCGCGATGAAAAATCTGCTGGATAAGATGGACAACGCTTATCTGCACGGCGAGGATTACACGCCGTATGATTTTGAATTTCACTCCCTGATTGCTCAATGCACGGGCAACGATGTGATGAAGCGCCTTCTGCCGACGATTCATGAATCCATTCAGGCGGGCTATCATCACACGCGCCGGGTAGAGGGCAGCTATCAGCGCGCAAGCCAATGCCATTTGGAGATGTACCGCGCGATCATGGAGCACGACAGCGCGCGCGCGCGTCAGGCAGCCCAGCGGCACATGATGCAGACGATGCACGACTCCGGCGTCGAGGTGCCGTCCGTGCTGGTGAAGTGAGGGAGACGTTCGAGGCTCTGCCTCGATCTCCGGCAGGAACCTGAGGTTCCTGCACCTCCCGCTGTATGGATTGCTGCGCAATCCATAGGGAATTTTGAATTGAGTCTGTTTATCGCGCAGCGATAAACAAGGAGGGAAATCCAAGAACCTCAGGTTCTTGGTGGGGTTCGGGGCAAAGCCCCGACGCAACCCCGCGATAAGTCATGGAAACAATTAAAATCATCGCCCGAATCAGGAGCGACTTTCCGCAGAAATTCGGTATTCCGCGCCAGAGCGGCGTTGTGCCGGAAACGCGCGCAACCGTTGTCTTTGAAAAACCGTATCAAAACCCGGACGCATTGCGCGGCATCGAGGGCTTTTCTCATCTGTGGCTGATCTGGGGGTTTTCGGCCTGCGAGCGGGCGGAGTGGTCGCCGACGGTCCGCCCGCCGAGACTGGGCGGCAATACGCGCATGGGCGTGTTCGCCACAAGGTCGCCGTTCCGCCCCAATCCCATTGGGCTGTCGTCCGTGACGCTGGAAGAGGTGCGGCTGCACACGCCGGACGGGCCTGTGCTCATCGTCGGCGGCGCAGACTTAATGGATGGCACGCCGATTTATGATATCAAGCCCTATCTGCCATATGCCGACTGCCATCCGGATGCGGCGGGAGGGTTCGCCGAGAATCGGAAAAATTACGCGCTGGAGGTTGACTTTCCGCCGGAACTGGAAGCGCAGATTGCGCCCGAACATCGTGCGGCGCTGCGCGGCGTGCTGGCGCATGACCCGCGGCCGTCGTATCAAAGCGACCCGGAAAGGCTGTACGGCGTGGCGTTCGCGGAAAAGAATGTCCGGTTTACCGTCAGAGACGGCGTGCTGACGGTGCGGGAAATTGAACCGTTGAAAGAAGAATAAGAAAAAAGCTCAGGCTGAAAAAATGCTTGAGCTTTTTATGCGGTTGTAGGGGGCATTGCGCGTCCGTGGGAAGAAGGAAAACAGATTCAAACCGACTTGCGCGGAGTTAGGTATCGCTTTGCGATACAGGATGCCGGGAAGCCCAGAAACCTCAAGTTTCTGACGGAGTTTGAGGCGGAGCCTCAATCGTCGGCTTCTTCTTTCAGCAAATCCTTCAGCTTCTGATCCGGCGCGGAGGTTTCGTCTTCCGGCAGGTGCAGATCGATATGGTCGCCGGGCTGTTCCAGCGCGACGACGCGGGTCTGCGGTGTTTCTCCGGTGACGGCAAAGCGCAGCGCCACGTCCGGCCTGCCCTGAAAATGCATGGGGATGAAGAATTTGGGCTTTACGGTCATGATGAAATAGCCCGCGCCCGCGTCGTACATGCTGCCCTGACGGGGATCGACGGGGAAAAACGCCACGTCGATTTTCTGTTTGGGGATTGGCGCGACGCAGTCGTAAAACGCGCGCTCAGCGGCTTCGATTTCCGTGATGGAGGATTCATCCCGCCAATGCCACAGATTCAGATCGCCCGCGTGGAACAGCGTGATGCCTGCAAAATTGACATAGAACGAAACGCCTTCGTCCGTCGAGCCGTAGGCATGGACGGTCAGCGCGCCGAAACCGCGCTCGTCGCCGGGGGCCATGCGCACGCCGCGATGCGGTTCGGGAATGTCAAAGCCCAGAATGTACGTCGCCTTTTCGCCGCACAGATCGTAGATCGTCGGGGAAAAATGGTCGTCGTGGTGGTGGCTGACGAACACATACAGCTTTTCAAACGCCGCGAGCGTCTCTTTGCCGGGCAGACTGCGCTTATCCGGGCCGGTCTCGCTTGCGTCGAAGAGCAGGCCGGTATCGCCCAGCGATACGAGGAAGCCGCTTCCCCCTAAATATTCAATGGCGATATCCTTCATATCGATGCGCTCCCTTCTTTGGTTTCACTCCTTTCATTTTATCCAATTTTTTCCACTTGTCAATTATTTTAGGGTAAATTTCTCCACTTACACTCCATTATAAAACGTAAAATGGACAAAAACGAGTCGGTAAGCCCCACTCGTGTCTGATTCTGTCAAAAATTGTCGCAAAACGAGGATGGGCGCACCCCTTCGGGGGTCAGCGTCACGGTGCGCGTGCAGACTTCCTGAATCAGACGCCGATCATGGGAGACAGTGATGATGCAGCCGGGATATTCCGCAAGCAGTTCGCGGATGACGGGACCGGAAAGCGGGGAGAGATTGCGCGTCGGTTCATCCAGAAGCAGGACATTCGCGCCGCTCTCTGCCATCATCAGGAACATCAGCTTGGCTTTCTGCCCGCCGGAAAGCCCCGCGCTGGGATGGTTCATCTCGTCGGCGGTGAATTTCGTGCTGCCCAGAAGGATACCGGCTCGGCTTCGCTCTTCCTTTTTGCCGGACGGGGAGAGCAGCTCGACGGGGGACAGGGAGAAATCCAGCAGGTCGCCGGCATCCTGCGGCATATAGAAGACGCGCAGATCGGAGCGCTTTTCAAGCGTATTGCGGATGAGATGCAGGAGGGTGGATTTGCCGTTGCCCTCTTCGCCGATGAGCGCGAGGCGTTCGCCGTCGTTTAAGGTAAAGGAAAGGGAATCGACCAAAACGGTCAGGTCTTTACGGTGGGTCAGGGTGAGTTGGTTTACAGTCAGCATAGGAACTCCTTATCAAAAAAACCGTCTTCGGTTTCTGCCGAAGACGGTCTTTGCGCATATCAACAGATGTCGATCAGAGATCAAAGCGCATCGCCATTTGGAAACATATGGGCGAAAAACGACCTGAATCAACCTGAAAACGATTTTCTGAAAAGAACTGCGCAAGAGGTTTCCGCTTTGACAGACAAACCGAAATAAGCCCGCCATTCTGCGTGCTTTTTGTCCGTAAAAACAGAAATCACTTACGCATGCTCCGATATTCACCCTTTCAAAAAGCCAAGAGCCTTGGGTTCTTGGCGGAGGAAATCAGGCAAAGGCTCAATCCCTCCCGTTTGAATCCAAACATAGCACACCGTTTAGCATTTGTCAAGCAAATTGTGTTCTTTGATAAGATGACCGCACACAATTTTGTCGCCTTTGTTTGTTGACACTTTTTTGTATCCTCCGTATAATAACTCACAGTATTAGCAAAAAGGAGGAATAGCGTGATTGGGAATACGGAGCTGACGGAAGAATTGGTTCGTCTGCTCGATGAATATCCGCGGGAAGCGCGGGATAATCGGTTCAGCTCGACCCTGCGCGGCGAGATGGCGGTGATGCGGCTTCTGCATAACAGCCGGCAAAAGATGACCGCGGGAGAGCTGAGCAGCAGGCTGGATATGACGACCTCGCGCATTGCCGCCGTGCTGGGCAGCCTTCAAAAGAAGGGTTTATTGGAGCGCGAGAGCGATGAAGAAGACAGGCGGCGCGTGATGGTGTCCCTGACGGAAGCGGGCGATCGGCTTTGCGAAAAGAGAAAGCGGCATTTCATGAGCAAAATATCGAAGATGCTCGCCATGCTCGGAGAGGATGCGCCGACGTTTGTTCATCTCCTCGGACGCGTGTTTGAAATCACGTCGTCCCCGGAGTTCAGGCAGGATGACTGCATAGAAGAAGACCGCATAGAAACAGAAAGAGCAAAAAAGGAGGATTCGAATGGCTGAAGAAAAAAAGACCGGCGAAAAGAAGCACATCACCGGCGCGCGCATTGCGAAGGAGATCAGGCAATACAAAAAAGACGCGCTGCTTTCGCCGATGTATACGACGCTGTGCGTCGTGCTTGAAATTTTGATTCCGTATCTCACCGCGTCCATCATCGACAAGGGCATCGCCGTGGGCGACATGGAGCACGTCGCGAAGATCGGTTCGCTGATGGCCGTGATGGCGGTGCTGGCGATGGTCTGCGGCATTCGCGCGGGCATCCACAGCGCGCGGGCGAGCACGGGTCTGGCCGCCAATCTGCGCGAGTCGATGTTCGGACGCATTCAGGATTATTCCTTTTCCAATATCGACAGGTTCTCCACCGCGGGCCTTGTCACGCGCCTGACCACCGACGTCACCAACATCCAGAATGCGTTTCAGATGATTCTGCAAATCTGCACCCGCGCGCCGGTGACGCTGATTGTCGCGCTGTTCATGGCGTTTTCCATCAGCGCGAAGCTTTCCACCGTGTTTCTGGTTGCGATCGCGTTTCTGGGCGTGATGATCGTCATCCTCATCCCGAAGGCGATGCGGTATTTCCGTCAGATGTTCCGCAAATACGACGCGGTCAACGGTGTGGTCAAGGAAAACGTCGGCGCGATCCGCGTGGTCAAGGCGTTTGTCCGCGAAGAATATGAGGATGAAAAGTTCTCCGGCGCGGCGGACGATCTGTTCAAAAACTCCATCTCCGCCGAGCGCATCATCTCCTTCTCCATGCCGATCATGCAGCTGACCGTGTACGCCTGCATTCTGGTCATCAGCTGGTTCGGCGCGAAGATGATCGTCAGCCAGACCGGCCTGACCACGGGCGAGCTGACCAGTCTGCTTTCCTATGTCATGAACATCCTGATGAGCCTGATGATGCTCTCCATGGTCTTCGTCATGGTGACGCAGTCCGCCGCGGCGGCGCAGCGCATCGAGGAAGTGCTGGAGGAGCAGTCGGATATCACCAGCCCGGAAAACGCGGTCAAGACCGTGAAGGATGGTTCCATCGACTTTGACCATGTGACGTTCGCCTATCAGCAGCGCAGCGGCAAGCCGGTGCTCAGCGATATCGATCTGCACATCCAGTCCGGCGAGACCATCGGCATCATGGGCGGTACAGGTTCGTCCAAGTCGAGTCTGGTCAACCTGATTTCCCGCCTGTACGACGTAACGGCGGGCGAGGTGCGCGTCGGCGGCGTGGATGTGCGCCGATACGACGTGGAGAGCCTGCGCGACGCGGTTTCCGTCGTGCTGCAAAACAACGTGCTTTTCTCCGGCACGATTTACGACAACCTCCGCTGGGGCGACAAAAACGCGACCGACGAGCAGTGCCGGGAGGCCTGCCATCTGGCGTGCGCGGATGAATTTATCGAGCGTTTCCCAGAAAAATACGACACCCGTATTGAGCGCGGCGGCACGAATGTCTCCGGCGGCCAGAAACAGCGCCTGTGTATCGCCCGCGCGCTGCTCAAGAAGCCGAAGGTGCTGATTCTGGATGATTCCACCAGCGCTGTCGATACCGCGACGGACGCAAAGATCCGCGAAGCCATGCGCACCCATATCCCCGGCACGACCAAGATCATCATCGCGCAGCGCATTTCCTCCATTCAGGATGCGGACCGCGTGCTTGTGCTGGATAATGGCCGCGTGAACGCGTTTGACACCCCGGAAAACCTGCTGAAGACCAATGCGATTTATCAGGAGGTCTACAACAGCCAGGTCGGCAACGGCGGCGGCGACTTCGATGAGGCCGCCATGAAGGGAGGCGACTGACCATGATGGGACGCAACAGAAACGCCGGAAAGCCCGGCGCGAAGAACCCCGGCAAGACGTTTAAGCGCATCTTTGCCGAGATCATGAGCAAGTATAAGGTCCACTGCATCGCGGTCGTCATCTGCCTGCTCATCAGCGCCGTGGCCAACGTTTACGGCACGATGTTCATGCAGCGCCTGATCGACGACTATATCACCCCGATGATGGGCCAGCCGAATCCGGATTTCGGCCCGATGGGCCGTGCGGTGCTCGGCGTGGCGGCGGTGTATATCCTCGGCGCGTTCAGCGCGTGGCTGTACAACTATCTGATGATCTTCGTCTCGCAGGGCACGCTGAAAAATCTGCGCGTCAAGCTCTTTTCCAAGATGGAGCGCCTGCCGATCAAGTATTTTGACACGCATGCCCACGGCGATATCATGAGCGTATACACCAACGATATCGACACCATGCGCCAGATGATCTCCCAGTCCATGCCGCAGCTGATTTCCAGCGTCATCACGATTGTCAGCATCGTCGTTTCGATGGTGATGCTCAACGTGCCGCTGCTGATCATCACGCTGTTCATGGTCGCCGCGACGATGACGCTCTCCATGAAGCGCATCAAAAATTCGGGCCGCTTCTTCGTGCAGCAGCAGATGGATCTGGGCAAGGTCAACGGCTATATCGAAGAGATGATGGACGGCCAGAAGGTCGTCAAGGTCTTCTGCCACGAAGAGGAAAACTTTGATGGCTTCAAGAAGCTGAACAACGCTCTGCGCGACAGCGCGTACAGCGCAAACCGCATCGCTAACACCATCATGCCGCTGACGATGGCGATGGGCAACCTGAGCTATGTGCTCTGCGCGGTGGTCGGCGGTCTGTTGGCGACCAACGGCTATCTCGGCCTGACCATTGGCACGCTGGTCTCCTTCCTGACCCTGAATAAGAGCTTCAACCAGCCGATCAACCAGGTCTCTCAGCAGTCTAACGCCATCATCATGGCGCTGGCGGGCGCGGAGCGCGTCTTTGAACTGCTGGATGAGACGCCGGAAGTGGACGACGGCTATGTGAACCTCGTCAACGCGAAAAAGGATGAAAACGGCGTGCTCACCGAGAGCGCGGAGCGCACCGGCCTGTGGGCGTGGAAATACACGCATAAGGACACGGGCGAAACCGAATATCGAGAACTCAAGGGCGATATCGTAATGGACAACGTGGACTTTGGTTACAGCGACGATAAGATGGTGCTCCACGACATCAAGCTTTACGCCACGCCGGGCCAGAAGATCGCCTTTGTCGGCTCCACGGGCGCTGGCAAGACGACCATCACCAACCTGATCAACCGTTTCTACGATATTCAGGATGGCAAGATCCGCTACGACGGTATCAACATCAACAAGATCAAGAAGGATGATCTGCGCCGCTCGCTGGGCATCGTGCTTCAGGATACCCATCTGTTTACGGGCACGGTCATGGAGAATATCCGCTATGGCCGGCTGGACGCGACGGATGAGGCGTGCATCGAGGCGGCGAAGCTGGCCAACGCGGACGGCTTTATCACTCGCCTGCCGGACGGTTACAACACCATGCTCAAGGGCGACGGCGGCAACCTTTCGCAGGGCCAGCGTCAGCTGCTCGCCATCGCGCGCGCGGCCGTCGCCGATCCGCCCGTGCTGATTCTCGATGAAGCGACCAGCTCCATCGATACCCGCACCGAGGCGCTCGTGCAGGCAGGCATGGATTCCCTGATGAAGGGCCGCACCACGTTTGTTATCGCGCACCGCCTTTCCACCGTGCGCAACAGCGACTGCATCATGGTGCTCGAACAGGGCCGCATCATCGAGCGCGGTACGCACGACGAGCTGATTGCCCAGCACGGCAAGTATTATCAGCTCTATACCGGCGATTTTGAAGAGAACGACTGATTTCTTCCCTCGTGTGAAAACACGGGGGATTTTTTTCGTCATTCGGGATAAATTTGACAGCCTCATGCGTTTCTATGGTATAATCGGAGGGAAGATTTTCCCGCCGAGGCCCCTGCCCGGCGGCAGGCAGGAGGCTGGCACGGTTGAATCAGGCTTGGTATCAGGTGGCGTCCATGGGCTTTGGCTATCTCAGCGCGGCGATCATCGCGCTGATCGTGCTGCTGGCCTTCAAAAAATACGCCCAAGACCGCGCGCTCTGGCGGCGGGTGAAAAGGAATCTGCCGCAGGCGGGCGCGGCGGGGCGTTTTATCGTGCTTTCCGCAGGCAGCAGACGGCTCCCGGCCGGAACAGAGCTGCGCGTGCCGTTTGAAGGGACGCTCGGCGGATCGATGAGCTGCGATGTCTGCGTGCCGTATAAAAAGGTGCATATGCGTTCGGCCTTCTTCTGGGTTGAGGGCGAGGAGCTGCACCTTGTGCCGCTGCATAAAGACGGTTTTCTGGCCGACGAAACGCCGATTGAGCCGGGCGACGAGGCCGTCATGCGCGACGGCGCGATTCTGCGCGTCGGCGAATTGAAGCTGGTTCTGCGGATGTATGACCGCGGCGAGCTGGCCGACGGCGCGGACGAGCCGTATGTCACCAGCGCCCGCCGCAGCAAGGCCGGGCAGGGGCGCGGCGAAGGTTTGGGCGCGCCTACGCGCGGCGCGATCCGCCGGGAGAAGAAGAAACTGAATCAAAGCGAAGCGGATGAGAAAAAGCGCGCGTCCGCCGCACAAAAGAGAGAAAAGAAAGACAGGCGGAGGTGACGGCATGGCCCGCGGCAAAATCGATACGGACAAGCGGGAGGACGAAACAGCCGTCTATAAACCCGTCAAACCGAAAAAGAGCGCCGTCAAAGCGGAAGCGCCGAAAGAAGAGAAAAAAACCGAACGCAGAGCGTCCAAACGCTATGAGCCGGAACAGCAGCTTTCCGGCAGGGAAAAGCGGGAAAAGGCGCGCGTTGCCGCCGTCGCCAGAGACAGACGGCGCGCCGTCAGCCGCGCGGGCGATGCGGGCGTGACGCTTATCGCGCTGCTGACTCTGGTGTTTGAGGTGCTGGGGCTGCTGCTCTGCGCCGTCAAAACGGAGGGCGCGCCGGATATGCAGGCCGTCATGCTCTGCGCGGCGGTTGCGCCGCTGGGGCTGCTGACCACGCTGGCGCTTCCGCGCTTTCTGCCGATGGATTCGCTGGTGATGGCGCTGACGAATTTTCTCTGCGGCGTGGGCGTCGTGGTGCTTTACACCGTTTCGCCGGCGCGAGGCGCGAGGCAGGCCGTGTTTTACGCGCTGGGTCTGGCGGTGATGCTGGTGATGAGCGAAATCGTCTTCCATGTGCACCATTTTCGGGGGCTGACGCTGCTGGGCATGGTGCTGGGCATCGGCGCGCTGGTTCTGCCGCTGGCCTTCGGCGAGTGGAACAACGGCGCGAAAAACTGGGTGCAGGTGCCGCTGCTCGGCTCGTTTCAGCCCAGCGAAATCGTGAAGCTTTCGGTCGTGCTGGCGCTGGCGTACTTTTTCAGCGCGCACCGCACGGTTTGGCAGATGATGCCTGCGCTGGTGTTCGCGGCGGCGTGCCTGTTGCTGCTGATGATGCAGCGCGACCTCGGCACGGCGCTCATTTATTATCTGACGACGCTGGTTTTGTTCTATGTCGCCTGCGGCAACGTGCCGCTGACGGTCGTTGGCCTTGGCGGCGGCGTGGGCGCGGCGGCGCTGGGCTATCAGATGTTCGCGCACGTGAAAGTGCGCGTGGCGATGTGGCGCAATCCGTGGAGCGATCCGACGGACAAGGGATATCAAATCATTCAGGCGCTGCTGGCCATCGGTTCGGGCGGCCTGTTCGGCGTGGGTCTGGGGCAGGGCACGCCGGAGAAGATTCCCGCCTATTACAACGACTTCATCTTCGCCGTCATCTGCGAACAGCTGGGGCAGGTGTTCGGTGTGCTGCTGCTGGCGGTCTATGTGCTGCTGATTCTGCGCGGGGTGACGGTGGTCGCCCGCGCGCGGCGCTCGTTTGAGATGCTGCTGGGCTGCGGCGTGCTGGCGATGCTGGGCATTCAGACGTTCATGATCGTCGCAGGCGTGATCAAAATGATTCCGCTGACGGGCGTGACGATGCCGTTTCTCAGCTACGGCGGCTCGTCGCTGCTCTCGTGCATGGCGATGATCGGCATTCTGCACGGGGCGAGTGCGAGGGCGCAGGAGAATCTGGAAGAGGATATTCTGTGCGTGAAGGGGTGATTTTATCAAGGTTATCAAGCGGCGTATGCACCTGCTGACGCTGCTGCTGGTGATGCTGTTTGCGCTGGTGATTGCGTATTTCTGCTATTCCGTCTATTTTTACGGCGGGCGCTGGGTCGCCAATCCGTATAATCCGCGCATCAGCAGCCAGAAGCAGCATGTCATCATGGGCACATTGACCGACCGGGACGGCACGGTGTTGGCCTATACGGATGAGGACGGCCAGCGGCGCTATAACAACAGCGCGGATACGCGCAAAGCGGTTTGTCAGGTGATCGGCGACAGCGGCGGCAAGGTTTCAACCGGCGC
Organism: uncultured Eubacteriales bacterium; assembly: GCA_900542445.1. Taxonomy (GTDB): domain Bacteria; phylum Bacillota; class Clostridia; order Christensenellales; family Aristaeellaceae; genus Ventricola. Next base: position 115,321 of record UQNN01000003.1, on the reverse strand, counting down.
GGATACGTTCCACGCCCAATTCCTGCTGGGGTTCCGTTCCAGCATCTTTGAGCGGCTGGCCGACGCCTTCACCGGCACAACCCAGCGCGGCGACGACGTGCGGCTGACGATCTCCGAGCGGCTTTCCCGCTACATCAGCGAGCAGTTTCCCAAGGGCAAGCGCGGCGCGGTCGTCGTGCTCAATTACAAGACGAATGAAATTCTGGCGATGGTCTCCATGCCGCAGTTCGATCCGACGAATATGGACGCGGCGCTGGCGGATGAATCGGCGGGCGCGCTCATCAACCGCGCGACGCAGGGGCTTTATCCGCCCGGCTCGACGTTTAAAATCGTGACGATGGCCTCCGCGCTGGAAAATCTGCCCGATCTCAATGACTTTGCGTTTGACTGCACGGGCTATTATCCCGTCGGCAATTATTCCGTCACAGACGGCAGCGCGCATGGGGTGCAGAGCCTGTCCGACGCGTTTGCGCACTCGTGCAATACGACCTTCGCCGCGCTTTCGCAGGATCTCGGCTATGAGATGCTGGGACAGACGGCGGAGGAGATGGGTTTCAACGAGAATTTCATGTTCAGCGATCTGATCGTCTATAATTCCAGCTATCCCATCGACGATCTGAGCGCGGAGGATTTGGCGTGGTCGGCCATCGGCCAGGGGCGCGTGCTCGCCACGCCGCTGCACATGGCGCTCATCGCTTCGACGATTGCCAACCGCGGCGTGATGAACGAACCGCGCCTCATCGCGCAAGTCACGACCGCGCAGGGCGGAAACCGCGCGCTGCTCAGCCATGCGGGCGGCAGGCGCGTGATCAGCGAAGACGTCGCAAACAGGCTGGAAAGCGAAATGATCCGCGTGGTGAAATCCGGCACGGGCAAGCGCGCCGCGCTGGATAACGGCTACACCGTCGCGGGCAAAACCGGTTCGGCGGAAGCCAGCAACGATAAGAGCATCGAATCACACGCGTGGTTCGTTGGCTATATCACCAATGACAATGCGCCCTATGCCGTCTGCGTGCTCGTGGAAAACGGCGGAAGCGGCGGCGGCGTGGCCGCGCCCCTGGCGCGGAAGACGCTGCAAAAAGCGATTAATCTGGGATTATAAGGATCATGAAGGAGGTTTCTTAACAATGCGCAGGATGGTTTCGGGTTTGATGCTGCTGGCATGTCTGACGCTGGTTTCGTTTTCGGCGCTGGCGGCCGGAACGACGGTGACGACGTTCACCCCGTTTGCGGATATGGATTTTGCCGCACAGGGCTACATGGATTTGATCACCGCCTGGGAAAATGAGACGGGCAATCTCGTGGAGGATTATTCCGGGCTTGAGGACGACGTGTTCATGCAGCAGATGCAGGAGATGGTGGCCTCCGGCAGGGCGGATATCGTCGTTGTGCCGCTGGGCAGCGGATTGGCGGCGGATAAGCTGGTCGGCGTGGATGAACTGCTCGCCGCCGCGCCGGACTGCGGTGCGAAAAAGATGGCCGCGATGGCGGAAAGCGACGGAAGCGTGCTGCTTACGCCGGTTCGTCTGAACTGGGAGAGCCTGTATATCAACACCGACGTGCTGGAGGCGAACGGTGTCGCCGTGCCGACGAGCTATGACGAGCTGGTTGCGGCCTGCGCGTCGCTGGCGCAGAAGGGCGTTACGCCGATCGCCAACGCCATGTGCGAATGGGCGGAAATCGCGCTGGACTGCGCGGCCATGCTCGGCGCGCCTGCCGATCAATACGGCCAGCAGACCTCGCTGGATGGCGCGAAGAGCGTGCTGACGGCGCTCACGCAAGTTGGCGCGTTCGGCGTTGATCCCTGGAATCTGACGGATGAGCAGGCGCAGCAGGCGTTTGCCGAGGGCGTTGCGGCCATGCGCTTTGACGGAAGCGATTTGGCGGAAACGCTTCCCGAAGCGCGGCAGGAGAAGACGATTGTTTTGTCCCTTTCCGGCATGGACGGACAGGCGCGCACCGCGCTGGTCGGCACGCCGAGCTACGGCTTGGCGATCACCCGCGCCTGCTGGCAGGACGGCGCCCGCCGTGAGGCCGCGCTTTCGCTGGTCAAAAAGATGCTGACGGGAGAAGGACTGGCGGCGCTTGCCGCGCCCGCCTATACCACTGCGCTGGGACGGAGCGCCGCGCAGATGACCGCTTCCGCGACCGACTGCGCCGGGCTGCTGTATGATTTGAATCCCGAACACTTTGACGAGTGGGCGGAAAGCGTGGTTTCCGCACTGATGGCGCTGTAAGAGACGCGGATAAAACGCATGAAAATCGCGGGCGTATACAACGCCTACATGAACTCGCAGATGGAAGAGGTGCGGCGTCTCCCCTATCATCATAAAAAATGCTGGATCAATTCATCCTTGATCACAGCATTTTTTATATGGAGAGAAGTCCAGAAACCTCAGGTTTCCGGCAGGGGATTAAAGCCATGCCCCCGCTGTGCGGGAAAAAGCATGGCGGAAATCGCAAGGAGCGCTTGCGCCCCTATGCGAGTTTCCCGGACTTGAGGCGGCGCTTTAACGTTCCCCTTACACCCGCGCCGCGACGAGATCGCCCATCTCAGTGCAGCCGACTTTCGTGCAGCCTTCGGAGAAGATGTCGCCCGTGCGATATCCTTCGTCGAGCACCTGAGAAACCGCCTTTTCAATCGCGGAGGCCTCCTGCTCAAGGCCGAGGCTGTGGCGCAGCAGCAGCGCGCCGGAGAGAATCGTGCCCAGCGGATTGGCGATATTGCGGCCCGCGATATCCGGCGCGCTGCCGTGAATCGGCTCATACAGGCCGCGCGTCGTGCTGCCCAGGCTGGCGGAAGGCATCATGCCCAGACTGCCCGCAATCGCGGCGCTCTCGTCGGAGAGGATGTCGCCGAACAGGTTGCCGGTGATCATCACGTCAAACTGCGCCGGATTGAGAATCAGCTGCATCGCGGCGTTATCCACGTACATATAGCTGACTTCAACTTCCGGATATTCATGGCTCAGGCGCTCGACCGTCTCGCGCCACAGGCGGCTGCATTCCAGCACGTTGGCCTTGTCCACCGAGCAGAGCTTGCCGCGGCGCTTTTTCGCCATTTCAAAGCCGATGCGCGCCAGACGCTCGACTTCCGGCACGGAATAGGCCATCTCGTCCGTCGCCGCCGCGCGGTCATCGCTGCGCCAGCGCTTGCCGAAGTAGATATCGCCGGTCAGCTCGCGCAGAATCATGATGTCAATCGGCTTGGCAATGATGTCCGCGCGGAGCGGGCACGCGCCGGAGAGCTGCGGATGAATCGTGCAGGGACGCAGATTGGCGAACACCTGCATGCCTTTGCGCAGGGCGAGCAGCCCTTTTTCCGGGCGGCGGGCGGGCTCGACCGCGTCCCACTTCGGGCCGCCGACGCTGCCCATCAGCACCGCGTCTGCCGCGTTGCAGGCCGCCAGCGTTTCATCCGTCAGCGGCACGCCGAACGCGTCGATGGACGCGCCGCCGAGTTTGCGCTCGTCAAAATAGAATTCATGGCCGTATTTGGCCGCGACGGCCTCAAGCACCTTGACCGCCTGCGCGATGATTTCCGGGCCGATGTAATCGCCCGGCAGGGTGACGATATTCGCTTTCATGGCTTACGCCTTTCCCGCGATTTTTTCGCGAACGAAATTTTCAATGCCGCCGACGGCGATGATCTTCTGGATGAACGGCGGGAACGGCGCGGCGGTAAAGCTTTCGCCCGTGGTCTTATCCTCAATTACGCCGGTATCCAGATTCACCGCCACTTCGTCGCCGTCACGAATGGCTTTCGCCGCCGCGGGGCACTCGATGATCGGCAGGCCGATATCGATGGAGTTGCGGTAGAAAATCCGGGCAAAGCTGTCCGCGATGACGAGCTGAATGCCGCTGGCCTTGATGGCGATCGGCGCATGCTCGCGGGAAGAACCGCAGCCGAAATTGCGGCCCGCGACGATGATGTGGCTCGTTTCGCTCTTTTTCTTGAAATCGCTGTCCAGATCCTCCATGCAGTGGGAGGCCAGCTCGGCGTGATCGGTCGTGTTAAGGTAGCGGGCGGGGATAATCACGTCCGTATCGATGTGATCGCCGTATTTGATGACGGTAGACTGAACGAACATCTTAGAGCACCTCCTCAGGCGTGGCGACGCGGCCCATGATGGCGGAAGCAGCGGCGACCGCCGGGCTGGCCAGAATGATTTCACTGCCGGTGTGGCCCATGCGGCCGACAAAATTGCGGTTGGTGGTGGAAACAGCGCGTTCGCCGTCGGCCAGAACGCCGCAGAAACCGCCCAGGCACGGGCCGCAGGTCGGCATGGTGAAAATCGCGCCTGCGTCGATGAAGATATCGACCAGACCTTCTTTCAGGCAGTCCTTGACGACCTGCTGCGTGCCGGGAATGACGATGCAGCGCACATGATCGTTAACCTTGTGTCCCTTGAGAATCTGCGCGGCGACGCGCATGTCGCTGATGCGGCCGTTGGTGCAGCTGCCGATGACCACCTGATCGATTTCCTGCTTGCAGTCGCGTGCGAGCTGCGTGTTTTCCGGCAGGTGCGGCAGGGAGACGGTCATATCCAGCTCGTCGAGGTTGATGGTCACGGTGCGGCTGTATTCCGCGTCCGCGTCGGCCTCAAACGCCGTCCACTCGCGGTTCACGCGGCCCTTGAGGTATTCGCGGCAGACGTCGTCCACCGGGAAAATGCCGTTCTTCGCGCCCGCTTCAATCGCCATGTTCGCGATGGTCAGGCGGCCGTCCATGGGGATTTCCTTCACGCCGTCGCCCGTAAATTCGAGGGACTGATACAGCGCGCCGTCCACGCCGATTTCGCCGATGAGGTGCAGAATCACGTCCTTGCCGCTGACCCACGGCTTCATCTTGCCCGTCAGCACAACCTTGATGGCTTCCGGCACCTTGAACCAGCATTCGCCCGTCGCCATGCCTACGCCCATATCCGTCGAACCGACGCCCGTGGAGAACGCGCCCACCGCGCCATAGGTGCAGGTGTGGCTGTCCGCGCCGATGATGACTTCGCCCGGCGCGACAAGGCCCTGTTCCGGCAGCAGCGCGTGCTCGATGCCCACGCGGCCCACTTCGTAGTAGTGGACGATGTGCTGCGCGCGCGCGAATTCGCGCATTTGCTTGGCCAGCGTAGCGGCCTTGATATCCTTGTTCGGCACAAAGTGATCCGGAATCAGCGCGATCTTCGCGGGATCAAAGACCTTTGTTGCGCCCATCCGATTGAACTCGTTGATGGCCACGGGGGCGGTGATGTCGTTGCCCAGCACAAGGTTCAGCTTGCACATGAGCAGTTCGCCCGCGCGGCAGCTGTCAACGCCCGCAGCACGCGCAAGGATTTTTTGTGTCATGGTCATGCCCATAGCTTCAATTCCTCCCTGAAAAAGAAATGGTACTACTTCTCATCAAAACCTGTCTGTATCGCAGTCGACGGTTTCCAAAGGGCGAACGAAAAGCCCTTTGGTCGTACCCGCAGGTACGAAATTCTCTGAAAACAAAAGCGCCTGTCTCAATGTGAAATAGTATGAAAAAGCCTCGCACACCTGCTTTTCGCAGGGGCGAGGCGAAATGCCACACGGTACCACCCTGATTCGATCTCCGCTTAAACGCGGAAACCCTCTTGCGCCTTAACGCGGCGGGTTCGGCCTCTGCTTGGCACAGAGGCGGCTCCGGAGTGAGTTATCCCGCTCTTCCGCCATCGGCTTGCACCGAGCGCCGACTCTCTGGAGGTCAGAGGAGCGTCTTTGTTCCATCATTGCTTTTACGGCCTGAAAATGACGGCTGTTTAAAAAGTGATGTGCGATTTGCATACTATTGTAGCCCGAATGTGACAAGTTGTCAAGCAGGGAAATTTAATCCCCGGCCTTTGCGCGGTGCGTCGGATAAATGGAATCAAATGAATCCATCGCTTTGCCCGCCATCACGCCGGTTGCCTGCCCGTTTTCGGCGGCGACTTCGCCGGAGACGATGACAAAACGAATACCTTCCGGCGCGGCGTCCGGGCGGCCGAGGCCGGGGAAATCCGCGCGGTCGCGGATGGTTTCGGGGTCGAAGACGAGCAGATCCGCGTCCATGCCCGTGCGGATGCGCCCCTTGCGGCTGAAGCCCATTGTCTGCGCGGGGAGGAGCGTCGTGTGATAAACGGCCTGTTCCCAGCTGAGTTCGCCGCGCTCGACGACCATTTTGCGCAGATAGCGCGGGAAACTGCCCGCGATCTGCGGATGGCCTTCGCCCGGCGCGTAACTGCCCGTGTCGGTGGAAACCATCGTCAGCGGATAGCGCTGGATGGTGTAGACGGCCTCCTCGCTGCCGGTGTTGACGACGACCGCGTCGCACGGGTGCGCCTCGCGCAGATGCTCGTAGAGCGCCTGATCCGGCACGAGACCGATGTGTTCGCCCGTGATGATGCGCAGATGACGCAGCTCGATACCGTTGTCGCGCATGGTTACCGGTTCAAAGAGCGCCGAACCGACGGAAGAACACCAATCCTTGTACATCCCGCTGTCCAGACGCATATCCACGCCGCGGTCGCGCGCCAGCTCCAGCATTTCCAGCGCCTTGTATTCAATGCCTACGCCGTATTGATATTCAAAGTGAGAAATAATCATTCGGCAGCCCGTGACTTCCGCCAGTTCGATGGCTTCCTGCAACGAGTTGAGGTCGGTCATGGCGTACATGCGCGTGTCGATGGCGGCGGGGCGGCCGTATTTGCGCGCCATCGCACAGAGGGCTTCCATTTCCTCCAGCGACGAGCCCGGCGCATAGCCCGGCCCAAGGGAAACGCCCGCCGCGCCGCCCTGCAGCGCGCGTTCGCAGAGGGTTTCCATCGTGTGCACCTGCGCACGTCTGGCCGGGGCAAACAAATCCGTCACGCCCGCCGCTTCGCGCAGCGCGCACAGGCCGACCAGCTCCGCCTGATGAATCGGAAATTCCGTCTGGCTGCGCAGAAATGCGCCCGTATCCAGCGGGGAAAAGCCGCAGTTGCCGCCGACTGTCGTCGTGATGCCCTGCAAAAGCGAAAGCATGCCGGTGCGCTTGCAGCCGTCGATATGACCGTGCGGATCGATAAAGCCGGGGCAGACAAAGCAGCCGGATGCGTCGAGCACCTGAGCGTCTTTCGGCGCGTTCGCGGGTTCCTTATAGATGGCGGCGATGCGCCCGTCTTCGCAGAGCACATCCGCCGAAAAGCGCGTCAAGGTTTCCGGATCGATGACCGTTCCGCCGGAAATGAAAAGTTTTGACATGATTCTTTCCTCCATACTTCATCTTACGAACAGGAAAATATGGCGGTTCATCCGTCTTGAAAAACCCGCCCGAAATCGGACGGGTTTTTCAAGACAGGAGCGGCTCTGCCGCCCCCGCTACTCCATGAAAAAGGAGTTACTGCATGCTCAGCTTAAACTTCGTCCAGATATCCTGGAACTTCTGCTCGTCCTCGCTGGACAGGTTGCGCACATATTCCGCGTCGTCGAGGCGGTCATAAATGCCGTTGAACACCGGATTGTTCAGGTATTCTTCGGACAGATACGCCTTGGCGGCCTCGTTCGGGCAGCAGTAGTACTGCCACTCGGCGCAGGTTGCCGCGACTTCCGGACGGAGCAGATACTGCAGGAAGATGTTCGCGTTCCTGGCGTGCGGCGCGTTCACCGGGATGAAGCAGCCGTCAATGCCGAAGCCCAGACCTTCTTCCGGCCAGACGACCTTCAAATCCGGGTTGGCGTCCAGCGCCAGCGCGACGAACGGCGTGAAGGTGTAGGCCACGGAGATGTCGCCGGAGACCAGATAGTTGTGCAGGTTCTCATATTCGAGCACGTGGATGTTGCTGCGCAGAGAATCGAGCTTCTCCGCCGCTTCCGCGAGCACCGCGTCGTCGGTGGTGTTCATGCTCTCGTGCATGGAGAGCAGCACCATGCCGATGGTCACGCGCGCGTCGTCGATGAGGCCGATGCTGTCCTCAAGGGACGAATCCCACAGGTCGTTGAAGCCCTTGATGTCGATATCCACCACGGACGGATCATAGACGATCAGCGGAATGCCGCTCACATACGGCACGACGTACTGGTTGTCCGGATCGAAGAACTGATGGGTGAAACCCTCGTTCAGGTTGGCGTAGTTATCCACGATGGAAGCGTCGAACGGCTGCATCAGCCCGGCTTCGCGGGTGGTGTTGAGCATGTAGTCGCTGGCCAGCACCACGTCGTAGTCGCCGCCGTTTACCGCGGAGAGCTTTTCATACATCTCTTCGTTGCTGGAGAAGGTCGCATAGTTGACCTTGATGCCCGTCTCCTGCTCAAAAGGCTTGATGACGGTCTCGTAGTCGATGTAACCTTCCCAGGTGAAGATGTTGAGCACGGCTTCGTCGGCCGCGTTCTCGGTCTCCGCAAGGGCACAGCTGCCGATGGCCAGCAGCGCAAGCAGCATGCAAAGAAGTTTCTTCATGTCCATGTTCCTCCTTGATTAAGGAATGGTCGATTTATCTCAAACGCGGAGTGCGTCTGATTCAGTATTTGGGGCTCCGCCCCTAACACCGGCAGGGAACATGTTCCCCGCACCCTTTCTTCGCTTCGCGGCGGTCGAACCCATCTTATTTTAATTTCGCATTGCTTTTTGCCGTCAAAAACTGGCTGAGCGCCACGCAGATGAAGATCACGCCGAGCATCAGCGTGGAAAGGGCGTTGATTTCCGGCGTGCCGCCCGAACGCAGGCCAGTATAGACCTTGAGCGGCAGGGTGGTCGTTTCGGCGCTGGTGACGAAGAAGGAAATCACCACGTCGTCCAGGCTCATCGCGGCGGAAAGCATCATGCCGGAGAGCACTGCCGGAAAGACCAGCGGCAGGGTGATATCTTTCAGCACGCGCATCGGGTTTGCGCCCAAATCGCGCGCGGCTTCCGACAGCGCGGGGTCCATGCCGATCAGGCGGGATTTGACGTTGATGAATACATACGGAATGCAGAAGGTCGTGTGCGTCAGAATCAGCGCGCCCATGCCGAGCTTAAAGCCCACGGCGGTGAACACGGAGAGATACGCCATGCCCAGCACGAGTTCGGGAATCATCATGGGCAGTGTGGCGAGGGTTTCGACCGTGCCGCCGAATTTCAGATGGGATCGGGCCAGCCCGATGGCGCCCAGCGTGCCCACGCCGCCCGCCAGCAGGGCGGAGACGACGGCCAGAATCAGCGAATTTTTGAGCGCGTCGGCCATCAGGGCGTTGGAAAACAGGCGGCTGTACCAGCTTGTTGTGAAGCCCTGCCAGCTGCCGATGGTGCGCCCGCTGTTGAAGGAATAGATGATCACCATCAGAATCGGCAGATAGAGGATGATGAGCACCAGCGTCAGATAGATGGGAGAAAAGACCTTGCGCTTTTTGCGCCGCTTATTCTGCGCCATCACATCACCCCCAGATCATCGCCGCCGACCTTGCGGTAAAGCAGGTAGATACCGGCGGAAAGCACGATCAGAATCATGCTCATGGCCGAACCGACGTTCCAGTCGCGCACTTTGAGCAGCTGATCGCGGATGAGGTTGCCCACCAGCACCAGACCGCCACCCATGATATCCGACAGATAGAACAGCCCGACGCTGGGCACGAACACCAGCACGCAGCCGGCGAGAATGCCCGGCATGGTCATCGGCAGGGTGATGGTGAAAAACGCCCGAACGGGATTTGCGCCCAAGTCGCGCGCGGCTTCCACCAGCGTGAAATCCATCTTATCCACCGCGTTGTGGCACGGCAGAATCATGAAGGAAATCAGGCAGTAGACCATCGCCAGCAGCACCGAGCCATACGAACCGAGAAACTTGATGTTTTTCTGAATCAGCCCCAGAGAGCGGAGCATGCCGTTGAGCGGGCCGTTGGCCTGTAAAAGGATCTTCCAGCCGTAAATACGCACCAGCGCGCTCGTCCAGAACGGGATGATGACCAGCATCATCAGAAGGGCTTTCCACTTGCGCGGCGCGCGCGCCATGCAGTAGCCGAAGGGATAGCCCACCAGCAGGGAAATCGCTGTCGTCCAGAACGCAAGCTGCAAGCTGTTGGCAAAGACCTTGAGATAATCCTCGCGCAGCAGCGCTTTGTAGTTGGAAAGCGTCAGCGCCATGCCCCATTCAAGCTTGCCGCCTGTGACCAGCGACGTGCAGAGCACGTAAATCAGCGGCAGAGCGACCAGCAGCACGCCGAATGCCGCCATCGGCGCGGCCATCAGCGCGCGCGTGCGCTGTTCGTGCGCTTTGAGGGAATTTTTACGCGCCATGGGAAGTCCCCCCAATGACGGCGGCCTGCGCCGGATTCCAGTACAGGTAGGCCGTGCTGCCCGGCTTGAGCGCGTCGCTCAGGCGGCCTTCGCTTGTGGCGACGGCTTCCGTCCCGTTTTTCAGCGTGACATAGGTCAGCACGCTGCCGCCTGCATATCGCGCTTCGCGCACCGTCGCGGGCAGATCAAAACCCTCGATCGGCACGGATGAAGCGCGCATGCGTTCCGTGCGCACGCAGACCTCGCAGGATTCCTCCGCAATCAGAAGCGCGCGGGAAGCGTCCACCCTGAAGCTGCCGCACGCGCCGCGGATGACCGCCATGTTTCGGCCGACGGATTCCACCGTGCCATCCAGAATCGTAGAGCGGCCGATGAACTGCGCGACGTAGTGCGTCTTCGGCTCGTCGTAGATTTCTTCCGGCGTGCCGATCTGCTCAAAGCGGCCGCCACGCATGACGGCGATGCGGTCGGACATGTTGATGGCCTCTTCCTGATCGTGCGTGATGTAGACGAAGGTGATGCCCAGCTTTTTTTGCAGGCGCTTGAGCTCAAGCTGCATCTGGCGGCGGAGCTGCAAATCCAGCGCGCCCAGCGGCTCATCCAACAGCAGCAGTTCCGGTTCTGGCGCAAGCGCGCGGGCGATGGCGATGCGCTGACGCTGACCGCCGGAAAGCTGGCTGGGCATGCGCTTTGCATAATCTTCCATCTGCACCAGTTCCAGCATTTCGCGCACGCGCTTTGCGATGGAAGCCTTATCCATCCCGCGCACGCGCAGGCCGTAGGCCACGTTCTTTTCCACGTTCATGTGCGGAAAGAGGGCGTAACTTTGAAACACCGTGTTGACCGGGCGGCGTTCCGGAGGCAGCGCGGTGACGTCTTTGCCATCCAGCAGCACCGTGCCCTCGTCCGGCGTTTCAAGGCCTGAGATGATGCGCAGGGTTGTCGTTTTGCCGCAGCCGGAAGCGCCCAGCAGCGTGACAAATTCGCCGCGGGCCACATCCAGCGAGATATCGCGCAGAACGTCGCCCTCGCCGAAATTCTTGGTGATGTGTTGTAACGAAAGAAGGGTATCCTGCATGGTTTCCTCCCTGAGTGATTGAACCTGTTCGGGCTGAAGCGGAAGCCACAACCCATAAAAACAGCATGATTATATGCTAGAAGGGGCGCAATGTCAACCATAAAGTTCAGCGGGAAAAATGTGCAGGTTTAATAGGGCTAAACTTCCGGCGAGAAAAAGACCCTCTTGATGTAAAAAACATAAGAGGGAAACACCAACTGCATGCGCAGAATGGGTTTTATTTTGTACGAAAACAGCGGCGGAGAAGAAGGAGGTTTCATGCCGCTCAATAATCGCTTTTTCCCGCGAACGCGCGGATGGCTTCGCTGCGGTCGTTGCCGAGCACCTGCTTGGCCGGTCCGTCCTCCACGACGAGACCGTTTGCCATGTAGATAACGCGGTCGGCTACGTCGCGGGCGAAATTCATTTCATGGGTGACGACGATCATCGTGCGCTTTTCGTCGGCCAGCTGGCGGATGACGCTCAAAACCTCTTGCGTCAGCTGCGGATCGAGCGCGCTTGTCGGCTCGTCGAAGCAGAGAATTTCCGGGTCCATCGCCAATGCCCGCGCAATGGCGACGCGCTGGCACTGTCCGCCCGAAAGGTTGCAGGGATAAGCGCCCGCTTTATCCGCAAGGCCGACCTTTTCCAGCAGGAGCATGGCTTTCTGTTCGGCTTCCTGATGGCTGCGGCGGAGCACAAACTGCTGCGGCGCGACAAGATTGCGCAGCACCGTGTAATGCGGAAAGAGGTTGTAATCCTGAAAGACGAGACCCATCTTGAGACACAGGCCGCGCAAATCCTTTTCCTTTTGATAGCGCGCAATGCCGTCCGAACCGGTCGTGACCATCGGCTGGCCGTCGATGCGGATTTCACCGCTGTCGATGGTTTCCAGATGGTTGAGACAGCGCAGAAGCGTGCTCTTGCCCGAACCGCTGCGGCCGATGATGGCGACGACCTCGCCTCTGTCCACACGCACGGTTACGCCCTTTAAGACCTCGTTGCCGCCGAATTTCTTCTTGATATCAATCGCCTGAAGCATCTTAAACTCCTTTATCATCCCGCGCCTGAGAGGGGATCAGTCTTTATAGTACGCCATGCGGCGGTTGAGATAACTGAATACCAGCGAAACCACGCCGTTCATCAGCAGATAGAAAAGCCCTGCGACAAACAGAGGCTCGACCGACGCGGTGCGGCTGGCCTCGTTTTTCGCCGCACGGAACAGCTCGGCGACGGCGATCACGTTGGCAAGGGACGTATCCTTGACCAGCGTGATGACCTCGTTGCTGATCGGCAGCAGCACGCGCTTCATCACCTGCGGCAGAACGATATGGAAAAAGGTCTGCCCGCGCGTCATGCCCAGCACCTGGCTGGCCTCATGCTGGCCGACGGGGATGGATTGAATGCCGCCGCGGAAAATCTCGGCGAAGTAGGCGGCATAGTTGATAGAAAAGGCGAGAATGGTGGCGTTCATGCGGTCAAGGTTTACGCTCGTCAGCGTCGGAATGGCAAAATAGATCGCGAAGATTTGCAGCATCAGCGGCGTACCGCGCATGACAAGGATGTACAGCGACGTCGGCACGCTGATGATCTTCCGCCTGCTCATGCGCAGCAGCGCCACGGCCAGTCCCAGCGGCAGGGAGAACAGCAGCGTGAAAAAGAAAATCATCAGCGTGTTGCCAAAGCCGTCCTTCATGGAAAGCACGAGCTTCATAAACGCGTCGAAATTGTTGAAATACCTCATGAAAGCCTCCGGAAACGTGAATTTGGAAAGAAACAATCGCATGAAAAGGATGCCTTTCGGCATCCTTTATTTTGCTTGGTTTCGTAAAACCGCCGCGAAACGAAACGGAAGGTGCAGGAAACTCAGTTCCCTGCCGGGTTTGGGGGGCAAAGCCCCAACGTCGCCCTTGTTTTACTTACTGCGCGTACTTGGCGACCAGCGTGATGTCGTTGGCGAACCACTTGGCGCGGATGGTGTCCAGCGTGCCGTCGTTTGCCATATCGATGAGCTGCTGGCTCACCGCGTCGGCCAGCGTCTGCTCGCCCTTGCGGAAGGCAATGCCGTATTCCTCGGCTTCCAGCACCTCAGGCAGAACGGTGAACATCGTCGGGTCATCCTGCTGGGCGATGTAATAGTTGCCGACAACGGAGTCGATCAGCAGCACGTCGATGCCGCCAAGCTTGAGATCCATCAGCGCGGTGACGAAATCGTCATACAGCTGCGGCTCGCCGATGGCGGCCAGCAGATCGGGATTGGCGTTCAGCACATCCACCGAGCTGGAACCCGCCTGCGTGCCGAGCACCTTGCCGGTCAGATCCGCTTTGGAGGCGATGCCGGAATCCGTGCGCACGACGAGAATCTGCTCGTTGGCCAGATACGGAATGGAGAAGGTCATCTGCTCGATGCGTTCCGGCGTCATCGTCAGGCCGGACCAGATGCAGTCGATGTTTTTGCCGGAAAGCTCCAGCTCCTTGGAATCCCACGCGATCGGCTGAAGAACGAGCTCCACGCCCAGACGGCTGGTGACTTCCTTCGCCAGATCGATATCGAAGCCGACATATTCGCCGTTTTCATCGACGAAACCCATCGGCGGGTATTCCTCGTCAAAGCCCATCACAAACGTGCCTTTCGCCTTGAGGTCTTCAAGGCCGGTATCTTCCGCCAGCGCGGCGGCAAAGCAGAGAGTCATGACGGCGGCCAGCAGAGCGGCAAGCATTTTCTTCATAGGGGGTTGCTCCTTTCCTGATATCCGGCGGTTTGGCTGCCGGAGGTTCGCTTTAATACGCTATCGCTTTAACGTGATAAAGCATACCATAGGAAAAGCAGTTTGTCAACGGGGTTTTTGAAATTTTTTTTATTTTCCACAACGACGGATAAACTGTGGATAAAAAAGCCGACGCTGCTTGGCAGCGCCGGCCGGGCATTCAAAGCTTCGAATTAATCCTCCTCTTCGGGATACAGCGTAAAGCTCAGGCTGACAAATACCTTGGAGCGGGTGGCCTTCTGGTCAACGCCTTCGTTTTCATAGGGCACCACCATTTCGCAGCCAATCACATTCACTCCGCCGTTGGACGCGGTCACGGTTGCCATGCCGTTTTCGTCGGTCTTGATGGTTTCCGTGTGGTGATTGAGCACGTCCGGAATGATATCGACATCGGCCATGGGCTCGCCATTATTGAGTAGCTGCACGGTAAATTCGTCGCCCACGTTCAGCGTGGAGGGATCCACGCTGGGCACAAACTGATACAGCACGCCGTCCAGCGCCTTCACCTCGGTGACGGGCTTGAAGTAATTCATGCTGTATTTGAGCGCGTGCGTGCCGATGGTGGAGCCCTCCACCTCGTCCATGGGCTTGGGAATCCACTCGCCATCGGCGTTGTTGCTCCAGTAGCCGTAGTCCATCTCCAGATACACCGCAGCCAGATCGTCGCTCGGCTCGATGTACAGATAGTCCTCGCCCTTGATCGGCTCGACGGCCACGTCCGCATAATCCGCGTCGTAGCCCTTGATGGTGGTCAGGCCGTCGGGATCATAGGCGTTGTCCTTCCAGCCCTCGCCGCACACGAGCTGTATGCGGTCGGAGCGCCGCGCAAACCACACGCCATGCGCCATCGCCGTGCCGGGCAGCGCCATTGCGCATACCGCGAGAAGCGTCAAAAGGGAAATGAATCGGGTCTTTTTCATGATAAAACACCTCCAGTCAATATGGGAAAACCAATGCAGCAAAAGCTCCTCTGCCGCTGCTCATGGTTAGATATATATAACCATGAGCCTTGAAAAAGCACAAGTTAGATCGTCCTAACTGAATGTATAATACCATCAAAATCTGTATCTGTCAAGCCCCTTTGGAAAGTAACCGCTCAATAATCCCCCGATACAGAAAAGCCGTGGTTCCCGGCACTCACACTGCCGAGAACCACGACTTCATTTCTTCTGACCAAGGGAGCAAATCATCAACCTCGCCGACGCTGTTTGGCAGCGTCGGAAGTGGAAAGTGCAGAAAACTCAGTTTTCTGCCGGGGGTTGGGGCAGAGCCCCAACGTGCTTATTTCTCTGTAATCATCTTTTTCAGATCGGCGATGGCGCCCTTCATATCGGGCTGGTTTTCCAGCTGTTTGGTGATCTTGTCGCAGGAATTGATGATCGTCGAATGATCCCGGCCGAAGGCGTCGCCGATGCGCGGCAGGCTGAGGCTGGTCATCTCGCGGGTCAGGTAGACCGCGACGTGGCGGGCCTGCGCGATTTCCTTTTTGCGGGAATCGCTGCGAACCATGTCCGCGCTCATCCCGTAATAATCGGCTACGCAATCGATAATCAGTTCCGGCGTGATGCGTTTGGGATCGCGATGAATGTTGATGTCGCGCAGCGCGAGCGAAATGACTTCTTCGTTGATGTCACAGTGGTTCAGCTTCGCATAGGCGTTTACGCGGGTCAGCGAACCTTCCAGCTCGCGGATGTTGCTCTCGATGCGCCCGGCGATCAGCTCCAGCATTTCGTCGCTGACTTCGATGTCTTCGTTGTCGGCCTTTTTGCGCAGAATGGCGACTCTGGTGTCGAAATCAGGCTTTTGAATGTCGGCAATCAGGCCCCATTCAAAGCGGCTGCGGAGCCGCTCTTCCAGACGGGCGATTTCGCGCGGCGGCTTATCGGAAGAAATGATGATCTGCTTGCCCGCGCTGTGCAGGGCGTTGAACGTGTGGAAAAACTCTTCCTGCGTGGAATCGCGGCCGGCGATAAACTGAATATCGTCCAGCATCAGCACATCGACGTTGCGGAAACGGTTGCGAAATTCCACGTTTTTGTTGTTCTTGATGGCGGCGACCAACTCGTTGGTAAACATTTCGCTGGGCAGGTAGAGCATGCGCATGTTCGGAAAATGTTCCTGAATGAAATGGCCGATGGCGTGCATCAGGTGCGTCTTTCCCAGACCGACGCCGCCGTAGAGGAACAGCGGGTTATACGCCACGCCCGGCTGTTCGGCGACGGCCAGCGCGGCGGCATGCGCAAACCGATTTGACGAGCCGACCACAAACGTGTCGAACGTCGATTTCGGGTTGAACATGTTGATGCCCTGCATCGCGGGCGCCTCTTCCTTCTTCTGGCGTTCCTGCCATTCAATCCGCTCCTTGACGCTCATCAGCTCAATGGTCATTTCGCGCCCGGCGGCCTGGCTCACCGCCGCGGTAATCATGGACAGGTAGCGCGCCCGGATGGTTTTTTCGTTAAAGTCGCTGATGACTTCCAGCGCGAGCTTGTCATCCACCACATAAACGGGCTTGAGCGGCTGCTCAATCCACGTCGTATAGGAGACGTTGGCCAGCTCTTCGCGCATCAGCGCTTTGGCCTTGTCCCATAATTCGATATGATCCATGGCAGAAACCTCCGTATTTCCTGCGGCGATTGACGGCCGCTTTCCCACAATCTATACACATCATCCTGTGGATATGCTGTGGATATCCACAATGATTTCCACAGCCTGTGGACAGATGGGCCACGCCTGTGGATAAGTTTTCAATGAAGCTTTCCTATCATATCAAAAAAAAGCCCTGCTTTCAAGGCTTTTTTGGCAAACGGCGAAATGAAGAAAAATGCAGTTTTCCGCAGCTCCCTCTGCCGAATGTCTGCGGGTTATCCACAATATGATGTGGTCGCTGTCGATAACTGACCACAAGTTTCGCGCGCGAATGGGAGAATTCCGTCATTTTTGTGTAAAAAACTGTCAAAAACCGTTTTTTAACAATTTGTTAAATATAGCCGCCGTCCACACCTAAAACCTGCCCCGTGATGAAGGCGGCCGCGTCCGAGAGCAAAAACGCACAGGCGCCCGCCACGTCCTGCGGCGTGCCGAGACGGCAGAGCGGCGTTTCTTCCGCCAGCGCGGCTTTGGTTTCGTCGCTGTGTTCGTCCATCATGCGCGTGTCGATGACGCCGGGCGCAATGCAGTTGACGCGCACGCCGCTCGGTCCCAGCTCCTTGGCCAGCGCGCGGGTCAGGCCGATGACGGCGGCTTTGCTGGCGGAATAGGCGACTTCGCACGATGCGCCGACGCGCCCCCACATGCTGGAGACGGTGACAATCGCGCCTTCGTTTCGGGCGATCATGCCCGGCGCAAGCGCGCGAATGAGGTAAAACATGCCGGAGACGTTTACATCCATGACCGTGCGCCACTGTTCATCCGTCATATCGCAGAAAAGCCCGGTATGCGAAACGCCCGCGCACAGCACCAGCGCGTCCACGCGATGATACAGGGCGAGAATGTCGCGGCACATGGCCTGCGCGCTTTCGCTGTCGGCCAGATCGCAGCAGACGGCGTGCGCGTCGCAGCCCTCGGCGCAGAGACGATCCGCCAGCGCTTTGGCGTGCTCAAGCCCATGACAGCCGTGGAGCAGCACCGTATAGCCCGCGCGCGCCAGTGTTTCGGCGCATGCGCCGCCGATGCCGCCGGACGCGCCGGTGATGAGCGCAATTTTTTTCTTCATATATAAAACCTCCGTCGATTTTTCCGTGGATCATAGAGCGAAAATCGGACGCGCCATGCGCGCTTCCGCCTGTTTTTGCAGAAACGGCTTGGGGCCGAAAAAACGACCGCTTGACGGAATGGGGTGAAGCGGTTATCATGCTCTATTATAAGGAAAAGAACGGAGGAATCAAGATGGGTTATCAGATTTATTGCGGAAAAGGCTTTGACACCCAGAAAGCCGAGCGCTTTTTCAAGGAGCGCCGCGTATCCTATCAGCGGGTAGACGTGCTTAAATACGGTATCGGCAAGCGCGAATTGGAAAGCGTTGCGGCGGCTGTCGGTCTGGATGCGCTCTGCGATCGGGAGAGCAAGGCATACCGCGAAAGCGTCATCGCCTACACGCAAAGCCGAGATTCAATTCTGGCGGGGCTGATGGAAAAACCGCAGCTGCTCAAACTGCCCATCGTCCGCGACGGCCGCCGCGCCACCGTCGGCTATTGCCCGGAGATTTGGGAGGCGTGGCTGAAGGACTAATCCACCGGCGTTTCCTGCCCGCTTGCGTCAAAGATGCGCGTGCCCTCGCATGTCAGCAGCAGCGTGCCTACGCGCCACGCGTCTGTTTTCAGAAAGCGCTCGTTGTCCGCGCCGGCGACGACGTAGGCGTATTTGTCGTCTCCCTGTTCCTGATAAAAGCTGGCGGAAAAATCCTGCGTGTCCGTGTAAACCGTGACGGTGAGCAGCGCGTCGTTCTGCGGCTCAAAATCATCGCAGAGCGTGAAGCTGTCCGCCGTCAGCTGATCGACCAGCGTGGAAAAAACCTCTTCATCGGCCTTTTGCCCGTTGACGCTCAGTTCGCCGCGCACGCTGAAATCAAATTCGCAGTCGTCGTTGGCATGGATGCGGATGCCCGTGATATCCGTGTCCGACAGTTCGGGGAAAAGCAGCTGTCCGGCTGCGGACGCGTCGTCCGCTGCGGGGCTGTTTGAACCGACGGCCACGGATACGGTTTGCGCCGATTCGTTTGCGGCGGGCAGCAGCATGAAGCCCAGCAGACAGACCGCCGCCAGAGAGAAAATTCGCTTCGCCATGCTGCGTGCCCCCTTTCTGACCTTGTGTATGGGGTATTATAGCGCGCGGATGTAGCAGGGAAGTAATGGGAATGAAACAAAAATGTGAACTCTCGGCGTGGAACGATGATTTTGAAAAAACGCGCCGCATGAAGGGATTGGCGCGCGGAAAACATGGGAGGGATCGGTTTTCTGCGCCAAAGGCGGAGGCGGCTTCAGTCCGCTTGACAGCATAGGGCAAGTACGTTAAAATGAAAAATAAGAAGTCCCCGCGCGGAATCGGCGGGGCGCGATTTTGAAAAGACGGAGCGTTTCACGAACATGGTTTTGAAACATCATACCCTCAGCCCGTTTGACCGCAAGCCGCAGGGCGCGGTTGCGGCGGGCGGTCAGGTTCGGCTGCGTGTGACCGCAGAAGGCGATCAGACGTCGCTCGAACTTTTTTTGCGTGTCTGGAATGGGGCGGAACGCCGCTATCCCATGCGTTCGCTCGGCGTGCGGAACGGAAAGACGGTTTATGAAGCGCAGATCGGCGTGGGCGATACGCCCAATCTGTTGTGGTATCGGTTTGAGGGCGAGACAAGAGAAGGGCGCGTGGTGCTTGGCGCTCCGGACGACCATACCGGATGCGGCGAAGGCGTGATGGGCAGCGAGGAGAGCTTTCAGGTCACGGTCTATGACGCGGCCTACGATACGCCCGCGTGGATGCGCGAGGGCGTGATGTATCAGATCATGGTGGACAGGTTCTGCCGCGGCGAGGGCACGGACGCGCTGATGCACGCCAAGGACGGGCAGAACATCATCCTGCACGACAAGTGGGATGAGATGCCGTTTCTCAACATCTCCGAAAACGGCGACAATTTTGCCAACGATTTTTTCGGCGGCAATCTGGAAGGCGTGCGCCAGAAACTGCCGTATCTTAAACGGCTCGGCGTGAGCGTGCTGTATTTCAACCCGATTTTCTGCGCGCGCACCAACCATAAATACGACACCAGCGATTACCGCCGGATCGATCCGATGTTCGGCGACGAGCAGGCGCTCGTTCGTCTCTGTGAAGACGCAAAAAAGCTGGGCATGCATGTGATGCTCGACGGCGTGTTTTCCCACGTCGGCGACGACAGCCTCTATTTTAACCGGCGCGGCACGCACGGCGAACACGTCGGCGCGTACCGCGACCCGCATTCGCCGTATTTCAAATGGTTCACCTTCCGCCATTGGCCGGATGATTATGAGTGCTGGTGGGGGTTTAAAACCCTGCCGAATGTCAACGAAATGGACGAGGATTACCGCCGCTTCATCTTGGAGGACGAAGATTCCGTCGTGCGTCATTGGGTGAAAAAGGGCACGAGCGGCTGGCGGCTGGACGTCGCCGACGAACTGCCGATGCCTTTTCTGCGCGAATTGCGCAAGCAGGTTAAGGATGTATCCCCGAATGCGGCGGTGCTCGGCGAGGTCTGGGAGGACGCGAGCCACAAGGTCGCCTATGGACAAATGCGCTCCTACGTTCTGGGCGATACGCTGGACAGCGTGATGAATTATCCGCTCCGCGACGCGCTCATCGCGTTTTTAACGGGACAGAAGGACGCGTCCGCCGTTGCCAGAGAGCTTTCTTCGCTGGCGCAGAATTATCCCAAGCCGTTCCTTTATGCGCTGATGAACCTGATGGGCAGCCACGACAGGCCGCGCATTCTCAACGTGTTGGCCGGAAACGACGGCAGCGACATTCCCCGCGATCAGCGCGCGCACCATCGCCTTTCTCCGGAAGAGCGGATGATCGGCGCGCTGCGCGAACAGCTGATGCTCCGCTTTATTTTCAGCGTGCCGGGCATGCCGTGCATCTATTACGGCGATGAAGCGGGCATGGAAGGCTGCGCCGATCCGTTCTGCCGCCGCACCTATCCGTGGGGGCACGAGGACGCTCAGATGCTCGCCCGCTATCAGGCGATGACCGCCATGCGGAACGCGCATCCCGTGCTCAGAACCGGCGAATGCGTCTATCTTGCGCCCTGCGCTGATGTGCTCGGCGTAATTCGTAAAAACGAAAGCGGACGGGACGCGTTCGGCAGCCAGGCCGAAAACGCCTGTGCCGTCACGCTCATCAACCGCAGCGCGAAGGAAGTCGTCGTTTACCTGACGGCGGAAGACGTTTGCGGCGCAAAGACGCTCGTCACCGACGATGGGCAGACGCTTTCCGCCAGAGGCGGCGCGTTCAGCGTGAAGGTGAAGGGATTGCAGGGCATGACGGGGTTCGCGGAATAACGCCAGTAAACGGATAAACGAAAAGAGGCCGGGCGGCCTCTTTTTTGACGCGTGGAAAACTGCACAAAAATCGTCTGTATGTGCAAAACGCTGGAAGTTGTCGGATTTTGGCGGAAGTGCGGGCGGCCTCAGGCCGCCGTTTACCGCTCAAATGCCATATCCAGCGTGGTCTGCCAGCTTTCGCCCGCTTCAAGGCTGGCGGCGCAGGGCTTCTGCTCCCACTCGATGGGGCCGTCATCCTCGCCGGGGATGCTGTGCCACGGCTCGACGCAGATAAAGCGCATGGGCTTCTGCGGCGTGGACCAGATCAGCGTATACGGGAAATCCGCAATGTTTACGCGAATGCGGCGGCCCGTGTCGCGCTCCAGCACGCAGAGGGATTGGGATTTGAGGTTCACCATGCAGTGGCTGTCGCGCGCGAACAGCTCGGCGCTGAGCGGAATGCGGGTGATGTTGCGGCCGAGATAGTAATCCGGCGCCGCGCCGATGAGGCCGTTTGGCGCGGTATTCAGGCACAGCGGGGATTCCACCGTGTCAAACAGGATGTCGTAATCCGCGTCGGTATGCTTATCGTCAAACGGCAGGGTGAAGCCGGGGTGGAAGCCCAGACCGAAGCGCAGGGTTTCTCTGCCCGTGTTGCGCACGCTGACGGTATGGCGGACGTGGCGGCCTTCGAGCGTGAAGGTCGTGCGCAGCGCGAAGTCATACGGCCAGATGGCGCGGGTTTTGTCGCTGGAGGCCAGCTCGAAGGTCAATTCGTGCCCGGTCTGGATCAGCAGGATATGCTCCATGTCGCGGGCGAAACCGTGCTGTTTGCCTTCGTAGAGCTTGCCGTCCGCCGCCTTGAAATGGCCGCCCGTCAGCTTTCCTGCATAGGGAAAGAGAATCGGCGCGTGGCGGTTCCAGACGGCGGGATCGGCGCACCAGATCATTTCGCTGCCGGTGGCCCGATCGACGGCGCTGACCATTTCCGCGCCGAGGGAATCGATGGTCAGGCGGATGAACTCGTTTTCGATGGTATATCGCATAAAAACTCCTTTTGGGGCGCTGCCCCAAACCCCGGCAGGGAACACGTTCCCTGCACCCTTTCTTCGCTTCGCGGCGGCTTGAATCGACAGGATATCCATGAATCGCAAAGCGATTCATGAAGGTGGGAAATCCAAGAGCCTCAGGTCCTTGGCAGGGTGTGGGGCAGAGCCCCACAATTTACAGCAGCGTGATGTGGGCGTCTTCAAAGACCTTGCGGGTGTGCTCGTCCCAGATGGAGGACTGCACTTCGCCGATGTGGGCCTTGCCCAGCAGCAGCATGCACAGGCGGGATTGGCCGATGCCGCCGCCCATCGTCAGGGGGAGCTGGCCTTCCAGCAGCATCTTGTGGAACGGAAGCTTGCGGCGCTCGTCGCAGCCCGCCAGCGTCAGCTGACGATCCAGCGATTCCGGGCTGACGCGAATGCCCATCGAGGAGATTTCCAGCGCGCAATCCAGAATCGGGTCATAGAACAGGATATCGCCGTTCATCTCCCAATCGTCGTAGTCCGGCGCGCGGCCGTCGTGCGGCTTGCCGGAGCGCAGCTTGCCGCCGATGCCCTGGATGAACACGGTGCCGTGCTTTTTGGCGAACGCGTTTTCGCGCTGCTTGGACGTCAGATCGGGGTACAGATCTTCCAGCTCCTGTGCGGTGATGAAGGCGACATGGCGGTTCAGCAGCGGCGTATCGCACAGCTGGGGATACTTGCCGCGCACGGTCAGCTGCGTGTCGCAGATGCAGGAGACGATGCCCGTCACAGCCTGATGCAGCGTGAAGAGGGTGCGCGTTTCCGGTGTGATGACCTTCTCCCAATCCCACTGATCGACGTAGACGGAGTGCAGGTTATCCAGCTCCTCGTCGCGGCGGATGGCGTTCATGTCGGTGTAAATGCCCTTGCCGGGATGGATGTCGTAGCGGTAGAGCGCCATGCGCTTCCACTTGGCCAGCGAATGAACGACCTGCGCGTTTGCGTTCGCGCACGGAATATCGAACCCGACCGGGCGTTCCACGCCGTTGAGGTCGTCGTTCAGGCCGGAATCCGGCTCGACGAACAGCGGCGCGGACACGCGGCGCAGATTCAGTTCGCGGGAAAGCGCATCCTGAAACACGCGCTTGATTAAGCTGATGGCGCTCTGCGTTTCATACAGAGAAAGGTGCGGCGCATAACCCGCCGGAATAAACGATTGGCCCATCGGAAAAAACCCCCTCTTTGGAATTCATGATGTAAAAAATGCCGGATGGCAAAACAATCTTGAGCGTTCACGCTTCCACCGTCTGCGGAAGGCGGAAGGATACCCTCAGTATACCGCGTTCTTCCGCGCGGCGCAAGCAGAATTAATCGCCGTGCAGAGCGAAGAGCGCCGCGCCGAGCGCGCCGCACAGATCCGGGTTTTCGCTGATCAAGAGCTTTGCGCCCAGCTTCTCTTCCAGCGCCTGCACAACGCCGCGGTTGCGCGCCACGCCTCCGGTCATCATGTAGGGAGGCTGTCCCTTGGCGCGCGCGGCCATCGCGGCGGTTTTGCCGGCGATGGATTTGTTCAGCCCGTGAATGATGTCGCTGTCCGTGTGGTTATCCGCAATCAGCGAGATGACCTCCGATTCGGCGAAAACCGTACACATGCTGGATATGGTCAGCTCCTTGTCCCACGTTAGGCCGCGGCGGCTCATTTCCGCCATGTCCAGTTCCAGCGTGCGCGCCATCATCTCCAGAAAACGCCCCGTTCCGGCGGCGCATTTGTCGTTCATCATGAAGCCCGTGACGTGGCCGGTTTCATCCAGATTGATGATTTTGCTGTCCTGCCCGCCAATGTCGATGATCGTGCGAACGGCGGGATTCAGAAAATGCGCGCCACGCGCGTGGCAGGTGATTTCCGTCCTGGTGTCCGTGGCGAAGGGAATGTTGTTTCGGCCATAGCCCGTGGCGACGATGGCGGCGAAATCCTCTTTTTTGATGTTCAGCTGTTTGCAGACGTCTTCCAGCGCCGCCTGTGCGCCCATCTGCGCGCGCGGGCCGGTTCGCACGATGGAAAAAGCGAGCAAGGTTTCGTTTGCGTCGAGCACAACCATGTTGGTTGTGGTCGAGCCGCTGTCAATGCCCGCAAAGAGATGCTTGTTCATGGGTTTTGGCTCCGGTGTCCGGGAAGGCTTTGCGGTCAGGTCGAGGCTCTCGCGGAAGGCTTCCAACCGCGTGGTGAGTTGCCCCGGCGC
The DNA here is from genome assembly GCA_900542445.1 of uncultured Eubacteriales bacterium. Lineage (GTDB taxonomy): Bacteria > Bacillota > Clostridia > Christensenellales > Aristaeellaceae > Ventricola. Next base: position 90,999 of record UQNN01000003.1, on the reverse strand, counting down.
CGTGACGGTGTAATCCGACTCGATTTTGAGCAGCGGAATACGGCTTTTCGCCTTCAACTCGGCGTATTCAAAGCCGTAATAATCGCAGAATTTGACCGTGTTGTAGACAATGCCGCAGATATGCTCGTTTTCGTACAATGTCCGCCGCGCCGCGATATCGGTCATGCGCATGCAGGGCGTCTGGCGGAGCAGCGCGCCCGCGTACCAGTCCATCAGTTCTTCAAAGGAGAAATCGGCGGCCTCCTTCGGCGGTTCTTCCAGCGTGCGCAGACCGCTGCACGTCAGGTTTTCCACCGGGATGGAGAATGCGCAGCGGATCTGCCCCAAAAGCTGGGGGCTGACGCGCGCGCCGAGTACCGCGATAAACGGCTCGTTTGGCAGAAGGGCGTGCGAATTATCCCGGCAGGCGGCGAGAAATTTCGCTTTGGAAAACGCCGCGCCCGTATATGCGCCGTAGGCTTTGGCAAAGCGCAGCAGCTCGCGCGTCATGCGCTGGCGCGCACAGGCTGCGTCGTCGTGCGGCAGGTCAAATTGAAAGAGAAAGCGCTGTCTGCCTTCGGATTCCAGCACGTCATAAGTGCGCCGTGTCGCGTCGCAGCAGTCCGTCAGCACCAGTTCGCTTATATCCAGCGCCTGGGTGAGCAGCGCTTTGGCGTGGCAGCAGACGTTGGCGTGGGTCAGCGTCTCCGCGCGGGAAAAATCTTCCGTTTCCGCGTCGAGCATCAGCGCTTTTCCGCCGTAGGCTGCGATCAGTTCCAGCGGCGCATATTTACAGCTGTATCCGATCATGCGTCCATCCCCTCCAACTGTTCCAGAAACGCGCCGACGCGCGTTACCATCTGTCCGTCTGCGACGTTGCGGCTGTCGCATCCGTCGCCGTCGAGCACCAGCGTCGGCAGACCCGCTTCTTCCAGCCTGCGCTTGGCGAGGGTGGAGAGGCCCATCGTCTGCTTGCAGCCCCAGTGGCAGAACACGATCACGCCGTCTGCGTTCAGCTTCTTTGCCCACGCAATCGCGTTGTCAATGCGCCGCGTGGAACGGCCGCCGTTTACGTTGGCAAGCAGGCGGCGCGCCATGCTTTCAAAGGGCTTGTCCGGATCGAGCGGCATAAGCGAATCGAAAGTGATGTCGCAGCCGACCAGCTCGCAGCGGTTCTCCGTTTCCAGCATGCGGATCATGGAATCCTGCCAGTTGGGCAGGGTATGGATGAAGAAAATACGCTTGCGGCGCGTCGTTTCCCGCCTGGGCGCGCGTTTGGCCGTTTCGATCAGTTCGCGGACGTAATTTTCCCCATCCGCATGCCCAAGCAGGCAGTGTGTCGCAATCAGGCTGCACAGTTCGCCCGTCATCGTCGTATCCTGCGAGACCTCCGCGCGGAGGTCGGCGTATTCGCGCATGAGCGCCAGCGTTCGGTTGGCGCAGGCCATCGACTCGCGCAGTTTCGCCTCATCAAGCTTTTTGCCCGTCAACGTTTCGAGCGTGCGCGCCAGCTCGCGGAGCTGATCGGAAACGTAGGCCACGGCCGCATCGTCCTCGCGGGCGGGCACATCGATGAGGGTCAGCGGCGCGGGATAATGCGCGGCCAGATGACGGAAGGAAAGCTGGTTCGCGTCACAGGCCAGCGTCGTTCCGGCAATCAGCAGCGGTTTGGGCAGCACGCCGGATTCCGCCATGCCGATCATCGTCTTGTGGTAAGAGCAGAAGCTCTCCGGAATGCCGGAAGTTTCCGCGCGTTCGGCAAAGACATGCTGGCAGGCCGTGCAGGCGACGTAAACCGACAGCCCCTCCGGAAACATCGGCGTAAGCCCCATCGCGTGCATCAGCTCACAGGGCATGAAGATGTTGACCATCACGGCCTGTTGGGGCTGATTCATGCCGCGGATGAGCGTATCCGCGACGCGTCCATTCATCCGCGCGTAAGCGGATTTCGCGTCCGTCAGCTTTTTGCGTTTGCCGGAAAAGCGCACCCACGAATAGGCCGCCGTCAGCATGCGGCGCGCCCGACGGGGATGGGGCGCAACCTGAGAGGCAATCAGGCGGCCGAGGGTTTCGATATAGCTTTGCATAGATACACCTATTTTAACAAAATGACGAAACCATTATAAATTCCAGCGGCGCGCGCGTCAAGGTGGCAGGATTGTCCGCTTTTCATTCGTCTTTTCTTTTGGTATAATAGCAAATCGTAAGAACTATTCGAAATCGGGGGGCACCCGAAGGTTTCCGAAGGGCGATGCGCCAAACGGGCGGAAAGCCCTTTGGTGAGGCGACGGGGCAAAGCCCCGTATCTTGAGCGAGGAGGCTGCGTATGAAAAAAATCATCACCTGTCTGGCGGCGCTGCTGCTGACGCTGGCGGGCTGTTCGGCGCTGGCGCAGAGCGTGACCGTGACGTTTTACGATATGGGTAAGGCCGACGCGGCGCTGGTGACGACGGAAACCGGCGCGCGCATTCTGATTGACGCGGGCACAAACAAGGGTGGAAAGAAGCTGGCTGAGCGCTTTGCCGGGGAAGGCATCGACCGAATTGACCTGATGATCATCACCCACTTTGACAAAGATCACGTCGGCGGCGCGGACAAGGTTCTGGAGAGTGTTTCGGTTGCGCAGGTCGTCATGCCGCAGTACGCCAAGGAGAGCAAGCAGTATACGCAGTTCAGGGACGCCCTTTCGCAAAGCCCTCAGACGCGGGTGGAGATTCTGTCCGCCGGCAGCGAATGGTCGGCGGATTTCGGAAAAACGCATCTGCGCGTAACCGCCGCCGAACGGACGGATTACGGCGCGGACGAGGAGAATGATTTTTCTCTGGCGACATATGTGACCTATGGCGAAACGAAATTCCTTTTTCCCGGCGACGCGGAGGACGCGCGGCAGACCGAGCTTCTGCGCGCGGGAGATATCGCCTGTGATGTGCTGAAAGTGCCGTATCACGGGCGGATTGTGGACGCGAGCACGGCGTTTTTGACGGCCTGTTCACCGAAGATTGCGTTCATTCCGGACAGTGACGACGACCCCGCCGATCCGCTGGTTATGCAGATCTTGCAAGAGCTGGGGACGGATGTACACAGCGGTCGGGATGGGGATTTGACCGTGGTTTCGGATGGGAAAAATGTTTTTGTGAAGAAGTAAGGAGACAAGGAAGCATCGTCTGCGGACGATGCACGCGCTCCGCGGGCAAGGGGAGCTTAGGGGGATTGAAGCCACGCGCCCGCTGTGCGGGATTCAGCGTGGCGGAAATCGGAAATCGCAAAGAGCGCTTGCGCGTTCGCGAAGCGGGCGCGTCTGCCGCAGGCAGAGGACAGCGCCCCTATGCGAGTTTCCCGGACGATTTCGACCTCTCCCCCCTAAATCCCCTAAGAACCCCATTACCCCCCCCTTAAAACGAGCAGGGACACCCTGCACCCAGGAACGGGGGCTGCGACCCTGACTATTGCCCTGCGGGGTGCGTTCGGGGGCTGGGGTTACGATGGGGAACGGAAAACGGTGAATAAAAAAATGTAGGGGCGCGCATGGCGCGCCCCAAAAGTGGGAAGTCCAGAAACCTCAGGTTTCTGGTGGGGTTTGGGGCAAAGCCCCAAAAAGGAGCTTTATGCAGACAGACGAACAAAAGCTGAATATCGTCGGCGCGGCGGCGCAGCTGCTGCTGGAAAACGGCAGCGAAACCTACCGTGTGGAAGAGACGGCGCGGCGGATGGCGAAGGGATTCGGCATCGGGGAAATCAACATTGCGGCGTTTCCGACGTCGATCTTTTTGGAGGCGGGTGGGCGCGCGTTTGTGCGGCGCATCAGCCGGCGCGGTACAAACAGCCGGCGGATCGCGATGGTCAACGAAATTTCCCGCGAGGTGGAACAGGGCAGGCTCAGCCCGGAGGCGGCCGGATGCGCGCTGGAAAAGGTGCGGAAAACCCCCGGCTTTTCCCAGCGGACGATGATTCTGGCTTACGCGCTGGCGGCGGCAAGCTTCTGCCTGCTCTTTGACGGCGACGCGGCGACGTTCGCGGTGACGTTTGCCATCGGCGTGCTGGTGCAGGCGATTCAACCGCTGTTTGCGCATATTCAGATGGGCGTGCTGCTGGGCAACTTCGTCGGTGGCTGGCTGACGGCGGTTGCGGCGCAGATGCTCTACGGCGTGCTGCCGATTTACAACGTGAACGCGGCGATCATCGGCGGCATTATGCCGCTGCTCTCCGGGCTGGCGATGACCACCGCCGTGCGCGACACGATGTACGGCGACCTCATTTCCGGCATGACGCGCGCGCTGGAGGCCATGCTGCTGGCGACGGCCGTGGCCATCGGCGTGTATACGGGCCTGAAAATGGCCGCGATGATGGGAGGGATTGCCCTGTGATGCGTAAGATCATCGTCGCGGCGCTCGGCGCGTTCGGCGGCACGCTGGGTTACGGCTATATCCTCAACGCGCCGAAAAACACGATTCTGCCCGCATCCTTTATCGGTCTGGCAGGCTACATTGTTTATATTCTGCTGGGCATGGCGGGATTTGGCACCATGTCCGCGTACTTCTTTTCCACGGTGTTCGTTTCGGTGGTCTGCGAGCTGCTGGCGCGCAAAATGCGCACGCCGTCCACGATCTTTCTGCTCGGCGCGCTGGTGCCGCTCGTGCCGGGATACAATTTCTATCTGGCGATGCTGGCGCTGGTGGAAAACCGCGGCGCGGCGGCCGCGCAGGAAGGCATGGTCGCGGTGCAGATCGTTGCGGCGATCGCCGTCGGCGCGGCGGTGACGTCCGTGTTGTTTCGGGCACTGGCGGAAAAAAATAAAAAACTGCTTTAAAAATTTGAATAAATCCGCACGAAAAGATTAACGAATTCGAGAAAAAACCCTCTCCTGTCCTTTCTTTGTCAATTTCTCTATATGGAGTCAATGATGAGAAAACAGGAAGAGGTTTTTTTGTTTCCTCAGGAAAAAGGTTTGGTAAAGCTGATTATCATCCCGGTTGATGCTCGGCACGCTGCTCAGAAAATCGAGCGCACCCTGGTTAATCCTTCTTCATGGTCAGCGGGTTAGGCGGCTATCGTCGCGTTTTGACGCGCTTTGCGTTCTTTTCATTTATTGAAATCGTGAAAACCGTTCAAACTTGCAAAATCACGGGGAACTTGACCGCGAAACGGCAGGAATACGGCAGCGCCGCGAAGAATTAAAAATAAGTTACCCTTTTCACGGTTTTAATTTTTTGGGAAGCGGAGAGATTTTGTGGCTGAAGGTATGGAAATCATCCGGCGCATTACGCCGGAAGAAGAATATAACGCGGGTCTTGTCATTTTCCGTCAGGGCGGCGTGCATCCGCTTGAGGATGAAAACGGCTTTCTGCGCTATGCGGTGGACGGCGATCCGCGGCGCATTGTGCGCGTCGGCGCGACGACCAAGCTGAGCGGGCGCTGCTCGTGCGACTTTTTCGGCAACGTGCATAAGCCGTGCCGCCATCTGGCCGCGGCGATGATGCAGGCCATTTCCACCGGCGCGATTGAGGAAATGCGCCGCCGCCGCGCGCGGGAAAACGCGAGCGCGCTGATGGGCACGCTGCAAAGCGCTCTGCCGATGGAAACGCCGCTGGAAATGGAAATCACCCTGCGGCTGCTGGGCGAAAAAGAGCCGGTGCGCGTTTCTCTGCGCGTTGGGCAGGAGCGGATGTACGTCGTCAAGAGTATGGCGCAGTTTTTGCGCGGCTTGCAGGAAAAGACGGCCATCGCGTTCGGCAAGGGTTTTGTGCTTGAGCCGGAGTGGATGGGCTTCACGGGCGTAGATGCGAAAATCATCAAGCTGTTGCAGGATGCGGCCTACGTCTGCCAGCTGGAAGGCAAGCTTGTGCAGACGGGGCTGGACGCGAAATACCTGACCGTGGCCGACCGCTTTGTGCCGCGCCTGATGCAGCTGCTGATGGCTAAGCCGTTCAAGATTTCTTTCGGCGAAGAGGTCGTCAGCGTGCCGAGCGTGTTCGACGGGCAGGTTGAGCTGCTCTTCGGCGTGTTTGCCAGCGGGCGCGAACTGGAAGTGCGCGCGCAGATGCCCAAAACCCTGCGCATGCTCGACGCGGACTGCGCCTATGTCTACTGCGAGGGCGACGTGCTTCGTCTGCCGGAAGCCCAGCGCGGCATTGTCCGCGTGCTGCTGGCGGCGCAGGCCGGGCCGGGTTCGCCCGCCGCATTCCGCTTTGACGCGCAGCAGAGCACGCGCGTGATCTCCGACCTGCTGCCTGCGCTGGAACGCGCGGGCACGGTGACGCTCGACGGCGCGCTGGCCGAGCGCATCATCCGTCGCGAACTGAAGGTGCGCGCGTATTTCGACCGGGACAACAATCTGGTGCTCTGCCGCATTGCGTTTCTCTACGGCGACGAAGAAATCGATCCGTTTGCCGCGCAGACCGCGCCGACGGAGGACGACGAGCGCATCATGTTGCTGCGCGACGCGGCGGCCGAGCGCCGTGCGCTCGACCTGCTGGCGACCTTCGGTTTCCGCATGCAGAAAGGGCGCGTCGTGCTCGGCGGTCAGGAGCCGATTTATCGTTTCCTGACCGAGGGCATTTACAAGATGCAGGAGAATGCGGAAGTCTACTGCTCCGACGAGTTCCGGAAGATGACCCCGCGCAAGCCGCATTTTGTCGGCACGCTGCGCATGCAGGACGGCGCGCTGCGGTTGGAAATGACCGAAGACGGCGAACCCGCGCCGGAGGTCGTCGATATTCTGCGCGCGCTGCGCGACCGCAAGAAGTATTTCCGCCTCAAGGACGGCTCATTCCTCGACCTTTCGGAGATGGACGAGTGGCGCGAGATGGCGGAAGCGGCGGTCGGCGGCGAGATGGGCGAGCCGGAAGAGGAAGAGAAGAACCTGCGCGGCGTGGTGGAAGTCGCTTCCTACCGCGCGGCCTATATGACCAGCCTGCTGGAAAGCGGAAAAATCCCCGTCAAGGCTGAGGACAGCGTCAAAAATATGGTCGGCAGTTTGCAGGACGACGGCGAGCCCTGCCCTGAGCCGCTGGATCAGATGCTGCGCCCGTATCAGATGCGCGGCTTCATGTGGATGCAGGCGCTCGACCGGCTGCACATGGGCGGCATTCTGGCCGACGACATGGGTCTGGGCAAGACCTTGCAGGTCATCACCCTGCTGCTGTGGGCGAAGCGCCGCGGCGACCAGAACGCGGCATCCATCGTCGTGGCGCCGACGTCGCTGGTCTACAACTGGATGGCGGAAATCGCGAAATTTGCGCCCGAATTGCGCTGTGCGGCGGGCGAGGGCACGCAGGCCCAGCGCGCGCAGACCATTTCCCGTCTGACGGGCGAAAACCGCGACGTGGACGTGTATCTGACGAGCTATCCGCTCATCCGCCGCGACATTGGCCTGCTCTCCAAAGTGTCGTTCCGGTTTGCGATTCTCGACGAGGCGCAGTATATCAAGAACGCGATGAGCGTCGGCGCGGGCGCGGTCAAGCAGCTCAAGGCGCAGACGCGTCTGGCGCTGACCGGTACGCCGATGGAAAACCATCCGGGTGAGCTGTGGTCGATTTTCGACTTCGTGCTGCCGGGCTATCTCAATTCCTTCGCGCAGTTCATGCACCGTTTCGGCACGGGCGAGGAAGCCGACGTGCTGCGCAACCGCATCCGTCCGTTCCTGCTGCGCCGCCTGAAGGGCGACGTGCTGCGCGAACTGCCGGAGAAGGTGGAAATCACCCTCACGGCGGACATGACCGAGGAGCAGCGCCGCGTCTATCAGGCCAGCCTGCTCCGCCTGCGCCCGCAGGTCGAAGGCATGTTGGGCGGCAACAACCGCATCGAAATGCTCGCCGCCATTACCGAACTGCGGCAGATCTGCGGCCATCCGTCGCTGGTTCTGCCCAGCTACGCGGCGTCCAGCGGCAAGCTCGATCTGCTGCTGGATGTGCTGCCCGGCTCGCTGGAAGCGGGTCATCGCGCGCTCATCTTCTCCCAGTTCACGCGCATGCTCAAAATTTTGCAGCGCAGACTGGAAGCGGTGGGCATCTCCTGCATGTATCTGGACGGCGAAACGCCGCCGAAACGCCGCGTGGAGATGGTGCAGCAATTCAACGCGGGCGAAGGTCAGGTATTCCTGATTTCGCTCAAGGCGGGCGGTTCCGGACTGAATCTCGTCGGCGCGGACACGGTCATCCACTTCGACCCGTGGTGGAACCCGGCGGCGGAAGATCAGGCGACCGACCGCGCGCACCGCATCGGCCAGAAGCACAAGGTTACGGTCATCCGCATGATTACGCGCGGCAGCATCGAAGAGCAGGTCGTCAAGCTCGGCGCGAGAAAGCGGGAGATGTTCGATCAGATGATTACGGCGGGCGAGGCCATGCCGACTCAGCTTACGCCGGAGGATATTCGCGCGCTGTTTGATTGACGCAGGCACACCGAGAGGGTATAATACAAATATGAAACACATCATTTGGGATTTTAACGGAACGCTGCTCAACGACGCGCAGCTCTCCGTGGATCTGGACAATTATGTCTTTGACCGGATCGGCGTGCCGCGCATCACGCTGGAAGATTACCGAAACAACATGACGATGCCCGTGCGGGATTTTTATCCGCTTGTCGGCGTGAATTACGATGCGCACAGCTATGAGGAAATCGCGCGCATCTGGCTGGATGAGTTCAATCGGAAAGCCATCGGCGTGGGGCTGCTCCCCGGCGCGCTGGAAGCCATACAAAGGCTGCATGCACAGGGCAGAAGCCAGTCGGTGCTTTCCGCTTCCTATGAGCCGTCGCTGAAAAAGCAGTGCGATGCGCTGGGGCTGACCCCGTATATGCGGGATATCAGCGGCTTGCAGGACGAGAGCGCCAGCAAAAAGACGGAGATCGGCCGGCGGCAGCTGCATGAATTGGGGCTTGCTGGCGCGGACGTGGTGCTTGTGGGCGATATGCTGGCGGATGCCCACCTGGCGGAAGCGCTGGGTGCGGACTGCGTGCTGGTTTCATGGGGGCACAACGATTTGAAGCGGTTGATGTCCACGGGGCTGCCGGTGGCGCACAGCTTTGAGGAATTGGAAGAGATTTTGAAGCGCTTTTAACTTTTTTGTTCGTTGTTGATACTTGGATGGGGACGCGCTCCGCGGGCAAGGGGAGCTTAGGGGGATTTCGATTTCCCCCTTCGCCCCCTTGACCCCCACACCCCTTAAAACGAGCAGGGACACCCTGCACCCGGAAACGGGGGTTACGTCTCTGACTATTGCCCTGCGGGGCACGTCAGAGGGATGGGATTACGAGTTTGCGGATCATAAAAAATGTAGGGGCGCGCATGGCGCGTCCCAAAAGCGGGAAGTCCAGAAACCTCAGGTTACTGGTGGGGTTTGGGGCAAAGCCCCAAAAAGGAGGAGAGCATGAGCGAAAAGACAGTCCACGCGGGCCATCGCGCGCGGATGAAAGAGCGATTCATGAAGGAGGGGCTTTCCGGCTTTTCCGAGCATGAAGTGCTCGAACTTTTGCTCATGTTTGCCATTCCCCAGCGGGACGTGAACCCGCTGGCCCATCGGCTGATCGAGCGTTTCGGCTCGCTGAGCGCGGTGCTGGAAACCGCGCCGTCGGAGCTGAAGCGGGTGGACGGCGTGGGCGAAAACGCCGCCGTGCTGCTGAGCCTGATGCCGCAGCTGCTCAGTTATTATCAGCACAGCGCGATGGGCAGCAAACCCGTCATCACCAATCTGGCGGAAGCGAGAAGATATGCGGGCGCGCTGTTTTTCGGCCTGCACGAAGAGCGCGTGTATATGATCTGCATGGATCAGAGCGGACGCGTGCTTCGGCCCGCGCTGCTGCACAAGGGCACCATCGATCAGGTGCAGATTTATCCCAGAGAGGTGGTCGAAACCGCGCTGCGCTATCACGCGCATGCCGTTCTGCTGGCGCACAATCACCCCAGCGGCACGGCTGAACCCTCTCAGGACGACTATGACGCCACCCGCGCGGTGATCAGCGCGCTGAACGTCATCGGCGTCCGCGTCATCGACCATCTGATTTTCGCCGGAAACAGCGTGTATTCCATGACGCAGAACAGCCAGTTCGACGGGCGGCAGAGCGAAGAGGAAATCAGCTATCTGATGCGCAGCCGAAATGTGCCCGGCAGACGGGGAACGCTCCGCGAGGAGCAGGAAGACGAGCTGATGGCGCTGGATATCGGCGCGGCGGACGGCAGATAAGACAAGGATTTAAAGGGGCAGAAACGATGAAGATTTTAAGGAGGCTGCTGACGGTGCTTGCAGCGCTTGTTCTCTTTGGCGTGGTTTGTGCGGCGGGGCTGATCGGCTTTGTTTATTACAAGGAGACGCATTTGCCCCCGGTCGGCGATTTTGACACCATCATTGTGCTCGGCGCGCAGGTTAAGGCGGATGGCACGCCCTCCGTCGCGCTGGAAAGACGGCTGACGGCGGCGCTGGAGGAATATCAAAAGCAGCCGATGCTGATGATTGTCTGCGGCGCGCAGGGCAGCGACGAACCGCGCGCAGAGGGCGACGTGATGCGCGACTGGCTGATCGAGCACGGCGTGGCCGCGTCGGATATCGAAGCGGAAACCGGGTCGTTCAACACGCGTCAAAACCTCGGCTATGCGCAGTCCATCATGGATGACCGCGGGCTGACGGAAGCGCTGATTGTCACCAGCGATTACCATGTGCCGCGCGCGCTGGCGCTGTGCAAACAGGTCGGCATTATCGCCTGCGGCAAGGGCAGCCCTTCCAAGCCGGAATATTTCATCAAAAACCATCTGCGCGAGGGCCTGAGCTGGATCAAATTTGTGTGGGAGAGCCGCTATGAATAAAGAGAGACTGAAAAACGGGCTGGAAAAGATGGGCATCGCGGCAGACGAGACAGCGCTTGACCGTTTTGAAGCCTTTCACGCCATTTTGGATGAATACAACGCGCGCATGGATTTGACCGCCGTGCTCGACGAGGATGAGCGCGTGGACCGCCACGATCTGGACAGCGCCGCGCCGCTGGCGCACGGGCTGCTTATGCCCGGCGCGAAGGTCATCGACGTGGGCACGGGCGCGGGCTTTCCCGGCATGCCGCTGCTGATTCTGCGGCCGGATTTGCAGATGACGTTTCTGGACGCGCTGAACAAGCGCATTCTGTTTCTGGAAGACGCGCTGGCGCGTCTGGGGCTGAAAGCGGAGACGCTGCACGCGCGCGCGGAAGACGCGGCCAAAATGGCGGCGCATCGCGAACAATACGACGCGGCGGTCTCCCGTGCGGTGGCCAACGCGGCGACGCTGGAAGAATTGACGCTTCCGTTTGTTCAAAAGGGCGGCGTGGCGATTGCCTGGAAGGGACCGGGCGTGGCGGAAGAGATGACCGCCGCAAGGCGCGCGGCTTTTCTGCTGGGCGGCACGGTGCGCGGCACGGTGGATGCGCCGATCCCCGGCCGGGACGACTGGGCGCACGTGCTGCTGCTGACGGATAAGACGGGGACGACCCCGAAAGCCTATCCGCGCAAAGCCGGAACGCCGAACAGAAAACCGCTGGGTCAGTGAATACGGAAGAAAGATGAACGCCGATGCGGCGGAATCGACCGCATCGGCGCGCATGCGTTTGCCGGCGCAAAGGACGAATGGGAATTGATGAAAAAAGCGGATCTGCTGCTCTGTGAGGCGAAACGTGCCGGACGGGCAAGGGTTTGGATGGATAAGTAAAAAACATGCTCACGAACTGAGACGATGGGTTCGTGGGCATGTTTTGTTGTTTCTCAAATTTTTCGGATTCGGTCCGCTCAGCCGTTGATATCCACCGCAATCGGGAAGGACTCCGTTTTGCCCGAAGGGCCGACAATCATCAAAACGGCGCTGAGGGACGAGGGCATTTGTCCGTTCCCCTCAAAGGTGAAAAGCAGCGTTTGGTCATCCGGCATGACAAAGGATTCGGGTTCAAAGGCATAGCCCGTTTCATCTGTCAGCAACATGTCGAACCACGAATCATCCGAAATCGGCGGAAGCGCGCCGTCTGCGGCAGTCACAGATGCGGTCAGGCGGATTTCGGAAGCCTGAATCGTAAGCCTGATTTTTGCACCGTTTATTGTTTCAAAGCCCATAAATTGTGCCGAATCATGGTTGATTTGTTCAATCGTCGCCGTCATCGGAAACAAATTCATGCGTTCGCTCGTCGTATACATAGAACGTCCGTCGAAATAAAACCATACGGCAGATTGATACACGTCAATGCGGATGGGGAGGGAGTCTCGCTTCTGTGCGGCTTCCGGCAGGGCGTCAAAATCGCGGATGGCGGAAAAGACGTTCGGGTCGGAAGCGTCCTCTGTTTCCGTCCATGGGCCGAGGTCAAGCCCCTCGTCCGTGTAGGTGTGATCGGAAGCTGAGACGCGATAGCGGACGACGCCCCAGGGCATTCCGGCCTGCTTGGTGTTTTCCCAAGCTTTGGCAAGGGCCGAATCGCCCGTTTTCGCATGCAGCCAATCGGGAACGTCATCCGTCGGCTGCATGTGCGTCAGTTCTTTGGCTGTCGGGGAAAACGGTTCAAACGAGGTATTCCCCTGAATTGTGTAGCCGATGAGCAGCGATTCGCCGTCATAATAGGCGTTGGCAATCGAGGCGGTAACCGTGCCCGTTCTTTCGGTCTGAATCGAGGCAGTTTCCGAGTCGATGACGGTTTGCGGGGCAATTTCCGCGAATCGACGCTCGCTTTGACCGAATTGCTCAAAAAGATTGAGCGCCGCCGCCGCGGCAACGCTCACTGCGGCCAGCAGGGCGACGAAGGCAAGCACAAGGCCGATGGAACGCTTTCTTACGGCTTTCGGCTGTTTCTCTGCACAAGCGATCAAGCGCCGCGCGAGATAGGGGTCGCCGTTCAGGCCGGAGAGCGACGCATCCAGCGCGCCGCGCAGACGACCGTTTTCCCGAAATTCATCCATGCAAACGCCTCCTTTCCAGCGCTTTCCGAAGGGCTTGACGGCCCTGCTCAAGGCGCGCCGAGACGGTAGACTTTGCAACGCCCAGCGCCTGCGCGATTTCATCGGTCGTCATGGCTTCGTAGTAATACAGAAGGACGGCTTCGCGGTATTTCTGCGGAAGCCGCATGACCTCCACCGTCAGAAAGCAATCCTCTTCGCTTGGCTGTGCAATCGGTTCGGGCAGCTGCTCTAGCGTTATGCGGCGGTCCAGATGGCGGAACCACGCCGAACGAAGCATGTCGCGGCAGACGTTGACCGCGATGCGCATCAGCCACGTTTTTTCGCTGCAATCGCCCCGAAAAGCGGGCATGGACCGATAGGCCTTGAGATAGGTTTCCTGCACGGCGTCTTCGGCCAGCGCCGTATCGTGCAGCTGGATATAGCAGATGCGGAGCAGGTCGGTTTGATATTGCCTGACCAGTCGGGTAAGGCGCTGTTTCGGGCTTTCATCCGCGGCAATCTCCATCGGCGCTTCACCTCCTTACACCTTATAGACGAGACAGCGGGGCGATTTGTTCGGTTTTTTGAAAAAAAGGAAGCTATTTATTTCCATCATGCGCCGATCATCTCCTGCGCACAATGAGCGCAAAAGGAGATGATCTCGTTGCATGTTTCGTATCGATATCTGCTGATTATCGTTCTGGTGGCCGCGCTGCTGTGTCTGATGCCTGCACGGGGAGCGGACGCGCCGAACGAAAAGAAGCCGCAGACCGCGGCCGCGCAGAGCGTCGAAAGCGCCGAAGCGCCCGCGGGGGCGGACTTATCCGCCCAAACGAACAGGGAGACGTATCTGCACCGCACGCTGTATTACGCGCCCTGCGGCCACAGCGTTCAGCGGCGGGAAAAACTGCCCGCACAGCTTGTCGGGCTGACGCGCAGCGTGCTGGAAAAGGAAATCGGCGGGCTGTATGAAAACGCGGCGGTCACGGGCTTTTCGGCAGGCGAGGTGGATATAACCACGCGGATGGATATGCCCTGTCCGCTGCACTGGGTTTTGCGGGGCGGGGAGGACGGATTGCTGGCTGTCTGGCAGAATACGACAGGCGAAGCGCTGAGCGTCGTTCGCAAGACGGATATTCCCGTGACGGCGGCCGCCGAAGAAGAGCAGGACGAGCTTCGCGACGGGCGGATGTTTGACGACGTGCAGGCGCTGGAAGGATATCTGGAAAGTTTGAGCAGCTGATATCCTCCGTTTGACATAGAACCGCAATCGAAGTATAATAAACGATAGCATTTTTTCATATTGAGGAGAGATTCATGAAGCCGCTTGACCAGTTTAAGCGCACACCGCTCCGGCGCTACGACAAAGCGCCGCCGCCTCCGCCGGAGGAAAAACGCACGCTTGAGCCGGCGATCCGCAAGCGCTATTTCGGCGTGCCTTCGTTTGAGTGCATGCACGCCGGCCGCTGGCTGGGCGGCGCAATCTGCGCCGCGATGCTGCTGACGCTGTGCAACGCCAGCGCGCCGATGGGCGATGTGCCGACGGTGCAGCAGCGTTTTACCCAGTGGGCGGCCATTCAGAATGAAAAGACGGTGCAGCGCCTGCCCGGTCCGACGCCGGAGCCGGACAGCGCTTTGGCCGCGGCGGCCAGTTTCAACCCGGATCAGGAGAAGCTGGAAGTGAAGCAGGAGGCCAAACAGGAAACCCTGACTGCCCAGGCCGAAACCCGGCAGGAAACGACGCAGACGCAGACCACGGCGGATACGTCCACGGGCTTTAAGCATTATGAGCCGGGCCAGCTGCATTACGAATCGGACAACATCGCCGTATCCATCGAGCAGAAGACGAAGGACAGCATGACTTATTTCGTCTGCGACATTCAGCTCAGCAGCGCGGATCAATTCCGAACGGCCTTTGCGGGCGACGATTTCAAGAGCGGCATTTATGAGGCGGTCAGCGATATTGCGGGGCGTTACAACCCCGTGCTGGCGATCAACGCGGATTTCTGCCGATACCATCGCGACGGCGTCATCATCCGCAACGGCGAAGTGCTGCGGCGGCAGAATATTCGGAAGCATCATCTGCTCATCGTGGACAAGGACGGCAATCTTTCCGCGCAGACGGACAGAAGCGGCAAGCAGGGTCTCGTCGCCAACAAGCTGGAACAGGCGCAGACGTGGCAGACCTTTGAATTTGGCCCGGTGCTGGTGGAGGACGGCAAGGCGGCGACGCTGCCTTCGAGTTTCTACGTGAACTGCCACGACGGTTATTATGAGCCGCGCACGGCCATTGGCCAGATCGGCCCGCTGCATTACATTGTCATCGTGGTGGACGGCCGCCGCGAGGGCTATTCCACGGGCGCGAGCATCCCGCAGCTGCAACAACTGTTCCTTGACGAGGGCGCGGAATTTGCGTTCAATCTGGACGGCGGCGGCTCGACGACGCTCTATTTCCGCGGGGAGGTCATCAATATGCCCTCCGGCGGCAAGGAACGCTCGGTGAGCGATATCATCATGTTTACCAATTAAGGAGTCATCTATTATGAAAAAAATCATCTGCTGGGCGGCGTTGGTGCTGGCGCTCTGTTTGCCGGTCTGCGCGCTTGCGGCGACCGAACCGAACACCAGAACCATTGAGGATACGACGACCTACGAGGGCGAAACCATTCAGATCACCATCGATCAGTGGTGCTATGCGTTCAACCGCACGAGTCTGCGCTTCTTTGTCGCCAACGTCTATGTGGACGATCCCGCGCAGCTGCAAACCGCGTTCGCCGGAGAGGAATACTCCAAGAGCAATTCGGAGGCCACCAGCGCCATTGCCGAGCGCCACGACGCCATTTTGGCCGTCAACGGCGATTACTACAACTACAAGGACAAGAACGGTCTGGTCATCCGCAACGGCATGCTCTATCGCGACGAGGCTTCCACGCGCGACCAGCTGCTCATCATGAACGACGGCACGTTCGTCGCCCTGCCGCGCGGCACATATAACGCGGGCGAGGGGCAGAAATACATCGACGAGGGCGTTGTGCAGAGCTTCACCTTCGGGCCGCTGCTGGTCAACGACGGCGCGGCGGTGGAACTGCCGGAAAAATACATCATCTCGACCAAGGACACCATTCGCGAGCCGCGCACGGCCATCGGCCAGGTGGACGCAAACCACTATGTCATCATCGTGGCGGACGGCCGCCGCGACGGTTGGAGCGACAAGGGCATGACCTTGCAGGAGCTTCAGCAGGTGTTCGTTGAGCAGGGCTGCAAAGTGGCCTATAACCTTGACGGCGGCGGAAGCGCCACGATGGTGCTCGGCGATCAGCGCGTCAATAAGACCAGCGGTTCGCGTGAGCGCGATGTCAGCGATATCGTGTATTTCACGAAATAAACCTGTTTTTCCCGCGCCGAGGAGCTGCTTTTATGAAGAAAAAACTGTTTTTTTCCGTCTGCCTGTCCCTGCCCCTTGCGCTGTTTCCGCTGAGCGCGCCTGCGGAAGAAGGCAGCCCGCTGTTGAGCGTAGACGACCTGATTGCGCTGGAAGACAGCTACGAGGCGTTTCTGAATGAGCTGGGCGATCTGGCGGTGCAGCGCGGCCTGCTTTCCGAAGAGGATCGCGCTGCGTGGCACGACGCGCAGCTTGGCGACTATTTTCAGAACGGCGGATACGGCTCGATTTTAATCAGCTACATGCCCGGCGCGCTGGGCTATACGCGGGAAGAGGACACGCTGCTCAGCCTTTCTGCGGCGTTTGACGGCGGCAGGCTGGAACTGATGACCATGCGGCGTTATACGCCGGGGGACAGCACGCTTTCTGGCCTGATGCTGACCCCGTCCGTTCTGGATGAAAGCGGCGCGCCGATGGACGCCCACTATGTGCTGAGCGCGACGAGCGGCGTTTTCATGAAGTGGGACGCGCTGCTGGGAACCTATGTCACTGTCGGCGCGACGGCGGAGAGCGACGGCGAAACGATCGTCTGGAGCGACCAGACGCCCGCCGCCGACGCCAAAGATCCGGTGCTCACCCTGCTGATTTCGCGCGCGGACGACCAGACGGTGCTTACGGAAGCGAAACTGCTGCTGTACGTAGACGGCGCAGGGTATAAACTCGGCGACGACGCGCTGAGCGTGAACTGAATCCATACATACGCAAAAGCGGCGGCTCTCTTTCATGAGAGCCGCCGCTTTATATTGCGGTCAGGTTGTTACTTCGCGATGTAAGCCGCCGCGTTTTGAGCCGCAATGCGGCCAAAGACCACGATATCGGCCACGGCGTTGCCGCCCAGGCGGTTCGCGCCATGCACGCCGCCGGTGACTTCGCCAGCCGCGTACAGGCCGGGGATGGCTTCGCCAGCCTCAGTGAGCACTTCGGCGTTGGTGTTGATCTTCACGCCGCCCATCGTGTGATGGATGCCCGGAGAAACCTTGATGGCGTAGTAGGGCGCGGTATCCAGCGCGGAAGCGAAGGACAGGCGGCCAAACTCGTCGTCTTTCTGATCGGCGACAGCCTTGTTCCAGGTTTCCATCGTCGCGGCGAAGGTCGCCGGGTCGACGCCCAGCTTCTCGGCCAGCTCTTCATAGCTGTCCGCCTGCACGGCGTAGCCCTTGGTGAAATAGCCGTTGTAGGTGGAAGAAGCGTCCATCATTTTCTGGTCGAGGATGGTGTAAGCGTAGCCGCCTTCCTGAGCCAGCTCAGCAGCAGAGACGTTGTCGCGGGTTTCCAGCTCGTTGACGAAGCGCTTGCCTTCCTGGTTGACCAGGATCGCGCCGTCGCCGCGGATGCCCTCGGTGATCAGCGCCGTGGTGGTTTCGGTGTAAACGGACGGATGAATCTGAATCTGATCCATATCCACGGTCGCCGCGCCGACGGCCACAGCCATGTCGATGCCGTCGCCGGTGATGGTGGGCACATTGGTGGTCACAAAGCCCGCGAGTTCCGGCTTGAGCGCGGCCACGCGGTCCAGATCGGCGCCGAAGCCGCCGCTGGCCAGAATGACGGCCTTGGCGCGGATGGTGTATTCGCCGTTCTCATTCTTGACCTTCACGCCGACAGCCTTGCCGTCTTCCATGACCAGCTCGGTGGCGGCGGTGTTGGTGCGCAGGTCGATCTTATCCTCGGCCTCCACATCGGCGGTCAGCACTTTGACCAGATACGCGCCGACCGGGGTGGTCTTGCCGTCCTCGGTGGTGGCGCGGTGGATGCGCTTGACGCTCGCGCCGCCGAAAGAGCCGACGTTGGTCAAATGCGCGTCCTTGGTGGCCAGCCAGTCGATGGCTTCGGCAGAATTGCCGGTCAGAGTCTTGACCAGATCCAGGTTGTTCAGGCATTTGCCGCCGACCATGGTATCCAGCGCGAACAGCTCGACGGAATCAAAGTAGCCGGTCGGGTTCGCCTTGTATGCCTCAAACTGGGCTTCGACAGTCGCGATCAGATCGCCGATCTTGTCGCCATACTTTTCCTTCGCAGTCGCGATGGTCTTTTCCACGGCCGTCGTGGTCGCGTCAGACCATTCGTTCTTATCCTGATAGGCGGTCTTCGCGGCGTTCATGCCGCCGGTCGCGCGGCTGGTGTTGCCGCCGGTGGAGCCGCCCTTTTCCACGATGATGACACTGTTCACGCCGGAATCGACGGCCTGAAGCGCAGCGGTCATGCCCGCGCCGCCCGCGCCGACGATCACCACGTCGCACTCGGCGTCCGCCACGGTGGTATCTTCAGCCTCGATGAGACCGGCCGCCGCCATGGCCTTTTTCGTCGCGTCCTTGACGGCGTTGCTCGTCACGGTCGCGCCGGAGATGCTGTCAAAATCCACGCCCTGCGCGGCGACAATCGCGTCGGCATACGTGCCGTCGGCGCACGGCTCATAGCCGATGCCCTTGGTCTCGTTTTCGCCGACGACCTCAGCCGCCGTGATCTTGCCGTCTTCCACGGTCAGGGTGACGGAAACTTCGCCGATGCCCTGCGCGGTGCCGGTATACGTCTCAGCCGAAGCGGCGGCGATCGCGCCGGTCGCCATCAGCATGGACAGAAGAATGGATGCAAATTTCTTCATGAAGTATAACCTCCTTCTGCATTCGCACAGGTATTGTAACACCGGAAATTGTTTTTGTCAATTCGTTCACGAACATTTCGCTTTTTTGGAAAAGGTTTCGGAACTTTTTCGGATTTTAAAGGCGGAAAAACGGCAGAAGCCCATCTTTTTTCAAGAATATCGAAAAAAGCGGGGCGCTGCCAACGCCCCGCTTCAACCGAAGATTGTCAAAGATTCTGCTTTTTATGCGTGCCGCTGATGGCGGCCATATGGGATTGGTATGACGGAAGGAGTTAAATGTTTACTTCTTCTTTTTCTCACCCACCATGTCGCGCTGTTTCTGCGGCTCGACGCTGCCCGAAACCGCTTCGTCTGCGACGACGACGACGGGCTGCTCGTTATCCACGATCTGGATAAACGTTTTGCCGACCTTCATGGGCAGTTCCTCGCCGTTCTCGTCGAAGAACACCATGCGGTTTTTGAGGTTCTTGGTTGCACTGCAATCGCGCGCCCAGCTGCCGCGGATGTATTTGCCGTTCTGGAAGATTTCGGCCGCGCCCTGACCGTTCAGCCGGATGACCGGACGGGACGGGTTGCCGCTCGCCCACGAGATATCCGTGCGGACGACGATGACGTTGGCGTAAGCGCAGGTTTCGCCCGTATTGCCGTCGGTGTAGGCGTAACCGTTGCGGTAGCGCTCAAACAGTCCGGTGGACGGGTTATATTCATAGGCGGTCATGTAGGCATCGGTCGTCGTCTTATAGTTGATGATCACGCCGTTCACGTCTTCGCCGCGCTCAAGGCCGGTTTCTGTGAAGGTAAAGGGGTGCGCGGACGGGGTTTCGGCATAGCTGGCATAGACCGCGTTCATATCCAGCCGCACGTTATGCGGACCGACGTGGCCGCCGTCGCTGGAGCGCGGGAACCAGTCCGAGTTTTTGCTGATGCCGTTCACATACGGGTATTTCAGCTTTTTGACGCTGCTGTTGGCCTCGATCCAATCCTTCATGTTGTTTTTGTCGCGGCCTTCCTGATAGCCGTAGAAGCAGAATACGCCGCCCCACATCTCCCGCAGGGAGCACATCGGCACGCGCGCGGAACGAACCGGGCCCGCGCCGTCGGGATAATCGCCCATGAACAGCGCCAGTTCGCGGGTGGAGCCGTCCGCCTGAATCGGCATTTCATAGATGAGATCGGCGGAGGCCACGCCCCAGTGCGGCAGAGCGGCAGGGTGGGCGTCGATGGAGACGAGCGTTGGGCGGTATTCGCCGGAGAAGGCTTCGCCCGTAATGGGGTTTACGCCATCCTGTACCGCGTTTTCCTTGGGCATTTTGAGGGAAAGCTTTTCCGAGCCATAGGATTTCGGCGCGCCGAGCTGTTGAGCATATCCGCTTGTGTTCAGGCCGGAAGCGCTCAGATCGAAATCGCCCCGCGCCGCGCCCGCTCCGGCGGGAACAGCCAGCAGCGCGCACAGCGCAGCCAGAGAAGTCATCTTCAGGAATCGATACATGTGTTTCTTCCTCCTTCAAAACATGTTGTGTCATCGGCTGTAACGACGCGCCGGGCGGCAAAAACCGCGCGGCAGGGTGGGTTGGTTGGTTCTTTCACTTGAATAGACGATGAAAAGACGCGATTTGTTACGCTTTTTTTACAGAATTTGAAAATTTTGTAATTTTTACAAAAATAAATGAAACGCGTAAAAAAACCGGCTTATGCTGCGTCTAATAGAGTAGAGAACGAAATCGAAGCTTTTCGGCCGTGCCGACGGCAGACGGCAGACGGCCGACTGAGACATACCGCCGAAAATGGAGGAGGGAAACACCATGCTGTCGTTCGCCGCGCTTTCCATCAATCGCTTTTTCACCCCTGCGCCGAAGGTTAAACGGGAGACGCCCGGCAGCCGGACGGAGACGCTGCGCGCGCTTTCCGATTTGGGGGAAAGCATCGCTTCCGGCGTACACGCCATTTATGCGCAAAGCCGCCTGTATCTGTGCGTGGCGATGCAGCCCAAGCCCGAAGCGCTGAGCGCGCAGAAACTCGCGGATAAAAAGGCCGCCGCCGGCCATTTCGATGTGGATGAAAACTGGAGCGCGGCGGAAGTCAACGCCCGCTGGGGCAAGCGCGCCGTGCTGACAGACGAAAACGGACGCGTGCTGGATGGCGCCGTGCTCGGCGCAAGGGGCATGACCGACGTGGGCGCACGGGAGGTTTTCTTCGAGTTCAACGCGCTGGATCACTATCCGGAGACGATGTATCTGGCCGTGGGAGACGCAAGAGTCAGAGTCAGATAAAATCAGAAAGAAACGAACGCGCCGCGCAGGTCAATCTGCGCGGCGCGTTCGTTTTTACGAAGGAGAGAGAGGGGGATATCGGAGGATGAATCTATGTAAAAGGGTTGAACCCTGTTTGACGAAGTTGGCGGTTTAAGCGGCAAGCGCGTCAAGGCCGATCACCTGAGCGATCATATCCATCGCGCCTTCCAGGGTCATATCGCCGCGGCGCGCCATCATCAAAATGCCGTAGAGCGCAACGCCCGTCAGGCGCTTGGCGTCCTTTTCATCGCGGCCGCTTTCCCGCAGGGCCTGTGCGGTCATCTTTTCCAGCGCCGGTCCCATATGCGTATATACGCGATCGCACATGTCGGCATACAGCGCGGCGTGCTGCGGCAGGCAGAGATCCGCGGTCAGCGGGGCGGTGAAGCATTCATGCCAGACTTCGGGATGCATCAGCTTGGCGAATTTCTCGCGCGCCGTGCCCTCGCCGTCGGCAATCTGCCCGGCCAGCGTGCCCAGATAGCTGCAATACCCTTCGACGACGGCCTTCACCATATCGTCTTTGGTGGTGAAGTAATAATAGAACAGCCCTTTGGCAACGTCCACGGCGGAAACGATTTCCGACACGGAGGTTCTCACAAAGCCCTGCTGGGCAAACAGCTTTGCCGCGGCGGCCACCATTTCCGCCTTGCGTTCTTCCGGTTTCTTGACGATTCGCATCGCGTATTCCTCCTTGCACCATGCTCCGCCCGGTTTTGCGGGCCGTGGTTTCTTTTGATGGCGTTATTCTATCAGCGCGGCGCGGTCTGCGCAACGGCAAAGCGCCCAATGATACGCGAAACGGTTCCAAATGTCAATTTCTATGATTTATCTTACGGTGTGAGATAATTTGACGTTTAAAAAATCCGTTCCTTCCCAGCTCAGGGAAAGAACGGATTTTTTGAAAAAGGTTACGCGCCCGCCACGCTCAGGCTCTTGACCAGCACGGAGGGCGAACCGATGGGCGAGGTTTCAAACAGCAGATCGCTGCCCACGTCGGTGATATCCTTGAGCAGCTGGTAGAAGTTGCCCGCCACGGTGAATTCTTCCACGGCGCGGACAATCTTGCCGCCCTTGATTTCATAGCCGCGGGAAAGCAGCGAGAAATCGCCGCTGACAGGGTTTGCGCCCGCATGCAGGCCGGTGACTTCGGTCAGGAACAGGCCGTCACCGAGGTTGGCGAGCAGCTCTTCCTGCGTCAGCCTGCCGGGCTTGAAGAACAGGTTTGTCGGCGCGACCCGGCCTGCGCCTGCCGCGTTTCCGGTCGTCTTGCAGCCGGCCTTTTTGGCGGTCTTACGGTTGTGCAGCAGGGTTTTGAGCACGCCGTTTTCAAGGATGTGCTTGGTATGGGTGGCCGCGCCCTCGCGGTCAAACGGGCAGCTGGCCATCCCCATGGGCATCAGCGGATCATCCGTCAGCGTCACAGATGCGCTGGCGATGGTTTCGCCCTCGCGCCCGGCGAGAAGGGAAAGGCCTTTCTGCACGTTATCGGCGGAGAACACGCCGCAGAACGTGGCGAGCAGGTCGCCCATTGCGCTGTTTTTGATGACGACGGGATACGCGCCGCTCTTCATGCGCCCGGCTTCCAGCTTCATCAGCGATTCGCGCTTGCAGCTTTCGGCCAGCGTTTCGGCATCGATTGCATCCAGACCGTAACCCCAGCGGGTCTCGTAATCCGTGGCGGCATGCTCGCCGTCGCGGGCGACGACGTTGGCCATGGCGTAGATCATGTTGCTGTGGTGGGAGAGATCCAGCCCCAGCGTGTTCTTGAGGGTGAAGGTCTCCTCGCCTGTGGCGACGGCGCAGGTATCCGGCGTGAGGCGCGGATCGTCGCTGCGCAGTTTTTCGTCGATTTCGCGCGCCAGCGCGATTTTCTGCTCGGCGGTAAGGGCGGTTACGGCCTCAGAGTCGTTGCAGACCGAGGCATAGCTGTCATCTGGCGGCAGGATATCGTCCTGCTCGTCGGTCTCAATCAGCGCGGCGCTTTCCAGCACGCCCTGAATCAGCAGGGGAATGCTCTCTTCGGTGAGCGCCTGCGTGCTGGCTGTGCCGATTCGGCCGTTGACGCGGCCGCGAAGGGTCAGCCCCGCGTTTTCGCTGACCTGATAATCCTCCAGTTCGCCGCGGCGGACGCGCACCCGGAATGAATCGCTCTGGGAGCAGGCGGCCTCCGCCGGGGCGATGCCGGCCGCTTCCGCGGCGGAAAAAAGGCGGGAGATAAAGGTATTGAGTTCCATGATTCCATCCTCACTTTCCGCCGACCGTCAGGCTGCTGACGCGGATGGTCGGCTGGCCGACGTTGGTCGGCACGCTGCCGCTGAGCGAGCCGCACATGCCCTGGCCCATCGTCATGTGCTGGCCGACGCGGTCAATGCGCATTAAAATCTGTTCACCCTTGCCGATGAGGGACGCGCCGCGCACCGGGGAGACGATCTTGCCGTCACGCACGAGGTAGCCCTCCTGCACGGCAAAGTTGAATTCGCCCGTCGCCGGATTGACGCTGCCGCCGCCCATCTGCGCGGCGTACAGGCCGTCGCCCATCGTGCGGATCATCTCGTCCTCGTCGTCATGGCCGGGGGCGATGAAGGTGTTGCGCATGCGGCTGGTCGGCGCATAGGTATAGTTTTCGCGGCGGGCGCTGCCGGTCGGGGCCATGCCCATCTTGCGGCCGTTGAGCCTGTCCACCATGTAGTTGCGCAGAATGCCGTTTTCAATCAGCACCAGGCGTGTGGTCGGCGTGCCTTCGTCGTCGATGTTCTCGCTGCCCCATTCGTTGGGCATGGTGCCGTCGTCGATGGCAGTGACGCAGGGCGCGGCGATTTGCTGGCCCAGCTTGCCCGCGAAAACGGACATACCCGGCGCGACGCTGGTTGCTTCCAGCGCGTGGCCGCAGGCTTCGTGGAAAATCACGCCGCCAAAGCCGCCCGCGATGACAACGGGCATTTCGCCCGCCGCACAGTAAGGCGCGGTGAGCATGGTGACGGCAGATTGCGCTGCGTCATGACCGGTCTTTTCGGGATCGACGCGGCTGTCAAAGAGCTCAAAGCCCATCAGCGCGCCGGGGTTGCGCATGCCGGTCTGGTTTTCTTTTCCGTCGCTGGCGACGGCGGAACAGAGCAGGCGGGTATACACGCGCGTGTCGCCGGTGTACAGCCCCTCGCTGTTGGCGATGAGCACGTGCTGCTCGCGGGAGAGCAGTCCGGCGGAAACCTGCACAATGTTGGAAGAGACGGCGCGGGCCGCCTTATCCGCCTTGCGCAGAATCTCCGCGCGGCGGGAAGCCTCCACGGAGAGGAACGGCGTTTTGACCGGATGAATATCCGCGTTGGCGCGCTCGGCCAGCTTGATATCGCCCACGGATTTGGGCGTATCGGTCACGGCCGCCGCCGCGCGGTCCGCCGCGCGAAGCAGGCCGCTTTCGCTCACATCGCAGGTATAGACGTAGATGGAGCGCAGCCCGTCATAGACGCGCACGCCCGCGCCATACGGGCGGGAAAGCGCCGCGTTTTCGATGCGCCCGTCGCGCAGCGACATGGAAAAATTGCGGGAATCCTCAATAAAAATTTCGGCGAACGTGCCGCCGCGCGACAGCGCGCGGGCGAGAACATGCTCGCAAACAGATGATGATACCATCGGTTTCCTCCTTGAAAGCGGCGTCAGCGCCGCTTGGTGTCTATTGATTAGTATACGCTATCGAACGAAAAATGTAAACTGACCGACGGGAAGGTTTTGCACGGGAAAAAGCAATTCGGCCATGAAAATTCCCGCAAGCCCCTTGCGGGAGTTTCGCTTTGCGTGTAGAATAGTATACAGGATATGATGGTATGGGTATGCAAATGACGCCGATCAACGGGGAGGGAATCGTATGCCCGGCAGGCTTGATCAGATTGAAGGCATGCTGAAAACGAATCTGGGCAGCGCGCTGCTTGCCGCGTGTCCGGATTTGGTATACACGGTTTCCGGCATTTTATATCGGTTTTTGCGAACGCCCGATAGCCTGCCGGCGCTCTGGGTGCAGGTGGATTCCGCGCTGTTCAACACGGTGTTTCAGGCGACCGGAGGGAAGATGCGCGTGACGCTCGACGACGGGCGGAGCATCCTGGCGACAGGCGAAATGCTGCGCGATCTGGCGGACCGCCTGCTGGCGCTGGCCTATCGCCGCATGGACGTCAGCCCG
The DNA here is from genome assembly GCA_900542445.1 of uncultured Eubacteriales bacterium. GTDB lineage: Bacteria > Bacillota > Clostridia > Christensenellales > Aristaeellaceae > Ventricola. The sequence continues at coordinate 65,631 of UQNN01000003.1, read as the reverse complement.
ACGCTGACGGACGCCTTATACGATCTTTCCCGCGCGGGCTCGTATGCCGCGATGCGCGAACTGGTTTCGCGCTTCCCGATGGATGAAAACGAGCGCGCGTGGATTATGCAGATGCTCGAAGAGAACGGGCAGACGGAATAATTTGGGGGATATCATGGCTAAAATCATCGCAATCACGAACCAGAAGGGCGGCGTCGGCAAGACGACCACCAGCGTCAACCTGTCCGCCTGCGTGGCTGCCGAGGGCAAGCGCGTGCTGGTGGTGGACGCGGACCCGCAGGGCAACACGTCAAGCGGCCTGGGCGTGCGCGTGAAGGAGAAGACCCCCACGGTGTACGAGGTCATGGCCGGGGAAACGCCGATCGAGCAGGCGCTGTGCAAGACGGCCGTCAAGGGCCTGATGGTGCTTCCGGCGGATATCCGGCTGGCGGGCGCGGAAATTGAGCTGGCGAACATGGAACACCGCGAGCGCGTCGTGGCCGACATGCTGGAAGGCGTGCGGGATCGGTTTGACTATATCTTTATCGACTGCCCGCCGTCGCTGGGCATGATTACGCTCAACGCGCTCTGCGCGGCGGACGGCGTGCTGATTCCGATTCAGTGCGAATATTTCGCGCTGGAAGGCGTGAGTGCGCTGATGGGCACGGTGCAGAAGGTGCAGAAGATGAACCGACATCTCGCCATCGAGGGCGTCGTGCTGACGATGCTCGACGCGCGCACCAATCTGGGCGTGCAGGTTGCGCAGGAAGTGCGCAAGGTTTTCAAAAATAAGGTCTATCAGACCGTGATTCCGCGCAACGTGCGCTTGGGTGAAGCGCCCAGCCACGGCCTGCCGATCAGCCTCTATGATCCGCGATCCCTCGGCGCGCAGAGCTACCAGCAGCTGGCCAAGGAGTTTTTGGCACGCGAATAATTGTAAAAATATAGATTCCTTCCCGATGGATTGCATAGCGATCCATCGTATACGGGAAGTCCGGAAACCTCAGGTTTCCGGCGGGGTCCGGGGCAGAGACCCGGTCGTATTCCTTCCCGAATGAAGCAGAAAGGCAAGAACCGTCATGGCGAAGAAAATGGGATTGGGCAGGGGCCTGAGCGCCATCCTGCCGGATGTGGAAGAAGTGGTGGAGTCCGTCGATCAGGTGAGCGAGAGCGCGGCGCCCGTGCCTGCCGACGCTGTGGCGGAAATCCCCGTCGGGGATATCGACCCGAACCGTAATCAGCCGCGCAAAAAGTTTGACGACGATGCGCTGCTCGCGCTGGCCGAGTCCATCCGCCATAACGGCGTGATCTCTCCGATTCTCGTCGCAAGGGACAATGGGCGCTATACCATCATCGCGGGCGAACGCCGCTGGCGCGCCGCCAGATTGGCCAATCTTTCGACGATTCCCGCCATCGTGCGCGAGTGGGATGATATCAAGCGTCAGGAGGCCGCGCTGGTCGAAAACATTCAGCGCGAAGACCTCAACGCCATCGAAGAAGCGCAGGGCATCAGCCGCCTGATGAACGAATGCGCGCTGACGCAGGAGGCCGTCGCCGAGCGATTGGGCCGCAGCCGCAGCGCTGTCGCCAACCTGCTGCGCCTGCTCAACCTGCCCGCGCGGATTCAGGCTGCCGTCATCGACGGGGCGCTTTCCGCAGGACACGCGCGCGTGCTGGCGGGCATCGAGGACAGCGAATTGCAGGGCGCGCTGTTCGCCAAAACCATGCAGTTCGGCTGGTCTGTGCGCCAGCTGGAGGCCGCCGCGAAAAACGCCCAGACCGAGAAAAAGGAAAAGCCCCAAAAGCTGCCGCTCCCGGTTGAATATGAAGAATTGACCGAGCGCCTGCGCACCGCGACGGGCCTGAAGGTCAAGCTGGAGGGCACGCCGGAAAAAGGGAAAATCACGCTGCAATACACCAGCGAAGAAGAGCTGCAAAGGCTCTGGGAATGGATGGAGCGATAATCAAAACGCCGCTGTTGGACGAACCGAGATATGTCCCCTCAATACTGGACACCCAGTATTGAGGGGATTTGCATCAAAAATATCCGCATGCACAGGACTTCGGAGTTTGCGGATTTTGGCGGAATAACCCGGACAAATGAATAGCAATCAGCCCTGTTCCCAAAGCGCGGAACAGGGCTGATTGTTATGCGGGTTAGAAAACCTCTGACGAAAAGAAACGGCTTAAATTCCCTTAAAGCTGAACGTAAACGACAGGGGCTTCTTCACGTCGATCAGATGCTCGTCGTGCGTCCTTGCGCCCCAGCTGTCGTCGCCGCCTACGCCCATCTGCTGCAAATTCGCGCGGATGACGGTGTAATGAATCGGCGGAAGCTCGTAGTCGTGCATGGCGTTTTCCAGCTCGTGCGGCGTATACGGCAGGGCGGAGAACTCCATCGCGCCGCTCGTAAAACGCAGGCCGCGGCCGCGGTGATCCGTGACCTCTGCCCAGCGCACGCCCGTGCGGTTGCCGCATTCCTGCGGCACAAGATACCTGGAGACGTTCTCCTTCGCGGTCGTTTTGAAAATGCCCAGACGCGCGCCTTCGCGGCGATCCACATAGTTTTCGTTCGGGCCGTAGCCGTAATAGCGGATTTGATCGTAGTCCGCGTCCATCTTGAGCAGCATGCCGAATTCCGGCATATCGCCCAGCCCTTCGACGGGGTTGTAATCCAGCGTCACATCGACCTGTCCGCACGGGTGCACGGTGTAGGTCAGCGCCGCATGACCGTTCGGCTGGGTGCACAGGCCGTAGATATAGCGGATGGAGACCGAACCGTCCGCGTTTTCTGTCGCGACGGGATGCGCGTTTAGCCGGGCCAGTTCCGGTGTGGCGTTCGTCGCGGCATACATCGAGGCGATTTTCCACTGGGCGTAACGCTGGGGCATGTTGCTGCCGCAGTCGTTATCCACGGGCGCGCGCCAGAAGTTCGGGCGCGGAATGGATTTGAGCATCTCCCTGCCGCCCCAGCGGTAGCTGGTCAGGCCGCCCTTGAGATCGCCGAAGAGCACGCTGAAATGCTCGCCGTGCACGCCTGTGTTGAAATCGCCGCGAACGACGCGCAGCGGTGCGTATCGCTCGTGTTTCGGCGCTTCCTGAACGGCATAAACGCCCTGCGCAAACGCGACTTCATAGCCGCGCTGCGCCCACGGGGTATCCGCCTTCAGGCGGAAGGAGAGCGTCACCGCATATTCGCCGCCGCGCGTCTGCCGGGCAAACGGCAGGGCATATTCGCGGCTTTCCATCGGCGGCACGTCGGTTTCCAGCGGCGCGGAAGCGATGATTTCGCCGTTGCGCGCCAGAATGGCCACGCAGTCAAAGGCGCCGGTGTTGGTGAACATGGCGCGGTTGGCGATGACGGCTCTTGTATCCGCGACCTCCGCAATGATGTTTTGATAGTTGTATTTGACGGCCTGCATCTTCGGGCTTTCTTCGCCGTTGCCGTAAACGATGCCGTTGCCGCAGAAGTTATAGTCGCACGGGCGGTCGCCGAAATCGCCGCCGTAGGCAAAGGTTTCATTGCCGTAACGGTCTTTGGTGCGGATGGACTGGTCGATATAATCCCACACAAATCCGCCCTGATAGAGCGGTTCTTCGTAGGCATATTCGGTGTAATCGCTCATCGCGCCGCAGGAATTGCCCATGGCATGGGTATATTCGCACATGATGAACGGGCGCTCGCGATGCTCGGCGAGGTATTTCCGGATTCCGACGACGGGCGTGTACATCTGGCTTTCCATGTCGCTGGTGTCGTTGTGGCGGCGGTCATGGAAAATGCCCTCGTAGTGAACCAGGCGCGTGTCGTCCAGCCGGTGGAAAAGCCTGCTCATTTCATAGATGACGTCGCCGCCGAAGGACTCGTTGCCGCAGCTCCAGATGAGGATGCAGGCATGGTTTTTGTCGCGCTGGAACATGGAATTGACGCGGTCGAGCATCATCGGCGCCCATTCCATGCGGTTGCCGGGCAGGGCGTAATCGATGTCCCGCTTGCCGCGCTCGATGGTTTCCCATGTGCCGTGCGTTTCCATGTTGGTTTCGTCGATGACGTACAGGCCCAGTTCGTCGCACAGGGCATACAGCGCGCTGGAGTTGGGATAATGGCAGGTGCGCACGGCGTTGATGTTGTTGCGCTTCATCGTCAGCAGGTCGCGGCGCAGGGTCTCCACGGGCACGACACGGCCGCTGTCGGTGCAGAAATCGTGGCGGTTCACACCCTTGAACACGATGCGTTTGCCATTGAGGTGCATCATGCCGTCTTTCATTTCAAACCGGCGGAAGCCGACGCGCTGGGGAACGGCTTCGAGCACACGGCCGTCCGCGTCGCGCACGGTCAGCAGCAGGTCATAGAGATACGGCGACTCACTGCTCCAAAGCTTTGGCGCTTTGACCGGGAGCTGCACGTGGAGCGACGCTTCGGCTTTGCACGCTGCGGAAGCGACGAGCCTTCTGCCGTCGGTCAGTTCAAACGAAACGCTGCACGCGCCCACGGATGGATCCAGTGCCATTTGAACGGACAGATCGAGCACGGCGTCGGTATAGCTGTCATCCAAAAGGGTTTTGAGATGGAGATCGGCGATATGCGCCTTGGGGATAGCGTAGAGATACACGTCGCGGAACAGGCCGGACATGCGCATGAAGTCCTGATCTTCCAGCCAGCTTCCCGCGCTCCAGCGCTCCACGCGGCATGCCAGTTTATTTTCGCCTTCGATCAGGTAATCTGTCAGCTCAAACTCGCTGGGCGTGAAGGAATCGCCCGCAAAACCGACGTAATGCCCGTTGAGCCATACGGCGATACAGCTTTCCGCGCCCTGAAAGGAGACGAAGACGCGCCTGTCGGCCATCTGCTCCGGCACGAAGAACGTCTTGATATAGCAGGCGACGGGGTTGTATGCTGTCGGAATTTCGCCGATGGCCACATCCTGATAGCCGTCCCACGGATACTGCACGTTGGCGTACTGCGGCGCGCCGTAGCCCTCCATCTGAATGTGAGCCGGAACGCGGATATCCGCCCAGCCGCGGCTGTCGTAATCCGCCGCCTCAAAACCGGGGATAACCTGAGCGGCGTTGAGCGCGTGATGGAATTTCCAGAGGCCGTTCAGGGAATGGCACAGGCTTGTTTCGCCGATGCTCAGTTCCTCAAGGTTTGCGTAAGCGATGTGATCGGCATGCGCGTGAACCCGGTTTTCGGCGAAAAAGGAGGGATCTTTCAGCCTGCTTGCGTCAAATTTCATCATCGTGGTTTCCTTTCGTCGTGAGTGAAAAAGCGTCTCCTTCCCGTGGGAGAGAGGCGCAGAGGGTACAAATTTATACATCGCGCTATCCAATGCCTTCAGTCAGCTTCGCTGACAGACCTTCGGCATTTTGCCTGTCTGCCTCCCACACTGTGGGCGGCAAGCTGTGCGCCCTCAAGGAGGGGCCTTTTGGTATAAGTTGCAATAGCGTGAGGATAAAGCCTCACTCTTAGAGGGACATTTGAAATTGTCTCTGCCTGTGGCAGATTTAGACCATTTCAAATGCCGAAGGTTGGCACGCCGCAGGCGTGACGGAAGGAGTTAGAAAATCAGTTCGGGTTCCTGACGCCGGGCGCATTTCTTTTTGAGTTTGCGTCCGGCCAGCTTTACGACCAGCGGGCTGAGCCGCCGCGCGTGTACGGGGCAGACGGCGACGCAGCGCATGCAGGTGATGCACAGGGTTTCAAGGGTCTGCGAGGGATCGCGGCTTGGAATCGCGCCGACGGGGCAGAGCGAAGCGCATTTGCCGCAGCCCGTGCAGGCTTTGCCTGCGCGCGGATGCACGGGCAGGCCGCCGAAGGGGCGAAGCAGCTCTTTTTTCGCCAGCGAGAGGGGCGGCGCGTTCGGCTCTGTCAGCCTGTCGCGAATGACGCGGCCGAACTGCGCCAGTCTGCGCGCGTCTTCCTCATCCGGCCGTCCGGCGGCGATGGCGGGGACGATGCTGTGCTGAGCGACGGCGCGAACCGCTGCCATCGGCACATAACCCGCCCGCATAGCCGCGCCTTTCAGCTCGAAGAGCGTATCTTCGTCGCTTCGGTTGCCATAGACGCTCAGCAGGATGGCGCGCGCGCCGCCGCCCTGCGTCTGCGCAAGGCGCTCAAGGGCGATTTCCGGTGCGCGGCCGCCAAAGCAGGGGACGGCAATCAGGCAGACATCCTCCGGCGAAAAGCGCGGCGTGCCGTTCAGCGGCAGAGACAGATCGATGATGTCGGGCTGCTCGGCCATCGGGGCGGAGAGCAGCCCTGCCGCGCGTTTCACGCCGCCCGTCGGGCTGAAAATGAGCTGAACAAATCGCATGGCTTACGCGCGCACGACGCCCTTGCGAATGATGATGTTGCCGTAAAGCGCGGTTTCGCCCGTTTGCACGACGGCGAACGCCTTTCTGGCGCGCTCCATGAACGCGTCGTGATCCATCATATCGAACTTGGCGGTGGGCAGATCGGTATCCGCCGCCGCGCGGAACGCCTCCCAGATGGGCGCTTTGTCGCCGGGGAACATGCCCGCCGGCACCTGCATGACGGCCAGCGGGGCCTCCACAAAGTCATCCAGCGGGAACAGCGTCAGTAGCGCTTTCATGACCTCGGCGCAGCCGTGGCCGTCGCAGCGCACGCACTTCTGACCGATGGACGTGCCGGGGAAATTCGCGTCGGAGAGCACAAGCTCGTCGCCATGCCCCATCTCGGCAATGATTTTGAGCAGTTCAGGGCTGATAATCGGGGAAACACCTTTGAGCATAAAAAAGCCTTCCTTTCGTTTGTTGAAGCGGCCTGTTTCGTGCGCCGCCCAATTGGATACACCCATTATAGCACGATGAAACGGGGGGTTCAATATCAAAAGCCGTCCGTTCCCGAAGGAAGGACGGCCGTTTCCAAATGAGACGGTTACAGCAGAATCCACTCCGCAATCAGCACGACGGCGCAGCAGGAGGCCGCTACGGTGAACAGGCTTGCGCCGTTGAAGGCGAGCGCCATGCCCAGCACGAGCGCCAGCGCGCCCGCAATGGGCGACTGCGTGGCCTGCACAATGGCGGGAAAGGTCATCACCGCAAGCGTGACATAGGGCACATAAAACAGAAACGAGCGCAGAAAGCGGTTTGTAATCGGCTTGCGGATGAGCGTCAGCGGCAGGGTGCGGATGAGAAAACTCACGCCCGCCATGATGGCGATATAGATATAGATGTTGTGCGTCATGCCGCGTCCTCCTCCTTAACTTCGTCTTTTACAGGGAAAAGCAGCGCCGCGCCTGCGGAGAGCACGACGGTCAGGATGATCGTCCGCGTGCCGGAAGACAGCGTGGAGACAAACGGCAGATAGCCGCACGCCAGACTGAGTGCGAAAGAGAGTAGCACCAGAACGGCGACCACTTTATTCTTGCGCGCCGGCGGGATGATGATGGCGAGGAACATGCCGTAGAGCGCAACGCTCAGCGCGCTGACCACGCGCGCGGGGAGCAGGTTGCCGACCATAACGCCCAGCGCTGTGCCGACGGCCCAGCTCGGCGCGGCGACGAGAATCGCGCCGTACATGTAATACGGATCGAGCCATCCGTCGTACGAAATCGCAAGGCCGAAAAGCTCGTCGGTCACGTCGTAGCCGACCAGCAGGCGGTGGCGCATCGGCGTGCCGGGCGCAAACTTCTGGCTGAGCGAGCAGCTCATCAGCAGATAGCGCGCGTTGGCGATGAGCGTCACGATGGCGATTTCCAGATAGGTGGCGTCCGCCGCGATGGTGGTGAATCCGGCATATTCGCCCGCGGACGCATTGTTCAGCAGACTGACCAGAAACCCCTGAAAAGCGTTTAACCCGGCGTTGCGCGCCGCAATGCCCAGCGAGAAGGCGACGGCCAGATAACCCAGCCCGACCGGAATGCCGTCGCGCATGCCGCGCGCCAGCGCGGGCGTATGGCTGCGGGCGCCCTCGCCCATGTGAGAAATGGACATGAAATGTGCCTCCGATATGCAGGAATGAAGTGTAAAAACAGCAAAAACAAGTATACAGCGAAAAACGCCGTTCGTAAAGCGAACGGCGGGAAAAATGGAAGTTATGGGTGAAAAACGAAGAAAAGGTTTACTCTGTTTCCCCGCTCAATCTTGCGCCCGCGGCCAGCTCGGCGTAAACGCCGCCCTGCGCGACGAGTTGGGCGTGCGTGCCGCGCTCCAGAATGCCGTGTTCGCCGATGACGACGATTTCATCCGCGTTGCGGATGGTGGACAGGCGGTGGGCAATGACCAGCGTGGTGCGGCCCCTGGCAAGGCGGTCAAACGCGGCTTGAATCTTGCGCTCGGTGGCGGTATCCAGCGCGCTGGTGGCTTCATCCAGAATGAGGATGCGCGGGTTTTTCAGGAAAATACGGGCGATGGAGACACGCTGCTTCTGGCCGCCGGAGAGCATGATGCCGCGCTCGCCGACGATGGTGTCGTAACCGTCCGGCATGGCCATGATATCATCGTGGATTTCGGCCAGCTTGGCGGCCTCGATGACTTCTTCCATCGTGGCGGTCGGGCGGCCATAGCGGATATTATCCAGAATCGTACCCGCGAAGAGGAAAACATCCTGCTGGACAATGCCGATGCTGCCGCGGAGATCGGCCAGTTTGATGCGGCGGATATCCTGCCCGTCGAGCGTGATCGAGCCGGAGGAAATCTCGTAGAAGCGCGGAATCAGCTGGCAGAGCGTCGATTTGCCGCCGCCGCTCTGGCCGACGAGCGCCAGCATTTCGCCGGGCCTGATATGCAGATTGACATGGGAGAGCACGTCGCCCTTGCCTTCGTCGTAGGAGAAGGAAACGTCGTGGAATTCGATGTCGCCGTCCACACGGTCAAGGCCGACCGCGTCCGGCGCATCGACGATATCCGGATCTTCATGCATGATGGCGCGGAAACGCTGGAAGCCCGCCATGCCCTGGGTGAACTGCTCGGTGAACTGAGTCAGCTTGCGGATGGGGCTCTGCACGCTGGCGACATACATGTTGAAGGTCACAAGCGTGGCGACATCCATCTGTTCTTTCATAATCAGGTAGCTGCCGACAAAGATGACGGACAGGCTCATCAGGTTCATCATCAGTTCCGTGCCGGAGAAGAAGCCCGCCATCACTTTGTAGTAGCCCTGCTTGGCGGAGACATATTGGTTGGTGCAGTGGGTGAATTTGTCGATTTCTTCATCTTCGTTGCCAAAAGCCTTGGCGACGCGGATGCCGGAGATGGAGCTTTCGATCTCGGCGTTGATGCCCGCCGTGCGGCGCTTTACGTCGCGGGAGACTTTCATCATGCTGCGCCGACGCATCGCCACAAAGACGACGATCACGGGCACGGCGATCATCAGCACGAGCGCCAGCTTTTTCTGAATGCGCCAGAGGACGAGGAACGAGCCGGTCAGCGTCACAAGGGAGATGAACAAGTCTTCCGGACCGTGGTGCGCCAGCTCGGTGATATCAAACAAATCTGTCGTCACGCGGGACATCAGCAAGCCCGTGCGGTTTTTGTCGTAGAAGCTGAAACCGAGTTTCTGCATGTGCGCGAAAATAGCCGCGCGCATGTCCGCTTCGATGTGTACGCCGGTCAGGTGCCCCAGATAGGTGACGACCCACTGCGCCGCCGTGCGGACGAAGAACGCAATCAACATTGCGCCCATCGCGATGAGGAAGGTGCGCATCGCCTGATTGGGGATGTAATCGTAGAGTACTTTGCGCGTGACCACGGGGAAGAGGATATCCACCAGCGCGATAATCAGCGCGCAGAACATATCCAGCAGAAACATGCCCATGTGCGGCTTGTAGAACGCGGCAAACTCGCGGATTGCGCCGCGCTTGGGGGCGGATTTTTCTTCAAAAGAGGAAAGGGGCGGGGTAGTGTTTGTGTTGTTCATGACGTTTATCCTCAAGGTTTACCCTTCCACTGCTTGGAAAAGGCAGAACAGGGCTGGTGATTGAAACTGCCTGTATAGCGCTCCCTTTAAGGAGAGCCGACGCGAAGCGCCTGAGAGGCGATTAGATGACCGGCCGAATCCACTTACCGGAACGGTAGTGAAGGAGATACGCCGCGCATTTGACGATGTCCTCCGACAGATACATCACCAGATAGGTCATCGGCACGCTCCAATGCAGATAAAGCCCGGTCAGCATCGTCAGCGGAAGGCCGATCAGATACATGGTGATGCAGTCGATGATTAACCCGTAGCGCGTATCGCCGCCCGCGCGGAAGATGCCCATCACCAGAATGGCGGGCACGTTGTGCAGCACCATTTCCAGCGCGCAGATGGCCAGCACGGCCAGCGCGTCCTCACGCACGGCCTGCGAAACGCCGAAGAGCGAAAGCAGCGGCTGACGGAGCGCCAGCATGCTCACGCCGATGAGCACGGAAAGGCCGACTGTCAGCTGCATGTGACGCCGGGCACAGAGCTTGCACAGGGGAACGTCGCCGCGCCCGATGGCGCTGCCGATCATCACCGCGCAGGAGGAGCAAAGCCCCATCACCGCAACGCTCGTCAGTTCCTCGATGGATTTGACGACGGTGATCGACGCATACGCGCCCGTGCCTATGTGGCCGAAGATAGAGCTGTACAGCAGGTTGCCCAGCGCCCACATGCTCTCGTTGAGCATGGCAGGCATGCTGACCTGCGCAAAGCTGCGGATAAAACCGCCCGTAATGCCGGCAAGGCCGCTTGGCCCTGTGCGAAGCAGCGTCTTTTTTGCGATGCCTGCGCCGTAAATCACCAGCGCACCGACGATGGAGGAGGTCAGCGAAGCAATGGCCGCGCCCTGAACGCCCAGCGCCGGAAAGCCGCACAGGCCGAAAATCAGAAGCGCATTGAGCGTGATATTTACAGCGACGGAAATCAGCGAGCCGACGAACGGGATCATCACGTCGCCGGTGCTTTGCAGCAGCGTGCCGCCGCCGCGCGTGAGCGCCAGAAACGGATAGCTGAGCGCGATGATGCGCAGATAGGAAGCGCCCAGCGCGATGGCCTGCTCATCTGAGGAAAACAGGCGGACAATGCCATCCGGAAAGAGAAGCGCCGCGAGCATGAACAGCAGGGCGGCCGCCTGCGTGCCGACGGTCATCAGGCCGTAGGTGCGGCGCATGCCCGCGTCGTCGCCCGCGCCGTAAAACTGGGAAATGAACACGGAAGCGCCGCTGGAAAAGCCGAAAAAGACGATGGTCAGAAACCACGTCCATTTCCCTGCCATGCCCACGGCGGCCAGCGGCGTGTCGCCCAGTTTGCCGATCATCATGGTATCGATCAGCGTGAAGGAAGAGGCCAGCAGATTTTGCAGCGTCACCGGCACGGCGATGGAAAGCAGCGTGCGGGTGAAGCCGGGAGGCGCTTTTGTCATGGCCTTACGCCCCCGCGAGCACCTGGAAAACCGGGCTGTGCTCGGTGATGAACGGGCCGTCCTGCATGAAGAAGAGCATGCCCGTGACCGGCGCTTTGAGCACCTCGCGCACAGAACCGTCGCACGGGTTGATGATGAAGGCCAGCTGTTCGCCGCGGCGGACATGCGCGCCCGCGAATTTGATGCGGCGCAGAAGGCCCGCGCTCGTTGCAGAGACGGAAATCATATCCGCGTTGGTGATGATGGTTGACGGATGGCCGGGAGCGGTTTCACTGCGGATGACCCCGCGGCTGTTGAGAAAACGGACGATGGCGCGCAGCGTTTGATCCGCCGCCGCTTCGTCAATTTCGCGCGTTTTGCCCGCGTAGAGGGAATATGCCTGCGTGCCGCAGAGCTGCCAGTTGTAGTTGAGGGTCGTCTGGTCGTAGCTGCGCGGGGTGCGGACATAGACATACGGCAGGCCGAATTCGCAGCCCAGATCAGGGTTCTGCCGCCCGGTATCCATCATGCGCACATGCGGCACGAACGAGCCGGGCTGATAGAAGCTGGTGAGCTGCACGCCGTAACGATAATTTTTGAGGCGGTCGAGCAGCGCGCCCGCGATGCGCTCGGTGGTCGAGCCGGTGACGTCGCCGGGGAAGCGGCGGTTGATGTCCATGTTTTCCGGTTCCCAGAGGCGGGAACCCTCGTTCATTGACGCGCCGATGACGGTCGGCACGATCATTACGCTCTTGCCCGGCTGTACGCCGTCTTCCTTTTCCACCTCGCGGAGGAAGGAAACGAGACGCGCGCAGACATAGAGCTGCTGCACTTCGTCGCCGCGCAGCGCGCCGACGACGGCGCAGGTCTTTTCGCCCTTGCCGAAGCGATAGGCCATGATGTTCATATCATCCCGGAAATACGACGGGAGGGTGAACAGAATATCCTTTTTCATGCCCGCTCCTTTCTGATCCTGGCGATCAGCGTGCCGGGATATACGGAAGAATAGCTGCGCTGGCTGAACACCAGCCCGGCGCACGGGGCTTTGACTGTTTCGCGCGCCGCGCCTTCCAGCGCGTCGATAACCGTGCCGAGCACCTGTCCCTCTTCCACGCGCGTGCCGATGCGGTCCTCCGGCACATACACGCCGGGGAACTCGCAGGCCACGCGGCAGACGTCCTCGCGCGTGTATACGGTAGGGATGTCTGCGGACGCAGCCGGCGCGTCGATGGCGTCGCCCGTCCAAATGCCCATTTCTTTCAGCTTGCAGAAGATGCCGTCCACCACGGCGGCGGCGATTTCCTGCGGCAGGCGGCGGCGTTCGTCGGCCTCCAGAATGACCGCGTCCACGCCCTCCGCGGCCAGCGCGCCTGTCAGGGAGGCGGAGAAGGAACCCTTATCCGGATAGACCCAGATGAGCTGCGGGCAGAGCGCGCGCACGCGGGGCAGAAGGCGATCCGCCTCTTTCGCGCTGACGCGCACTTCGTAAAGCTCGCTCTTGTTGCGCGCGCTGGCGTGGAGATCCAGCACGAAATCCGCGCCGCGCATATCCTGAATGACCTGATAGCACATGTATTCCAGCGGCGTGCCGTCCGGCGAGCCTGGGAAAGCGCGGTTCATATCCAGCCGTGTGCCGGAGGGCACCATGCGCTCGCCGATATCCAGCCCCAGAGGGTTGAGCATGGGATAAAAATCCACCGTGCCGCGCAGCGCGTCCGGATGGGCGGCAATGCGCTGCTGCACCAGATAGACGATGAGCTGGCCCATCATTTCATCGCCGTGCGTGCCGGTGGCGATGCAGACGCGGCCGACAGATTCGCCGTCAGGGGCGTATCGGCAGCGTTTGATGCTCCATCGCTCTTCGATGGGCAGGGCGACGCTGGCGACCGTCGTCAATGTCTTGAGCAAAATGACCCTCTCCTTTTCGGGCGTAAAGCCCTTCAAAGGGGCTGCGGCATGAACCGACAGCCCCCTGTGATTTCCTATCTTATCCAACGGGGGGATGGCCGGATACGCCGTTGCACCCGGTATAGACGCCATCGCCCATTTCTACGCTATGATGCTAACACAAATACCGTGTTTTTGCAAGTGAATGAAGCTAAATTTCATCTTTTGCGCGGATGAAAAAAGGAATGGCTCGCAGGCGGTAAATGTGTTATAATCAGGTGAATAACGCTTGATTACCGGGAACGCCCGGAAACAAAGGAGAAAGCACATGAAAATCGGCCTGTTTACCGATACGTTTTATCCGGAAATCAACGGCGTGGCGACCAGCTGCCTGAATTTGCAGCGGGAGCTGACGCGGCGCGGGCACGATGTGCACGTTTACGCGCCCAAATGCAAGGGATGGGAAGAAAATCAGCATGAAAACGTGCACTATCTGGCGAGCGCACCGCTGCTGGTGCTCAAAGACCGCAATTTCGCGTTTCCTACGCCGCTGACCTCGTGGGAGGCGGAGAAGATCGACTTTGACGTAGTGCATACCAACAGCGAGTTTGTGATGGGCATGTTTGGCCATCACGTCGCGGGCAGTCTGGGCTGCGCGCAGGTGCACACCTATCACACCGTTTGGGAGGATTATACCTACTACATCACCCACGGTGTGGCGGACGAGACGGCGCGCAAGATCACCCGAAAATATTCCCAGTGGTGGTGCAACCGTTTTGACCGCGTAATCACCCCGACGGGCAAGACGCTCGACCTGCTGCGCAAATACGGCGTGGAAGCGCCGATTGACATCATCCCCAGCGGCATGGATATCGCCCGCTTTGACCCGGCCAGACACGATGAGGCGGAACGGCTGGCCACCCGCCGCGAATGCGGCCTGCCGGAGCGCGCGCCGCTGCTGCTGAATATCGGCCGCATTGCCAAGGAAAAGAACCTGGAACAGGTGATGCGCGTGTTTCCCAAGCTGCTGAACGCCTGCCCGGACGTGCATTTCGCCATTGTCGGCGAAGGCCCGATGCGCGAGGATTTGGGGCGCATGGCGGAAGAACTGGGTGTTTCCCGCGCGGTGACGCTGACCGGGCCGAAACCGTGGGAGAAAATCGACCGCTATTACGCGATGGGCGACGTGTTTTGCAGCGCGTCGCACTCGGAGACGCAGGGACTCACATATGTGGAGGCGATGGCCTCCGGCCTGTGCGTCTGCGCGGTGAACGACCCCTGTCTGGACGGCGTGGTCGAGGACGGCGTGAGCGGCATTCTTGCCGGGGACAGCGACGAGTCGCTGCTGGCCGCACTGATCCGCGCGTTCGGCGAGGAAGGAAAGCGGATTGCCAAAACCGCAGCGCAGTATGCCGCGCCATTCAGCACGGAGGGCTTTGCCGAAAAGGTGGAAGCCTGCTATCTGAAAGCGATTGAGGCGCACAAGCGGGGATAAAGATGGGGATGAGCGTTCAGGAAAGGCTCTTTGCGCTGAAAGACGAGGATTTTGCACGATTTCAAAGCGCGCTGATTCCGAATATCCCGAAAGAGACGGTCGTCGGCGTGCGCATGCCGATGATACGCAAGCTGGCGAAGGAAATCGCCGGAGAAGCGGAAACGCAGGCGTTTCTGACCGAACTGCCGCATGCGTATTACGACGAAAACATGCTGCACAGCGTGCTGCTTTCGCGGATGAAGGACTATGGCGCATGTATGGAAGCGGTGGAGGCGTTTCTGCCATACGTGGACAACTGGGCGGTGTGCGACTGCCTGTCGCCGAAGGTTTTTGCAAAACATAAGCCCGAACTGATGGAGAAAATCCGAAAATGGGTCAAGGCGGAACACGTATACACCTGCCGATTCGGGCTTGAGATGCTGATGACGCATTTTCTGGATGCTGATTTCAAGCCGGAGTACCTCGATCTGGCGGCAGATGTGCGGCTGGAGGATTACTACGCGAAGATGATGGCCGCGTGGTTTTTTGCCACGGCGCTGGCCAAGCAGTGGGACGCGGCAGTCGCGTATCTGGAAACCAACCGGCTTGAACCGTGGACGCATAACAAGACGATTCAGAAGGCGAGGGAGAGTTACCGGATTTCGACGGAACAGAAGGCGTATTTGAGGACGTTGAAACGATAATAAAAGGCGTTGAACGGATTTTCCGTTCAACGCCTTGGTTTTATCATGCTTGAGCCGCAAAGCTTGGCCGCGTGCACTAATCCTTCGATTTTGTGCGAACTGCGGCGGAGGCACAGGCGGCTTTAGGCCGCTTAGCGCTCGACGCGGCCGGAGCCGGAGCCCTTCATCAGGCTTTCGACTTCCTTGACGGTCACGCGGTTGAAGTCGCCGGAGATGGTGTGCTTCAGGCAGGAAGCAGCCACGGCGAACTCAAGAGCCTCAGCCTGGGTGGCATAGGTGTTCAGGCCGTAGATCAGGCCGCCGCCGAAGGAGTCGCCGCCGCCGACGCGGTCAACGATATCGGTGATGGCATACTTACGGGAGACATAGAATTCCTTGCCGTCGTAGATGCAGGCAGCCCAGTAGTTGGTGTCCGCGCTCTTGGACTCGCGCAGGGTGATGGCAACCTTCTTGAGGTTCGGATAGAGATCCATCGCGGTCTGGGCGATCTGCTTGTAGACGTCGCGATCCAGCTCGCCGCTCTCCACGTCGCTCTTGGCGCTGATGCCCAGGGACTTCTGGAAGTCTTCCTCGTTGGCGATGGCGACATCGACGTACTTGGTCAGCTCGCTCATCACTTCCTTGGCTTCCTTGCCGTACTTCCACAGGTTCTTGCGGTAGTTGAGGTCGCAGGACACGGTCACGCCCATCTCCTTAGCAGCCTTGACAGCAGCCAGAGAGAGATCCGCAGCGGACTGGGAGATGGCCGGGGTGATGCCGGTGATGTGGAACCAGGTCGCGCCGTCGAAGATCTTCTTCCAATCGAAGGTATCGACCGGAGCCTTGGCGATGCAGGAATCCGCACGGTCATAGACGACCTTGGACGGACGCTGGTTGGAACCGGTCTCCAGGAAGTAGATGCCCATGCGGCCATCCATCATCTTGATGTTGGAGACGTCCACGCCGAAGCTGCGCACGTCGCGCAGGCAGGCCTCGCCGATGGCGTTGTTCGGCAGCGCGGTCACGAAAGCCGCGTCCATGCCGTAGTTGGCCAGAGAAACGGCCACGTTCGCCTCGCCGCCGCCAAAGGTGGCCTCAAGGGACGGGCTCTGGAAGAAGCGCTCCAGCGCGGGGCTCTTCAGACGAAGCATGATTTCACCGAGAGTAACAATACGAGCCATTGTAATCACTCCTGAATGTTATTTGAGCGTGCGCGGCGGGAAAAACCGCACACTATCTCAGTTTCTATGGATATTATAACACGATGACGGGGCGCAAATCAAGTCGTCTGACCAATAAAGCGCAAAACTTGCGGAATTGAGCAGAAATAGACGGAATTTAACGTGCCACATCAGGCGGAAAAGAACGGAGAAACAAAGAATGGGCGCGGAATTTGATCATGTTTGTTCGGCTGTGGAGAGGAAGAGGAAAAACCCGAAACGGATATGAAAGCGAAGAGGGGGAAGGCTAAAGGCGGCGGGGAAAACGCGTGGTTTGCAAATTCCTTGCCACGTAAGGAAATCTATGGTATAATGACGAACGGTGCCTGTCAAAATCAGGCTGTCTGTCGTGAAAATCGGCGGGAGAGCCGCCATCGATCATATTGGGGAGGGTTTTGAATTTATGCCTCTGCAAACCGAATATAACAAGGATACCATCAAGGAGTCTATTCTCAACAAGCTGCTGCGTTACTATGGCTGCACCATTGAGGATGCGACCCCCAAGCAGGTTTACGCCGCCGTGGCGAGCACCGTGCGCGACCAGATCATGCTCAAGTGGCGCTTTGAGAAGGAAGCCCGCCGCGCCGAAAAGGCCAAGCGGCTGTATTACCTTTCCATCGAGTTTTTGACGGGCCGCTGGCTGCACAACAACCTGCTCAACCTCTGCTCCACGAAGGAATATGAGCAGGCGTTTGAAGAGCTGGGGCTGACCCTGCGCGGCGTGCTTCACGAGGAGCCGGAACCGGCGCTGGGCAACGGCGGTCTGGGCCGCCTGGCCGCGTGCTTCCTCGATTCGCTGGCGACGCTCAATCTGCCGGCGATGGGCTGCACCATCCGCTATGAATACGGCCTGTTCCGTCAGCGCATTGTGGACGGCCAGCAGGTCGAAGTGCCGGACGAGTGGCTGACCTACGGCAACGCATGGGAGATTCCGACCCAGCGCGACGCGGTGGAGGTCTGTTTCGGCGGCCAGATGGTGGAAAACTGGGTGGGCGGCACAAATTACGTCACCCTCAAGAACACCGAAAACGTGATCGCCGTGCCGTATGACCTGCCGATTCTGGGCTACGGCAGCGACGTGGTGGATCGCCTGCGCACGTGGAGCGCCGTTCTGCCGCAGAACTTCAACCTGGAGAAGTTCTCCGCCGGCGATTACAACGGCTCCACGGAGGACAGCAATTCCATCGCGGCGCAGATTTCCAAAGTGCTCTATCCGGAAGACAACACCTACAACGGCAAAAAGCTCCGCCTGATGCAGGAATATTTCCTCGTCAGCGCGACGCTGCAGTACGCCATCAAGGACTTTAAGCGCGTTTACGGCACGGACATGAGCCAGCTGCCGGAGAAGGTCGCTTTCCACATCAACGACACGCACCCGGCGATGGTCATTCCGGAGCTGATGCGCATTCTTGTGGATGAAGAGCGGCTGCCGTGGGAAGAGGCTGAGCGCATTACCCAGGCGACTGTGGCGTATACCAACCACACCATCATGGCTGAGGCGCTGGAAAAGTGGCCGGAGAACATGATGCGAGAGACGCTGCCGCGCATTTACTCCATCATGCAGGAGCTGAACCGCCGCCTGTGCCAGAAGCTCTTCGACGCGTTCCCCGGTCAGTGGGACCGCATCGGCCACATGGCGATTCTGGCTTACGATCAGGCGCACATGGCGAACATGTGCGTGGCGTATTCCCACGCGGTCAACGGCGTTTCCCAGCTGCACGGCGATATCCTCAAGCACACGACGTTTGCGGATTACTACTCCATCATGCCGGAGAAGTTCTACGCGATCACCAATGGTATCACGCCGCGCCGCTGGCTGATGCTGGCCAACCCGGCGCTCTCCGAGCTGATGGATGAAACCATCGGCCAGGGCTGGCGCAAAGACCTTAACGAGCTGGAAAAGCTGCTGCCGTTTGCGGACGACGCAGCCTTTGTCGAAAAGTTTGCCGCAGTCAAGAAGGAAAACAAGGAGCGCTTCAGCCGCTGGATTTACCGCCATCAGGGCATCGAGCTGGATCCGACGATGATGTTCGACGTGCAGGTCAAGCGTCTGCATGAGTACAAGCGCCAGCTGCTCAACGCGCTGCACATCCTCGTGCTCTACAACCGCATTTGCGATGATCCGAACTACACGATGGCGCCGCGCACCTTTATCTTCGGCGCGAAGGCCGCGCCGGGTTACCGCCGCGCGAAGGAGATCATCCACTTCATCAACGTGCTGGCCGCGAAGGTGGCTTCGCATGAGCGCGCCAGCAAGATGATTAAGATTGCGTTCCTCCAGAATTACAACGTTTCCACCGCCGAAATGCTGATGCCGGCCAGCGAGGTCAGCGAACAGCTCTCCACCGCTTCCAAGGAAGCCAGCGGCACGGGAAACATGAAGTTCATGATGAACGGCGCCGTGACCATCGGCACGCTGGACGGCGCGAACGTGGAAATCGCCGATCTGGTTGGCCGCGACAACTGCTATATCTTCGGCATGCGTTCCAACGAGGTGGAGGCGCTCTATGCCGCGGGCACGTATCGCTCTTTGGATATCTACGAGACGAACGCCGAGCTGCGCCGCGCGCTGAACATGATGTTTGACGGCAGCCTGACGCCGGAAAACCCGAAGATGTTCGAGGGTCTGTATCGCGCGCTGGTGTTCAGCGACAACGGCGGCATGGCCGACCCGTATCTGGTGCTCAAGGACTTCGGCTCTTATCAGCAGGCGCAGAGCCGTCTGGGCGCGGATTACCTCGACCAGAAGGCGTGGACGCGCAAGGAGATCATCAACGTCGCTAAGAGCGGTGTTTTCTCCTCTGACCGCACCATCCGTGAGTATAACGACCTCATCTGGCATCTCACGCCGCTGACCAAGAAGCGCTGATGTTCATACGCGCGCGAAAGCGCGTCAGCTCCCTTGAAAGAGGGACTTTGGACTGAATAAAGCGATTCTCCCCCCGAAGGGGGAGAATTGCCTTTTCCGCAAATGAAAGAATAGCTGAATTTCTTGATTTTGCGATTTTGGTCAATGGATCTTTATGTCAACAAGCCGCAGTTCCCTCGAAAGAGGGGGCTTTTTTGATTTTCTGGGAAGAAAATGGAAGGGACATGCGTTTTTTGATAGACGATGATGCTGTGTCGGGTGTGCGACATTGCACATTTTGTGAGGAAAGGCGGATGAATCTATGAAACGCATCGGAATTCTCGGACTGCTTTTGATGAGACTGATGTTCACTTGTTGTACGGCTTGGGCGGATGGCGGCAACGCCTATGCGGTCGTGCATAATCCTGACGCCGCAGACCGGCTGAATCTGCGCGCTGCGCCGAACAAGGAAGCGGAATCGCTGGGCAAGTATTACAACGGCGTTTGGGTTCAAATTCTTGAAGAGCTGAACAACGGATGGGTTCGCGTTCGAATCGGCAATCGCGGAGTTGCCGAAGGGTATATGATGAAGGCATATCTGCAATATGACAACACGCAGGCGGTTGCGGTCGCAATGCCGACATATACCTCCGCAAGCAGCGCGTGGGAGCTTTATCAAACCCGCGATGTAAACGGAGCGTATGAAATGCATGGCTATGGCGAAACGGTGACGCTTCTGGGCTTTACGTCGAAATGGTGGCACGTTCAGATTCGGGAATATACCGGGTTTGTACCGGCTGACGGCTCGGTGCTGGATCAGCGGACGGGCAATTACTACGACGGCTATGCGACTGCGCAGGTTCATAATCCGATTTCGACGGATCGACTGAATCTGCGCGCGGAAAAAACGGCGAACAGCGCGTCGCTCGGCAAATATTACAATGGATGCACGGTCGCAATCGTTCAAAAAGGGAACGACGGATGGAGCCGGGTTCGAATCGGCAATCTTGAAGGATATATGAAAAATCAGTTCCTCGATTTTAACGCGCCCAAAGACCAGCAAACCGAACTGCTGCCCAAGGTGACGATTCAAAATCCCAATGGGCAGGGCGCCAATCTGCGAAGGCAGGCTTCGACCCGCGTTAGCGCGGTGGCGCTGTATCCGAACGGAACGCAGGTTCAAGTGCTGGGCATAGCGGGAGAATGGTGCCATGTGCTGATTGACGGAGAGATCGGCTTTATGATGACCCAATATCTTGTGCCCCGACTCAGCTTTGAATCGACCAGATAAGAAGGCGCTCAACATGGCAGAGAATCAAGAGATGCTTGATTTGCAAAAAAATGAAATATGGGGTTGACAAATCGTCTTAATTGATTTAAGATAGAGTCAGCACCAAGCAAGCGGGAGGAAAAACCCTTATGAATGCTGCAAGAACGAACGTGTTCTACTTTAGCCTGTATTATTGCGAGAATACGGGCTGTTTGCATTGCAATTCATAAAAGCGGTTCCACCGATTGCAGCGCGGCCCTTTCACGAAACGAAAGGGCCGCTTCTTTTATATCAAAAATCAAGTGACAAACTGTCAAATAGAAGAAAAGCAAAAAAGGAGAAATCACCATGATTGTTATTTTGAAACCCGGCGCACAGAAGGCGCGTGTTGAAGCGCTGATGACCCAAATCAAGCAGCAGGGCGTGGATATTCATTACAGCCAGGGCACGACGGAGACGATTTTAGGCCTCGTCGGTGATACGACGCACGTGGATGAGGACTGGCTGCGCGCAAGCGATATCGTCGAAGATGTGCGGCGCGTTTCCGAACCGTATAAACTGGCGAACCGTCGTTTTCATCCCAAGGATACGCACGTCAATGTCAGCGGGAGGGTGATTGGCGAAGGTACGTTTGCCGTGATCGCCGGGCCCTGTTCGGTGGAAAGCCGGGAGCAGTTGGTTTCCATCGCTGAAGATGTGAAAAAGAGCGGCGCAACCTGCCTGCGCGGCGGCGCGTTTAAACCGCGCACATCGCCGTATTCCTTCCAGGGGCTTGAGAACGAAGGACTCAAGCTTCTGCTGGAAGCGAAGAGGGAAACGGGTCTGCCGATTGTCACGGAGATTATGAGCGAAACGCAGATCGACGACTTTGCCGACGTCGATGTGATTCAGGTTGGCGCGCGCAACATGCAGAATTTCCGGCTGCTCAAAGCGTTGGGCAAGATCGATAAGCCGATTCTGCTCAAGCGCGGTCTTTCTGCGACGATCGAGGAGTGGCTGATGAGCGCTGAATATGTGCTGGCGGGCGGCAACCCGAACGTCATCCTCTGTGAACGCGGTATTCGGACGTTTGAGAAGATGATCCGCAACAATCTGGATATTTCCGCTGTGCCGCTGATTAAACAGAAGTCGCATTTGCCTGTGATTATCGACCCGTCGCATGCCGCGGGTATTGCGTGGATGGTGCAGCCGCTTGCGCGCACGGCGATTGCCGCCGGAGCGGACGGCCTGATGATTGAGGTGCATAACAACCCGAAGGCGGCGCTGTGCGACGGCGCGCAGTCGCTTGATCCGAAACAGTTTGATACGCTGATGATCGATGTGAAACGCCGCGTTGCGTTTGAAGAGAAAACGCTGCTGTAAAGAGATACAAAGCCGGATGTTTGCTTGCCCCAAAATGTGGAAGCGAAACATCCGGCTTTCTATGTTTAGCGGTATCAGCTTTTTGGAGAACGGTTACGGCGATGTATGCAGGCGGAGTGCGCGCCAAAATTCCGCCGTGCCTACGCTGTCCGGCCAATGAAACAGCGCGTCGGCCTCTGACCATGTTGCGGGCGAAATATCCGTTTCGTTTTTCTCTGCGGCCAATTCGCGAGCAAGGGTGACGAATGGCATCAGGTAATCAAAATTCCGCTGCTGCTGCAAACAGGTGATATGCGCCATGATGGGGCATGCTTCCGCAAAACCGCTGCTGATGAACAGTTCCTTGAGCGGCGCGGGATCATACCACGCGACGCAGGGCTGCAACGTGATGCTTCCGGGGGAGAGATAGAGCATCGCATATAGAGCCATGCCCGGCACGCCGTCATCCATGCAGCCCGTACTGCCGATCACGTCGAGCGTTAAATTTGGCAGACTGTAATGCAGAGGGTTGTGTCCGTGGCCGCAGATGATGCGCGTGTTGGGCGCATATTTTTTTTCTTGCAGGCGGGGAAGCGCCAGCGCCGGGTCAAACACGGGAAAGCGGTCATCTTCCGGCAGGGCATGACAAAAGGAGACGCCTGAATAGGATAATGATTTTTGAAAGGTGATTTCGTCGGGTTTGAGGAGCGACGCATTGAAACGCAGCGAAGCGAAGTTTGCGCCGGCATATTTCGGATCGTTGTTCATGGCGGACAGGATGTATCCCTCATGATTGCCGTGCAGACAGGTTACGTTTTCGGAACGAAGCAGCCGGAGCGTGTCGCGAGGCGCCGGCCCCAGATTAACCTGGTCGCCCAGGGAAATGATGCGGTCAGGTCTGTGTTTTTTATAAATATCCGAGAGAACGGCTTCGGCGGCCAGCAGATTGGCATGAATATCGGCGATGAGCGCAATGGCTTCCATAGATCCTCCTGATAAAGATATGGAATGGAGAGGGCTTTTATGTTATAATTCTGGATGTACCTTCAAATTCCTGCCGCATGTTTCACGTGAAACATTTTGGCGGAAGTTGAGAGCGTTGTTTCACGTGAAACATCCGAAGCAAATCGGGAGAGAATGTTTCACGTGAAACATTTTGGGGGAACGGAGGAAGTCGCGCAATGAAAATACTGACGGCAAGACCGCATAGACTGCTGGAGGAATGCGTTCGCAGATTGGGCGAAAAGACGCAGCAGGGTGAAAGCTGCATGTTTTTGGTGCCGTCGCAGTATACTTTACAGGCGGAAATTGAAATCATGGAGCGGTTGCATGTCAAGGGATCGTTCTTGATTGATGTGCTTTCGCCGAAGCGGCTTCAATCGCGTGTGTTTGAGCTTGCTGGCATGCCCAAACAGACGATTTTTGATGAACGCGGAAAGTGTATGGTGCTCAGCACCATCATCGAGGAACAGAAAGATGAATTGACCATCTATCGCGGTGCGGCGCAAAGCGGAACGGCAGGATTTACTGCGCGCATATCAAGCATGATCGCCTCGCTCAAACGAAGCGGATTATCGGCGGCCGACGTAGCAGAGAGCGCCCAAAAAATGGAAGAAGAAAACCCGGCACGTGCGAAACTCGGCGACATTGCGCGCATTTACGCGGCCTATGAACAACGAATGGCGGGAGAACTGGCTGATGCGGAGGATGTTTCGCGGGAAATGTGCGCTCGATTTGCCGCTTCCGGTCTTTTTAAGGAGCAGAATATATTCGTCTATGGCTTCGATATGATCACGCCGACTTTTGCGGCTGAACTGCTGGGCATGGAGCCGCTTTGCAGCAGCCTAACGCTGGCGATTGAAACGGATGCCAATGCCGCTCCGGACGGAAGGCTCTTTGCGCCCGTCAATTACAGCCTGGAAAGGCTCGAAAAGCTGGCTAAAGAGCGGGGCGTTGCAGTCAAACGCGAAGTCTTGAACGCCGAATTGGATGCGCCTGCCGATATTCGGGAAGTGGAAAAAAAGCTCTATGCCTTGGACTGTGCGCCGTGTATGGAAGAGCCGACCGCCATTGAACTGCATGCGGCCAGCGGAAAGCGGCAGGAGGTGTACCTTGCGGCGGCCAGAATGCGTCGTCTGGCTGCGGAAGGGGAGGATGCGGCCCAAATGGCAGTGGTCTATCCCAAACAGAGCGGATATGGCCCGCTGCTGCAAAACATTTTGCCCATGTACGGTCTTTCGGCGTATGTGGCGGAGAAACGGCAGGCGGGCGCACATCCGCTGAGTCGATTCATTCTTAGCGCATTGACGGCGATTTCCGGAAACTGGCGGCTTGCGGATATTCTGGAATGCGCACAGAGCGGTTTTTTAGGGCTGAGCCAGGACGAGCTTGATCGATTCTGCGTTTACTGCGAAGGAGCCGACGTGCGCGGCGACGCCATGCGCAAACCGTTTCGCTATCCCAAGGGCGTGACCGAAGAAGAACTTGCCGCGCTGGAAGAAAGCCGTAAGCAGGTGATGACGCCTCTTTTGGCGTTGCAGCATGACTTGCAGGCGGCTGAAACGGCGGATGACACCATTCGCGCCGTTTTGGCATTGCTGGAAAACGTGCACGCCTATGAAACGCTGGAAGATATGCGCGACGAGCTGAATGCCGCCGGTTTGATGGCGGAAGCGCAGGATTGCGCGCAGGTTTGGAACGCAATGATGACGACGCTCGATCAACTGCACACACTGCTCGGCGGGCGAGCCGTTTCAGCAAAGACGGTGACGGGCCTGCTTCAAAACGGACTTTCCGCGCTTGAACTGGCGGCGCTTCCCCCGGCGGATGGCGCAGTGATCTGCGGCGAAATCGGCAATGTGCGCACAGCACAGGTGCGCACGCTTTTTGCCATCGGCATGAACGATATGCCGGGGAGCGGTGATAACGGCCTGCTGACGGTGCAGGAACAGCAGGCAGCGCAGGAGGTCAGCGGAGCCTATCTGGGCATGACGCCTCAGGAAAGCGCGGCGCTGGGTCAGCTGGACGAATTAAAAGCGCTTTCGGGTGCAAAGGAAAGAATCATTCTTTCATACGCCGTGGCGGACGATACGGGAAGGACGCTGCGCGAAGGAGAAGCCGTGCAGGCGATCCGCAGATTGTTTCCGAATATGCCTGTTTACGGTGGACTTGCACAGGAAGAAAGGGCGGAGATGCTCTGTGCCAAAGCGCCGGCGCTTGAAGCGCTGGCCGTGGAGCTGTCCGAAACGGCGGACGGACGGCGCGAATTGGGACGGCAATATGCGTCGGCTGCGGCTGTGCTGTCAGGGGAGGAAGAGAGCGCGCGACAGTTGTTCAATGTAACGCGCGGACTGGGCGCTCCGCCGGATAAACGGCTGCAAAACACGCTGGCGCGAACGCTGTATGGCCGCCCCGTCAGCAGCGTTTCCCGATTGGAAACCTTTGCACAGTGCCCGTATAAGCACTTTGTCCGCTACGGGCTTGTGCCTAAACGGGAACAGCGACCCGGCGTAGATGCGGCTGAGCTGGGCACGCTCTATCATGAGGCGGCGGAACGATTTACCCATGCTGTGACGGCGTTGCCGGAATTTCCGGAAGTCTCCGTTGAGGTCTGCGACAAATTGATGGATGAAGCGGTTTCGCCGCTGATCGACGCGTGGCGGGAATCGCCGATGGGGGAGAGCAGGCGCGGCGAAGCTGTTGCCAGGAGAATCCGAAGAACGGCGAAACGCACCGCGCGCAACATTGTTTCGCAGTATGCGGACAGCAGCTTCCGGCCCGTGCAGATGGAGTTTGTTTTTGGGCAGAACGGACTGTCGCCGATCGTGCTCGAATTGGGCGACGGCACATTCGTCTATTTGCAGGGGCGAATTGACCGCGTGGATGTGATGACGGGCGGTGGACTGCGCGTCATCGATTATAAGAGCGGAAGCCGGAAATTTGATCCGACGCTTGTTTACTGGGGGTTGCAGCTTCAACTGTTGCTGTATCTGGCGGCGGCGCTGGCGCGCGTGCCGGGTTCGCACGCGGCGGGTTTTTTCTATTGTCGGATTGCCGATCCGACGGTGCAGACCGAATCACGCATTCGGGAAGAGGTGGAACGGCAGATCGCCAAAAAGCTGGCGTTGAGCGGAATATCGCTCAGCGATGTGACGATTCTGCGCGCGCAGGGCGGCCAACAGGCGGCGATGGTCACGAAAGATGGAAAGCCGAACGGCCGGTTTGCCGCGTCGATGGTCGATGAAGCAGGCATGGAAAAACTGCTGACCTTTGCGCGAAACAAGGCGGCGGCTTTGGCGGATGAAATTTACGCGGGCGAAATTGATGATTCCCCTGTTGAACGCGAAACGTTCAATGCCTGTCAGAACTGCGAATATTCGGCGATCTGCGTCTTTGATCCGCTGCGCAAGCCGCGCAGACGATTGACGGCAAAACGGTTGGAAGATTTGACCTGACTTATCCACAATTCATCCGGCCCTGGGGAAAAACCAGGGCCGGTTTTTTTAACTTCTTCAGTCAATTTCGCAGAGGGTTTCTTCACAGAGGAAAATAAAAGAACATTCGTTTTAAAACAAGATTGTTAAGAAAAACGTTTTTGGAATGGGTTACAAAAAATTCCTCTTTGAGATGACTGCCAGAGACAGTATGACAGCGCATAAAAATACAGCTCCCCTGCATGAGAGGAGCTGTATTTTTACACAAATTGTATCAAAAGAGGCTGATAAATAACTTTAGAAATCAGTGATTGCGGTAATAGTTGATCAGGCAGCCGTCCGCAATAATCTGGCGTTCGTCTTCGGTCAGCGCGCCGGTGGAAACGGAGGTCTTTTTCACACTGCCGTCGGCCTTGACCACATACGCGTCAAACGCCTGTCTGCCGCTGAGGATCGCTTCGCGGATGCCGGGCACAAATACCCAGTCGCCCAACGCGTAATCCTCCGGCGTGGCGGTGAGCAGCGGCGCCATGCCCCAGTTGATGCAGTTGCTGCGGTAGCGCTTGGTTGCGTATTCCTTCGCGATGTTGGCGCACGCGCCGAGCACACGCTGGCAGCTTGCGGCCTGCTCGCGGGCGGAACCGTCGCCCGGCTTGTTGGCGTAAATCGTCGAGCCGATGACGGTCTCGGCGGGCTTGTTGGCGACGCCCGCCTTGGTGAGCGCCGCGTAAACGGCGTTTACATCATCCGGGAGCGCTTCGCCCTGTTCGCGTGCGACTTCGACAGCATGCACGGCCTTTGCGTTGCCGACATATGCCGGGTCCTTGCGGGAGAGCGCGAACTCCGCCAGACGCAGCGGGTTGGAGCGGTAGGAAGAGGTTTCGCCGGACGGAATCAGCTCGTCGGTCGTCGTCACCGGGTCGGTGATGTAGGAAACCACCTTCACCAGCAGATCGTCAGAGAGCGCGGGCTGTTCCGGCCAATCCTTGATGTTCGGCCCCATGCGCAGCTCGTGCTCCGGCTCGGCCTTACCATAACCGTTGTAAACGCGCTTCTCATACACGCTGCCATCGAAGAAATACTGCGGATGGGTGTAGGTCACATCCAGATCCGTTGCGGCGGTTAGGCGGCCGCCGTTGATCGCCGTCGCGGCGATGGAACGTGCATCCATGAGCGCCACGCCGGACATCTGCCCCTCGCCGGGCTTGCTGCCCTCGCGGTTCGGGAAGTTTCGGGTTGTGTGGCGGATGGAGAACTCGCCGTTGGCCGGGGTGTCGCCGGCGCCGAAGCACGGGCCGCAGAAGCACTCGCGGATGATCGCGCCTGCGGAAGCGATGTCGGTCAGCGCGCCGTTCTTCATCAGCTGGATATATGCCGGCATGCTGCCCGGATAGACGCTCATCTTGAACTCGCCGTTGCCGCAGCTGTGGCCGCGCAGAATATCCGCAACTGCGCAGACGTTGTCAAACGTGCCGCCGGAGCAGCCCGCGACCAGACCCTGATCGACCCAGATTTCGCCGCCGCGAATCTTGCTCATCAGGTCGAGCTTCGCGCCGGTGATCTGCGCGTTGGCCTTCTCCTGGCACTCGTGCAGGATATCCGCCGCATTGGCTTTCAGCTCGGCGATGGTGTAGGTGTAGCTGGGGTGCATCGGCAGGGCGATGGTGCATTCCACGGTGGAGAGATCGACATATACGCATCCATCGTAATACGCCACGTCGGCAGGCTTGAGCGCCCTGAACGCTTCCGGACGGCCGTGGATGGTCAGATAATCCTTCGTGTTCTGGTCGGTTTCCCAGATGGAGGACCAGCAGGTCGTTTCGGTCGTCATGACGTCGATGCCGTTGCGGTATTCAATCGGCAGGTTCGCTACGCCGGGGCCGACGAACTCCATGACCTTGTTCTTCACATAGCCCTTAGCGTAGACCGCGCCGATGATGGAGAGCGCCACATCCTGCGGGCCGACGCCGTCGCGCGGCTTGCCGGTCAGGTAGATGGCGACCACGCCCGGACGCGCTACGTCGTAGGTGCGGCCCACCAGCTGTTTGGCCAGCTCGCCGCCGCCCTCGCCGACGGCCAGCGTGCCCAACGCGCCGTAACGGGTGTGGCTGTCCGAACCGAGGATCATACGGCCGCAGCCGGACATCATTTCGCGGTTGTAGCTATGGATGACGGCCATGTTCGTCGGCACATAGATGCCGCCGTACTTGTGCGCGGCGGAGAGGGCAAACATGTGATCGTCCTCGTTGATGGTGCCGCCGACGGCGCACAGGCTGTTGTGGCAGTTGGTCAGCACATACGGCATCGGGAATTCCTTCATGCCGGAGGCGCGCGCCGTCTGAATGATGCCGACATAGGTAATGTCGTGGCTGGTCAGGCTGTCAAAGCGCATGCGCAGGTTCTGCATGTCGCCGCTCTTGTTGTGTGCCTTGAGAATGCCATAGGCAATCGTGCCCTGTTCGGCTTCTTCCTTTGTGACGGTTCTGCCGCATTTGCTTGGGAGCGCCGCCGCGTCAGTCACAATTTCACGGCCGTTGACGAGGTATACGCCGCCGTCGTAGAGCTTTACCATGGAAAAATCCCCTTTCATGTTTGATCCTGTTTCTGTTTCCGGAGATGTGGAAAAAGACGCCATCTCTTTGATGTTTTTATTATATACGATGCACAGAGTATAGACAAATACTTAATAATCATATCTGTCATAAATTCTTTTTATAGCAGTTTCGGATTCCATGCGCGAAGCGAAATGGGTGATCCAAGAACCTCAGGTTCTTGGTGGGGTTTGGGGCAAAGCCCCATCGTTTCTCACGGCGAGTCTTCGGCCAGATGCGCCTTGAAACTCCCTAAAAACGCCTGCGCCGCGCGGGAAAGATACGCTTCCCGCAGCCGCACAACGCTTAATGCCCACCATGCGCGGTATTTGGGTGGAATCATGTAATAGGCGGGGCGATAGCTTTCGCCGCCAAGCAGACCGATGTAGCGGCTGGGCAGCAGCATGTAGCCCATGCCCTCGCCCGTCAGGCGGCGCAAAAGCTCATAATTGCGGCTGGTGAGCACAATGTTCGGCTTTACGCCCGCTTCGGCCAGCACACGATCCGTAATCTGCCGGATGCGTTGTCCGGGTGAAACCATCAGAAACGGTTCGTTGCCCAGCAGCGCTGGATCAAGCTCTGGATAGGGCGCGCCCTCTTTTTGCTTGGCCAAGGCCGACAAATGCGTGTCGGGCGGCGCGGCGATGAGAAACGGGTCGCGCGTCAGCGATTCAAATTCCAGCGCCGGGTTGCCCGTCACGCCGTCGTCCGGCCCCGTGTGCAGAATGGCAAAATCCAGCCTGCCGCTGAGCAGGCTGCGCTCCACCTGATCGGTCGTCTCCTCACAGATGCGCACTTCGATGCCCGGATGCTCCCTGTGGAACGCGGGCAGCATCCGCGGCAGGTGCGTCGTCGCCAGATAATTGGTGATGCCTACGGTCACGCGGCCCTGAGCCAGCGCGCGCTCTTCGCTGATTTCGGATTCAAACGCCGCGTAGACGCGCAGTACTTCGCAGGCCATGCGGTAATATTTTTCGCCCGCATAAGTCAGCACCAGCCCGCCGGAAGTGCGCGTGAACAACCGCGTGCCGAGCTGCTGCTCGATGTTCATCACGCAATGGCTCAGCGACGGCTGGGTGACGAACAGCTTCTGCGCGGCGCGGGTCATGCTGCCCTCGTCGGCAATGGTCTTGATATAGAGCAGTTCTCTGGTGGTCATGCGTTCACTTCCTCTTTAAATGGAGAAAAATGGGGGAAATTCAGCGCCTGCCGTTCCGTTTTCCGGGCGTGCGGCGCGCGGCTGGTTTCGGCGCGCCAAGTCGGCGGCGGAGCACGTCTTCCCGCGCGACGGAATAGCCGAAGAAACCTTCCGGGCGCGGCTTGAGCGGGAAATACTCCCCATGCGCATAGCTGACCAGATTGGCGCGCCCCATGTGCAGGCTGCCGTCTGCGTCAAAGAGCGCGTCCTTCACATAGACCTGCTCCACGGCGCACAGAAACAGGTCGTGTGAGCCAAGCGGAATGCGCTGCTTCACCCGGCAACAGAGAAACGCGGGGGCTTCATCCAGCGCCGGCGCGGGAAAACCCTCGATTTCGCGGGCATGCAGGCGCATTTCGGCGAATTTATCGATATCCCGCCCGCTTTTGACGCCGCAGAAATCCACCGCGCGGCAAAGAGGCTGGTCGATTAAATTCAGGCAGAATGCGCCGGATTGCAGAATCTGCGCGTAGGAGTGGCGCGAAGGGCGGATGGAGACGCTTACCATCGGCGGATCGCTGTTGACGACGCCGGCCCAGGCCACGGTAATCAGATTGTCCCGGTCAAAGCCGGGCTCGGTGCCCCGGCAGGAGAGCATCACAGCCGGAATCGGGGCGAGAAAGGTTGTCGCGCCGATGGCGCGGAAATTGTTTTCCATAATTTGCCTCCCTGGAAATCTCTGGAAAGAATTCGCCTGAAAAAGGATGTCCGTTTTCTCCATCATACATGGGAAGAAGCGTAAAATCAATAAAAATTTCCATGAATCGGGAAGAAACGGGGGCGCTTGTTCGTCCTGTATGCAAAGGCCGCATGAAGGCGTCGTCGGTTGCATAATCTCGGAAAAAGTGATAAGATGATGCCATAGAGTTTGAAGGGATTTTCGTCATGGAGGGAATCAGGATGGATCAAAATACAGTGAAGCGTAAAATCGCGACGGCATTGGCGGTGTGCCTGCTTGCCGCTTCCGCTGCACCTGCTGTTTTGGCGGAGGATACGGGTATCGCCTTGATGGAGGCCACGCTGAGCGAACCGACCCGCGCGGCGCTCAAATTGACGCGCATTACCCCCGGCAACGGTACGTTGGAGGTCGAACTGACGGGCACGGTCGGGCAGAATGTGACGGTCGATTTGACGACGATGGACGAGGAGGACGTTGCTTCGCAGACGGTTACGCTGTCCGCGTCGGGCAGCGCGGTCGTTCAGTTTACGGGCTTGAAAGCCGGGCAGTATGCCGTGATCGCGCAGTACGTCAAATCGCCTACGGAAAAGGAATCCGCGTGGCAGGAAAATATTGCCGTCACCGCAGCGGAGCAGACGCCCAAGCCGTCCGAAGCGATTACGCCCAAGCCGACGGAGAGCAGCGCGCCGGCGGAGAAAATTACCCCGAAGCCGAGCGACAGCCCCACGCCTCAGCCGACCGCTAACGCGTTTACCGTCGGCTTGTATGCGGGCGAAGGCACGCTGGAGGTCGATGTATACGGCGGCAGCGCGCTGGAACTGACGGTCACGCTCACCAAGCCAGACGGCAGCACGGAGGTCAAGACGCTGCAAAACGGCGGCGGCCTGGCCAAATTTGAAAACCTCGCTACGGGCACGTACAAGGTTAAGGTGGATTACACCACGCCTGTGTTCAACGTTCAGGCGTATACCGGAAGCGTGGATGTAACGGCGGCGGGCGCGCCGACGCCCGCGCCTTCTCAGATTGAAGCGACGGCTTCCGTCAACGGGCAGACGCTGTCTGTGACGGTCACCAACGCTGCGGATAAGGACATGGTGGCCACGCTGCTTGACGCGGCGGGCAAGGCGCAGACGGCGAAAATCGTCGGCGGCCAGGCGACGTTCACCGAGCTTGCAGCGGGTACATACACGCTGGTGATCGCTTATGCGGATTCGTCTGCGGGCAACAAGACGATTACCGGCCTGACTGTTGAAAATAAGGCGGTTGCGCAAGCTATCACAGCCACGGCGGCGGCCGGCGTGAAGCGCATCGACGTGGACGTAACGGCGGCCAGCCCGCTGAATGTCGCGGTTTCTCTGCTGCAAAATGGCCAGATCAGAGATACACGCGCGATTGCGGCGGGCGTCGGCAGGGTCAGCTTTGAAAATCTCGCGGCGGGCACGTATACCGTCTCCGTCGATTACGCGCCGTCTCAGGCGGGCGTATCCGCGACGGTGATTGAAAACCTGAACGTGACCGAGCAGAATGTAAACATCGCCATCGCGGGCGTGACGCCGGGCGAAAACAAGCTCACGGTCAGCGGCACGGCCAAACCGAATGAGCGTATTGCGATTTCCACCGTGCCGGACGGCGGCAGCAGCGCGATTGTCACCAGCGACGCGAACGGCGCGTTTACCGTGCAGCTCGAACGCACGGCGGGTACGTATACCGCCGTCAGCGCGGAATACGTCGGCGACGAAGCCAGCCGCGTGACCATGCAGGGCACGTTTGTCGTCACGGGCACGGCGACCAAGCCCGCATTGGATGTCGATCAGGTTTACAACAACAGCCTGACCGTCGTCGCCAAGACGACTGCGGGCGTAACCGTTCACCTCAAAGCTGACGATTATGAGCAGACGCTCGTTGCGGACAGCCGCGGCATTGTCCGCTTCACCCTGCCGCATACCTATGGACAGGGCACGCGCCTCACGCTGACCGTGTATTATGGTGCGGGCAACACCCTCTCTTATACTGTGGATGTGACGGTCGGCGGCACGCCGTATTACACCCTGCTCAAGCGCGGCAGCCGCGGCGACGGCGTGTATGCGGTGACCAGCCGTCTGGCTGAACTCGGTTACCCGATTTCCGCGACGAATTATTATAACGACAGCGTGGTTTCCGCCGTGCGGCTGTTCCAATCTGCCAACGGTCTGAGTGTGGACGGCATGGCCGGCAAGCTGACGCAGAAAGAACTCTACTCTGTCAGCGCAATCGGCTATCAGGAGAGCGGCGAGACGTATCCGACGCTGGTGCGCGGCGATCGCGGCATGGCGCTCATTTACACGCTCCAGCAGCGTCTCAAGGATTTGGGCTATTATACCATCCGTGTGGATGGTATCTTCGGCAGCGGCACGCAGCGCGCCGTGCGCTGGTTCCAGTCTGTCAACGGATTGGCTGTTACGGGCAAGGCCGATAGCGCGACGCAGCAGCTGCTCTATTCGTCGCAGGCGAAGGCGGCTTCCGGCTATTCTCCGGACAGCTATGATACGCTTTCCCGCTCCAATCGCTATAACGCCAATGTTGTGCCGCTTCAGCGCCGACTGAAAGCGCTTGGCTACCTCAGCGGTTCTGTGGATGGCTACTTCGGCAGCAATACCTATCGCGCCGTGCGCAGCTTCCAGAGCCGCAACGGCCTGGCCGTCACCGGCGTTGCCGATCCCGGCACGCAGCAGCTCCTCTATTCGTCTTCCGCGCGTCCGGCGTCCGGCTCGTCCTCTTCGTCGTCGAGCAGCACCGGTTATCGTCTGCTGTATTGGGGATGCAAGGGCGACGCGGTGAAGAGATTGCAGCAGGCGCTCATCGACGCGGGGTATAAGAGTTATGTCCGCACCGCCGACGGCATTTACGGCAAGTGGACGTATGACGCGGTGCGCGCTTATCAGAAGGACGTGGGGCTTTCTGTGGACGGCATCGCAGGCAAGAATACCCAGAATAAGCTCTATGGCACGAATTACTGATTGTGGATAAAAAAAGCCCGGAGGCGTTGAACGTCTCCGGGTTTTGCTATGAATGGGGAAAACTTGTGGAAAACCTGTGGGCAATGTGGGAAAACCTGTGGACAGCCTGTGCAAAACAGGGAAAAAACAACCGCCCTAAAAGCGTGCAAACCCGCAGATCCTGAGGGGAAAAGCGAAGGGGATCTTTCACGCTTAAAGGCCGAAAATATCGGATAATGTGGATAACATTGTGGGAAAAGCTGTTGAAAACAGGGAAATATCTGTGGAGAAACTGTTGAAAACAAAGGAAAAACAGGATTCCCAAAAGAACGGAAAATCAGATATTTTCTTCGATTGCAGATGTTTTCAAAACGGTACGGGGATATTTGCGTAGTCGCAGCGCAGCTGCTCCGTATGGGCAGGAAGAACATCGCCGTCCATTTTATAAGGATAAACCAGATTGGCGTCTTTGTACGGCGCTTTCTTCGCTTTTATAAAACCCGGCAGGGGCCTGAAAGCGGAAAGAAACACGCCTGCCTGACAAAGAAAAGCGGACAAAAAAACCTGCGAAAACAATCGCAGGCTGAGAAGCAAGTGGTTTAGAGCGTTCGGAGCATCCACAGCTTTCTATATGAGCATAAGACGCACTGTTAATTGCGTTGGAGCATTCGTTCTTTTACCTTCTCCATAATCAGAACAGCGTAAAAGCAGATCGGCATTCATTATACACGGTCACTCTCGTCGAACGAATCGCCGCATTCCGGGCAGAATTTCGGCGGATGCGCCGGATCGGCGGGCTGCCAGCCGCACTTGTCGCAGCGGTAGACCGGCGCGCCTGCCGGGCGCTTCGCGCCGCATTCCGAACAGAATTTGCCGGTGTTGACCGCGCCGCAGGAACACGTCCAGCCTGCCGCGGGCTGGGGTTCGGGCTTTTTCGCGCCGCATTCTGGGCAGAACTTGACGGTGGCTGTCGCGCCGCAGGCGCACTTCCAGGCGTTCGCGCCCGGCTGAACCGGCGCGCTCTGCTGCGGAGCCTGCGCCTGCTGCTGCGCGCCCATCTGGAACAGCTGTGCCGCATTGATTCCGCCGCCTTGCTGGGCCATCATATTCATGCCCATGAAGCCGGTGAACGCGCCGCCCTGGTTTTTCGCGGCGTCCTGCATGGCTTGCGCCTGCGCGCTCACCAGATGCGCCGCCGCCATGTTCGCGTTGCGGAAAACGGCGTTCTTTTGCAGCTCCTTGATCATCGCCTCGTCCTCTTCGGAGGCTTTGACGGAGTTTATGCCAAAGGACACGATCTCCACGCCGCGCAGATTCGCCCACTTTTCGGAGAGCACGTCGTTGAGCGCGGCGGCGATCTCCGTGGTGTGCCCCGGCAGCGCGCTGTAGCGGACGCCCTTCTCGGAAATCTTTGCGAACGCGGGCTGAAGCGCAGTCAGCAGTTCGCTTTTGAGCTGGCTGTCGATCTGCTCGCGCGTGTAGTCGCCCTCCACATTGCCGCAGACATGGGTGTAAAACAGCATCGGGTTGGTCACGCGATAGCTGTATTCGCCGAAACAGCGAATGGAAATATCCACGTCCAGACCGATATTGCCGTCCACCACGCGGAAGGGAACCGGGCTGGGCGTTCCGTATTTGTTGCCCAGGATCTCCTTGGTGTTGAAGAAATAGACCCGCTGATCCCTGCCGGCCTGACCGCCGAAGGAAAGGCGGTCGAAGGTGGTTTTCAAAACGGCTTTCATCTTCTCGCCATTGAACGGCCCGTAGAAGATGCTGGGTTCGCCGCCCTGTTCAAAGACATACTCGCCCGGCTCGGCGCAGAAATCGACGATTTTCCCCTGATCCACGATCATCATGCACTGGCCGTCGGCCACGGCGACGACGCTGCCGTCCGAAATGACGTTGTCGTCCTCACGTCGGCTGCCGCCGAAGCGGGCTTTTACCTTTTTCTCTGCTTTCGTCGCCAGCACGTTGTCCGGCAGGGAATCCACATAAAAATACTCTTTCCATTGGCTGGCCAGCGTGCCGCCCGCCGCGTTCCATGCAGCCGCAATCAATCCCATAGCGATTCCTCCTGTTATTTTTTCTGCGTGTTGTTTTCAATCTTCCGCTTCGTCGTGCTTTCATAGAGAAAATGGTCGGCGTTCACATCCAGGCGGAAGGACCCCTCCCGGATATAGCCGCCCGCCGCGCTCTGCTGCGCCGCCTGCTTCAGCTGCCCCTTCAGCGCACCGACGACCGCCAGCGCGATGATGGCCGCAACCACCGCGCAGATCAGCAGCGAACCGCTGCCCAGCGCATCCATCAGCGCAAGAATCAGCGCGGCGACGCCAAGGATTCCGGCGAACACGCCGCCGCCCCACAGCAGGGATTTCTTCTTGTCGGCGGGCACGTCGCACGTCAGCTTGCCGGTCTGACCGTTGACGGCGAAGGTATAGGTTTTGCCTTCCTTTACGGTTGTCATCAGCCACACAGGCAGCAGCGCGGGTGTCGCACTGCCGCGCTCCGTAGTGATGCGCCTGTTGCGCTCGTTGACCGTGTCATAGTCCCTCACGGTGTCGAGCATGGTCTGTTCGACGCTGTGCTCCACACGCTCCACGGCGCGCTTTTCGCACGCGTCGCAGTCCGCGTCCGCGTGATCCGCCATGGCTCCGGCCAGAACGGCGCTCTGGAAGGGAATCGCGGCGCTCAAATCGTAGGGTTCAAGCGATTCGGTGAGCTTGTCGTCCATCTTGACGCTGCCGTCCACCGGAATGTCTTCAAAGCGCATGCCGCCTTTGCGGCGCACAAGGTAGTGCTTCGTGCGGGTAATTTCCCACTCGCCCTTTTGCTCCGTGCGGACCTTTTCCGCGTCGTACACCATATCGGCGCACGCGTCGCAGCTGAAAAGCCAGTAAGGAACGTACAGCCGGCGCATCTCCGAAATGCGGTTGCGGCTGTTCAGAAAGACGTTGGGCAGCAGCTTTTTCCCCTTGAAGTAGTCCTCGAACTGCTTCTGCGCCTGCTCCTTCGTCACGACGAAGGGAATCACCTTTTCCGGCTTCACGCCGCCCTCGATGCGGTCGGGCAGGATCGTGGGGCTGCCGCAGTACGGACATTCGGCGGCGGTGGTGGTCTCATCCGCCATCAGTTCTGCGCCGCAGTTCTTGCAGAGATAGGCCCGCATGCCCGCCTCGCCTGTGTCGAAGCGTTTGGCGTCGTTGGCGAAGGTGATCTCGTCGCCGCTTTCATCGGGAGTCATCATTTCCAGCGCTTCCGGCTCGTAATGGTTGCCGCAGGCGGTACATTCCAGCTTGCCGCTTTCTCCGCTGAACTTGAGCGGACCGCCGCAGCATGGGCAATTATAACTGACAGTATTCATGGCTCGTCCTTCTTTCGTTCAAAATGATTCCGTCCGCGCCGCGTGCACTCGGCGGCACTTCCTTTCGTCAGGTCGTTAAGGCAGGCAAATGCGGCTACCGGATGGCGATTTTTTTTGTCGAATGCAAATGCAGATTTCGAAGGCCTATTGGATGCAAAACGAGGAATCCGCATGCCGCAGGCGGCGGAAAAGACAGTGCCGGAGGCGCCGCCGAATTTGGCGGTGCGGCCTTAGGCCCAGTATTCCGTCATTGCCCGCGCGGTTGGTCGCAGTATTTGCAGCGCATGGGGCCACCCCTTCGGGCGCGGTTTTTCGCGCCGCAGCTTGCGCAGACCCACTGCACGAGAGCGCCCTCGGGTATATACAGTCCTACCGTGCGATTTTCCGAGTCGATCCTCAGATTCTGCAGGTATCCTTTGCCGATGAGCGATTGGAGCTGCTCAAGGGCATTGCCGGAGGAGAGGACGGTTCCGAGCCGCTCAAAGGTCAGGCTTTCCTCCGTCAGCGGGAGCAGCACTCCCGCGATGCGGTGCGCGCAGGCCCTGCGGTATGCGCGGCGAAGAATGCGAAAGATCGGCGTCGCGAGCGCGGCGAATATGAGAATACCCATCACGCCGGCCAGCGTTTTCCCCTGCGAAAACATCTTGACCGTCGAGGATGCGGTCGCTGCCGCAAAGATGGCGCAGACCAGCGCAACGAGGGGATCCGTTTTTTTTCTGGCGGAGGCCTTTGCAGTCAGATATGGATTCGTGCTGTTCATCATTGCGCATCCACCGCCGCCTGACAGGCTTCAAACGCCTTGTAGGGATCGCCGCCGTCGAGCACCGCTAGGATGCCGTCGCCGTAGTCCTCCATATAGCTCTGCGGCATGGCGAACAGATAAAACAGTTCGTTTTCTCCGGGGATAACGTCCTCCACCAGATTGCAGGAACGGCAGGAGACGTAGACCTTGTCTGCGTCGAGCTCCACGCGGAACTGCGCATAGTAGATCTCGTTATTGGCCAGTGCGGCGAATACCGCCATCTTTTCAAAGACATCCCCAGTTCCCTGTACCGGCGCATCCGCGGACACGGCCAGCATGTCGTCGTAGATGTAAACCGTCATGTAGACATATTCCATCGAGTTCTCGACGGCAAAGGGCACCGTAAACGTATAGTCGTCGTATTCATAGGGGAATTCATTCTCTTCCAGAAAGCCCTTCACCAGACCGACCATCTGATCCTCCTTGCTCTTCGGAGCGGAATCGGCGAGGGCGGCGGAAAAGGAAAGCGTCAGCAGCGCAATCAGCAAAAATGCGATGGTTTTCTTCATGAGAAAATCCTCCTCTTCAATATTCAGCGAGAATCAAAGCTCGAAGGGAACCGCGCCGCCGCGCTCATTTTCAGCGGCGCGGGAGGAAAAACGCTTATTGAGCGGAGTCTTCGGGAGCAAAATGCATCAGCATGGAGCCAAAGTAATCCATGTCGAAGCCCTTCTCCGTGGACGCCAGGTTCAGCGCCTGCGTGTAATAGTCGATGACGATGCCATCGGTCTCGCCTGCCTCCGTGGGAATCCTGCCGTAGGCCCAAGTCAGGCCGGGAATGTCTGAGCCCGCCATGACAAAGGTCACCGTACCGTCCTCCTGGAGCAAAATGGAGTATTCCAAATTCCCCATCTGCGCAGCGGTCATGTTGTAGCCGTTCACATCTGCGTCAGTCATGACGTACTTCTTACCAATCATGGCTTCAGCGCCGCTGGCGGCGGGTTCAGGCATGGCTGCCGGTTCGGATGTGGCCTCAGAAACGGGCTCCGCGGTGATTTCGGGCGCGTCGCCGGTGCGCTCGTACCAGAGTGTAACGTCGCTCATCTCCAGACAGAGCGTGCCGTCTTCGCGCAGAGTGGCGGCGGCCTCGCCATCCAGTATGGAAATG
This sequence comes from uncultured Eubacteriales bacterium, assembly GCA_900542445.1. Taxonomy (GTDB): domain Bacteria; phylum Bacillota; class Clostridia; order Christensenellales; family Aristaeellaceae; genus Ventricola. The sequence continues at coordinate 26,458 of UQNN01000003.1, read as the reverse complement.
AGCAGCGCGTAGCCGTCCATGCTGCAGGTCAGGCCGTCCACCGTCATGCCCTGCAGCGTCAGATCGCAGCTGTCGCCGTAGACGACCAGCGTATCGCCGGCCATTTCCGCGGCCTCTGCGGGCAGCGTTACGCCGTCCATTGTGACGTGCGCCAGCGCCCAGACGCCCTTGAGATCGTCGATTGTGGCGCTCTCGTCTATGACCGGTATGGACGCAGCCGAGGCTTCGGGCTTCTCGCGGCTCAGCGTCATGGTCATGCCGTCCTCGGAAACGACGAGCATGCTGTCTTGCAGCGCGAAGCTCACGCCGTCCGCTGTGAGCACGCCGTCCTGCATCGAGCACTGTATGCGCTCGCCTTCGCCGTTCATGTGCATTTCAGCCGTGCCGTCCGCGCCGATTGTGATGGTCAGATCCATGCCCATGTCGGCCAGCGGATAGGACACGCCCTCCATTTCCATGCTCACGCCGTACCATGCGCCCAGATATTCATCGGGGATGGCGGCATCCTGCGCCTCGGTGGTATTTTCGGGCGCTGCGGTGGTCTCGGACGCGGGGGCGTCGGTGGATTCGGGGATCGTTTCAGGTTTGGCCGTCGTTTTGGGCGCATCGGGCGCGACCACCGCAACAGCCTCAACGCCTGCGTCCAGCTTCAGCTCAGGCAACATCGCGGTCACATCCGGCAGGGCGGGAAGCGCGTGTGCGCACCCTTCTGTGCTGACGGTAACCTCGCTGGGGTTTTCACTCCAGCTCTGGCAATTCTGAGCGTGCCTGAGGTTTTCCTCGCTCATGCCTTCGGGCACGCGTACGGTCAGCTTGGGCGCGACGTTCATCATCAGTCCCATGGGGGACGTGGTCAGATCGCAGCCGTCGAAGCAGATCTCGGTCAGATTCGGACAGTTGATGATGCAGTTTTCGCCAAAGCTCTTCATCTTGCTGGTGAAGTGCAGGCTGGTCAGGTTCTGGCACTCGGTGAACGCGCCGTATTCGACGCTCTCCGCATCGGCCACGAATGAGGTCAGCCCCGCGAAGTTGAACGCCTGCTGGCCGATCTTCACGAGATGCTCGCCAAAGTACAGATTGCCCAGCGGGCCCGCGCTGTCGAAGGCGTAGTTGCCGATCTCGCGCACGCCGTTGACGAATATCACATTGTTCAGGCTGCGGCAGAGCATGAACTGATTGCCGCCGGTGCTCTCAAGGGGCGCGTAGCAGACGAAGGTCTCCAGCTGCTGGCAGTAGGCGAGCATCATGCCCGGCAGCTCTTTGATCGTTTCGGGCAGCACCAGCGTGCGCAGATGCACCCACTCGGTTCGGTTGGTCTCCACGGAGGAATCGGTGTAGTCCTGGCAGGAATGAAAGGCGTTGTAGTTCGCAAAGCCCACAACGGTCACGCCGTCGATCTCGCGCGGCACGACAACGTCCACATCGGTTCCGATATAGGCAGAGATCAGGCCGGTTTCCGGATTGAACTCGAAGTTCTCGGCGGGAGTCGGCTCGAAGGGCATCTTCACGAATTTGCTCGTCTCGCCCTCGCGCAGCATGGGGTCGTACCACGGGCGTTTGAGCGTCTCGTTCCACGCGGCAAGCTGATCGTCGGTCGCGTCGGTGGGCAGGCGCAGCTCGGCACTTGTGCCCTCGACGGCGGAAAGCGGGAAGCTGCCGACGGTGGGAATGACCAGCTGTTTCAGCTTTGTGTTCGCGAAGGCTCTCTCGCCCACGGAAGCGGAGGCGCTCAGGCGCACGCGCTCCAGCGCGGAACCTTCGAACGCACCCGCGCCGATGACGGTTACGTTGGTCAGTTCGGCAGCGTTGAGTGCTGTGCCCGCAAAGGCCTTCTCGCCGATCTCAGTCACGCCCGCGCCCAGCGTAAGGGCGGTCACGCCGCTGCCCTCGAACATATGCGCCGGGATAGCACCACTTTCGACGGTCACTTCGCTCAGATTGGGCATATTGGCGAATGCGCCTGCGGGAATGAGCGCGGGATCGCACTTGATCACCAGCTTTTTGAGCCCGGTCAGGCCATCCATCGCACCCTCGCCGATTGTGGTCAGCGAGTCGGGCAGCGTCAGCGTTTCCAGCTGCGCGCAGTTTGCGAACGCCCGCGCGCCGATGGTGGTCACGGAGTCGAACAGATCCACTTCCCTGAGGGAGCTGTTCATGAAGGACTCCGCACCGATGGTGGTGAACTCGTCGTTGTGAGCGACGGAGAAGTATTCGATGGTCTGGCTGTCCTTGAACACGCCGTCGCCCAGGCCGACTACCGGTTCTTTCGAGACGGTGAGATGGGGGTGAATGCGCGTCTTCGTGCCGGTGTATTCGGTCAGTACGCGGTTTTCGTACTGATACGCGCCCTTCTCAGGCGATTGGGCGGTCGGGTCCTGCGCGCGCCAGACGCGGCAGGGAAGCCCCAGCGCGTCCACGTACGCCTGCCACTGCTGCATCTCCTGACGGGTGCCGTGGGCGTTCAGGTCGATGTCGTACAGATAATCGCAGCCCGCGAAGACGTTCTCGCCCAGCATGGGCGCGGTCGGGCTTTCCAGAACGATATACTGGATGTTGTAATCGCCCTTGAACGCGTTCGAGCCGATCGACTCAAGGGTCGAGGGCAGATAGAGATTGGCGCCCATGTTGGTACAGGCTTCAAACGCGTTCTCGCCGATGGACTTGAGCCCCTCAGGCAGTTCCAGAGAGCCTTTGAGACCGGCGAAATAGAACGCGTAATTGCCGATGCTCTCCACGCTCGTCAGCTCCAGCACGCTGCTCTTATAGGCGTTGTAGAATGCGTTGCTGCCTATGGTCTTCAGCGTGGAGGGGAAGCGGACGCGGCCCAGCGTTTCGCAGTTATAGAACGCGTTGTCGCCGATGCTTTCCAATCCTTCGGGCAGCTCCAAAAACGCCAGATAGGCGTGACGCGCGAACGCCTCAGGGCCGATGGCCTTCACCGGCGCGCCGCCGATGGTCTCAGGGATGGCAAGGTAGGTGGCGTAGCCGTTGTAGGAGGTGATGGTGCCGGTGGAAGCGTCGAAGTCGAACTCATCTTCCACATAGCCGTTGTTCTCCACGAGCACGGCATTTTTGCCGCTGGGCTGGACGCTCACCGTGCTGCCAGCGTTCTCAAAGGCCGCCGTGTACGCCTCCAGCTGATCGTCCGGGACATAGGCCACCGCGTCATCGGGAAGGACGCTGAAGCAGTCCATGTCGATCGCCGGGCACACGCCCTCGAAGGTGATCTTGCGCAGCGCGTCGCAGAATCTGAACGAGGTGTCGCCGATGTAGCGCACGCTCGCAGGAATGGTGACCTCGCTCAGCGCATTGCAGCTAAAGAAGTTCATGCGGTTGATGACCACAAGGCTCTGGGGAAGCGTAACGCTGGTCAGCTTTTCGCACGAGGCGACGGCGTTGCTCCTGAGCTCAAGCACCGTCTCGGGCAGCGTCAGGGACGTGATCGTATCGCCCTTGAACACGTTAATGCCGATCACGTCCACCGTGAAGCCGTCGATTTCCGCAGGCACGACTACGTCGCCGCCCGCGCCGTCATAGCCGCGAAGTATGGCGTAGTTCGCGTCATAATTCCAGTCGGTGGATTCGGCCAATGCGGGTATGCAGAGAACCAGCATCAGCAGGGAGAGAACCGAGATTAGCGATCTTTTCATCATTCGACACCTCCGTCCATGTCTGTTCTATTGTTCGTTATGGAAGCGGCCACGCGCCGTGTCCTTGATCTGATAGCGGTTGAACGCCTCGATGCCCATGCCAGAGGTGGCGTACCGGAAGGTTTTCACCGCCGGCAGATCTTCAGGGGGTGCGGCTCCGGCGAAGCATGGACACAGGCACAGCGTCAGCGCGGCAGGCAATCCGGCGAAAATGCGCTTCCATCGTCTTTTCATGGCGGTCACTCCTTTCTCACAGCGCATCCAGCGCGGCAGTCAGATAGGCGGGGGTAACGGAAGCGTAGAGAAAAGCGTCGATCAATCGATCCTGCCGGACGATCATCACCCGGCGCGCCAGCTCCGGATCGCCGTTTTCATCACACAGCAGCACGAATTTGCAGTTCGGCATCGCCCTGCGCACGCATTCGATCAGCTTCAGTCGGTTTTCCAACGTGTAGGCCGGCAGACGGCTGACCTCCATCAGCAGAATATCCGCCTGCACGGCCCGGCAGAGTGAGAAGGTATCGCCTGTCTTTCCGGGCAGAACCTGATCCACGCGGAATTCTCCCGTTTCCGCAAGCGACCATGCGACCGCCTCCGACAGCAGCGTGTTTTGCATGCTGACCACAATCTCTCTCATGGCACTTCCCCCTTCTATATTTTAGTGTACCCAAAAGGAAAGCGCCGCGCATCAACCAAACGGCTATTTTTCTCACCCCCAAAAAACAAAAAAGCCGCCCGGAGGCAGCTCTTTCGCTATGATATTCAGTTTTTTCGATTCAGAATCACCAGCCCGCTTTCCCGGGCGCGCACGGCCAGCTCGGTGCGGTTTTTAAAGCCGGTCTTTTCCAGCATATTCAGGATATGCGTCTTGACGGTCGCTACGGACATGTGCAGCCGCTCAGCGATTTCCTGGTTGGTGTCGCCGCCGGTCATTTCGCGCAGCACCTCCAGTTCACGGTCGGTGAACGCATAGCTGCTGGCCAGCCCCAATTGAAGCTCCGGCGTTGCGTCCGGATAGACAGATTCGCCCGCCATCGTGCGCTCCATCACGTCCAGCAGGCTCTCGCGCTGCTCCTCCTTGTACCAGAAGCTCTCCACGCCGATCTCCTGCGCGCGGCTGAGATAGGAGCATTCCGGCATGGAGGTCACGATGATGATTTTGATCTGCGGAAAGGCGTGCTTGATCCGCTCCGCCGCGTCCAGGCCGCTTTCGCCGTCGCGCGTGACCACGTCCATCAGGATCAGATCCACCGGAAAACGCAGGCAATACACATCCGCCAGCGCGGCGTTGTCGATGGAGAGCGCCAACTCGAAGTGCTCCGATGTCTGAATCCGCAGCTCGAACAGTTCGCGGGGCATGGTCTGATCCTCGACGATCATGACTTTATATTTCATAAGGTTTCCTGCCTTTCCTGCGGCAAAGTCAGCGTCAGCTCAAAGCGCGGTGCATAGGCGATTGCCATTGCGCCGCCTGCTGCCTCCGTTCGGGCACGCAGCGCGGTCAGACCGCTGCCCTCAACGATGGGGCCGGCTGGTGCATCGCCGTCATTGCGATAGCGGATGCTCCAGCCTTCTGCGGTTCTCTCGCTCAGAATTTCCAGCCGCGTGCCGCCCGCATGGCGCACCAGGTTGGTCAGGCACTCATGGGCGGCGGCTTCCGCCAGCTGCGCGCTTTCCGTCCCATCCTGGGGAAATGCGCCGCTGCGCGCAATGGTCACGCCGATGGCCTGCGCGGCGCGGGTAAGCTGCTCAAAAGCGTCCGTATGCTGTTCATCGGCATATTTTGCCAGCAAAAGCCGGGTATTCTGCCGCCAGGCGGCGCAGACGCTTTCCGCGTCGCCCTGTGTGCCGGAGAGGAATTGTCGAGTCTGCATGAGCACACGGCCGATCTCGTCATGCACGCGGGTTTTGGCGCGCAGGATCTCCTTTTCCCGCGTCGCCTCCTGCACGTCCTGCCCATATTGCCGAAGCCGCCGGTTCATGGCTTCCAGGCGAAGATTGTCCTTTTCCAGCTCATGCTGAAGCCGCGCTTCCTCGGTGATGTTTGTGCCCGTGATCTGATAAACGGTTCGTCCGGCCATGGTCATCCGCACCCGCGCAAAGCTCCACGTATGGCCGTTTTCCAGTGTGACGATGGGCTGCGATTCAATCGTTTTCCAGAAGGTATTCGCGTTCAGCAATGCCTCGCCCGTAAGCAAATGGCTCAGCTCATCCATCTTGAGGTTCTTCAGGCAGGGCTGGCCGTTTTCCCACGCGAAGCACAGCGCGCAGGGCAGATGGTCGCAGCTTTCCTTGATGGAAATCGGTGAGAGCTGCCGTTTGCCTTTCCACCACAGCATAAGCGACGCAAAAAGGCTGAGAGCCGTCAGGAGCAACGCCGCCGTCCAGAGAATGGGACAGAGTGTCTCGTCTGTTGGCAGGTTGGAGAGCAGCACAGCCAGCGGCACAAAATCCAGCAAAGTGATCGCCAGACAAATTGCGAACGCAAAACGACGATGGCAGCGCACCGCGCTCATGCAGCCGAACAGACCGGCAATCGTTCCGACCAGCAGCAATGTGCACATCAAACCGGCGTGAAGTGTATTCATGCGCGTTCACCTCCCTGATTCAGAGAAAGCGTCGCACATAATTCGCCGTCCGCATCGTCAATGATCAGTTGCCCCAGCGTTCCATATTTGTCCGTATTCGGGAGTCCTGCCGCGTCTTCCATCATCAGGCGAATGGAGAGGCGCTCGCCGCATTCCACGCGCACCATCAGCGCGCTGAGCGAGGGCAGCGCGGCTTCCAGGCAATCCTCAAAAAAGTCATAGGCAGCCTGCACGTCGCGGCTGCTCACACTGCCCTTTCCTTCCTGATGCAGCGAACAGGCAGCGCCGTACTGCGTCAGATAAGTCAACGACTCCCGGATGCAGTGCGCCAGCTCGTCCGCCGACACGGTCGTTTTCTTATCGCAGATCAGCGCCAGATTGACCCGGCGCTTGAGATATGCGCCCAGCAGACAGACCTGTTTCAGATTTTGAGCGCTTTCTTTTTCCAGAAGCCGATTGATTTGAAGCAACTGGGGTTGCACGAGCGCGATCATTTCATCCATGAGCCGACTCTTTTCTTCAATCTGCGCGCGCTGGCGCTTCAGCGCGTTTTCGGCCCGGATCAGCTCGTTCTCCTCCGAGAGCTGCGCATTAATATCGGCCATCTGCGCCCGGATGCGGTTGGTTTTTGAAATATCCTCCACCCAGTATACGCGCCCATCCTGCACCGGCGCGCTCTGAAGCCGCGTGTCCGCATTCAGGAGAATCGCTTTGTGCGCCGTTGCTTCCAGCTGATCTGGCGTGAGCTCGGGCGCATTTTTTGCGCGGTATACAGGCATTCCATGCCCGTCCACAATCTGCGCGGCGACGGTGGATTCGGAAAAGAAATGGCGGTAATGTCCATTGATCGGCAACAGCCCGACCTGCAGGCAGCTTTCCCAGAACGCCGCGAACGTCAGGCAAAAGCATTCCGGCATCTTGTGAAAGGTGTAGATATTCGCGAAGCTCAGCGCGCACAACATAAACCCGCCCAGAAAAACACAGAGCGGCGCCCATGCGTATCGTCTGCTTTCTGATATGCGGCACTTGCGGTAAACGATAATGCCCGTTGCCAGCAGCAGCCCGACAATCCACGTCATGGCAAGATAGTATACCCAGCCGTGGGTATAGTCCGCTTCCAGCGTCGCAGCATCCGGAGCGGCTCGGAAGGCCATCTGGTGCAGGTCATTAATCAGAACGCCGCCAATCAACAGCACCGCGGGAATGAACAACAGATGCCATTTGAGAGAAAGCGCATCATCCTCGCGCCGCCCCAGCTGCAGCGCCGCATACAGGCTGAACAGCGGCGCTAAAATCTGCGGCACATAGTACAGATACCACAGATAGCGCGTAATCGTATCGTCGCTGAAAAAGCGATACTTAACCGCGCGCAGAAACAGCCACAGCACGGCCATCGCACAGCCCAGCAGTAGCCATCGCCGGTCGTTTCGATGCAGGATTCGGCGCGATATGGAAAATCCCCACGCCATGGCCAAACCGATATAGATCAGGTTGGTCAGCAGAAAGCAAGCGGCAGAGGGCAGCGGCGCGGTCACGCGATCCAGCTGGCGAAAAAAACCGGCAAGAATGAATAGCCCCAGCGCAATGCAGAGCTTTGCAATGGATTTTCGCTTTGCAGCAGCCATATATCCACCTCCTGCCAGTCCCCTAAAACACGAATACTATACCATATAAGTAGTGGAAAATCCAGGGCTTTCAGGGCAAAACGGGGCTTGCACCCAGAGGATAATAAATGCAAACGCCTCGAATTCAAACGATTTGACAAAACTCAAGAATACACCGTATTGATCGTGGTGGGGTAAAAAACACAAGCGCGGAGAGCAATTTTACCTTCCGCGCCTGTGTGCGTAATGAAAATGATAACTGTCTCAGGATACCTTTCCGGAAAATGTCCGGCAAAGCCCTTGCTGCAAGAAGATTTGAACCACCATGAGCATCACCACCCTGACCATACCGATGGGCAAGATAACAGCCTCGAGAGCAGAACTTCCTCGGGCGGCTTCCATACTGCATGAAGACGCCTCCGCAGTGCTGGCACTCAACTGAGAAGAGCTTCTTTCGAGTCATCTGCTCCGGATGAGCTGCCCACCATGCAATACGGCACTTCGGAGAGCAGAAGCGCTTCTGCCTATGCCCGGAGGATTGCTCAAGCATAGCATTACATTGCGGGCAACGGTCGGGATGAACGACAGCTTTGGATGCAGGCATCGGGTCTGTCGACATAGGGTTACGCTTGCAGTAGGACTTGACAGTATTGACGGACATACCGAGCGTCGAAGCAATCTTACCGAAGCTGGCACCGTTTGCCCGGAGCTTTGAGATCTGTTCTTTTTCTTGCTGGGTCACGCTTTTTCTCCATTCCAGAAGGCGTATTGGACACCTGCCTTCTGGCGATAAGCGAAGGAAAGTCGGGAATCGAACCCCCTCGGCGTACAAAAAAGACGCCACTCATGTGAGCGGCGCTTTAGATTCTGTATGGGCTTTAACTGAGAAATTCTACCATAACAAGTTCATTCTTTAGTTTAGTGATGAATTCAGGAACGTCATCGCAGTGTTGAGCAACAGCTTTTGCTTTACCCGGTTTCGAAGTTATACCATATACCTCAATAGCTTCTTTTTCCTTTTCCGCATATTCGGGCATAGATGCGCGAAAATAGGTTTCAAAATCTTTTCCGAAATAAGCATAACCAAATTTAACAACGTAAGTATCCGGTGCTACTATCCATTGCTCGTTATTGATTATTCCGTTGAAGAGGCTATCGTTTTGCTTTGTTTGTGCGTCCCCATCGAAGATGCAATAGCAATTGAACCCATACGCTTTAAATAGTCTCCAGAAAAGAGGAATAGCATCTTTTCCACGGCAATTTACGATTTCCATTCCATGTTCTGCCAAAGAAAAGCCACAGCGTTTAAGGAATTCAGGTATTGCAAAATACTCAGTAGCACCTTCAACCAAGATGATCGTTTCCGCAAACATACCTTTTAACTGGTCAGAGAAAAGCTTTGTTGCATAAAAATCGACTACATTCGCAGCGTTGATCCTATTGGCTGGTACACCCGCTTCGACACAGAAAGCAGCCAGGCTTTCGGGGGTCAACTGAACCGCCTTTGTCGTACCGCCTTCCTTGAAGACACGCACCAATCCATCAAGGTACTCAGCATCAATGAAATCAGTTGAATGTGTTGAAACGACTACTTGAATGCCTGATGAACACATTTCAACAATGTATTCTTTAAGCCATTTCTGCGCTAATGGATGCAGATGGGCTTCTGGTTCCTCGATAATCAGAATAAAGTTTTCTGCCGCGAACACCTGCATATAAGCCTTTACAAAAGCCATCAGAAGAACCTGCTGTTCACCTGTGCCAAACTCTTCAAAACCGCGGACGTTATCGCCCTCTTTTGCGTAAATGCGTAAAGACTTCGCATAATTGTTTGGATCATATGCAGAAAAGTCAACCGCCAAAGAATGAACAAAGCCCTTTACAGCCCCTCTGAGTGCCTCTGAGAACTCAGTAAAGAAACCCGAAAACTCCTGTGTTTCCTCGAATGAAGTCTTGATCGCATTAAAAGCAGCGGACAATTGCTCCTTGTGCTCAGAACTCAAGGCTTGATGTATCTTATGTGAAAACTTACTGAGGAGGGAATACTTACTGCTATAATTAAATGCGCTTTGTATATTCCGTTCTGCATCAATCAAATAGGATTGACAAGATGAACGATTTTCGCTGGAAATAAACAATTTCTGGCCATGACCATCGTGTAAAAGATGCTCATTAGGATTTCCGCCATATCCGTATGTAACAGCAATCGTACTATACGGCTTCCCGTATCGATCATAGTAATAGGGAGATGTAAATGTTGCCATTACAGTTGAAGTGGGGTGTAAAGCCTTATTACGCATATAGAAATCACTATCAAGCATTTCTATATACGTCGGATACCGCTCACCCAACAGACGATCGATTGCAGATAGGATATTTGATTTACCAGCGTTGTTAGGGCCGAATAGTACCACGGGTTTGCCAACAGGGAATTCTATTTCGATATGCTCTATCGAGCGATAGTGATCAACCACTATCCGCTGCAACTTCATTTATATCATCTCCAACTGTTCATAAGCGATATCCTTACAGCCCAAGGCTACCAGTCCTTTCGCAATGCACTGGCGCAGAATCTCATTGAAGATTTCCTCTGCGATATTGTTGTCACGGAATCTTCTGCGCCGGTCCTGGCTGATCGTCGTTGCGTCCGGCGCTTTTTCTGTAAGCCCCAGTCCGCAGAACCATTTGTACGCCATGTTATAATTGATCTCTTCTTCCAGCCGCGCTTCCGACTTGATTCCGTACAGATATCCTACGATGAGCATGCGGAAGATGACCTCCGGATCTATCGCAGGTCGGCCGTTATCCGCGCAATATAATGGCGCGCACAGATCATAAATAAAGCTGAAATCCACTGCTTCATCGTATTCGCCTCAGCAGGTGATCCTTTGGTACCAGATGCTCCAGTATCACTATATCCAGCTTCTCCCGTCGTTCTCTCAGCATTTGCTCACCTGCTTTCTTTGTTCCTTTTATATTATTTCGACATCTTCACCTCTTTTCCTTTTGGTTTTTTCCTCCTCGCAAAAAAATTTGCCCGTTGACCTTTCTTTGTCAACGGGCTGACCACCCGTCCAACGGGTGGTTATGATTTTTGCAGCTTTATTGTTAGGCTTGTAACGATGTCAACCCAGCCGGGTTCTCATGTCGTTTCATATTTCACTGACATTATCTTGGCCAACGTTCCGCCATGGTAGGCAGTTTAGGAAAGACAGTATGAGGCTCGTTTTGATACCAATAAGCTACAGAAGCATAATCGTCTTCACGCTCAAACATTCCGAATTGATTGCGTCCAATCTGTTGAATCGTAACTTTCAGGGCTTTTTCAAAGCGAATGGGATCGGGAATGTGCCATCGATAAAGCCCTCGCATGGGCAGACAATCATTGTTGGAATAAGGATAAGAAACGATGTTATTTTTGTTATAATAGGGATATCCTGAATAGAGTGTGCAGAAAGTCTTTTCGATTCCGTCATCCGTTGTGCCAAAACTCCAAGCTCCGCCAAAGTAATCTTCAGTACCGGTTCCGCATATGGTTGGATATTTTTGGTCATCATCAATGAAAAATTTTACCTCACCTTCTCCCCACCAATGGCGTTCTAATGTGGTCAAGGCCAAGTAGGTTCCCACATATTTTCCGCGCCCCTGCACTCCATCCAAAATAACATAATCCTCAGTTGGCTTGGTTGCCCTTTGCCGTCGCCATTGTGCGTGGAAATATAGGGTTTCTTCTGGCAATGATTTATGAAGGCTGTAGTCAATTTGATAAAAGAGATCGGGAATACAGCCAGGATGTTGATTTTCAATCACAAAACGTGCCCTGCTTTTGAATGGCATGGGGAAATAACAGTTGTATCCGCCTCTTGGATTGACACAGATGGGTAGAGATTGAACTGCCGTCTGCCTTCCAAATCCACAACAAAAGAAGTCTCCCAGTGGAGTTTCCACCGAAGGGGTTTCTTCATTATCCCAATAGATTTTTAAAATCACGTCCCGAAGCATATAGTCGCCGCTTTTTGTGGTTTCTGCCAAGGTAAACCACATGTGTTCGATGATACCGCAGCCTTGGATATCTGCGATGGTTACTGTGGCTCCGGAGGGAACATTGACCAAGCAGGGAGAACCTTTACGGGAGATGCCCAGCTCGCTACTGGCCTGTCCCCCTACCCCTGGCTTACCTGATAAATTTTCTGCCGTAATCGCTCGTGACACCGATCCATCATGTTGAAAAATAGAATTCATCATATGATCACCTTATTTATAGCCTTGTGTTTTTCTGTGGAAATAGTCTTTCATTGTTTAACGCCGCCCGCCATAATGCCGTCCATGATGTTTTTTTCGAATATCATGACGAATATTACAATGGGAAGCACGATGTACCAACCCATGGTGCTTATCAAATCCCAAGGAACCTGATACGTAAATTCCTGAGGTACGGTAACAATTCCCAGACTTAGCGTTGAGATTTTGCCCGCAAAAAACAATGGATGAAATAGATCGTTCAGGCATTGAATAAAGTTAATGATGGCAATGGTGGCAACTGCGGGACGCATTAGTGGGAACAGAACATAGAACATTTTTTGTACAAAAGACGCACCATCTATTTCTGCAGCCTCTTCAATCGTTAAGGGAATATTTTCCACAAAGTTGGTTAAGATTAAAACCGAAAAGGGCAATAGCGCACTCGTATACAATAGGCTGAGACCGTGTAGGGTATCCAGCAGGCGCATTGATTTTAAAAAATCATATAAGGGTCTGGCAGTCACGATCCCTGGGATCAATGCAGAGAACAATAGTGCGGCCTTTGCTATGTTTAAACCTCTGGTCTTGAATCGTGCAAATCCATAGGCGGCCAGAGAACCAAAAATAATGGTTCCTAATAGCGCTGCAAAGGATATTACAAGCGTGTTAAAGGTCTTTTCAAGGACGCCTAGATTAGTGAAAAGCTTGACGTAATTATCGAAGGTAATTTTCTTTGGGAAATATTGAATGGGCATTTGAAAGAGAGATTCGCTGGGCGTAATGGAAGATATAAAAATCCAATACAGTGGAACGAGGATGATTAATCCAACTAGAAACGTGAGACCCCAGCGCAAAAGAAATGCGCCGAAACGCCGTTGATTTAAGATCTTTGTCATGCATACGTCCTCCCTTTAATAGTCGATTTTCGATATAAAGCGGAGATTGATTAGGGACATCAATACCATTAGCAAGAACAATAAAATAGCAATGGCGGAAGCATAGCCAAGATTCAAATTGGTAAAGGCTTCCTGATAAATACGATACGCTAAAAGGCTGGTGGAGTCAAACGGACCGCCGGATGTCATGGCATAAACTACGTCAAAACTTGTCATACGCCACATGGTAAAGAAAATACTGGTGGTGAGTATGTTACGCTTGATCAATGGCAATGTAATCTTAAAAAAGCTATGTATGCTTCCAGAGCCATCAATCCGTGCCGCCTCATAAAGATCGTCTGAGATGAATTGCAGGCCTGCCAATATGAGAATGGCAAAAAAAGGAACATTTTTCCATAAATCCACGGCGATAACTGCTATACGTGCAGAATAACCATGCACTAGCCATCCAAAGTGAAAGTTGGGCACAATTCTGCGAATCAAATCATTGATCAACCCATAGGTATCATTAAATCCATATTTTGCTGCAATACCAATTACTACCATAGGAGTGGCCCAGGGAATCAAGACTATAGTGCGCAGCAGTTTTTTGCCTTTAAATCGCAAATTGAGCAATAAAGCAAGGCCAACGCCAAGTATAAGATGAAAGCCCATGGAGACAAGGGTAAAAATTGCAGTGAACGTCAAGGAAGCATGAAGCTTACCATCGGTGAATAACTTGGCGTAATTGGCAAAACCAATAAAGTCACCGCTTGCACCTTTAAAAATATTGAGATCTTGAAAACTATTTACAACTGTCATCACAAAAGGATAGACGATGGTCGACATACGAATTAAAAGTGCGGGCAGTACCATCATCCATGCGGCAAGTATTATTTTGCCGTGCCTCCTTTTCAACATAGCGGTACCTCCTGTAATTCTAGAAAGGACGTTAAATATATCTCAAAGTGCAGACAAAACCCGAAATGCAAAAATGACTCCCAACGCCAGAAGCTTAGAAAGTCATTTTTGCTTATACCCGGCATGACTTGCTAACTATGAGTACTCTCGTTAAACGCCTTTATTGGTAAGTTAGCTACCTTATCCTACAGGTTCTGCCGGCGATTGTGATCCCTTCAAATTCATTCAATTCAAGGAACCATTTCCGCATGGGCAGCCTGTGCGCGTTCAACGGCCTGCTCCAGAGTGATCTGGTCAGTAACATACTCTTGGAAGATTGTTCCAATTTCTGTAAGATGTTCCATAGTCTGGGGTACCAGAGGACGGGATACGGTGCCGGATTCAAAGTATTCGCGCAGTGCGGGAACATTGGGGCAACGGCTAGCGTAGGGTTCTTGATCCAGAATGTCACTGAAAAGTACATCGGAACGAGCCGGCACATAGCCCGTGAAGTCCGTGTAAGCCAACTGTCCTTCAGGAGAAACCAGATATTCCAGAACTTTCTTGGCATTTTCTTTGTTGTCGGAACTGGCGTTGAGTACGTAATGCATGGCATCCTGATAGGTCACGTTGGTTTCAAAGGTGGGAATTGGGATAATGTGGATGAAATCATCGCCGTAAACGCCGGCCTTTTGGAAAGTTTTCAATGATCCGCCCCACATGAATACGCAGCCATACTTGCCATCAAAAAATTTTTGCAGCATCGGATCATAGATATCAGCCATCTGATCGATGGGCGTACAGTTGAGATCGTGACACATATCATACATAAATTTGAGTGCCTTTTGGGTCTTTTCATTTGTCCAATCGAAGTAATCGCCGCCAAACAGATTAATGAACAGGCCGATTTCATTGAATACATACGTGCGTTCCCACGCGCCGCCATAGCCGTAAATGCCCTCTTCCGGCTTACTTGCCTTAGTGATGAATTCAACAAATTCATCGTAATTGGTAGGCGCTTCCATGCCCAGTTCATCCAGAAAATGTTGATTGATAAAGAGCATCAGGCAACTCATGTAAACTGGAACGGAATAGATGTTTTCGCCTACCATGCAGCCTTTCAAAAAGTCAGGAGAGAAATATTGAGCTACTTCAGGATTCATGACGTCATTCTGCAATGGCTCCAGAAAACCTGCATATTTGAATGCGGTTACCTGTTCGTCATTGATGTACATCAGATCCACCGAAGAATCTCCGGATGCAAGAATTGTCGTTGCCTTGGCCTGACGGTCATCGGGATTGGTAGGGAAAGCAAGCGCTTCAATCTCTATGCCAGTGGCTTCTTCAATTTTTCGTTCGTATTCATCCCAGCCTTCTTGGGTATTTTTTTCGGTATAAAGCACGACAGGATCACCAGAGGCAAACGCAGAAGTAAACGCAGTCATAAGGGTTAGAGAGAGACCAAACGCCAATAGAAGTGAGACAAACCTTTTCATAAGCCATCCTCCTTAATATTTGTTAATGCGATTATATCACCAATATTAAATAAATAAAATTGAAAATAATGACTGGAATATATAATTTATTGCGTTTATAATGTGCAATATCACCAATATTAAATAAATAAAATTTAAAATAGTGACTGGAATATATAATTTATTGTGTTTATGATGTGCGTGTATGGCAAAGCTTTATTCGTTGTAATATAATAAAAGGGGATATATTGGCGCATATTAAAAATTTAGTGCAAAGGAGGACGTGAGCCTGCTCAGAATTTTCTGTAAAGAAGGGCTTTCTGTGATAGAATAAACACAGGAGGCGTTATGATATGCCAAGGAAGAGAAACAACGGACTTAGCGAGGAAAAGCGGAACATCATCGGACAACTGGTAGAGATGTACGACATCAAAACCGCGGCGGACATTCAGGAGGCTCTCAAAGACCTGCTGGGCGGAACGCGATGCTGGAAACGGAGCTGTCCACGCAAATGCAGGAGCAAGAGGAAGCTGATCCGGAGTACAGAGACAGCCGGAACGGCTATAAACCGAAGGCTCTGAAGTCCAGCATGGGAGAAATCCCGATATCCGTGCTACAGGATCGAAACAGTGATTTTGAGCCGCAGATCGTGCCGAAGTGCAAGAGGGACATCTCGGAGATCGAGGGCAAGGTCATCAGCATGTATGCGCGCGGAATGAGCGTGCGGCAGATTTCAGATCAGGTCAGGGACATCTGCGGCTTCAACGTGAGTGAAGGCATGGTAACGGCGATCACGAACAAGCTGCTGCCGGAGATTGAAGCCTGGCAGAAGCGACCTCTGGCAGCCGTCTATCCCATCGTATTTATGGATGCCATTGTGTTCAACGTACGCGACAACAACGTGATTCGTAAAACAGCGGCGTATGTCATTCTGGGCATCAACGAGGACGGCCACAAAGAGGTACTGAGCATCACGATCGGTGAAAATGAGAGTGCGAAATTCTGGCTTGCCGTGCTCAACGAGCTCAAAAATCGCGGCGTACGAGACGTTTTTGTGCTCTGTGCGGACGGTTTAACCGGCGTCAAGGAGGCCATAGCGGCAGCATTTCCCATGACCGAGTATCAAAGATGCATCGTTCATGTCGTCCGGAATACGCTCAAATACGTTGCCGATAAAGACAAAAAAGCGTTTGCAAACGACCTGAAAACGATCTATCACGCACCGGACGAGCAGAGCGGTCATGCCCGAATGGAAGCTGTTGCAAAGGCATGGAATCAGAAATATCCGGGCTGTATGAACCGCTGGGCGGAGAACTGGGATGTAATCAGTCCCATGTTCAAGTCCTCGGAGACCGCCCGGAAGGTGCTTTATACCACCAATGCCATCGAGAGCCTGAACAGCGGCTAACTTGCCAAGGCCAAGCCGCCGCAAGCGGCGGGGGCTGCGTTGGCGCTGAACAATACGGATCAGGAGGCAACGGCCTCCGGCTCCGAAATCTTGAAATCTCTGACTTCGTCACAAAAGTCGCGTTTACAGAATTTTTTGAACAGAGCCGGAGGGAGGACATAAGAATGAACAATAAAATTAGATGTTCTATCCTGCAAAGTCGGTATTTTATACGAAGTTTATTATGTTCATTTATATTGAGCATAATCAGCATGATCTTGCTAATCTTCTTTATTTTGCAGATCGTTAGTCCTCTGTGGAAAAATTATATTTCAGATCTGTTAATTCAAAGTTCTAGTCAATTGGCTGCGACGGTTTCTATGCGTTTTACCGCTATGGACGATGCATCCCGGCGCATGGAATATGCTTATGAAACCTATATTAATACATCCCCTACAGTTTCAAATATGCTGGAAAGTTCTGCGGATCTTATCAATACCATGGCATGGCTGGAGTATACCTACAATATAGATGCAGTAAGTCTGTATGTGGACCAATCACAAATTTTTTCACAGCAGGGTATCTATTTTTTTACTATGGAACAGGCTGAAAACATGGGATTAATTATTTCTTCAGCAGCGGGCGATTTAAACTGGGAATTAATACCTGACATGCAGTATCCATTTATGCGTTTTAAGGAATTCGTATGTAAAGACGTATTGCGCTGTTATAGATGGATGCGGAATATCAATACAAACGAAAAAGATTTTTTATACTGCATTGA
The DNA here is from genome assembly GCA_900542445.1 of uncultured Eubacteriales bacterium. Taxonomy (GTDB): domain Bacteria; phylum Bacillota; class Clostridia; order Christensenellales; family Aristaeellaceae; genus Ventricola. Next base: position 8,953 of record UQNN01000003.1, on the reverse strand, counting down.
CGTTTTTGAACGCAATATTTCTGGAATTTTGGGCAGAGCCTCGCGCCACGACTTGAAATATTTCATTGTGGACGCTCAGGGGAAAATTATTTCTCATCCGGACCCAGATCAGTTGGGACGTATATTTCCAGATTTTGACTTGTACATGAATTCAAGCTTTGAAGGACAAGTAGATAATACCATGAGGGCTCAAAAATTGATTCTGCCATTATCACCTACACCATGGTATTTGATTGCCGATGTTGGGGATGAGTATTTCAATATTCCGTTGTACAGCTATGTGCGCAGCCTTATCAGCGCTACAGTTATTATGGCGGTCCTCTCCTTCGCTATTTCATTCGGCTTATTTTATGGATTTAGCAAACGTTTGCGGCAAATTGCAATGGATGTGCGTAACTTTACGCGAGAATTTTCTGAAAGACATGGACTGAATTTTGCGTATGAAGCTGTTGATACAAAGGAAGAAATTAACGATGAAATAGATTTTCTGGAACTAAGTTTTGCAAGGATGGCGCGTCAATTGTCCTACCAGGTCAATCTGTTGTTAGAGGCTTCGCATCGTCAGGAATCATTAAAACATCAGCTTTTGCGGGCTAAACTGAATCCACATTTTCTCTATAATATGTTGGACTCTATAAAGGTCTGCAATTCGCTAAAGCGTAGCGATGAAGCGAACGCCTTGCTTGACCGGCTGGCGCAGTTTTATCGCATGTCGTTCCGCTTGGATAAACCGTTGATTACTTTAAAGGAAGAGTGTGAAATTGTTCGTCTGTATCTTGAAATGGAAGCAATCAGCCATCCCAATGCATTTGATTGGTCAATTGATATCTGTGAGACGGCCGACTGCCTGATTCCCCAATTCGTCCTACAGCCCATTGTCGAAAATAGTATTGTGCATGGCCTTGACAGTCGCCATACACCAATGCACATTGCTTTGCATGCGTATATGGATGATGACGAATGCATTACCATCATTATATCAGATACTGGGCGTGGGATTCGCGCTGAAGTTTTGGAGGCGTTGAATTGCTTTTTGCGTCAGGGAGCACCGGATGTAAACTGTTATTTTGGCATGTCTTATGCTTATTATCGGCTTTTACCCTACAAAGCTGATTGTCCGCCCATGATTATTGAAAGCCAAAACGGTGGCGGAACGGTAATCACCATACGGTATAAAATTATTATTTAGGAGAAAAAATATATGAAGAAAGTTTTACTGGTGGACGATAGCCAGCTCTCTATTGATGGACTTGTTCAAAACATTGATTTTCAGCAACTTGGACTCGATATCGCTGCGGTTTGTTTGGATTCCGAATCTGCACTTGACCATTTAAATCGGGAAGAGGTGGATATTGTCATCTCTGACATTCGGATGCCAAATCTGACAGGACTTGACCTGGCCAGATATGTCATTCCGCGACATAAACAGACTAAAATAATTTTGATCAGCGCTTTCGACGATTTTGAATATGCGCAGGAGGCGCTTCGAATAGGTGTGTTTGACTATATACAAAAACCCATTGATTATGCTTATTTACAGCGTTCAATTCAAAAGGCATTGGATTCGGTCGAAGTTGAGCGCGCATTATATCGGCAATTACAGGATATAAAACCCTATCTTGAGGCAAAGCTTTATATGGATCTTCTGCATTCTTATCCTGAGTCTGCCCGCGTTGTCCTGTCAAAAAACATGGATTACCTGGATATCAAACCAAATCAAGGTCCATATATATGCTTGGCGTTATTTCCAAGTCAGGAAAACGTGGACAAGGAGCGTACGCTCATAGAAAATATTGGCCTTCAAAACTATATGCAGAAATTTTTTGGCAAGTAATTTTTTGTAAAATTTATTCAGGAATTTGATAAAATTTTAGCGGTTCTCTCGCCTGTCGGAGACTGTGACGATTTTTATAATTTGATTCTTCAAATCAGTAATGACTTTGTGCATCATTGCGAACAGACATCTATTTCTGTTTTTGTCATGATCGGAGTTCCGGTAGATACTTTGTGGGAGATTTCCATATCCTATCAAAGTACGGCAATTGCTTCCAATTTCTTATATTTCCGCGAAAAGACGCAGATATTTGAGGCTTGCAAGGCCGCCGTCCTGCAAAACGGCAGTATCCCTATAGATTATCTGTGCGATCTGGAAAATGATCTGGTAAATGTTTTGCTGATGCACAGTCATAATCAATTGGAGTCGTTTATAGAGAGATTTGAAAAACTTTTGTTGCACTATAAAAGTGGAAAAGAGGAAGTGATCGCATGCATTCAACTCTTTGCCGCTAGACTTTTAAGCTATTTTTCAGATAATAAGGAAATGCGCAATCACTCTACGGATAGAATCAACCACTTTTTAATGGATATCCGCGCCGAAAGCGATGCAAGAGAAATCATCAATCAATTCTCGCAATTGGGTCATGATTTGATAGATGCTATTCATATACAATCTTCATCCTATCATGCAAGACTGATCCATGATGTTGTAAGATATATTGAGTCTCACTATGCTTGCTCTGAGCTACGCCTGGAAGATGTTGCAAAAGCGTTTCACATTAATTCAAATCACCTGAGCAGGGTTTTTAAGCGGGAAAAGGGAGTGTCATTTTCAGATTATCTTTCGGAAGTGCGGCTTCTACAAGCACAAAAGCTACTCAGCGCTTCGACTATGCGCATCTCAGAAATTAGTCAGGAAACGGGATATGCTTCGCAGTATTATTTTAGTCAGTGCTTTAAAAAGAGATTTGGCGTTACGCCTTCGCAGTACCGGACAACCAAGGAAGATTGATTTAAACAGTATTCTATACTTCCTTTTCTGTCAAAGCCAATACTTGCATACCAGCCTCCGAGTCAGCCATCGCCGAAGATATCATTGAAGAATTCAGTCGGTATGGCATCGTCGCTGAAAGCCCTGATATCTGCCTCGGCCTCTTCCCAGGTATTGAAGATACGCTCTGTTTCATAAAGCCGGTTGTAGGTATACGGTTCAGAGTAGTCAATGATGGCTGGAAAGCCCCATGTTGTGCCGGTATACCGTTTCGGCTGTCCATCGGGTTCAGTATCGTAGTGGAGATCAGTCAGACGTGCACGGACGCATCGGTAATACCGATTATCATGCTTAAGCCAGACATGCGTTTTCGTATCATAATCAACATCTATGATATCGATGCCAATGTCAGTTATATGCTGCTTTAGCGCGTCACTGTACTCTAACACCTCATTCCGAGTAGCGTTGACGCTTCTGAAATACGCCGTTGTTTCGGTTGCCTCGGCATCAAAGGCTTTCATGTCTTCGCTCTGCGCGACAGCATGGAACCACTCGGGAGTATAGACTTTCTCATCACATCCCACGTCGGAAATAGGCATATGAGAATAAATACAGCGGGAGGCAAATGCATGGAACGCCCGGACGAGAGAACGCTGTCGCCGGAGGCAAAGGAATACATATCGTATCTGGAGAACCGGCTGGAAAACATGAGCGCCATGTATAAAAATCTCCAGAAGGCACACTTCGGAAGCAAGAGCGAAAAGCAGAAGAGAGATATTCTTCCAGAGGACTGTGAGCAGCTGAGCATCTTCAATGAAGCGGAAGACGCCGCAGACGCCAAGGCCAATGATCCGACGTCTGTGCCGGAAAATACCGTTGAAGTAAAAGCCCACAAGCGTGCAAAGAAGCGCAACCGGGAAGAATTGCTGGAAGGCCCGCCGGTGGAGATTCATGAATACGAGCTTCCTGCGGAAGAGATGACCTGTCACCGCTGCGGACATGCGCTTGAAAAAATCGGACGGGAATATATCCGGAAGGAATGCGATTATATCCCGGCTCAAGTGAAGGTTCATGAATATTACCGTGCAACCTATGCCTGCCGCGGCTGCGAAGACGGAACAGATGAATGCAAGGATTGCGAACGCGCAGGCGCAGAAAACTGCGGAAAGTGTGAGAACAGACCGGGAATGATACTTGTAAAGGCAGAAGTGCCGGAGGAACACAGATACTTTGTCACAGACGGATATGCCGGGTACAACAAGGTAACCAGCGGAACCCGCTGCGGCTGCTGGGCGCATGTGCGCAGGAAATTTCTGGAAGCTATTCCTGGCAGCGCTCCGAACAGCGAACAGGCGCAGGGAAGCAAAGCGAAGGAAGGCTTTGAGTTCTGCGAGAAGCTGTTCATGCTGGAACGGGAATTTGCATCTCTTTCACCGGAAGAACGGCATGCAGAACGCAAAAAGCAGAGCCGTCCGATACTGGAAGCCTTCTGGACATGGTGCAGCAGCGTGGACGCCCTGAGGAATTCGCCGCTAAGCAAGGCCATTGGCTACGCCACCGGACAGAAAAATATCCTTGGAAGCTTCCTGCTGGACGGACAGATTCCAATCTCAAACAACTTGGATGAAAACGCAATCCGCCCGTTTGTCATGGGCCGCAAAAACTGGCTGTTCTGCAACACGCCGAACGGAGCCGCCGCCAGAGCCGCAGTCTACAGCGTTGTAGAAACGGCGAAGGCGAACGGTCTGGATCCATATCAATATCTGAAATACCTGTTGGAACGGATGCCCCGCGCCAACGGGCGGTATTCTCATGAACTGCTGGACAGCCTTATGCCGTGGAATGCCGAAATGTAAATAGTACACGAAAACAATTCAATATTCCATATAGGGAGAGTCTGTATAGTGCGGACTCTTCCTGTTTTTTCGCCTTGATCTGACAATATTTCCAAACCGGAACTGTGGAGCCTTTTTTCCAACATTTTCCTTCTTTCATACTTTTGTGTGAAGGGAGGTGAATGAAATGGTAATGCTGGATGGTCCGAAGATGCAGATGCTGAGAAAGGCCATGAACAAAACACAAGCCGAACTGGATGTGGCAGCAGATACAACGGAACGCTATATCCGCGATCTGGAAGCAGGAAGAAAGTATGATCCATCTGCCAGAATTGTATATCGCTGCGCTGTCTTTCTGGGCGTTGCAATGGAAGAATTGATGATTGTCATTGAAGAGGAGGCCTGAACGATGAATACAAAAGAACTTATCTTCATATCTATTTCCTCGTTCTGTGATCATCCATATGTATTATATCAAACTGTAGTAGTTGCCGCAATTGCTCATTCTCAAGATGTTCTATTTCGTTTTCCTATGTGGGATAGTGTGTAATCGTGTGTTCTTATGTGTTCCAGTGTGTAACCGTTCCAGGGCAGGGGGTAAAATGAAAATGGCCAAAATCAGAGAAAATACTGATTCTGGCCAGAAAACCTCATCGGCAGGGAAGATTTTTACCCCAGCCCTAAAATGAAAAAAGGCTCAAAAGCCCTGTGGTTACAGGATTTTTGAGCCTTTTGAGATAAAAAAAGAACTTCACCTAGATTGTATCCAATACTAGGTGAAGATGTGGCGGAGAGTTAGGGATTCGAACCCTAGGAGGTTTTACCCTCACAGCATTTCGAGTTTTGTCGGTTGAACACCATTTCGAGGAAAATAAAGGAAGAACAGAGAAGTTAAGAGAAGATAAAAACACGAACAATAGCTCAATTTTTCGGCTGTTTTCGGTCAAAAACCGAGGTGTGTCAAGGGTTCGAATGAATCATGCCAATTTGCTCAAAAATGGGCATTTTGGAGAGATTTAGGAGAGAAAACGGCACATAGGAGAGAAAAAAGAGAGATAAATCAGCCTGATTACCCCCGCTGTTGACCAGAAAAGAGAAGAAAGGTAACAGGCAAAATGAATGATAGAAATGACTATGAATGGGTGCTGGACGAGTACCCCGAATACATCACCAAGGAGCAGCTGTACAAAATCTGCAAGGTTTCCAAGAAAACCGCACAGAAATATTTGGAAAGCGGATTGGTTCCGAGCGTCTGCACGGGAAAGAAAACCCGAAAGTATTCCATCAAGATTACGGATGTCGTTGATTTCCTCTACTTCCGTGACGAAAATCCGCTTCTGTGCAAAATGAAGATTGGCGCGGAAAGAATGTCTGGACGCTGTCACTCTGAACCGACGATCAGGCTTCTGGAGAAAACCCTGAGCTGTGTTCTTGAAGAATATCCCGATGTTCTGGAGATTCCGCAGGTGATGGAAATCACGGGCTACAAGCACCAGACGATTCTCAACTGGTGCAATAAGGATAAGGTGGAGCATTTCCTGATTCGGATGCGCTGCATGATTCCCAAGACGAGTCTGATGGAGTATCTGGCAGCAGACGGGTTTCATGCCATTAACGCCGAATCAAAGGCGTATATCCTTGTGCGAAACAGAAAGTGAATAGCGAATGATGAAGCGCTCACAGGATGTGGGCGTTTTTTTGAATAGAATGTTAAGTGCATATCCACCTTGATTTTTGGGAATATTCTGAATATAATGAGATTATAAGAAATCCTTAGTGGCAGAATGGAAAGCAGAGACTGGATTTCGAAGTTGTTTAGAAGTGTGTCATTATATGAAGATAGCTAAGAGGAGAAAATTATGCTTAATATTTTCTTTGGCGAAATGCCTGACGCAATTTATGATACGTCTTCTTATTTTAATAATACCTATCTGGATTGTTGGCTTGAAGATGATTTCTCGATCACAGTCATCAAGGAAATAGACCATGCCATCGTTTTAAGCCCGCAGGCGGTTAATAGCAAAGCACTTGGAGTTATTCCAGTAACAAGTTTGTCTGGTGGCGTAAAAACTCTATTACTTATAGATCATGAACCCCAAAAGATATTTAATGCTTCAACATGTGGCGATAATTGTGCAAAGTGGATTTTGAAAATTGCAAATCGACATAAGGAAGATATTACAATTAACCTGCATCATATTATGGATTTCGATATAGGTAGAGATAAAAGAAAAAAATCTTTTGAAATTCGTATTCTGAATACTGGTGAAATTGTCAAAAATATGGGAGATCTTGTGCTTTCGGCTGGCTTATTGTTGCAGGAGGGTGAGAATACATGAAGGGGCGTTATGAAATCGTTGTTCAAAATCGACGATTGCATTATCGATTTACGATAGAGCGAAATGTAACAATTCTGCGGGGTGATAGTGCCACAGGAAAGACTACTCTAATTAACATGATTTCGGATTATCAGCGATTAGGCAAACAAAGTGGCGTAACCGTTGTGTCCGACAAGCCTTGCGTAGTACTCACGGCACAAAATTGGCAGTTAAATTTAACGCAAATTCAAGATAGCATCATTTTTATAGATGAAGGTGAAGCTTTTGTTCGATCAAAGGAATTTGCAGAAGCAATACAAAATTCCGGCAATTATTATGTAATTGCAACGAGAGCTTCTCTGTTTAATATTCCATACAGTATTAGAGAAATTTATGGAATAAAAAATAAAGCTGGAAATCGTTATCAAGGAACAAAGCGGTTATATGCTGAATTTATTCAGCTTTATAAAAAATTACAGAATATAGAAGATAAACCTGATTTAGTTATTGTAGAAGATACAAATGCCGGATTTGAATTTTTTTCTCACTGCTTTGAGCGTCAAGGAATACGATGTGTATCGGCAAAAGGAAAATCCAATATATTTGGAATTTTGAAGAAAGAAATATATTCATCGGCACTTATTATTGCAGATGGAGCTGCATTTGGAGCAGAGATAGAAAGAATCATAGCACTAAAAAAAGCTAAGAAGATTAGGATATATCTTCCTGAATCTTTTGAATGGATGATTCTTAAAGCGGATTTGTTGAAAGAAACAGACATTAAACAAATTCTTGAAAATCCTTCATCGTATATAGAAAGTCTGAAATATATTAGCTGGGAACGATACTTTACAGCATTGTTAATTGAACGTAGCCAAAACACCTATTTGCAATACAACAAGAGTCATTTGAATCCAAATTATTTGCATAAGAAAGAAGAAACGGCAATCCAAAATATCATAAAGGAAATTGACGAAACTATTTTTTTATAAATGCTTTGCAATATTGGGGACGCTCCAGCAACGAGTGTCCTTTTGTATTCATCAGAAAGGAAACCAGCGCTAAAAAGTCAATCTCTCAAATAGCGAATAAATAAAAAAGCCAAGAAGCAGTGATATGCGCATTGAGATCACATATAAAATCCGAGACATCTTCGATTGAGGTGGCAGATATGGAAGCTATTTTCTATTGAAAGGTGGATGGACAGGGTTTTGTCCTACCTGAAGAAGCTGACAAGTTTCTATGTGCTTCTAGAGAGAAGCTTTGACTCGTGATGAGAAGGAAAAAATTGAAAAAACATGTCGTATTTTTGATTTTTTGTGTTATAATATAAGCACTAACTTTTTTGAATTTCGGTCAGCACAATTTGTCAAAATTAACAATCTTGACGTTTTCGCGTGCAGCGAAGGATGCTCAAGCAATGAAATGAGGAGACGGTTATAGGTGTCCAATCATCAGGCTTCCGAACAAATGCTAGGGTATTTGTATCAGGTGCGCTATGCGCTAGCTTTGTTGCTGGGTAATGACAACTCTGACTGTCAGATAAGTATAGAGAAGTTTGACGATGTTGCTTTCGGTGAAGATGATATACCAATACAACTTATTCAGTTAAAGCACCACATTCAACATCAGGGAAATCTAACAGATGCAAGTACTGATATGTGGAGAACCTTAAAGGTATGGTTAGATGTCATCTCTGAATCTCCAGATATTTTAAACGGGACAAACTTTTTGATAATAACTACAGCCGCTGCGCCAATCGATTCAGCAGCATCTTTGCTGAAAAGTGATAACAATCGCGATCCAGATGCAGCGTATGAGAAGTTAAAATTAGTCTGTTCCGCTTCAACAAATCAAGCACATAAAGAGTATTACGCCGCATTTATGGGCACCAGCGAAGATACTGTTAAGCAGTTAATCAGGCAAACATATATCATTGATTATGCCAGCAATGTAATCAATGTAGAAAAAGATATTCTAAACATCGGTGTACAAGGGGTACAAACAAGATAAAATAGAAATGAGGGGCGATA
>UQNN01000002.1 GCA_900542445.1 uncultured Eubacteriales bacterium | reverse complement strand
ACGGCACGACCACGGAGTTCAGCAGTCTCGCTTCCGGTAAGCCCTGCACAAACCGGATCGCCGTTCTTGCAAAGACATTGGACTTTATCGTGTCCCACTCCGCCAGCCGGACGATCTCCACTGTACCTGGCGATGGTGGACATCACGAAGAAATGGACAGGACGACAGCGGGACTGGAGCATGATCCACGCACATCTGTCGATTTACTTCGCCGAGCGCATGCCCGAATAACACCGCCGTATCCAGACGTCAAGGGTAAAGGCTGCAAGCATCCCGGCTTCGCCGTCCTTGACATCCGGTTCCGTCGGCGTTATGGTAGAGAAAAGGCGGTATCGGTCAGACCGCTGCCGCCTCATACCCGTTTCTGCTGTTTACACTCGCGGAGAACGTTTACACAAAATTCGGGATAGACCTCCGAATCATGCTTTCATCTCCTCAAATTTTCCGTCTCATCACGATATAATCGTCCTCGCGCAAAACCTCAAACCCGTTTTTCTTCCAAAACGCGAAGCTCTGCGGATTTCCTTTGTCCACGCCGAGCTGAATCTCCCGATACCCCACCGCCCTCAGGCTTTCCGTCAGGCCGCGGATGATTTCACTTCCGACGCCTTGCCCCTGTCTTTCCGCGCTGACCATGAACAGCCCGATCCACGCCGTTTCTTTCGTCGGATAGCCGCTGATCCAGTCCAGAACGGCGGTCAATTTTCCTTCCTCAAAAAAACCGACGTAAGCCTTGTCCTCCATGCGCTTGTTCGGCGGAAGTGCGGTCATGTCCGCCAAAATGCTTTCCCGCGTCGCCATCGGCGGATGATATTGATAAAACAGGCTGTTTCCCTCGCAGAGCGCCAAAATCGCGTCCACGTCCCGCTCATCCAGCCGCCGCACCTCATAGGCGTCGGGCCGCGTTTCAATCTCCATGTTCATTTCTCCTTTTGTTACAGCCCCATCACATACACCTGACACGGGTTCCATTCGTCCCACAGGTGCGGGAATACCTCGAACTCCTTGAACCCCATCGCCAGATAAAACCGGTTCGTCGCGTCATACTCGGCGTATTTTCCCATCTGTACCGTTTTCACCTGCATGAACGCATAGCCCGCCTCGCGCGCGGCTCGCCTGGCCGCCTCCACCAGCGCCCGCCCGACGCCCGTCCTGTGCCGCGCCTTCAAAACGCCCATTGCATACAGCTCGACCGTGTTGCGCCCCGTCTCTTTCAGATACAGAAAGCCGACGGGTTTTTCTCCGTCCATCGCGGCAAAAAAGAGCCTGTCCGCGCTCTCGCGGATGTATTCCTCCCGCGCTTCGGGAATGCCGAACCACTCCGGCAGGGCTTCCAAAATCGCGCGGCAGATTGTCCGCTTTTCCTCAGCATGTTCGATTTGCCGAATTTCGATTTTCATTTCACTTTTCTCCCATCCGCCCGTTATCGTTCCTTGTTCAACTCAGACCAAAGGCTTCCCTTCCACCTCGGCGCAAGCCGCTGCGCAGTCACCCCGTTTTCCTCATTTTTTCCAGCGCCCGCCGCACCTTTTCCACGTTTCGCCCGATTTCGTCCGTTCCATCGACCCGCAGAATCGGGCATTGCAGCATGCTTTCCCATGCGTCGTGCTTCGCGCGGCTTCTCGTGTTCAGTCCGCCGTCGTCGTAGCCCGTCGCCCATTTTAAAAAGTTCATGTGCGTTTCGTACATGTCCCCGCCCGGCAGAATCCGCTCGCCGAACTTCCGATATTCCCGCTCACGGATGCGCGCAAGCCGCGTCGGCGTATCCGTCTCCACGCGAACGGCCAGCGTGAACCGCGGCATCAGCGCGTCACCCCAATCCGTCAGCGAACCGGAAAGCACGACGTTTTCCGCCGCATCAATGTCGCGATTCATCGCATTCAGCCGTTCCGCTATGCCGCGCTTGGCCGTATACGGCGGATTGGTCGGCAGCCAGAAATAGTTGTCCGAGTCCAGCCATGTGAAGCCGAGCGTTTCGCCGATGGCCCTGCCCAGCGTCGATGTACCCGACCCTGACGCGCCGTAGATATGGATGACCTGTTTCATCTTTTCGCCTTTCGTGTTGGTCCGTAAAGTCTATTTGTCGGGACGCGTCCGCTGTTTTCCGCAGCCTTTGCGGTTTGAATCCGTTTCAATCGTAGGCCGCTTTGCGGCCTGCTCTGAAACTACGTTTTCTTCGACACACTGGGCTATCGCCCAGACCTATTTGGGCTGCCGCCCAAACCCGCTTGAGGGATTTCATCCCTCAAACTCCCTTCTTCGCTTCGCGGCGGTCTAAATCTTTCCCCTTGGATTGCGCAGCAATCCAATACGGAAAGTCCAGAAACCTCAGGTTTCTGGCGGGGTTTGGATCGGCGCCCCAACTTCCCCATCCCTACGCAAAAAGCGGCGCCGCAAAACACGGCACCGCTTTCCAAACTCTGTTTTTTTCTTACTTCGCGAACTCGGTGCAGCGGGTCTCGCGGATGACGTTGACCTTGATCTGTCCCGGATATTCCAGCTCATTTTCAATGCGCTTGGCAATTTCGCGGGCAAGCACATACGTGCCCTCGTCGGAGATATCCTCCGGCTTGACCATGATGCGCACCTCGCGGCCGGACTGAATCGCAAACGACTTTTCCACGCCGGGGAAGCTGTTGGAAATCTCCTCCAGCTTTTCCAGACGGCGGATGTAGTTCTCGATGCTCTCGCGGCGCGCGCCCGGACGGGCTGCGGAGATCGCGTCCGCCGCCTGAATCAGCACGGCCTCGACAGTCTGCGGCTCGACATCGTTGTGGTGCGCCGCGATGCAGTGGATCACTTCCGGCGGCTCGTGATAGCGCTTGGCCATCTCGACGCCCAGCTCGACGTGCGTGCCTTCCAGCTCGTGATCGACGGCTTTGCCGATGTCGTGGAGCAGGCCCGCGCGCTTGGCAAGCTGAACGTCCGCGCCCAGCTCCGCCGCCATCAGGCCCGCCAGATGGCTGACCTCGATGCTGTGCTGAAGCACGTTCTGGCCGTAGCTCGTGCGATAGCGCATGCGGCCCAGCAGCTTCACCAGCTCATGGTGAATGCCATGCATGTTCGTTTCAAAGATGGCCTGCTCGCCCGCCTCGCGGATCTGGTTGTCCACCTCGTGCTTGGCCTTATCGACCATTTCCTCGATGCGCGCCGGATGAATGCGGCCGTCGGCGATGAGCTTTTCCAGCGCAATTCGCGCAACCTCGCGGCGGATGGGGTCAAACGCAGACACGATAACGGCTTCCGGCGTATCGTCGATGATGAGATCGACGCCGGTCGCGGTTTCCAGCGTGCGGATGTTGCGTCCCTCGCGGCCGATGATGCGGCCCTTCATGTCCTCGTTCGGCAGGGACACGACGGAAACCGTGGTCTCCGCCACATGGTCGCTCGCGCAGCGCTGAATCGCCATCGCAACGATGTTGCGCGCCTTTTTCTCGGCCTCGTCCTTCGCGTTCTGCTCGATCTCGCGAACCATCACGCCCGCGTCGTGGTAAGCTTCCTTCTGAATCCGCTGCACGATCATGTCGCGCGCTTCTTCCTGCGTCATCTTCGCGACGCGCTCCAACTCGGCCTGGCTCTTTTCTTCCAGCTCTTTGGCGGTCTTCTCGGCCTCCTCGGCGGCGGCCTTCTGACGTGCGCCATACTCCTGCGCCTCGGCAGTCAGGCGGTCCAGTTCGGTCTGCTTGCGCTCAAGGCCGGTCTCGCGCGCGTCGAGGTTATCCGCCTTTTTGTCGAGCGTTTCCTCGCGCTGGGTGACGCGGCGCTCGCTGCGCTGCACTTCGGCGCGGCGGTCGCGGATTTCGCGATCCAGTTCGTTCTTAAGGCGGATGACCTCTTCCTTGGCCTCAAGAATGCTTTCCTTCTTCTTTTCTTCCGCGCGCTTCTGCGCTTCATCCAGCAGATTCCGGGCAAATTCCTCGTTGCGCCCGATCTTCTTTTCCTGCACGTTTTTGCGGTACATATAGCCGCCCGCACCGCCTGCGGCCAGTGCGACGACGATCGCTAAAAAGGTAAAAATAAACGACGCCAACCTGCTTCACTCTCCTTCTTTTTGGATTCTCAATTTCAACGCAAATCAATCGTCCAAGAAAAAAGTGTACAGATTGGCGCCCGCCTTTGGCGATCCACAACCCATTTAGGCACAAAGAACCATGCCGACGCAGGGACGCTTTCTTCCCTCCGCGGCTTTGCCGCCTATCCAGTTTTGATGTATCAAACGCCCGGAAAAGTCGGCCTAAACGCACTCCGATTTCCCCCGGCGCAATGTCCAGCACAGCATAATCTGCACACGCTTTCACTTTGACTATCTCTATTTTACATTTGATTCATCCGCATGTCAAGCGAATTTGTCAATCCGGTGAAATTTACGTATCATTTTTGAGCAAAACAGATAGAAACAGGCGGGCATTTCTGCCCGCCTGCTCACCTGTTTGTTTACCTGTGCGACGTGGCGGAACTCGTTCCGTCATATTCCGCGTCGTATAATTCGTCATACGTCTCTTCAGACCACGGCTCGATTACCGAATACTTCGTGGATACGTAAGCCGTCGTCGTCGAATTATACTGAATCTTATGTTTTTTATTCGTCGTCGTCCGCCAGATCGGCCTTATGCGCCTCGATAATCTTGGCGGCGATGGCCTGCGGCACCTCTTCATAGCGCTCAAAGCTCATCTTGAACGAACCCTTCGCCTGCGTCATGGAGCGCAGATCCGTCGCGTATTTGAACATTTCGGCCTGCGGCACTTCGGCGATGATGAGCTGCCTGCCGTCATTCTGCTCCATGCCGAGGATGCGGCCGCGGCGCTTGTTCAGGTCGCCCATGATATCGCCCATGTACTCATCCGGCACGCTGATTTCCACGTGCATAATCGGCTCAAGCAGCACCGGGTTCGCGTTGATGCACTGCTTGTAGGCAATGCGCGCCGCCGTCTTGAACGCCATTTCGGAGGAATCGACCGGGTGATAGCTGCCGTCGTAGAGCTTGGCGCGCAGACCCGTCATCGGGAAGCCCGCCAGAACGCCCTTGACGAGGTTCTCGCGCAGGCCCTTTTCGACCGACGGAATGAAGTTGCGCGGCACCGCGCCGCCGACGACCGCATCGACGAACTCGAAATCCGTGCCCGGTTCGGCCGGGGAAAACTCGATCCACACGTCGCCGAACTGGCCATGGCCGCCGCTCTGCTTCTTGTGACGGCCCTGCACCTGAATCGTCTTGCGGATGGACTCGCGGTAGGCGATCTTCGGATCTTTGAACACGGCTTCCGCGCCGAACTTGCTTTGCAGCTTCTGGCGCACGATTTCAAGCTCCAGTTCGCCCTGGCCGCTGATGAGGGTTTCGGTGGTCATCGGGTCTTTGGCGACGATGACGTCCGGCATTTCCTCGCACAGGCGCGCCAGACCGGAGAAGACCTTGTCTTCATCGCCCGCCTTCTTGGCGTACACCGCAAGGGAAATCTGCGGCGCGGGGAAATCGATGCTGTCATACTGAACGACCTTGCCGATTTCGCAGAGGCTGTCGCCCGTGGAGGTGTATTGCAGCTTGCTGAGCGCGCCGATGTCGCCCGCGCAGAGCATGCCGACCGGAATCTGCTTCTTGCCGCGCACCATGAAGATGCCCGCCGCTTTTTCCGGCTTATCCGCGTTCGCGTTGAACAGCGGGGTCGCCGGGGTCAGCACGCCGGAGATCACCTTAATCAGCGACAGCTTGCCCACGAACGGATCGGCGATCGTCTTGAACACCTGCGCGGTGAAGCTCTCGCTCATGTCCGCGTGGCGGATGTGCATGGATTTGGTCTTCGGGTTGATGCCGTGATAGGTGTGTTCCATCGGGCTGGGCATGTACATCGCCAGCTCATACATCAGCGGACGCACGCCGATGCCGTCCAGGCTGGAAACCGGCGCAACCGGCACGATGCTGCCCTCGTAAATGCCGGTGGACAGGCCGCGCAGCATGTCTTCTTCGCTGAGTTTGCCTTCGTCGAAGAATTTTTCCATCAATTCTTCGCTGGTGCTGGCCGCCGCTTCGTGGCAGGCTTCCAGCGCCTCTTCCACCAAGCCGGCCATGTCTTCCGGAATCGGGATTTCCTTGCGGTCTTTGCCCGCGCCGATGAAGGCTTTGCCCGTCAAAACATCCACAACGCCGCGGAAGGACGTGCCCTCGCCGATCGGCAGAACCGTCGGAATGATGCAGTTGCCGTAGGTACTGCGCAGATCGTCGAGCACCTTGCGGTAATTGATATGTTCACGATCGACCTGCGAGACGGCGATGAGGCGTGCCAGGCCATGCTTCGCGGTCGCGTTCCATGCTTTTTCAAAGCCGGTGGAGATGCCCGTCGCGGCGCTGATGACGATCACCGCGCCCTCCACGGCGTGCAGCGGGCCAGCCATTTCGCCCGCAAAATCAAAGTAACCGGGAACGTCAATGAGGTTGAGTTTTTTGCCGTGGATTTCAATCGGCGCCACGGACGCGCTGATGGAGATATGACGCTTGATTTCTTCGGAATCATAGTCACTGACCGTGTTTCCATCCTCGACACGACCCTGGCGGTCAGTCACGCCGGCAGCATAGAGCATCGACTCAACCAGCGTCGTTTTGCCTTCAGAGCCGTGTCCCAATACAGCGATGTTGCGTATGTCCTTCACCATGTAGTCCTTCATAAATCGTTCCTCCTTTGAAGCCTGTTATCGGCTGTTTTTTCAGGCGGCTTGTTCGCGCCCGCCTGTGCGTTGGGTTCATTATATCAGATTGTATGAAAAAATGGAAGTGTTTTTAGACAATTTCTTTCCGCCCGTCAGTCAATCTTTCCAAATTTGTGTTCGTTTTTTGCGAACTTTCCGCATATTCTTCCGGCATTTGATCGCCTTTTCGGCGTTTTTTCGCATCAAAAAAACGCCCGACAGCCGCATGGAATCAGGCGCGCTGCAAACGCGCCTTTTTCGCTTTCGCCATCGAACGTTTGATTGTTTTCTATTTTTTTCGTTTATTTACAGGTTTTATACTGCATTTTTCCTTCGTTAGATCTCATTTTGCGCTTACGGCTCGTTTTTTTCCGTATCCGCTTCCCCCAGCTGCTCCATGATGGTCTGGTAGAGAAACGGCGCGCGGCTCGGCCAGCGCTCGCAGAATCGTTTGGCCTGCGCTCTGGTGGCCGCCGTCAGCGTCATGGAAAAGATTTCCGCGCCGCTTTCCAGCGCGCGCAGCGTGACGGAAAAACCGTTATCCGTCTCTTTCCACTCGGCGGGCATCTGCAATTCGTCGCGAATGCGCCGCTTCCATTCCGCCGCGTGGGTATCCAGCTTTTCCTGCTGAGACGCCCGAATGCGCGAGGCGAACATTTCCACGCTCTCGCGGCCCTGCGGGGTCAGAAACAGCAGCGCCCCTTCCATATGGCGCGCCTCGCGGATGAAGCCCGCTTCTTTCAGCCCGCCGAGCGCCAGGTAAAACTGAAACGGGTTCATCAGCCCGCTTTCAGCCAGAAAGCGCAGCAGCTGCTCCTGCGTGCATCCGCCCAGGCGGCTCAGCGAGGAAAGCAGAATCAGCTTGTCTTCTTCTTCCGTAGCATGCGCGTCAAGAGGCATGAGCCGCACCTCCGGTTCTGAATGATCGTTCCACGCCGGTTATTTGGAAGCGTTCTCCCCATCGTCCTTGACGATGTAGCCGTCCAGGTCGCGGAGCAGGTCGTCGCAGTCGTCGCTGTAAATCGACATCGTAATCGGGCGGGACAGATCGATGGAGAAAATGCCCAGAATCGATTTGGCGTCCACCACATAGCGGCCCGAACGCAGATCCATATCATACGGATAACGATTGACCAGGCTGACAAAGTTTTTCACATTGTCGGTCATCATCGTCAGGCGAATCGTCACTGTTTTCATATTCTTGCTCCTCATCGCGCGGCGGCGCGCGTCACAGTCCATCATTTGCCAACATGCTCTTTCATTATATCCAAAATACACATGAAATGCAAGCGCGGTTTTTGGTTGATGCAGTTCTTGACGCTTCCCATCCGTTGTGTTATTCTTTTCGCATTGCTTTTGATTTGAGGTGATCGGTCTTGTTTGCCCATCGTTCGCATCGCCAGGTGGAAATGACCGCCGGGCCTCTTCTGCCCAATGTGCTCGCGTTTACCGTGCCGCTGATTCTCTCCGGCGTGCTTCAGCTTCTATATAATTCCGCGGATATCATCGTCGTCGGACGCTTTGCAGATTCCGTCGCGATGGCATCCGTCGGCGCGACGACCTCGCTTATTCAGCTTCTGGTCAGCATGCTGATGGGTCTGAGCGTCGGCGCGTCCGTGGCCGTCGCCCGCGCGACCGGAGCCGGAGACCGGGACGGCGTGCGCTGCGCGGTGCATACCTCCATGGCGCTGGCCGTTCTTTCCGGCGTGCTGCTCGGCGCGCTGCTGCTGCTCCTCTCCGCCCCGCTGCTGGAACTGATGGGCTGCCCCGAAAACGTGCTGTCCGGCGCGAAGCTCTATCTCAATATTTACGCCGTCGGCCTGCCCGCCAGCCTCATCTATAACTATGGCGCGGCCATCCTCCGCGCCGTCGGCGATACCAAGCGCCCGCTGTATTACCTGACCATCAGCGGCGTGGTCAATATCATTCTCAACGTGCTGCTCGTCGCCGGGTTGAAGCTCAGCGTCGCGGGCGTCGCCATCGCGACCATCGTCAGCGAGTTCATCAGCGCGGCGCTTGTTCTCGCCAGCCTGATCACCAGCCACGGCGATATCCGCTTCGAGCCGAAAAAAACGCGCGTCGAGCGCCGCTCCCTCAGTCTGATTCTGCGCATCGGCATCCCCGCCGGTCTGCAAAGCAGCATGTTCTCCATCTCCAACGTGCTCATTCAGTCCGCCATCAATTCCTTCGGTGCGGCCGCCATTGCGGGCAATACCGCCGCCGCCAGCATCGAAGGCTTTGCCACCACGGTTTCCAACTCCATCTCGCAGGCTGCCCTTACGTTTTCCAGCCAGAATATGGGCGCGGAGAAATATCAGCGTGTGCGGCGCGTGCTTGCGGTCTGCCTCGCCGCGACCCTCGTGGGCGGCCTGACGCTCGGCCTGCTGATCTATGCGTTCGGCACGCCGCTGCTCTCCCTGTTTAACACCGATCCGGATGTCATCGCCAACGGCCTCATCCGCGTCAGCCATAACATGCCGCTCTACGTCCTGTTCTGTATGCAGGACACCTTCGTCGGCCAGCTGCGCGGCATCGGCTATTCCCTTCTGCCGACCATCACGAGCCTGAGCGGCATCTGCCTGCTGCGCGTCGTCTGGCTCTATACCGCCTTCGCCGCCTCCCCCACCCTCGATACGCTCTATCTCTCGTATCCCGTTTCGTGGGCCGTGACCCTCGCCGCGCTGGTCGTCTGCTACGCCGTCGTCGTGCGGAAACTGCCGAAAGCGTAACTCCTTCCGTCACGACTTCGTCGTGCCAACCTTCGGCGTTTTTCATCGTCTGAATCCGCCACAGGCGGCGACGATTTCAAACGTCCCTCTAAGAGGGAGGCTTTTCTTTATGTGACTTCCATATTATGGCGAAACCTTCTTGGAAAGCGATACTTTTCCAAAAAGTTACGCTATTTTTGTTCGGCAGATTATACCCAAAGGCTCCCTCTTTGAGGGCGTTTTGCTTGACACCCGCCGTGCGGGAAACAGGCAAGCAAAACGCCGAAAGTCTGGCGCGCGTAAGCGCGGCTGAAGGAGTGGAATTTAGAAATTTTTCTAAATTCCTCTTGACACCCGCCTTCCGCCCTGCTACAATACAGCCATCGCCTATTTAGATCAATTTCTAAACAGCAATGAAAGGAGGTCCCGCATGAGCTTTGCCGAAACCTTCAAGGCGCTTTCCGATCCCGCGCGGCGGGAAATTCTGCTGCTGCTTCGGGATGGACGCATGAGCGCGGGTGAAATCGCCGGGCATTTTGAGATGACGGGCGCAACGGTCTCCTATCATCTCAGCGTGCTCAAAAAGGCCGATCTCGTGTTTGAAACGCGCGAAAAAAACTTCATCTATTACGAGCTGAACACCTCCGTCGTCGAGGAGGTCATGCTCTGGCTCTCTCAACTGAAAGGAGACAACCATGAAAGCCATTCCTAAACGCACCCTGCTTGTTACCTGCATCATCATCCTGCTGCCGATGTTCGTCGGTCTGGCGATGTGGAATCAGCTTCCCGAACGCATGCCGACTCATTTTAATTTCAGTGGCGAAGTAGACGGCTATTCCGGCCGCCCGTTCGCGGTGATCGGCCTCCCGCTGTTCATCCTCGCCATGCAGCTCTTCTGCGCCGTCATGCTGCGCGCCGATCCCAAAAAGCAGAATATCTCCGAGAAGATGGCGCAGCTCGTCCTGTGGATCTGCCCCGCCGTCAGCCTTTTTGTCGGCATATCCATGTATTTGAGCGCGCTGGGCTTCGCCATCAACGTCTCGCGTCTCGGCATGGTTTTCGTCGGCCTGATCTTCATCGTCATCGGCAATTATCTGCCCAAGTGCCGCCATAACTACACCGTGGGCATCCGCCTCCCGTGGACGCTTGACAACGAGGATAACTGGAATCACACCCACCGTTTCGCGGGCTATGTATGGATCATCGTCGGGGTGGTCACGCTGCTTTCCGTCTTCCTCAGCCATGCAGCCGTCGTCTGGGTCGCCGCGATTTTTGTCGCGTCCCTCTCGCCGCTCATCTATTCGTTCGTTTACGCGAAAAGGCACGGAAAAATCTGAACGCGCCCTGACCGAATGATTGCGTCTAAATAAAATGCCGCCCTTGACGAGCGGCATGGATCATGCTACAATAAAGGCACGACGAGAGCTTTTATAGTTGTTAGCCTCTCGGCACTAACACGATGATGATGTCGACATCATCGTGTTCTTTTGTTTCAGTCGATTTTTCGATCTTGATCGACGTTATCAGCGTCTGCTTGATCGTAATCGTCGCCGTTTCTTTCGCTTTGATGGCTCTCACCTCCTTCCGGTCAAAATCCGGATGTTTCGGTGTCAAGCCCTCATCATGCCTGTCGGCACAACCGACCTGTACAGGATAACACAGTTATCCTCTTCGCGCAAGAATCACACAATCCTTAAAACATCCGCCCGGCTCACACGCCGGGCGGATGTTTCATATTCCTCGATTTACCTGTTCAGAAAAGTCCCGATCTTCTCGGCGTCTTTCATGCCCTTATCATACATCATTTGCAGCTTCTCGTGGCTCTTGCTGAGCGTAGACAGACCGCAGATATCATCCGGCGCGACGATGAGCAGCTTACCGAGCTTCTGATACTCTTTGGCAATCTCCACGCCGTCGTTATACAGGCGGTAGCGGTCGAGCAGCCGTTCGGCCGCCTTCGGATAGGTTTTAGCCAGCAGGCGCGCAGGCACGACGTCCTTCTTCTGTTCGCGCTTCTGCTCAATCGGGCGCGTGAGAATCAGCACGACCTTGTCGCAGCCATCTTCAAACGCCTTGAGCACTGGCACGGGATCGGAAATGCCGCCATCCAGACAGGGGATATTTTCAACCCTATACGGCTTACAGAACATGGGCAGAGCGCACGACCCCTTGAAGATATCGTAATGATCTTTTTTCAGGCAGCTCTTGCTGAAATAGACGGCCTGCCCCGTGCGCGCGTCGCACGCGCCGACATAGAATTCGGCGGGGTTCTTCGCCAACGTTTCATAATCGATCGGATTTTCGCCGTCACTGTTGGACAGGGTGCTGTACACATAATCCAGATCGACATAGTTGCGGGTCTTGAGCCAGTTATCCAGGCTGGCGTATTCCTTGCGGAACACATAATCCATATAGAAGGTATAATTCCGCCCGCGCTGTCTGGCCAGATAGGAAGCCAGGTTTGCGCTGCCCGCCGAAATTCCGATACAGTAATCAAAATTCACATCGTGGTCGAGGCACCAGTCAAAAACGCCCGCGCCATAGATATCGCGAAAGCCTCCGCCCACGTCGATCACGCCTAATTTCATAAAGCCTCCTTTAGGGGCTGCATTGGGGCGCTGCCCCAAACCCCGGAAGGGAACTGAGTTCCCTTCACCTTCCATTTGTGGATTACTGCGTAATCCACGAACCCATTTATTCTATTATACGCAAGAAGCAATAGCTTGTCAAAAAACTTCTCACTGAACCATCTTATTTTCTCCCCTGACCGCGCAGCGGTCAGGACGGGAGGTACAGGAACCTCCGGTTCCTTTGGGGGATTGAAGCCATGCGCCCGCTGTGCGGGATTCAGCATGGCGGAAATCGAAAATCGCAAGGAGCGCGTCTGCCGCAGGCAGAGGACAGCGCGACTATGCGAGTTTTCCAGACTTGGGGCAAAGCCCCAGCGTTTTTTCCCCAACGTCCCCCCACGCAAAAAGGCGCGGAGCCAAGCCCCGCGCCAACGCGATTGCTCGCATCAGATGGCATTGTATTCCTTCAGGAACTTCTCGATGTCCGTGCCCTGAATCTTCTTGAGCACTTCCTTGAGCGCAATCTTCTCGATGAACGGAAGTTCCATATCGGTGATCTTCTTGCCGTCGCGCAGCTGCACGGTGGCGTTGATCAAATCGCGCAGATCATAGGTGCTGCCCCAGACCTCCGGCACGCCGCGATCCACATTCAGCAGGGTGTAAACCGCCTCCATGCCGGTGCGCATGGAATACTCGGTGGTGAAGATGGTGTCGCGGGCCGTCTCGGCGAACTGGCCGAGGAACGCGAAGTTCACGGCGCCCTTCGGCACGATGTCCGGACGGTCGCCCTTAGCGCGCGGCATGAAGAACGCGTCGATGTACGGCATCATGACCGGCACGGTGTTGGCGCTCTTCTCCGCCAGCTCTTCGATCTGGTCCTCCGGCACGCCGATGTGATACAGCCACTCCATGCAGATTTCCTTGCCGGTGCAGTCACGCATGGGCTTCTTGACATAGTTGCCCGGCTTATCGGTGAACAGCGCATAGACCCAGACGCACAGCTGGTTCTTCGGCTGGTCGTGGAACTGCTGCTGACGGTTGAGCGTCCAGCTCATCAGCCAGTTGGAATCCTTCACGGTGACAATGCCGCCGGTGACGGTGTGGCCGGTGAACGGATCGCGCTTGCAGATCTTCTGAATGTACGGCGGGATCTTGTCGTCCAGCGTGGTGATGGTCGCGCTCTCCCAGTTGGTCTGCTCCGCGTCGTAGATGAACTTGTCCGGATGGCCGAAGCTCGGATCCTGCGCCGCAATCTTCTTCCAGAGATCCCAGCCGTTGCCCGGCTTGAGCTCCGGATCGAACTCGGCCGCCTCGTTCTGGCTGCCGATGGAGCTGTTCTCGACGCAGCCGCCGTTGGTGATGAACAGCAGGTCATTTTCGGTCAGGTTGATGGTTTCCTGCTGACCGTCGCTCTCCACCACGATGCTGGAAGCCTGCTTGCGCTCGCCCTTGATGTCGAACTTCACATCCACGACCTTCGTGTTGTAGAAGAACTGCACGCCATGGCTCTTGAGGTAGCTGGTCATCGGCAGGATGATGGATTCATACTGATTGTAGCGCGTGAAGCGCAGGGCCTTGAAGTCCGGCAGGCCGCCGATGTGATGGATGTAGCGCTTGATGTAGAGCTTCATCTCCAGCGCGCTGTGCCAGTTTTCAAAGGCGAACATCGTGCGCCAGTAGAGCCAGAAGTTGGAAGAGAAAACCTCGTCGTCGAAGAAATCGGTGATGCGCTTATCCTGGAGCTGCTCATCCGGCGTGAAGAACAGGCGCATGATTTCCATCGCGCCCTTGTCGCTGATGGCGAACTTGCCGTCGGTGTGCGCGTCCTCGCCGCGGTTCACGGTCGCGCGGCAGAGCGAGGAATTCGGATCTTCTTTGTTCAGCCAGTAATACTCGTCCAGCACGCTCTGGCCCTCATGCTCCAGGGACGGGATATCGTGCAGCAAATCCCACATGACCTCGAAATGGTTGTCCATCTCGCGGCCGCCGCGCATGACATAGCCGACGTCCATCTTGCGGCCGTCGCACGCGCCGCCCGCCACCGGATCTTTTTCAAAGACGTGGATGTGCTCGCCCTTCATCTGGCCGTCGCGCACGAGGTAGCAGGCCGCGGTCAGCGCCGCAAGGCCGGAGCCGATGATGTATGCGGACTTGCCGTCCACACCTTCCGGCTTCTTGGGATGAGAGAACGCTTCATAGTTGCCGCTGCTGTAATACATAACCGAAACCTCCTTATGGTTCAGGCGATACCGCCGGGGGCTTTTGCCCGGCCGGCTTGTGTATCGCTCATTTCCTTTTGATGGCATTATTGTACCAAGGTCAAGCGGTTTTTAAAACGGGCAGAAAAAAAGCTGTGTCCCGTTTTTCGACACAGCTTCGATTTTGGATGATTTTTGGACACTTCGGGGAAAGTGTGGGATACGCCGAGGGATACGTTGGGGCGCTGCCCCAAACCCTGCCAGAAAACTGAGTTTTCTGGACTTTCCTCCTCCGCTTCGCGGCATGCCGCGAAGCCATGCGGAAGGTGAAGGGAACTCAGTTCCCTTCTGGGGTTTGGGGCAAAGCCCCAACGTATCCTTTACTTATGCACTTTCCGGAACAGGCCCCTGTTCGTCGTGCGCCGCGCCAGCGCGTTGCCAAGGCTCTGCAAAATGAACACGACAATCAGCAGCACAACCACGCAGACGTTGACGATATCCTGATGGTTCTGGTTCTGGCCATAGTTAATCGCGAAACTGCCGATGCCGCCCGCGCCGACCGCGCCCGCCATCGTCGTCAGGCCAATCAGGCTGATGGCGGTGACTGTCGTCACGCGGATCAGTTCCGGCACGGCTTCATGCAGATACACGCGGAAAATCAGCCCCAGCGTGCCGGAACCCATGCTGCGCGCGGCTTCCACCTTGCCCTCGTTCACGCCCGTCAGCGCAACTTCCACCTGGCGCGTGTAAAACGGCACCGTGCCGAACACCAGCGGCAAAATCGCGCCCTTCACGCCGATGGCCGAGCCGACCACCGCGCGCGTCAGCGGGATGAGGAAAATCAGCAGAATGATAAACGGAATCGAGCGGAACACGTTGATGACGATGTTCACAATCTGGTAAACGACGAGATTCTGACGCACGCCGCCCTTGCGCGTGATCACCAGCAGCACGCCGAAGAACAGGCCGACGACAAACGCGATGATGCCCGCCTTGGCGAACATCTCAAACGTCGCCGCGAAGCTGGTGAAGAAACGATCTCTGTATGCGTACAGATTCGGCGCAATCTGCTCAATCAGCTGCTCAAATGCTTCCATCGGCGATGACCTCCGTATACACATGGTTTTCATTCAGATAGTTCAGCGCGGCGGCCACCTGCTTTTCCTCGCCGCCGAGCAGGGCGATCATGCCGCCCAGCGGGTTATCCTCGATGACCTCGACATTGGCCAGCACGATGTTGATATCCACGCTGAAATCGCGGGAGACAGTGGAAATCACGTGTTCGCCGACGCAGTCCTTGTGGAACGTCAGGCGCACAAGCTTCTGATTCGCGGTGGGACGCACGAGCGTGCTCCCCTCTTCCATCAGCTTATCCACCTTGCTCAGCGCGGACGCAGAGGAAACGAATTTGCGCGAAATCGCCGCGCGCGGATGCGCGAAGATGTCGTATACGTCGCCCTCCTCGACCACGCGGCCATTTTCCATCACGGCCACGCGCTGGCAGATGGACTTGATGACCGCCATCTCGTGCGTGATGAGCACGATGGTCAATCCGAGTTTGTGGTTCAGGTCGCGAAGCAGGTTCAGAATGGCTTCCGTCGCGTCCGGATCGAGCGCGCTGGTCGCCTCGTCGGAGAGCAGCACCTGCGGCTTGTTCGCCAAGGCGCGGGCAATCGCGACGCGCTGCTTCTGGCCGCCGGAAAGCTGGGAGGGATAGACGTCCGCCTTGTCGCGCAGATCGACCAGATCCAGCAGTTCAAACACGCGCGCTTCGATATCGGCCTTCTTCATGCCCGTGTAGCGCAGCGGATAGGCGATGTTTTCAAACACGGTCGAGCGATCCAGCAGGTTGAAGTGCTGGAAGATCATGCCGATACCGCGGCGCATTGCGCCGAGCTTCTTTTCGGTCATCTTTCTGCCCTGCGCGTCGTAGGCCTTGCCGTCTTTGAGCGTAATCACGCCGGAATCGCCGACGCTGAGCGTGCCGCTGTCCGGCGTTTCCAGCAGGTTCAGGCAGCGCACCAGCGTCGATTTGCCCGCGCCGGAATAGCCGATGACGCCGTAAATCATGCCGTCGCCGATATTCAGCGTCACGTTATCCAGCGCGGTCACGTCGCCGCTTTTGAGGTGGAACACCTTATTCATCTTCTCGATTTGAATCATGGGGATACCTCGCTTCTTCTGTTATAGACAGGAAAAGCCGGTACGGCCTTTTTAAGGCCGTACCGGTTGAAAAGTGCTTACTTCGCGCCAGCGGCTTCCTTGATCGCGTCGATGGAATCATACTTCTCGGAGTAGATGCACAGCGGAGCGATCAGCGTGTCGCCGATGACGGTCAGGTCATAGCCGTTCGCGGAGCAGTCCTTGGCGAGATAAGCCTTGTGCTGGAACGCGTTCAGGTCGATGTCGCCGCTGTTGAGCGCTTCGTTCGGCAGGTTGTACGCGTCAAACTCCACAAGGTCGATGTAGATGTTCGCGCCCTCGTCGTCGAGCACCTTCTGGGTCGCGATCCACTGCTCGTTGTTGCCCACGCCGCCGCACACGCCGACCTTGACGACGGTCTTGCCATCCTTGGAGGACTTGTAGCCGGAGATTTCGGCAACGTTTTCCTCGGTGACGGAGAATGCGGCGTCCGCGTCATACGCAAAGGCCGGGTAGAACGTCTCGTGATAATTCACCAACAGGAATTCGGCGACCAGCTGGGTCTGATAGGCTTCGACAACCTTCTGATAGACTTCGTTGTCCTTGTCCGCGGTGCGGGCGACGATGACGTTCACATACGGGTTCTCGCCGTTCTCATCCTGCTTTTCGATGAGCAGCGCGTCGCGGGAAGGAATCAGGCCGTAAGGCACGGCGTAGGTGCCGTTGATGGTGGAAGCGGCGAAATCGCCCAGCGTGGAGGGCAGCGTGTTGGCCGCAACCGGGGTCACCTCGACGTTGTAGAGGTAGTCGGTGATATCCTTGATTTCCGGCGTGTAGCCCGCAGCCGGGTCAACCTTGATGAAGCCCGCCGCCTCCAGCAGCTTGATGCCGCGGGAGAGGTTCGTGCCGTCGTCCGGCACGCCGAGCTGAAGCGGAGCGGCCGCCAGCGCGGCGGCAGAGGACAGGGTGAGCGCGGCCGTCGCGGCCACGGTGACGATTTTCTTGACGAAGCTGTTCATAAAACGCAATCTCCTTTGATCTGTTCGATAGGTTATATTGAAATGTTGCTTTGCGGCTGGAATCGGCAGTCAGCGCATTCGGCTGTTGCTCCCGCCCGGATGAAACAGCATGTTCAAATCCTCCCGTTTTGTTTTGGTGAACGTTTTTTCTTTCGATGGATGTATTATACGAGAGAACAAGGGAAAGATCAAATCCCTGTTTCCTACGGCATACTATAGGATAAAGCTATGGAAGCACAGTTTCATTTGTCTGAACCGATAAAAAGGGCATGCCCAGCCTTTGCGGACATGCCCCATTTCAATCGTAGACTGCTTCGCAGTCTGCTCTGAAACTACTTTTTTCTCATTTTATGGGTTACGATGGGCTGCCGCTCATACCCGCCTGAGGGGATTATCCCCTCAGACTCCCTTCTTCGCTTCGCGGCAGCTTTAACCCGCTTTTCCTTCGGCTCACAAAGTGAACCGATATGGGAGGTGCCGGGACCTCAGGTTCCTGCCGGGGTTTGGTGCGGCGCCCCAACGTCTCCCCTTACTCCGCAAACAGCGGCGTGGACAGATAGCGGTCGCCCGTGTCCGGCAGAAGCACAACGATGTTCTTGCCCGCGTTCTCCGGCCGCTTCGCCAGCTGAATCGCCGCATACACCGCCGCGCCGGAAGAAATGCCCACCAGCACGCCTTCGCTGCGGCCAATCTCGCGGCCCGTCGCAAACGCGTCCTCGTTCTTCACGGCGATGATTTCGTCGTAAACCTTCGTGTTCAAAACGTCCGGCACAAAGCCCGCGCCGATTCCCTGAATCTTGTGCGCGCCCGCAACGCCCTTGCTCAGCACCGGAGAGGTCGCCGGCTCAACCGCAACCACTTTCACGTTCGGGTTCTGCTCCTTCAGATACTCGCCCACGCCGGTGATCGTTCCGCCCGTGCCGACGCCCGCCACAAAGAGATCCACAGCGCCGTCGGTATCCTCCCAGATTTCCGGGCCGGTGCTCGCCTTGTGCACAGCCGGGTTCGCCGGGTTCACAAACTGCCCCGGAATAAAGCTGTTCGGAATTTCCGCCGCCAGCTCGTTCGCCTTGGCAATCGCGCCCTTCATGCCCTTCGCGCCTTCGCTGAGCACCAGCTCCGCGCCGTAGGCCTTCATCAGCTGGCGGCGCTCGACGCTCATCGTCTCCGGCATCACAATGATGATGCGGTAGCCGCGTGCCGCCGCGACGGACGCCAGGCCGATGCCCGTGTTGCCGGAGGTCGGCTCGATGATGACGCTGCCCTGCTTGAGCGCGCCCTTGGCTTCCGCATCGTCAATCATGCCCTTCGCAATACGATCCTTGACGGAACCGGCGGGATTGAAATACTCCAGCTTGGCCAGAATATGTGCGTTCAGGTTTTCCTTCTTCTCGATGTGGGTCAGCTCCAGCAGCGGGGTATGGCCGATCAGCTGGTCGGCGCTCGTATAAATCTTGCTCACGGTGAAATCCTCCCGTTTATGTTTTCATTCAATATGGTGAAGAACTTTTTCTGTAAACGCACGTCCGGCGCTTCAACATCGTCTGCTCTGCGTTTTGCAAAATCCGACGCATGGGCGGCGGAACGGTTCGGCATGGCTCCTCATCATGATTCAGTCCCTCTTATCCGTTCGATATCCGCCCGGCATTAAACCCATCTTTCCGGTCGGTAAATGGATTATATCGCTATGAACGGATTCTGTCAAGCGGGTTTCGCAAAATTTTCTTGAACTCTTCATTTACCCCATGGTATAATAGGTAATAAGGATTCACCCTTCCACCGCTCACATTTTTTTCTTCCCGACGGCGGGGAGATTGGGCCATCATGATCGGGAGGGCGCAAAGGAGGCAATACCGATGATGATCTCGACCAAAGGCCGCTACGCGCTGCGCATGCTGGTGGATATGGCTGAACACGAGCGGGGAAACACCTATGTGCCGCTCAAGGAAATCGCCGCGCGGCAGGAGATTTCCGAAAAATATCTGGAAAGCATCGTCAAGCTGCTCGTGCAGAACAACGTGCTCATCGGCGTGCGCGGCAAGGGCGGCGGCTATCGGCTCAACGGTACGCCGGATCAGTTTACCGTCCGCAAAATTCTGGAAATCACGGAAGGCCAGCTTGCGCCCGTCGCCTGCCTCTGCGAACCGCATGAGCCGTGCGCCCGCATGGTGAACTGCCGCACTTACCCGATGTGGCAGGGGCTCAGCAAGCTGATTTATGATTATCTGGAAAGCTATACCCTGGCCGATTTGATGAAAAACGACGACGCGGGGTTTGACTATATCATTTAAACAAGAACGGACGCACATGTTCCTGTGCGTCCGTCTTTTTAGGCGTTCAAACCGCCCTTCCACGGGCGAACCGGCAGGCTCTCGCTCCGCTTGAGCGACGCGCGGATGTTGCCGTCAAAGAGCTGGCCCATACGGGTGATCATTTCCAGCCCGTCTTCCTTCATCCCCTGCCCGATCCAGTTGAGCACCATTTCGGTCAGCGCGCTCTGGTAGAACTGCGCGATGATGTCCTTGTCCCCCTGGCTTGCGTGGATGCCCGCGCTCTGCCGCTCGACATAGCGGCGCATGACTTCGCCCGCAACATTGTAAAGATATTTTTCCAGCGTCTCGCGCTGCATCGAGTGATACACGTGATAGATTGCGCGCTTATGTTGCAAGGCAATCTGCACCGCCTGCGCGATGCCTTCTTCCCACGTGACATGCTCCTTTACGCCGCCGAGCACCGCTTCCAGCTCAGATTCAAAAATCTCCGTCAGCACGGCGTACAAATCCTGATAATAATAGTAAAACGTCTTGCGGTTGATTTCGCACCGCGTCACCAGATCGGTCACGGTGATTTCGTCAAACGGCCGTTCGTCGAGCATCTCGATAAACACGTTTCGGATCATGTTTCGGGTATACTTCTGCGCCATGTTCTCCTCCGCGCTCACTTTTTTCTGTTATTATACCCATTTTGCCCGCCAAAAGCAAGCAAATCGCCTGCCGGGTCAGGCAATTCCATACAGATTTTGCCATTTGATGCAAAAAACTTCAAAAAAGGGATTGACGCATTCTCCATTCTGCGCTATAATACGCAATGTTGACGGGGCATTAGCGCAGTTGGTAGCGCACAACACTGGCAGTGTTGGGGTCAGGAGTTCGAATCTCCTATGCTCCACCAAACCCAAGAAATCCGAACATCATCCCGATTGGGGATGGGTTCGGATTTCTTCTTTTTATCTCAAGTATTGTGGTGTGAAGCACACCAAAGGGCTTTCCGAACATTTATGGCGCCTGTTTGGCGCATCGCCCTTTGAAAACCTTTGGGCAAAAATACGTAGTTTTTCTTGAAATATCAGGTTTGTCAGCTTGACAGCTTCCTGTTTTCAGACACAAAAAGCAGTGACAACGGAGAAGAAAACCTCATCCGTCGTCACTGCCCTGAGATATTGGATTGATTGTCGTTTTGTCGCGCCCCTATACGGAAGCGCTTTTCTTCCTTATTTATAGCCCAAACAGCACTTCCTGATCCTCAGGCGAGAGCACGCCGTCCTGTGTCAGGCCGTGGTCTTTTTCAAACTTTTTGACGTAATCCGCCATGCTGTCGGTATACTCGGTCTGGGTGGGCTTTTTCTTGAAATAGCCCAGCTCATAGAGCTTCATGCGCGCGTCGAGCACCTCCTGGCCATTGCTGCCGGGCTTGAGCGTCGTATATGTCTTTTCGGGTTCTTTTTGGGCTTCTTCAATCAGTTGGTTCATGCGCTCCCGATGTTCGGCAAGGCCCTCTTCGGTGCGAACCCTTTCCGTGCCGTAATATGCATAGGTATAGGTATCTATCCATGTATTCTTTTCATCATTATTAAAATACTTATCATATTTAATTTTCCACAGAATCCCATTGTCATCATAAAAATATTCTGCTTTATAAATGACTTCTTGATTTTTCAATTCTGTTTTAGTTTCTATGCGTCCATATGCATCATATTCATATTCATATGTATATTCGCGTTCATACATTCCATCGGAAATCTTCATTTTTAACATGTTGTCGTATTCATCATATGTATATTCACGGGTTTCAGTCAAAATTGCACCATCTTGATGTATTTGATTATCAGGAGAACGATAAGTCGATCTGCGGAATACTTCATTCTCATGATCATCATATGCAACATCCGCAATCACGGTACGGCCTTCTTGGGGTAACCATTGCCCTTCATATCTACTTCCGAAAATAAATCCGTCTGAATCTACTATATAACTTTCAGTATATGAAAGTTTTGCTTTCTTTTTCATGCTCTGCGGAAAGCCTTGTTCATCATACGAATAAATGAACTCGTCACATACGCCATCGTGCTCCGACGTATATTTAATTATCCTGTTCAACGCCTGATACTTCTTGACGCAGAAACTGCCGCGGGCAATGCTGTCCTTATAGTCTCCCAATTCCTCATAAGCTTGGAATGCGCCCGAATAGTCCCCATCTTCTTCTTTTTGCACGGCGGTTTGATATTTTGTCTTTTTCTCATTCTTTTCGTTGCAGGCCATAATCCGTTCCGCGCAATCCTTATAGTCGTCCAACCCTTCGTAAATCGAAATCGCCTGCTCGTAATCTTCGGCTTCCTCCAGCGCAACGGCTTTTTGATAGTTTTCTGCCCTTTCCTGCTCAGCTTTTTCCGCCGCTTCCCTCCGTACCTTTTCAGCCTCTTTATATTTGGTCTCAGCCTCATCGTATTTTTCCTGAGCGTTCGGATAGCCGATGGTATTCAGTGCGGAAAAAATCTTCTCAGCATCGCTAAACTCTCCGGCTTCCATCAGTTCCTCGCCCTTTTGGAAAGAAGCAAGATTGGCCGCGTCGGCTTTTTCTCGTTCCACAATCAAATAGCCGGATACCTGTTTCACGAAGGTCGTTTCCAAGGCTGCTGATGTCGCTTTATCGCTGATATAATCAACAAATGCAGAATCTGATTTGTGATAGGTATACGAATAGCTTCCATTTGCCGGCATATCAACCGTATATGCCACACCCCAAAATCCACAGCGTTCCTGATCCGCTTCGGATAGAAATCCATACAGGGTAAAAGTAACGTTTTCAATTTCAAAAGCAGAGCGCGCGTTGCACGTCACTACATAATCCACTTCAACGCTATTGCAAAACGCGTCGGGATATTGGCTTTGTGTGGCTTGAAAATTTCGATCTTCAAGACTGTAAGAAAAATAGTCGTCAAAATTATATTCCGTCAGCGCAATCTTCCCCGTCTGCGCTTTCGTTTCGGCGGCGGGCTGTTCCGCCTTTTTGCGGGTAACGGAAAAGCCGCCGTTTTCCTCCGCAATCTGAATGCCAAGCGCGTTGCAGAAGGGCGCAAGCGGCACATAATCCACGCCGTCCATCTGCACGGGCGTGAGGAAATTGCCCGCCTCGTCGAACATGCCGATGCGCGTGCCGTCCACCGCGACGGACTGCCCCTGCACCTCGGCGCTCAGACCCATGTTTTCGCAAAACGCCTGCAACGGCACATAGAGCAGACCATTTTCCGCTTTGGGCGTGAGCAGATTGCCATCCGCGTCGAAGAACGCAACACGAACGCCGTCAATCAAAATGGGAGTCTGCGCATTTTCAGCGACAGCCGCCGTCAAAAACAGCAGCATCGTCAGAAGGATGACACTTCCCCTCCGAATCCAAGCCGACATCGATTTTCTCATCCGTTTTTTCCGTCCTTCCGTAAGCAAAATGGGGATTTTATCTTCATTTCGACGTCAACCCGCCGAAACCTTGCCGTTTACGCCCGAAGAAGAGGTTATTTCTTCGCCTTTTTTCTCAGTTTCGCAACAAAGAATCCCTCGTACCATTCATCCGGGCAGACGCACATCACGCCTTCCAGCTTTGTCGGCAGCAGCGGCACACCCTCAAACGCGCCCGTATCGATCGGCACAAGCTCCACGCCGCCCTTTTTGAGCGCGGCGGCAACAACATCTTCGTTTTCCTCTCGCAGCACGGAACAGGTGGAATAGACCATCTCATGGCCGGGTTTCAGCAGACGGATGGCCTTATCCAGCAGGGTTTTCTGCATCTTCACCGTGCGGTCGAGATATTCCCGGCTGAACTGCCCGCGCGAGCCTTCCGTCACTGTGCCGCTCCCGCTGCAAGGCGCGTCGAGCAGCACGCGGTCAAAGGCAAACAGATCGTCGAGCTGGCGCGCGTCCATGTTCATCACGGTGACGCGGTTTGCTCCCTGCTTTTTCACGTTGTATTCGAGCCGCCCGGCGCGCATCTTGTTGCGCTCGCACGCGGTAATCATCGCGCGCCCGCCCGTCAGCGCGGCGATCTGCGTCGTCTTGCCGCCCGGCGCGGCCGCCATATCCAGAATATTTTCCTCCGGCTGCGCGCCCAGCACGAGTGGTGGAATCATCGACGACAGGCTCTGCATATAGATTTCGCCGCTTTCAAACATCGGCAGGGCGGCCACGGCGCCCTCGTCGGCATGATCCAGAATCAGCGCGTCCCCGCTCCACGGCACGCGCTGCGCCGAAAGGCCCGCGTCCGCCAACGCTTTGAGAATCTGCATCGGTTCAGCTTTGAGGCGATTCACGCGCAGGGTTGTCTTTCGTTTCGCCTCAAAACCCGCAAAAATGCGCCGGGCCGTCTCTTCGCCGACCTGCGCTGTGAGCTTTTTCGTCAAAAAAGCGGGAATATTCATCGTTTTTCCTCCTTGATGGTTCGTCATATGCGGGCGTGTTCATCGCTGAGCACATGCCCGATGCAGAGCTTATACACAATCGCCGACACCAGCGGGCCGACAATATCGCTGACCGGTTCGGCATAAAACGCCGCCCTCGCGCCGAAGCATGCGGGCAGAATAAACAGCGCGGCGAAATACACGCCTTTTCGGAAAAAGGACAGCGGAAACGAAATTTTCACCTGTCCCAGCGCCGTGAACCCGTCCACGATTTCATACTGCGCGCCCAGCGGAACCGCCGCCAGCGTACACACGCGGATCGCCCAGACGGAAAGCGCGGCCACCTCGTCGTCCTGCGTAAACAGCCGCACGAACAGCGGCCCGGCCACGCGCGCCAGCACAAACATGATCGCTGTGAAGCCCATGCACAGCGCGAGAATCTTTTTCTGC
Organism: uncultured Eubacteriales bacterium; assembly: GCA_900542445.1. Taxonomy (GTDB): domain Bacteria; phylum Bacillota; class Clostridia; order Christensenellales; family Aristaeellaceae; genus Ventricola. Next base: position 201,649 of record UQNN01000002.1, on the reverse strand, counting down.
GCCGCCCGCACGCGGTCAAACTGCCGCGCACCGTAATTATAAGAAAGAATCGACTGCGTGCCGCCGGAAATGCCGCCCAGCGGCATGGTCATCACCAGCATGAAACTCTGAGCGATGACCGCGCAGGTGACCAGCCTGTCGCCCATCTGTGCGCCGCCGTAACGCTGCAAAACCGCGTTCATCGCAATCACCATCACATTGTCGATGGCGATGATGGCAAAGGGCGTGAATCCCAGCGCCAGTATTTTTTTCGCCGCCGCCATACTCAGGCCGCCGCGTTCCAGCTTCACCGCCGCCCGCCTGCCGCAGAGGAAAAGCATCGCGCCCGCCGCGCTCGCCAGTTGGGAGAGCACGGTCGCCAGCGCCGCGCCGCGAACGCCCATGTTCAGCGCAAAGATGAACACCGGATCGAGCGCAATGTTCAGCGCCGCGCCGAGCACCACCAGCCGCATGGCCTGCGCCGCAAAGCCCTGCGCAATAATCATCTGGTTCAGCCCCGTCGCCAGCAGGGCAAACACCGTGCCCATCAAATACGTGGTGAAATAGGCGTCGGCGTAGGGATACGTCGCGTCGCTCGCGCCGAAAAATCGCAGCATGGGTTCGCGCAGCGGGATGACCATCGCCATCATCGCCAGCGAAAACGCCAGCAGCATGACAAAGCCCGTCCGCAGAATGCGCTTTGCCTCCTCCGGCCTGCCTTCACCCATGCGGATACCCATCAGCGGGGACGCGCCCCACGATATCCACACCGCCGCCGAGCCGACCATGGTCACCACCGGCCCGCAGACGCCCACGCCCGCCAGCGCCGTTTCACCCGCGCCCGCGATGTGGCCGATGTACATTCTGTCCACAATGCTGTACAGCACGCTCACAAACTGCGCCAGCATGCTCGGCAGCGCCGTGCGCCAAACCAGCGCGCCAACGTCGTCGCGGCCGAGGTCATTTTCTCTTTTCATCTATCCCGTTTCCTTTTTTATCCGCTGCGGACGGCGCTCAACACGCCCGCAGGCTTCATCGTTTTCAAATTCACGGATGAAGCCATCCGGTTTTTTTCTGGATTTTTATTATATCTTCTTTCCCCGTAAACATCAACCGCGCGGGCCCGCTTTTCCTTTCCGTGCGGTTTTTTTGAATTGTTTTTCACATGTTGCATGATTTGTTTCACCCGATTTTTACAATCCGTCAAAAAGCCGAACTTTTGCTGTTTTTCCTCTTTTTTCATTTGAGCACCTGTGATATACTGTATGTGTCAACCAAAGAACCGCGCGAAACATCAAGGAGGATTTAGCTATGAAAAAGCTCCTGACCCTTGCCCTGGCCGTGCTGATGTGCGTTTTCGCCATCTCCGCTCTGGCCGACACTGTTTCCATCGACCGGACTCTTGAACTCCAGTTCGTCCCCTCCAAGGACGCTGACGTCATCATCACCGGCACCAAGAACCTGCCGGAGCTGCTCAAGGCCGCGCTGCTGGAGCAGGGTTATGACGTGAAGGACATCAACATCACCGTCGGCACCAACTACGAGGCGACCGGCGAGGCCATGGCCGCCGGCACCGTTGATCTGGGCTGGCTGCCGGGCGGCACCTATGCGCTGTTCAGCGACGACGTGGACGTCATTCTGACGGCTACCCGCGCCGGCCTGTCCAACGACAGTGAGGACCCGACCACCTGGAACGGCGAGGCCAACAAGACCCTGAAGAACGGCCCGCAGGTCACCTTCTACCGCTCCCTGATCTACGCCACGCCTTCCGCTTACGGCAAGGAGCTGGCCGCCAAGGTCAACGCGGGCGAAGCGCTCACGTGGGATGATCTCTCCAAGGCCAACTGGGCCGTGCTGAAGAATTCCTCTTCCGCCGGTTACATCTACCCGACCCTGTGGCTCCAGGATCACTACGAGAAGAAGATCACCGATCTGCCGAACGTCATCACCCTGGCCGGCTACGGCGACGCGTTCGCTCAGGCTGCCGCCGAGGCGGTTGACATCATCGTCTGCTATGCCGACGGCCGCAACGATTACGAGGCCGCTTGGACTCTGCCCACCGGTCAGTCCGACGAAACCGGCAAGGCCGGCATGGGCCGCACCGATTCCATCTGGAACGAGCTGAATGTCATCGGCGTGACGCCGGGCATCTACAACGACACCGTTTCCATCACCAAGGCGAACGCGGACGTTTACAATCCGGAGTTCATCGCCGCGATGCAGCAGGCGCTCATCAACGTCATCAACACGCCGGAAGGCCAGGAGATCTTCAGCGTGTACAGCCACACCGGCTATGCCGTTGCGACCGACGCTGATTACGACGGCGCTCGCGCCGCGCTCAAGGTTGCGCAGTAATTTCGCACCCACAACGGGCGGCTTCCCTGTGGAAGCCGCCTTTTTTAAACTCCTTCAGTCAGCTTCGCTGACAGCTCCCTCAAAGAGGGAGCCGTCACGTTAAGGATACGTCTCCCGTTTCATAAAGACATTTTATCCTGTCGGCGAGTTTATACAAAGAGCCTCCCTCTTCGAGGGACAGCGAATCTGCTGCCGCCTGTGGCGGAAACAGGCAGACGGAAGGAGTTTAAAAAGCCACACTTAACTGAAAATAGTTTGAATCCTCATTTTTGCAAAAAGGAAGTGTCCCCTTTTGATCGAGTTCAAGCATGTTTCCAAAACATACCCCAACGGCGTCAAGGGCCTCAAGGACGTCAACCTCAAGTTTGAGCAGGGCGAATTTGTCGCCATCATCGGTCTGTCCGGCGCGGGCAAATCCACGCTGATCCGCACCATCAACCGCATGATCGATATCACGGAAGGCGAATTGACCGTGGACGGCACCGACGTTTCCAAGCTCTCCGGCAAGGCGCTGCGCAAGTTCCGCCGCAAAATCGGCATGATCTTCCAGTCCTTCAACCTCGTCACCCGTGCGACTGCGCTCAAAAACGTTCTGACCTCCATGGTGCCGGATATGGGCTTCTTCCGCGTGCTCTTCGGCATGTTCACCAAGGAACAGAAGCTCGCCGCCCTCGCCGCGCTGGATAAGGTTGGCATTCTGGATAAGGCGTATATCCGCTGCGACCAGCTCTCCGGCGGCCAGCAGCAGCGCGTCGCGCTTGCCCGCACGCTCAACCAGAATCCCTCCATCATCCTCGCCGACGAGCCTGTCGCCGCGCTTGACCCGGTGACCGCCCATCAGGTCATGGCCGATTTCAAGCGCATCAACGAGGAAATGAACATCACCATCCTCATCAATATCCATCACGTCGATCTGGCGCTGGGCTACGCGCAGCGCGTGGTCGGCATCCGCGCGGGCGAAATCGTCTACGACGGCCCGGCCAGCGAGGTCACACAGGAGATTCTGGACAGTATTTACAACGGCTCCGCCGTGCCGCAGGCCGGCGGCAACTGAGGAGGGCGCGTTTATGAAGAAAACCGCCGCTTCCGGTGCGAAAACGCCGCTGTTTGACCGCATCTTCAAGCCCGAAGTCATCACGCTTGAAAACGGCCATACTGTCACCCGCCCGCGTTCCCGCACGCCGCTGATCGCGCTGCTGGTGATTGCCGCACTGGCGATCTCCGTCAAGGTCACGGGCTTCAACCTCGCCATCATCGTCAAGCGCGCCAACCAGCTGACCAAGATTCTCTCTCAGATTTTCCAGCCCGATCCGTCCTTCTTCAGCAAGGTCGTCACCCCGCTGCTGGATACCATCAAGATGAGCATCATGGGCAGCGTCATCGGCTGCCTGCTGGCGCTTCCCTATGCGGTCGCGGCTTCCGCCAACATCAACCGCAACAAGGTCTCCCTGTCCGTTCTGCGCTTCATTCTCAACATCGTGCGCACGCTGCCGACGCTGGTCATCGCGAGCATCTGCGCGCTGGTGTTCGGTCTGGGCACGTTTGCCGGTACGGTCGCCATCGTCATTTTCACCTTCGGCGTGGTGACGAAGATGCTCTATGAATCCATCGAGACCATCAACATGGGCCCGTTTGAGGCGCTGGAATCCGCAGGCGCGGACAAATTCCGCGCATTTTGGAGCGCCGTATTCCCGCAGGTTCTGCCGACGTATCTCTCTCACTGCCTGTACAGCTTTGAAATGAACGTGCGCGCCGCTTCGATCCTCGGTTACGTCGGCGCGGGCGGCCTCGGCATTCTGATCGACGAGCGCATCGGCTGGCGCGATTACAACGGTTTGGGCACGGTGCTGCTGACGCTGTTCGTCGCCGTGCTCATCATCGAAAACCTGAGCCAGTTCCTGCGCAGCAAGCTCAGCTAAGGGAGGGATATCATGCAGTATTCAAACAACATCCTTGAAAAGTACGAATCCCGCCCGCGCAAATGGTGGCTTTACACGCTCATCGTGTTCATCATGGCGCTGCTGCTGAGCTGGTCTGCCTCCAGCGTAACCTTCAAAGGCTTTGCGGCCAAGGGCACGGAAGTCGCCAAGGGCATTTTCTGGGGTCTGGTCAAGCCGGATATGAACCTCCTGTTTTCCACCTCGACCGACGGCGTGCCGTATCTGCTGATGGAAACGGTCTGCATCGCCATCCTCGGCACAGTGGTCGGCGGCATTCTGGCCCTGCCCATCAGCTTTCTGGCCAGCCCGAAGATCATGCCCAAGCCCGTCGCGTTCATCTTCAACGCGCTGATTCTGCTCATCCGCACGCTGCCCTCCATCGTCTGGGCGCTGATTTGGATTCGCGTGACCGGACCGGGCGCGTTCTGCGGCGTGATTACGCAGAGCATCTGCTCCATCGGCATGATTTCCAAGATGTATATCACCGCCATCGCCGATCTGGATACGAGCATCCTTGAATCGTTGGATGCGGCGGGCTGCACCGCTTTCCAGAAAATTCGTTATGGCATCATCCCCCAGCTCACGCCGAACATCATCTCCACCGTGATCTATCGCTTTGATATCAACATCAAGGACGCGACCACGCTGGGCATCGTCGGCGCGGGCGGCATCGGCGCGGCGCTGATTCAGTGCATCAACTCTCGCCGCTGGACGATGGTCGGCTCGTTCATCCTTGCGATGATCGTGCTGATGCTGGTCATCGAGTTTGCCTCGACCAAAATTCGCGGCAAGCTTGCCCGCGGACAGTAACCGGGCTAAGCCCGGCCTTGCCTCCGCCACGGCTTCGCTTTGATTCGGCCGTCGGCACACGCGGCCAAAGGCAGGCTGTCTGCCTTTTCAGTCGCTTCGCGACAGCTCCCTCTCGGAGGGAGCCTTTTGGTTTCAAACGCCTTTACGGAAGGAGTTCATATGTCCAAAACCCTCACCATCCGCTACACCTCCGACACCCATGGCTATCTTTATCCCACCAGCTACGCCGACATGCAAGATCGCCCGATGGGACTGATGAAGCTGGCAAGCGAATATCCGCATGACGGCAACACGCTCATCATCGACGGCGGCGACACCATTCAGGGTTCTCCGCTGACCAACCTGTATCAGCGCCTGTCGCCGGAAGAGAAGGCCGCCTGTCTGACTGAAGATACCTACGGCACGCACCCCATCGCCGCAATGATGAATCTGGCTGGCTATCAGTTCGTGACGCTGGGCAACCACGATTTCAACTACGGCGTGGATGCGCTGCTGGATTATCTGACCAACCTCGACGCGCTCTGCCTCTGCGCCAACATCCGCGACAAAGAAGGCCGCCTGCCCATCGCGCCTTACGCCGTGCATCAGCTGGAAAACGGCCTGCGCGTCGGTCTGGTCGGCGTATGTACGCACTTCGTTCGCCGCTGGGAGAACCCCAAAACGGTCGAGCAGCTCGTCATCGAAGAACCTGTGCCCGCCGCCAAAGCCGCGCTGGAAGCCGTGAAGCCGCTGTGCGATCTCACCGTGCTGATCTATCACGGCGGATTTGAATGCGATCTGGAAACCGGAAAGCCGCTGACCGCCAGCGCCGAGAATCAAGCCTGCCGGATGTGCCGCGAGCTGGACTTTGACCTCGTGCTCACGGGGCATCAGCACATGCGCGTGGACGGCGTTCATTTTGGCAACAGCTTCGCCGTGCAGCCCACCTATCGCGCGCCGCATTGCTGCGGCGTCACCGTCACCGTGGAGGACGACGGCAGCAAGCGCTTTGAGAGCCGCATCATCCCCGCCGACGGCAGGCCGCTGGAAAGCGCCTACAATCTGCTCATGCCGCTGGAAAAGCGCGTGCAGACGTGGCTCGACACCCCGGCCGGTCACCTCGACCTGCCGCTGGCGAGCGAGGATCACCTGAAAGCCGCGGTAAACGGAAGCTGTCTCGCGAATTTCATCAATACCGTGCAGCTCGAAGCCTCCGGCGCGCAGATCGCTTCCAGCGCCCTGCCCAACGAGTTCAAAGGCCTGCCGACCGAAGTCACCATCCGCGACGTGGTTTCTACCTACATCTACACCAATACCCTCGTCGTGCTGGAAATGACCCGCCCCGCGCTCAAGCAGTACATCGAGCGTTCCGCCGCGTATTTTGACCACGACGAAAACGGCAGCGTCTGCATCTCCGGCGAATTCCTCCTTCCAAAGGTGCAGCATTACAATTACGATTTCTTCTCCGGCATGGATTACACCATCGACGTGCGCAAGCCTGTCGGCCAGCGCGTGACTTCCATCGTCTTTGAGGGGCACGAGCTGGGCGAAGACGAACCCGTCACCGTCTGCATCAACAGCTACCGCTTCTGCGGCACGGGCGGCTACGATATGCTGCCCAGGCAGAAAGTCGCCCGCGAGGTGCTCACCGACGTGGCCGACGCGATGATCGATTATATCACCACCCACCCCGATATCCATGTGGATACCCATCGGTATTGCACCGTGATCGGCTGATTTTACCAAAACATGCCAGTTTCCTCCTTCCGCGTTGGAACCATCCTAATGGCTGCAAGACGACGCGTTGAAGGAGGATTTTTATATGGAAAAAATCAAAGTCGTTCAGTATGGCTGCGGCAAGATGAGCAAATACATTCTGCGCTATCTGCACGAGCACGGCGCACAGATCGTCGGCGCAATCGACGTAAATCCGGCTGTTGTCGGTATGGACGTCGGCGATTTCGCGGAATTGGGCATCCGGACGGGCGTGATTATCAGCAACGACGCGGACAAGGTGCTCGACGAGTGCGACGCGGATGTCGCCATCGTCACCCTGTTCAGCTTCATCGGCGACATCTATGATCACGTGGAAAAGTGTGTGAGCCGCGGCGTCAACGTCATCACCACCTGCGAAGAGGCCATCTATCCGTGGACGACCTCCGCCGCGCAGATCAACCGGCTCGACGCGCTCGCCAAAGAGACGGGCTGCACCATCACCGGCAGCGGCATGCAGGATATTTTCTGGATTAACGCAGTCGCGCTCATCGCGGGCGGCTGTCACAGGATCGCCAAGATCAAGGGCGCTTACAGCTATAACGTCGATGAATACGGCCTTGCGCTGGCTAAAGCGCATGGATGCGGCTTAACCCCGGAGGAGTTTGAGCAGCAGATCGCGCATCCGGAAACCTTCGAGCCATCCTACGCATGGAACGCCAGCGAAGCCATCTGCAACAAGCTCGGCCTGACGATCAAATCCATCGCGCAGAAGAACGTGCCGTGCATCATCGACCGCGATATTGAGTCCTCCACCCTCGGCCGGGTCATCAAAGCCGGGCGCTGTATCGGCATGAGCGCCGTCGTCACGATTGAAACCATGCAGGGCATCACCATCGAGGAGGAAACTATCGGCAAGGTCTACGGCCCGGAGGACGGCGATCTGTGCGATTGGAAGATTTCCGGCGAACCGGATACCGAGTTTCATGTCGTGAAACCTGCCACGGTCGAACACACCTGTGCGACGGTCGTCAACCGCCTGCCCAGCCTTCTGAGCGCCCCGGCCGGTTATGTCACCGCCGACCAGCTCGACCCGGTTCAGTATCTGACGTATCCGATGGAGATGTATTGCTGAATTTTTTCAATCAAAAAGCTGATGCAGTTAAAATGCTGCATCAGCTCATTTATTATATTACAGAAACCACCAGCCAACCTTTACCAGAAACCATTTTTCAGTTCCAACCGTTTATATCGTATTTATCCCGTTTACCGAAATTACATGTATCGCACAGCGTTCTCAGGTTTGAATATTCCGTTTTTCCACCTTTCGACACTGGAATAATATGATCTACATGCAATTTTACGCCATCCTCAGCAGACCGTCCGCAAATAACGCATCGGAAATGATCTCTTTTCAGAATATCATATCGAATAGAGCTGTTCATTTTGCTCCGCTCATATTCCGCATTTCCCTGTCGCGTTTGCCTCCACATCATTTCCTGCCTTGTTGCGTTGTATAGGTCAAAAAACTGTTTATATGTATATCTTGATTCCTTTTGATAAGCATTCCTTCCCTGCGGGCTTGTATAACATGCAATGCACAAAAAACTTGGAGACACAACTGCATTTTTCAGTTCATTTTCGGATAGCTTTCTTTCAACTCGTTTGCAAAATGAATACGGGACTTTATTTCTGCGCGCATCCTGAGCACTCATATAATCCGGCAATGCACTTAATTCGCTTTGATACCGCTGCATCTGTTTTCGGTTATACTGAATCTGCCGAATCAGCTTTTCATGGTTTTCAAAGTTCGTTTCCATCATTCCGCGCATATACCGTTCAAAACTAAATTGATCGTATTGCTGTTTTGTTTTTAAATAAACCCAGTGTTCATACTGTTCTTCAATTTTCTGATCAAATTGATATCGAGAATTGATCTCCCGAAGTGCTTTTAAGCGCTTGCTTCTCTTTTCTACTCGCACAGCAAACAAACGTCGTCGCTCTACCAATACACCCGCCACAATCAGTGCAAAGATGATTCCTATTCCCGCGAGCCAAACTTCCGCTTTTCTCTTCGGTATTTGAATTGAGACTTTATCCTGTTTAAATATATTTAGGCTCGAATCTGTCTCATTCCTTTGTTGAACGATCTCTGAATCGTTTTCCAAACCATCTAACCCAATCGGTTCTTCTGTTTGAGCTATCGCCGCATTAGATTGTAAAGTTACAATCCGTCCGTCTTCCTGCTTATCTTCAGTCGCATAATAAGCTTGTTCGTCACAAGCACACTGAATGTAATCCGAATTAACCCACCCTTCTAACCCATTATGGGAATCCGGACTGGATGAACTGGCTTCCACAATTTGGATTTGGGCATACTTGCCTTCCACATCCATCATCAAAAAACGATCCGCCTGTTCCAAATGCCCTACAACCTTCGCATCCGCTCCTGCGCTTAATCGAATTTTAACGTATGTACCCGTGCAAATGCAGTCTTCTTCCCCAATGTGTCGTTTCAAGTGTTCTGCATGATAGACAGAATCCGCGCTTGTAACAACATAATTTGCCTTATCTGCCTTTGCAGTTGCACACAAAAGCATATATATCCATAAGGCAAACAAAACGCAGTTCTTTCTTCCATTTCCACACTTCTTCAAGAAATCACGCCCATTCCTCCAGCGCTTCCATCACCACAACGCCTTCGGGCACATTTCCCGGCCTGACCTCCAGCTCCCGAACAGGCTTCACGTTCTCCGCGCCCATCGCCCCCAGGAACGGTTCGACTCCCGCGATGGGATAGGTGCAGTGCGCCGTCTTGTAGTGCATCGGGATCACGCACTTCGGGCGCGCCTGCTCGATGATGGCTTTCGCGCCCTTCGCGTCGATGGTGTAAAACCCGCCGACGGGAATCATCATGACATCCGCATCCAAAATCGCCTGCATCACAGTTTCGTCAGGCATACATCCCTGGTCGCCCATGTGAACGACCTTGAGCGCATCGATCCGGAAAATGCGCACGTTGTTCCGTCCGCGCAGTGCGCCGCCCCGGTCATCGTGATAAGAGCCGACGGCCCGCGTCGCAACGCCGTGAATCTGCACCGTTTCTTCGCCGCGCGCCACCTGCGGCCGACCGGCAATCATCGCCAGATTGTTGTGGTCGTGATGATCGTGGCTCATCGTCACCAGCTCGGCGGCCAGCTTCGGCACGCGAATCCCCACGCTGTCGTCATACGGGTCGATCACGATCACCGTCCCATCTTCGGCAGTCATCCGAAAGCACGCGTGTCCAATCCATTCCAGTTTCATGGCTGCAACCTCCTTTTTCGGGTTATGCCCGCAATTCAATTCCATTCGTTTGCTTTTGACATCGTTCGGCCAGCAGCGCCCCGGCAAGGAAAAAACCGCTGTCGTCGTGAATCCGCAGGCAGGCGGCCGCCCGCGCGCGCAAAGCCGGCAGTCCGCAGCGCAGATGCGCGTCATCCTGCCAGAGCAGGCGAAGCGTTTCCACGGCAAAGCGCAGGCCGTTTTCCGTCAGCGGCCGATCCCCGCGGTGCATCAGCCGCGCCGCAAAGGCCGCAAGGGGCGCGTCGGCCGAGGACCAGTCCACGTCGATAGCGCGCGGCAGATTCAGGCTCCGCAGCGTTTCCTCCGTCGGCGTGAGCAGCAGCAAACCGTCCCGCTCCTCGGCCCCGAATCCCGCTGCACCGCATGCGCAGAGCAGCGCGGACGGGTTTTGGCATCGCCTTGGCGCATCGCTGACCAGCAGCGCCTCTTCTCCGTCTGGCAGAAAGCGGACAAAGCCGCGCCCGCCCGCCGCGAAAACCGCGTCTCTGGCTTTTGAGCGAACCGCATTTACAGCCGCCATGTGAGGGTCATCACCGTGGCCGCCGTGCGTTCGCCGCCGACAAACACATCGTAATCCAGCCGCATTTCGCCGCCTTTTTCGCTCTCCTCGACCAGCACCTCGCGGGTATAGACCGCCACGGGAATATCGCCGTAAGCCGTGCCGTACAGGCCGGGCGTTTTCCTTCCGGGCTGAAAATGCAGCGCGCCGGTCATCTCGCCCATGCGGCGCATCTGTACGCCGTCCGCCGTCCGCGTCAGGCTGATACGCGCGCGAACACCCTCGTCCACCTGCTCATAGACGATTTCAGGCCCTTCCGCAGCCGCGCGCAGCGTGCCGCGATGGACGGATTGATTTTCGTGGCGCGTTCCGTCCGGCTCGGTCATCACGCTGACCACGCGCAGGCGAATCCGTTTTTCATCCTGCATGGTCGCTCACCTCTCTTTTTTTCGCGCCGGGAATCACGCCCAGCAGCATGAACAGCGCCGCCGCGCAAATCGCAAACGCATAGACCGGAGCCAGCGGCGCCTCGCCCGTCACGGGATAGCAGCAGCCGCCCGCCGTCGCGAAGAGCACCATGCACGCGGGCAGGCGCGTTTCCGGCTCGCGGAGAATCGCCGCCAGGCAAAGCATGCACAGCGGCATCCACATGCCCATGCCCGCGCCCGGACAGACCAGCATGGCGCCCAGCGCAAGCGAAAGCGCCTTTCGCAAGCCGGACACTTTTTCGTCCCGTCTCAAAGCCGCACACAGGCTGACAAACATCGCCAGCGCCGCGATTGTCATGCCGCGCGTCATGATTTCAAAATGGGTCTGCGTATAGAACGGAGAAGCGTTGGTCTGGGGATCGAGCGCCGGGATCTGCCTGAGCAGACCATACTGCGGCATTTCCTCCATGGCCGCGCGCGGGATGACGCTCTCAAAATTCGGCACGCCCGCCGCATATTCCGGCAGCGCAAAGACCGCCTTGAACAAACTCGCGAACACGTTTCCGGCCGTCATGCCGCCCAGCAGTGCGGGCAGGCAGAGCGCGGCGGCCACGCCCGCCGCCGCCCCGGCGTGGCGCAGTTTTACGCCGCATTTTTTTCCCATCAGCCCGACGAGGGGAAGCGCGTAAAGCGCCGCGCCGCTCATCGCGGCTGCCGCGCCGTAAAACAGCATAGCGGCAAGCGGATGGCCTTCTCCATCCAGCAGCGTCAGCGCGGCGCACAGCAGAAACGCCGAAACGATATCCATTTGTCCCGCGCAGCCAACCGCCAGAAACCCCTGAGGCAGAATCAGGCACAGTGTCAGCAGCACTTCGGCGCGAACGCCCCAGTTTCGCCTGTCCGCCGCGTGCGCCGCCAAAATCGCCAGCCCCAGATTGCAGACCACGCACAGCAGCTTGATCGAATACATGTCATAAATCGGGCCGCGCGTCACCGCATAAAGCAGCGTCAGCGCCGGGGCGGAGAGATTCAGCGCCGATTCATTCGCGGCGGCCAGCCCCATCGCGTCCATTTTCCGCACAAGCGGCAGAACCTGTTCCGTAAAGAGCAGCGTTTTCTGATTGATGGGGAGCGTCAGCAGCAGAAAGCCGAGCGTCGTCAGCACCTGTCTCAGCGCCAGACGCCCGAATCCCTTCCGGTTTAAAAGCGCCTGCATCGCCAGCACCGCCGCATGCGCCGCCGCCGCCAGCGCGATGAACGCCATGCGGTTCGTCCAGCCGCCGATATCGTTGAGGTTGCTCAGCGGCCCCCTGCTCACGTTCAAAACAGCCGTCAGCGCCGCCAGAACCGCCGCCAGCAGCAGCCCCAGGGCGCGCGCATGGCGGTCTGCAAGATTCATGATTCTTTTCACGCCGTCTCGCCTCCTTTTGCCAGGGTTCTGCGATTTTGACGCATGGCGCTCAGCAGATCGCGCGAAACGGCAATCAGCGCCCCCAGCATCATCAATCCGAGAATGCGCTCGTCCACCGGCCTCTGCCGGGTCAGAATCGGCATATAGCTCATCAGCGACGCGCCGATCACCAGCAGCGGCACAAAACGCCTGTCGCCGCGCCGCGCTGCGTAGAGGATCGAAAGCATATCCGCCATGAAGAAGTACCGCTCATGAATTTTGGGCATCACAAACGGCAGGAAGATCGCGAAAAACAGCGCCATATCCAGCGTCATTTCCGGCGTAACCTCTTTGGCGTGCATCAGCCAGTAAATCACGACGATGAGCACCAGCGCGACGCAGGCATAAAGCGTCGCATCCTGCATCATGCGCATGAGGTCGTCGCGCAGATACGCATTCGGCGACTTGCCGTCCACGCCCGCGATATAGCGCATCCACGTGTATTCCTGCGTGTTGGCGAACACCAGCATCGGGAAAAAGGTATACAGGTTCGGCGCGTTATAGGTCAGCCTGTCGTAATACTGCCCGACGGACTGATTGACATAAACGCCCAGCGCGTCCCCCAGAGAGCGCCCCGCAATCAGCGCCGGAACGGTCGTAGCCAGATAAGCCAGCGCAAAGACGAGCGCATGTTTGGGTTTATATTCCCCGTGAATCAGCCCCAGCAGCACAATCGGGAAGAAAAAGATCGTTTGCAGTTTAAAGGCAAAGGCAATCGCCAGCATCGCCGCCGCGCGCACGGGTTTACGCGTCTTCATGTCGCACAGGCTCATGACGATGAAAAACACATACACCGCGTCGCACTGCCCCCAGCACGCGCCGTTGATGAGCACCGTCGGCAGGGTCAGCACGATGAGCAGCGTCGGCACTTTCGCCTTTTCGCCAGCGAAAAGGCCTGCCGCGCGCGCCATGGACAGCGCCAGCGCATAGTCAAAGATCACCGAAAACAGCTTGATGAGATACAGATCCTTGAGCGGCGCTTTGGAAATCAGCAGCAAAATGTATTGGTAAATCAGATTATAATCGCCGACGTTTTCGCCCAGCGTGGCAAAACCGCCCTTGCGGAACGCGTCCAGCCAGAGCACCAGAAAGGATTGATAATCCGAAGAAATATAATCCAGCATGCTCACCCGCGCGGCCATCGTCAGCGCCATCACACCGCCGACCAGCGCCAGCGTCCGCCCGTCTGGCTTTTCCAGCGCGGCATACGCAGCCATCGCGCCGCCCGCGGTCAGGGCAAAGAGCGCGGAGAGTGCCAGCGTCTGCCCCCACGTGCCTGCGTAAGCCAAATTCACGCGGATATACGCCGCCAGCGCGGCAAACAAAGCCGCCGTCGTCGCGCCGCATACGACCGGCGCGCGCCTGCTTTCTTTCATACGGTTCCCCCTGTGAAACATTTTGTTTTATATTATATCATAATCCCCAAAGCGGCACAACCGCCCGCCGCGTCAAACTGGCATGGTCAAAAAGTTTCAATCTGGCTCTTTACCTCATGCCAGATTGTGCTATAATGCTGTCCATCATCAAAAAGAGCGGCGCGCCTCAGCGCCCGCCGCCCACAAAAGAGAGGTTTTCATGATGGCTCATATGACGCGCGAACAGCATACCCGCATGCTCTGCACCGCCGGCCTGATGGCCGCGCTGGCCTGTGTTTCCAACTTCATCAGCATCGCGACTCCGGCTTCCCGCATTCACATCGGCAACGCGGTCTGCGTGCTCTGCGGCCTGATTCTCGGCCCGGCCTACGGTTTCTTCGCCGCGGGCGTGGGCAACGCCATCTTTGATATTATCGGCGGCTACGGCATGGAGTTTATCATCACCTTCATCAACAAGGGTGCAATCGCGCTGGTCACGGGTCTCATCGCCTACAAGGCCGCAAGCAAAGAGACCCTCGAAAAGAAGGATCACGCCCGCATCATCGTCGGCAGCGTGCTCGGCGCGCTGACCTATACCGCGCTCTACCTGCTCAAATCCTACATCAAGCTGCGCTTCACCACCGCGGACGTCGATCCCGCCGCGATTCAGGTGACCATGCTTTCCAAGGCGACGAGCAGCCTGTTCAACGCCGCGTTTGCGTTCATCGTCGCGCCGATCTTCTTCAACGTTCTGCGCAAGCCGCTGCGCCGTCTCGGCCTGTACAGCAAGGATTAAACCCGTTCTCCCCATCGGATTTTTCTGGCCCGCTTCCAAAGCGGGTCTTTTTTTGTGACCGTCATCGTCTTCTCTTCGCCCGCCTCGCAGACGGGGAGCAGAATGCGGCCGGGGCCGATCTGCGCGTGGCGAAGCAGCCTTGCGCGGCATGGGTTTTCCGGCTTTTCCCGCGTCAGAACCAGATAGGTGAATTTTTCGTCCTCATACGGCGCGTCGCCACCCTTGAGCGCCTTATGCAGCCGCGTCCGCTGCACGCGGACGGCAAAGTGGCACCAGTTATCCCCCGTCATCGGGCAGGCTGCGCTTCCTTCCGGACACGGCGCGGCGACATATGCTCCCCGCCCGGTCAGCGCTTCCCGAACGGCGCGCAGATTGTCGAACCCCTGCGGCGTGCCCGGCTCGATGAGCACGAGCATCTGTTCGCACGCATCCCAGAGTTTCCCGGCCACATGCAGCCGCATAGAAGCTTCCAGCTCGCCGAGCATATAGCCCTCGCACACCAGCCCGGCGCGCGGAAGCGGCTCCTTCGCCGTCAAATCGCACGCGGCCCACTCCGCCTGTACGCCTCCGGCTTCGCGCATCAGCTGCTGGCCGACGGCGCGCATCGCGGTCTCGCGTTCCAGACACGTCGCCCGTTCCAGCCCCAGCAGCGCGTCCGCCGCAAACGTCACCGCGCCCGTACCCGCGCCGCAGTCCAGCAGGGTTTTGGGCGCGAGTCCCGTCGCCGCCAGCGCCTCGGTCAGCGCCGCTTTCGCCGCTTCCACCGTCGCGGGCATGCGCGAAAGCGCATAAGCCGCCGCCTCGCTCTTCCGGGTCAGAAGCCGCCTGCCCTCGCCCGTCTTCAATCGATACGCCTCGCTGATCGTGCGCGCATCTTTTTCCAGCGTGCCGCGCGCATAAGCCGCCGCGACCGTCTCAAGCGCGGTCTGCCAATCCGCCATGCCGTTCCTCCGTCATCTGCCGCTCCACGTCGGGCATAATCACCTTGCCGCGCGAAGCGAGAAAATCATAATGCGTCGCCCGAATACCGCCGCCGGGGAAAAGATCGTATCGATCGGTACGTTCCAAACATGGATTATGCACCAGAAAGACCCAGCGCTGCACGCCTTTTCGCACGATTTCAGCACGCAAAACGCCCAAAACCGCGTCTAAAACCGCCGGCGTCATTGCGTCCGTCTGCACATAGGTCGAGCAAACGCTCAGCCCCGCAAAATCATACCGCTTCAGCCCCATCATCGCCAGCGTTTCGGGCGGCAGAGTCATGTCCGCCAAATCCATGCCTTCGCGGATGAGCCAAGCTTCATCCATGCCCAGCCGCGCGGCCTCTTCGCGCGCCCAGCGGCGCTCGTCGATGGAAATTTTGCTGCTGCGAAGCGCAATCGTATCCAGATACATTGCCAGCACGACCAGCTTCCGCTGCTCTTTCGTCAGTTCCATCCCCGCCGCTTCCATCAGCCGCATGACCAGCAGCGCGCACGCGCCAACCGGCTCGATGCAGACGAAATCCCCTTCCGGGGGATACGCCGTCGGGTGATGGTCGATGCACGCGCAGACTTCGCCCTCATGCAGCGCCTGATGGTGATCCAGCAGCACAAGCTGATCGTCCGGGCGCGTCGGCTTCATCAGCGCGTCGGGATGAACGCCAAACTTCGGCATCACCTGCCGCGTCTGCTCGTCCGCCCGCGTCGGCAGGATGATTTCGGCGGGGATCTGCCACGCCGCGCACAGCGCCGCCATCAGCACGCAGCTGACCACGGAATCCACATCCGGCGCGTCGTGGCCGATGAGCGCCACATGGCCGCGCGCCGTCGCCTTTTGCAGCGCCGTTTTCAGCTTTTGGATGTCCATGTCGTTCCTCAATCCTTCTGAATCGGCGAAACCATCTTTTCCGGGCGGACGATCCGATCAAATTCTTCCCCGGTCAAAAAGCCGAGCTTCACCGCAGCCTCGCGCAGGGTCAGCTGCTCGCGGAACGCCGTTTTGGCAACCTTCGCCGCGTTTTCATAGCCGATATGTGGGTTGAGCGCAGTGACGAGCATCAGCGACTGATTCAGATACTCCTGAATCTTTTCGCGGTTGGGCCGGATGCCGCGCGCGCAGCGCTCGTCGAAGGAACACATCACGTCGCCCAAAAGCCGCGCGGATTGCAGGAAATTATAGATGCACACGGGCATGAACACGTTCAGCTCGAAATTCCCCTGAGACGCGGCCATGCTCACGGCCACGTCGTTGGCCATCACCTGCACGGCGACCATCGTCATCGCCTCGCACTGGGTCGGGTTCACCTTGCCCGGCATGATGGAACTGCCCGGCTCGTTTTCCGGAATCAGCAATTCCCCAATGCCGCACCGCGGGCCGGAGGCCAGCAGGCGCACGTCGTTGGCGATCTTCATCAGGTCCGCCGCCAGCGCTTTAAATGCGCCGTGGAGATAGACCAGCTCGTCCTTGCTGGTCAGCGCGTGGAATTTATTGGGCGCGGTGATAAACTTTTTTCCGGTCAGGGCCGATATTTCCGCCGCGACGGCCTCACCGAACTCCGGCAGGGCGTTCAGGCCCGTGCCGACCGCCGTGCCGCCCAGCGCCAGCTCACGCACACCGTCCAGCGCCTGACGGATCATCCGCTCATCCTTTTCCAGCGAAGCCGCCCAGCCGCTGATTTCCTGCCCCAGCGTGAGGGGCGTGGCGTCCTGCAAATGCGTCCGCCCCACCTTGATCACGTCGGCGTATTCGGCGCTCAGGCGCTCCAACGTGCCGCGAAGCTGAGCCGCCGCCGGAAGCACATGATCCTCCGCCGCGATCAGCGCCGCAATGTGCATCGCTGTCGGAAACGTATCGTTGGAGCTTTGGGATTTGTTCACGTGGTCGTTGGGGTGCACGAGCTTTTCGCCCAGCAGCGCGTTGGCGCGCGCGGCGACAACCTCGTTGACGTTCATGTTGCTCTGCGTGCCGCTGCCCGTCTGCCAGACAACAAGCGGGAACTCGTCCGCCAGTCTGCCCGCCAGAATCTCGTCGCAGGCCGCCGCAATCGCGTTCGCGCGGCGCTCATCCAGGTTGCCGAGCTTGCAGTTGGCCAGCGCCGCCGCCTTTTTCAGCACGGCAAACGCGGAAATCACTTTCTCCGGAATTCTCTCCGTGCCGATGGGAAAGTTTTCGTGGCTGCGCTGGGTCTGCGCGCCCCAATAGTGGTTCGCCGGAACGCGAACCTCGCCCATGGTGTCATGCTCAATGCGGTAATCCATCGCCTGCTCCTCCGTATATGAAAGTTTCTGTCGTTATGCCAGACACGCTTCCAGCGCCGCCCGCGTGCCCCGGATCATCGTTTCCAGCTCCATGCCCGCAATCGGCGCGGCGAGCAGCTTCTCCCGCGCTTCATCGTCCGCAGCGGCGGCCAGCATCCTTTCGCGCTGGCGGCAGGCGTAAAGCGGCTGGGTCGGCACGTGCATGAAGCCCGCGCGCAGACCCGTTTCGCGGCTCAGTTTAGCGAGACGATACGTCATGTAGTTGCACAGATACATCCCCGTCGTGCTCTGCATCGCCAGCGGCGCGCCTTCCGGCGCGGAAGTCAGCGCGCCCATCTGCGCGGGCACGCCGACGGCGAGCATCGCGCGCGCCATCGCTTCATAAGGAAGCGCGCCGCGCAGCCAATCCGGCTCGCCCGCAAAAATCGGAGCGTTTTCCTCCGGGTTGCCGCCCGCGTCGCGCCCCCTGCGCCAGTTGACGCCAAAGGGTTCTGGGCGCATGGCGCTGGCGCGCGCGTCCGTGCCGAGCGCCAGCACGAGATCGGGTTTCAGTTCGTCAATCGCCGCCTGCACAGGCTCAAACGCGCCGTTCCACAAAACGGGCATCGTCATGCCGTGCACAACGGCCCGCGCATCGCCGCGCACCAGGATTTCGCCGTCCAGCGCGCGGGCAATCCGTTCGGCATTGTTGGTTTCGCCCTCCGGGATGCCGGCAAACCAGCCGTATCCGCAGAGCAGAATGGAAAGAGAACGCATCAGGCCGCCTCCTTAAAAATAACGTGATGAAAGATGTGAATAGCATAAAAGAAACGCTCCCGTCTGTCAATATCCGGCGGCGCTGAACCGGGCGTAAAGTTTAGGAAAAGCAAGCTTTCAGATTCACTTAACAGGAACCCAAAAATCAAGGAATAGCACGAAAAAACGTGAAATCCGCGTCCCGTCCGGCGCGAAAAACCGAACAAAACGCAGAATTGAGCGAAAAGTTTTTTCAAAACGCTTGACACCAGGGGCGAAATGTGTTTTAATCTGCATCGCGATATTAACCCGAAAGTTACGCACGACTAAACCGGGAGGCGTTTTTGTGGGCATCAACATCGGCGGCAAACTGCGAAGTCTCCGCCAGAAAAACAATTTGACGCAGAAGGAGCTGGCCGATCGCTGCGAGCTTTCCAAGGGCTTCATCTCCCAGCTGGAAAGCAATCAGACCTCGCCGTCTCTCTCTACGCTGGAAGACATTCTGACCACGCTGGGCAGCTCGTTTCACGAATTTTTCTCCGACGAGCAGGGCGACGATCCCGTCTGCCGCAAGGAGGACGTCTTCATCAAAGAGGATGACGGCGTGACCATCCACTGGCTGATTCCAAACGCGCAGAAAAAAGATATCGAGCCGATTCTGGTTACGCTTCAGCCCGGCGCGAAAACCGAAACCGACCTGCCGCACATGGGCGAGGAATTCGGCTATGTGCTCTCCGGCGCGGTGACGCTGGAATTGGGCGGCAAAAATTACCGCGTGCGCAAGGGCGACAGCTTTTCCTTTAAGCCATCCCAGCAGCACGATTTGAAAAACACGGGCAAGACCCCGGCAACGGTTCTCTGGGTCTGCACCCCGCCGAATTTCTAACGCCCTTCCGCCGCTGCGGCGGTCCCCCCTCTCCTTAAAAAGGGAGGTTGGGGCACAACAATGTAACAAGCATACCTGCCGCCCCTCAAAAGGGGAGGCGGCCGAAAGGCCGGAAGGGTGAACAGGAGGATAACATGGATAATCAGGCGATTCTTTCCATTCGGGATCTTCGCGTGGTCTTTGAGGACGGCTTCACCGCGCTGGGAGGCGTGAGCATCGACATCGGGGAAAACGAGTTTGTGACGCTGCTCGGCCCGTCCGGCTGCGGCAAAACGACGCTGCTGCGCTGCATCGGCGGTTTTGAAAAGCCGACCAGCGGCGAAATCCTCTACAAAGGGAAAAACATCATCGGCCTGCCGCCCTACAAGCGCGCCATCAACACCGTGTTTCAGCGCTACGCGCTCTTTCCACACCTGAACGTGGCGCAGAACGTCGCCTTCGGCCCGGATCTGCGCAAGGAAGACAAAAAGAAAACCGCCGAAGAGGTCAGCCGCATGCTGGCGCTGGTCGGTCTGGCGGGCTTTGAAAAGCGACGCATTTCCAGCCTGTCCGGCGGCCAGCAGCAGCGCGTGGCGATTGCCCGCGCGCTGATCAACAAGCCGGACGTGCTGCTGCTGGATGAGCCGCTGGGCGCGCTCGACCTCAAGCTCCGCCGCGAAATGCAGCTTGAACTCAAGCGCATTCAGCGCGAAAGCGGCATCACCTTCATCTTTGTCACCCACGATCAGGAAGAGGCGCTGACCATGAGCGACCGCGTGGCCGTCATGAGCGCGGGGCACATTCTCCAGCTCGGCACGCCGGAGGACATCTATAACGAACCGCAGTCCGCTTTCGTCGCGGATTTCATCGGCGACAGCGACATCATGGCCGGCACGATGGTGCGCGACAGGCTCGTCCGCTTCCTCGGCTGCGACTTCGCGTGTGTGGACACGGGCTTCGGCGAAAACGCGGAGGTGGACGTGGTGCTGCGTCCGGAGGACGTGAAGCTCAAGCCCATCGACGACCCGGCGAAGAACGTGCCGCAGGGCATTGTGGAATCCCTGCTGTTCAAGGGCGTGCATTATGAAATGAAAGTGCGCGTGGGCGACAACGTGCTGCTGGTGCATTCCACCCACGCCCGTCCGGTCGGCACGCAGGTGAAGCTCACCGTCGCCCCGGAAGACATTCAGGTCATGCGCAAGAGCGACTATTCCCCCGACATCCTCAAGCGGCATGCCGCGCGGGCGTGAGGTGAGCAGCCATGAAGAAAAACAAGGCGCTTGCCGTGCCGTTTGTGCTGTGGGCCATTCTGTTTATCGCCGTTCCGCTGGTGATGGTGGTCTGGTACGGCGTGACGGTTGAGGAAACCCCGGCCTACGTCGAAGTCGAAGGCATCGACGGCCAGACGATGTTTCAACTTGAGGATGGCACGCTGACCGCCGAGCGGCCGGAAAAGCAGACGGTCGTCTCCCTCGCCAACTTCAAGCGCATGCTGGAACCGACGTACCTCAAGCTGCTGCTGCGCTCGCTGAAAATCGCGCTGTTCACCACGATTTTCTGCCTGCTGCTGGGTTATCCCGTTGCGTTGATTTTGAGCGGCAGAGATTTCAAACGTCCCGGCCTGTGGCTGATGCTCATCATCCTGCCGATGTGGATGAATTTTCTGCTGCGCACGTATTCGTGGATGTCCATTCTGGAAAACTCCGGCATTCTCAACAGCTGGATCGCCTCGCTGCGCGACGCGATTCCCGCCTTTGACCGCTGGCTGACGAGCATGGGCGTGGGCAAAAAGATCATCTTCCTCTACAACGAAAACGCGGTTGTGCTCGGCATGGTCTACAACTATCTTTCCTTCATGATCATGCCGATTTACACCGTCATCGAAAAGACGGATCACAGCCTGCTGGAAGCCGCCGCCGACCTGGGCGCAAGCCCCGTGCAGAGCTTTCTGCGGGTGACGCTGCCCTACTCCCTGCCGGGCGTGCTGGAAGGCATCACGATGGTGTTTGTTCCGGCAGTCACGACCTTCGTCATCAGCCAGCTGATGGGCGGCGGCAAGGTACCGCTCATCGGCGACATCATCCAGAACCAGTTCGGCAAATCGAGCGACTGGCACTTCGGCTCGACGCTCTCGCTGCTGGTGATGGTGGTCGTACTGGCGTTCATGGGCGGTCTTCAGCGCATCGATAAAGAGGAAGAGCCGCAGAAGGAGGTGCGCATTCTCTGATGAAAAAGCTCAGAAAGGCGTACATCGCTTTGATTATGGCGTTTCTGTATGCGCCGATTCTTTTGCTGATTCTCTATTCCTTCAACGACAGCAAATCCCGCGCGAACTGGGGCGGTTTCACGCTGCGCTGGTACAAGGAGCTGTTTTCCGACGCGGCGATCATGTCCGCGCTGGGCACGACGCTCTCCATCGGCCTGCTGGCGGCGGTCTTTTCGACCCTGCTCGGCACGGTCGGCGCGATTGCGCTTTACCAGATGAAGCGCGGCCCGCGCAAGGCGCTGCTGAGCATTGTCAACCTGCCGATGCTCAACTCGGAGGTTGTCACCGGCGTTTCGCTGATGCTGCTCTACGCGATGGTCAACATTCAGCTCGGCTACCTGACTCTGCTGCTCTCGCACATTGCGTTCTGCGTGCCCTATGTGGTCCTGAGCGTGATGCCCAAGCTGCGCCAGCTTGACCCGAACCTCGCCGAAGCGGCGCAGGATCTGGGCGCGACGCCGATGCAGGGCTTCTTCAAGGTGATTCTGCCAGACATCATGCCGGGCGTATTCTCCGGCTTCATCATGGCGCTGACGATGTCCATCGACGACTTTGTGGTCAGCTTCTTCACCACCGGTTCCGGCGTGAGCAATCTGTCCATCACCATTTACACGATGGCCAAGCGCGGCATTTCCCCGAAGATCAACGCGCTGTCCACGATCATCTTCGCCTGCGTCTTCGTGCTGCTCGTCGGCCTCAATCTGCGCGACTTCCGCAAGGACGGCCGCAGCCAGAAGAAGCTCGACGAAGTGAAGATTCCGTATTAAGAAACGCTTGGGGCTACTGCCCCAAACCCCGTCTGGGGACAAGTCCCCAGACCCCTTCCTCGCTTCGCGCTTATTGTTCAATCCAAATCATATAATAATAAAAGGAGAAAACATTTATGAAGAAATTCGCCATGCTGTTCCTCGCCGCCGCGCTGACGCTCTGCCCGCTCTTTGCTCTGGCGGCTCAGGAAACGATCAACGTCTACAACTGGGGCGACTACATTGAGCCGGAAGTGCTCGACCTGTTTGAGCAGGAGACGGGCATCAAGGTCATCTACGAGACGTTTGAGACCAACGAGGACATGTATGCCAAGATCGCGATGGGCGGTTCGAGCTACGACGTCATCATTCCCAGCGACTACATGATCGAGCGCATGATTCAGGAAAACCTGCTTCAGAAAATCAACTGGGAAAACATCCCCAACGTTGCCAACATCGACCCGCGCTTCATGAACGAAAGCTATGACCCGCAGAGCGAATACTCCGTGCCGTATACCTGGGGCACGATGGGCATTCTCTACAACACGGAAATGGTCGAAGAAGCGCCGACCAGCTGGGAAACGCTGATGGACCCGACCTACACGATGGACATGCTGATGCTCAACTCTCCGCGCGACACGCTGGCCATCGCGCTGGTGATGACGGGACACGACCTGAATTCCACCGATCCCGCCGATCTGGAAGACGCGAAGAACCTGCTCATCGAGCAGAAGCCGATGGTGCTGGCCTACGTCGTTGACGAAGTGAAGGACAAGATGATCGCGGGCGAAGCCGCCGTCGCGCTGGTTTGGAGCGGCGACGCGACCTTCTGCATGAGCGAAAACGACGAGCTGGACTACATGATTCCGCCGGAAGGCAGCAACATCTTCTATGATTCCATCTGCATCCCGGCGAACGCCCGCAACGTCTCCGGCGCGGAGAAGTTCATCGACTTCCTCTGCCGCGGAGATATCGCTGCAATGAACTATGACTACGTCGGCTACGCCATTCCGAACACCGCCGCAATCGACATCATCGGTGCGGACGAATACAACGCCTCCCCGGTCAACAACCCGCCGCAGGAAGCGTTGGATCACTGCCAGGTCTTCAAGTATCTGGGCGACGATACGAAACTCTATGACCAGATTTGGACGGAGATCATTTCCGAGTTCTAATCGCTTTCATAGCCTCCCCAAACCTGGGGAGGTTTTTGACTTTGTTCAAACCAGGCGAAACAAAGAAGGGGTCCGGGGGCAATGTCCCCAACGGGGTATGGAGCCGGCTCCATCGTTTCCCCTAACGCTCAAACAAAAAACATCGTTTCAGAGCAGGCCGCGAAGTGGTCTGCGACTGAAACGACTTTGTATGAAAAGCATGTTTTTAGTTGAGTAAGCGAATCGAGGATAAACAATGAGCGAATATGTTTTGGAAAAAGGCCGGCCTGCCGATGCGTCGGGGCGGCTCGGCAAGGAAATCCGCGTCTACGATTTTCTGGATCGGCTGGGCATAGATTACGAGCGCGTGGATCATCCGGCGCTGATGACGATGGAGGCCTGCGAATCGGTGGATAAAACGCTCGACACCCACATCTGCAAAAACCTGTTTCTGCGCAATGCCCAGCGCACGCAGTTTTATCTGCTGCTGATGCCGGGCGACAAGAAATTCAAAACCGCCGTGCTCAGCAAGCAGATTGGTTCGGCGCGTCTCTCCTTCGCCGAACCGGAGTTCATGCTGGATATGCTGGATATCACGCCCGGCAGCGTCAGCGTGCTGGGGTTGATGAACGACAAGGACAAACGCGTGCGCCTGCTAATCGATGAAGACGTGCTGAAAGAGCCTGTCTTCGCCTGCCACCCCTGCATCAACACCAGCAGCCTGCGCTTTGCTACAAGCGATTTAATCCATCAGATTCTGCCCGCATTGAACGAAACCTTTACGACGGTGAAACTGTAAGCTGAAATTTTGAATACCCCTGCAAAGCCGCGGCCTTGCAGGGGTATTCTTTAGCTGATTTCGTTTTCCAGTATCTCCCGCCAGTTTTCCGGAAAACCGCAGCAGGCCAAATCCGCTTCCGGATAATCCTCCTCCAGCAAGGCAATGCCCGTCACCAGCCGCGTAAAGACGCGCTCCCGCCCCAGCGTATGTGCAAACGTCAGCAGCAGCGGAAAGAGGCGGTTACTTTCATACAGGCGCAGGCGGTTGGGCAGAATCGGCTGCTCCTCCAGCGGCTGATTATACAGGCGATTGTAATGCGCGCAGATGTTGCGCACATTCACCGCCGCGGCCATCAGTGCGGACAGCGCCTCCGGCGAGAGATCGTAAGCCCGGCTGACAGCGCGTTGATCGCTTTCCTTCATGATGTCAAACAATGAAGCCAGCATGCCGAATGTAAACAGCTCGACCGCCGCCCAGATCGGGAACTGGCCGCCGTATTTGATTTTGTGATGGCGCACAAAGGGCAGCGCGCCCTGCCGCTTGACCTCGTTTTTGAACTTGCCCATCAGATTTTTATGGACGGACGAACCGTTGGCCAGCGTTACCGCCCGAAAGTTTTCGGCGTCCATATACCCCAGAGAACCATACGTAATCGCCAGCTGATAGGCGATTTTGGCGCGCAGCTGCACCTCAAAAAACTCCAGCACGGGCAGAAGCAGGTGGCGCAGATTCATATCAAATTGGTATAAGCCAAAAAGCGTTTCCAGCGTCACGCCCGGCTGAAATTTTTCCGGATCGTCCGCCCGGCGCAGATGTTTGCCGTAGGTCGTCAGGCGGTAATAATTGACGGTAGAAAGGATGTACCTCGCCCGATCGGGATCGCCGATAGTCAGATCATGGATTTCGGAGAGACGGGTGAGCTGTTCTTCGTAACTGCGAGCAGGTTTGACGGGAAAATACTTTTTAGAACGGGTATTCATGGAAAAGATTCCTTTCGGACACGGAAAGTTTCGCCTATTATGCTGCTTTTTGGGGGAAAAAACGCGCTCCGCTTGGCTTGGGGGATTGCTCATTATAAGTAAAGCCCATCAGAATGATGGGCTTTAGCGGGAAGTCCAGAAACCTCAGGTTTCTGATAGGATTTGGGACAAATTCCCAACGCATCCTTAACGATTGATTTCCAGCACCTTGTCGCGCAGCTCCTTCTCCAGGCGGCCAAGCTCGATGGCAGCGGCGGCGCGCTTCTGAGCGCCCTCGCGCTGGATCTTCTGCACTTCGTTCAGGGTATCGATGAGCGCGGTATTCGCCGTGCGGATGGTCTCGATATCCACCACGCCGCGTTCGGCTTCCTTCGCCGTCTCGATCGTGCCCACTTTGAGGCGCTCGGCGTTGGAGCGGAGCAGCTCGTTGGTCATATCCGTAACGGCCTTCTGCGCGTTCAGCGCGCTCTCCGCGTGCTGCATGCCCATCGCGATGACCATTTGGCTCTTCCAGAGCGGAATCGTGTTCGCAACGGTGGACTGTATGCGCTCGGCCAACACGTTGTCGTTGTTCTGCATCAGGCGAATCTGCGGCCCCATCTGCACGGAAACCATACGCGTGAGCTTGAGATCGTGGATGCGCTTTTCAAACCGCTCGATAAGCTGGCTGAAATCGTTGGCGATCTGCGCGTCAGCCGGATCGGCGGTCTGCTGAGCCTTCGCCAGCAGCGGCGGCAGCTCCTCTTCGCGCAGCTTCTTGAGTTTGAGTTCGCCCGCGATGATATACAGCGTCAGCTCATGATAGTATTGCTCATTCTGGGCATACAGCTCGTCGAGCATCTTGCAGTCGGAAATGAGCTGTTTCTGATGATTCTGCAACGTGGCGATGATCTCCGCAACGTTCGCTTCGACCTTGTCGTACTTCGCGCGAAGCTGAGCGATGTTGTTTCCGGCCTTTTTGAACAGCCCAAACAGGCCGCCCTTCTTGCCTTCGTCCACATCAAAGCCTTTCAGCTCGGCGACCAGCTTGGTCAGCATATCGGAAATCGCGCCGGTGTCCTTGGTCTTCACGTCCTCCAGAATCTTGTCGGAGAACTGGGAAATCTTCGTCTGCGCGGCGTTGCCGTACTTGAGCACCGTCTCGCTGTTGTGAATGTCGATGCGCTCCACAAACGCCAGCACGGCGGCCTGCTCTTCCGGAGAAAGGTTGTCAAAATTCAGGGAATCGTCCTGCGCGTCCACAGGGGTCAGCGGCTCATCCTTCTTTTCCTCCTGAGCAGGGGCCTGCTGAGCCTCTTCGACGGGCGCGGTCTGCACGGCAGCCTGAACGGGCTGAGCCGCCTCCTGCACGGGCGCCTCGGCTTCGGCCGCGACCTGCTGAGCTTCCTCTTCGTCGCCGGGGAGAACCAGAGTCGGAATCAACTTATCGTCCATTATCGTATCTCCTTTTGATGATCTTCCTCAATGAAAATGATGGAATGAATATCTTCGTATGCTGATACCCATGATACACCAAAACAAAGGAGGTGTAAAGATCTTTTCTTCCGAACGGGTTTATGCTACAATAGGATATACTTGCATGCTTATGCAAAAAACAAGAATAAGGACGTATAAACAGATGACAAAACGCGAAATACTGGCCGATAGCCTGCTTTTGCTGACCGCTCTGATTTGGGGCTGCGCGTTTGCGGTGGTCAAAAACGCGCTGGACAGCTTTCCTCCGGGCGCAATTATTGCCATGCGCTACCTGATCGCGGCGGCGATTACGGGCATTTTGTTCCGCCGACACCTGAAAGAGCTGACGCGCGGAGACGTGGCGCGCGGCGCGCTGGTCGGCCTGCTGCTTTTTGGCGCGTACATCGTGCAGACCACCGGCCTGCAATATACGACGGCGGGCAAAAACGCGTTCCTGACGACGGTGTATGTGCTGCTCGTTCCGTTTGGGTGCGCGCTGCTATTCCATCAAAAGCTGCAAAAGAGCAACCTGATTGCGGCGGTGATGATGCTCGTGGGGATCGGCCTGCTGTCGCTGGACGGACAGGGCGGCGGACTGAATCCGGGTGATATACTGACGCTGATCTGCGGCTTTCTGTTTGCCGGACACATCATTGCGGTGGAACAATGCCAGAAGAAGACGAACACCTACGCGCTCATCGTGCTGCAATTCGCGTTCTGCGCCCTCTATGCGGGCCTGTACAACCGGCTCTTTGAGCGCGGCATGCCGCTGGCGTTCACGCCGGGTTCAATCGGCGGTCTGCTTTATATCGCGGTTTTCTCCACCACCATCGGCATGAGCCTGCAAAACATCGGCCAGAGCATGGCCCCCGCTTCGCACGCAGTCATTCTGCTTTCGCTGGAATCGGTGTTCGGCGTGCTGTTTTCCTGCCTGCTGCTGGGCGAAAAGGTCACGCTGCAAATGGGCGTCGGCTTTGCGATCATCTTTGCCGCGCTGCTGGTCAGCGAACTTGCGCCGGGGAAAAAAGATTGACGCGCGAATACGTTTTGGGATCATAAACCTAAAAAAACCGAGTCTCTTTTTCAAGGCTCGGATTTTTCATTTACCAACTGGGCGCGTTTATGCTATACTCTTGATCAGGGCAGTTCGTCGAATGAATCGATCACCCTGTCGCAGCAGGCGCGGATCGCTTCGCGGTCGCGCGTATTGGTGGCATCCGTCATGCCGATCACGCCGAGGCCGGCGTTTCTTGCGCCCTGCATGGCATAGAGCGAGTCTTCAAACATGACGCAGTCTTCCTTCGGCACGCCGATGATCTGCGAAACGCGCTCGAAAAATTCATTCTGGCTCTTGTTCAGATTCAGCATATCGGTGCTGAAAATAAAGTCCAGATCGCTGACCAGATCGGCGCAGTTCAGGCCGATCATAGCCAATCGGGCAGGCGTAGCCGTTGCGACAACGCATTTCACGCCGCGGGCGCGAAGGCGTTTGAGGTAAGCCGCCGCGCCGGGCTTATGTGGCACGCCCGCGCTGTAAACGGGTTCCATCGCCTCGCAGGCTTTGACGCAGAGCGTATCGAAATTGGTTTCAAGGCCGAACTCGTTTTTGAAGTAATCCACGACCATCGTGCCGGACATGGACATCATATCCGCTTCCTGCTTTTCCGTCGGGATAATGCCCATCTGGCGCACGAACGCGCCGTTCATCTCGCGCCACCTGGTCATGGAGTCGATCAATGTGCCATCCATATCAAAGATGGCGGCCTTCATCGTTTCAAGCATACGTATCCTTTCTTGTCTTGGGGGAGGAAAAACGCTTGGGGCTTCGCCCCAAGTCCGGGAAACTCGCATAGCCGCTGTTCCAGCTCCTTGCGATTTCCGATTTTCCCCACCAGAAACCTGAGGTTTCTGGACTTCCCACTCCATTTATCGTTGTGCGATAAATGAAATCGTGCATATCAATCCAGTGTAGAGGCGCGCATCGCGCGTCCGCAGATCTCTGTCGATTTTTGAGTATACCGTTTACAGAAATACTTTTTTATTATACCGATGTTCTTTCATTCAGTCAAGGAGGCCTTTTCATGACCCGCGAACGATACATCCGCATGACCGAAACCACGCGCCGCGCTGTCAGCCGTCTGCCCGGCGGGACGAAAGCGCTTCGCGCGCCGACGCTGCTTTGCGCGGCAATCTACTGCGCGTCGCTTTTATACCTGATGTTCACCGGCGACAGGCGCATCATTCGCGCGGTGATCGTTCCCGCCGTCTGTTTCGTTGTTGTGACGGTACTTCGCCCGCTGATCGGCAAACAGCGCCCTTACGACCGTTACGGCGTGCCGCCAGTCGGCACCTACAAACCGGGCAAGGGAAAGAGCATGCCCAGCCGCCACACGGCCAGCGCCGCCGCCATCGCCTGCGCGATTGCCTATGTCTTTCCGCATCCGGCGGTCATCGCGTGCATGGCGCTGCTCAGCGCGGTCATCGGCAGTCTGCGCGTGCTCTCCGGCCAGCACGATATCAGCGACGTTCTGGCTGCGTTGGCGCTGAGCCTCGTCATTTCCCTTGTGGGTTACCGCTTATAATTTACCCAAATTTCACAGGGTATTTCCTTGAAAAAGCGATAAAAAGCCGAAATCTTCTGCCGCGCGGCAGGGGATTTTTTCTTGATGTCGAAATGCAGTCGAATGCGGCTTTTCAGCCCTTCATTTTCAAAAGCGTACCAGGAGTTTTTTTCATGCTCTGAGTTGCTTGAACTTCATTTCAACCAAGGAGAATCAAGCTATGAAATCCATGACTGCCGAGCAGCGCAACCACATGCTGCTCTGTGACCCCGTGAGCAGCGTCATCCCGAAGATGGCCGTGCCGACGATCATCTCCATGCTCATCACCAACATCTACAACATGGCCGACACATTCTTCGTCAGCCAGATCGGCACCTCCGCCTCCGGCGCGGTAGGCGTTATCTTCTCCGCCATGGCGATCATTCAGGCCATTTCCTTCATGATCGGCATGGGTTCGGGCACGCACGTCAGCCAGGCGCTCGGCGCGGGCAACAAGAAGAAGGCCGACACGTATGCCTCCACGGCGTTCTTCACCGCGTTCATTGCGGGCATCATCCTCGCTTTTTTCAGCCTGACCCATATCGACTTCATCGTCCGCTTCCTCGGCTCGACGGAGACCATCGCGCCCTACGCCAAAGATTACGCGACCTACATCTTCTACGCCATGCCGTTTATGATGTGTTCGTTCGTCATGAACAACCTGCTCCGGTTTGAGGGGCTGACGATGTACGGCATGGTCGGCATCACCACCGGCGGCATTCTCAACATGGTGCTCGACCCGATTCTCATTTTCGCCCTGAACATGGGCACGGCGGGCGCGGCGCTGGCGACGGCGCTCTCTCAGGGGGTCAGCTTCATCATCCTGCTGGTCATGTGCAACACCAAGGAAGACGCGCTTTCCATCAAATTTTCAAACTTCAAGCCCAGCCTGCAAATCTACGGCAGCATCTGCTATAACGGCATTCCCTCTCTCGGCCGCCAGGGCATCGCGAGCATCTCCACCATCCTGCTCAACAACGCGGCGGGCGTGTACGGCGACGCGGCGATTGCGGCCATGTCCATCGTCAGCCGCTACACGATGTTCATCAATTCTTCCGTCATCGGCTTCGGCCAGGGCTTCCAGCCGGTCTGCGGCTTCTCCTACGGCGCAGGCAAGTATAAGCGCGTGCGCGAGGCCTTCTGGTTCTGCGTGAAGGTCGTGACCGTTATTCTCGTCGTGCTCTGCGTGATTTCGCTGCTGTTTTCCGGCCAGATTATCGCCGTGTTCCGCCGCGACGATCCGCAGGTCATCGAAATCGGCACGCTGGCTCTGCGCTTCCAGCTGCTGACCCTGCCGCTCTGGGGCTACATTACCATGTGCAACATGTTCACGCAGGCCATCGGTTACGGCGTGCGCTCCACAATTATCTCCACCGCGCGTCAGGGTATCTTCCTGATTCCCGCGCTGCTGGTTTTCCCCAACATTTGGGGATTGCTGGGCATTCAGATTGCTCAGCCTGTCGCCGACATCTGCACGCTCGTGCTGTGCATCGCCATTGTCAACGGCATTCTGCGCCAGCTCAAAGCGAAAGAAGATTTGGCATAACAACGGCATTGCTGAAAAAAGCGGCTCCCTCAACAGGGAAAAGCCGCTTTTTCTTTACTTCACATATCCCGCAAGCGTTTTAAGCGTCGCCAGCGCGCCTTCAATGTGGCTGCGCTCATAGCCATGCGACGCATACACGCCCGAACCAATGAGGCCGTGGCGGAGATCATAGCCCGCGCGGAGGGTTGCCTCCACGTCGCTGCCGTAACGCGGATAGACATCCACGGCATAAGGCGCGCCCATCTTCTCCGCCGCCGCAATCAGCCCGCGCACCACGTCGTAGTTATACGGCCCGCCGCTGTCCTTCGCGCAGATGGAAACCATGCGCTCGTCGCAAGTCAGTCCCTCGCCGACACAGCCCATATCCACCGAGATGGCCTCTGTCACACCTGCAGGAACGCTCGCGCTGCCGCCGTGACCGACTTCCTCAAACGAAGTGATATGCACATAGACGGCGCGCTCCGGCGTGATGCGTTCATCCTTCAAGTATCTGGCATAGCCGAGCAGAATGCCGACGCTCAGCTTGTCGTCGAGGAAGCGGCTCTTGATGTAGCCGCTCTTCGTCACGCGGGTGCGCGGCTCGAAGCAGACGTAATCGCCCGTGCGGATGCCAAGCTTCTTCACGTCGTCCGCGCTTTCCACCGGCTCGTCGAGCACGATTTCAATGGTGTCAAACGTGCGCTGGGTGTCGGCGTATTTTTCGTTGACGTGGGTGGAAGCGTTGATCAGTTGCGCCGTGCCTTCAATCACGCCGTCAAACTTGGTGACGACGCGGCAGTTTTCCGTCTCCACGTTTTCCGCCCGTAAGCCGCCGATGGGCGTGATTTTCAGGCGGCCGTTGGCCTTGATCTGGCAGACCATGCCGCCGAGCGTATCCATGTGCGCTTCCAGCAGCAGGCCGTTTTCCTTATCCACGCCGCCAAGGCAGACCAGCACGCCGTCTTTGCGGGTCATCTGCGGCGCATAGCCCAGCGCCTCAAAGCGCGTCATCACGTGTTCAGCCGCCTTTTTCGTCATGCCGCTGGGGCTGTCGATGGCCAGCAGGTTTTTCGTCTCTTCCACGATAAAAGAGCCATATTCGT
The DNA here is from genome assembly GCA_900542445.1 of uncultured Eubacteriales bacterium. GTDB lineage: Bacteria > Bacillota > Clostridia > Christensenellales > Aristaeellaceae > Ventricola. Next base: position 169,551 of record UQNN01000002.1, on the reverse strand, counting down.
TCCAGTTCATACGTTCACTCCCGTTTCTTAATTTTCATTCCTGTTATTGAAAAAAATCCTTTCATATCTGTCGAGAAATCCAAGAACCCCGAACACTTCCCCGTGCTTTACTCCGTCTTGAGCTCCTGCACCTTATTGATGATGATGGAAATCGTGCCATCCCCGTTTTCCACAACGGCAAAGCTGTTTTCGTCGTCTGCCAGTTCGCGCGGCAGGGTGATGGAAATGCCGTTATCCGTCTTGATCTTGACCCGCTGGAGCTGAGCGACGACGCGCTTGTTTTCCACCGGGATGATGGGTTCAAGCTGCTCTTCCTGAATCTGGCGGGAAACCTGCTCGATGATGGCCTCACGTTCCGGATCGGAGCGGAAGACCTCTTCCGCCACATCCTTCACGTCGATGACGCCTTTTTCCTCGATAGACTTGCTCATCGCGCGCTTGACCATCGGGGTCAGCATCGGCGTATCCATCTCCACGGGCGCGGCCTCGGCAATCGCCTGCGCGACGGCCTGCACGGCTTCCTTGGTCGATTTCGTCTCCGCCATCGCAAAAAGCGCCTGAGCGAACAGCGCGCGGTTGCCGACGTTGGTCAGCACCTGCGCGTCCCGCAGACGGATGTCGCCCGTGGACAGATTGACCACAAAACCCGAACAGCCTTTGCTGCCCGGCAGAGGGAGCACCGTGCCATAGGGGATAACCTGCGTGCTCGTCGTGCCGTCCTCGGCCACGTCGAGCTGATGCACCATCGCGCTGCGATAGGGCAGCTGCGCCACGCAGAGGTGCGGATTGCCGTCCTTCTCAAACGAGAAGATCGCCATATCAAATCCTTCGCGCGGGATTTCGAGCGTCTGCATGGTTTCGTCCATGCTGCGCATCAGCGCGTCGGCGGCCTCCTGAAACGGGGTCAGCACAAAGCGGCGCAGCATTTCCTCCTGCGCGCTGCCCGGCTCGACACAGGTCGTTCGGCTTCCGTCGGAAGCCATCAGTTTATCCGCTACGGTGGACAAGTAGGCCGCGGCCTCGTCGCCGGGCTTGCCCACCTTGCCGGGAAAAATCGGCGCCGCATTGCTGCCATCGTAGAGATACAGCGCGGCGCGGGCAATGATGTTCATGGTTTTCTCTCCTTCATATGCGAATGAGCAGCATGTACAGCGCCGTTCCCACGCCGATGCTGAGCAGCGTATTTTTCTTCCACAGGTGCAGCGCCACAACCGCCGCCGCCGCAATCAGCTGGCGCGCGCCGTCGCCAAACGTGCCGAACGGCACGCTCTTGAGGCAATAAACAACCAGCGCCGCCATAATCGCGGGCGGCAGCGTCTCGCCCAGCGCCGAGACAAGGCGCGGCACGCCTTTTTTGCCGCCGAAACAGACAAACGGAAGCGCGCGCAAAGCGATGGTCACGACCGCGCAAATCGCGACAACGGCAATCGCATGGCTCATGCGCGCACCCCCTTTCGGATATCCATCACGGTCAGCAGAACCGCCGTCAGGCCCAGAGCCGGTGCGAGAAACGCGCTCGGACCAAGCAGAAACAGCATCGCCAACGCGCAAACCGCGCCGATGGCCATCGGCACGCGGTTCTTCATCTCCAACGCTTTTTCCACACAGATGACGACAAACAGCGCCGTCATCGAAAAATCGATGCCCGTCAAATCAAACGGAAGCCCCTGCGCCAGCAGCGTGCCCAGAATCGAGCCGCTCACCCAGTAGATTTGATCATACAGCGTCACGCGAAACATCACGCCGTCTTCTTCGTCGCCCGAAAGGCCACAGAAAACCGAATACGTTTCGTCTGTCAGGGACGTAATCATATACGGACGGATGCGCTTGTCCATCCGCCCGAACCGCTCGATGCAGGAAAGCCCGTAAAACAGATGGCGCGCGTTGACCATCAGCGCTGTCAACGCGACGGCGATCAGCGACGTGCCGCCCGCCAGAAACGGCACCATCACGAATTGCAGGCTTCCGGCGTAAACCAGCGTGCTGATGGCCAGCGCCCAAACCGGGCCATAGCCCGCCTGCGCCAGCGTTGCGCCGAAAGCAATGCCCAGCACGATATAGCCGCAAAAGACGGGAAGCGTCAGCTTCACCGCCCGTTTTCTCTGCTCCGCGTTTGTCATGCGTCTTCCCCCACGCGCTCAAACCGATAGACCTGCTTCACATCCGGATATTTGACCTTGTCAACCGGCGAAAAGAACATCCCCATCGGGCGCACCCAAACGCCGCGTTCGCCATACAGCGCGCGGTAGACCACTACGTCTTCCTGCGTTTCGGAATCCTTGGCAAAATACAAAATCTGGTATCGGTTTCCCTTAAAATGGCGCACCACATCGCCGGGCTTCATTCTCGTTTCCATGCGTTTCTCCCGTTTAAACCTGTCCTTCCGCCAGAATACGCGACAGGCTCACCGTCAGGCTGAGCATCGGCGCAAAGAGCGGGTCATCCTCCATGCCGATGATGCGCTGAATCTTGCTCAGGCGGTAGCGCACCGTGTTCGGATGCTGAAACAGCACTTTCGCGGCGGCGGCAATCTCCATGTTTTCCTTCACGTAGACCAGCGCCGTCTGTTCCAGATTGGTGTGGTTCTGCGCGTCATATTCGCGGATGGCGGAAAGCACCCGCCGGCATCGGTCGCAGACAAAGGGATTTTCGCTCATCGGGAACAGATAGGCATAAAGCCCCAGCTCGTGCGCAGCCAGCTCCGCCTTTCCGCACAGTTTCGCCGCCCGCGCGGCATACACCGCTTCGCAGAGGGACGCGCCCATCTGCGCGCGCGCTTCCCGCAAGTCGCTCTGCCCGATGACAACAGACTGCCTGTCCACGCCTGCGCGCGTCAGCAGATCGCCAAAACGCGTAAGCGCTTCCTGTGCGGACAGCCCATCCTCCTCGCGGCAGAGCGCCAGCATCATGCGCCGCCATTCGACAAACGTACATCGGTGCGCCGCGTCCGCGTCCGTCTCCATCAGCGCATAGAGCTTATCATCCAGCGTGATCATGCGTTCCTTCGGGCTGACGGCATAGATGCGGTAGCTGCTCTGCCCCAGCGGGTCGATGCGCCGCGCGCGTTCCCTCGTTTGTTCTTCGGTCAGATCACCGCGCATGAGCGCGTCCACATCCTGCTCAAAGCCCGCGAAGTGGCGCTTGCCGCGGATGAGATCCGTCACCTGCAAAATAACCTCTTCGATGTAGGTATCGTCAAACAAAAACACAGGCGTGCCGAGACGGTTGGCCAGCGTAATGACCGCCTGCGGCAGTTCGCTGAAATACGCCGTCTTGACCATCAGCCCCGCAATGCCCTGATTCATCAGCGCCTGAAGAGAATGCGCCACCAGCTTTGCATCGCCGCGCGCATACGCCAGCGTTGTCACAACCAGATCGCCGCGGTAAAAGTCCGGCAGCTGCACGCGGGATGGATCGTATTCAAACAGCACGGCTTCCGTCACCGTGCGTTCCAACCCGTTCTGACCGGCAATCAGACGTAAGCGATGAATATTTTGAAGCCGAAACAGCTCCTTAATGTGAATCAAGCCCGTTCCCCTCCTGCGCTTTTGTCGCGAATGACTGCGTATATTCTATCATTTTTTGTTTTTTCCTGCAAGATACAATCGAAAACGGGAACCCTGTCCGGATTCCCGTCTTCTACATGAAGAGGAGTGTGTTTCGGGGGATTACCCTGTTCCAATTTGGTTGCTTGTTGTTGCTGCTTGTTCTTCAGGTTTTTTTCGGAGGAGAAGGCTGCGTGACTTCGGTCACGCTGTCTCTCTTTGCACCAGGCGCCAGCGAATCCAGATCGTTCTTCAATTTTTATTTCGCTTCCGCCTCTTCCTCATCCTCCGGCGCATCGATGATCCATGCTCCATCCACCCACCGATATGCGCCGTTCTCCCCCAGCGCGGGCAGCTCAACCTCGTCGCTCGTGCGTCCATCCGCCGCGTACAGATACACGTGTTCCGCGTGATGAGCAGAAAGCCCAAAGGAAGCATACCGCTGCGTGCCGCTTGCGCCATGCTTTCCCGCCAGATATACGGTCAGGTTTTCGCCGCCTGCCAGCGTCGTTCCGATTTCAAAGACATATTTCACCTTATAGGCCCGGTCGGCCAGTCCCCAGCCCGATAAATCCACCGTTTCCTCCGTTTGATTGGTCAGGGTGATAAACCCCAGCGCTTTTCCATCCGCGTTGGGCTGCGTGCTGTGCGGCATAATCTCCGTCAGCTTCACATCGGGCAGGGGCATTTCCTTCTCGTGTTCCTCTTCTGTCGTCAGCAGCACAACCGCGGCAATCAAAACGAGAAACAGCGCGATCAAACCCAGATTTTTCTTTTCAAAAACGATATGCTCCATGTTCTCTCCTCTCTCTTTCGTTTTTCGCCTACAAAACGAATCAGCCGCGTCTTTTCATTCACGCGGCTGATTTTTTATGCGTCTTTTGCAATCTCAATCAATTCGTCAAAAGCGGCCAGCGTCTCTTTGGGCGAAAGCACTTTGCTCTCCAAGAGGTCTTTCAGGAAAAACTCCTTGTATTTCCGGCTGAATTCCGGCTGCGTGATCAGCGCTTCGGCATGCATGCTGGAAAAATCATAATCCGTATCGGCTTTGGTCAGCATTGTCCCCTTGCCCTCGTACAGGCAGATTTCCGTGCGCGGCTGATGGTACTCCGGTTTGAAGAAATAGATGGAAAAATATGGATTCTGCTCGTTCTGCGCCTTGAGATGGGTCAAAACGGCGACGCGCTCTTCCCTTGTGAAAGGGCGCATGGCGAAAAAGTGATCGCTCTGCCTGCCGGTTTTGGCAAAATGTGCCATCGCCTGTTTGGAAAAGATGGTGTGCGTCGGTCTGCGTTTTTGAAAATAGTTGTCAAAACGTTTCTGATGCACCGCATAGAACCGCTGAATCATCGCATCGAGCGCATCATCCTGTGCAAAGCCTTTTTCCGCGAAACCGTCCCGCGCCGGCCCGACCAGTACTTCCGGCGCAATAAAATTGATCGGCACATCGAGCTTGATGTCGTACACGCTGCGCCCGCGTTCCAGTTTCCAAAAACTTTCGGTATAGGCCAGATAATCTTCCGGCGCATGGTTGAGCGCAAAGCTGCTCTTGATCGGATGCATCTTCGGCTGATCCTCCCGCATCATCCGTTCAAGAATGCCGACATTGCGTTCATCCGCCAGCCCGATGGAAATCATGCGCCGCGGGTCGATCATGACGGCCATATACGTCTGCTTGCGCCCCTGCGCGTCTTCGCAGTGCGCGGTAATCGTGTTGCACCGATAGACCTGCTCGCGCTGGGCGTTAAACATGTTCTCCTCGATGCAGTAACCCGTGTAGGACGGCAGATAGAGCACAGGCTGGATCGCCGACACGCAGCTGATGATCTCGTCGCCGCCGGTATACATATAATGCTTGATTGAAAACTCGCAGTCGGACTGCCTGAACGCCTCGGTAATGCGGTCAAACACCGCGCGATAGCAGCAGCCCGTGATGGTAAACTGCACGCGTTTCTGCTCGCTGGCAAGCCGATTCATGCTCTCGCGCAGCGTGGTCACCGAACCATCCAGACTGCGATCCACACGAAACGGCACATCCGGGGCAGTCTGAATATCCACATCTCCAAGCAGGCGGTGCATCGCCAGGTTGGTCGTGTATCCCGTCTGACCGACGCGGCTGACCTCCAGCGCGACTTCAAGCGCGTGTTCTTCCGCTTTCGTCAGGTGAAGACAATCGCATTCCTTCAAACTTTCATAGAATGCCGCCTGCACAGCCGGGCCGCCGGTATCATCCAAAATGCGGAACATGCTGTTCCGGCTCTTCTGTTCCATCATCCGCGACAGCGCTGAGGCTGACAATTTACGCGTTTTAAGAATCTGTTTCAAACATTGGCCGAAGGTAAGTAACGGCTGTGCTGCGGGCGCTGCCTTCATCGTTCTCTCTTCTCCTGCGGGTTTTTGATTTTTCTATTTTTTATTATACCCGAACCCCTGCCCCAAATCAACGCGGAGCGCAACAAATAACAAGCGGCCTGATTCCTAAAAAATATGGGAATCAAACCGCTTGCATTTCTGTATTATTTTGCGCACATCCGAACAATATCCGCCATGTTCTGCCAATTTTCCTCCATATGGCGCACCAATTCAAACTGTGTGCGCGCACGATCGAGGTTATGGCCTTCGCGATGGACGCGGAAATACTTGTCGCCGTTCAAATGGTCGGCCAGAAAGCGCATGCCGCATTCCAGCGTCATCAGCTTCGCGCCCATCGGGAGCAACTCAATTTCCCGCGCCGTCAACGTCTGCCCGGCCTCCTTCAAAAAGCCGCGGGTAAACGCTTCAAACATCGGCAGAGAGAATTGAACGCGGCTCAGATCGCGCTCATCCTCTTCGGCGGTGTTCGCGCCCGTGCGGATGGCGTCGCCAAAGTCGTAGGCCGTAAGACCCGGCATCACCGTATCCAGATCGATCACGCACACGCCGCGCCCGGTTTTGCTATCCAGCAGCACATTGTTGAGCTTGGTATCGTTGTGGGTCACGCGCAGCGGGATTTCCCCCTGCTCAAGCGCGTCCACCAGCGCGCGCACTTCCTGCTCATATTGCCGACAGAAGGCGATTTCCGGCTGCACTTCGCCCAGCCTTCCGGCCTCATTGCACGCAATCGCGTCTTGCAGCTGACGATAGCGCGCCGGGGTGTTGTGGAAATCATGGATGGTTTCGTGCAGCGAATCGGCCGGAAACGCGCCCATCTGACGCTGGAACTTGCCAAAAGCCTCGCCGCAAAGCTCGAACAGCTCCGGCGTATCCGGCAGATCGCGGGATACCGCATCCTCGATAAACAGATACATGCGCCACAGATTGCCCTGCTCGTCATACGCAAAATGCGTTCCCTGCTGCGTCTTAACGAGGGTCAGCGTTTCCCGCTCAGGGTCGCCGCCCTCCTGGGCAATCTGTTCCTTGAGAAAATCGGTCACGCGCTCGATGTTCTCGATCACGTCCTCCGGCTTGGGGAAAACGTACCCGTTGACACGCTGGAGAATGAAATGCTTCTCCCCCGCCGCAATCAGATAGGTGTCGTTGATGTGGCCGTTGCCATACGGTTCGGCCGTCCACGCGCCATCCGGAATATCAAATTGGAGGATGACGCTTTCGATATGCTGATTCATGTGATTTTTCCTCTCAGCCGCTTAACGGCGACAGCTCCTCCCTTGGAGGGAGGAGCCATATTTTTCAATTAGCCCTTCACGCCGCCGGAAGTCAGGCCCTCGGCGAGGTGCTTTTCGATGCACATAAACAGGATGATAACCGGAATGGTCGCCAGCAGCGCCGCCGCAAAGAGGTACTGCCATTCGATCATGTTAAACGAGCTGAACTGCGTGATGCCCACGGTGATCGGCTTGTTTGCCGGGGGGGAAATGAGCACGGTGGAAATCGTGTATTCGTTCCACGAGTTGATGAATACAAAGATCAGCGTCGTCACAATGCCCGGCGCGGCCATCGGCAGCAGGATGTGCCAGAGTGCGCCGACAGTGTTGCATCCGTCAATGCAGGCGGCCTGTTCCATCTCCGGGGAGATCGAGACGAATGTGCCGCGCAGCAGCCAGATGGCAAACGCCTGGTTAAACGCCGCGTTGATGAGCATGAGTCCCAAAATTGTGTCGTTCAAATGCAGCGTGTTCATCAGCTGGGAAATGCCGACCAGCAGCACCACCGGAGAGAACATCTGGCTCATGATGACGAAGCCGAGGAACAGGTTGCGTCCCTTGAAGTTCATGCGCGCCATCGCGTAAGCCGCCGGGATGCCGCAGAGCATCGCGATTGCCGTCGCGCCCGTGGAGAGCATGATGGAGTTGAGCAGGAAACGCAGCACGCCGCGATCACAGATATCCTTGAGGTTGCTCCACACCCACTTCGTCGGCAGCATGTGCAGGAAATACATGTCCGTCGTTTCCGCGTTGCTGCGGAAGCCCGTAATCAGCATCACATAGAACGGATAGAGGATGAAGATGCACAGCACGATGACGAACAGATACAGCCCGCCGCGCGCCAGCGTCTTTTGCAGTTCGCCGCAGCGCAGATACGTGATCGCGCACAGCAGCAGGAAGATCGAGGCGAACGCAATCCAAAGCACCCAGTTCGTCTGCACCGTCAGTCCGCCGAGCATATCCAGCAGGTTTTCGCCCGCGCCGCCGTCATAAAGGAAATTGCTGAGCTGCGCCAGCAGCGCTTCGTTTTGGATGTGGCCGCCGACCAGCAGATCCACCTGCCGGGAGAACGTGTAATTGATCGACCTCGCAAACGCAGGCACGCAAAACAGCGCAATCAGCGCAAATACGCCGGAAGCCAGATACAACCACTTTGCCTTTTCGGGCAGCTGTTCGCGCGCCAGCGCCAGCGTCTTATGGCTTGCGCCAGCCGCCAGCGCCAGCGAAACCGCCAGACAGACCAGCAGCAGGCGCATGATGTTCGTCGGCCCAATGCCCGTCATGCCCTCGCTGTGGCCAATGCCGCCCAGCAGAAAGTCAAGGCCGTTGCGCTTGATCTTCTCTTTGACCGTGAACGTGACCATCGACGTGGCGACGCCCTTTGAGTTGACGCGCTCAGTCACGCTCTCCTCAATCGACGCGCCTTCGTACTGCGCCGCGACGGCCTCCACCTCCGCGCGCGCTTCAACGTATTTCTCGTCGCCGACAAATGTGTTTGCGCTGCGCTTGACGAAAATATTCGTTTCAAAGAAAGCCAGCGGAAGCAGCAGAACGGACAGCGTAATGAGCACACAGCTCAGACAGACCAGCAATCTGCTCTTGTTTTGCCTCTCCATTATGCCTGATCCTCCTTCCGCAGCGAAATGACCATGTACAGCCCCGCCACCGCGCACAGAATCAGGAAGCCGATGACGGACAGCGCCGTTGCCGGGCCTTTCTTCTGGTCGTAAAACGCCAGCATATACAGATACGTGATGAGCGTATCGGTCTTGTTGGCCGGCGCGCCCTTGGTGATGGTGTAAATGATCGGGAAGGAGTTAAAGACGTAAATCACGTTGAGCACGGTGCTGACCGTCAGCGACGGGCGGACCAGCGGAATGGTGATCTTCGTCAGCTTCTGCCACCAGGATGCGCCATCCACCGTCGCCGCCTCGTAATACGCCGCGTCGATGGATTGCAGACCGGAGAGCACGCAGAACGTGACGAACGGAATCGTGACGAAAATACCCACGCCGCATTCCCATGCAAACTCGATCTGGTAGGTTGCGCGCCAGTTGATCGCATCCCGAATGATACCCAGATTCAGCAGTACGTTGTTCAGGTTGCCGTATTCATACTTGATGATGTAATTCCAGACGGAAGCCTGAATGACCAGCGAGGTCGCCCACGGAAAGACGACGACCGAACGCGCCAGCTTGCGGCCATGGAATTTCTGGTTGAGCGTCATCGCGATGATGAAGCCGAACAGCGTGGACAGACCGACGACCGAAACCACCCACACCACCGTATTGAGCATCACCGTGCCGAACACAGGCGCAGAAACGGCCTCTTTAAAATTCGCAAAGCCGACGAAGCCGCCGACAATGCCCGCCTTGGAAATCTCGCTGAACGCGAGCTTGAAGACGATGCCAATCGGGAAAACGACGAAGATCGTCATCAGCAGGATGCTTGGCAGCAGCCAGATATAAGGTTCCCACTTGTGACGCACGAGAACGGAATTCAAACTGGTTTACCTCCTTGTGATGTATAACTCCTTCCGTCACGCCTGCGGCGTGCCACCTCCCTCAAAGAGGGAGCTGTCAGCGAAGCTGACTGATGGAGTTGTCCGGCGCAGATTGATTTAAAAATGATTTCAGAGGCTCTCTCATAAAAGCCGAAAAGAAGGGGGTCGGATTTTCCAACCCCCTTCCCTCACAGGTTTGCTTTCGTTAATCCGAATACAGCCTTACTTGGTGATCTTCGCCTGAAGCTCGTCGAGCAGCGTCTTCACGTCGCCGCCGGTCAGCGCGCTCTGCTCAACAGCCGCCGCGCCCTGCTTCACGTCGATCCACTCGGCCTTCGCGGTCGGATAGAACTTGCAGCCGTCCAGCACGTTCAGCCACGCCTCGAAGGACGGGTTCGCCTCAACCAGCGCCGCCACAGCGGAGTTCACGGCCGGCAGGAAGTCTTCCATGCTGACCCAGCCCACGTAGTTCTCCGGATCGTAGAAGAACGTCAGGAACTTGCCGATGGCCTCGTTGCGGGCGGCCTGATCCGGCGCGCTGTCGTCCTTGAACGCCATGATGCGGTCCATAACGCCCACAGAGCTGGACGTCTTGCCCTCGTTATGCGGGATATCCGCCACGGCATAGTTCACGTTGGTGTAACCCTTGTCGGCAATGTAAGTCGGCAGGGAATTCGGGGCGATGACCATCGCCAGCTTGCCCGCGCCGAACATATCCTGAAGGTCATAACGGGTCTGGGTCGCCGGGTTCGGGTTGGTGTAGCCCTTCTTGTAGAGATCAACCGCAAACTCGACCGCTTCGACGTTCGCGTCGGAATTGACCGTCCAGTTGCCCTCGTCATCGACGAAGCCGCCGCCGTTGCCCCATGCATAGTACGCGAACGCAGCCTGGCCTTCGTCCGTGGTCATGTCGATGCCCCACGGATACACGTCGCCGCCGTAGAAGTCAACCAGCGCCTGGCAGACGTCTTCCAGCTCGGCCCAAGTGGTCGGCACTTCAACGCCGGCCGCCTCAAGCAGATCCACATTGTAGTACAGCGCGCGGGCGGAAGCCAGATCCGGCACAGCCCAAACGGTGCCGTCAATCACGGACTGCTCGATGAAGCTGGGGAAGAAATCGTTGTACAGCTCTTCCGGGCAGTAATCCTTAACCGGCATGAGCAGACCCTCGTTCGCGTAATCCGCGAAGGAGTCCAAGTTCAGGATGTCCGGCGCATTGTTGTTGCTGATGCGGGTGGACACCACGGTATACACATCGTTCCAGGAGACGACTTCCAGATTCAGCTTGATGCCGGGGTTGGCCTCTTCAAACTTCTTGACGAAGCTGGTGCCGTTCATGCCCGTGCCGGTGAACCAGTCGTTGGTCTTCGGGCCGTACTGGCAGATGATGACGTCCAGCGTGATGTCCTCGGCCATGCCGATGGCTGCGCAGGAAATCAGCATAGCGAGCGCCAGCATCAGGGTCGCAAACTTCTTCATGAGATATCCTCCTCTGTCGGGCAAACGCCCTTTATTGAATTTATTATAAACGACATATGCTTTTTTGTAAAGATTTGTCCTACATTTTTTCATCTTCTTTTCTTTCTTCCGTTTCAGTGCTTCATTTCATTTGTCGATGTCGTTCTTTGCTTAATATTTTCAACACTTCCAAATTGTGCGGGCTGAAGCGGGGTCACTGGCTGCTCAGTTTTGGGTGCGCCTCTTCAAGCGCCCGTCTGAGAGCGCGCGCGTCCATCTGCCCCGGCGCGCTGCCCTGCCCCGCCGTGCCGAAGCTTAAACAGCTGCCCATCGCCTCCGCGTCTGTCCGCGTGGACGCGCCAAGCTCCCCCATCGAAATGGCGATGATCGGCTGGGGCAGCTCGTCGTTTGCCTGCATGCAAACCGCTTTCAGCCGGGAAACATCCCGAATATCGCGGGGCATCACCGCAATTTTGCACACATCCGCGCCAAGCCGGGCCATAGCATGCAGCCACGCAAGCATCTCGGCGTTCTCCGGCGTTCCGCCAAAATCGTGATACGAACCGACCACCGGCACGCCCGCCGCATGCGCCTCCTGTGCAATGCGCGCAAAAGCCGCTTCGCCGACGCTCAATTCCACATCCAGCGCGTCGCACAGCCGCTCTCTGGCTAACGTAACGAGCAGGGTTTCATATCGCTCCGCGTCCCCATCGCCCGCACCGCCGTCGCGGGATGTGCGCATCGTCGCCAAAAGCGCGCCTCCCTGTGCTTTTTCGCGAACAACGCGGCAGGCCTGCCGCACGCGGTCTGCATCCAGCTCAGGCGAAACGCTGTCCAACCGCAATTCAATCAGGTCGGCCTGCTCCCGTGCAGCTGTCGCCGCTTCCGTCCATTCACGGAGATCCTTTCCCATCACAGGCACACAAACCTTGGGTATGCCCGCGCCCAGCGTCACATTTTGAATCCGCACCGTGTTCTTTTCCATTCGTTCTGTCCGCCTTTGTTTTTGCTGCATCCCATTGTATCAAATTTTCTCTCGCTTGACAATAAAAACGAAAGCCGATATAATATCCTTGTTGCGGATATGGTGGAATGGCAGACACCGGGGACTTAAAATCCCCTGCCGCACGGCGTGCGGGTTCGAGTCCCGCTATCCGCACCAAACTTGTATAATCCGAACCAGATTTTCCAAATCGGAAATGGGTTCGGATTTTTTCTTATCTTTCTGTCGCAAAGGTATAACACACTAAACCTTGCAGGCAAGGTCAGTGTGTAAGGTGCTGAGGTTCCTTAGAAGCCTTGCGAAACAAGTATACAGCAAAACAGTTGCATTCTTCATATAAGGATATTCTTTCATTGAGGAATATGGCATACTTGGCTCAACAAATCGGAGTTTATGGAGGATAAAGCTGATGAACAACAAAAGGATAATTATAGGAGTCACTATCGGAATAACCGCAGCAATACTTTGGAGCGTTGTTTTTATAAATGTCTTAAATAGCATGGCTGGAATTGGAATCGGAGTATGTCTGGGTATATCTTTTGGTATATCTGGCAGTCTTATTTTTTCAAAAAAAGATAAAGATAAATGATGATACAACTTCCGGTTTGTTGTACTCGCCCATAATGCGTGCTGATAAATATACCTGCTATTTTTCCAACAACCAGCGCAAGGAATCCATCGAAGGGCTGCGGCACAGGGCTCAAGACGGCAGTCTCCATCACGCAAAAAAACGAACCCGTTTTCCAGATTTGGAAGCGGGTTCGGTTTTTTTCATCTGAATTTATATCACTGAATCGTTTCCAGCACGCTCAGCACGTCGAGAACCTGCTGCTTTTTCACGCGGTCGCTGGGCGCGTTTTGCTCAGCGCACTGCACAAAATGCGTCAATTCGCGCAAGAACCATCCGCTTGGCGGCAGATTGATTCCGCACGGCACTTTGACCGGGTCTTCCACGTCAAAGCGGGTCGTCTGCCCGTCCGCGCCGTAACCGGTCAGCCCCTTCTCGTCACAAATGACCATGCCGCGCTCAAAATACACGCGCCATCTGGCGGTGAACGGGATGCAGGCGTTCAGCCATGCCGCCTCCGCGCTGACCGTCGGACCGTTTCGATACCCGTATCGAATGCGGTACTGGTCGCAGATTTCGCTGTCCTTTCGACGGCAGGCCGTGTAATCCACGCTGTCCGGCCTGCCGAACACGCTGACCATCACATCCAGATCGTGCACATGCAGGTCAAACGGCAGAAGGCCGCTCTTTTCCCTGTCAAACAGCCAGTTTCCCTGGCTCCACGCCGGGCGCTGAGACAGCCGCTCAAAGCAGGCGTCCAGCGGCTCGCCGTAAAGCCGTTCGTCCACAATGCGGTGCAGCCACTCCACCTCACGGGTAAATTGCAGCACCTGTGCCACATACAGCTGCACGCCGTTCGCCTGCGCCGCATCAAACATTTCCTGTGCATCCTTCAGGTGCAGCGCAATCGGTTTTTCACAGATCACCGGCTTTTTGCAGGCAAGCGCCTCCAGCACAATCGCTTTGTGCAGGTATGTCGGCACGCACACGTCAAACAAATCAATCTGTTCCAGCCGATTCGCCTCGGTTACGCTGTCATACAGCGGCAGTCCCCATGCTTCCGCATGCGCGCGGTCGTTCTCGCCCCGGCCGACCAGCGCAACGACCTGCGCATGCTCGATATGTTGATAATTCATGTAGTGGCACGTGCCCATTCCGCCCGCGCCGACCAATGCGATTCTCACGTTGCGTCTCCTTTACAGTTCAAAGCCGTGCGCCGTCAAATAGGCCGCGCTGTCCGCCACCGCCTGATCGACCGCCGCCAGGCTGCCCGCCCCTTCCGGCGTAAACTCGATTTCAATGCTCAGCGGGCAGTTATTCCCTGCCGCTTCCAGCTCTTCAAAAATCGCCGGGAAATCGATATGCCCTTTTCCCAGCGCCGGGAAATCCCACGCGTCGTCCCGGCCTCCCTTATCCTTGATGTGAATATAGGCCGTTTCCGAAAGGCAGGTCTTCAAATCCTGCACGGGATCGACGCCGCCGTAAAAGATCACGTTCGCCGTATCGTAATTGATCTTCACGCGCGGACTGTCGATCTCGCGGACGATGCGCGCCAGTTTCTCGCCCGTGCCGTGCTCCTTCCCGTGCGTTTCGAGTACGAGCGTCAGATTGTGCTGCTCCAGCATGGGAATCAGCGCCGCAACGCTGCGCGCGACCTGATGGTCGTCCGCAACAGCCTGATTGGCCAGATGCGCTTCGCCGATCGACGAAACGATATACTGACAGCCAAAAAACGCGGCCAGCCGGATATTCTTCTCGAAATCGGGAATGCGTTCGGGGTCCATCAGGTTGCAGTGCCCGCTCATGGAGAACGGAATCAGCTCGTTTCGGCGAAGCAGATCCTGAATTTCCAGCAGCCGCTCAAAGGGCATATCCGGAAAGACGTGTTCCGTCCAGCCCTTTGTCGCCGTCAGTTCAATGTAATGGAAACCCGCCCTGCGAATGCCCGCGACGGCCTCTTCGATGGCGTAGCCGTGATAGCAGTTGGAATTGACCGCGATGATGCGCTTCATGCCGCGTCCCTCCCCGATCATACTTCGCTCGTCTTCACCCGGCGGCCCGTTTCGGAGGACTCAATCGCCGCAAAAACCGCGCGCATGGCCGTCAGCACGCTCTGCGCGTCGATGCCCTGCTCCGTCGGATCTTTCAGCCCCTCCACAAACAGATCGATCATGCCGGATTTAGTCTGGTTATCGTTGGTCTGAATCGCGTCCACGTCATAGCAGACGCGGGTTCCGTCTTTCTTTTCCAAAACAAGCGTGTGCGCCGGATCGTCGTAAATCCGCAAAACGCCTTCCGTGCCGTTGATGACCGTGGAATTGTCTTCCGGGCCGTAATTCGTCCACGAGGCAATCATCGTGCCGACCGCGCCGCCGTCCATGTGATAGATGCAGAACGCGTTGTCGTCCACCGTGATGGGGCTGCCGTCGGAAAATTTCTTATCCAGCGTGCAGAGCTGCGCTTCCACCTCATCGACCGTCTGTCCAATCAGATACTGAATGAGATCCGTCTTATGCACGCCCAAATCCGCCATCGCGCCCATCGCCGCGCGCTTTTTGTCAAAGAACCACGTGCTCTGGCCGGGATCGATGCTCCACGTTTCCGGCCCGCCGTGGCGGAACGCCGTCGCAAACGTGATGACGCGGCCAATCTCGCCCTGCTCGATCAGCTCGCGCGCTTTCACGTGCGCACCGGCCAGGCGCTGGTTCTGGTCGATCATAAGCCGCTTTCCGCTCTTTTTCGCCGCGCTGACCATGCGTTCGCAATCCGCCAGCGTCGTCGCCATCGGCTTTTCGCACAGCACATGCTTGCCCGCCTCCAGCGCCGCCACCGTGATTTCCGCATGGCTGGCGTTTGCCGAGCAGACGCTCACCGCGTCCACGTTCGGGTCGGCGAGCAACGCCTCGACGCTCTCATAGGCTCTGCCGCCGTATTGCTCGGCCAGCGCCTTCGCACGCGCCGTGTTCAAATCATAAAACGCGACGAGCTTTGCGTCCGGGTTGTCGTTGTATTCGGGAATATGCCGCACCTGCGCAATCTTGCCGCAGCCAATGATACCGATACCAAACATGTTTTTTCCTCCCTTAGCTGGCCTTTTCCTTCTTTTGCAGCAGCACCGCGCCGATGACGATGATGCCCTTGAAGGCTTCACGCAGGAACGGCGGCACGCCGATGAGGTTCAGCAAATTGTTCATCACAGCCAGAATCAGCATGCCCAGCACGGAACCGACCACCGAACCGCGGCCGCCGCTCATGCTCGTGCCGCCGATGATGACCGCCGCGATGGCATCCATTTCATAGCCGCTGCCCGCGTTGGCGTAATCCATGCTGCCGATGCGGGCAATTTGAATGACCGCCGTAATCGCGACCAGCGCGCCCATCAGCGCGTACACGCGGCGCTTGACCGCGCGGACGTTCACGCCGCTGAGTTTGCTGGTGCGCTCGTTCGAGCCGATAGCGAACACCTGACGGCCAAATGCCGTATGTTTGCTCACCACATGCAGAATAGCCGCCAGCGCCAGCCAATAGAGAATCGGCAGAATGATTTCGCCGCCGATACGCGCGTTGGCAATCTTCAAAAACGCTTTCGGCACGGTGGGCGACGCTTTCTGCATGCACTGCTGCGTCACGCTGCGGCAGATTTTCATCATGCCCAGCGTGGCGATGAACGGCGGCATGCCGAAATGCGCAACCAGAACGCCGGTGCATTCGCCCAGCAGCACGCCGAGCAGAATGCCGACGGCTATCGCGATGATGTACGCCGGTACGCCGGTAATCCCCATACCCGCCAGCAAGCCGGAGGAGCCGCTGTCAATCAGCGACATGATGACCGCGCCGATCGCCACCATCGTGGAACCGACGGCCAGATCGATGCCGCCCGAAATGATGACAAACGTCATGCCCAGCGCGATAATGCCCACGCCCGCGTTGTTGCGCAGAATGTTGATCCAGTTTCGCGAAAACGCCCCAAACCATTCGCCGAAGGAGGCGTAATCAAACCCCAGCGCAAGAATCTGCAAAACCACCATCACCAGCAGCGCAATGCCCGTGGAAAACAGCGGTTTCCGCTTCCAGTTATCGATAAACCATGCCGCAAAACCTTTTTGTCTGGTCTTTTCCATCGTCGTTTTTCTCCTTTATCCGCATCAGCCGCCGGTTGCCAGCCGCATGATTTCATGCTCCGTCATCGTTTCTCCGCTCACTTCGCCGACAATCTCGCCGTGATACATCACCAGCGCCCGATCGCAGACGCGGATGATTTCCTGCGCCTCGGAGGAAAGCACGATGACCGAAACGCCCTCTTTCGCCAGCTTGAGGATGATGTCGTAAATCTCCTCTTTCGCGCCCACATCGACGCCCTGCGTCGGGTTGTCGAGGATCAGCACTTTCGGCTCACGGCTGAGCCACTTGGCCAGCACCACCTTTTGCTGATTGCCGCCGGAAAGGCTGGTGATCGAGTCGTTTTCGCCGCCCATCTTGATATGCAGCGCCGCTTTTTCTTCGTTAAACTCCGCCCGCTGTTTCTCGTGATTCAGCAGGCCGCGGCGCATCAGATCCGGCCAGGAAACGATCGTTCCGTTTTCGAGGATCGACATATCCTTGATGATGCCGTTCTCCTTGCGGTTGCGCGGCACATAGGCAATGCCCAGCCGCTTGGCCTGTCGGGTCGAGGTGATCCGCACCGCTTGGCCGCAAAGCCTGATCTCGCCTGCGCTCATCGGCTCCGCGCCGAATACCGCAGAAAACAGCTCGCTTCGACCGTCTCCGAGCAGGCCCGTCACGCCGAGCACCTCGCCCGCATAAGCCGTCAAATCGATATTGCGGAAATGCGGCTCCTGCGTAAGCCCGCGCAGGGACAGTCTCTCTTCCCCGCGCTGCGCGCCGCTGCCGAGTTTCTCTGTGCGCACGTCATGGCCGACCATGAAGCGCGCCAAATCGGATGTGGTCACATCCTTCACGCTGCCGCTGGCTACCATCACGCCGTCGCGCAGAACCGTATACGTATCGCAGATCTCCATCACTTCGCGAAGCTTGTGCGAAATAAAGACGATGCCCACCTTCTGCTGGCGCAGCTGCCGCAGAATCGCGAATACTTTCTCGATTTCCGGATCGGTGAGCGACGTTGTCGGTTCGTCCATGATGATGATCTTCGCGTCCATCAGCAGCGCACGGCTGATTTCCACAATCTGCTTATACGACGCGTCCAGATTGCGCACCATCTCCCTGGGGTCAAGCGTCAGCCCCATACGGTCAAACACGCGGCTCGTCTGCTCGATCATCCGCTTGTGATCCAGAAAGCCGCTCTTCTTTTTGAGTTCCCGCCCGATAAACATGTTTTCGTAAATCGGCAGATCGTTAATCAGGTTCAATTCCTGATGGATGAACGCGATGCCCGCATCAAGCGACTGCGCCGGCGAATCAAACGTTTTCTTTTCGCCGTCCAGCAGGATATCGCCCGAATCCGGCTGCAAAACGCCGCCCAGAATATTCATCAGTGTCGATTTGCCCGCGCCGTTTTCGCCCAGCAGGGCACAGATTTCGCCCTCGCCCAGCTGAAAGCCCACGGACTTGAGCACCTCGTTGGAACCGAACGATTTGCAGATTCCGTCCATTTTCAGTTTCATGGTTGTCCTCCCCGCTTTTGGATATGAAAATGGGCTATGGCTCACGCCATAGCCCTGTTCCCCGCTGCCGCCGCAGGGCGGTCACGGCGAAGAGAATGCCATCAATACACGGTGTTGTTCGGATCGAGATACTCGTCCACGTTGCTGCGATCCACGATCGTCGTCGGGATGACCAGAACCGGATCAACCTTCTCGCCCTTGAGCACGGAAACCGCCATATCCACGGCCTGACGCACCATCAGCGGGCTGTACAGCGCGGAGCAGATGTTGATGGATTCGTTTTCCTTGATGATCTTGAAGTACTCCTGGCATCCGCCGCCGCCGGTGATGACCTTAATATCGGTGCGGCCCGCGTCTTCAATCGCCTGAAGCACGCCGATGGAGGTTTCGTCATCCAGGCTGTAAACGGCGTCGATCTGCTTGTTCGCCGCGAGGATATCGGTGAAATCCTTCAGGCCGTCTTCACGGGTGAACGCGGTCGCGTATTCAATCACGTTCATTTCCGGCGCGATCTCCTTGATCGTGTCGGTGAAGCCCTTCATGCGCAGCTCGGAAACGCTGCCGCTGGTCGGAACCGGAAGCGCCACGACGGTGCCGGTGGTGCCGATCTTATCGACGATGTACTTGGCGGACTCAACACCCATGCCCTCGTTGTCGCCGGTCACGCGGTACACGCCGTCCGCGTCGATGACGATATCGAAGTTCACGACGGTGATGCCGGAATCAATCGCGTTCTGAATCGGTACTTCCATGCCTTCCCACTGCGGGAACGCGACGATCGCCTGCGCGCCCCAGGTCATGAGGTCGTCCAGCTGCGTGGTCATTTCCTCCGCGTTGTTGGAGGTATAGAGCTTGTAGTCCACTTCGTCCGCCAGAGCAAGGCATTCCTGCTCGGCGTTGTAAGCGACGCCCGCAACCCAGCCATGCGTGACAGCCGGCGCGAGAATGCCGATTTTGTACTTGCCTTCCGCGGAACCCACGGCACACAGAGCCAGACAGAGCACCAGCGCAAGAACAACGGCAAGGATCTTTTTCATACGTTTTTTCCTCCTATAAAATAATCGTCGGAAAAGCGGAACGTTTTCGTGCTTCCCGCTTTCTGTTGGCCCTATTTTAACACGCCCCATCTTTAATGTCAATTCAAACGCATTTATTTTCACAATTATGCACAGATTTCTTTCATTCGCGTTTCCGCTTTCATTCTGTTTTTGTGCACAAAGCAATCGAATTCGGTTAAAAATCAGGCATTTCCGCTTTTCTCTGTTTTCTTTTGCCCGGCTGCATGCTATAATGAATCCAGCATAAAGAAACGGACGGCATATCCGTCGGCACTTTGAAGGAGGAACAACGCAATGAAACTGGGCTTTGTCAGCGCCATTCTGGATGGCTGGACGTTTGAGGAAATGATCGATACGGCAAGCGAAATGGGCTTTTCCTGCGTGGAAGTCGCCTGCTGGCCGCAGGGCAAAGCGGAGCGCCGCTATGCGGGCGTGAGCCATATCGACACGGATAACCTGAGCGACGAAAAGGCCGCTTACATCCTCAATTACTGCAAGGCGCGCAAAGTGGAAATCTCTTCCCTCGCCTACTACCCCAACACGCTGGACGGTAATCTGGAAAAGCGCGCTTCCGTCGTCGCGCACCTGAAAAACGTGATCCGCGCCAGCCACAAGCTCGGCGTAAACATGGTTACGACGTTTATCGGCCGCGATCAGACGAAATCCGTCGAGCAGAATCTGGAGCTCGTCAAAGAAGTCTGGCCGCCGATCATCGCGCTGGCCGAGGAACTGGGCGTCAAAATCGCCATCGAAAACTGCCCCATGCTCTTCGGCGAGGATCAATGGCCGGGCGGACAGAACCTGATGACCACGCCGCCGATCTGGCGCCGCGTTTTCGAGATTCTGCCCTCCCAAAATCTGGGCATCAACTACGATCCCTCCCACTTCGTCTGGCAGCAGATCGACTATGTGAAGCCGCTTTACGAGTTCAAAAACAAGATTTTCCACGTACATTATAAAGATATCAAGCTCTTCCCCGAAAAGCTGCATGAGGTCGGCGTGATGGCCTATCCGCTGGATTTCATGACCCCGAAGCTCCCCGGCCTCGGCGACGTGGATTGGGGCAAGTACGTCTCCGCCCTGACCGATATCGGCTACGACGGCTATACCTGCATCGAAATCGAGGATAAGGCCTTTGAGGGCAGCAAGGAACGGATTCTCGATTCTCTGCGCCTGAGCAAGCGCTACATGGAGCAGTTTGTGATTTAACCGCAGCTGAGCTTCTCGACATTTTTTAAAAACCGAACCCATTTTCCGCTTGGGAAAGGGTTCGGTTTTTTGCGGAAAACGCTTGACATTGCCTATTGCATGAGCATTCAGCCGAACGCCAGCCTGACGAAAATCGGCCTCGCCGCCCCCCGTCTCCACCACGGCAGGCATTGCGCTCAACATCGCGTTCTACCTGCATTTGAATCAGGCGGAGCGCAAAAACCGGTACAAAATCGCATAAATCGAGAAAAAGCGGAGGTCATGCGCCTCCGCTTTGTTTTTTGGTTTCTCCATCCGGCGGCATCGCCCCCGCCGCTTGGCGCACACTTCGCGCTGAATTCGCTTATCTTCCGACAATTCGATCCCAGAGATCGCCGAAGTCATCCGCCAGTTCGTCAAGGCCGGTCACGTTGGCGACACGTTCGCCAAGGCCCTTAATCTGGCCGTAGAGCGTGTCGTCATCCGTGATCTCCACGTCCTTCAAGCCGTCGTCTACCTTCTGCACGGTCTCGGTGATCTGCTGCTTCATGCGGTCGTCCAGCCCCGCGTTATACTGCGCGTCAAACCTGACGGCCACCAGCGCGCGGTCGTTGTTCACCACGACCTGCGCTTCGTCGATTTCGCTGATCTGCTGCACAGCCTGCGCAATCTTTTCAGCCAGCTGACCCGCCTGCGCGGGCGTCATGGCCTCCATCGTCGCGGCGGGCGCGGGTTCGGCCGTCGCTTCCGCCGTCGCCATCGGGGAATTGGTCGGTGCAGCCGTCGTTGTCATGGGGGACGCGGTCGGAGCCGTGCTCATCGTATTGGCGGAGCAGCCGACCATCACCACGCTGGCGGCCAGCATGCACATCAGCGTCAAAAACCATTTTTTCACTTGATTCGCCTCCTTGCCGCTAGTGTGGGCAGGGCAGCGCCGGGTTATTCATCGTAAAACGTGCATCCGCCGATAAATTCTCGAAGAATGGAGGTTGGCGGGATTTCGCTTTCATCGCCGCAATCCTTGAAGTAGTTGAGGAACTTGACCAGCCGCCGCGAGCGCGTGTAATACGGGCTGTCCTGGGGAATGGATTTGAGCATCGGATAGGCGAACTTTTTCAGCACCGCAATTTCATACAGCAGTGACGAGTTGAACATCACATCCGCCTTTTCCTGATAGGGGAAGATATATTTTTCCTCCCCCGCGCGCACGCTGTCCCACATCGCCATCGTCGCGGTCACGTCGGTGTGGCGGGTTCGCGCGTCGCGCACCATGCGCCGCAGCAGGCGCACATCCGTCGTGCGGATGCGGTTGTGGCCATCCAGATTGAGCTGCGTCAGCGCGCTGACATAGACGCGGTATTTCAGCTCACTGGGGATTTCCTCGCTGAGCGCACTGTTCAGGCCGTGAATGCCCTCGACGACGAGCACCTGATCCCCGTCCACCCTGAGCCGAACACCCTGTTCAAGCCGCCGCTTCGTTTTGAAAGAATACAGCGGCAGCTCCACCTCGCGCCCGGCCAGCAGCTCCACCAGCTGGTCGTTGAACAGCGGCACGTCGATGGATTCCAGACATTCGAGATCGGGCTTTCCATCCGCGCCGAGGGGGATGTCCTCGCGGTTTTTATAATAATTATCCAGCGAAATCGCCAACGGGCGCTTGCCGCTGACGCGCAGCTGCACGCTCAGGCGGTTGGCGAACGTCGTCTTGCCGCTGGAGCTTGGCCCGGCGACGAACACGACCCGCGCGCCGTTGGCAACAATGCGCTCGGCAATCTGCGCGACGGCGCGCTCCTGCATCGCTTCGCTGACGCGGATAAACGTGCGCGCCTCGCCTTTGGCGATGATGTCGTTCAAATCGGCGGCGTTTTCGCATTGCAGAATCTTCGAGCAGACGTTCGCCTCGACATAGGCGCGCATGAGCTTGGGCCGCTCGACAAACGGCGCGGGCGGGCCGGAAAGGTCTTCATCTGGCAGCAGCAGCACCATGCCTGGGTAATAAAACCGCAGAGCAAAGGATTCGATTTCGCCCGTCGATTCCACCATGCCGCCGTAAAAATACTCGCTCAGGCCGTCGCAGGTGTACACGTCGAAATAATCAAACGGGCGATAAGTCAGCAGGCGCACGGTGTCTTCCTGCCCCTGCGCACGGAAAT
This sequence comes from uncultured Eubacteriales bacterium, assembly GCA_900542445.1. Lineage (GTDB taxonomy): Bacteria > Bacillota > Clostridia > Christensenellales > Aristaeellaceae > Ventricola. The sequence continues at coordinate 146,807 of UQNN01000002.1, read as the reverse complement.
ATTCGACCGCCTGTTCGCGCGTCCAGCGGGATTGGACGATCGGCAGATTCGCGCGGGAAAGCTCGTGCATGCGCGCCTCGATTCGGCGCACGAGCGACGCGGTGAGCGACACGCCGCTCACGTTCAGATAAATGCCCCGGCCGATGCTGTGATCAAAGCGCACCTTCGCGCCCGGAGCGATATCCCGCAGAGCGAGCAGCAGAAGCAGCCTCGCGCTTCGCTCATAAATGCGGCGGTCTTCTTCATTTTTTCCGTTCAGACGGTTCATATGCCTCCTCCTTATCAATAGCGCGCAAAAGAAGCGCGGTTTTTTTGTATCTTTTATTGTAACACGGTTTTATCCGCTTTCACAACGGTTTTCTTTCTTCGGTCAGAGTGCGCATCAAAACGCATATTTGGCGTTCAATTCTTTGATTCATGCAGTTCCAAGCCGTTTTCAATTCACTTTCTTATAAATTCAGCCATATTAGAATTTTGTTTATTTAAAAAATTCATTTTCGCTTGATTTTTGGCATAAAAATGCGTATAATACGGCCATGTTGTGAAGCAAACCTTCACTAAACAAAACCGAGGAGGGATTTCGATGAAGAAGATGACCGCTCTGTTGCTTTCTGCCGCTCTGCTCTGCCCCACGCTGGCGCTGGCGGAGGATACCGTGAAAATCGGCATTTTTGAGCCGATGACCGGCGCGACCGCCGCAGGCGGCTCGATGGAAAAGGAAGGCTTTGATCTGGCGAACGAATTGTATCCCGATGTGCTGGGTCAGAAGATCGAGCTGGTTTACGGCGACAACAAGTCCGACCGCGCCGAAGCGACGCTCGCCGCGCAGTCCCTTGTGGATAAAGGCGTTGTCGCAGTGCTGGGTTCTTACGGCTCCGGCTTGTCGATGGCGGGCGGCGAAGTCTTCGCCGAAAGCGAAATTCCGGCGCTGACCGCGACGGCCACCAACCCGACGGTGACGCTCGACTGCGAATGGTACGGCCGCATCTGCTTCATCGATCCGTTCCAAGGGACGATGCTTGCGCGCTACGCCGTGAAGAACGATTACAAAAAGATCGCGATCATGCGCGAGAAAGACAGCGAATATGCCGTCGGTCTGGTGAAGTATTTCCAGGATGAAATTGCGACGCACGACGGTTTCGAGGTCGTCGAGCTGTGCGACTTCATGAACAAGGACGAAGATTTTTCCGCGCTGCTGGGCGCCGTGCTGGCCCAGTCGCCGGATGTGATTTTCACCTCCGTCTCCTACGCGGACAAGGCTGCGCAGATCATGAAGCAGGCGCGCGCGCTTGGCTATGAGGGCGCGTTCTTCGGCGGCGACACGCTCGACGCGCCGGAACTGTATTCCATCGCGGGCGACGCGGCGGTCGGTTCCGTCTTCACCACATTCTATGACGCGGCGCAGCCGGCGACCGAAAAGACCAGCGAATTCCTCGACGCATACCGCGCCAAGTACGGCAAAGAGCCTGCCGCCCCGACCGTCATGGCCTACGACGCGTATCTGACCATGCGCAACGCGATTGAAACAGCGAGCACGACCGACGCCGAAGCGGTTCGCGACGCGTTGTTCGCGACAGACGGCTTCGTCGGCGCGGCCGGCACGATCACGCTGGATGAGAATCACGACGCGGTCCGCTCGGTGGTCTTCAAGGTTGTCGAAGCCGACGGTTCCACGGCCTTCAAGGACATGATCGAGCCGTAAGCGGACTAAGCCTTTCAATCTTCCTCTCCCGCGGGGGAGGAAGATTCTTGTTTATCTCAAAAGAAATCCAAAGGGGGATACCGCGCATGTTTGACGCAACCCGATTGCTGCAAACGCTCACGGACGCGCTGAGCCTGGGCAGCCTGTATGCGCTCATCGCCATCGGCTACACGATGGTTTACGGCGTTCTGCGCCTGATTAACTTCGCGCACGGCGAAATCTTCATGATCGCCATGTACATCGTCTTCTACGGCATTTCGATGTTCTCCCTGCCGTGGTATGTGACCTTCGCCGTCACGATTCTGGTTACGGCGCTGCTGGGCACGCTTGCCGAGCGGCTGGCCTACCGTCCGTTGCGCAACGCGCCGCGCATTTCGATTTTGATTTCGGCGATCGGCGTATCGTATTTTCTGCAAAACCTGGCGACGGTGCTCTTCGGCGGCCGTCCGTTGACCTTCCCGCAGATCCCGCTGTTCACGGATGTGCTCGTCATCGGCGATGTGTATTTCCAGCGTCTGTCGCTGATCGTGCCGGTCATCGCGGCGGCGCTTTTATTCCTGCTGCTGCTTTTGATCAAGCACACAAAAACCGGTCTGGCCATGCGCGCCGTCTCCCGCGACTATGACGCGGCCAGCCTGATGGGCATCGACCTGAACCGCACCATCGCCATCACCTTTTTCATCGGTTCGGCGCTGGCGGGCGTGGGCGCGATCATGTGGGGCATGAAATACACGCGCATCAGTCCGACCATCGGCGCGATGCCGGGCATCAAATGCTTCATCGCGGCGGTGCTCGGCGGCATCGGCAACACGGCGGGCGCGGTGCTCGGCGGTCTGCTGATCGGTTTCATTGAAATCGTCATTGTCGCGCTGTTTCCGGCGCTCTCCGGCTATCGCGACGCGTTCGCGTTTGTGGTGCTGATTCTCGTGCTGCTCGTCAAGCCGACCGGCCTGCTGGGCGAAAAAACAACGGAGAAGGTGTAAGCGATGACCAAAGTGAAAAAAAGTTCGATTCTCCTCACCTGCCTGCTGCTGGCGCTGCTGTGCGACCTGCTGTTCTACATCGACGGCAACGCCAGCAAGTACATCATCCGCATCACCCGGCTGTGCGCCATCAACATCGTGCTGGCGCTGTCGATGAATCTGGTCAACGGCTTCACGGGCATCTTCTCCCTCGGCCACGCGGGCTTCATGGCCATCGGCGCATATACCGTCGCGCTGCTGACCATCCCGGTCGCAAAAAAAGAAACGATTTTCATGCTGGAGCCGCTGATCGCCCCGCTGAACACGCTGACGCTGCCCTTCGGCGCAGCGTTGATCATCGGCGGGCTGCTGGCGGCGGCGCTGGCTTTCCTCATCGGCCTGCCCTGTCTGCGGCTCCGCGGCGACTATCTGGCCATCGCGACGCTTGGATTTTCGGAAATCATCCGTATCGTCATCACCAACGCCCAGAGCCTGACCAACGGCGCTCAGGGTCTCAAATCCATCCCCGCGACGGCAAACATCTGGTGGTGTTACGGCGTCGCGCTGGCGACCATCGTCTTTATCGCCCTGCTGATTTCCTCCAGCTATGGCCGCGCATTCAAAGCCATCCGCGAGGATGAAATCGCGGCGGAATCGATGGGCGTGTCGCTGCTGCGCCACAAGATGCTTTCCTTCATGCTCAGCGCGTTTCTGGCGGCTGTCGGCGGCGGCCTGTTTGCCAGCTACATCGGCACCATCGGCCCGGACGTGTTTCAGGTTTCGCGCACATATGACATTCTGATGATCGTCGTCATGGGCGGCATGGGTTCCATCTCCGGCTCGGTGCTCGCGGCGTTCATCGTCACCATCGGACAGGAATGGCTGCGCGTGCTGGACGGCCCGCTGCCCTTCCTTCCCTTCTGGCCGGAAAGCGGCGTTTCCGGCATGCGCATGGTCGTCTTTTCGGTGCTGCTGCTGATTATCATTCTTTTCTTCCGCAACGGCCTGTTCGGCCACAACGAGGTCACATGGAGTTCCATCGGCAGGCGTCTCAAGACGCTCAGCGGCCACGGCAGGGAGGTGAGCGGACATGAATAAGCGCGTATTGGAAGTCACCCACGCCACCATGCGTTTTGGCGGCCTTGTCGCCGTCAACGACCTGAGCATGCACATCGACAGTCAGGAGATCGTCGCGCTCATCGGCCCGAACGGCGCGGGCAAGACCACCGCTTTTAACATGATCACCGGCGTATATACCCCCACGGAGGGCAGCGTCATTTTGCAGGGGCGCAGCATCACCGGCATGCGCCCGGATCGCATCGCCGCGGCGGGCATCGCGCGCACCTTCCAAAACATCCGTCTGTTCAAAGCGCTGACGGTGCTGGATAACGTGCTGATCGCCCAGCATGTGCGGCTGACGGCCTCGTGGCTCGGCGCAGTGCTGCGTTCCCCGCGCTATCGCAAAGAAGAAGCGCGCGCCTACGAACGCGCCAAAGAGCTGCTCACCTATATGGGGCTTTGGGAAGTGCGCGGCGAGATTTCCAACAGTCTGCCCTACGGCATGCAGCGCAAGCTGGAAATCGCCCGCGCCCTGGCGACGCAGCCGACGCTGCTGCTGCTGGACGAACCCGCGGCGGGCATGAACCCGGCGGAATCCGCCGAGCTGACAGAGCTGATCCGCGGCATTCGCGACCACTATCACCTGACCGTCCTGCTCATCGAGCATCACATGGACGTGGTTATGGATATCTCCGACCGCATTTACGTGCTCAACTACGGCGGCCTGATTGCCGAAGGCATGCCGACGGAGATTCAGCAGAACGACGACGTGATCCGCGCCTATCTGGGAGGTGACGACGATGAAGCTTGAAATCCGGGATCTGCATGTTTCCTACGGCGGCATCCGCGCGCTCAAGGGCATCGATTTAACCGTTGAAGAGGGGCAGATTGTGACGCTGATCGGCGCGAACGGCGCGGGCAAATCGACGACCCTGCGCGCCATATCCGGCCTGCAAAAGCCGCAGAGCGGCTCCATCCTCTACGGCGGCGAGGAGCTGGTCGGCCTGCCCGCCAAGGAAATCGTGCGCCGGGGCATTATCCACGTGCCGGAAGGCCGCCGCGTCTTTCCGGATATGACGGTGGCGGAGAATCTGAAAATCGGCGCGTTTCTGCGCAAAGACAAGGACGGCATTGCCAGCGACATGGACTATGTCTATTCCCTTTTCCCCCGGCTGAAGGAGAGAAGCTGGCAGCCGGCGGGCACGCTTTCGGGCGGCGAGCAGCAAATGCTGGCCGTCGGCCGTGCGCTGATGAGCCGCCCAAAGGTGCTGATGATGGACGAGCCGTCACTGGGGCTTGCGCCGTTGATTGTCAAGGACATCTTCTCCATCATCCGCCGCGTCAATGCGGACGGCATCACGGTGCTGCTGATCGAGCAGAACGCCAACGCCGCCCTGCGCATTGCGGATTACGGCTATGTTTTGGAGACCGGCGTCATCGCCCTGACTGGAACGGGCGAAGAGCTGCTCAGAAACGAATCGGTTCGCGAAGCATACCTGGGCAAAAAGAAGTGAGGGATGGGGGAACGTTGGGGCTTTGCCCCAAACCCCGCCAAGAACCTGAGGTTCTTGGATTTCCCATATCATAAACGGACGCGCTTCGGCACGTCCGTTTTAAATTGCAGACCGAACTTCGTAGATTTCCTCGCGTCCGAGTCCAGCGTCGAATCCGCCGATATCTTCGCCACTGCGATGAAGAACAACTACACCGTCGGCCACGTTGTCGTCGATGCCATTCTGAACGGCGAACTGTAAGCCAAATTCTTCGAGCCGGAGAGCGTGTCTCTCCGGCTTTTTTGATCCACGGAAAAACAAAAAACGCCCGCGCGCACAAGCCTTTGACGCTTTGCAGGTTTCGGCGGATACACAGGCGGGCTCAGCCCGCTTGACTTTTATTCCTGTCCCAGCTATACTGAAATCGACCGATTCCATCCGGTGGAGGTGATCGCATGACCCGCGCCGAACTGACGCGCTATATCTTCGATACATACAGCGTCGAGCCGGATTATCCTTTCCACGGCGACGACACCTCCGCCGTCTTTCGTCATGCCGGCAACCGCAAGTGGTTCGCGCTTGTGATGAATATCCCCGTCCAAAAGCTCGGCCTGCCAACCGACGCGCGTATCGATATCGTCAATATGAAATGCGATCCCCTGCTGATCGGTTCGTTCCGCGGCCTGCCCGGCCTTTTTCCCGCTTATCACATGAACAGGGAAAACTGGATCACCGCCGCGCTGGACGGAAGCGCAGAAGATGAAATCATCAAAACGCTGCTGGATCTCAGCTATCACGCGACCGCGTCCAAAATCAGGAGTAAACCAGGGATTTGCAAGAACAAACCGTCTTATTGAAAAGCGCGCATGCCGAAAGCCGCCGCGGGAAAACAGTTCCCGCGGCGGCTCTTCTTGCTTATAACAATCTACCGGATGCCCGGCGCCGGGCGCGCACATTTCCGAGCGGAAATACGCGGCCGCTTATTCAAATTCCACAACCTGCGTCCAGCCAGTCAAAAATTCCTTTTCCGCGCCATGCTTCTTGGTCATCTGCGCGGCGGCGACAATGGGCAGCCAGCGCTGCACATACTGCATGGCGATATCGTTCTTTTTACAGAACAGTTTCAGATACAGGTCGGCTTTCTTCTGATCTTCCAGCGCGAACTGGAGATAGGTCATGGCCGCGTCGGCGGAAGCGTTGCCGATGGCGGCGTGCGCCCAGTCGAGGATATAGACCTTGCCGTCCGCGCCGATCAACACGTTGGTCGGGTTGAAGTCGCCGTGGGTGATTTTGGTATGCGGCTTCATGTTTTCAAGGCGGACATGCAGCTCATAGCGGGTGCTCGCGTCCAGCTCGTCGCGCAGAGACGAAATCTGCGCGTTCAGCTTATCCTTGAGCCGCCCCATCTGCTTGCACGTGTGGCGATGGATGTCGCTCTGAATTTCGACAAACTGCTCCATCAGCGCTTCCAGATTTTCCGGCTGCTCAGCCATCAGCTGCGCCATCGTCTTACCCTCGACGGCCTCGATGACCAGCGCCCAGCCTTCGCCGGTGTTCTTCACTTCCAGCAGCGCGGGCACGTTCAGGCCGGATTCCTCCGCCAGAGCGTGGTTAAACGCCTCTTTGATGACGGCGCTCTTGGGATAGCCCGCCTTGAACTGCTTGATGATCTTGCTGCCCTCGCGGTACACCGTTTTGGTGCCGCGCTCCACGATGATTTCCTTGCTCATTTGGGAGATTCCTCCTTACGCCTTTTCGCCGTAGTATGCCTTGAGATACATCGCCTTGATTTCCTTCAGCAGCGGATAGCGCGGGTTCGCGCCCGTGCACTGGTCGTCGAACGCGTCTTCGACCATCTGATCCAGCGTGCTCATGAAAGCTTCTTCGCTGATGCCATATTCCGCGATGGATTTCTTGATGCCGACCTTTGCCTTCAACTCTTCAATCTTCTGAATGAACAGGTCGAGCGTCTCTTCGTCATCTTTGCCGCAGATGCCGCAGAAGCGCGCGCACTCGGCGTAACGGGCCAGCGTATGCGGATGGTCATACTGCGGGAAGGTGCCCATCTTGGCCGGCACTTCCGCCGCATTGTAGCGCAGCACGTGGCAGATCATCAGCGCGTTGGCTACGCCGTGCGGCAGGTGGTGATATGCGCCGAGCTTGTGCGCCATCGAGTGGCAGACGCCCAGGAACGCGTTGGCGAACGCCATGCCCGCCATGCAGGACGCGTCGGCCATCTTCTGGCGCGCTTCCGGATCGGCCGCGCCATATTCATAGGCGCGCGGCAGGTAATCAAACACGTTCTTCATCGACTTGAGCGCCAGGCCGTCGGTGTAATCCGTCGCCATCATCGAGGCATAGGCTTCCAGACCGTGCGTCAGCACGTCGATGCCGGAAGCGGAGGTCAGCCCGCGCGGCTGGTTCATCATGTTGTCCGCGTCCACAATCGCCATGTTCGGCAGCAGCTCGTAATCGGCCAGCGGATACTTCGTGCCCGTGCGGTCGTCGGTGATGACGGCGAACGGCGTGACCTCCGAACCCGTGCCGGAAGAAGTCGGAATCGCGACGAAATACGCCTTTTCGCCCATCTTCGGGAAGGTATACACGCGCTTGCGGATATCCATAAAGCGCATCGCCATATCGAGGAAGTCCACTTCGGGGTGCTCATACATCACCCACATGATCTTGCCCGCATCCATCGCCGAGCCGCCGCCCAGCGCGATGATGCAGTCCGGCTCGAACAGGCGCATCGCCTGCGCGCCCTTGAGCGCGGAAGAGAGATTCGGATCAGGCGCAACGTCGTAGAAGCAGGTATGCTGAATGCCCAGCTGATCGAGCTTCGCCTCAATCGGGGCGACGTAGCCGTTCTTGTACAGGAAGGTATCGGTGACGATGAAGCATTTCTTCTTGCCCATCACCGTGCCCAGCTCGTCGAGCGCCACCGGCATGCAGCCCTTCTTGAAATACACCTTCTGCGGCGCGCGGAACCAGAGCATGTTCTCTCTCCTCTCGGCAACGGTTTTGACATTGAGCAGGTGCTTCACGCCGACGTTTTCGGAGACGGAGTTTCCGCCCCACGTGCCGCAGCCCAGCGTCAGCGACGGCGCCATCTTGAAGTTATACAGATCGCCGATGCCGCCGAAGCTGCTCGGCGTATTGATCACGATGCGGCAGGCTTCCATGCGCTCCGCGTGCTTCATGATCTTTTCCTTCTGCGCCGGATGGATATACAGGGACGCGGTATGGCCGTGGCCGCCGTCGCAGACCAGCTTTTCGGCCTTGTCGAGCGCCTCGTCGAAATCTTTCGCGTGGTACATCGCCAACACCGGGGAGAGTTTCTCATGCGCAAATTCTTCGGAAAGCTCGACGCTTTCCACCTCGCCGATGAGGATCTTCGTCTCCTCCGGCACATCCACGCCCGCCAGCTGCGCAATGGTGTGTGCGCTCTGTCCGACGATCTTCGCGTTCAGCGCGCCGTTGATCAAAATCGTGTGGCGCACTTTATCCAGCTCATCGCCCTTGAGGAAATAGCAGCCGCGGCGCTCAAACTCCGCGCGCACTTCGTCGTAGATGCCGTCCAGCACCGTCACGCTCTGCTCAGATGCGCAGATCATGCCATTGTCAAACGTCTTGGAATGGATGATCGAGTTGACGGCCAGCTTGATATCCGCGCTCTCGTCGATGATGACCGGCGTGTTGCCCGCGCCGACGCCCAGCGCCGGTTTGCCGGAGGAATACGCCGCATGCACCATGCCGGGGCCGCCCGTCGCCAGAATGATGTCCGCTTCGTGCATCAGCTCGCCCGTCAATTCCAGGCTGGGGAACTCGATGCAGCCGATGATGCCTTCCGGCGCGCCCGCCTTAACCGCCGCCTCGTAGACGATGCGCGCAGCCTCCGCCGTGCACTTCTTGGCGCGCGGATGCGGGCTGATGAGGATCGCGTTGCGGGTCTTCAGGCACAGCAGCGCCTTAAAGATCGCCGTGGACGTCGGGTTCGTCGTCGGGATGACCGCCGCGACCAGGCCGATCGGCTCGGCAATCTTCTTGATGCCGAACGCCGGGTCTTCTTCCAGCACGCCGACCGTCTTCGTGTTGCGGTAGGCATGGTAGATATATTCGCTGGCGTAGTGGTTCTTGATGACCTTGTCTTCCATCACGCCCATGCCGGTTTCTTCAACCGCCATCTTGGCCAGCGGAATGCGCGCCTTGTTGGCTGCCATCGCCGCTTCAAAGAAGATGTGATCCACCTGCTCCTGCGTGAACTTCGCAAACTCGCGCTGCGCCCTGCGCATGATGGTCATACGCTCCTGAAGCGCCTCCAGGGAGTCGATCGGTCTGAATTCCTGCATATCGTTCATCCTCCTGAAAGAATTCGGGTTGGTTGATGCGTCTTTGTTATTTTCCTGACGATTCGCATTATACGCGTTTTGTCGCAGATTGTCAAACTTTAAACGATTTCCGTTTCAACAAGCTTCTTGGATTCATTTTGTGAATCCTGCCGGATTCTCGGCTTATCTTTGTATTGACCGTTAGGTTTCCCATCTTTTCGCGGAAAAATTCATGCTTTGATTCAATCATTTTTCACAAATTTGCCCATTAAAAAAGAGAACCTGATTCCTTTTTCAGGCTCTCTTTGTGATTTTTTTAATTTTTGTTCTCCATTATGCTGTTTTTTCTCGATGCAATCACGGATGCGCTGCGCGCCCCTTCATCGATGAAGGTCAAATCGTGTTGCCGGGCCGCATCATTCGCGTTGCGGCCTGACATTCCTCCACGTGTATCGCGCAGCGATACACGAAGCGGGAAGCCCCGAAATCCAGGTTTCGGGCAGGGTGCGGGTCAGCGTCCCGCTCGTGCCTCCTTACTTTCTGTACTTCTTCACGATGTCCAGAACCGCGTCCGCGACGTATTCCGCGTTCTTCACGCCCAGCGTCGAATACATCGGCAGGCTGATCTCGCTCTCCGAGAACGCGTAGGCTTTCGGGAAATCCTCCGGCTTGTAGCCAAAGCGCCCGGCATACGCGCTCATCGTGTGCAAAGCAATGAAGTGCACGCTCACGCCGACGTTGCGCGCTTTCAGCTCTTCGATAAACTGGTCGCGCGAAATCGTCAGGCGCTCCGGCACAATGCGCAGCACATACAGATGGCGGCTGTGGTGGCAGTAATCCGGCGTCTTTTGCAGCCGCAGCTCCGGCACATCGGCAAACGCCTGCTGATAGACCTCCACCGCCTCAAAACGGCGGCGCTGCATGTCCTCCATGCGGCTCAGCTGAGTCAGCGCCAGCGCGGCCTGAATGTCAAACATGTTGTATTTGTAGCCCGGCTCCTCGATGTCGTAGCGCCACGAGCCTTCCTTGCCGTAACGATTCCACGCGCCCGCGCTCATGCCGTGGCAGGAGAGCACCTGGGCTTTTTCCGCGATCTCGTCGTCATCCGTCACCAGCGCGCCGCCCTCGCCGCAGGCCAGATTCTTGGTCGCATAGAAGGAATAGCTCACCGCGCCGCGCGGATGATGGCCGATAAGTTCGCCATTGTAGCGCGTTTCGACCGCGTGCGCCGCGTCCTCGCTCAAAAACAGATTGTGCGCATCGCAGATTTGCCCGATCGCGCCCAAATCCGCCGCCAGGCCGGAATAATGCACCGGCACAACCGCGCGCGTCCTGGGCGTAACCTTCTTCTCGATTTCAGCCGGATCGATCAGGCCCGTATTCGGGTCGATATCTGCAAAGACGGGCGTCGCGCCGACGTGCAGAATCGTGTTCGCCGTGGAGGCAAATGTCAGCGGCGTGGTGATCACTTCGTCTCCGGGACCGATGTTCTGCGTCAGCAGCGCCAGATGCAGCGCCGCCGTGCAGGAGTTGACCGCGATGCAGTGCTTCGCGCCGACATACTCGGCAAACTTCTTTTGAAATTCCATCGTGCGCGGGCCCTTCGCCCACCAGCCGGAACGGATCACATCCGCATCCGCCTGCACCTCGGCTTCTGAAATATCCGGCAGACAAAAGGCCATCCAGTCCGGCCTTACCTGAAATTCACTCATGTTGTTCCTCCCGCCCGTTATCCGGGCTTTTCTTCCTCGAATTATAGCACAGTCGCCGCCATTCATCAAGGGACGGTTGCGCGCGGGGACGCGCAATGCTATAATCGGGTAAAGAACGATTGGGGCTTTGCCCCAAACCCCACCAAGAACCTGAGGTTCTTGGATTTCCCACTTCTATATAGGGGCGTGCATTGCGCGTCTGAACGGATATGCGCATTCATTCGCATAGAAGGGAGCGTATCGCCATGAGCATGGAAGATTACATCGCCGCCCGCAAAGAGGGCATCAAGCAGCTGCATGCGCTCGAATCCCGCGGTCAGGATCCGTATCTGCCGGTGCTGGCCGAGCTTGTGCCCAAGCTCAACCAGATGGCCCAGGTGCCGCTGGGGCTGGTGCAGATTGGGCTGGATCAAATCGAGGGTACGGCCACCAAGGGGCGCACGACGGCATTCGCGCGCGGCTTCCTGCCCCTGCTGGAACAGGATTCCGAATTTGCGACCAAATGGAGCATCCTTTACGACGGCATTGTGGAAGACGGTCTGCGTCAGCCCATCGTCGCGCTGGAATATTACAACCGCTTCTACATCGTCGAGGGCAACAAACGCGTGAGCGTCATGCGGCGGCTCGACGCGGTGAACATCGAGGCGAACGTCACGCGCGTTCTGCCGGAAGCCGAGGATAGCGAACGCTACCGCGTCTATCAGGAGTTTCTGAGCTTCTACGCGGATACCAAACTCAACTTCATCGTGTTCAGCCGCGAGGGCAGCTATGAAAGGCTTTACAAACTGATAGGCAAAACGCCGGGCGAGAAATGGACGCCGGAGGATCTGTTTGATTTCCAGTCCTGCTTCTACCGCTTTCAACAGGCGTATGCCGCCAGACTCGGCGGCGAAATTCCCATGTCCGCGTGCGACGCGCTGCTGATTTATCTTGAAGTTTTCGGCTACAACAACAGCGTGGAGAAAACGCCGAACGAGTTCGAGCAGGATATCGAACACATCCGCTCGGAATTCGTCGTCGCTGCGGCCAACAAGCCCGCCGCGCTGCTCTCCCAGCCGACGGAGGGCAAGCCGGGCTTTCTGCAATCCGTCTGGCACAGGCCGCCGCAGAAGGTGCGCTGCGCGTTTCTCTACAATCGTTCGCCGCAGGATTCCGGCTGGTCGTATTGGCACGAGCTGGGGCGCAAAGCGCTTGAGGATACCTTCGGCTCGCGCGTGGAAACCGTCTGCCGCGAAAACGTGTCGCAAGCCGATGCGGAAAGCGTCATCGAGCAGTTTATCGCCGACGGATACGACGTGGTTTTTGCCGCTTCCCCCGTATTTCTGGAGGCCTGCGTGCGCCAGTGCGCCGCTCATCCTGGCGCCAAAATCCTCAACTGCTCCGTGCTCGCCAGCTACCACAACGTCCGCAGCTACTATCTGCGCGTATACGAAGCCAAGTTCATTTTGGGCGCGATTGCCGCGTCGCTTTCGGAAACGGATGAAATCGGCTACATCGCGGATTATCCCATCTACGGCACGCCCGCGTCGATCAACGCTTTTGCCCTCGGCGCGCAGCTGGTCAACCCGCGCGCCAAAATCGTGCTGGAATGGTCCACCCTGCCCGGCCACAGCCCGGAAGCGGCGCTGGCCGCGCGCGGCGTACACATCATTTCCAGCCGCGACATCAGCGCGCCGCATCTGGAATCCCGCGCGTTCGGCCTGTATCACGAGCAGGACGGCGTCATCTCCAACCTCGCCATGCCGGTCTGGGGCTGGGGCAAGCTCTACGAGGGCATCGTCCGCAGCATCCTCACCGGCGCATGGAACGACGAGGGCGAACACAACGCCGACCGCGCCATGAACTACTATATGGGCATGTCCACCGACGCCATCGATCTCATCTGCTCTCAACGCCTGCCCGTGCGCACGCGTCGGCTGGTCGATCTGCTGCACGAACGTATCCGGGCCGGCGCGTTCCTGCCTTTCGTCGGGCCGATTGCCGACCAGAGCGGCCAAATCCGCGTGGAGGCCGACGTGGCGCTCACCCCGCAGGAAATCATCCGCATGGATTATCTGGCGGATAATATCGTCGGCCGCATTCCCTCGATGGACGAGCTGAACGACGTCGCCAAGGGCCTTGTCTCGCTGCAAGGCATCCGTGCCGCCACAAAGGAGTGAGCCGATGAAGATTCTGCTGCTCGCCGATCAGGCCGAACCTACCCTGTGGGAGCATCTGGACAAGCGCAAACTGGAGGGCGTGGAGCTGGTGCTCTCCTGCGGCGACCTGCCCGCCAGCTACCTGTCCTTTCTCACCTGCTTCACCCCCGCGCCGATCCTCTATATCCGCGGCAACCACGACGACCGCTACGACAAGCACCCGCCGGAGGGCTGCGAGTGCATCGAAGATCAGGTCGTGACCATCGGCGGTCTTCGCATTCTCGGCCTCGGCGGTTCCATGCGCTATAACAGAGGGATCAACCAGTACACCGAAAGGGAAATGCGCCAGCGCGTCAATCGTCTGCGCTTCAAACTCTGGCGCAGCGGCGGCATCGATATTCTGCTGACCCATTCCCCCGCGCGCCATCTGGGCGACGACACCGATCTGGCGCATATCGGGTTTGAAACCTTTCTGGATGTGATGGATCGCTATCACCCGCGCTACATGGTTCACGGCCATGTCCATCAGAACTATCAGTATAACTTCAAGCGCATCCGCCAGCACGGGGATACAACCGTCATCAACGCATTCGGCTATTATCTTCTGAATGTGCCAAATTCCGAACATTCATGAATTGACCCGCCTGAAATTTCGTCATTTCCTTGCTTTTTTACGAATCCGCTCCTATAATATGGAGGATATGCGCGGCGTTCTGTCGCGCGCAAACTTCATATTTACAAAGGAGATATCGCCATGCAGAACCAAGGTATCCGCGACGCGCGCTCGCTGGGCACGCCGAAAATGCTCGTTCTGGGTCTTCAGCACATGTTCGCCATGTTTGGCGCAACCGTGCTCGTGCCTGCGCTGACGGGGCTGTCCGTCTCCGCGACGCTGCTGTTCGCCGGTCTGGGCACGCTCTTTTTCCACTTCCTCACGAAGGGTAAGGTTCCGGCTTTTCTGGGCAGTTCGTTCGCGTATCTGGCCGGTTATGCCGCCATCGCGCCGAACGGCGAGACCGCGCTTCTCCCCTATGCCTGCGTGGGCGTCGCCGCTTCCGGCCTGCTGTATCTGATTCTGTCGGCGCTGGTGCGCGGCTTCGGCGCGAACCGCGTCATGCGCTTCTTTCCGCCCGTCGTCACCGGCCCGATCATCATCTGCATCGGCATGACGCTGGCCAACTCCGCCATCAATAACTGCACCGGCAGCTGGGATATCGCGCTTGTCGCCATCATCACGGTGGTCGTCTTCAACATCTGGGGCAAGGGCATGCTGCGCATCATCCCGATTCTGCTGGGCGTGCTCGTCTCCTATGTCTATGCCGCCATCACCGGCCGTGTGGATTTCTCCGGCGTGGCCAGCGCCGCGTGGATCGGCCTGCCGGTGAAGATGGAAAACACCGTCTTCTCCCTGATCGGCAATTGCGACATGAATCTGCTCGTGACCGCCGTCATCGCCATCATGCCCATCGCGTTCGCGACGATGATCGAGCACATCGGCGACATCTGCGCCATCTCCTCCACCGTCGGCGAAAACTTCATCGCCGATCCGGGCCTGCACCGCACGCTGCTGGGCGACGGTCTGGCGACGACCATCGCTTCCCTGTTCGGCGCGCCGGCCAACACCACCTACGGCGAGAATACCGGCGTTCTGGCGCTGACCCGCGTGTATGATCCGCTCGTCATCCGTCTGGCCGCCGTGTACGCGATCATCGCGTCCTTCTGCCCGAAGTTCGCGGCGCTCGTCTCCGCCATGCCGACCGGCACCATCGGCGGCGTTTCCCTGATTCTGTACGGCATGATCTCCGCCATCGGCGTGCGCAATCTGGTCGAAAATCAGGTTGACCTCTCCAAGAGCCGCAACGTCATCGTCGTCTCCCTGATTATCTCGCTGGCGCTGGGCATCACCTTCTCCGCCGCGGGCGCAATCACCTTCCACGTCGGCGAGTTCACGCTGAACTTCTCCGGCCTGGCCGTCGCCGCCCTCGTCGGCATTGTGGTCAACGCCATCCTGCCGGGCAAGGATTACGACTTCCAGAATAACTACGAATACGGCAAAACGACTGAGGATCACGGTCAGATGCTGTAAGACATCTTCAATCTCGTTTCGCTCGACAGCTTCCTCTCAGAGGGAGCTGTCTTTTTGCGTTTCTATAAAAATCGAGTGGATACATCCGCCCGTACTCCTTCATATCCACCCCATTTTTATTCTGCTTTGCTCTTCGACATCCATGCGAACCTTTCCATCTATGTAAATTGTAGCGCGCAAAAAGGATGCGAACCTTTTCAGGTTCGCATCCCCATCATGATTCTCTTTTACTCTTTCAGCGCTTCGGCCACAATACCGCCAACCAAACGGCCGGAGGTATAAGCCCAGCCCTGAGCTGCACCGCCATAAGTCACATAAGCCTTCGTCTCAGAGAACAGAACGCCCATGCAATCCGTGCCAACTGCGTACAAACCTTCAATCGGCGTTTCGCCATCCGCTTTGAGAACTTGGAATTTCGTATTGATATCCAAACCGCCACAGGTCGAATAGCAGTAAGAAGATCCGACAATTCCGTAATATGTCTCACCGGTCACCGGCACGAGGTACTTGGCATCCTTGCCGAATTCCTCATCCACGCCCGTCTCGCAATAGCTGTTATAGTTCTTAACCGTCTCGGCCAACACCGTGCCGTCAAGCCCCATCTTTTCAGCCAATTCCTCAATGGATCCCGCCTTATAGACATACCCGGCCTCGATCGCCGCATCAAGAATTTCGTCCGCATTGGCGATAGGGGTGTTCGCCGGAATGCTCGTACCATAGCCCAGGTAGCTGGTAGACGGGCCATACGGCACTTCATCAAAACCTTCGGATGCAATCTTGGCAACCTGATCGCTGCCATAAATCGTATAGAAATGCGGGCCGGAAATCCACGGGTTAAACATGGACAGCGCAGTCTCGCTCGTATAACGCTTCGCGTCTTTACCGACAGCCAGCACATTGGAGGAGATCGCCATGTTCAGCGGCAGATCGCCTTCGGACCAAACTGCCGGACGGCCAGTCGCCACGCCCATCTGTCCTTCAATCTCGTGGGTCGGATATCCCGGCAGGAAGCCATCCACGCCACCGACATGTACCATGGGGGGCACGCTGATGTTGTAGGTGCCTGCGCCGTCATCCAACGCTGCCTGAATCATCTTGCCATCATTCTGCTGCATGCCGAACATCTTCCATGCGCCTTTGATCGGATAATAAGTATTTTCAAAATACTTTTCTTCCATCTCAGCGCTGCCCGCAAAGCCGCCAGTCGCCAGAATCACCGCATCCGCATGGATAACATATTCCGTGCCATCCGCCGTACTGCGTGCGAGAATGCCAGTCACTTTTCCGTCTTCATGAATCAGATCATAACCCTCGGTTTCCAGCAGGTAGGTGCCGCCAAGTTCCTGGAAGCGCTTATACGCCTCAGTATAATACCCCTCGGTAAGCGCCTTCTTGCCGGTAATCGGCGTATATGCACACCAGCTGTTGCCCGCAAATGTAGATGCGGTATCAAAGGAAAAACCGAACTGGGTCAGCCAATCATCCGTATAACCGCTCTCATCGATCATCAGACGAACCATTTCTTCCTTCGCCTGCTGCTTGCCCTCGTAAGTGGTGTAGCTCAACCAGTCCTGATAGAGCGCTTCCGCATCAATCAGATTTTCGCCTGCGGCTTTGGTTCGTTTTTCTTTGGTCACAGGATCAGTCCAGTCGGCAATCTCAGCCTCAACCTGGCTGGGCACATTCAACGCCATCGGGCCGCTGGTAAGTACGGAAGTACCGCCAAACTTGCCGGCCTTGTCGATTGCCAAAACGGAAAGACCGTTTTGCGCCGCACTCAGCGCAGCCGCCGTACCGGAACCGCCCATACCGACGACAAGCACCTGTGTATTCAACTCAATGGTCTCGTTATTCTTCTCTGGAATCGTCTGGAAAGCCTTAATCGCAGAAGCATCGCTGCCGCCCGCTGTCAACGCCTGCGTGAGCGCATCTTCAACCGCCTGACGCACGCCGTTGCTGGAGGCGGTCGCCCCCGTGATAGCATCCACCGCAATGGATTGATGCTCAATCATGCGCGGGATCATACGATCTACAACTGTCTGAAGCAGCGCAGGTTTTTCAGAGGTGTTGACCTCATCAACTTCAATCGCAGTGATTTTTTCTTCATCTACGGTCACATTAACCGTCAGCGGCTCGCTGATGCGGAACCCCAAGCCCTTGCCGGTATAGGTGCCGGGCGCCATTTTTACAACCGCTTCCGTGTTCTGACCGCTCGCCTGCGCAATGCAATCCTCCACAGCGCTTATCACAGCCTTGCTGGTGAAGGTTGCGCCCGATACCGTATCCACCTGTGCGCTCTGCGCGTCAAGAATTGCTGCGGGCAGTTTTTCTGCTGCCACACTGCCGATCCCGCTCGTCTCATCTGGCGCCTCAACCTGCACATCCGTCATGCCCTTCTCATCAAAGGTCACGCTCACACTGACCACGCCGCCAAAGCCCTTGGCCTGCGCCGCGTACGTTCCCGGCGTATACACGTTCTCGGCAAATCCATGCGGCACAGCCGCACCAACCAAAGCCAGCGCCGCCGCCATTGCCATCCATTTTTTCATTAGGATTGCTCTCCTTTCTTCTCCCCCGATCTTTTTCTTTTATCGGGTTTGGCGAAATTATAGCAATCCATTCACAAAATAGCAAATTCACATTTCTGATGATTCCATCATTAAAAACGATGTAAAGCGCTCAATCCACGCCTGAGTGGTCTGATTTTTATTCCATAGCAGACAAATGCGCTCCATGTGAGGCTCTTTCATCGGTACATATGCAAGATTGGGATGCGGCCTGCATGCGCTTTTCACTGCCATGGACATTCCATATCCCGCTGCAACCAGTGTTTCCACACTTTCCTGTGAATTCACATAGGCATAAACCGGCTTGGCAACGCCCTCGATCGTCCACGCTGCAAGTCGCTCGGTTTTATCACTTCCACTGAGCAAGATCAGCCGTTCTTTCTCCAAATCCTCTTTCGACACTGCTTTTCGATTCGCAAGAGGATGATTGCCGGGCAGCATGGCAAGCACAGCTTCCTCCTTCAAGATATGGTAACTCATCCAATTCTTTAAGTTATACTCCGGCCAAAACAGAGAAATCATGCAGTCAATCTGTCCGTTCTCCATCTGGGTAATCAGCTCCGTGTGCTGTCCATGCATCACCAGAACCTTGACATATGGATATGTTTCTCGAAAGCGTTCCAACGCTCTCGGCAAATTTTCCCGACACAGATCACCGTTACAGCCAATGCGAAATACATGCTGATATCCTTTTGCTATGCTCTGCACAAGCAATCTTGAATTATTTACCTGATTTAAAATCTTACGCGCCTCCAAAACCAGCGTCTCCCCTTCCGCTGTCAGACGAAGTACGCGTTTCTCCCGAACAAACAACGTCACACCAAGTTCCTTTTCCAATGAAGAAATCTGCTGGCTCATCGCAGACTGCACGATAAAGCATGCTTGTGCTGCTTCCGTAAAATTCAGGTATTCAGCTGCCGACAAAAAATATTGCAGTTGCTTAAATTCCATAGTTCACCCTTTTGGGCTCATGATTCTGCTTGATCGCATCTGAACCAGTCGCCAAACAATAGATCTCATATCAATCTCCATCTTACAGAAGGAGCTATCGCTCAAAACGAGACTGGAAGAGTTCGTTATCCATTCTCTTCCAGCGTCCCAACCAGTTCCTGCGCGCTTCTCACATTCTGCCTGTCACAGTACGCGTCCAGTTCTCGAATGATACGCGGGCAGGCGAACGGATCGGTGAAATTCGCCGTGCCGACCATGACGGCCTTCGCGCCGCAGAGCATGAACGCCGCCGCGTCCTCGCCGGTTTCGATGCCGCCCATGCCGATAATCGGGATATGCACCTTTTTGGCGCTCTGCCAGACCATGCGCAGCGCAACCGGCCGCACCGCCGGGCCGGACAGGCCGCCCGTGTTGTTGGCCAGCACCATTTTGCGTTTGTTCGTGTCCACCGCAATGCCCGTCAGCGTGTTGATCATGGAAATCGCGTTCGCGCCCGCCTCTTCGGCAGCCAGCGCGTTTTCCGTGATGTCGGATACATTCGGGGTCAGCTTGACGATCAACGGCTGTTTGGCCGCCGCCTTCACCGCCTTCGTGATGGCGTACACACTCTCCGGCTTCACGCCGAAGGCCACGCCGCCCTCATGCACATTTGGGCAGGAGATATTCATTTCCAGCAGATGCACGCCCGTGCCCGCCAACCGTTCGGCCATCTGCACATACTGTTCCACGCTCGTGCCCGTGATGTTGGCGATCACGGCGACGTTTTTGGTCAGCAGCCACGGCAGGTCATTCTCGATGAAGCTCTCCACGCCGGGGTTTTGCAGGCCGACGCTGTTGAGCATGCCGCTTGGCGTTTCCGCAATGCGCGAAGGCGGGTTGCCCGTGCGCGGCAGCAGGCTCAATCCCTTGACGGAAATGCCGCCCAGCTGGCCGATATCATACAGTTCGTCGTATTCGCGGCCAAAACCGAACGTGCCGCTCGCCGCAATAATCGGGTTTTTCAGTTTCACGCCGCACAAGTCGAGGGAAAGATCAGCCACGCAGACACACCTCCTTCGCGTCGAACACCGGGCCGTCCTTACAGACGCGCGCATAGTGCCAGCCGCCGTCCGGCTGCATGATCTTCACATTGCAGCCCAGACAGGCGCCGATGCCGCAGCCCATCCGCTCTTCCAGCGAGAGCTGGCACGGCACGTCATATTTTTCGCAGAGCGCCTGCACCGCCGCCAGCATCGGCGTCGGCCCGCACGCCATCACGAGATCCGGCCTGCGCGCCAAAATCGCCGCTTCCAGCGGCCGGGTCACCAGCGCGCGTTCGCCCAGAGAGCCGTCGTCGCTGACCGCCGTCACCGCACAGGGCGACTGCGTCATGCCGTAGGCATGCGCCGCCGTGCGGAAGCCGAAGAATGCGCGGCTCTCCGCCGTCGCAAACGCATCCATCGCGCAGCAAATCGGCGCGACGCCCACGCCGCCGCCGACAAAGTAAACGCACGCCGCGCCCCTGCCGTCGAAGCCTGTGCCCAGCGGGCCAAGCACGCGGATCGTCTCCCCCGGCTTGCAGGCGCAGAGCATCTGCGTGCCCGCGCCCTTGGGCTGAATCGCCAGCGTCAGCGTGCCCGCCGCCGCGTCCACCGCCATCAGGCTGATGGGGCGGCGCAGCACGTGCCCGCTGTCCGGCACAAGCATGTGGATGAACTGCCCCGCCTTGGCCTGTGCCGCAATTTCCGGCGCGGAAAGGATGAGACGCACCAGCTCCTGCGCCAGCGGCTCACAGCTGAGCACGCGCGCGGTCGTATCCTGCATGTCCGTCCCTCCTCACTGGATGGCCTTGCCGATGGCCGCGAGGCTGCTCGCAAGGTCTTCCTTCATGCGCAGCGCTTCCTCGCGCGCCGCCGCGTCGAAGGCCATGCCCTCGCGCTTTTTCCACGCGCAGAGGATCGACCGGGAGGCGTTGACAATCGCGCCGTTGCCGTTCGCGTCGAAGCAGCCCGCGATGTCCATTCCCTTCGCGCCCTGAGCGCCATAACCCGGCACGAGGAAGAACGCATGCGGCATGCGCGCGCGCAGTTCAATGCCCTGCTGGGGATAGGTCGCGCCGACGACCGCGCCGACGGCGGAATACCCGCTCTCGCCGCGCGTCTCCTCCCCCCATGTCTCAACCAGATCGGCCACCGCCTGATACAGCGTGCGCCCGTCTTCAAAACGCATGTCCTGAAGCTGGCCGGAGGACGGATTGCTCGTCTTCACCAGCACGAACACGCCCGTTCCGTTGTCGCGGCAGGCGTCGGTAAAGGGCTTGATGCCGTCCACACCGAGATACGGGTTGATCGTCGCGATGTCCGCGCCGAACGCGGCCTGCGCGCCATCCGGCATATCCGTCTTGCCGACATAAGCGTTTGCGTAACACGCGGCCGTCGCGCCAATGTCGTTGCGCTTCACGTCCGCCATCACGATAAGCCCCTTTTCATGCGCATAGCGGATCGTCTTTTCGTAGACTTCCATGCCTGCCGGGCCATACATCTCATAATACGCCACCTGCACCTTGACCGCCGGCACAATGTCGCACAGCGCGTCAATCAGGCGCACGTTGTAGGCGTAAACAGCTTTCGCCGCATCCTCGAAGGAATGAATGCCGTTTGGCAGAACTTCCCTGACAAAGTTTTCCGGCAGATATTCAATGCGGGTATCGAGGCCCGCGACAGTCGGATTTTTAAGTTCAGAAATTCGCTTTGCGAGTTTTTCCATGATATTCATATTTATAACCCTTTCTTGGGGCTTTGCCCCAAACCCCAGCAGGGAACGCGTTCCCTGCACCCTTTCTTCGCTTCGCGGCGTTCTGCCGCCGCCTTACCCTTTCCTCCCATGAACCGCATTGCGGTTCATGAAGCGGGAGGTGTCGGAACCTCAGGTTCCGACCGGAGTTTGAGGCGGAGCCTCAATCGTTTCTCAATCGTTTCCCTGATAGGCGGTCCTGCCGCCGACCAGCGTCAAAGCGATTTCGCCAAAGTAGCGCTTGCCGTCAAACGGCGTGTTTTTGCCGCGGGAAAGGAACTTGCTTGCGTCCACAACCACTTCTTTGTCCGGGTCGAAGACCGCCACGTCCGCCGCGCTGCCGATGGAAAGACTGCCGCCCGGAACGCCCAGCAGCTTCGCCGGGCGCACGCTCATCCGCTCGATCAAATCGGACAGCGTCATTCTTCCGGATTTCACCAGCATGGTGTTGCTGATGCAGAACGCCGTCTCAAACCCGCTGATGCCGCTTGCCGCCAGATGGAACTCGCAGCGCTTCTCATCCTCGTGGTGCGGCGCATGGTCGGTCGCAATCACGTCAATCGTGCCGTCGCACAGGCCCTCGATGCAGGCCAGCCTGTCCGCTTCCTCGCGCAGCGGCGGATTCACGCGGCACCGACTGTCGTAGCCGATGACCCACTCGTCCGTCGCGCCGATGTAGTGCGGCGTGGTCTCCGCCGTCACGCGAACACCGCGCGCTTTCGCCTCGCGCACCAGCTGTACGCCGCCTCGCGTGGAGACGTGGCACAGGTGAATCCGCTTGCCCTCCGCCTCCGCAACCAAAATGTCGCGGGCAATCATCACCTCTTCCGCCGCGCGCGTGATGCCCGGCAGCCCCAGCTTCGTGGAGATAAAGCCCTCGTTCATCACGCCGTCGCCGACGAGGTTCTTATCCTCGCTGTGGCTCATGATGAACAGGCCGAAGTGATCGGCATACTGCATCGCCAGACGGAACAGGTTTGAATTCGCTACCGGCTGGCCGTCATCGGAAATCGCGATGATGCCTGCTTCCTTCATCCGGCCGATTTCCGCCATTTCCACACCGTTTAGGCTCTTGGAAACCGCGCCGACCGGGTAGACGTGTACGCCGCTTCCCTGCGTCTCCGCTTTTTCAATGATATAGCGCGTCACCGCCGCATTGTCATTGACCGGCTTGGTGTTGGGCATGCAGCAGACCGCCGTAAAACCGCCGTGCGCCGCCGCGCGCGTGCCGGAAACGATATCTTCCTTGTATTCCTGACCGGGATCGCGCAGATGGCAGTGCATGTCGATAAAGCCCGGCGCGACGACCTTGCCCGCCGCGTCGTAAACCGCCGCGCCCTCGGCAGAAAGCCCCTCGCCGACGGCCGCGATTTTTCCATCTTCAACCAACACGTCTGCAACCTGATCCACACCGTTGGCCGGGTCGATCACACGGCCGCCCCGAATCAAAAGCTTTTCCATCACGCATTCTCCCTTCTGGTGAGCATGTAGAGCAGCGCCATGCGCACAGCCACGCCGCTTTCAACCTGTTGAGTGATGACCGACTGACCACAGTCCGCGACGCTCGAAGCGATTTCCACGCCGCGGTTCATCGGACCGGGGTGCATGACCAGCGCATCCTTTTTCGCCAGCGCCAGCCTTTCCGGCGTGATCTCCCAATGGTCGCAATATTCCGCCACGGAGGGGAACAGCCCCTTCTGCTGGCGCTCGCGCTGAATGCGCAGACCCATCACGACGTCCGCGTTTTCGCACGCGTCCTCAATCGTCGGGGCGATGGCGCAGCCCAGCTCGTCCATGCGCGGCGGAATCAGCGTCGGCGGCGCGCAGAGCACGACCTTCGCGCCCATCGTCGTCAGGCCGTAGATGTTGCTGCGCGCCACGCGGGAATGCATCACATCGCCGCAGATGGCGACCTTCGCGCCCTCCAGACCGCCGAGGTGCTCCCGCATCGTCAGCATGTCCAGCAACGCCTGCGTCGGATGCTCGTTCATGCCGTCTCCTGCGTTGATGACGCTCGCCTTCACATGTTTGGCCAGCAGCGTCGGCGCGCCGCTCATCGGATGGCGGATGATGATGACGTCCGTGCCCATCTGGTCAAGCGTCACGCCGGTATCGATGAGCGTTTCGCCCTTGGCCACGCTCGACGCGCTGGCGGAGATATTCGCCGCCGCGGCGGACATGTATTTGCTCGCCAGCTCGAAGGACATGCGCGTGCGCGTGGAATTTTCATAGAACAGCGTCACGATGGATTTTCCCTGCAAATGCGCCGTCTTTTTGTTGTTGGATCGAACAACCTGGCGCATCATCAGCGCCGTATCGAGAATGGAGGTGATCTCCTCGCGGCTCACGCCGTCAAGACCCAGCAAATCTTTGCGCTTCATGCTCACTCGCTCCTTTTGTCATACAGAACGACGCTCATGTCGCCGTCAAATTCCGGCACACGCACGCCGACCAGCTCGTTTTTGCTCGTCGGCAGATTTTTGCCGACGTAATCCGCACGGATTGGCAGTTCCCTGTGACCGCGATCCACCATTACCGCCAGCTGAATGCAGCTCGGCCGCCCCATGTCGCAGATCGCGTCCATCGCCGCGCGCGCCGTGCGCCCGGAAAAGAGCACGTCGTCCACCATCACAATGCGCGCGTCCTGCACCTGAAAGGGAAGGTCTGTCGCGTTGACGACCGGATGCTCGGAGAGGATGGAGAGATCGTCGCGGTAGAACGTGATATCCAGCACGCCCAGCGGTAGTTTCACGCCCTCCACCTGTTCGATCATCTCCCGCAGCATCTTCGCCAGCGTCACGCCCCGGCGCTGAATGCCCACCAGTCGGAGGTTTTCCACGCCGTCGTTGTTTTCGATGATTTCATGCGCAATGCGCCGAAGCGCGCGCTTCATGGCATTCTCATCCATGATGTCGGCCTTGAACTTGAGCTTTGAAGTATCCATGATTCGCCTTCCTCTCCTGCTGTCGAACGTTCTTTTTTAACTACTTCCGCCGCAACTTCGTTGTGCCACCCTTCGGCGTTTTTCTTTCAGATTCAACACATTTTAAAAAATGTTTCTGCTGAACAGGTTTCTTACGCCTCAAGGCTCCCTCCCAGAGGGAGCTGGCACGCTAAAGGAGTGACATAAAAAATGCCCCGTTCCGGAGTTCGGAACAGGGCAAACAAAGGGATAGACTTTCCCCTTTACCACACATTTGCCGCCTTGCCGACCTCACGGGATCGAATTAAAGGCTTATTTTCTTATCTCTGCGATTATATCACCTTTTTGGGGGATTCGTCAATTCTTGTTTTTGCATCGTTCGGCATATTCGTCAAATTGCTCACAATTTGCTCCATTCCTTTTGAACGCCGCGCATTCTTTCGCTTACTTCGCCGCCGCTTCGTTGGCTTCCGCCGAGCAGACCGCCGCCAGCGCACGCTTGGCCGTCTCCATGCGCTTATCCGTCTTCAGGATAGACATGCTCGTCGCGTTGATGAGCACCACCTGACCGTTGGCCGTCGGGAAGCCCTCACGCGCAGATCAAAGTCATAGTTGTTGAGCTTGCGGCCCGCGCCCGTGACCGCGCTAGTGAAGCTGGTCATGAACGCCGATTCGCCGACGAGGAACACATCGCGCTCGTCGAACGCCTCATAGACAAAATAACAATACCGATTTCAGTCTGCTCCCCTCGTGCGAGGGGAGACATGTTGGATGCCGCTGCCAGGGCCGCCGAAGGAGATTTCAATCCACTCCCCTCATGCGAGGGGAGACGCGAAAAGATCAAGGCCGACACGTGGTACAAGCTCATTTCAATCCACTCCCCTCACGCGAGGGGAGACCGCCTTTGCCGGAACGGAGGAAGAAAATGAGTGAATTTCAATCCACTCCCCTCATGCGAGGGGAGACTTTCACGGTCGAAAACTCCTACTTAGGACTAAGCATTTCAATCCACTCCCCTCACGCGAGGGGAGACCGCCGAGCGGGCGAAGCCTGCCGGATGCGGACGTCATTTCAATCCACTCCCCTCACGCGAGGGGAGACCAAATCGCAGAGCTTCACCATCCGCGCGCCGAGATTTCAATCCACTCCCCTCACGCGAGGGGAGACACGCCACGCCCCAAGGATAGCACATTGTTCTACACATTTCAATCCACTCCCCTCACGCGAGGGGAGACGGAAAGTGAATGTAAGCTAAACCCCAATTATCCGCATTTCAATCCACTCCCCTCACGCGAGGGGAGACGTCCACGAGGCGAAATAGTACCGCGACCAAATCGATTTCAATCCACTCCCCTCACGCGAGGGGAGACCATCTTCCCGTTTTCGTCAGGCGAACACGGGTAATTTCAATCCACTCCCCTCACGCGAGGGGAGACGGCCCGCGCAAAGACATGCGCATAGCGTTTGTGTATTTCAATCCACTCCCCTCACGCGAGGGGAGACTTGTTTATTTATGACCTTCTGGCTTATCATGATATTTCAATCCACTCCCCTCACGCGAGGGGAGACAGCATAAACCTCTAAAAATCCGTTTGGATTCAAGGCAGTCTATACAACAAAAACATCACAGCTCATTTTTCTAAGACTTTAAAGCCTTTTTTATGGCCTAAAAACTAGCTGTTTTGGGTGCGAAGCCTCCCGAAAAGTCATGACAGCTTCACCTTCGCACGGCTTTTCAGAGGATGCATCTCATCACTCCATGATTTGACAGGTCACGCCCTGCGGCAGATGATCCGTATCAACGTTAAACTGATAATCCTCAAAACTACGAGGAGCGGCAACCTCAGATTTACGCTGAACATCCACGAGTTTGAACAGCTTCCACGCGGGGGCTTCGCCCAATTCACTGTCATGCTTGAAGATAATCAGTTTGCGGACGGCCATCATACCGCGCGCGGCAGAGCGGTCGTTTTCAAACATATTCAAAATTGCTTTCCAAAGGAGTGCCAAATCGTCCTCGTCAAATCCGGTCGTTTTGCGTGCCAGATTGGCGGATATGAAGCCCTCCGCGCGGTAAAGGCCGTAGGGGACGATGAATTTGCGGCCCATCTCTGTGCCCTTTTTGGCTGCATCCTCTTCCGTGGTGATAGCCACACGGGTGATCGTCACTTCCTGCGGCATGATGGGATCAACACTTTTGGCGAAGCCGAGCTGAACCGGGCCGCGCACCTGGCCGCAGTTGAGCGAAGCCTTGACGAACGTCGTCATCACCGCACCGAACGTGCGAATATCGAAGTAATGGCCGCACATATACTGCATCAGCTTCTTGTCAATATCCGGATCGGCTTTTTTCAATGCTTTCAAATCCGTTTCCTTATGTCCCGCCGATTCGAGAGCGGCTTTGTCGCTGGCATTGAGCGGCACACCATCCTTGATGTAAATGCCGAAGCGCGGGTCATTCTCCTTGACCGTCTCCACATAATTGCGGATTTTGCGCTTCAGGCAGACATCCGTCACCAGTCCGCAGCCCGTTTCCGGATCAACGCGCGGCATGTTGCCCGCATCGGGATCGCCGTTCGGGTTGCCGTTCTCCACATCGAAAAGAATCACGAAGTCATATCGATTCCGAATCACATCAGCCATTGTCCTTCTCCTCCTTCTTAGTGAACAGCTTTTGTTTCTGATGATAGTAGCCCAGCTGGAAAATGCCCTGATCCTGCAAGCTTAAACGCGCCGGATAGCTCTGCGTCACATCGCCGAGCAATTCGGTTATCATCTTATCGTAATAGACCTCCGCGCCGCCGCCGATTTTGCCAAGGTGACTCTGTGCCAGACGCAGCAGCGTCGGGAACACGAGCGCAGGCGTTGCACAGGCAGAATTGAAATAACGATCCTTGATGGTCGTATTGATATTCGGATTAGCTCTTTGCTGCACAGCCTCCAGCACCGCGAAAAGCCTGCCCAGCCGATAGGGCAGATAGGTCGATTGTTCATTCAGCTCCACGTCCAAAACCTCCTTATAAACATGTATCTGTTCTTTCTGCTGTTCAACGACGTTGTGCAGCAAAAAGGCTTTGATTATCGCGGCTTTTCCGCGTGTAATGTCTTTTTCCGCGCGTAGACGGATTTCTGTCTGCGTAAACATGGCCGACGGATAGAGCGAACCCGTCAGCACCGCGCGCAGCAATTCGCCGACCAGCTGGGGCTGTGCCGATTTATCTCGACTATTCGGATTAACAGTCTCCCGCAGCAGCGCCCACATGGAAAGCGTCTCCCGCTCGTCAAACGCGGGACGGACGATGTTCAGCCGCTCCTGATGCTTCTGATAATGCTCTACAAATGCGCCGAAGGAATCCCGCAGGAAAAATCGCACGGATAATCTGGACGCATTCGGCGCAAGTCCCAGAATATAGAATCGGTTTTTCGGGTTCAGCGGCACGTTGGCCCAATTCACGGTGCGTCCCTGACAGAGCGCGGTCAGCACGCCGTTCAGTTCCTTCTGCGTGATTTCGTTTTTCTCCTCGCCGCCCATACCCATCATCGCCATGAACGCGTTGCCGTAGGCCGGTTCGGCGCCTTCCGCCCAGTAAACGAGCGTCGTGTCTCCCAGCCTTCCGTGAAAATTCTCCTGTCCAACCATGTAGTTCAGCGCCGCGCCATAGGCGAACGCGGCATATCTACCGACCGGCGCATTGCGGCCCTGTCCCTGATTGTCGCGCGCGCTTTCCTTGCCATAGGATTCAAAAGCGGGCGCATTGAAGGAAACCAGCGACGCGCCGGAGGACTGCGCCCCCATCACGCCTTTGATGCTTGGATGCAGAATCGCAATCGGCCCTTCTTCACCCGTGACCAGACAGCGCCCCATCACCGCATCATCCGACTTGGCGTAGGCTTCGTCCCACGCGCGGCGGATTTCCGGCACATCCTGCGCAAGCTGAGGTTCTCCATCCGCATCCTGCGTCACAAAGACGATATTACCACCCTTGAGCAGCGTATCCAAATTGGGCTGAATTGCCGGGTGTTGCGCCGCGTTTTCGGGCTTCCAAATCTCAAAAAAATTCAAAATCGCCTTAGCCGTTGGGTGACGCACATCCTTCAAGATGGCCTGATGCTTCCGCGCGCACGCCGCAAAGCATTCGCGCGTTCGTTCCGGCTTCCCTTTTGCGTCAACGCCCAGCACATAGGCGGAATTATCGCACAGAAAATTCGCCGCCACGCCGCTGGAACGCTTCACGGGGTCGGGCAGTTTCATCGTCCGCGGAATCTGCTTGCCCTTTGCATCCGTACCACCCATCGCCAGCAGACTTTTCACCTGCCCGTCCGCATCCAGTTCCAAGCCCCAGCTGACCTTCACCGGTGACCAGCCCGGCTTTTCCAACTCGCCCCGCTCGGCCAGCGCTTCATAACAGTGAACCAACGCTTGCAGGATCATTTGATCACCTCGCAATTCGTCAGGTCAAGCACGCCGTTTTCCAGTTTGGCGCGGAAAAACATCGGCTGCATATCGTTCGGATCTGAAAAATCGATGTCATACAGCATAAGACCCAAATCCCGCGTTTCCGGAATGGTTTCAATTTTGCCGCCTTCCCACAGGCCGAAATGCGCCGTGCATTCGCGCGTGCCTAAATACGGCTGAGCGTATGCCTGGCCCCGGCGCAGTCTGCGCTTGATGATATCCTGAAACTTGCCCGGATTATCCGACGCGCTGGCCTTGTCGGTCATTTCAAAATGCGCCTCGATGACGTAATGCACATCGCGGAGCATCGTCGTCGCCCGCTGCTGGATATCCTCGTTGCGGTCGATATACGAAGCCGCCTTGCCGTTGGCCTCCGACAGAATTGCGCTTGCCAGTATTTTGGATTTAACCTCGTTGCGCCGCAGATTGGTAAACCGAATCGGGTTCATGACATAAACCTTGTCAATATGCCAGCGTAAGCCGGGGTGCCAGTAGACGCTCTCAAGCATCCCGCGCGCACCGCTTGGCGTCGGCACATCGTATGAATAACGCTCGGTTTTGAGCTCCGGGCGCGACCAGCATGCGTAGTCGCCCCAGACTTCCATTTGAACGGACATGTTTCTCACCTCCATATCAGTTGTTGTTTGGTATGACTGTATGATATCGCGCTTTCTTTTCTTTGTCAATATATTTTTTTCATTGATTTGTTAAGTAAATACAGTGTGTATTACAGATCATCAATCAACAAGTTCCTTGACCCAGCAATAAAATGATGATACAATACTTCGGTCGGAGCAACCTGCGAATTATGACGCGGGCTGAGACGTGGATTGAAATATTGAATTGTTTAGTAGCCAACCGGTTGAGGGTGCATGCGAGTGCATCCTCTAATTTTATATCATCAGGAACGCATCCTCAGCTTCCGTTGAAAGGCCGCACTTCGGGTCATACGTATCCGGCTGAATCAGAATGCCGAATCCGTCCTGCTCGTAATCCTCCACAACGGCTGCGGAGACGAGTTTTTCATATTCATGCCGGTACACGTTCACGCTGCTTCGGCCCAATCGGCGAATCAGCGCTTTGCTGTACAGCCCTTCCTGCAACCGTGCAATATCCTCTGCGTTGTCCGCATTCGGCACATATACCGTGCACGTGTCGGCGTCAATTAGCCGAAATACCTTCGCCGTGCTTTGGAATGTGCAGGCACGTTCGCTGCTTAGAATCTGCTTTGCATCCAGCGCTTCATCGCCCTTCACCCAAAGCAGCCGCTTGAAATATGCCCGAATGGCCGGACGAGTATTGATTTCTTCAAATTCCTCCATAACTTTCGTCGCCGCCTCGCGCTGCTGCGTCATGGAAGCAGGAAATTTGCCTTCCGCCTCAAAAACATGCACAACGCTTTCCGCAGCGCTTCGTCTGCCCTCGCGGTTGCAGCGCCCCGCGGCCTGCAAAATGCTGTCCAGACCCGCCAATTCGCGCCAGACCGACGGAAAATCGACGTCCACGCCCGCTTCCACCAAACTGGTTGAAACCACGCGGCAGACCTGTCCGTTTCGCAGACGCTCGCGAATGACGTCCAGCGTCTTTTCGCGATCCGTCGGAATCATCAGCGTGGAAAGATGAAAGCGCCCTTCTTCGGGCAGGCTTTCGTACACCTGCCGCGCACGCTTTCTGGTGTTGACGATGCAGAGTACCTGCGCCGTCTCCGTCAACCGCTCTGCCAGCTTCTCCGGCGTAAAAACGCCTTCCCGACAGAACGAAACCCGGCGAAAACAGTCGAATAATTCATCCGGATCAGGGGCGATTTCATGCTGAACGAGCGTCGGCGCAAGCTGCTTGAACAGCCTGCCCAGCGCGGGCTGTGTCGCCGTGCAAAGCACCGCGGTCACGCCGTAGTGCTGCACCAGCTCTCCGATGGCCGAGACACACGGAATTAAAAAAGGCAGTGGAAGCGTCTGCGCCTCATCAAAAATTACGACGCTGTTTGCAATGTTGTGCAGTTTTCTGCACTTCGAGGTCTTCGCCGCGTACAGCGATTCAAAAAACTGCACGGCCGTTGTCACAACCACGGGCGCGTCCCAATTTTCGCATGCCAGACGCTTTTTGTAAGCCTCCGGCGTTTCCTCACCGTCATCCGCAAATTCCACCTGACTGTGATGTTCCAGCACGTTTTCTTCGCCCAGCACCTTCGCAAAAACGTCGGCGTTCTGCTCGATGATGCTCGTATACGGAATCACATAAATCACGCGCTGCAAATCATGTTTCACCGCATGCGACAGGGCGAACGCCAGCGAGGAAATCGTCTTGCCGCCGCCTGTCGGCACGGTCAGCGTGTACAGCCCCCGCTCGTCCTCTCCGCCGTGCAGACAGCGCGCCAAAATCGCGCTTCGTTTGGCGCAAAGGTCGTTGGCAGGCGCTTCAAGCCACGGCGCGACATGGGCATTCAGCTTTTCTAAAAGACGCTCCAGCGTTTCCCCCTTTCCGCGCGGCTGTCCGCCCTGAATCGCCGTTTCCGTATCCAGATAATCCGCATCCACCAGGCACGAAAACAGCATGCGGGTGTACATCGCCAAACGCCGCGCGTCTTTTTCAGTTTCAAGCCAGGCCGGATAATATATTTTCTCTGGAATTTCGATTTCATTTTTCCACGCGGATGGATCGTTTCCGCCTGTCAAGGGCTTGTTCAGCCGCGCCCAAAGCGTTCCGCCGCCGTCATCAGACCCGTTGCCCATATCCGGCAAACCGCCGTGATGGCCCGCCACGACAAACGCCGCAACACAGTCTTTCAGTTTCCATGCCAGCTGCGTTCCCGCCGTGGCGTGATCCACCTTGGCCGTATGTTCCGGATCGCGCTGCCGTTTCTGCCCGTTGTCGCTGTATTTGCCGATGTCGTGCAGCAGCCCTGTTCGCTCGCCATGCGCCTTCGCGCCGAATGCTTCGGCAAATTTTCCGGCCAAAGCCGCGACATTCTCCTCGTGCGCCTTCAACGGCTGATATGTTCCATCCGGTTTCAAATGCGTTACATACGCCATCTGCATTTCCTCCTCACAGCATCAGCACATCGTCCGGCTGGTAGCCGCTTCGCACGCCGATATGTTCTACTTTTGAATGAAATGTGTTTCCCAAATTGTAAAAACGCAGACTATCTTTCTGGCTGTCGATCAACTTTGTCAATTCGGCTTTGAGTCCGCAAAGCTGCGCTGCATCCAAGCTGCATTCAAAAACCGAGTTCTGCACCCGTTGTCCGTGCGCAACGCACAGCTTCGCCACGTTCCGAAGGCGGCGCTTCCCCGCCGCATCCGTCGTGTTCACATCGTATGTAATCAACACTAACATCGTTTTCCCTCTTATTTCCATAAAAACGGAGGATACTCATCCATATCTCCGCGCAGATACCGGGCCAGAAGCAGGGCCTGCACATACGGCGCCAGTCCCCATGCCATCTTTTCTTTCAAAAACGGATGCGTGATTTCCTCTTTTTTTCGATTTTGCCATGCGGACAGCAACGCCTTGCGCCCGTCGTCCGTCAGCCATACCGCGCCATCGACCTGCATTTTAAAATGCTTCTGCTGCAAAACGCGCGTATTGATCAGCGTCAGTACGAAGCGATCCGCCAACGGCGCACGCAGCTCTTCCATCAGGTCAAGAGCCAGGGACGTCCTTCCCGGTCTATCCCTGTGCATAAACCCGACGTAAGCATCCAAACCGACGCTTTCCAGCGCCGACGCGCAGTCATGCGCCAGCAGCGTATACGTCATGGAAAGCGCGGCATTCACCCGGTCAAGCGGCGGTCTGCGGTTTCTTCCGTCAAAATGAAAGACCTCTTTTTGATTCAGAATCAGCTGGTCAAACACGCCGAAGTAGGCCGCCGACGCCATGCCTTCTATTCCCCGAAGCGCATCCAGATCGTCAATCTGCCGAATGCCTTCCAGCTGGTCTTGCAGCTGTGCCGAAGCTGTCGAAAGGCTCGGCGCATCTACTCGCATCGCATGATCTCGAAGCATCCGTTCCAGCACCCAGCGACAGTTAAAGATTTTGCCGAAAATCATGTTTCGCGCAACCGTGCAGCTTTTCGCCGGGTCATCCGAAACGCGGTATTGCGTTTTGCGAAGGATCACATTTCCCCGCGATTGGCCGCAAACCCGCGCGAGGAAACGTCCGTTCGGCGTCAAAAAGCATAAATGAATATTGCGCTGCGCGCATGCGCCCATCAACGCGGGACTCGCTCCCTTATAAGAGAATGACACAACATTTTCCAAAATCTGAAGCGGATACTGGCCCATCTTTTCTTCGCCGCGAAAAACGACGACGTTTTCATTTTCAAGCGCTAAATAAGCGTCCTCTGATGTGATAAAAAGCGTATTCAGCATTTTTCTCATTCGGCTGCACCCTCCTTTGCAGCACGCCGCAGATACGCATCCACGGACATGCTTCTGCCTGCTTTGGGCATGCAAAGTTCCTTCAGCGAACAGGCATTGCATCCTTTTGTCATTTTAGCCTTAGGCGTATATCCGCGATCCATATACCCCTGCATTTCGCCAAGCAGCTTCTCCACACATTGGCGCAGTTCTGGCGAAAACGTCACGCGCTCGCGCCGACGCGTTTCTCCATAATACAAACTTCCCTCCGGAATCGCACACAACAGCATGTCTTCCAAGCACATCGCCTGACCGCAAAGCTGCAAAGCATCTGCGTCGTGTTCCTTAGGCGCGCCACGTTTGTATTCAACCGGATACGGCATCCATGTTCCTTCCTGTCCGTACAACGCTACGCCCTCTTCCGATTGGTGGAATTCCACCACGTCGCACACACCTGTCACGTTCAGACGTTTGGAAAACACGCGAAGTCCGCGAACAGTCAGCATATCACCTCGCCGCTCAAACTGCGTCTCATCATGTGCGCGGTGATGCATGGCGTTTCCTTCCGCCGTCCGCAGGTTCTCTTGCCATTGCTGTTCAATAAAAATCAGCGCCCACTGCCGACGGCAGAATGCAAAATGCTGCAATCCTGACAAGGTGAGTTTTTCTTTATCCTCCATATTCGTTTTCCTTCCGCTTTATCGTCCTCTTGTTTTCATTTCACAGTTATATCATATCATATATATTTAATCTATACAATGTCTTTGCGCCGAATTGGATATTTTTTTAATTTTGACGGCTCGTGTCGTCTCGACTTCTTCTTTTGTTCAATATAAAGCATGTTTCCGCTTTTTTGGGGCATTGGGAATTGCAAATGTTGATAAAAACGAAATTTCAAAATCCCGGCACTTTGATATGAACCAAACATTTTTCGGCATAACTTTATAAAAAATTCCGGTCAAGTAAGCAACTTGACCGGAATCAATAATAGCGGCAATGTGATTCGAACACATGACACTTCGGGTATGAAAAATCAAAATTGGAAATAAAAGGCATGGATGACGGGGCGGATGCGGGGTGGTTGAGGACGGAAGATTTGTGTGTATCAAGCCCATTTATGAATACGGTAAACCCGTGGACATTTCAACTGTTCAGAAATTCCGAACGGTTTAGGTCGATGTCGCTATTCCTTCGCTCTTGACAGGTAAAGGATTTTTCTTTTATTTATAACAAATTGCACAATAAAATGTCGTTTGATATATATAAATACTCTATTCCGCCATTGGCGCATCTATTCCTTCATAATGTCCATCATGGTCAAATGCAACATTTTATTCTTTCCCGCTATCCTTGGACACTTTTTTCAGCTCACGCTTGGCTGTTTCTTCCGATATGCTATCTTCCATTGTCACTTCACTATTTGTATTTTCCATAACGAGTATAAATGCCATTGCACTTATTTTTTCATCTTCTGGTGACTTATAAAATTCTTCGGTTTCCATATATTCTTTAATTCGTCTATAAGCCTCATTAACATCAATAAACTCTTCCAAAGCTTTTTTATTCACTTTCCGTATTTTTTCGATCGATGTGCTCGCCACTGATCCTTTCGATACACAATAGTCTATAATCTTTAAGAGCGAAAAATCATCAGTAATAATTGTTTTCTTTTTTTCTTTTGCTAGCTCAGCGTCAATCTGTCCCAGCATCCATAAAAAATTCAATCCATTATATTGTTGCAACACAAGTCGAGAATCGATTACCTCTATTGAACGCTTTTTAAATATATCTTCGAGTATCAAGACTTCTTCTAGAGAAAAAACAGCATCATTTTCTTTTGATTTTCTTTCCGTAAATCTGCCAAGCTGATTTTCGAAATCATCCAAAAGAAGCGCCAATGTGGACGGTTGAACAGATTCATCTTTAAAAATTGTGCAAATAACAGAGAAACGGTTACTTGAGTCAATCCTTTTCAGCAACGGATCAACACAATAAAGATACTTCCATACAAATGGTATTGAAAAGAAGTCCTTGTCTCTATCATCTACTTTAAAACAACTCCATTTTCGTGAAAGTACCATAATAATCAATGAAGCTCTATCACATGATAATCTTATCGTCTTTTTATCATTTGCATATGCCGCTATTTTATCTAATAGACACTTTATTTTTCCATTTTTGTAAATTTCCATTATATTTTTATCAAGTTCCAATTCATTTGCTTCATAAATCAAATACCTAATTAGAGGAGTTGGTATAGCATCACTTTCAAGCGAGAGTGAGAAGTATCTATCAAAGCATGCTGGAACCGAGATTCGATTGTTTGAAATCAATCCTTGCCGTATGTAATTTCTTCCCCTTCCATACGGCATATCCGCTATATTTCTTATTTTAGGAAACAAAATCCCTATTATATTTGAAGCAGCATCTTTATTATCTACCGTCTCATCATCTGGTATCAGTTGATTAAGAAAATCTTTTATCTTTTTCTCTTTTTCCTGTTGTTCTGCATGTGCAATACTAAAATCATTTCCGCACAATATGTCCTTATAGATTATCATTTTTGAATATATATATGGTTCAAATACTTGTAGCGTCGTAAGTCCAATTAAATCAACAAGATTTGTTTCTTCTTTTAAAATCCCATATTTCAGAAAGAATACATTTACAAAACGAATGACATCACGAATAGACTGGATATACTTTTTCATTCCAAACTCGAAAAGTTCTGTCCACTCATTTTTGTCCCATTGTTCCTCTGAAACATCCCCAATAATTGAGTTAATCTTAGAAAAAAGCGTATCATAGATACTATCCATGTCAGGTGCAGGAATTTCAAACGGAACCTGAATTATTTTTTCCAGATATTCCCTACCATCTCCATTTTGTACCTTTCCCAGTGCCTGAACGACCGTTTTATAATCGAAAGCCAAAATATAAATCGTATTAGGAAAATCCGCCAATGCTTTAATTAACTGAAAGACTGCAATGATTTCTTCTTCCGAAAGCCGATCAATATCATCAATAGTAATAACGATTTTTATTTTTTCCTTTATAATCCTATCAATTATCTGATCTTTACTTTTTTGTAGGTTATCCTTTCTTTCCTTAACCTGTTCATTCGCTTTTTTTGTAATAGCTTTTCCTGCTTGTTGTATCATTTCCCCCGCAATAGGAATTATTCCTGCAGCTTCAAACATATCACCATATTGATCAATTAATTCCCATACCTTTTCTTCTGCTGGTTTTTTTAATTTTATTACCGCAGACATCTGTTTGAAGAATTGAATTACCAACTGTTTCGGGTCAGAACATAGCCATGGATTAAATCTGAGAATAATCGTACTCTCTTCAATGTTCTCTATTTCCTCTATCACCATATTTAATAAAGATGTTTTGCCACTTCCCCATTTTCCATATAAGCCGATAGAAAAAGAAGTTGGAAATGTACACTGTATCACTGCTTGTGCAAGATTCTTTGCAAAATTACTTCTGTTTAACACATCCTCTTCAGATTTCGTAATGGGCAAATCTGGACTAATCATATTTCCACCTCTATTTTCTTATATTCTTGATACGATAAAGCAGGTATTTTTCGGCTTTCCGATTGTTATTATTCAAACTCATTCGTACAATTTCTCGAGCGAAATCAACTCCACCCCTTCATCCGCCTGCGCATCGAATCCACTCCGCGAAATAAACGCATACCGATAACAGTTCATCCCCGTCCGCTTGACCTGCTCGATTTCCTGCTGAATCATGTTCTCTGTGAGCGGTTCGCTGCGGAATTTCGCCTCATAAAAGACGTAGCCATTGGGGTCTTCGGTTACAATATCGAACTCGCCGTTCGTCCGCGTCTGCGGATCATCGTAATAGTATTTTCCAATCCGATCAAACGGAATCGGAAGCTTTCCCGCACGATTTTGGCGAATCAGATACTGCCTGCAAATTTCCTCAAACTGGCGCGGCACATACTGCTTTTCAAAATCATCCCTGATATACCGGTCATAAAACACATCGGAATCCATCACATTCATCTGCGAGGAGTAACGGAACACATACCGATAATAGAACAGCGAAAGATTATCCGTAATGATATACCCTGCTTTGCGTTTGTTGTTCACGTCGTTGATGGGTGCTTCCTTTTTCACAACCTCCATGCGAATGAGCTTTTCCAGCACATCCGCCAACGCCGGGCTGCTGGACACATGGGACTGCGAAAGCAAATCGCTGTACTTCAAGAATCCCCGTGCCAGCGCTTCAAACACTTCGTTCGCATTGTTGATTTTGGAAATCTCCGATTTGAGGTACATTGAAACTTCATTTTCCAACCGGGCATCCGGCGAAGCAATCAACTCGATGATGTTCTCCCGAACCGAAAGCTGCGAATTGATGAGCCTGTTGTAATACGGAATTCCACCGAACACACTGTACAGCCTGACCTTATCCTCGTCAGAAAAAGTTGGGTAGAACAGCGCCGATTCGTAATAATCCATCGGCTTCAGATCAATCGTTCGATCCACGCGCCCATACAACGGATTTTCCCGAAGCAAAAGGGATTTCATAACGTCCACATACGAACCGCACAGGATGAGCTTCAGTGACGATGTATCGCGATAGCGGTCAACCAACGCCTGCAAAACGCTGTCCATCCCCTGCACAACTTCGCGCAAGTATGGGTACTCATCCAGCACCAAGATCATTGGCTTTTCCTTCGCCGCTTCAAACAGATACGTCAGCAACGCTTCCATGCTGTCAAAGGAAGGCTTTGGAAAATGAAACGTATCCGCCAGCAACACAGACAGACTCTCCGTGTTATTCTGCTCAGTCGTCTGCTTACACTCGAAATAGATGCTGACTACATCCGTTTCTCGCAGACTCTGCTTAATCAATTCGCTTTTGCCGACGCGCCTGCGTCCATAAATCAAGCCAAGCTGCATCCCTTCATACAAAAACAGACGATGCAAATCCTTACGCTGCTTTTCCCGTCCGTAGAATTTCATTTACTCGGTCACCTCCGACTCGGTTTAGTCCGAGTTCATTATACTGTATCGAACAGCAAGATTCAATCCTCCACCAAATACTGTAACGAGCGCTCTCTGTCATTCTTCCGCATTATCTGTCCACAATTCGCACTGATTCATCACTGTACCGATTGCATCCTCCATCCCCTCCGGTGGATACTTATATTTTTTCAGCAATCGCTTAATCATCACGCGCATCTTCGCCCTTGCGCCCTCTTTTTTCTGCCAATCAATCGTGTGATTCTTGCGTAGTGCCTCCGTCAGTTCTCGTGTAATGGCAACAAGCTGATCGTTCGTATAGAAATCTTTAATCGCTTCCGGTCGCGTCAGCGCATCATAAAACGCCATTTCTTCATCCGTCAGCCCCATTTGCTGACCTTCTTTTCGCTTCTGCGCCATCTGTTGCGCTGTTTCCAACAGTTCTTTGATGACTTCTTCATTGGTAATCAAGCCATTGTAATACGCATTCATCAGCGATTTGATCTTCTCGGAAAACTTCTTGGACTGCACCAAATTTGTCCGCGTATAGACTTGAACCTGCTCTGCCAGCAGCTTTTTCAGCACTTCTACTGCGATATTCTTTTGCTTCATTTTTGAGATTTCTTCCAAAACCTCAGGATCAAACAAGGAGAACGTTTCTCCACCATACTCTTTACTGTCAAACAGATTGATAACGCCCTCACTTTGAATCGTCGATTTCAACAATTCATTGATTTCTCGGTTGATATCCGTCAGAGAAAGTCTACTTTTACCGCCGGATGAAATCACAATTTTGCTAGCAGTTGCGCGAATAGCTTCAAAATACGCTGCATAGTGACGTTCTTCCTCCGTTGTCAAGCTGGCACATAACGTGTGCGCTTGATGAAGCAGAAGTGCCTCTCTAAGCCATTGATCTTTTCTAGTCGGCACTGCCGCATCCAAAACAAAGTTTACGCCATCTGCAATCAATTTTGCCATGGTAAGCGGCTGTCCACTGAAAAATTCAGAATAATCAAACCCATAAAGAATATCTTTACAAACCTGCAACTTCTCCTGAAATTTCGGATAGGCTGTCTTGGCAATATCCATATCGCCATATCGCAGCTGATCTCGCCCCGTGTATTCCTTCATTGCCGCTTTTAGTGCTGAAGCAATACCTACATAATCCACAATCAATCCGCCTTCCTTATCTCGGAAAACACGATTGACACGAGCAATAGCCTGCATCAGATTATAACCATGCATCGGCTTGTAGACATACATAGTCGCCAGCGACGGAACATCAAACCCTGTCAGCCACATATCCACCACAATGGCAATCTTCATGGGATCGTTATTATCTTTGAATTTGCGGGCTAGTTCTTCTTTATGCGCCTTCGTGCCGATGATATCTTTCCACTCGGCTGGATCACTGTTGCCACTTGTCATCACTACGCCTATCTTTTCTTTCCATGCTGGGCGCAGTTCAAGCAGTTTATGATAAATTTTCATGGCAATCGGTCGGCTATATGCAACGATCATTGCTTTACCTGTAAGCAAATTGGCGCGGTACTTTTCATAATGCTCAACAATATCCGTGCAAAGAGAATTAAGCGTGGATTCTGCACCCAGCACGCTTTCCATTTGCCCCAGCATCTTTTTGCTTTTTTCTATTGCCAGCGGATCGGCATTTTCCGCCAATCTATCATAAGTCTGATCAATTTGATCGAGCAATTCTTTGTTGAGGTTTAGCTTGATAACCCGGCTCTCGTAATAGACCGGCTTCGTTGCTCCGTCCTCAACCGCCTGTGTCATATCGTATACATCAATATAGTCACCGAAAACTTCGCGCGTGTTGCGGTCTTTAGCTGATACAGGCGTTCCGGTAAAACCGATAAACGTTGCTCCGGGCAATGCGTCGCGAATAATCCGCGCGTTGCCAATCGCAATTCTCGCTTCCGGCTCTCCCTTATCGTTCTTGGTCATAATGACGCGCTCATCGAACCCATACTGTCCGCGATGCGCTTCATCTGCCATAACAATAATATTGCGGCGTTCCGACAGTGGTTTTTCTCCCGGTTCGAATTTGAACATTGTTGTAAAGATGATACCGTTTGCAGCTCGTCCATCCAACAGTGCCTTCAAATTCGCTTTGCTCTCCGCCTGTACGGGTGTTTGGCGGAGGAACTGCGCAGTCTTAGCAAACTGCGTATAAAGCTGGTCATCCAAATCAATGCGATCCGTCATCACAACAATCGTTGGCTGATCCAGCGCATCCTGCAATAAATGCGCATAGAAAACCATCGATAGCGATTTTCCACTTCCCTGCGTATGCCAGAACACGCCGCCTTTTCCGTCCGTTTTTGTCGCCACGATGGCTTTATCAATCGCCTTGTGAACGGCAAAATACTGATGATAACCCGCCAGAATTTTGACAGGGCTTGGAGATTCATTGGAAAACAGAATAAAGTTCTTTATGATATCCAGCAGTCTGTCCTTAGGGAACATCCCCTCATAAAACGTGCTGAAATCCGCAACCGCCGCACTCTCATACTCGCCATCTACGGATTTCCATTCCATAAAGCGATCCAGCCCAGAAGTAATCGTTCCGGCTCTGTTTGTGCTCAAATCACTAATCACGCAGATTGCATTGTAATTAAAGATACTCGGAATATCCTTCATGTAGTTGCGAATCTGATTGTAAGCATTTTCTGCACCCACATCGTCCTTGGACGGCGATTTTAGTTCCATCAAAACAAGCGGCATACCGTTAACAAACAGAATCACATCCGGGCGGCGATTATTGCCGTTTTCGACATAAGTAAACTGGTTGACAACATAGAACGTATTTCGTTCTACATGCGCATAGTCCAGCAAATAGACAATGCCGCTTCTTTCTTCACCCTGCACAAAGTATTTGACCGTCACGCCGTTTTGCAAATAATCCATAAAAGTCATGTTTTTCTGCAAAAGGCTGCCAACATCAAAATTTCGGAGCTTATTTTCCGCCTCTGTAATCGCCTGAACCGGCATATCCGGGTTGATTCTGCGCAGACTAGAAGCCAACACATCATCCAACAACGGGCTGGAATAATCGCGCCCGTCGATATCCGGCGCATAGATATGCTCATAGCCCATCTTTTCAAAGATAGCGATGACCGCCTGTTCAAAAGTATCTTCGGTAAAAACGGAGAACGGCATGAAAAAGCCCCCTCTTAAGTATGATAATTTATGATATATCCATATAATATAGATTATTAGTGCTTAAATATGAGGTAAACGATAATTTATACGCTCAAGCCAAAGCTATCTTTGACAACCATTTTGTCAACATTGATGCCATCCCTGCTAAATGGAGAAAAGGCAATCTCCTAGACATCGCCAACTACTTGAATGGACTTGCCATGCAGAAGTTTCGTCCTCAAGGGAATGAAATAGGTCTTCCTGTGTTGAAAATTAAGGAACTCCGCCAAGAGTCATATGATGACAGTAGTGAACTCTGCTCCTTGAGTATCAAGCCTGAGTACATCATTCACGATGGCGATGTCATCTTCTCTTGGTCTGGAAGTCTACTTGTTGATATATGGTGCGGGGGAACTTGCGGATTGAATCAGCACCTATTCAAGGTAACATCAGACGTCTATGACAAGTGGTTTTACTACCTTTGGACCGCTCACCACCTTGCCCGTTTTATTGCAATCGCTGCTGATAAGGCAACAACAATGGGGCACATCAAACGTGAGGAACTTGCCAAAGCAGAGGTCTTAATTCCTTGCGAAGAAGACTATACAAGCTTCAACTCTATCATGCAGCCTATTTTTCAGCTGATAATCTCGAACCGGATTGAGTCTCGTAAGCTGGCTGCACTTAGGGATGAACTACTACCAAAGCTGATGTCCGGCGAGATTGATGTCTCTGCCGTCCAGCTTTAAGCCGCTAAATTATCGTTTACCTCATTATTTAGTGCTATTTTGTCATCTAGTTCAGACAGAACTCTCCCTATTTTTGCTTGATCTTCCACTTTTCGAGGTACTGTCAATATCAACTCGTCCAGAACCCCTTGTTGCACTCGCTGTCTTCCCGAAGAACCCACCATAGATTTAATAGCAATGTTCCGAAAAAAAGGACTTGTCGCTAGGTAATACACAAATTGAGGATCACTAACGCCTTCTTTTGCCCTCATCACGATATACTCCGTCGAGCCAAAACCAACTTCTCCGTCTTTTAGAATATCGACAAAAGCCGTTTTTCCATTTTCAAGGCAGGGCGTAATTCGTGCCATAATTGTATCGCCGTTAGAGAATTTCGTTCCACCTGTAAATACTGCTTGTTCAATAGATGGAATTTTCTTTGTAAATGGTAATAATCTATCCATTCCAACTTTTGTCGCCATTTCACCCTTTTTGATACTCAACCGTGGATTAAAATGAATGAAATCAGCTGCTCGAATGGTCATCCACTCAGATGTCATACCCTATCGCCCCCAATCGCTCCCTGATTTCTTTTTCAAGCTCATGAGACTTTTCAAAAAGTTCGGAAAGCTCCGATGTCAAGCGACTCATCTTTTCATCAAAAGGTTCATCGTCTTCTTCCTGCTCCTCAATGCCCACATAGCGTCCGGGCGTTAAAATATAATCCTGTTTGGCAATTTCTTCGGTCGTGACAACCGCACAGAACCCCTTTACATCTTCCAGCGTCCCATTGCAATACGCTTGATAAGTCTCCGCAATCTTGGCGATATCTTCCGTCGTCAATTCGCGGTTCTTGCGCGAAATCATCGTGCCAAGTTTCCGGGCATCAATAAACAGTGTCTTATCCTCAAACGCCTTTTTCTTATTGAGGAACCAGAGACACACGGGAATCTGTGTCGTATAGAAAAGCTGGGTCGGCATCGCAACGATGCAGTCAATCAAATGATCCTCAATAATCTTCT
Source organism: uncultured Eubacteriales bacterium (assembly GCA_900542445.1). GTDB lineage: Bacteria > Bacillota > Clostridia > Christensenellales > Aristaeellaceae > Ventricola. The sequence continues at coordinate 103,385 of UQNN01000002.1, read as the reverse complement.
TTCGGATTTCACCTTCGCCGCCGCTCTGGGAAGAAAGCGAACCGTTCGCCAGCACCATACCGATTTTGCCATTTGGCGCAAGATGATAGATCATATGTTGCAGCCATGCAAAGTTGGCGTTTCCAGCAGGCGGCGTTCCATACTTCCAGCGCTTATCCTGTGCCAGTTTATCCGCGCCCCAATCGGAGAGATTGAACGGCGGATTCGCCATGATGAAATCTGCACGCATGGTCGGGTGCAAATCTTCAAAAAATGTGTCTGCCGCATACTTTCCCAAATTGGCATCAATGCCGCGAATAGCAAGGTTCATTTGTGCCATCTTCCAAGTGGTTGCGTTGGCTTCCTGACCATAAACCGCGATATTATCAATGTTCCCCGCATGGTTTTCAATGAACTTTGCGCTTTGAACAAACATACCGCCGGAACCACAGCACGGATCGTATACGCGCCCCTTAAACGGCTGCAAAACCTCAACCAACGTCCGAACAACACAGGAAGGCGTATAGAATTCACCGCCGCGTTTTCCTTCCTGCTCTGCAAACATAGATAAACAGTATTCGTAAGTTCTGCCGAGGATATCCTTTTCGTTGCCGTGTTCCACCATGGCAATATTGGTGAACAGATCGACCACTTCACCCAGCCGTCGTTTATCCAGCTCCGGGCGAGCAAAATTTTTCGGCAGAACATCTTTCAGCTTGCTGTTTTCTTTTTCAATCGCTCGCATGGCTTCATCAATTATGGTGCCGATTTCTGGCGTATGCGCCGCAGCCGCAATAACAGACCATCTGGAAGAAGCCGGAACAAAAAACACATTTTCGGAAAGATACTCGTCCTTGTCTTCTGGATCTGCATATTCATCCTTTAACAATTCTGCACGCCGTTCTTCAAAGCGGTCAGAAATATACTTCAGGAAAATCAATCCCAATACAACACTTTTATATTCAGATGCATCCATATTTCCGCGCAGAACACATGCTGCATCCCAAATCTGCTTCTCAAATCCAATATTCGCAGAGGCCTGAGCTTTTTCCATATCTGTACTCCTTCAAATTTAATCAAATAGCTTCAATAGTCTGTTTCATTATACCATGTCATCCATCCAAAATCGACAATTCATCCGGACTTTTTCAGATACATCATTCCAAAAAGTCACTTTCTCTGTTTTCCCCTCATCCTCTTTTTCGGCAGCTGCTCCTTCCTCAATTCCGACTGCATCAGCACCTCTTTGAACGATCGTTGCTGCACTTCCGTCAGTTTATTCCACTTGATTTTCCATTTCGCCATCAGCATAGCTATCGTTCGGTCAATCCAGATTTCATCGTCTGGCACATTCTGTTCTTTCTGTTCGCGGACAATGTCCGCTTCCCGAATCAGCTGCTGAACGTATTTTTCGATTTCTTCGAGTTGCCGACTCCCTTCGCTTCTTTCAGCGTACTTGTCCCGCAGGAAGCGCAGGATTGGGCGCAGGTCGTTTTTGATTTTCATTTCAAAATATTCGTCCTCGTCAATCTGCGCTTCCTTAAACGTCAAGATCTGGGCATTTGAATCCTCACCGATGTTCGTCTCCTTGATAATTTTCATGCGGACGGCTTCAAACAGCATATCAATCGCCCGAATCGCGTTTCTCGCTTCACCGTCCACCATGATTTCCATATCCATCAGTAATTTCGGAAAATCCGGATGCGTCGCCATTTCGCAAAGCAGTCGGTTGTTGATTTTTCCGCTTTTGAGCAGCTCTGCCATCTTGCTGCTGATGTTCAAATCATGGATATCTCCCTGCATCGGGTTTTCGAGCGCTGACAGTCCCAGCAGATAATCCGTCGAAACACCATAGAATTTCGCCAACGTAACCAGTGCAAATTGGCTGACCTCTTTGCTTTCGTTCGTCTCATAATTGCTCAACGCCGAACGCGAAAGCCCCGTTTGTTCCGCCAGCTCGTCCAGCGTAAGCCCGCGTCTGTCCCGCAGCATCTTTAATTTTTCAGAAATCGGCATCGTCTCAAGCATTTCTTTTTCCCCTCATCATTTTTTCACATTTTTCAATTTGGATAACCGCTTCAAGAGCGTGGATTTTTTACGATTTCGCGAATTTATCCATCGTTTAGGAATCATCTGTTATTTTTCTTGCTTTTGTGGTATGATCTGCTCGTCGATCGACAGAACCCGACGGAACGGAAGGGCGCACTTCTATACATCCTTCGGATGTATCTTCGTGCTTTACGCGCGGTTTTCCTCTTTGCCCTACACTCGCAGTGCAAGAGACTTTGCGCAGCGTTGCTGCGTCCAAGAGGGCTGCCCCCTCTTGCGGCGCTCCGCGCCTATCCCCCGCGTACTTTGCATCAGCCACGATCTGCAAGCAGATCCCGTCTGCCGCAAAGTTTTTGAATCCTTCCGCAACCGTTTTTCTCATTCGTTTTTTCAGAAAGGAATCCACACGCTATGAACAAAACGCCATCTTCCCACATCGAACCGAATCAAAAACTGCGTAATCTTGAGCAGGAAAAAGCGCAAGCCGAGCATCGCAGCCAGCGTCTCCAAAACCGCGAACGCTACCTAAGCGAAGGCGCACGGAAAAAGCGTACCCATCATCTTTGCAACATGGGCGGCGCGATTGAAGCCCTCTGCCCACAGGTTGCCGCATTGAATAAAGCCGATTTTTATCGCGTCATGGAGCGCATCTTTGCGCTTTCCGCGGTGCAGGACATTCTTCTGGATATGACGCTTGAAGATGATGAGGATGATATCGAAAACATCCGCTTTGCATTCGCCGCTGAAAACCAAATTGCGCATGATCCGCGTGGCATTCCATCGTTTGAACAAAACTGATGGCACTGTATCATTTCTCCGTTTCTCAAATCAAGCGAAGCGCGGGACAGAGCGTCCTTGCTGCCGCAGCATATCGCGCAGGCGAACGCCTGTACAGCGAATATTACGACGAGATCAGCGACTACACGCGCAAGGGCGGCGTTCTCCATACGGAAATTCTGCTGCCCGCTCATGCTCCGGAGTGCTTCTGTGACCGAGCAACGCTCTGGAACGCCGTAGAAGCCGCTGAACGCCATCCCAAAGCGCAGCTCGCATACAGTTTTGACATCGCGCTGCAAAACGAACTTTCACTGAACGAAAATATTGAACTGGCTCGCGCTTTCGTGCAAAAAGAATTTGTGGATCGCGGAATGATCGCCGACCTTGCCATTCATTCTCCCGACAAGACCGGCGGCATTCCCAATCCCCACATGCACGTCATGACCACCATGCGTCCATTGAATCCTGACGGCAGTTTTGCGCCCAAGCAGCGTCGCGAATACGCGCTGGATGCCAGCGGAAACCGCATCCGCGGTTCAGACGGTCGCTGCTGTTTCAATGCCGTCCATACCACCGATTGGCATTCTCCCGAAAGGCTCGAATCGTGGCGCACCGCATGGTGCAACGCCGTCAATGCCAAGTTTGAAGAAAAGGGAATTCCTTCGCGCATCGACCACCGTTCTTATGCGCGGCAAAGCGTCGAACAAATTCCAACCGTTCACGAAGGTCCCAACGTTCGCAAACTGGAGCAGAAGGGCATCCACACAGAAAAGGGTGAGTTGAACCGCTGGATTCGCTCCACAAACAGGCTGACACGCGCGTTAAAGGCACAGATCGAGAAGCTGACCGAATGGATCAACACTCTCCGCTCTGAGCCGGAAGCCTCTAAAACGCCCACGCTTTGGAAATTGGTCAGCGAAGCACAGCAGCGGCGCTATGCTCAGGCATGGAGTCAAAAAGGAAAAGTCCGCGACCTCAAGCAATTTGCCGAAACCGTTAATTTTCTGCAAGCCCATCAACTTTTCACTCTTGAAGACCTTTCCACCCAACTCTCCGAAACCCGTTCTGCCTTTCATCAGTTGAGCGATGCGCTCCATTCCACTTCTTCCCGAATCCGCGAATTGGAAGCGCTCATTCGTCAGGCAGACATCTACGCCAAGAATAAGCCGATTTATGAAAACCTGAACGCGATTCACTGGAAAAGCCGGCGAGACGCTTACGCACAGGAACACGACGGTGAACTCCGATTGTTCTATGCTACACGCCGCATTCTCAAAGAAAAACTGGGCGATAAACCGCCGACAGTCAAGGTTTGGAAAGAAGAACTTGAAACCCTTCGGCAAAGTTACGCCGAACAAGCCCCGCGCCTGATTCCTCTTCGCGACGAGCTGCTGAAGCTCTCACAAGTGCAGCACAATGTTGACCTTCTTCTTCGCGAACGAGAAGAACGACATCATTCCGAAATATCCAGATAAGGAGGTTCCCATGCCCGACTCCGTTCCCATGATCCGCATGAGCGACGTACAACAAACCGCCGTTCACTGGCTCTGGTATCCATACATTCCCTTCGGCAAGCTGACCATCCTGCAAGGCAATCCCGGCGAGGGCAAGACCTATTTCGCCATGTATCTCACAGCCGCCTGCACCAACCGTCAACAGCTTCCAAACGGTGAGCTGCTTGAACCCTTCAACGTGATCTATCAGACGGCAGAGGACGGTCTCGGCGATACCGTCAAGCCCCGCTTAATCGAAGCAGGCGCCGACCTTGACCGTGTGTTGGTCATTGACGACCGCGAATCCATGCTCACATTGACAGACAACCGCATTGAGCGTGCCATTCGCGAAAATCAAGCCAAGCTGTTGATTATCGACCCGATTCAGGCGTTTCTGGGCGCTCAGGTCGATATGAACCGTGCCAACGAAGTACGCCCGATCTTCCGCGCACTGGGTGAAATTGCCGAAGTCCACGACTGCGCTATTTTGATGATCGGTCATCTCAACAAAGCGTCCGGCTCACAAAGCACCTACCGCGGGCTTGGTTCCATCGACATGACTGCCGCCGTGCGCAGTCTCCTGTTCATCGGCAAGGTCAGGGACGACCCCACCACGCGGGTGCTGACGCATGAGAAAAGCTCGCTGGCACCTCCGGGCAAGTCATTGGCTTTCTCGCTCGGCGATGCGGACGGTTTTCGCTGGCTCGGCGAATATCAGCTCACCGCCGACGAGCTGCTTTCCGGCTCAGAACACACGCCCACAAAGGTTGAGCGTGCCGAAAAGCTCATTCTCTCCCTGCTTGAAAACGGGCGCGTCTGTCCCAGCAGCGTCATCGACAAAGCCGCGCAGGAGCAGGGCATTTCCCCGCGTACCGTCCGTTCCGCCAAACGAAACCTCGCATCCAAGCTGTACGTCGTCCGCGACGGAGCACAGTGGATGGTGAGTCTGCTCTCTTAGCCCTTTTCTTCAAGTGGCAAAGCGGCTCTAAGCCCTTTTAGCCTGCCACTTCGCCACTTGAATTGTTTTTCTCTATGAAAGGAGTCTCATGACAACGATTCAGGGCTTCACGCCGCCCCCAAACCATGCTACAATGGGCGTGGAATCCACGATCCTTGACAACCTCACACCAGCCCCGTCAGACATGTCTGGACAAGGAGAACCGGATATGTCTGCAAAACTCAAACAACGAGCGGTCATCAACGGGAAGGTCTTCTGGCTGACCGGCTCAACGCAACAGGAACTCTTTCAATCGTATCTGTCCCACGCCATCACGGAGGGCGTTGTCGTTCCGCCGGATGAAAACGGGCAGCATCGCAAAGACGGCTTAAGTACGCGTTTTTCGGATATTGCCGAGCGTTGGTTTACGCTCTACAAAGTCGGCAAGGTTCGCGAAACCACGCTAACCGGCTATGAAAGCTATCTCAAACGCCACGTTTTGCCGTATTTCGGCGAAATGGATGTGCGGGATATCTCCATCGACGACGTGCAGCTCTTTCTCAACAGCAAAGAATCCCTCTCCAAGAAGACGATTGATGAGATCTGGCTGGTCGTCCGCATGGTGCTTGACGTCGCCTTTGAAGATGGGCTGATTCCCAGCAATCCATCCAAATCCAAGCGGCTGCGCAACCCCTCCAAGAAAAAGAGCACACGTCTCCCGCTGACCACAAAGGAAGCCGAAGACGTTGAGGCTCATTTGCCGGATATACCCAAGCTGCTTGACCGCCGCTATGTGGCGCTGCTGCTCTACTGCCCGGCACGCAGCGAGGATATCCGCGGCATCCGCATGAAGGACATTGATCCGCATAAAATGCTGATCCGTATCGAGCGCAGCGTCACCTATGCCAAAGCGAAAACCATCATCGGCGATCCGAAAACGGAAGCGGGCTTTCGTCACATGCTGATGCTTCCCAAGCTGTGGGACGTTCTCGCGCTCACCCCGGAGGAAATGCACGATCCCGACGCTTATCTGCTGCACATGCGCGACGATACACATCAGCCGCTCACCTTTCAGGCAAATCGCCGCCTGTGGGAGCGCGTTTGCGCAGCAATCAACGTCTACGGCAAAACGCCGCATTGCTTCCGGCACACCTTCGCCACACGCGCCTATCGCGCAGGCGTATCGGAAAAAACACTGCAAAGCATGGGCGGCTGGGCAGATTTGAAAACCATGCAGAATGTGTACATCCACACGCAGGAAGAAGACTTGGAAAATGCCCGCAGGCTGCTGACCCTTCTTTAAGCGTTTGTGGCACGGCATGTGACTGCGCAAAGCCTCCAAAAACTCAACCCATGCAAGGGTTAAACAGTTGTTATTTTATTGAAGATGTGACAAAAAAAGTGCCGAAATCCCAAAATTTCGGCACTTTGACATGAATAAGACAATCTTATGGTAAAACTGCATAAAAAAATTCCAGTCAAGTGAGCACCTTGACTGGAATCTCTGGTAGCGGCAATGTGATTCGAACACATGACACTTCGGGTATGAACCGAATGCTCTGGCCAGCTGAGCTATGCCGCCATATGGTTGCGGGAGTAGGATTTGAACCTACGACCTTCGGGTTATGAGCCCGACGAGCTGCCAGACTGCTCCATCCCGCGATGTGAAGCGCCGTCGTTCTGACGACGAGAATCATTATACACAATCTGCCATCGTCTGTCAAGCCTTTTCTTGAAATTTTTTCTTCAAATACCCGTCCATGTTGCCATGTGCCGAAAGCCGCAGTTCGTTCACGCCAAATTCACGCATGGCCGCTTCCAAAATCGCTACGCCGCTGGGGATGATGTCCGCGCGATGGGCCATCAGGCCGGGCACCTGCCGCCGTTCAGCCATGCTCATGCGCGCAAGGCGTCTGCCCCATCCGGCCACCGTGGGCAGATCCAATGTCATGCCTTCGCAGGTTTGTGCGTCAAACAGCGGAATGGCGCGCTCCATCGCGCCGAGCGTGGTCATCGTGCCGCCAACGCCTACCCATTCCGGCTTCGTCTCAAACGCAAGCAAGCCTTGTGCGTCCCGCTGAATCATCCTCCGGCACTGCTCCACCGTCGCCGCATAATCTTCATATTTGAGAATGGGCCTTTGTGCGTTCATACGCACTGCGCCCATTTGCAGGCTGACCGCGCCGAGAATGCGTTCATCCTCGCCCAGCGTGAATTCCGTCGAGCCGCCGCCGATGTCAATCATGCCGCACGCGCCGCCCTCGCTCGCGCCGATATAAGAAAGCACGGCTTCCTCTTCGCCGGAGACAATCTCCACCTTCGTGCCGCAGATCGCCTCGCATCGTTCGGTGAATATCCTGCCGTTTGCCGCGTCGCGCACCGCGCTGGTGGCAAAAACAAAAATCTTCTGCGCGCCGTCGGCACGGGCACACCCCGCCAGTTCCCCGACTGCTTCCACAGAAGACTGCATGCTCTCTTCAGTCAGTTTTCCCCCGACCAGCCCGGCAAACAGGCGCGTTCCCCGGCGTTCGCGGCGCGTGTCGATAAGCCTTCCGTTCTTCCAGCCCGCAACCAGCAGGCGGATCGCGTTTGAGCCGATTCCGATGCAGCCAAGGCGCATGGTTTTTCCCTCCGCTTTAGTCCTGTCCGTATACGTCAAATTCAAGCTGCTGCTCGATTTCGTCCAGGTTGCCCACCTGATAGATGATCTCGCCGTACCAGCAGTAGCCGTAATCTCTGCGCGCCGTGCGTTCGACAAATTCCTTCGTCCCGATTTCCGCCAGTTGGCCTTTCAGCCGGTTATTGGCGCTCTGCGCTTCGCCGTATGCCTGAGCGGCCTCGACCAGCTGCGCCTGCTGCCGCTCCAAACTGACCGCCTTGGCCGGAAAGCGCATCAGCATCGCCAGCGTTCCGGCGCCCATCAGCATGGCCAAAACCCGAAACGGCCTGATTCTTTTTTTCTTTGAGGCCATTCCGCCCATCCCCCGCATCTTTTGACAAATTTGTACAGTCATAATTCGACCTCTTTTCGTTTTTTCCTGCAACAAATTCATCATCTCCGCGACGTTATTTAACTTTTTTGACACAATTCTGTTTCAATCTGTACAGCGCCCGGAAAAGCCGCCCTGCCGTCGCGGCATATGCGCCCATGCCCAGCGCCACACCTGCAAACGCGTATAGCCGAAACGGATTCATCCGCAGATACAGCGCCGTCAGCGTCATGCCCAATGCGCAGAGCATGCCGAAAAGCAGGTCAGATGCGCCCACGCCCGCCCGGCTCCGCCGCATCATCCCCATCAGGTCATAGATTCCTCCGAGCGCCGCGCCCAGCGCTGCCATCATCCCCAGCGCTCGCGCCTGTTCCAGCGCCGTCATGCTTTTTTTCGTCCAAAAAGTCCGCGCCGCTCCTTTTTGCGCGGCGTTTCATACTCGACGCCCGCGATTTCGCCCGTCACGTCGAGCTGGCCGTCGTCGAGGTTCAGCTGCTCGATGTGCAGATTTTCTCCCAGCAGCGCAACTTCGCCCTCTCCCGTTTCCAGCACAACCTCCCTGTCGTTGAAGCAGCTGACCGCCGTTACGCCCGTCAGCTTAGCGCGCGAACGTCCGTCGAGCATCAGCGTGTGTTTCGCCGTCTGCGTGATGCCTTTTTCCATGTCATCGCCTCCGTTTTCAGGTTATGCGCGGCAGGCTTCCAGATATGTCCGCGCCATCTTCCGGATCGTCTCCGCTTCCCGTCCTTCGCGCGCAGCTTTTCGCTGCTCAAACAGCAAGTCGAGCGCCTGATCCGCGTCCAATCGGCATATTGCGCCGCAGAGCCGCCGCGCAGCGCTTCCATCCAGCAGCACGGACGCCGCCTCCCCGTCCGTCTCCTCTTTCTGAATCTGCGCCGTTCCGTGATGGCGCATACTCAGCCGTTGTGCTGCGCTTCGGTTGGTGCAGATGCTTCGCGCATCCGTCCCGATGTGATAAATGCCGCCTTCGCCGCGCCGAAACGCCTCCGCGCCCAGCATCAGCGCACAGCCGGCCACGTCGAGCGGATGCACAAACACCCCGCGCGCTGTCGGATTTGCCACTTTCACCGGTTCACCGTTCAGCAGCGCCTCGCACCAGTCTGTACATTGGCCGCCCAAAGTCGGCGCATGCCGAATGAGCATCGTCCGCACCGCGTCGCCCGTCAGTCCGCGCGCCGCGCCCAAAATTGCCATTTGCAGAATAGAAGCTTCCAGTCCCTCGCGCGTCCGCCCGCCGATAGCCGCCGTTTCGTTCATTTTCCCCGCGCTGCTTGGATAGACCGCCGCGTCCGACAGCGCCAGCAGCAGCGGCACGCCAGCCTCGCGGATTTCCTGAATCAGTGTGAGCGTGGCCGCCAGCCGTTCGGGCAGATCGCGCCCCGTCATCTCTTCCGGCAGAATCACCGCGCCAATCCGCCCCGCCGTCAGCGCGCGGCAGAGCGCCTGTGCATCCGCCCGATCGCCGACGCGCATCAGTCTTGCACCAATCTCTTCCAGCATGGCCGTGAGAAACGCGCACAGGCCGTCCGGCTTTCCCACAATCAGCACGCGCTTGCCGCGCCATCCTTCCAGCATCGCTTCCAGCACCGCGCATCCGCCTCCCGTCCCGGCCATCTTATGGCGGACTATCCGCAAATAGTCCGTTCTGACCGCGCGCCGCGTCCCCTTTTCTCCACAGCCAAAGTATGATATAATCACAGTAAATTGATTCTCGGAGGCGCACGATGCACAGCTTTTTGAAAAAAACCCTTTCTCTCTCCCTCGCCTTATCTCTGCTGGCGGGCGCGGCCAGCGCGGCGACGCTCACCGGCCTTGAAACTGAGACCGTCGAGCGCAGTTGGGAGAGCAGTCTGTTCTTTCCGCGTATGGAAGCGCTGACGGGCGTTTCGATGGAGGCGCACGCCGTTTCGGATGAAACGCAGTATGCCGCAATGCTGGACGCAATGGCGCAGGGCGATATTCCGGCAGACGTGCTCTTTAAGGCAAACCTGACCCGCGCGCAGGAACAGACCCTGCTGAACGGCGGCGCGTTGATCGACCTTGCGCCGCTGATCGAGGCCAACATGCCCAACCTCTCCGCGCTGCTGGCCGCGCATCCCGATTGGAAAGCGGCAATCTGTTTGGAGGATGGCCGTATCGCCTCCCTGCCGCTGCTGAATACGACGGAGCGTCAGGTCTGCGTGTGGATCAACGCCAAATGGCTTTCTGCGCTGAACCTGTCCGCACCGACATCGGTCGAAGAATTGACTGACGTGCTGCTGGCATTCAAAACGGGCGACCCCAACGGCAACTACAAACAGGACGAGATCGCGGCGGATCTCATCGGCGTATATGAAATGCGCTGGCTTCTGCCGTATTTCGGCATCGTCGCAGACGACAGCAATCTGGCACGTCAAGCCGACGGTTCGCTCGTCTTCGCGCCGGAACTGCCCGCCTACCGCGATTTCATCTCCACCCTGCGCGACTGGGTGGAGAAGGGGATCTTAACCAAAGACGCTTTCACCGCGATGCACAGCACAGCGGCGCTCTCTTCGTCCTCCGATGATGAAGATGCAGCCGTGACCAGCGGCCTGCTCGTCACGATGACGCCGTACACGCACGTGCCTTCTTCCGCCGTGACGGATTACGAAGCCCTGCTCATGCCGGATGCTTCCGGCGCGACCCGCTGGCGCGATCTGCTGGGCGACGTATGGACGGGCTGTTTCGCCGTCACATCCTCCTGTGAAGATCCCGCCGCCGCTCTGCGCTGGGTCGATGCCCTGTATGGCGAAGAAGGCGCGCTGCTGGCCTATGCGGGCATCGAAGGCGAGGATTACGCATGGAATGCGGACGGCACGTGGTCGTTCAAGGTCACGAACAGCCGCACCATCAACGACATCCGCGCGAATGTGCTGATGTATACCGGCGCGGCCATGCCGGGGCTTTATCCCGGCGATTTCATCGCCAAGGTGGACAGTCCCGTTGACGCGCACGTTTTCGAGCAGAACGAACGCGTCCATGCCGTCAGCGAACAAATCATTCCTGCACACGCATTGAGCCTGGATGACCAGCAGCGCGCCGACGCGCTGACTGCCGTGCTCGGCGGGCTGGTAGACAGGGGAATTGCACGCTTCGCCACCGGCGAAATCGAGCTGAATGACGAGACCTACGCCGCATGGCTTGCCGAGCTGAAAGCCGCAGGCAGCGACGAGCTGGTAGCTCTATATGGGGGAATACGTTGAGGCTGCCGCCTCAAACTCCGCTTGGGGTCTTAGACCCCAACCCCCCCTCCTTTTATAAAAATAAAGCCCGTCGAATCGACGGGTTTTATTTTTATAATGGGGAAGGTGCAGGGAACTCAGTTCCCTGCTGGGGCTTGGGGCAAAGCCCCAACGTCCCCCCTGCGTTTTAGCATCCCCCGCACGGGTGTACAATGCCGTCGCGGCTATGGCTGTTCTGGCTTGGGTCTTTCATGCACAGGTGGACCGCCGTCGTCGTGAACGCGCGCGGCAGGGCGAGGATGTTCGGGTTCGGTCCGACGATCTTCTTCTTCGCATCCTCCAGCGCTTCTTCAAACGTCGCGCGGGTCTTGAGCCCCATGCCGCGGGCGATGCCCGGCTCGCGCGCGCCGACGATGTAGATGGCGCTGGTGTTCATCTCCGCAATGTGGCCGCAGGACATCATCGAGAAGCCGTGGAACGGGTGGAACGCATTGGCGAAGCGATACTTGCGGATGTATTCCTCGTTCGTCGCGAAATACTCGCCGTAGCGGTTCATATCCGGCAGGGTCTGCATGTAGTCGTGCTGGAACATTTCATACAGTTCTCGCAGGTACGGCCAGCGCTCGTCATGGAAATAGCCGTCGCAGATGCTCGACACGATGAACACGCAATGGTCGGAGAGGATGCGCTTGTGGCGGATGACCTGCGCAGAGAGCGCCTGCATCATCTGAATCGGGTTGGTGCCCATGCCGTTGCCGTAGTGGAAGTTCGTCGGCATGCCGAATACGACGACATCATACTTCTTCTCTGCCCAGTGGACGTAGGTGCGCTTGTCCGCCAGCGCCCAGGAAATCGGCTGCATCTCCTTCGCGTAGCCGGAGAAGATGGCAATCTGGCGGCTCTTGCTGTCCAGCACCGCGTCGCAGCAGAAGAACTTCTTGCCCATCTTCTCTTCCATGAACATGCCCTGCTGATCGAACTTGTTGCGCATCTCGCTGTGGGTGGAGACGGGCACGAAGTCCGCGCGGTGCATGACCTGCGGAACGTGGTGCGCCGCGATAGAACGCCAATGGGAAATGCCCGTGGCGCAGTGCTTATAGCCGCCGGAGTAACCGCCGTAGGGATTGCCCTGCGTATGGCCGATGAGAATCGCCACGTCCGCGTCATAGACGTATTTATTCATGATGACGTGGTCGCCGTGATCCGTGTAGCCGAGATCGACAAGGTGGTCGTAATCTTCGCTGTCGTGGCTGGTGATCTGGCCGGAATAATAGAACTCGTTAAACAGTTCGTCGCCCAAAATGGTCTTCATCTCCGACACGCTCGTGCGCGGGTGCAGACCGTTGGAGAACAGCAGCAGAATATCCTTCTTTTCCACGCCCGCCGCGTACAGCTCGTCGATGCACGCGCGGATAGAGACCTTGCGGTGGCTGGTCGGCTGGTTGCCGCCCTTGACGATATCCGGGATGACAATGACGACGGTGCTGCCCTTATGCGCCAGCTCGGAAAGCGGCTGCATGCCGATGGGGTTGCGAATGCTCTTGAGCGTTTCCGCATAGAGCGTATCCCAGTCCTGCGGCAGGCATTCGGGGTCGGGCACAGTCTCGCTCGGCACGAAGATATCGGTGTTGTCCGGCAGATTGGCGCTCATCAGGCCCTGCCCATATTCAAAATCAAGCTTCATCTTTCTTCTCCTTTTTGGGGTTACACCGGGCTGCCGCCCAGACCTGCCTGAGGGATTTCATCCCTCAGATTCCCCCTTCGCTTCGCGGCAATTTGAGTTTTCTTTACATCCATTTATCGCAAAGCGATAAATGAAATGGAAGGTCAAGGGAACTCAGTTCCCTTGCGGAAGTTTGAGGGCAGCGTCCTCATCGTTTTCCTTTTACTTGCCCAGATATCGGCGAATGATGTCGAGGTACTCGTCCGGGTAGAACCCAATCTCGCCGGAAAAACGCGTCAAAGCGATCAAGCCGCCGTCAATCTCGTCAATCGAAGCCAGCATCGCCGCATTGTCCTGCTTCAGGCCTCCGCCGTAAACCACGTCCAGCCCGCCTGTGCGCTGTTTCACAAAGCGCGCAATCTTGGTGATGTAGGGCTTGTCCGCCGGGGTTTTTCCTGGGCCAATCGACCAGATCGGCTCGTAGGCAATCACCACGCTGCTCTTATCCACGCCGTCAAGGCCGATGTCCAGCTGCGCGCCGAGCACGTTCTCCCAATCCGCCTGCTCTTCACTCTTCTCGCCGATGCAGTAAAGCACCGTCAGCCCTGCCGCCTGCGCGCACTTGATCTCCTGATTGAGTATGCGGTTCACGGCTTCCGCCGCCGCCTTGCCCGTCACGCCCGCTTCGGCCAGAATGCCCATCTTGTCGTTGCGCTCTTCGCAGTGGCCGATCAGCGTGCCGGCGCAGCCCATCTGCGCCACGGCGTTCGCCGGACGGTTCGTCGTGAACGCGCCGAAATTGCCGCCCACCGCCGTATCCGCGCGGTATACGCCCTGACTGCCGAGCCGCACCGGGCTGCCCGCCTTCTTCGCCGCAGCCGCGCCCAAAAGGTGCGCTTCCGGCATGTACATCACAAATTCTACCTCCGACGGATCATATGCCGCCAGCGCTTCCTGCGTGCCGGAGACGATCGCCGCGCCCCAGTTCTGCATCGGAGCAAGCCGATTCACGCCGCCCTTCTCCGGGCTGATGTCAAACCGCTTGAGATTCAGAAAAATGTGCTTCATATCAGATGCCCGCCTTCTTGTAGCGCTCGGCCATCTGCTCGCAGGTCACAACCTCGATCAAATGGCTCTTGCGGTAACTGCCAAACTGCACCAGCAGCGGCGCGATGGATTCCGTCACGCCGTCCTTCATGCAGTCCACAACCTTCTGCACGTGCGCGTCCGGCACAACGCCGAGGGTGATCGTGTCCATGATGGAAGCGACATAATTGCGTGGGTCGAAGTTCTTCGGGTTCTTCTTCAAATCCTTGTAGAGCTGACCGATAGAAGCGCTCTCGCGGAGCTCCGGCTCCTTTTCAAACAGCTCCAGCAGATTGCGCGTGCAGGCCAGACGAATATCCGTGTCCACATTGATCTTGTTAATGCCGCAGCGCGCCACATCCACCAGCTGCGCCACATCGATGCCGAACGCGTTTTCCAGCTGGCCGCCGAGCGCGTTGATGCCCTGCACGTATTCCTGCGGCACGGTGGAAGAGCCGTGGGAAACCAGATAGCCGTCAATGCCCTCGTGCAGCATGCATTCCTTCGTTGCAATCGCGATTTCGCGGCGGATCTTCGTGTCCTTGCCCTTGTTCGCGCCGTGGCACGTGCCGTAGCTGATGGCCAGCGCGTCGCAGCCGGTCTTTTTAAAGAAATCGACCGCCTGCATCGGGTTGGTGTAGGTGCTCGTCGCGGAGAACACGTGATCCTCCACACCCGCCAGCACGCCCAGCTCGCCCTCGACCGTCACGCCGTAAGGATGTGCCAGCTTGACGACCTCGCGGGTCAGCTCGACGTTCTGCTCATACGGCAGGCTGCTGCCGTCGATCATCACGGAGGTGTAGCCGCCGTCAATGCAGGCTTTCACGCTCTCGATGCTCTTGCCGTGATCCAGATGCAGCGCAATCGGCACGGGGCTGTTTTCGCCGTATCGCTTCACCGCGTCACCAATGCGCTTTGCGCCGACTTTCTTCGCCTCGATCGTGCCGTGCATGAAGTCCAGTTCTCCGCCCATAAAGGCGTTGGAAGCCTCCGCGCCCTGCAAAATCGCGCCGGAATGCAGCAGCTCGTGAATACGAACCGCCGCCTCAATCTGTCCTACGCTGTTCATGTTAAACGCGCCCTGGCCATAGCGATATTTGTCCGCCGCCGCCAGAATCGCTCTCATCGGTACGAGCATATCGTTCACCTCATCTGCAAATTTGTTCCATGAGCAAAAGGAACGATTGGGACTCCGTCCCAAACCCTGCCAAGAACCTGAGGTTCTTGGATTTTTCTCTTATGGGGCGTCCTTTTTCACGCTCATCCATCGTTTACTGTTACGGTTATTATAGCAAATCTCCCATTGCTCTGCGAGTATGAAATTGCGCCATCCCTTTTACGCGGTATAGATCACGCGGCCGAGGCCGACGGTCATCACAACGTTCAACTCGTCGTCCAGCAGCACCATATCCGCGTCCTTGCCGGCTTCCAGCGTGCCCTTTCGGTCGTCCATGCGCAGAGCTTTTGCCGGATTGATCGTCATCAGCGGAATCACGTCCTGCACGGGATGATCCGTAAATTTCACGATATTCCTGAGCGCCTGTGCAAGCGTCAGCGTGCTGCCCGCGCGAACGCCGTTCGAGGCCAGCACCGCGTCGCCATCTTTGACGACCACGTCGTTCACGCCGAGCTTATAATTGCCGTCTGGCAGGCCCGCAGCCATAATGCTGTCCGTAATGGCGATGACCTTGTCCCAGCCCTTGCATTTGAGCAGCATGCGCACTGTGCCGGGGTGCAGGTGCCGTCCGTCGCAGATGGCTTCGCACCAGCAGTCGCTTTCCAGCGCCGCGCCCATGATGGCGGGCTGATGCTGATGGAACAGCCGCATCGCGTTAAAGGTGTGGGTGACGCACCGCGCGCCGCGGCGGATCGCCTCCATGCTCGTGTCATAATCCGCGCCGGAATGACCGATAGCAACCACCACGTCGTGGCTGATTTTGCCGATCATCTCGACCACGTCGGGCACTTCGGGCGACACGGTGATATAGCGGATCACGCCAGGATACTTGTTTTGATAAGCGCGAAGCAGGTTTTCGTCGCCCTCGCGCAGCAGGTATTCCGGCATCGCGCCCTTGTATTCTCTGGCAAGGAACGGCCCTTCCAGATGTGCGCCCAAAAGCTGCGCGCCTTTGCCCCGGTCGCTCATGACGTTTGCAATCGCGCCGAGGCATTTTTCAGTCGTTTCGGGCGTATCGGTCAGCACGCTGGCGTTGAACGCCGTCACGCCCTGCGTCGCGAAGAACGCCGCAATCCTGCGCAGGCCCGCTTCGTCCGCCGCGTTCACATCCACGCCCGCAGCGCCATGCGTATGCACATCGATAAAGCCCGGCGCAAGCCGCATGCCGCCCGCGTCGATAATCCGCGCGTCATCGTCGGTCAGGTTCTCGCTGATCTTTGCGATCAACGCATCTTCACAGAGCACGTCCGCCCGCGCAAACTGTCCATCCTGATAAACGCGCGCGTTTTTGACCAAGAGCTTATCCATCCGAGGTTCTCCTTTCAGCGGAAGGTACGATGGAGGTACGTTGGGGCTTTGCCCCAACCCCCACCAGAAACCTGAGGTTTCTGGACTTCCCTCCTTCCGCTTCGCGGCATGCCGCGAAGCAAAGTGGAAGGTCAAGGGAACTCAGTTCCCTTGTGGGAGTTTGAGGGCAGCGCCCTCAACGTTCCCCGCCCCCTTAGAACGGCTGCTTCGCAGCGTTCGCGTTCACAATGATCATCGCGTCCGGATGCCGCTGAATGAGCGTCGCCGGGAAATGCGCGCTCACTTCGCCATAGGCCGCCTGCCGCACCACCGAACGGTGCCAGTCGCGGAAAACGCCCAGCCGAATCTTCTTCGCGCCCAAAATCTCCGCCATGCCGATCGTCACGGCCTTTCTGGGCATCGCGTCAATCGCGCCGTTCAGATCGCCGATCGCGTTGGAGGTGCGCGTCTCGCGGCTGATGGTCAGAACACGCGTATGCAGCGCCGCAAACTCGTCTGCCGTCAGCTCGTCCTGCGCCTCGTTGAACGCCAGATGACCGTTGATGCCAATGCCGCCAAAGGCAATATCCACACCGCCCAGCTCGTCAATCACCTTCGCGATGTGGCCGGGATCGTGCGGATCGGGGAAAATACGCTGATTCTCCGGCATCACCAGTTCCGGATCGATTTTTCTGTAAACCGTGCGGTTCATGAACCCGTGGAAGGACAGCGCGCTGCGCTCGTCAATCCATTCCTCGTCGTCCGTCAGATACTCGTCCATGTTGATGAACCAGCAGTTTTTCAGGCTCAGTCTGCGCTCGTTCACCAGCCGCACGAAAATCGGATACTGCCCCACCGGCCCAACCGGGCAGATGAACACCGTGCGACGGCCGACGGCGTTGTTCTTTTCGATTTCGCCGATCATTTCCAGCGCCAGCTCATAAAACACCTCGCCGGAATCGCCCAGCTTGAGCAGCGGCACCTTGGCGTTTTGGCCCAGCTCTTCGGCGGAAATCTGATAGTAATCCATGTTCATAGCTTTCTCCTCCTTGATGCTTCTTCAGTCTTGCTTTATTCGACAGGTCTTCGGCCTTTCGCTTGCCCGCCTCCCGCACAGCGGTCGGCAGGCTCCACGCCCTCTACGCGAGAGGAGGCACAACAAAGCCGTGACGAAAGACGTTAAAACAAATGCTCTACGCCCAATTCATGTATCATTTCAACGATTTCTTTGGTTCTCGTGCAGCCGAATTTGCGCAGCAATCCCTTGATCTGGGTTTTCACCGTCACAACTTCAACGCACCGCGCGGCCGCAATATCCTTTACCTTCATTCCGTCGAGCAGATAGCGCACAAGGCTCCGCTCTGCGGGCGTCAGCTGGGATACGTTGTTGATGAAAAACAGCAGGCTCTTTTCCGAGCGGCGCAGGCGGGAATACTCCTTGAGCACCATATGCTGCACCCGCGCGTCGAGCATCGGTTCGCCTTCGTAGGCTTTGCGGATGTGTTCGAGCAGCTCTTCATCCGGACAGCCCTTCACCACGTAATCCACCGCGCCCGCGCCCATCGACATCAGAATCATGTTCTCCGTCTCGTGCGCCGTCAGGAAAATGACGATGGCATCCGGCTTTTCGGCGAGAATGTTTTCAGCCGCGTGAATGCCTGCCGTCGTATTTTCCATCTCGATATCGATCAGCAGCACGTCAAAGTCCAGCTTCTGCGCCATCTCCTGAACCTGCGCGCCGCTTTCCGCCGCGCCGACGACCTCCATATCCGGCTGTGCGCCAAGCGTTTCGCAAAGGTCTTCCCGCAGCAGCGCAAAGTCGTCCGCCAGCAATATTTTCATCATTCACTCACCTGCCCTGCACATATTTGGGCAGCAGCACGAAGAAAGACGTGCCCTTCCCCGGCTGGCTCTCCACCCGCAGACTGCCCACATGCGCCCGCACAATCGTGCGCACATGGTAAAGCCCCATGCCCCAGCTCGTGTTGCTGTTTTTGGATGAATAAAAGGGTTCAAAAATCTTCTTCTGCTCTTCTTGGGTGATGCCGCCGCCCTCGTCGCTGATTTCCAGCACGGTATACAGCCGCTCGCGCCGCGTCGCCAGGCCAATCGGCCTGTCCGCATGTCCGGCGGCCACATTGGCTTCCCATGCGTTGGTCAGCAGGTTATAGAGCGCTTCGCTCAGGTAGTTGCAGTCCGCCAGCACCGTCACGCTCTCGTCCATCTCGCATGTCAGTTTGGCGTCCGGATATTTGCGATAAAAACGTTCCAGCGTCGTCTGTTTCACCTGTCCAATCGTCGTTGGCACAAGCAGCACAGATTTGTTTTTGACCGTGCGATACAGCTCTTCGCTGCGCGCAATCAGCATTTCGTTGCACGCGTGCAGCTGATCCACGCATTCGCGGATACGCGCCAAATCCGGTTCGGGCTTATCCAGCTCCTGATAAATGCGCTTTTCCAGCACACGGTTGGCCAGCAGTTGATTTTTAATGGAATGCACGAACACCGACGCGCCGGTTCGCGCGATATCAAACTTGCGTTCGAGCGCCATCTCCTCGTGATCGCTGACCAGCGTATCCTGTGTGTAATGCATCAGGCTGAACACGCCGAGCGCGCCGCAGATGATGTTCACCACGACGATCATCACATAGCCCGTCATCGTCGGCGCGTATTGCAGATAGCCGATGCCTTTGTTCCACACATAATCATAGCTGTAAAACTGATAGACCTGCGCGGGGTCCTGCCCGCAATAGAGCAGGTACAGCCCGCTCAGCGCCGCCAGACAGACCACAATGCCCACAAACTGCCGCCTGCAAAACGGCATGGTGATGGAAAACAATTCCTGCACCAGCAGCATCAGCGCGGCGACCACGTAGACGATGATCCACCAGTAGGAGATCTCCACCAGCGCCTGATGCATGAACGGCCACCTGCCGACAATCATCTTGAACACCGCCGGGACGTAGATGCCCAGCGACAGCGCGGGCAGCAGAATGACCCATTTCTTGATATTGGGGTGTCTCCTGACCCACGCTATCATGGAATATTGCAGCGCGATTTCCATCAGGAACAAGGGGAACAGATACCGCCCCACCGCGATGACATAGCCGAGCGTATCCAACGTGATAAACAGGTATTGCAGTTTATTGCGCAGCGTTTGGGAGAAAAACAGAAACCCGATGATGCTCTTGGAGTATCCGCCTTTCTTGGCGATGAAAATCAAAATGCCGGAAAACTGCACCATCAGGCTGCAACACATGCCCAGCAGGTACAGCGATTCGCGGTTTTTCTTCATCAGCAGCACAAAAACGGATGCGACGAGCAGCAGCCCAATGAGCACAAACAGCATAAGCGTATCCGCCTCCGATTTTTTCTACTGCCTACATAGTTCGCCTTTTTCCGCGCAAATCCTCTAAAGGAATACGTTGGGGTACGTTGGGGCGCTGCCGCAAACCCCGGCAGGGAACTGAGTTTCCTGCACCTTTCACTATGCTTCGCGGCATACCGCGAAGCGGAGGCGGGAAGTCCAAAAACCTCAGGTTTCCGGCAGGGTGTGGGACAGCGTCCCACCGCAGCCCAAACGTAACCCCCTCCACAAAAAGGCATTGAGCCGCCCCGCACAAGGGCGACCCAATGCCAAGGGTTTTGAATTTTGAAATTACTTGCCCGCCTCGGTCATCACGTCGAAGAGCACATACTCCGTGACGTCCGGAACCGGATCTTTCTCCACAGCGCCGGCCTTCACAAAGTTGTCGCGCTGGAGCTCGTAGTACTTGGCAACGGTGCCGTCCGCAGCGCCCTCGGCCACTTCCTTGCCGGTCAGCCACTGGGCGTCGCCGCGCTGGTTGTACACGGAGTCGTAATCGGTCGCGGTCTGCTTGGCCACCCACTCGCTGACCTCGTCATAGTGCTCGTTGGCGCTGTAATCCATGCCCTTGAACAGAGCGCGGGTGAAGCGAACCAGCAGGTCGTGGTTCTCTTCGCCGTACTTCGGCATGCAGATCCAGCTGGCCAGAGACACGGTGGTATCCGCAAAGGTCATGTTGTCGGTGAGCTTGGTCGCGTCCGGCATTTCCTCAAGAATCTTGAGGCTGTTCGGGCTCCAGGTCGCGCAGGCGTCCACGCCGCCGGAGAGCATCGCGGTCACGATGGCGGAAGCGTCCATATCCATCGCCTTGATGTCGTCCATGGTCATGCCGGCCTTGGTCAGGGAGTTCTTGAGGATATCCTCGGAGGACGTACCGGAAGAGTAGGCCACAACCTTGCCCTTCAGGTCTTCGACGGTCGCAATGCCCTTGCCGCCGATGAGCGCGTCGCCGTTGGAGATGTGGCTGAGCGCGAAGATGGAAGCGCGGCCGTTGATGCACAGCTTATGCGCGCCCTGGCCGATGTAGCCCACATCGATGGAGCCGCTTTCCATAGCCGCGATGATGGTCGGGCCATCGGCAAACTCGACGAGGTTCAGGGTCAGGCCCTCTTCCTCAAAGTAGCCCTTGTTGATGGCGGTTTCGACCGCCCACAGGCTGCCGTAGTTGGGCATGTAAGCGACGTTCAGGGTCTCGGCGACAGCCGCAGCCCCGATGAGCATGCAGGATAAAGCCAGCAGCACAGCGATCAGTTTTTTCATGGTTGTACCTCCTGAGTTGTTTTTTTATTGAAGCGGAAATGCCTATCCGCTTGGGGACAAGATTACGTTTTTTGGGGGACATCTTATCTGCTGCCGCCTGTGGCGGAAACAGGCAGATACATGCCGCGGGTTGCCGCTAAAAGCGGCGGAAGGAGTTTACTTTCTGACTGCCAGATATTCCTGATAGACCTGGCTCCAGATATGGTTTTTCAGCTCGTTGAATTCCGGGGTCAGCTTGGTTTCCTGTGTGCGCGGATATGGAATATTCACATCTACGATATCCTTAATCCGGCCCGGCCGCGCGCTCATGATGATGACGCGCTGGGCAAGGATGATGGCCTCTTCCACATCATGCGTGATGAAGAAGCAGGTCTTTTTCTCGCGTTCCCAGGTTTCCAGCAGCTCGGTTTGCAGCTGGGTGCGGGTCTGCGCGTCCAACGCGCCGAAGGGTTCGTCCATCAGCAGCACTTCGGGGTTCGCCGCATATGCGCGGGCGATGGCGACGCGCTGCTTCATGCCGCCGGAAAGCTCCTTGGGATAGTGATCCGCGAATTTGACCAGATCGACCATCGCCAGATACTTGAGCGCTTCTTCTTCGGCCTCTTTACCCTTCACGCCGCGCATTTCCAGCGCGAACATGACGTTCTTTTTGACCGTCAGCCACGGGAACAGCGCGTACTGCTGAAAGACCACGCCGCGCTCGGTGCCCGTTCCGGTGACTTCCTTGCCGTCGCAGTAGACCTTGCCGCTGGTCGGCTCGGTCAGACCTGCGATGATGTTGAGCAGGGTGGATTTGCCGCAGCCGGACGGGCCGACGACACAGATGAATTCGTTATCGTGGATATCCAAGCTCACGCCGTTGAGGGCGACCATTTCGCCGTTGCGGGTGTTGAACACCTTGCGCACGTTGTCAATCCTGACGCGAACTTTGCTGTCGGTCAGATTTCGCGCTTCTCCTGCCATGACGTCAGCCTCCTCTCTGCGGTCTTGATGAGCTTTTCAATCGTGATGCCGAGGATACCGATGATGATGATGTACAACAGCATCGGCGCAGATTCAAACGAGTTGTTCAGGCTGCGGATGCGCATGCCCAGACCGGCCATGGCGCCGGTGGATTCGGCGGCAATCAGCGTCGTCAGCGCAACGGACGCGCCGAGTCGGATCGCCGTCAGGATGAACGGCAGGGTAGCCGGAGCGATGACGCGGATGAAGATATCCTTATCCGTCGCGCCGAGCACGCGCGCCGCCTTAATCAGCGTTTCATCCACGTTGATGACGCCCTGATAGATGGTCACGCACATGATGAGGAAGCAGGCGATGGTGATGACGATGATCTGCGGCTTGCGGCCGACGCCCGCCGCGATGACGATCAGCGGCACGTAAGCCAGCGGCGGGATATTGCGGATGAACTGAATCCACGGCTCGATGATGTAGCGAACCGGCTTATACCACGCCATCAGGATGGCGACCGGCAGCGCGATGACGAAGCCCAGCGCATAGCCGGAAACGACCGAGATGAGACTCGATGAGATATCATTCCAGAGCACGCCGCGGTCGATCATGGTCTTGATCGAGCCAAGCACCTTGAACACGTTCGGGAACGCGCGCGAAGTCGCCGGAATGACGGACAGCAGCGTCCACAGCGCCATGGCTGCCGCGAATGAAATCAGCAGCCAGACCTGATGCGGAATGCGGTCTGCCAGACTCCCTTTCTTATTCTTCTTTTCCATGTCATTCTCCTTGTTCATTTCGGACAAAACGTCTTTTGATGTTTTGATTATACGTCTAAACCTCACAATCCAAAAGGGTGAAATTTCATCATCCTTTTAGAAGTACGGATGGGGCGCCGCCCCATACCCCGCCAGAAACCTGAGGTTTCTGGACTTCCCTCCTCCGCTTCGCGGCATGCCGCGAAGCGATGCGGAAGGTCAAGGGAACTCAGTTCCCTTGTGGGGCTTGGGGCAAAGCCCCAACGTCCCCCTCACCTCAAAGAGATCAGCTTCTCCAGAGGCTCGCCAATCAGCGGGGCGCACCAGTCGAGAAACGCCTGCGTCACGCCGTTGCCCGCCTCGTTGATGTATGCGTCCGGCATCTTCTTTTCCACCAGCATCACGTCGTGTACGTCAATCAGCGTCGTGCGCACCTTGTAAGGACTGGCGCTCTCGCGGATAAAGCCGACCATCTTGCCGCTCTCCCCCGCGCAGGCCGCGCGCACCGCTTCTTCTCCGGCCAAAATCGCTTCCGCCCTGTCCACGTCGGAAGACAGCGCAATCGACGCGCGCCCCAGCAGTCCCGGTTTCTCGCTCCTCGCCTTGTAGCCCAGCCTTTTGATGACCAGATTGGCCAGATGAGCCGATACGTCGCCGAAATACGTCGCGCGCCCGACCTGAAACACCGGCTCGACAATCGGCTTTCCGTCCTTATCTTTGAGCCCCTCGCTGGCCACGACGACCACGCCGCGCTTTTCCTCAATCAGTTTCTGCACATCTCTGAGGTATTGTTCCTCGTCGAACGGCCGTTCCGGCAGATAAATGAGATCCGGCCCGTCTACGCCCGCCTGCCGCGCCAGCGCGCTGGCCGCCGTAATCCAGCCCGCGTTGCGTCCGCTCGCCTCGATGACGACCACGTGAATCGGCAGGCCGCGCACGTCCGCCGTGACCTCCGCGACGCTCTGGGCGATATAGCGCGCCGCACTGCCAAAGCCCGGCGCGTGATCCGTCACGGCGATATCGTTGTCCATCGTCTTGGGAATGCCCATCACGCGGATGCCCGTGCCCTCCAGCATCGCGCAGAGTTTGCCGCACGCATCCATCGTGCCGTTTCCGCCGTTCATCAGCACATATTTCGCGCCGAACTCCACGCATTTTTCCGCCAGCAGGCGGTATTCCGGCGCTTCCAGCGCATCGCGGGATGTGCCGATGGCGCTTCCGGGCGTGCGTTCCAGCAGGGCCAGTTCTTCCTCGGTGATATCGGTCAAATCGCGCACCTGTCCGCGCATCAGGCCGCCCGTGCCGCCGATGGCCGCCAGAATGCGGTCTACGCCCGGCTCTTTCTTGGCCTGACGGATCGCGCCCGCCAGCGACGCGTTGATGACGGCCGTCGGCCCGCCGCCATGAATCAAAATCAGATTTCCCTTCATCGCATTTCATCCTTTCGGCATCCTTCTGATTTCATCATAGCACGCCGCGCCCTTTTGTTAAGTCGGAAAAAAGCTCATACCTAAAGAAACGATGGGGCTCCGCCCCAAACCCGGTCAGGAACTGAGTTCCCGACACCTTCCACTTTGCTTCGCGGCATGCCGCGAAGCGGAAAGCGAGAAGTCCAGAAACCTCAGGTTTCTGGTGGGGTTTGGGGCAAAGCCCCAACGTCTCCTTATTCGTTTGTCCTCACCTTGCGGTAGCGCGCAAACGTGTAGCAAAGCATCGCGCTCCACCCAATCGCGCAGGCCCATGCCGCGCCGTTCAGGCCGACGCGCGGCACGAGCACCGCCACCACCAGCGCGCGGATCGAAATCTGAATGAACGTCGCAACCAGCGTCGTCTTCATCTCGCCCATGCCGCGAAAATAGCCCTGTATGCCGTTCGTAATGCCCGGCAGAATGTAGAAAAAAGCCATCAGCGTCAGATAATCCACACCCATGCTCACCATCTGCATGCTGTCCTGCGCCGCAAACAGCCGCATCACGGGTTCTTTCACCAGCAGAACTGCCGCGCAGATGAGCACGCCGTAGGCCGCCTCGATCATCATTCCGCGCCTGAGCGTCTCGCCTACGCGCGCATGCTCCCCCGCGCCGCGGTTCTGCGCAATGCAGGTCATCATGCTCGACGAAATGCTCTGTTCCGGAATGCACGCAAAATCGTCCACCCGGCTCACCGCATTAAACGCCGCAATCACGCTCACGCCTTGCGCGTTCATCACGCTCTGAATCAACGCCTTACCAATCGGCTGGCACGCCTGCTGAAGCGCCGTAATCGCACCGGAAGAAACCGTCTCGCCCAAAAGCCGCCTGTCGATTTTCAATTCGCGCAGCCCCAGATGCAGCAACGGAATCTTTCGATAGATGTGCCGCGCGCACAGCAGCGCGCTGATCCCTTCCGCGGCCACCGTCGCCACGCCCGCGCCGACCACGCCCCAGCGCAGCCCGGCCACCAGCAGCACGTCCAGCCCCGCATTCATCACGCTCGCCAGCGCCAGATAGACCACCGGCGTTCGGCTGTCTCCGACGCTGCGCAGCGCCGCCGCCAGAATGTTGTATTGAAACGTAAACAGGAAGCCGACGAAAATCACCTGCAAATAGCGCGCCGCCATCTCCAAAATCTCGTCCGGCACGTTCATCAGCCGCAGCACCGGCCCGCTCAGCGGCCAGCCGACGGCAAACACGACGAGCGACGCGATTGCGCCGAAGACAATCGTCGTGGCGACCTCGCGGCGAAGCGCGTCCTCGTCCCCCGCGCCGTAAAACCGGCTCATCAGCACGGACGCGCCGATGCTCACGCCCGATACGCCTAAAATCACAATCGTCATCACCGGGTTCGCCGCGCTGACCGCCGCCAGCGCGTTTTCCCCCGCAAATTTGCCGATCACGATGGAGTCCACCGCGTTGTAAGTCAGCTGAAACAGGTTGCCCAGAATCAGGGGCAGCGCGTAGGCAATCAAATGCCGCGCGATGCTCCCCTGCGTCATCTTCCGCATGGCTTACACGCCCTCAATTCCCAGCTCCGCAGCGATCCGTCGCAGTTCGGCCAGCGTGTTGGCCTCGACCGGAATGCCGTTTTGCAGCCTGTCCTTCTGTGCCTCGTGCGCCTTTTCGCCGGGGGTATAGATGCGCGCGTAGCCCGGCGCTTTCTCGCTGTCGCGCAGCGCCTGCAAATAGCCGCTCATCCGCGCGCGGATATCCGCCGGATCGCCGAACATCGCCGGGTCAAACGCCATGAAGAAATGGCTCGTGTGGTCGCCGTGCGCGCCGCACATTTCCGGGGAAAGCATGCCCTGCGCCAGCACGCCCGTCAGCGCCTCCACCATGATGGCCAGCCCGTAACCCTTGTGGCCGCTGGTGGTTTCGCCCTCGCCGCCAAGCGGCAGAATGCCGCCCAGCTCGCCCGCCAAAATCGATTGATTCATCCGGTGCGCGTCGCTGCACGGCCTGCCCTCGCCGTCAATCGTCCAGCCCTCCGGCATGGGCTTGCCGCGCTTGTTGTAAACCTCTACCTTGCCCAGCGTCACCACCGTGGTGGACGCGTCGAACCAGAAGGGATACGGATCGGCAGGCATGCAGAACGCCATCGGGTTCGTGCCCAGCATCATCTCGCGGCCAAACGTCGGCACCATGATCGGCCCTGTGTTGGTCATGGAAAACGCCGCCAGTCCCTCCCGCTCGGCCATCAGCGGGTAATAGCCCGCAATGCCGTAGTGCGACGAATTGCGCACGACGACCATGCCGATGCCCATCTTTTTGGCCTTTTCGATGGCGATGTTCATCGCTTTTGCCGCAGTCAGATGTCCCATCGCGAAATGGCCGTCCAGCAGCGCGGAAACGGGCGTTTCGCGCACAACCTCCGCCCGCGCGCGCACATCGACGCTTCCGCTTTTGATGTTCTGATGATAATACATCATCCGCTGCGCGCCGTGGCTCTCGATGCCAAACAGATCCGCCTGCATCAGCACGTCGGCAATCCGCCGGGCTTCTTCCTGTTCAAACCCCTCTTTTTCATATGCGCGCTCCATAAACGCGCGCAGCTCTTTTTCCGAAATCCGGGTATCCATATCGTACTCCTTCTCAGGGCAAACCCCCATCGTTTTCTTCTATTCTTTCATACAGCTTGTAGTGCCGCATGTCGTTCAGGTCGAACACGCCGTCCGCTTCGGCAATCAGCGCGTAGCGTTCGCCCGGATCAGCGTAACGCGTGACGACAAACTGCGTTTTGCCCTCGGCCAGATACGACGCAATCGCCTCTTTTTTCTCCTTTGTCTGCAAATTGTTGTCGGCAAAATATCGGCAGTTCGGCACAATGCCCGCCGCCAGATAAAACCCCTGATCCAGACTGGTGATATCCAGCAGGGTCGGGTTTCCCTCCTGATTCATCCTTTCCGCAAAGACCGTCTGCGGCATGTCCGCTTTCCGAACCTGCATCAGCGGCACGGCGCGGCAAAGCCCCATGCACGTCGGCGTGACCGCCAGCACGCCCGCCATCGGAAGCGTCCACGCAAACAGCCCGCGCCTCTGCGCACGATTGGCGAGCCACGCCAGCGGAATCAGCCCCGGCGCGCAAAGCCCCGCAAACGCCAGCGCGTAATACGGATGCGCCATCTCGCCCCAATAACAGGTCAGCAGCAGCAATCCCGCGCCCATCGGCATCGCCAAAGCCTGCCAAAACCAGCCTCTTTCGTGTCTTTTGGCCGCGTCAAGCAGCACGAAGCCCGCACCGAGCGCGACCAAAACCGTCACCGCCGGGTTGATGACGCTCTGCGTGCGCAGATACGCCAGCGCGTTGTACACGTGCCCGGTCAGGCTCATCGGCATGCCGCTGTAATCAAACAGGTTCTGCACGAAATAAACCTCGACGCACGCGCCCAGCGCACCGTTGACCGCCAGATACGCCGCCACGGGCGCGCAGACCAGCGCCGCGCCCAGCAGCATCCGCCCCGCCGCAAGCAGCGCGCGGCCGAATCCCTCCCGCCGCCAGACAAACGCCAGCAGGCACACGCCCAGCCCGGCAAACAGACCGATGTCCGTGTATTTGATCAGGAACACCCAGCCCGCCGCCGCGCCGAAGCCCAGCATGCGCCCGCGCGTCTTTTCCTCCGCCCGCGTCATCGCCGCCAGCGTCAAATAAACGCCAACGGCCAGCGCAGGCAGCGCAAATTCCTCCGCGCTTCCGCCCTGTGTGAACGCCGTGCAGCAGCAGGTCGCCGCCGCCAGCAGCGGCATAGCCAGCAGCGTTAGCCGCCCTTCGCCAAACAGGCGCACCGTCCTCCAGCCCGCATACACCGCCGCCGCAAGGCTGAGTGCCTCCAGCGCAAACACGCCGATGAAGCTCGTATCCGAAATCGCCGCGCCCAGCGCATAAAGTATGAACAGCAGCGGCCCCTTGTGGTCAAACAAATCCCGATACGGCATCAGCCCGCGCGTCATGCCCCGCCCGATGGTGAAATAGATATTCGTATCCGTCCAGAAGTTGGTCGCGTACAGCGGCGAACTGCTCGTGGCAACCAGTAACGCCAGACACGCGCACAGCAGCGCCAAAAGCGCCGGAAACGCTTTTTTCATTCGCTCTTCCTCCTGTACAGATACAGCATTTTGTTCAGTCGGTTGCTGTCGTCATAGCCTACGTCGGTCGCGATGAGCTGATAGCGGTCAAATTCCGCCGGCAGTTCGTCCCAGCCGACCAGCACATAATCCGGAACGGCCTCGCGCACGGCACGGTCCAGCTCGCTGCGCATCTCATCCAGATGCACGTTCAGGCGCACAAAGTATTTTTCCTGCGGAACCGTGTGCGTCGTCAGATACAGCCCGTCGTCCAGATGGTTGTATTGCAACAAGCTTGCGCCCTCCTCCACATAGGCCGCCAGCCGCCCCTGCGCCAGCGTTTCGAGCTTCTGCCCGCGCAGAAACGCGTTCGGCGTGGCGAAATACGTCCAGGCCAGCCCCGCCGCGCAGATCGCCGCCGTCAGCCCCTTCCGCCAGCGAAGCGAACCCGCTTTTTTCAGCGCCCTGTGCATCTGCATGCAGCCCACCGGGAAAAACGGCGCGAGCGCCAGCAGGCTGTACGCCCACACGCGCCCGATGAGAAACACCGTCGCAAACTGAAAAGCCGCCATCGTCCAGACGCAGAGCCGAACGACCCGCGTCTCGCCACGGTCAAACGCCAGCGCCGCCATACCCAGCGCCGCCGGAACCACCCAAAGCGCGTTATCCCGAATCGCGCACGCGCCGTCATAGAGCTTCTGTCCCCATGTCGCCGCCTCGCCGCTGTACAGGAAGATGTTGTTATACAAATATGCCGTGTACGCGTCGGAAAGCGCGCCGTTTACCGCGAAATAGACCATCCACGGCAGAATCGGAATCGCCATGCCGCAAAGAAACACGCCCGCGCTTTTCAACGCCCGGCGGACGCCGCCTTCCCGGAGCGCCAAAACGCCTTCAACGATGCACAGCCCGACCATCGCGCCGAGCAGCGTATACTTGATCGCCGCGACGCATCCGGCCAGCGCGCCGCAGACCAGCAGTCGCTTCGTGCGCATCGGTTTGGCGCGCCTGCCGTATTCCGCGTAAGCGATTGCCAGCGCCGCCGTCAGCAGCGGCAGGCAGAATTCCTCCGCGCTGTCGCCGCGCATAAACGAGCCGCCCGTCGTTGCCAACGCCCCGAAGACCGCCGCCGCGCCGAGGGCAAACACGCTGCCCGCGCGCAGACGCATCAGGCGGTAAGCCGCGTAAAGCGCCGCCGTCAGCGCGGGAATTTCCATCAGATAAACTCCTGAAAAGCTCGTATCCGACAGGCACGCCGCGGCCGCGTGAATCAAGTACAGCAGCGGGCCTTTCTGCTCGTAGATATCCCGATAGAGCACCCCGCCGCGCTTCATCACCCGCCCCACCGTCAGCAGGCAGTTGGCGTCGCCCCAGACGTTGATGGGGTACAGCGGCGAACACTGCGAGGTAAACAGCAGCATCAGCGCCGCCATCGCCGCGCAGCACGCCAGCGCGAGCGCCCGTTCGCGCTTTTTATTCTTCATCGTTCTTCCTCCGATACAGAATCATGGATTTGATGTATCGGTTGCTGTCGTCGTAACTCGTCAGCGCGCAGATTTCCTCGTATCGGTCAAATTCGGCGGGCAGGCGGTTCCAGTCCACCACGACGTAATCGGGTATGCCTTCCCGCAGATAGCGATCCATCTCCTCGTTCATCTCGTCCAGATTGACGTTCAGCTGCGCGAAGAATCTGCCCGCCGGGCGCGTCTGCGTCGCCAGATACACGCCGCCGTCCAAATAGCTGTATTGCAGCATCGTTTTGCCCGGCTCAACGTATTCGGCGAACATGCCCTGCGCCAGATTGCCGATATCCTCGCCGCGCAGAAACGCGTTCGGCGTAGCAAAATACGCCCAGACAAGGCTGGCCGCGCAGACCGCCGCCGTCAGCCCCTTTTTCGCGCGGGGAGACAGCGCCTGCTTTCCCCAAAGCCGATGCAGCTGCATCAAACCGATCACGGCGAACGCCGCCATGCCCAGCGGGCTGTACGGCCAGACCATGCCCGCGAAAAAGATCGCCGCGAACTGCCCGATCGCCATCGCCCAGACGCAGAGCCGAACGGCCCCCGTCTCTCCCCGGTCAAACGCCAGCGCGATCATGCCCAGCAGGGCCGGAACCGTCCAGAGCAGGTTATCCGCAAACAGCGTCGTCCACTCCGTCAGGCGGTCCGCCCACGTCTTCGCCGCGCCGCTGTACAAAAAGATGTTGTTGTAAATATACGCCGCGTAAGCGTCGGAAAGCGCCCCGTTTGCCGCGAAATAGACGATCCACGGCAGAATCGGAACCGCCATGCCGCCGAGAAACACACCCGCGCTTTTCAGGGCGCGCAGAAGTCCGCCCTCTTTGAGCGCCAGAACGCCTTCCACCGCGCACAGCCCGATCATCGCGCCGAGCAGCGTATACTTGATCGTCGCGATACACCCGGCCAGCACGCCGCAGACGAACAGCCGCTTCATGCGCATCGGTTTGGCGCGCCTGCCGTATTCCGCGTAGGCGATCGCCAGCGCCGCCATCAACAGCGGCAGGCAGAATTCCTCCGCGCTGTCGCCCCGGATAAACGCCGTGCAGGAGGCGAATGCCGCCCCGAAAAACGCCGCCGCGCCAAGCGAAAAGCCCGTTCCTGCGCGCAGGCGCATCAGGCGGTAGGCCGCATAGAGCGCCACCGTCATCGCCAGCGCTTCCATGATGTACACGCCCCAAAAGCTCGTATCCGACAGGCATGCCGCCAGGGCGTGAATCAGGTACAGCAGCGGGCCTTTCTGCTCGTAGATATCCCGATAGAGCACCCCGCCGTCTTTCATCACGCGGCCCACCGTGAACAGGCAGTTTGCGTCGCCCCACAGGTTGATGGGGTACAGCGGCGAGGACTGCGAGGTGAGCAGCAGAATCAGCGCCGCAAGCACCGCGCAGACGGCCAGCGCGATATTTCGTTCTTTTTTCATGCCTCTTCCTCCTCATAGGCGGCGATCTCCCGCAGAAATGCGTCGCCGTATCGCTGCATCTTGCCTTCGCCTACGCCCGCGACGCGAAGCATCTGCGCGCGCGTGCGCGGCGCTTTGGCCGCCATATCCTTGAGCGTCGCGTTGGTAAAGATGATGAACGGCGGCACGTTCTGATCCATCGCGATTTCCCGGCGCAGGTCGGAAAGGCGGTTGTAGAGCGCTTTGTTGACAAATTCCTTTTGTTTTACGCGGCGCTTGAGTTCCGGCGCGGCATCCGTGGGCAGCAGCGCCATACGGATGGGCATATCCCCGCGCAGCACATCCCGCGCGTATGCGCCCTCTTGGAGCAGCGGATAGTCCCCCGCCGTCACTGTCAGCACGTCGCCCGCAATCAGCTCGTCGATCATCGCGCGCACGTTAGCCTCGCCCTCGGCCTTCATCGCGCCGAACGCAGAGAGCTTATCCAGCCCGCGCTCGCGCAGCTTTGCATCCGTCTGGCCGCAGAGCACGCGCGCCACCGTCGCCTTGCCGTATCGCCCGTTCATCGCGATCACGGCGGCGACAATCTGCCCGGCCTGCCTACTCACGTCGCGCTCTTCTTCGCGCGCCATGCAGCCCGAACAGTTGCCGCAGAACGGCTTTTCCGCCGTTTCGCCAAAATAACGGAGGATTTTGGCGCGCAGACAGCCGCCGCCCGTGGCATAGAACGTCATCTGTTTGAGCCGCTCTTTGGCGCGCGCGGTGACGACCTGCCGGGTCTGCTCGTCCATCTGACTCATATCCTGCGCGTGGTCGATGAGAAAGGTATTGAGCCGCACGTCGCCCGGCTGATACAGCAGGCAGCAGACCGCGTCTTCGCCGTCGCGCCCGGCGCGCCCTGCCTCCTGATAGTAACTTTCCAAATCCTTGGGCATGTTATAGTGAACGACAAAGGATACGTTGGATTTATCGATGCCCATGCCGAAGGCGTTGGTCGCCACAATCACCGGCGCGCGGTCGGAGACGAAATCCTCCTGCGCCCTGGCGCGCAGTTCGTCAGCCATGCCCGCGTGATAGCCCACCGCGTCCACGCCGCAGTCATTCAGCATGGCGGTCACTTCCTCCACGCCTTTGCGCGTGCCGCAGTAGACGATGCCGCTCTGCCCCTTATGTTCGGCCAGAAAACGGCGCAGTTCCGCGTCGCGGTCTTTGGCTCTGCGCACCTCCAGAAAGAGGTTGGGGCGGTCGAATCCGGTCAGGATATCATAGGGATTCTGCAATTCGAGCAGCCGGACGATATCCGCGCGGACGGCCTGCGTCGCCGTCGCGGTAAACGCGCTGACTTTCGGCCGTTTGGGCAGTTCCCGCAGAAACGGCGCGATTTGCAGATAGCCGGGGCGGAAATCCTGCCCCCACTGGCTGACGCAGTGCGCCTCATCGACGACGACCTGCGCGATTTCGGCGTTTCGCGCAAAGCTGAGAAAGGAATCCGTCATCAGCCGTTCTGGCGCAACATAGATGATTTTATAGGCGCCGCGCCTTGCGTGATCCAGCGCGAGCATATACTGTCTGGGCGTGAGGGAGCTGTTGAGATAGGCCGCGCGCACGCCGTTTTGCAGCAGCGCGAAGACCTGATCGCGCATCAGCGAAATGAGCGGCGAAACGACGAGGGTGACGCCCGGCAGAACGAGCGCGGGAATTTGATAGCAGATCGATTTGCCCGCGCCCGTGGGCATGACGGCCATCACGTCGCGCCCGCGCAGAATCGCGGCAACCGCGTCTTCCTGTCCCGGACGGAAATCGTCATAGCCGAAAACCTCTTTAAGCGCTGCGCGCGCCGCTTCCATCGGTGTCATCTCTGCTCCTTTTGGGTGGGTACGCCAGGGCGCAGCCCTGAAACCCGGCAGGAACCTGAGGTTCCTGCACCTCCCGCTTTTGAAATTCGATCTTTTGAGCGGATGCCGTCAGCATCCCGCAGATCAACTGATTTTATATTATATCGCCACCTTCTAACGAGCGTCAAGTGCGGCCAAAGAATAAGCGTCCCCGCCCCGGCGCACAATAGGCGCATCGGGAGGTGACGCTTCTTGAATCTCTATCCGAATTTATACGCGCTGCTGGAAAGCGATTCCAACGCGCGGCGCTTATTCGAACACGCGCCGTCGGAAATCCGCCGCCAGCTGCTCACGCGGCGGCAGAGCATCCGTTCCGTCGCGGCGCTGGACGCGGCCATCACGGCGTTTGAGCAAAACTGAAAACGGGGCCGCCACGCCGGCAGCCCCGCTTTTTCAATTCAGGAATTCGGAAGTCTTACTGCGCCGCGGTGTAGGAAGCGGCAATCGCGTCGGCCACCGGCAGGAAGTCCGCGTCGGAAGCCGGCGTAAACATGAAAATGTAGTAGCCCGGATCGACGGTATCCATCACAACGATGCCCAGCACGTCTTCATCCGCATCGTGGAACGCGACGACGGAAGTGCCGTTGAGATCCATCACGGTCGCGGTCGGATACACTTCGGCAAGACCCGGCTGCACCTCTTCGGCGGTCTTGGCCGCGTCAAGCGCCTGATAGGTGATGATCAGCTGATTCGCCTCGTCGGCAGACGCCGCGGCAAAGACGTAGCCCGCCTCGGTCTCTTCGTCGGTCAGTTCGGCAGCCTCCCAATCGGCGGGAATATAGAACTGGAAGCCGTCGCCCTCGATCAGCTGGCCGTTGGCGGTCAGGTCGGTCAACGCAGCCTGCTCGGCAGCGTCGTCCACTTCGGGCACACTCTCGGCCATCGCGGCAGCGCCGAAGCACAGGGTCAGCACGGCCAGCAGCATTGCAAGCATCTTTTTCATAGGGATTACCATCCTTTCGTTGCCCTTTCTGGGCAAATCATTGGGTACTGTATAGCCCAAATTCAGCCGCCGCGCAAGCATTTTTGCACGAACGTCATTTTTTCTGCACGAATGACGGCTTTTGGGCGCAAAATGCGTCTCACATCAACCCTTCATTTATGATATACTTATTGCAATCAAACTTCTTGGGAGAAGAGGGCCTTTTGACATGCTGATCCGTATCGCCATCGTGGACGACCAGCCGGAGGCGCGCGAGCTGCTTCGGCAGGACCTGTTGGTGCGCGCGCCTGCCGGCACAAGCATCGCCTGTTTTGACAGCAGCGAGTCCTTTCTGAGCAGCTTTGTGCCGGGGGACGATTCGCTGATCTTTCTGGATATCTGCATGAAGGGCATGAACGGCATCGAAGCGGCCGAACGGGTGCGCAAGCGAAGCGCGCGATGCCTGATCGTGTTTTTAACCTCGTCCAGAGAATATGCGTTCGATGCCTTTCCGATTCATCCGTTCGACTATCTGGTCAAGCCGTATCAGACCAGCCAGCTGGAGCACGTGCTCTCCGGCGCAATTCGGCTGATGGAGGAATCCGAACCGCAGGTCGAAATCCGCATGCCGCGCCAGACCGTGCGCATGCCGCACGGGCAGATTGCCGCCATCGCCTCCCACGGACATACGCTCGACGTGTTCACCGTCTCCGGCTCGCGCCTGATAAGCTTGCAGACTTTCGCCGAGCTGGAAGCGATGCTGCAAGGCGACGAGCGGTTTCTGCCCTGCAACCGGGGCGTGCTCGTCAACATGGACGAAGCGCTCAAACTCGACGGCGACAGCATCATTTTGATGAACGGCATGCGCTTTCCGATCCGCCAGCGCAACCGCCTTGAAATGGTCAACCGTTTCTCCGAATATCAAATCCGCCGCATGAAAAGGGGGTAAAACGCCGTGCTTCTGGCTCGATATATCGCTGAATTTTCTATACTCTACCCCGCCGCGCTGCTGTGCTATCTGCCGCTTTCCGGCTTTCTGCGCCTGCGGATCAAAGCGCTCTGCCCGCTCGTGCTTTCGGTGGTGACGGCGTTTGTGCTGCTCGGTTCGGCGGTCTGCATGCGCTTTCAGCTGAAAACCAACGCGCTGCTGCTCCCGATGATGGCGCCGTTTATGCTGCTGTATGTCAAATCCGTCAAACTGCCGCTGCCCAAAGCGTTGTTCGTCTTTTTCACCGCTTCCATGCTGACAGCGTTTTCCACCTCGCTGACCAACTACCTCTGCGCGCCGATCGAGCTGCATAACAGCGAGCCGGTGTTCGCGCTCTCCTCCGGGCTGATCTGTCTGGCGGTGTCGCTTATCGTGCTGGCGGTTTTCTCGCTGCTCTTCCGCCGGAAAATCCACTGGATGCTCTGCAACGTCAGCTTCACCTCCATCTGGCGGGCGCTGTTCGCCGCGCCGCTGTTTCTGACGGTCGTTTTCATCTGGATTACGCCGTGGTCCCCCTCCGTCGTGCTGACCGGCCGCGTGCGGGAAATCAGCGTCGTGCTGCTCATCATCTTTCTGAGCGATCTGTTCTGGCTTTATTACTTCGTCTACCTGACCACCCACAAGATGACGGAGGCCGTCGAATTGCAGGCGCAGAACCAGCTGTTCGGCATGGAGAACGCGCGCTACCGCGAACTGCGCGTACACATGGACACGACCCGCCAGCTCCGCCACGATTTCCGCCAGCACCTGCACGTCATCGCGGGGCTGAACGAGGCGAAGAAATACGACAAGCTGACGGCGTATCTGGCGGAATATGAAGGGCGGCTGGCCAGCCCGCAGCCGATCCTCTGCGCCAACGCCGCGCTCGACGCGATTGCCGGGCACTATCAACATATCGCCGAAAGCCAGAACACAAAGGTCTTCTGGCGGCTGGAATTGCCCGAACGCCTGCCGATCGACGAGGTGGATCTGTGCATGATGCTGGGCAATCTGATGGAAAACGCGCTGCACGCGGTCTGCGCCCTGCCGATTGACGCGCGGGAAGTGACGGTGATTTCCAGCATGATCAGCGGCGCGATGCTCGGCCTTTCGGTGGAAAACAGCTATGTGGGCGACATCGTATTCGGCCGGAATGGCCTGCCCATCACGCGCAAACACGGCCACGGCATCGGCCTGCCTTCCGTCGCCGCGACGGTCAAGCGCTACAACGGCACGCTCTCTGTCACCGCGAAAGACGGCGTGTTCGGGGTGAATATCCTGCTGAGTTTATAAGACCTCGAACGCATTCTTGCGATAATCGATCAATCCCTCTTCATTTTGCTCATCTGCGCGGACAGCGCGCTGCGCTCCACGCCGAGATAATCCGCCAGTTCCTGCCGGTTAAACGGTATCGTGAACCGGCTGCTTCCCGTGCGGATGGCCTGCTGGGAGAGATACGACAGCAGCCGCGCGCGGATCGTTCTGGCGGAGATATTCATCATCCGCTGGGAAAGCGTCACGTTCTTCCGCGCCATGATGCGCAGCAGATTGGTTGTCAGGATCGCCTGTTCCGGTTCAAGCCCCATCGACAGCATGCGGCTGACGCCCAAAAACATCACGCGCGTGGGCGCGTCCGCCGTGACGGAGACCATCAGCGGCTCGCCGGGCAGGCAGGCATACGCCTCGGCAAATACCTCGCCGGGTTCAAGCCGCTCGATGATGCTCCGGTTGCCCCACGCGTCGCAAAGCTCGATGGTCGCGCCCCCGGCCAGCACAATGCCCAGAGACGAAACTGTTTCGCCCGCGCGGCAGATTGTTTCCCCTCGCACATATGTCTTGATGCTCGGCAGAATCACGCCGAGCATTTTTTGAACCTGCTGCGCGTCTGCGCCCTGAAAAATCGACGTTTTCTCCAATGGATACGTCCCAATCTCCACGTTTTTCCTCCTGTTTGGACGGCGGTTTGTTGGAAATACAACATACTTTTCGCGATCATGATACTATACTGAATCCCGACAATCAAGCAATTTGGAGTGATTTTGATGATTCGTAAGATTATTCGCATCAACGAAGACCTGTGCAACGGCTGCGGCGCGTGCGCAAACGCCTGCCACGAAGGCGCCATCGCGATGGTCAACGGCAAGGCCAAGCTCATCCGCGACGATTACTGCGACGGGCTGGGCAACTGCCTGCCCGCCTGCCCCACCGGGGCAATTTCCTTCGAGGAGCGCGAGGCCGCGGCCTATGACGAAGCCGCCGTCGCCCGGCACATGGAAGCGCGCAAACAGGAACAGCAGGCGCAGCACGCGGGCGGCTGTCCGGGCAGCCGCATCCGTCAGTTCAACATGGACGGCGGTTCTCGTGCGGAAACCGCCGCGCCGGGCATCGTCCCCTCCCAGCTTCGCCAGTGGCCGGTTCAGATCAAGCTTGCGCCGATCAACGCGCCGTATTTTGACGGGGCAAACCTGCTCGTCGCGGCGGACTGCACGGCCTATGCCTACGGCAACTTCCATCAGGATTTCATTCGCGGCCGCGTGACGCTCATCGGCTGCCCGAAGCTGGATATGGTGGATTACGCCGAGAAGCTGACCGAAATTCTGCGCCGCAACGACGTCAGGAGCCTGACCGTCGTGCGGATGGAAGTGCCCTGCTGCGGCGGCATCGAAGCGGCAGCCAAAAACGCCCTCAAAGCCAGCGGCAAATTCATCCCATGGCGCGTGGTCACGCTTTCCATCGACGGAAAAATACAAAGCGATTGCTGAACGCTCCGGATTCCCAAATTTCATGGGAATCCGTTTTTTTCATCCTCTTTCTTCCCGTCTGGACAGTGTTTCGCCGATCTGTTATAATATGAGATAATCATTTTATGTTTGCCCGAAAGGAGCAGCTTATGGATTCATCTCAGCTTTCTACGCGCGCGCATACGCTGATTACGGCTGTTCTCAGTTATATCGGCTTCATCGCGGCTTATTTTATTCGTTTTTATCTGATGCCCGGCGTCATCAATTACAGCTTCACCCTGTACAGCCTGATGGGGCTCGCTTCCGCGCTGCTGCATTATGTGATATACAGTCTGTTCTTCTATTCGCAGATGAACCTGTACCGTCGATACACCCGGCTCGTTCAACGCACTGTTTTATGCGAAATTCTCTGCGTGGGGCTGACGCTTGCAGCGTTGTTTCTGATCAATCTGCCGCTGGTTTCGCGCATGGCCGTCTTTATCTCCGGCGTTCTGGACACGGTTTTCATCTGCGCCAAGCATTACGTCGTTCTGCGCGCGTATACCGCGCTGCATCGCAGCGGCATCTACCAGCGCAACACCCTTTTGATCGGCGAGGGGCCGACCGCCCAGCGCTATGCTTCCACCGTTCTGGCCCAGCCGGAGGCCGGCCATCATCTGGTGGGCTATGTCGCCGCGTGGACGTTTGAGCCGGACAGCACGCGTCTGGGCGGTTACGACGATCTGGAATCCGTGCTTGCCGCGACGCCGGTGGACGAGGCCATCATCGCTCTGCCCGCGCACGAATACATCCGTCTGGATCACATCATCTGCCTGTGCGAAAAATACGGCGTGCCGCTGCGCATCATTCCCTGCTATGAGGAACGCATCAGCTACCAGATCGTCACCAGCAAATTTGAAGATATCCAGATGATCGGCATCCGCGACATTCCGCTCAACCGGCTGTATAACGCGTTTATCAAGCGTTTTTTCGATATCCTGATTTCGCTGTCCGCGCTGATCGTGCTCTCGCCGTTGATGCTTGTCATCGCCATCGGCGTGCGCATATCCACGCGCGACACCATTTTCTTTGCGCAGACGCGCATCGGCAAAAACAAAAAGCCCTTTAAAATGCTGAAATTCCGCAGCATGCGCACCAACGACGAGGAGGACAGCGCGTGGTCAACCAACGAAGACGACCGCCGCACGTTCTTCGGCGCGCTGATCCGCAAGCTCTCCATCGACGAACTGCCCCAGCTCATCAACGTGCTCAAAGGCGACATGAGCATCGTCGGCCCGCGGCCGGAAATTCCGCATTTCGTGGAGCAGTTCCGCGACGAGGTGCCACTCTACATGATCCGCCACATGGTCAAGCCCGGCATGACCGGTCTGGCACAGGTGAGCGGCTACCGCGGCGACACTTCCATCCGCGGACGCATCGACTGTGATATCGCCTACATTGAAAACTGGACGATCTGGCTGGACATCCGCATCATTCTGCGCACGTTCACTTCGCTCGTCAACGACGAAACCCTGCCCCCGCTTCACCGCGAAAAATAATCCTTTTCGGTAAATATCCAATTCGGCTTCATTTGACAAAATAAGACGTGTTCTTTTTCCTCTTTTCGGGATATGATGTATTATCATAACGCTTGGGAGGATCTCGGAATGCACGTCTCGTTCAAGGCCATCGGCCGCAACATCCGCGCCGCGCGCACGGAGCTTGGCATCACGCAGGAGGATGCCGCCGAACGCCTCAAAATTTCCCAGCTTCATTTCGGCCGATTGGAGCGTGGCGAACGTCCGGCCTCTCTTGAAATGCTGGCGAAGATCGCCGGCGTATTCGGGGTTTCGCTTACATCGCTGCTCAACGGCTGTCTCATCGGCGAGGGGTTTGAGCAGCGCCCCAGCGCCGGGCCGGAATCGCTCGGCCAGCGCATCGCTTCCATCGCCAACGGCTGCTCGCCCAAGGCTCAGCGGCTGATGCTTGAGCTTTGCCGCGACGTGGCGCTGAGCGATAAACAGTCGGATTACGAAGAAGAAGAAATCTAAATCCAGGTCGTCCGCACGGGCGGCTTTTTTTGATGGTTCAAAAACGGTCCCGCATGAAGAAAATCCATGCGGGACCGCCATGATTCTGTTTTACTTGAAATACGCCACGCCGGACTCGAAAACCTTCTGATCCTTTTCGCCAGGGATATTCTTGGCGACATTCGCGCCGATGCGCTCGCTGTGCCCCATTTTGCCCAGCACGCGGCCATCCGGCGAGCAGATGCCCTCAACCGCCCAATATGAGCCGTTCGGGTTTTCCGGCATTTTCACCGCGGGCACGCCGTCAAGGTTGCAATACTGGGTGACGATCTGGCCGTTGGCGACCAACTGCTTGAGCTGCGCTTCGCGGCAGACGAAGCGGCCCTCGCCATGGGAGATGGCAACCTGATGCACGTCGCCGACGTTTACGCCCGCCATCCACGGGGACTTGACCGAGGAAACGACGGTGCGCACATGCGTAGCGGCATGACGGCCAATGGTGTTGTAGGTCAGCGTCGGATCATCCTCCCTGAGCGTGCGGATTTCGCCATACGGCACAAGGCCGAGCTTGATGAGCGCCTGGAAACCGTTGCAGATGCCCAGCATCAGGCCGTCCCGCTTGTTGAGCAGGTTCATGATCGCTTCCATGATGCGCGGATTGCGCAGCGCAGTCGCGATAAACTTGCCGGAACCGTCCGGCTCGTCGCCCGCCGAGAAGCCGCCCGGCAGCATCACGATCTGCGCGCGGTTGATGCCTTCGGTCAGCGCCTCGACGGATTCTTCGATGCCCTTAGCGGTCAGGTTGCGGAAGACGAATACATCCGTTTCCGCGCCCGCGCGGCGGAACGCCTTTTCGCTGTCCAGTTCGCAGTTCGTCCCGGGGAAGGACGGAATAAACACGCGCGGCCTGGCGATTTGGGTCTTCGGGCACGCGGTATTGCGCGTTTCATAGGGAATGAACGGCGCAGTCGTATGCTTGGCCTTTGCGTCGGTCGGGAAAACGGTTTCCAGCGGTTCGCTCCACGCGCTGCGCGCTTCCGACAGGCTGAGATTCATGCCGCAGGCAGAAAGCGTCGCGCCTTCGGTCGTCACGCCGATTTCGCGCAGCCCCGCCGGAACGGGCGCCCCGTCCTTCAGCTCGGCCACAATGCCGCCATAGGCGGGCAGGAACAGCGCGTCCTCCGCCACACCCGTCAGATTCACGCCGATTCGGCTGCCCAGCGCCATCATCGTGACCGCCGCCGCGACGCCGCCCCGACCAACCGTGTGCGCGCTGAGCACATCGCCGCGGAGAATCGCCTGATGCAGCGATTCATAGAGCATCAGCGCCTTGTCGTATTCCGGCACGAGCGCGTCATCCGTCGGCAGGGTCAGCAGCGCCAGACGGTGGCCCGCGCCTTTGAGATCGGTGGAGACGACGTCGCGCGCGTCCACCATGCCCACAGCGAAGGAAACCAGCGTCGGCGGAACATGGATATCCTCAAACGTGCCGCTCATGGAGTCCTTGCCGCCGATAGAAGCCGTGCCGAAACCAAGCTGGGCGCTCAGGCCGCCGAGCAGCGCCGCCGCCGGCTTGCCCCAGCTGATTTTATTCTTATTCAGCCGCTCAAAATACTCCTGGAACGTCAGCCGCGCGCGGGAAACGTCGCCGCCCGCCGCACAGATTTTCGCCAGCGACTCCGTAACGGCATAAACCGCACCGTGGAACGGGCTCCACGTACTCAGATCCGGGTCATAGCCGTGGCTCATCAGCGTGGCCGTGGTCGTTTCGCCCGCCGTCGGAATCAGCGCGGCCATCGCTTCGTTCGGGCTGTCGCGGTATACGCCGCCATAAGGCGCGAGAATCGTGCCCGCGCCGATGGTGCCGTCAAACCGCTCGACAAGCCCCTTCTGCGAACAGATATTCAGGTCGCCGAGCATTGCCAGCCACGCTTCGCGCACGGTCCGGTTTTTCGCGAAATCGGGTTTTTCGGTCAGATACGGCGCGGCTTCGTCCGGCGCGGAAACCTCGGCTTCGGCGTGCTGGGTCACGCCGTTGGTATCCAGAAATGCGCGGGAGAGATCGACGATCGTCTTGCCGCGCCAGTGCATCACAAGGCGCGCTTCCTCGGTGACGACGGCAACCTGCGTCGCCTCCAGATTCTCTTCATAAGCCATCTGCTTGAAGCGTTCCAGCATGTCCGGCTCGATGACGCAGGCCATGCGCTCCTGCGATTCGGAAATCGCCAGCTCCGTGCCGTCCAGACCCTCGTATTTCTTCGGCACGGCGTCCAGTTCGATGACCAGGCCGGGCGCCAGCTCGCCGACGGCCACGCACACGCCGCCCGCGCCGAAGTCGTTGCAGCGCTTGATCATCTGTGCAAACTCCGCGTGGCGGAACAGCCGCTGGATGCAGCGCTCGGTCGGCGCGTTGCCCTTCTGCACCTCTGCGCCGCAGGTCGTCAGCGACTGCGCGTTGTGCGCCTTGGAGGAGCCTGTCGCGCCGCCGCAGCCGTCGCGGCCGGTGCGCCCGCCGAGCAGCATCACGATATCGCCCGGTTCAGGCTGAGCGCGGCGCACATGGTCGCGCGGTGTCGCGGCAATGACCGCGCCCAGCTCCATGCGCTTGGCGACAAAGCCCGGATGATAGTATTCCTGCACCTTGCCCGCCGCCAGGCCAATCTGGTTGCCGTAGCTGGAATAACCCTGCGCGGCGGTCGTGGTAATGCGGCGCTGGGGCAGCTTACCCGCACGGGTGCGGCTGTACGGCGTGCGCGGGTCGCCCGAACCCGTAATGCGCATGGCCTGATAGACATAGCTGCGGCCGGAAAGCGGATCGCGGATCGCGCCGCCCAGACAGGTTGCCGCACCGCCGAATCCCTCGATTTCCGTCGGGTGGTTGTGCGTTTCATTTTTGAACATGATGAGCCACGGTTCGTCCCTGCCGTCCACGTTCGCGGTGACGACGATGGAGCAGGCGTTGATCTCGTCGGACGCGTCGAGGTCGTCGAGCTTTCCCAGCTTGCGCAGCGCCTTCGCGCCGAGCGTGGCCATGTCCATCAGCGAGATATCCTTTTGGCGCGTGCCGTAAACGTCCCTGCGCGTATCGATATACAGCTCGTAAGCCGCCTTAACCGGCGCGGCGAATCTGCCGTCGTCGAACGCAATGTCGTCGATCGCGGTGAGGAACGTCGTATGGCGGCAATGATCCGACCAGTAGGTATCGATGGCGCGAAGTTCCGTCACGCTGGGGTCGCGTTTCTCGGTATCGCGGAAATAGTCGCGGCAGAAGCAGAGATCTTCCGCGCTCATCGCCATGCCCATGCGCGCGACCATATCGGAGAGCACTTTGTCGTCCATCCGCGTGAAGCCTTCGACAATCGCCACGTCGGCAGGCGCGTCGGCCTGCATTTCCAGCGTTTCCGGCTTTTCCATGCTCGCGCGGCGCGCCTCCACCGGGTTGATGACATGGTGCGCAATCGCGTCCATCATCTCGCGGGTCACGCCTTCGCCCTCGATGGCGTAGACCTTCGCGCAGACGACCTTCGGCCTCGCCTGATCGGGGCTGAGCAGCTGCAAACACTGGGCGGCGCTGTCCGCGCGCTGATCATACTGGCCGGGCAGATATTCCACTGCGAGCAGATGTGCGTCCATCTGAGGCAGGTTTTCATCATAGAGCACGTCGGCATTGGGTTCGGAGAAGATAATGCCGCGCGCGCTTTCAAACGCCGCGTCGGAAAGCCCTTCGACGTCGTAACGCTGGAAAAGACGCACGCGGGCGATCGCGTCCGTCCCCAGAGCCTCGCGAAGCTCCTGGCAGAGCTGACGGGCGGCCACGTCATAACCGGGGCGCTTTTCGGCATAAATTCTTCTGACTCGGCTCATGATGATTGTTCCTCCTTGCGCGTTTTCAAAAGCTCGGTTTAAAATCAAAACAGCATTCGCATTATATCATTAAATGTTCGTGTTTGCAATCTCATTTCCGGACTTTTCGGGTTGATCGGTTCAGTTTTTCGTTTTTGTTCGGTTGTATTTCCGAACATTGACAAGAAAACGCATGCCGTTGTATCATATCTCCGAACCATTCCGAATGTGAAAGAAGGAGGGGACGCGCTCTGTCCTCGTTTGCTTTGCGCCTGATTGCGCTGATCTGCATGTGCGTCGATCACGCCGGGCTGGCGCTGTTCCCGTCCGTCGGCGCGTTTCGCTGCATCGGACGGCCGGCGTTTCCGCTTTACTGCTTCCTGCTTGTGCAGGGCTTTCGCCACACGCGGGATCTCCGCGCCTATGCGCGTCGGCTGCTGCTTCTGGCCTGCGTTTCGGAGATTCCGTTTGATCTGCTGATTTTCGGTCAAATTTCAAGCGCAATGGAACAGAACGTCGTCTTCGCGCTGCTTCTGGGGCTGATGGCGCTGTACGCAGCCAAGGCGCTCGCCGCCCGCCCCCTGCCGTGCGCGCTGGCCGTTTTAGCGCTGATGCTGCTGGCGATGGCGGCACAGGTGAGCTATGGCTGGCTGGGCGTGGCGCTGTGTCTGGCTTATGCCTATGCGGGCGACAGTAAAAAGCGTCAGGCCCTCTTCACCGTGCTGCTGACGCTTTTATATGCTTTTACCCTGCTGCTCTCCGGCGTGGCGCGCACATGGGTGGCCGTTTCCCTCTGTGCGGCGCTCTCGGTCATCCCGATTGTGCTCTACAACGGCAGACCCGGTCCGCGCGGCAAAGCGCTGACGTTTTTCTTCTACGCGGCATATCCCCTGCACTTATGCGCGCTGGCGCTGATTCGAGTCATGCGGATCATTCCGCCTTACTTCTGGGGGTAATCCGTTTTCAATTTAAATCGCACACAAAAATCCGGCAGACCGCAATCTGCCGGATTTTTATATAGGCTCAATCCTCGTAATCAAAAATCGCTTTTTTCTCAAGCATACCGCCAAACTGATTCT
The DNA here is from genome assembly GCA_900542445.1 of uncultured Eubacteriales bacterium. Lineage (GTDB taxonomy): Bacteria > Bacillota > Clostridia > Christensenellales > Aristaeellaceae > Ventricola. Next base: position 58,478 of record UQNN01000002.1, on the reverse strand, counting down.
TCCACCGATGATGGATTTCGGAAGCGTCCCAATTCGGCAGGGCGGCCTTCTCCATCTCCACGACAATCATCAGGTCATAGCGGTTGTCGCGCTCAACGCAGTTTTCGTGAATCACGATGCCGTTCACCCCTTCGATGGGCGCGGCGCTCGCGAACAGCGCCTTTACGCTTTCAATCGCGGCAGGCTTATCGACCACGGATTCATTGAATTTCGCAATAATGCAGTGTTTCATACGCTTTCCCCTTTTTATAACCCCGTCGTGTCGTAAATACCGATCTGGCTCCCATCGAAATTGGCATCTATATAGATCAAAAAAATACCATTTTCATCAGAATCCAAAGTCTTGCTAGAAAGCCAAATATTTGTATCGTCGCCACCCGTCCATTGGCTGCTGAATGTCACTTCTCCAGCCAAGTCGCCGTCCCATACATCCGCCATAAATTTCACAACGTTTTCAGTCGGCAAAGCGGCCGCTTCTCCATACAATGACGTCAATGCGCCCTGCAAATACTTCAGGTCCTTATCTTCATTGGAAGAAAAACATGCATACCAAACTGAAAACAATTCATCGTCCGCAAGTACATATACTCGATTCGCAGTATACTTGCTTACAGTTTGATCACAGTACATTACACCTTGAACATGCTCGCGGCCGGGTTCATCATCATCGGGTTCCGCTTTTTCAATCTCAGCGATTTCCGCTTTGCTCATTCCCCATTGCGCGCCGTTGGAAAAAGTATACGGCTCGGCAAGCGCAGGAAAAGCAAGCATCATCAACATGACGGGCAACAGACCCAAAAGCGCCTTTCTCATGTTGTCTCTCCTTATTTCAGCAAAAAGTACACCGCCACCAACGCGCCGAGGATGATCCGATACCAGCCGAACGCGGTAAAGCTATGCTGCTTGATGTAGCCGATGAACGTCTTGATGGCGATAATGGAGACAATAAACGCGCTGACACAGCCGATGCCCAGAATCAGCAGCTCCTCCGACGTGAAAGACAGGCCGAATTTGAGCACTTTAATCAGGCTTGCGCCCGCCATCGTCGGAATGGCAAGGAAGAAGCTGAACTCGGAGGCCGCCGCGCGGGAGCAGCCCATCAGAATGCCGCCCAGAATCGTCGCGCCGGAGCGGCTCGTGCCGGGAACGAGCGAAAGCACCTGGAACAGGCCGATCATCAGCGCCATGCGCATATCGATCAATTCAACGTTTTGAATGCGGGCGCGGCGGCGCGTATTCTGGTGTTTCTCAACGAGAATGAACGCCACGCCGTAGATCACCAGCATGGCGGCGACGACGGGCGCGTTATGCAGGTGCGCGTCCATCCAGTCGTCAAACGGAATGCCGACGATCGCGCTGGGCAGAATCGCCACGACGACCTTAACCCAGAGCATGACGGTCTCCATTTTAAACAGACCGACAAACCCTTCGCCCTTCTCCGGCTTTTTGAACGGCCAGAGTTTGGGGAAATACAGCACGACGACCGCCAGAATCGCGCCGAGCTGGATGACCACCTCGAACATCGATTTGAACGCGTCGGACATTTGCAGCTGGATGAACTCATCCAGCAGAATCATGTGTCCCGTGGAGCTGATGGGCAGCCATTCGGTGATGCCCTCCACGATGCCGAAAAGCAAAGCTTTCAGCGACTCGATGAAAAGATTCATAAGTTTCTCCTTTTTTGTTTTTGGGCTTCGCCCCAAACCCTACCAAGAACCTGAGGTTCTTGGATTTCCCCCCTATTGATTGCTGCGCAATCAATGCAATCTCCGTTTGATTCCAATCACCCAATATAAGAAAAAATGAAATTCTTTTTTCTTATGGATTGCAAAGCAATCCATATACGGAAGGCGCAGGGAACACGGTCTCCTGCCGGGGATTGAACCATGCGCCCGCTGTGCGGGAAAACGCATGGGGAAAACCGCAAGGAGCGCTTGCGCTCCTATGTGCGTTTTCCAAGCTTGGGGCAGCGCCCCAACGTCCCCCCCTTAAAACTCAAACTCGTCTGCGGAACGAACAACCAGCTTTGCGGGCTTCGCCGCATCTGCCTGCGCGTCTGCGCGCGCCTTCGCTTCCCGCTCGCGCACCGCTTCCTGTGCGGCCTGTTCCGCCTGGGCGCGCATCTGGCGCATCAGCTGGTGAAGCGGAGCCATCCGCGACAGGTCGGCGGCGATCACGTCCGCCATGCCGCGCGTGTGCAGCAGTGCCCAATCTGCCTGCGTGCCGTTGCGCTCAAAGCCGAAGTATTTTTTGACGTACAGGAACCGTAAGTCCTCCGGCACATCGTCCGGCACGGCCAGCTTCTTGTAATCTTCGCCATATGGCTCAAAGCGCCCGTCCAGCGCTTTCAGGCAGCGGCGCACGTCGTCCGATTCACGGCGAATGTGCAGACGAAGCGCGTCCATCAGCGGCTTATCTGTGTAATAGCAGCCGCAGCCCCAGCCGAGCCAGTCCGGCCCAAAGCCCCAATACATGTGGAAACCCTCGCCGCGCCCTTCGCCCGGATAGCGCCAGCCCAGCCACGCGTGATCCCGAAACGGGGATTTATCCTTCGTATAGCGCGTATCTCGGCGAATGCGCGACATCGTGCGCCCCGGTCTCGTGTCCAGCTTGGGATCGATGAGCTGCACGACGGGCGCAAGCTCGTCGCTCAATTCGCGCATCGGCTGCTTGACATACCGTTCGTAACGCGCCTTATTGGCCTCGTAAAACGTCTGATTATTATTAAACCGAATATCGTTCAGGAAGTCGAGCGCCTCCTGTGAAAATCCCTCGAACATGCCTGCTCCTTTCCGAAAAAATCACGACTGATTATAACACGCTTTTTTTCCGTTGTCTACGCAATCTCCCGATAAAACGAGCCTCTCTCCCGCAGGAAAGAGGCTCGCACGGATTTACTCGAACAGGTCGTCGTCGTCATCCCCGTCGTCGTCGGAATCGATCAGGAAATCGTCGTCGTCGTTCTTTTTGCCAAAGCCGAAGAGGCCTTTCTTCATCGGCTTGATTTCGTCGCGCTTTTTGCCCTTCACGCCGAAGTGATCCTCGCGAACCTGCGTTTTGAGCTTCTGCACATCCTCGCCGCTCAGGCGGATGGTTTCCTGCCCCGCTTCGGGCGCGGTTTCGGCGGTTTCGGCGGTTTCGGCCTTAGGCGCTTCCTCAGCTTTTTTCTGTTCTTCCTTCACGGCGTTTTCCATGTCGAGCTTGCCGAAAATGCGGGTTTTGGAATCATCCACCTTGCCTTGCGGCGTGAACTCCGGGCGCTCCTCGACGGGCGCGACGCGAAGCGTCTTATCCGTCGGCACGTTCTGCGGCGTGCGGCGGCGGTGGTTTTCGCCCTCCTCCGTCTTATGCGGCGCATTCTTGGCCGCGGTGGACGCGACAAATTCATCCGGCTCAAATTCGGGCGTAGGCACAATTTGCCCGTCGTCCGGCTTCTCATCCGGTTTCTGCTCAGCTTCCTTTTCGGGGGTCTTGCCGGCCTTCGCGCTCACGTTCTGCGCGCGGCGGCGGCGCTTGCCGAAGGAATCGCGCACGTCCGGGGAAAGCTCGATGGTATCGATTGCCCGCTCCATGCGCTTCTTGCGTTTCGCGCCGCTGACGCTGCTGACGGCAACCAGCGCAACGATAACCGCAGCCAGCACGCCCGCAATCGTGTAAAGCACGACGGGGTTCACATGCTGCGCGATGATATCACCGATGGTCGGCACGGGCGTGGCCGTCGGTTCCGGCGTCGGCGTGGGCGGCACGGCAGTCGGCGCGGGCGTGGCCGTCGGTTCCGGCGTCGGCTCCACGTAGGTCAGGAAGATGATGTTGGAATCATACGCCTTATCGTTGCCCGCCGCATCCTTGCCGGATACCTCAAACTGAATCTGACCCGCGATGCTCGTTTCCAGATCGAACACGAGCGTCCGGCTTTCGCCGGAAGGCAGGGAGGGAATGGTCGCAACCGTCGTACCCGCTTCTTTGACGGTCAGGGTCGCCGCGTCCGTCTGGCCGATGTTTTTCACCTGCACGGCGAAGCGGACGACCGCGGGTTCGCTGTAAATGGTGGTGGTCTGCGCCTGCGCGGTCACGTCGAGCACCAACGCCTGGCTCGCGTCCTGCGTGACGATGTTCAATTCGGGCGACGCGACGGAAACGGCTTCGCCCGTGTCGCTCGTGCCGACAACTTCGGCGGCAATCGCGCCGCTCTGCACGGGCGCCCATTCGACCGTCTGCTCAAACGTCGCGCCCGCTGCCAGCTCCACGTCGGAAGCCAGCACCGTGCCGTCCGCCAGCGTGGCGGTCAGGCCGGTGTAGCCGTTGCTGCCCGTATTTTTGAGCGTCAGCGTCAGGTGAATTTTCTCGCCGGGATAAACGTTATCGCCCGCGTCGGTCGTCAGCTCGGCCTCCAGCCCGTCCTGCGCCAGGGTGATCGTCTTGCGCGCCAGATCGGAAATGGTGTAGGTCTCGCTTTCGCCGCTGGCCTGATAGGTCACGGTCGGCTGGCTGGTCAGCTCGCTGTCGCCCATGGTAAAACTGTCCTGAAGCGTCACCTTTTCGCCGACGGACAGCGAAGGGGCGGTCAGCTTCTTATCGCTGATGCCCTCGTTGCTGACGACGATGCTGCGCAGCTCGATGTTGCCCGTGTTGGAAAGGGTATACTCCACGCTGACTTTCTGCCCCTTGCGCGCGCTGGTCGGCGTGACGGTATAGGTCGCCGTCAGCTGCGGCGCGGCAGCCTCGGTCTGGATGGTCACCGGCACGGCGCGGACAACCTTATCCGAACCGTTTCCGGAATCGATGTTATACTGAATGTAATACTTGATTTTGCCTTCCTGAATCTGGTCCTGCGTCACGTGCCACGTGCCGGTATAGGTCACGCTCTGTTCGCCCTGCAGGCCGTTATAGGTGCTCACCAGATCGCCGTTGGGATCATAGAGCGCAATCTGCTCGGTCATATCCGTCTGGCTGCTGTTATAGACCTTGATGGTGATGGAAACATCCTGTTCGGAAATGACAGACTGCGGCTCGCTGAGCGAGGAGACGCGGATGGGGTCTGCCTCTGCCAGAGCGAAAGCCGAAACGGCGAGCAGAAAAACCAGCATCACCACAGCGGCGGCCGCGCGGAACCCTCTTGAGCGATTATCCATGTTGATATTCAGGGCCGAAAGGCCCCTTCCTCCCTTCACAAGCGGAAAGCCCGCATCGCGATGTCAAAAGCATATAAAACCACTTTGGATTATTGTATTCGATTCGACGATTTCTGTCAAGCGCCGACACGGTTTCAACCGCTTTTTACCTCCTGTTTCAAGCCAGCCGCGCCGCCGCCAGCACCCCCGCCGCATAGGCCAGCAGCGCCGCGGGAACGGCATGACGCGCACGTTTGACGTCCGCCGCGCCCAGATAGAGCGACGCGGTAAAAAACACGGTCTCGCTCGCCCCGCTGATGACGCACGCCAGCCGCGCCGCCCGGCTGTCCACGCCGCATTGGCGAATTACGTCGTTCACCGCCGCCAGCGCCGCCGAACCGGAAAGCGGACGAAGCAGCACGACGGAAGCCGCCTCGCCCGGCAGACGAAGCGCCGCAAACACAGGTTTCAGTCCGTCCGTCAACGCAGTCAGCAGCCCCGTTTCGCGCCAAAGCGCCGTCGCGGAAAGAATCGCACACAGACACGGCGCAATCTGTATCAGCGTCGCCAACCCCTCCTCTGCGCCGCGCACAAATGCGTCATAGACGTTCGTCCGCGCCAACAGCCCCGCCAGAATCACCGCGATGCAGAGCGCCGGCAGAAACAGCGCGCTCATGCGCTCCCCCCTGCCAGAAGACGGCAGATTCCCACGCCGCACACGGTTGAAGCCGCCGTCGCCAGCAGCGTGGGCAGCACGATATCCGCCGGATTGGCCGCTCCGGCCTGCGCGCGCAGGGCGATCATCGTCGTCGGCAGAAGCTGGACGCTCGACGTATTCACCACCAGAAAAAGGATCATCGCGTTGCTCGCCCGCCCGTCCGGATTGGCGCGCGCCATGGTCTTCATCGCCGATATGCCTGCCGGCGTCGCCGCGCCGCCCAGACCCAGCATGTTGGCCGATAAATTCAGGCTGATATCGCTCAGCGCTTCCTCCTCCCCCGGCGCAAAACGAAACAGGCGCGAAAGCGGTTTCTCCATCGCCCGCGCCAACGCGTCCGCCGCGCCGCACGCCCGCAGAACCCCCAGCAGTCCGCCGAAAAACGCATACGCGCCCGCCAGATTCAGCAGCAGCGCGACCGCTTCTCCGCCGCCGGAAAGCAGCGCGCGCTGAGCCGCATCCGCCCGCCCCGTCGCCGCCGCGTAAAGCAGCCCCAGAAGCATCATGATGCAGAAAATCCCGTTCACGCCCATCACCCCGTCGAGGGTATGATTGCGGCAGGCAAAAAAGAAGGGGGCATTCGCCCCCAACAGGCTCAGCCGTTTCCGGCCATGCCCGTATCGATGATCATGTCGAGAATCGTTCCATCCGCCGCGTCGATGGCGACGGCGCAGATACCCACGGCGTTGTGGTGCCACACCGTCCAAACCGTCTTTCCGTCCTCCTGCGTGCAGACCGCGTACATCTCGCTTTCCGGATCATTGAGCACATCCGCCGATAGCCCGCCGTCGCTCTCCAACACCTGCCGCGCCAGCGCGAGCGCGTCCTGTTCGGTCAGCATGCCGGGTTCGGGGAGAACGTGGTTGTAACGTGCCGCGCTAAATCCTGCCGCAACTCGTCTCGCGTCAAGCGCCGCGTCGCCCTCCGGCGTGCGCGTCCACCCGTCGTCGGGATATTCGACCCGAAGGGTCTGCAAATCCACCAGCAGCTTTTCCAGCTCGGTCAGGCATTTCGCGTCGTAGACGTTCGCCCGGCCCCACGTCGCTTCCGTCACATCCGGCAGTTCTTCGCCGTCGTGTGTCCAGATAACCGACTGCACCGCACCGTTCTCGCCAAATTCCACCATATAGCGTCCCATGCGTTCGCTGTGTCTGGAAAACGCCCTGTCGGCGGCCGTCTCGTCGTCGATTTCAAGCAATATCCCATCGTCCTCCGCCGAGATGTTCGGCACAAATATGATCTGCGTCTTTCCGTTCTCCATCAGCTTCCACGCGTCAAACAGCGCAAGGTTTTCTTTCGTCAGGCCGTATTTCGCCCGAACCGCATCTCGAGCCTTCGCCGCATCGGCCTCGTCCTCATCCATCAGCCGCGCGCCGCTCAGCCCTTCCGGCACGAGCGCGGTTTCTTCTTCCGCATCGCTCAAATCCGTTCCCGTTTTAAGCAGCGTGCCCGTGATTTCATACCATTCCTCCCCTGCTTTGCGCCGCGCGATGCCGCGCGCCAGAAGCGCCGTATTCCACACATCGGAGGAGAAATCATCGCCGACCGCTTCGCCGTCGTTTGACCAACTCGCCTCAGCCTGACCGTTCCGAATCGTAACGGTGTAATCGCCCAGCTTCCACGCAAAATCGCCCACATCTTTGTTGGCGCGATAGGTGACGACGGTCTGCCCGTCCTTCTCCTCCGCCGTGCAGGTGAAAAAGCTCTCCATATCCGTCGTAAAGCCGTATTTTTCCTCCAGCGCCTGATACGCCAGCCGCTTGGCGTCGTATCGGGCCGAGCGCGTCAGCCCAGCCGCCACGGCGGCCGCCGTGATGAGCGCCAAAACCAGCGCTGCCGCGATGAAAGCGCCCCGTTTGGGATACGCGTACCTGTTTTTTTCTTCCAGCCCGTCGAGTGTCTGGCGAACCCGCCTTTCCAGCGCATCGCCGCGCGGCGCATAGACCGCCTGCCATTCCGCTTTTTTCATCGTGCATCCCCCTCCAGATAGGCGCGCAATTTGTCCCTTGCGCGCGAAAGTCCTGCGCAGACCGCGCCCTTCGTCGTGCCCATCATCTTTGCGATTTCGCGCACGTCGTAACCCTCCATGTAATGGAGTACGATCATCGTGCGCGCCTTCTGCGGCAAGCTGTCAATCGCCTCGCGCAGCGCCGTAACTTTCTCATCCTCCGCCGTCCTTTCCGCCACATCGTCGGTCGGAATCATCCGCTTCTGTCTGCGCTGCATATCCACACAGACCCGAATCAGAATCCGTGTCATCCACGTGGCGAACAGAGCTTCATCCCGAAGGGTCTGCCGCTTTTCCCACGCCTTGGCAATCGCCTCCGCCACCGCATCGAGCCTGTCGCTCTCCCCGCGCAGATAGCTTGCCGCGACGCGGTACAAACTGCCCTGCATCGCCGTGACCCGTTCGCCAAATGCCCGCCGGTTCATCCCGCTTCCTCCTTTCATCTACTACTTGCCCATTAGACGGACAAACAGCCGCGCAGATTCGCCCATTTTCGCTTTTTTCTTCTATTCTTGCCAACTGCGGCGCAATGCGCTATAATAAATGCGATATTTTATCGTTTCAAAAGGATTTATCATGATGATACACTTTTCCCGCCGCGCTCTGCGCTGTGCGGCGCTGGCGACGCTGCTTCTGCCCGCCGCCGCGTTTCTGCTGACGTGGGTGCGTCTGCCCGTCTCGGTTCCCTGCGTGCTGGCGATTGCCGCCGCGTTCATGCTGTACTGCCGCAGGCGGGAACAGACTGATCTTTTCGGCCATAGCGCGGAGGACGATTTCGCCCTGCCGCCTGCTGCGGTGCTGGCCGTTGTGCTCTGCGCGCTGGCGTGGACATTTCTCTCCGGCATCGGCGGATATTTTTATCAAAACGAAGACCACTACGGACGCAACGCCATCTTTCACGACCTGCTCAACCACAGCTGGCCGGTGTATTTTGACGGCACGCCCTACGCGCTGGATTACTACGTCGGTTTCTGGATTCTGCCTGCGCTGGTCGGCAAGCTGCTTTCCGCGCTGATGGGCGCGTCGTGGCTGTGGCCTGCGGCGAACGCGGCGCTGTTTGTGCAGACGGTCTGGTTTCTGGCGCTGACCCTCCTGCTGCTGCTTGCCGTCGTGCAGGTGCAGGCGCTCTGCAAAGTCTGCCTGTCGCTCATCGTCTTCGTGCTCTTTTCGGGCATGGATATGCTGATGGCGCGCTACACCCCGGAAGCCTGGCGGCACCAGATCGAGTGGTGGGCGCAATGCTATCAGTTTTCGTCCAACACGACCTGTCTGTTCTGGGTTTACAATCAGGCTGTTCCGGCCTGGCTGGCAACGATGCTGCTTTTATCCGCGCCTGAGGACGTTGGCTCGTTTGCGCTCATCGGGCTGGCGGCGTTTCCGTTCTCTCCCCTGCCGCTGATGGGGCTGATGGTGTATTTCATCGGCACGGCGGTCTGCCGCCTGATAATCCGCATTCGGGAACAGGGCCTGGCGCGCGGCTTTCGGGCGCTGCTGGACGAATGCTTCACCGGGCGCAACCTGCTGGCCATTGTCGGGCTTTTTCCGGTCTTCGCGCTGTATTTTTCGGCCAACGCTGCTTCCGGCAGCGCGCCGCTCCGGTTTGACATCTACATCGTTTCGCTGGGGCTTGGCGGCGCGGTCAGGCTGCTGATTCTGTTTGACATCGTCGAATTCGCGTGTTTTTCGCTGGTCATGGGGCCTCGCTTTGGGAAAAGCCGCGTCTTCTGGCTGACGCAGCTTTCGCTGATTCTCGCGCCGATGTTCAAAATCGGCTACAACATGGATTTCTCCATGCGCGCGTCCATCCCTGCGCTCTGCGTGTTATGCGTGTTTGTCATTCGTTTTCTGACGGAAGAACACAGCAGCGCGCGCCGAAAGGTTTCAGCCGCGCTGCTGGCCGTACTGCTGATGATCGGTGCGGTCACGCCGCTTGAAGAGTTCCGCCGGGGGATCTACAAAGTGCGCGAAGCGGGCACAATTTTCCTTACCGCCGATCCGTTCGGCACGGTGCTTCACCCCGACGCGGACACGGACAACTTCATCTGCCGCGACGTGCGTGAGCACTGGTTCTATCGATATTTAGCGCGATAAAGAATGGGAAAGGCGAAAACGCATTGCGCGTCCGTTTTCCCCCTCCATTTTACGGCTTCTCTCATCAATTACAGAAAAAAACTGGAATAAAAAAAGGAACAAAAGCCATGAAAACAGTTGTCATCATCGGTGCAGGCCCGGCGGGGCTCACCGCCGCCTACGATCTCAAAAAGCAGAGCGGAAACGAGCTGCGCGTCATTCTGCTGGAAGAAAGCGGCGAAATCGGCGGCATTTCCCGCACGGTTCGCCACAACGGATGCCGCATCGACCTGGGCGGCCACCGCTTCTTCTCCAAGAACGAGCAGGTCAACGCGCTTTGGCAGGAGATCATGCCGATGCAGGGAGCGCCGTCGATGGACGACCGCGTGCTCTCGCGCGACGTGCCGCTTTCCGTCGGCGGCCCCGACCCGGAGCGGGAAGACCGGGTGATGCTCTCGCGTCACCGCGTTTCGCGCATCTACTATCTGCAAAAGTTTTTCGATTATCCGATTTCGGTCAAACCGCAGACGTTCATCAACATGGGTTTTGCGCGCACGATGAAATCCGGTTTCGGCTATCTGGCGGCGCGGATGCACAAGCTGCCCGTCACCTCGCTGGAAAATTTCTACATCAACCAGTTCGGCCGCCCGCTCTATGAGATGTTTTTTGAGCATTACACGGAAAACCTCTGGGGCGTGCATCCGAGCCAGATCGCGCCGGATTGGGGCGCGCAGCGGGTCAAGGGGCTTTCGCTGATGAAGGTCTTCACCAGCGCGGTCACCAAACCCTTCCGCAAAGAAAACGGCCGGGTGGAAACCTCGCTGATCGAGCGGTTCAGCTATCCCAAATACGGCCCCGGTCAGTTCTGGGAGACGATGGCCGCCGACGCGCAGAAGCTGGGCGCAGAGTTGAAGATGAACACGCGCGCCGTCGGCTTCACGCGGGACGAAAACGGCCGCATCGCGAGCGTCATCGCCGAGGGCGCGGACGGCGTGCGCGCGGAAATTCCGTGCGACGCGGTCTTCTCCAGCATGCCCATCAAAGACCTGGCCGAGGCTATGCCCGGCATGCCGGAGGATGTGAAGGCCGTCGCCGCCGCCCTGCCCTATCGCGATTTCATGACGGTGGGTCTGCTGGTGGACAAGCTCAAAATCAAAAACGAAACCAAGCTCAAAACGCTGGGCAACATCGTGCCGGACTGCTGGATTTACATCCACGACCGCAGCGCCAAAATCGGCCGCATGCAGATTTTCAACAACTGGTCGCCTTACATGGTCAAAGACCCGGAACACACGGTCTGGATCGGGCTTGAGTATTTCTGCAACGAGGGCGACGAGATGTGGGCGATGTCCGACGAGGATTTCATCCGCATGGCGACGGAGGAAGTCGAGCGCATCGGCATTCTGGAAGCGGGCTGTCCCGTGCGCGACAGCATCCGCATCCGCGTGAAGAAGGCGTATCCGGCCTATTTCGGCGCGTATGCGCAGATGGACAAGGTGCGCGGCTGGCTCTGCGGCATCGACAATCTCTACTGCATCGGCCGCAACGGCCAGCACCGCTACAACAACATGGATCATTCCATGCTGACCGCACTGACAGCCTCCCAGCTCTATCGCTCCGGCAGTTCCGAAAAGGCGGCTCTGTGGAACATCAACACCGAGGAGAGCTATCACGAGGACAAAGATGAAAAGTAATCCCTTCGCCACGCTTGCCTACGGCGCGATGACGCTGCTGGTAGCCGTCTATATCGCTTTTGTCGCCCTGCTGATGCATCACGACGCGATGCCCATTCCCGTTTTTGCGGGCATTGCGTTTGCGGCGCTGGCCGCGCTGCTGCTGGGCGCAAAGGCGTGCCGAACCGTGAAGCTCGACGTCGCCGAACGGGCAGACCGGCCAAACCGCCGCGTGTTCCTCCTCGCCGCCGGATGCAGCGCGTTGGTCTACGCCGTCTACCTAGTCGCGTATTTTCCCGGCGGCTTCTCGTCGGACACAGTCTATCAATGGCGGCAGATTCAGGGCGTTATGCCCTACACGGATTGGCATCCCGCGCTGCACACCCTGATAATGGCTGCGCTGCTCAAGCTCGTCGATCATCCCGCGTTCATGCTGGCCGTGCAGGGACTTTGCTATGCGCTTGCCGTCGGCTATACCGCCGATGTGCTGGCGCGGTGGCGCATACCCAAATGGGTGATTCTCGTCATCACGGCGTATCTGAACCTGAATCCGTCCATCAGCAACATCATGCTTTTCCCGTGGAAGGACTGCGCGTTCGCGATTGCCGCTCTGTTTCTGGGCGCGCAACTGCTGGATGTGCATTTTTCACAGGGGGAAAGCCTTTCCCCCGCGCGCTGTCTCGCGCTTGGCGCGACGCTCAGCCTGTGCGCCATTCTGCGGCACAACGGCGTGGCGATGGCTTTGGCCGCGGGCGCGTGGCTGCTGATCGCTCTGCCCCAAAGGTGGAAACGCATTCTGCCCGCCCTGCTTATCGCCGTGCTGATGACGCTGGGCATTCGCGGGCCGCTGTATCAGGCGTTTGGCATCGAGCGCCAGCGCACGCAGCTGGACGAGACGTTCGGCGTTCCGATGACGATCCTGGCCAACATCTATGATCAGGCGCCGGAATCCCTCGATGACGAAACCGTCGAGTTTCTGGAAGACGTCGCGCCGCGCTCAGTCTATGTGGAGCACAACTCCGTCGGCGACTGGAACGACATCAAGTGGTACGCCGGAACGATTTATTTCAACAAGCCCTACACGCTTTTGCAGGTTTACGGCTTCGCTCTGCGCGCCGCCGTGAAGGAACCGGCACTGGCGATCGAGGCGCTGGGTTACCTGATGCAGATGCCGCTGTGGCCGTTTTGCGATGCCTACTGGCGGATTTCGCCGTACATCGATCCCGGCGCCGAATCCTTCGGCCTGGCATCCGAGATTCCGTCCAGCCTGCTGAACCGCGCGCTGGGCTACGTCAACCGTTTGAGCGCCGAACCGGTTTTCGCGTGGCTGACATGGAATCCCGGTTTCGCGCTGATGCTGGTGATGATCTGCTGCGTGCTGTTCGCCCGGCGGCAGCCGCTCAGCGCCCTTCTGCTTCCCGCGATGCTGATTGCCTATAACCTCGCTACATGCGCGGTGCTCTCCAGCTCGACGGATTTCCGTTTCTTCCTCTCCACGCCGATGCTTGCGCCGCTGTGCGTGGTGGGGCTGATGGGAGAACGACATGGGGCTTTGCCCCAAACCCCACAAGGGAACTGAGTTCCCTTGACCTTCCGCTTCTTATCGCTTCGCGATAAGGAAAAATAACAAAAAAAATGGCTGCTTGTTCGATATCGAACATACAGCCATCTTTTTATATGTCTTTTTATCGCGAAGCGATAAAAAATATGGGAGATGCAGGAACCTCAGGTCCCTGCTGGGGTTTGGGGCAAAGCCCCAAGCGTCACCCTTTACAGAATCAAATCATGCAGACCCAGCGGCGGCACATCCTCCGCCTTCTTGCCCAGTTTCACGCACTTCATCAGCAATTTTGCCGTGTCGATGCTCGTCACGCAGGCAATGCCGTATTCGACCGCCATGCGGCGCAGACGGAAGCCCGCGCGCATCGGGTCGCGGCCATGCGTCGGCGTGGCGATAATCAGACGGATTTTGCCGGAATCAAAGAGCTTCGCCAGCTCGTCCGTGTCCTCGCCGGGGCGCGGCACGGGCTGCGCGCCGACGTAGTTGTGGTTGAGCATGTGCGCCGTGCCTGTCGTGGCGTAGATCTCAAAGCCGAGCGCCGCAAAGGTTTCGGCCAGCTCAAGCCCTTCGCGCTTGTCGTGATCCGCGATGGAGAACAGCACGCCGCCCTCCTCCGGCTTCGGAATCGCCATCTTCGTGGAGGCAAAGCCCTTGAGATAGGCTTCCTCCGCCGTCTCCGCAAGGCCCAGCGCCTCGCCGGTGGATTTCATCTCCGGCCCAAGGCTGACCTCGACCTCCGGCAGTTTTTCAAAGCTGAATACCGGCATCTTGACCGCGACCGTCGGCGCGGGCGGATACAATCCCGTGCCAAAGCCCATCTCCGGCACCTTTTCGCCCAGCGACGCGCGCACACCCAGCTCAACGATCGGAATGCCCGTGACCTTGGAGATATACGGCACGGTGCGGGAGGAGCGCGGGTTGACCTCGATGATATACAGGTCGCCCGCATACTCGATAAACTGGATATTCACCAGACCGCGCACGTGCAGGCTGCGCGCGATGTTGATCGTGTAATCCGTCACCATGCGCTGAATGCGCGGCGCGAGATGCTGCGGCGGGTAAACGGAAATGGAGTCGCCGGAGTGAATGCCCGCGCGCTCGATGTGCTCCATGATGCCCGGAATCAGCACGTTCTCGCCGTCGCAGATTGCGTCCACCTCGATTTCGCGGCCAAGCAGATACTTATCCACCAAAATCGGGTGTTCCTGCACGTTCATGTTGATGATGGACATGTATTCGCGGATGTGCTTTTCGTCATAGGCGATTTCCATACCCTGGCCGCCGAGCACATAGCTCGGCCGCACGAGCACCGGATAGCCCAGCTCCGCCGCCGCCTCAGCCGCTTCGTCCGCGGTGAAAACAGTCGTGCCCTTCGGCTGGGGAATGCCCAGCCGGGTCAGCAGTTCGTTGAACAGCTCACGGTCTTCCGCCGCATCGATGTCGCCCAAATCCGTGCCGAGAATGCTGTAACCTGCCTCGCGCACCGCCTTGGCCAGCTTGATGGCCGTCTGGCCGCCGAACTGGCAGACCACGCCGACCGGCCGTTCGATTTCAAGCACGTTCATCACGTCTTCCGGCGTGAGCGGCTCGAAATACAGGCGGTCGGAGGTATCAAAGTCGGTGGAAACGGTCTCCGGGTTATTGTTGATGATGACGGTGTCGAAGCCCGCGCGCTTGAGCGCCCAGACGCAGTGCACCGAGCAGTAGTCGAATTCGATGCCCTGACCGATGCGGATCGGGCCGGAACCGAGCACGACGACGGTCTTGCGGCCGCTGTTTTTCGCCTCGGTCTCCGTGCCGTAAGTGCTGTAAAAATACGGGCTGACGGCCTCAAACTCGCCGCCGCAGGTATCGACCATGCGGAAAGCGGGCTGCACGTTCAGGCGGGCGCGCAGCATGCGGATATCCGCCGTCTTGCAGCCGACAAAGCGCGCGATGGCGCTGTCCGCCATGCCCATCTTTTTGGCGGCCATCATCGTTTCCGCGTCCAGCGCGGCCATGCTGCCCAGCGCGCGGATTTTCTGCTCCATGCGGACGATATTCTGCACCTTTTTGAGAAACCAGATATCGATCTTTGTAATCTCGTGGATGTGTTCCATCGTCACGCCGCGGCGAAGCGCTTCCGCCACGACGAAGGAACGCTCGGTGTCGATGCTGTGCAGTTTGGTTTCCAGCTCGTCGTCGGTGAGCGCTTCCAGCGACGGGGTGACAAGGCTGTCCTTGCCCATCTCCAACGAGCGCACGGCCTTGAGCAGCGCGTTTTCAAAGTTCGTGCCAATGGCCATGATTTCGCCCGTCGCCTTCATCTTCGTGCCGATGTGCTTGTCGGCATAGACGAATTTGTCGAACGGCCAGCGCGGGAATTTGAGCACCACATAGTCAAGCGTCGGCTCGGCGCAGGCGTAGGTCTGCCCCGTCACGCCGTTGACGATTTCATCCAGCGTATAGCCCAGCGCAATGCGGGTCGTGACCTTGGCGATCGGGTAGCCCGTCGCCTTGGAGGCCAGCGCCGAGGAGCGCGACACGCGCGGGTTGACCTCGATGACATAATACTGCATGCTGTCCGGGCTGAGCGCGTACTGCACGTTACAGCCGCCCTCGATGCCCAGCGCGCTGATGATGTTCAGCGACGCGCTGCGCAGCATTTGGTGTTCCGGATCGCGCAAAGTCTGGCTCGGCGCGACGACGATGGAATCGCCCGTGTGTACGCCGACCGGATCGAAATTCTCCATGTTGCAGACGGTGATGCAGTTGCCCGCGCCGTCGCGGATGACCTCGTATTCGATTTCCTTCCAGCCCGCGACGCTGCGCTCGATCAGGTTTTCATGCACGCGGGAGGAACGCAGGCCGTCCGCGCAGATTTCGCGCAGCTGCTTCTCGTCCTCCGCAATGCCGCCGCCCGTTCCGCCGAGCGTATAGGCCGGGCGCACGATGACCGGATAGCCGTATTCGTTGGCAAAATCCACCGAGCTTTGCACGTCGTGAACAATGACCGAATCGATGCAGGGTTCGCCGATGGCGAGCATCATGTTTTTGAAATCCTCACGGTCTTCGGCGCGGCGGATGGAATCGATTTTCGTGCCCAAAAGCTGCACGTTGTATTTCTGCAAAATGCCCTTTTCATCCAGCTCCATCGCCAGATTCAGGCCCGTCTGCCCGCCCAGCGAGGCCAGAAGGCTGTCCGGCCGTTCGCGCGCGATGATCTTTTCCAGCGAGCCCGCCGTCAGCGGCTCCAGATAAACCTTGTCGGCAATGTCGGTATCAGTCATGATGGTCGCCGGGTTGCTGTTGACCAGCACGACCTCCACGCCCTCTTCCTTCAGGACGCGGCAGGCCTGCGTGCCGGCGTAGTCAAACTCGGCCGCCTGACCGATGACAATCGGGCCGGAGCCGATGACCAGCACTTTGCGGATATTCGGATTCTTAGGCATGCTCGTATCCCCCTCTTACTTGCTCTTCTCCACCATGGTCAGGAAATCGTCGAACAGATACGCCGTCTCGCGCGGGCCGCCGCAGGCTTCCGGATGGAACTGCACGGAGAACGCGTTCTTATCCGTGTAGCGCACGCCCTCGACGGTCTGGTCGTTCCAGTTCACGTGGCTGACGACCGCGCCCTCCGGCAGGCGCTCCGGATCGACCATGAAGCAGTGGTTCTGCGCCGTGACGGAGCACGTGCCGCGCGCCAGATCCTTGACCGGATGGTTCGCGCCATGGTGGCCGTATTTCATCTGCACCGTGCGCCCGCCCATCGCCAGCGCCATCAGCTGATGGCCCAGGCAGATGCCGAATACCGGCTTTTTGCCCATCAGTTCGCGGATAGCCGCGATGGCCTTCGGGTTATCCTGCGGATCTCCGGGGCCGTTGGTGAGCATCACGCCGTCGCAGCCGGAAGCGAGAATTTCGCTCGCCGGGGTGTCCGCCGGGAAGACCGTCAGCGAACAGCCGCGGTCATGCAGGCTGCGCAGAATGCCGCGCTTGAGGCCGAAATCCATCACCGCGATGTGATACTTGCCCTCGCCCGGCACTTTGTAGGCTTCTTTGCACGTGCACTGCGCCACCTGGTCGTGCATCTCAAACGATTTGGCCAGTTCGAGGTCGGCTTCCGTCGCTTCTCCCTCGACGATGCGGCCGCGCAGCGTGCCGTAAACGCGCACGTGCTTGGTCAGCGCGCGGGTATCCACGCCGTAAAGGCCGGTCACGCCCTGCTCGTCCAGATATTGATCGAGCGTCTTTTTCATCTGCCAGTTGCTCGGCACATCGCAAAGCTCGGAGACGATAAAGCCGCGCATTTTCACGCCCGCGCTCTCGTTGTCGATATCGTTGACGCCCACGTTGCCAATGAGCGGATAGGTCATGCAGACAATCTGGCCGCAGTAGGATGGATCGGTCAGCGTTTCCTGATAGCCGGTCATGCCGGTCGTAAAGACCACCTCGCCCGTCACCGGGGCCTTATGGCCGAATAACGTACCCGTGTATCGGGTGCCGTCCTCCAGAATCAAAGTTGCCATCGGCGCACTCTCCCTTTCACTGTCAGGTTGAATATAAGATGAATATTATGTGTATATCTTTGTATATTATACACTTCCGTCGTCCGTCCGTCAATCGCCCATCTGTGCAAAAAGAAAGCCGCCAAAACGGCGGCTTTCTCAAAAATGACGACGGAACAGGAAAAAAGAGAACAGGCCCTGCATCGGCATCTGCTTCATCGCCGCGGTATACTGCATACTGTTCTCTCCTTTCAAGTGGACGCTTGGGGCACTGCCCCAAACCCCGGCAGGGAACTGTGTTCCCTGCACCTTCCTCCCCATGTATCTCTTCGAGATACATGAATTTGTCATAATACGTAGTGGGAAATCCAAGAACCTCCGGTTCCTGGCAGGGATTTTAGGGGCCGACGTCCCCTATCGTCTCTCCCCGTTCTTTTTACCGATAAATGATCTCGTCGCGGCGCGGTCCGTTGGAAATCAGCTTGAACGGACAGCCGACTTCCTTCTCCAGGAACTCGACGTAGTGGCGCGCGTTCTCCGGCAGATCCTCAAACTTCGTGATGCCGCGCGTGTCGCTCTTCCAGCCCGGCAGCTTGACGTAAATCGGCTTGCACTGCTCCAGCTTCGGCGTGACGGGGAAGTTGTCCACACGCTCGCCGTTCATCTCGTAAGCCACGCACACCGGAATCTCGTCCAGATAGCCCAGCACGTCGAGGTTGGTCATCGCGACTTCCGTCGCACCCTGCATCTCGCAGCCGTAACGCGTCGCCACACAATCGAACCAGCCCACGCGGCGCGGACGCCCCGTCGTTGCGCCATATTCGCCGCGGTCGCCGCCGCGCTTGCGCAGCTCTTCCGCTTCGTCGCCGAACAGCTCCGTTGTGAACGGGCCGGCGCCCACGCAGGAAGAATACGCCTTCGTAACCGCAATGACTTCCTTGATGCTCCATACCGGAACGCCTGCGCCCACCGGGCCGTAGCCCGCCAGCGGCGAGGAAGACGTGACCATCGGATAAATGCCGTGATCCGGATCGCGCAGCGTGCCCAGCTGGCCTTCCAGCAGAATCTTCTTGCCGTCGCGAACCGCCTGCATCATGTACGCGTCCGTATCCGCCACAAACGGACGGATGCGCTCGGCCAGCTCGGTCAGCTTGGCAATCAGCGCTTCCAGATCGACCGGCTCCCTGTGATAGAGGTTCACGATCATCGCGTTCTTGATATCCAGCGCATGCGCCAGCTTTTCACGCAGCACGTCCGGATAGTAGAGCTGGCAGACCTGAAGGCCGATCTTCTGGAACTTGTCGCCGTAGAACGGCGCAATGCCGGACTTGGTTGAACCAAAGGAATTCTTGCCCAGACGTTCCTCTTCATAGCAGTCCAGCGCGACATGATACGGCATGAGCACCTGCGCGCGCTCGGAAATCAGGATCTTCGGCGCGGGCAGACCCTGCTGCTCAACAGCGGCAAGCTCCTTGAGGAAAAACTCGATATCCAGCGCAACGCCCGGGCCAAGCACGTTGACCACGCCCGGCGTACACACGCCGCTGGGCAGCAGATGGAGCGCAAAACGGCCATAATCATTGATGATGGTATGACCGGCATTCGCGCCGCCTTGGAAACGAACCACAATGTCAGACTCGGAGGCCAGCATATCGGTGATCTTGCCCTTGCCCTCGTCGCCCCAATTCGCGCCAACAATCGCACGGACCATGGAAGGTTCAACCCCTTTCAAAGCAAAAGCGGCAAAAAGCCGCCATGATAGACATGCGCATGCGCCGCCTTCGGCGGACGCAAACCGTCTCTGAACCAGTCGTTTATGATACAGGAAATGACGAATTTTGTCAAGCGGTTTCGCGTTTTTTGTTCGTAAATCTGTTCATACCGCGCATGCGTCTCCATGCGGAAGCGCCGCGTCGTCCGGCGCGAGGCTTTCCACGCCGTCAAACACCTGTTCCACCAGCGTGTCCAGTTCGCGCCACGCGTCAGTTTCGCCCAGTTCGTCCCGCAATCCCGCTGCGCAGCTGCGATAATACCACGCGTGGCGGCGCTTGTCGTGCTGATGAAATTTCAGGAACATGGCCTCGCCGTCGCGGGCAAAATCCCGGCTGATGGCGCGCATGTTGCTCAGTTTGTCGGAAAGCGCGATGATCTTCGTCGCACGGCAGCCGCCGCAGATGCGCTTGACCGCGCTCAGCTTGCGGGCGTTCCACGTCAGGCAGGGATCGCCGCAGGCGCGCTGGCTCTCTTCGCAGACCAGCCCCGCGACGCGCACGCCGAACCGCTCGCTGAGCGCGTCGAACGTCACGCCGCAGTCCTCCATCACGTCATGCAGCGCGGCCGCGGCCAGCACCTGCGGATCATCCGTCATCGTGGAGGCAATCGCAACCACCTCCATCGGATGGACGATGTAGGGGATTTCGCTCCCCTTGCGCGCCGCGCCGTCGTGCGCCTGCGCCGCGAAAATAACCGCCTGAGTCACCAGCGTCATGGGCCTTCCTCGCTTTCCGTGTTATGCCTCGTATTCCCCATCGAACACAAACGCGGCCGGGCCTGTCATGAACACATGCCCCGTCCGGTCATCCCACCTGTCGTGCAGCGCGCCGCCGTCCAGCTCAATCTCCGCTTCGCGCCCGGTCATCCCGCACAGGCTCGCCGCAACCAGCGCCGCGCAGGAGCCTGTGCCGCAGGCCAGCGTCACGCCGCTGCCACGCTCCCACACGCGCATCCGAAGCCGATCGGACGAAAGGACGTTTACAAACTCAATATTCACTTTTTTCGGGAACGCCGGATGGTTTTCCAGCGCCGGGCCGTATTTCGTCAGTTCAAACATTTCCACGGGTTCATCCAGGAAAATCACGCCATGCGGATTGCCCATCGATACGGGCGTCAGCTCGAACGTGCGCCCCAAAACCGTGATCGGCGATCGTTTCACCATGCCGCGTCCCAGCAGGCACGGCACATCCTCGCAGGCCAATATCGGCGCGCCCATATCCACGCAGACGGTCTTCGTCTTTCCATTTTCCACGGTCAGGTTGAGCGTCTTCACGCCGGAATCGGTTTCCAGCGTCACCACCGTTTTGTCCGTCATGCCGCGGTCGTATACGTATTTCGCGACGCATCGACTTGCGTTGCCGCACATCGCTCCGCGCGAACCATCCGCGTTGTACATGATCATGCGGAAATCCGCCTTGTCGCTCGGCGCGATGAGCACCAGCCCGTCGCCGCCCACGCCGAAATGCCTGTCGCTCATGCGCCGCGCCAGCGCCGGCAGATCGTCTGCCTGCTCTTCAAACGCGTTGATATAGATGTAGTCGTTGCCCAGTCCTTGCATTTTGGTGAATTTCATGAATGCTGTTTCCCCGCTTCCGCGATGAATTAAGACATACTGATTTATAATGTTCGCGAACACAAACGTTTTTTCCTGCCGGGTCCATCATAAAAAGCCGATTTGGCTTTTCATCGAAATCTTCATTTCAAATCATTCAAAAAGAGAGACCGCCGTTTTCAGCAGTCTCTCTTCTCTTGATGGGTTTTACTCCGCCATAGCCGCCTGAGCGCCCGCAACCTTGCCGAAGCAGACGGACTCGGAATAGCCGCCGCCCTGCCAGGTCACCTCGCCGGCCGCATACAGGCCCGGCACAACGGTGTCATCCGCGTTCAGAACCTGAGCGTTCTCGTTGCAGACCACGCCGCCCTTGGTCATGTGGTTGGCCGCCTCGACGCGCACGCCGTAATACGGACCCTCTGCATCCAGCGCACGCTTCGGCACAGCCGCAACCTGCGCGTTCTCCGTGCCTGCCGCCGCGTCGGCATTATACTGCTCGACGGAAGCCTTCAGACCCTCGGCATCGATGCCCAGCTTCTCGGCCAGCTCTTCAAGGGTCGCGCCCTCGGAATAGTAGCCCAGACCCACATGCTTGCGGATACGGTAGAAGGAATCATAGCCGGTCTTGTCGGTGATGTAGTAGGCCGCGCCATTCGGCTGTTCCTGAATCATGGTGCCGCGATCCATGCCGGACTTGTTCGGCAGGAGCGTACCCTCGTTGTTGGCCAGCAGGTTCATGTCCGCGCCGCCGGTCAAATCGCGATACGGCACGATGATGTTGGAGAAGAAGCTCATCTTGCCCATGTTCTCCATCTTGAAACCATTCTGCTCGAAGACCTTCACGAAGTCGCCCGTTGTGCCCATCTGGTTAGAGGTATTAAACACCTCGTAGCCCGGCGCATACTCGGCAAGCAGCTCCTTGTTGGAGCAGAAGCCGCCGGTTGCGATAATGGTGCTCTTGGCATTGATGGTATACGTCTCGTTCGCGTTGTTGGTAACAACCACGCCCTTGCAGACGCCATCTTCCATCACGAGATCCATGCCCTTGGTGCCGGTGCGCACATCCACGCCCAGCTCAGCCGCAGCCTTCTCCAAGCCCGCCTGAATAACCTCGCCGGAATACTGGTTATCCTCGGCCATGTGGTTGGTGCCGCCATAGTTGTAATTCAGCTCGACACCCATTGCGCGCAGCCACGCGTCAATGCCGTATTCCTCGTTCGCCCAAACCTGAATGCGCTCGGCAGATTCACCGTTGGCGCTCTTTTCCTCGATGAACTTCGCCAGACCGGCCTCGCCGACCCACTCGTCGTTGCCCGCGGCCTTCTGAGCCTCGGTGTTGATCATGTCGAAGAAGTTCATGTCGAACTTGCCGTTGCCGCTGAGAATATCCAGCTTTTCAACGAGGATGACGTTCTTATCCGCATTGGTCTGCTTGGCGCTGATCGCCGCAGCCAGACCCGCAGGGCCGCCGCCGACGATCACGATGTCGCATTCCTCGGCCGCGCGCTCGGTCGCCGGCTTCTCGGCGTTCTGCATGGAAACGGTCGGCGCTTCCAGACCGGCCTGCTTCATCGCATCAGCCACGGCAGTCTTGATCGCGTAAGAAGAGAAGGTCGCGGCAGACACGCTGTCCACATCCGCAGTATTCGCTTCAAGAATGCGCTCGCGGATCACCGGGAACGCACGGTCGATAACGACGTTCGTCTCGTGGTTGTCGCCCAGCGCCACATCGGTGATGGTGCCGTTCTCGATGGTCACGTCCACGGTCATTTCGCCGTGATAGCCGTTGCCCGTCGCAGAATAGGTCTCGGCCATCGCCACACTGCCCGTCATCACGGCGGCCGCAGCCAGCAGGCTGAGCATCTTGATTTTGTTCATTGTTCTTCCTCCTTGACTTTGTGGGCGAAAAAGCAAGTCGCATCGCTTTTTTCTACCCGCATACAGGTCATTATATCCATATCTGCTCACAAAGTCAACGGAAATCCTGCGTTTTTTTCGGCGGAATCGCGTTATTTTTATCAAAATCATTCATTTTTTTGTAACAAGCGCTCACTTTATTCGCCTAGTTATGCGCCAAAAAACAGCCTTTTGCTTGAAAGCAAAAGGCTGTGATTTTTTGTGCAGTTTTACAAAGATCAGACCACGCCCTGCGCTTCCATCGCGTTGGCCACCTTGAGGAAGCCCGCGATATTCGCGCCTGCCACGTAGTTGCCCGGCATGCCGTATTCCTTGGCGGCGCTGTCGATGTTATTGAAGATGTTCACCATGATATCCTTGAGCTTTGCATCCACCTCGTCGAACGACCAGCTCAGACGCATGGAGTTCTGGCTCATTTCCAGCGCGCTGGTCGCCACGCCGCCCGCGTTGGCCGCCTTGCCCGGCGCAAAGAGCACGCCGTGCTCGCGGAGATAATCGGTCGCCTCCAGCGTGGTGGGCATGTTCGCGCCCTCGGCCACGGCGATGCAGCCGTTTTCAACCAGCGCCTTCGCGTCTTCCAGACGCAACTCGTTCTGCGTCGCACACGGCAGCGCCACGTCGCACTTGACGGTGAACACGCCGCGGCCCTCGTGATACACCGCGCTCTTGCGGGCGGCGGCGTACTCCGTCAGGCGCGCGCGGCGCACTTCCTTCACATCCTTGAGCAGCGCCACGTCGATGCCTTCCGGATCGTAAATCCAGCCCGTGGAATCGGACACGGTGACAACCTTTGCGCCCAGCTGCTCGGCCTTCTGCACCGCGTAGATGGCAACGTTGCCCGCACCGGAAACCGCGACCGTCTTGCCCGCAATGTCGTGGCCGTTGGCCGTCAGCATCGCCTGCGTCAGGTACAACAGGCCGTAGCCCGTCGCCTCCGTGCGCGCCAGAGAGCCGCCGTAAGACAGGCCTTTGCCCGTGAGCACACCTTCATAACGGCCCGTCAGGCGCTTATACTGGCCGTAGAGATAGCCGATTTCGCGCGCGCCCGTGCCGATGTCGCCCGCCGGAACGTCCACATCCGCGCCGATATACCTATACAATTCGGTCATGAAGCTCTGGCAGAATGCCATCACCTCGCGATCGCTCTTGCCCTTCGGATCGAAATCGCTGCCGCCCTTGCCGCCGCCGATGGGCAGGCCGGTCAGGGAGTTTTTGAAAGTCTGCTCAAAGCCAAGGAATTTGATGATGCCCAGATTCACACTCGGATGCAGGCGCAGGCCGCCCTTATACGGGCCGATGGCGCTGGAAAACTGCACGCGGAACGCGTTGTTGACCTGCACCTGGCCCTTGTCATCCACCCACGGCACGCGGAAAAGGATCTGGCGCTCCGGCATGGTCAGGCGTTCAAGAAGCGCTTCCTTGCGATACTTCTCTTCGTTGCGCTCAATCACCGCGCGCAGGGAATCAAGCACCTCGCGAACGGCCTGATGAAACTCCGGCTGGCTGGGATTTTCGCGCACCACGCGCTCATAGACCTCGTCAACGTAAGACATGGATTACGTCCTCCTTAACGCTTATATGTTTGACATGGAAAATGCAATTTCAGCCCCTTCATTATACGCATGCCGCGTCATTTTCGCAAGTGTTTTTGATGATTTTTTCGTTTTTCTTTCGTTTTTGCCGTAAAAACCGATTGTTTTTGCACCTATTGTCACTTCCTAAGTCGAATACGGCGTCATCGCAGACGCGCAGTTCGCGCTTTCTTATATTTTTTGCATCGTTTTTTCCATAATAAATCCCTCCTTTTTCAAGGAGGGAAGTCCAGAAACCTCAGGTTTCTGGCAGGGTTTGGGACGGAGTCCCAACGTTCCCCGTCGATTTACTGTTTTAGCATCTTCCTGAGCATCTCGTTGATCTTCTTCGGGTCGGCCTTGCCGCGAAGCGCTTTCATCGCCTGTCCGACGAGGAAACCGAACACCTTTTCGTTGCCCGCGCGATAGGCCGCGACGTCCTTTTCGCACTTCGTCAGCACTTCGGCGAGAATCTGTTCGTAGGCCGAATCGTCGCTGACCATCTCAAGCCCGTGCGTCTTGATATAGCCTTCGATATCCTCGCCGCCGTCGAACGCATAGGCAAACGCCTCGCGCGCGCTCTGGCGGCTGATGCGCCCGTCCGCCACCGCGCGGATGATCGCGCCCAGCGCCTCGCCGGAAAGCATCAGGTTTTCGGGCAGAACGGCTTTTTCCTTCATCATCGCCATCGTCTCGCCCATGATCCAGTTGGAAGCTTCCTTCGGCTTGCCGCAGACCGCCGCCGCCCGCTCAAACAGGTCGGCCATCGGTTTTTCTTCCGTCAAGATCCGCGCGTCATATTCCGGCAGGCCAAATTCCTGCTGATAGCGGGCAGCCTTTGCTTCTGCCAGTTCTGGCTGACGGGCGCGCACCGCGTCGATAAACGATTGTGAAATCTCAATCGGCGGCAGATCCGGTTCCGGGAAATAGCGGTAATCCTGCGCGTTCTCCTTGGAGCGCATCGCAAACGACGCATCCTTGTTGTCGTCCCAGCGGCGGGTCTGTTGCTTCACCTGCCCGCCGTCCTCGATGAGTTCCACCTGACGGCGGTACTCGCCCGCAATCGCGCGCGCAATCGCCTTGAAACTGTTGATGTTCTTCATCTCGGTGCGCGTGCCGAATTCCTTTTGGCCGACCGGGCGCACGGAGAGGTTCACATCCGCGCGCAGCGAACCCTCCTGCATCTTGCAGTCCGAAACGCCGAGATATTGCAGCGTCTGGCGCAGTTTGGTCAGATAGGCGATCACCTCGTCCGCCGAGCGCATGTCCGGTTCGGAGACGATTTCCAGCAGCGGCACGCCGCAGCGGTTGTAATCCACCATCGTTTCATCCAGCCACGGATCATGCACCAGTTTGCCGGCGTCCTCTTCCATGTGGATTTCATGAATGCCGATGGATTTCGCGCCCGCCGCCGTCACGATATCGACATGGCCGTTGCGGCAGATCGGCAGATACAGCTGGCTGATCTGGTACGCTTTGGGCAGATCGGGGTAGAAATAGTTTTTGCGGTCAAATTTATTGTAGCGCGTAATCTCGCAGTTCGTCGCCAGACCCGCCGCGACGGCAAACTCGACGACCTTTTTGTTCGCAACCGGGAGCGTGCCGGGCATGCCCGTGCAGACCGGACAGGTATGCGTGTTGGGCGCGCCGCCGAATTTGGTGGTGCAGCCGCAGAAAATCTTCGTCCTGGTCGCCAGCTCGACGTGCACTTCAAGGCCGATCACCATTTCATACGTTGCCATGACTCAATCCTCCTTCGGACGGCTGCGGTGGAACGCCGTCTGCACCTGATAGGCGCAGGCCGCGTCAAAGAGCTTCTGTTCGCCAAACGCGGGCGCAATCAGCTGCGCGCCGACGGGCAGACCCGCTTTGTCCGTGCCGCAGGGCACAACCATACCCGGCAGACCCGCCATGTTGACGGAAACCGTGTAAATATCGCCCAAATACATCTGAATCGGGTCGTCCGTGTGCGCCCCCAGCGGATACGCCGTCGTCGGCGCGGCCGGGGTCAGCAGGATATCCGCTTTTTCAAAGCACGCGTCAAACCCCTGCTTGATGAGCGCCTTCACGCGCAGCGCTTTATTGTAGTAGGCGTCATAGTAGCCGGAGGACAGCGCAAACGCGCCGAGCATAATGCGCCGCTTGACCTCCGCGCCGAAGCCCTCGCTTCTGGCGGTCAGATAAAGGTCGTGCAAATCCTCGAAATGCGCCGGACGGAAACCGTATTTCACGCCGTCGTAACGGGACAGGTTGCTGCTCGCTTCCGCGCAGGCCAAAATGTAGTACGCCGGAATCGAATACTTGAGAATCGGCATATCCACTTCCACGAGCGTCGCGCCCAGACGCTCCAACTCATGCGCCGCGTCCATCACGCGCTCGCGGACATCCGCGTCGAGTCCTTCCCCAAAATACGCCTGTGGAATGCCCACGCGCAGACCGTCAAGCCGCGCTTTTTCCGGCAGAACCGGCACAGGCGCGGCGACGCTCGTCGCATCCATCTCATCTTTACCCATCAATGCGGCAGTGACGGCAGCTGCGTCCCGCGCGTCAATCGTCAGCGGGCCGATTTGATCCAGCGACGACGCATAGGCCAGCAGGCCGTAACGGGAAACCGCGCCATACGTCGGCTTGATGCCCGTGACGCCGCAGAAGGACGCGGGCTGGCGGATCGATCCGCCGGTGTCGCTGCCCAGCGCGTAAAACACTTCGCGCGCCGCAACAGCCGCCGCCGAGCCGCCGGAAGAACCGCCCGGCACGCGCGTCAAATCCCACGGGTTGCGGGTCACGCCGAAATAGGAAGACTCCGTGGACGAACCCATTGCAAATTCATCCATGTTCGTCTTTCCCAGGCAGACCGCGCCAATGGCGTCCAGCTTCTGCACGACGGTCGCGTCGAACACGGGCACATAGTTTTCCAGCATTTTGGACGAGCATGTCGTGCGCACGCCTTTGGTGGAAATCAAATCCTTGATCGCCATCGGCACGCCCGCCAGCGGATGCGTCAGTTCGCCGGACTGAATGCGTTTCTGCACGTCTTCCGCACGGGCAACAGCCGCTTCCGGCGTGACCGTCACGAACGCATGAACCGTCGGCTCTTTCGCTTCGATACGCGCAAGGCACGCGCGCGTCGCTTCCACCGCGCCGACCTCGCCCGCCTGTATCTTTGCGCCCAGCTCAAGGGCGGTCAAATCAAATAAACTCATGTTTCGCCCTCCTTACTCCACCGTTTTGGGAACGAGGAAGCAGCCCTCTTTCTGCTTCGGCGCGTTTTTCAAAACCAGTTCGCGCTCCATGCTGGGCTTCACTTCGTCCTCGCGGAATACGTTGACCACCGGAAACGCGTGGCTCATCGGCTCCACGCCGTCGGTGTCCAACTCGGAAAGCTGGTCTACATAGCCGATCATGCGGGCCAGATCCGCCGCGGCCTGCGCGCGCTGATCGTCGTCCAGCTTCAGGTGCGCCAGCTCGGCAACATATGAAACGAGTTTGTCGTTGATTTCCATATTTATTCCTCGCTTTTTTCATTACGGAAGGTCAAGGGAGCTCAGTTCCCTTGCGGGGTTTGGGGCAGAGCCCCAACGTCCTCCCAACTCTTACGGCTCGATTCTCTGCTGGTCGCGCGGGAACAGACACGTCTCGCGCACGTTGTTTTCGCCCAGCAGACGCGCCGTCAGCCGCTCAAGCCCCAAGCCCAGACCGCCGTGCGGACACGTGCCGTATTTGTGAATCATCAGATAGCCCGCAAAATCCTCCGGGTTCATGCCCTTCTTGATGAGCTTCGCCACCTGCGCGTCGTAATCGTGAATGCGCTGGCCGCCCGTCGTGACCTCCAGCCCGCGGAAGAGCAGGTCGAAAGAAAGCGTGTAACGCGGATCTTCCGGATCGTCCGCCGCATAGAACGGACGCTTCTTGCTCGGATAATGCGTGACAAACACAAACTCGCTGCCGTATTCCTCCGCAAACAGGCGGCTGATGAGCTGCTCTTCCTCCGGCTCAAGGTCAAACGGGTCGCGAATCGCGCGGCCGTATTTCTCGCTGACCATGCGCTTCGCATCGTCGAACCGAACGGCGGGAATGCTCGTTACATCCGGCACAGACACATGCAGCGCGGCCAGCTGCGGCGCGTAATCCGCTTTCAACACCGCCATGATGTTTTGCAGCACCTTCGTTTCCATCTGCATGATGTCCTCAAATCCGTCGATGAAGCCCATTTCAAAATCCATCGACGTGTATTCGTTCAGATGGCGCTGGGTGTTGTGCTTCTCCGCGCGGAACACCGGGCCGATCTCAAACACGCGCTCGTAAACCGGCACCATCGCCTGCTTGTAAAACTGCGGGCTCTGGGCCAGATACGCGCGGCGGCCGAAATATTCCATGCGGAACAGGTTCGCGCCGCCCTCCGCGTTCTGCGCGACGATCTTCGGGGAATGGATCTCCGTGAATCCCTCTTTTTGCAGCGCCTCGCGGAAACCGCGGACAATGCCTTCCTGAATCTTAAACACCGCGCGCTTGCGGAGGTTGCGCAGCGTCACAAAGCGCAGCGCCAAATCCGTATCCAGCGACAGGTTCATCTTGTTTTTGCCGATCGGCACAGGCATGGCTTCCGCCGCGCGGGAGAGCACCTTAACGCTCTGCGCATGCAGCTCCGCGCCGCCCGGCGCACGCTCGTCGCGCACCACTTCGCCGCTGATCTCCACCGCGTCGCCGTCGCGAACGTCTTCATCCGCGCCCAGCACGCATTGCAGCACGCCCTGCGGCATGCGCAGCAGCGCAAAGCGCACATCGCCCAAATCGCGCAGCGTGTGCACAAGGCCATGCACCGCCGCCCGCTCGCCTGTCTCCATCGCCAGCACTTCCAAAAGCGCGCTGTGCTTTCCTTCGGTTTTGCCTGTCATCGTCTGCATATCGTTCAGCCTTCCTTTCGCCCCCGGCGGGGCATCCTCATGGCTGTTCGGCGCGCTTTTCCAAAAGAAAAACCGTCCCGAACAGATTCGTTCTGCTCGGGACGGGATCAATCGTAAACGTACCCCGCGGTACCACCCAAGTTGCTGCCTGCGGCCATCACCCGGCAACCCCTCTCATCCTTAACGCGGATCCATCGGATGCGCCTGGGCAAACGCGTTAGCGCACCGGCTCAAGAGTGTTCTTTCCTCCCACGGGGTTTCCGCACATGGCTCTCAGCCGACGGCCATGCCTCTCTGGTTGAAAACGCGGGGTACTCGTCTCTTTCATCGCCGTTTGATTTTTTATGGTGGGATTATAGCGCATGCAAATGCATCTGTCAAGCGTTTTCTCCCACTTTTCTTTCAAAAAGGATCTGAATTCTTCATTTTTTGAAAGTTCATCCGTCTTTCTTTCACATTTTCGTTCAGTTTGACATTTTCATCCGCTTCGGGGTATACTGTCTGCATCACGTTTTTATCCTGCATGCAAACGGAGGAACCATCATGGCGTATTCTCAGCCCATCGCAGACATGCTGCGCGAACTTTTTGCCGTTTCGGGGATCAACGCCGCCTTTGAGGAAAAGCCCGGCTGCGGCATTTTCACCATCCGAATGAAACTGCGCTGCCGCCTGCAAACGGCGCAGATGCTTGTGCTCGTGCGCGAGGATAATTTTTCCACGTTGACGACCATTCCCCTCGCCGCCGACGAAAACAACCGCCTGGCCGTCGCAGAATATCTGACGCGCGTGAATTTCAACATGCGCAACGGCAACTTTGAGCTGAATATGGAGGATGGTGAGATCCGCTTCAAAACCTATGTTCACGTCGGCGCAAGCCAGCCGGATCTCGGCGCGGCGCGTCTGGCCGTCATGCTGCCGTTCCTGATGCTGGATCGTTTTGGCGACGGTCTGCTCGAAGTGCTCTTCGGGTTCAAGTCGCCGAGAGAGGCGTTTGAGGCCGTGGAGGGGAAAAAATAAAAAATATCAGTCCCGCGTCAACGCGTGGGACTGTTTTTCATCTCATTTCGCATTTTTTATGTAAAACGTCCTTGACATTTCCGTTTTCAAGTGCTATGCTGTTCATGTAAAGCAAGCTTTATTTTTGATCGATCGAAGGAGTTTCATTCATGAAAAACCAACTGGAAGAACTGCGCAGGCAGCACGCCATCCGTCAGGAGGATTTGGCGCAGGCGCTTGGCGTATCGCGGCAGACGGTCATCTCGCTGGAAAAGGGAAAGTACAACCCTTCTCTGGCGCTGGCCTTCAAGCTCGCGCGGTATTTCAACCTGTCCATCGAGGATATTTTCGACGACAGCGACGACTGCCCCGACGCGGCATCGCCGCGATGAACACGCCGCCCCGCATTGGGCGGCAGGCATGGATGCCAAGGAGGATTTTGCTATGACCTGCAAATGGGGAGAAAAGAAGAACATGACGGTTTTGCTGGCGGTCGGCCTCGTTTTGCTGATCGGCGGCCTGATCTGCAATCTGTTTTTGCCGGAGGAAGCGCACCTGCCCTCGCGCATTGCGGGCTTTTTCAGCGGCATGGGCGGCTCGTTCACGGCGATCTCGCTCGTCGTGCTCGTGCGCCGCAGGATCATCGGCGAAGCGCGCGCCAAGGACAGCGAACTGGCCGCCACAGATGAGCGCGGACAGCTGATCGCGTTGAAAGCGCAGAACGTTTTAGCGCTGTGCGTCACCTTCTCGCTCTGCGCGATGGTCATCGTCGCAACGGTTCGCGGCGACAAGCTTTACATGCTGCTGGGCGGCGCGCTGCTCCTGTTCAGCGCGGCCGGCAAAGCCGTTGCCGGGTATCTGTATGGCAGACGGCTTTGACCTTCGGACAAAACCGCTCCGCTGACCCTTGTATCCCGCCCGCCGATTCTGCTATACTAGACATACAACAAACGGCAGGAGGGACTTTTATGTTTGAGCTGATTTCCGAAACCGAGTATCGCGAGACGATGGAAAACACCGTCGAGCCGCAGCTTGCGGCCATTCGCGAAGAGCTTTCCATGCCGCTTGAGGACGGCGGCGTGCTGCATGCCGAGCTGTACGAACAGCCGTCCGCCACGCGTGCGGTTATCGTGCTGCACGGCTACACGGAGAGCGGCGAAAAATTCCGCGAAATGACGTGGTATTTCCTGCAATCGGGTTTCAACGTCTACGCCATCGACCATCGCGGCCACGGCAAAAGCGCGCGGTCAGTTGAGGAAACGTGGCTGACGCACGTCGATCATTTTTCGGATTACGTAAACGATTTGGAAGCGTTCATGGATCACGTCGTTCTGCCGCGCACGAAAAACCTGCCGCTCTGCCTGTATGCGCATTCGATGGGCGGCGCAGTCGGCGGAATGACGCTGCAACGGCATCCCAAGCGCTTTGCGCGCGCAGTTTTGACCGCGCCCATGATTGCGCCGTCGAGCGCGCCGTTCCCGTCGTGGATGGGCGCGGGCATTGCGAAGTTCATGTGCGCCATCGGCAAAACAAAAGAGATGGCGTTTATCGGCAAGCCGTTCGACCCAAAAAACGAGACGTTCGAGGCTTCTTTCGGCACGAGCCGCGCGCGTTTTGACTACTACGCGCGCAAGCGGCTTGAAAACGCGCATCTGCAAAACACCGCGCCGACCTACGGCTGGGTCAAGGAAGCCGTAGGCGTGACGAAAGTTCTGCTGGACAAGGAGCTTGACCGCCAAATTGAAACGCCGCTTCTGCTCTGTCAGGCGTCGCGGGACACGGTCGTCTGTCTGCCGGAACAGAACCGATTCGTTTCGCTCCTTCCGCACGCGCAGCTCCGCGCGTTTGACGCGAAGCACGAAATCTACATGTCTACGAACGACATCATGCGCGAATACGTTCCGACAGTCATTGAGTTTTTGCGGGGATAACAGCGGGGCTTTGCCCCGCACTCCGCAAGGGAACCGAGTTCCCCTGACCTTCCATATTTTGATTGCTATGCAATCAAAAAGCAAATATAAAAGGCTTTTTGTTCTGATGACGGCAACAGAACGAAAAAGCCTTTTTTTCTCGGCAAAATCCGCTTATTCGCTCTGCATATCGCCCACAACGCGATGCAGAACATCCAAATACATCTGCCCCAGCGCAGTCGGACGGTAATCCTTGTGGGTAATCACGCCAATGCGGATGATTTCCTCGACATCCAGCGGGATGGAGATGATGTCGTCGCCGCGCAGATACGACGGGCAGATACCGGAAGATATGGTGTAGCCGTCCGTGCCCGTCATCAGGTCGATGATCGTGCCTTTATCCGTCACCTTGATGCTCTTTTCGTGGTTGAGGGTCGAAAGGATTTCTTCGGAGAAATAGAACGAGTTCTGGTCGCCCTGCTCATAGGTCAGGCAGGGCAGAGATTCCAAATCCTTCATATTGACGCGTTCGCGTCCCGCAAGCGGATTATTGCGGCCGATAAAGATATGCGGCCTTGCAGAAAACAGCTCGGAAAAGACGAGGTTCGATTCCCGGAGCGTCTTCTTGATGACGGCTTCGTTGAACGAACAGAGGTAAATCACGCCCATTTCGCTGCGGAGATGGCGCACATCCATGATCGTATCATAGGTTTTGCCTTCGCGGAGGATAAATTCATAGGATTGGCCGCCCTGCGCGCGCACCAGTTCGACGAACGCGCTGGACGTGAAAGAATAATGCTGCGTGGAGACGGAGAAACGCTGGCGGCTGGCGGAGTGCGCAATATACTTATCCTCGATGAGCGCGGCCTGCTGAACGACCTGACGCGCATAGCCCAGAAACTCGACGCCTTCCTGAGTGAGAAGAATGCCGCGGCTGTTGCGCAGAAAAATGGTAATGCCCGCTTCCTCTTCCAGCTCGCGCACAGCGGCGGAGAGGCTGGGCTGGGCGATAAACAACGCCTTGGCGGCCTCGGTAATCGAGCCGCGCTCGGCGACCTCGACGACGTATTTCAGCTGTTGAAGTGTCATAAAAAGCCCTTTCCTGGGGCTCTGCCCCAACCCCCGCCAGAAACCTGAGGTTTCTGGACTTCCCATTATTGATTGCTTCGCAATAAATGGCCAAACTGTTTATCCGTGCAAAAAGTCTTTCATCGAAAACGAAACCCCCTATCCTCTCAAGCACCTTATACCAAAAGGCTCCCTCCACGAGGGAGCTGTCACGCCAAAGGCATGACTGAGGGAGTTCTCATCGCGCATCCGTTCATAGCTTCTCAAGAGTCCTTCCCATTCTACCACATCTCTCCTTCCTTTTTCAACTGTTTATATAGGCTCATCCTATGACCAATCATACAATATACGTGTTTGCCTATGCGGCGCAATTCGGATATAATACATCTCGTCACAAGGACGTGGCAAACCCACATACACGTGTTGAAGGGAGTGCTTCCATTTTGGCGCTCATTGAGCTGAATCATCTGACCAAAACCTTCAAGGGCAAAACCCAGACGGTGGACGCTTTGAAGGACATCAACCTGCAAATCGAGCAGGGCGATATTTTCGGCATCATCGGCATGTCGGGCGCAGGCAAATCGACGCTCGTGCGCTGCATCAACTTTCTGGAGCAGCCGACGTCGGGCAGCGTCGTCATCGACGGCAAAGACCTCGCGTCGCTGACCCCGAAGGAGCTGCGGCAGCTTCGCCAGCAGGTCTCAATGATTTTCCAACATTTCAACCTGCTTTCCCAGCGCGATGTGCGCGGCAACATCGCCTTTGCGATGGAAATCGCGGGCATGAAACGCCCGCAGATTGAGAAGCGCATCGACGAGCTGCTTGAAATCGTCGGCCTGACGGACAGGCAGCACAACTATCCCAGCCAGCTTTCCGGCGGCCAGCAGCAGCGCGTGGCCATCGCCCGCGCGCTGGCGACCAACCCGAAAATCATCCTCTGCGACGAAGCGACCAGCGCGCTTGACCCGACGACGACAACCTCGATTCTCAACCTTCTGCGTGAAATCAACCGCAAGATGGGCATCACCATCGTGATCATCACGCATGAAATGAGCGTGGTGGAAAGCACCTGCACCCACGTCGCCATCATCGACGACGGCCGGCTCGCCGAATGCGGCACGGTTGAATCGGTGTTCAGCCAGCCCAAGTCTGCGGCGGCGAAGAAGCTGATTTTCCGCACAACGGGCGCGGACAGCGGCGCGATGGGCGAGCGGATGATCCGCATCGTGTTTGAGGGCAGTTCCGCCGACGAACCGACGATCTCCGACCTGGCGATGCAGTGCCACGTGGCTGTAAATATCCGCTACGCCGACACCCGCGAGGTCAGCGGCAAGCTGTTCGGCCAGATGATTTTGCAGCTGCCGGAAGATCACTTGCAGCAGGAAAAAGCGATTTACTTCCTGCAAAACAAGGGCTTGCGCGTTGAGGAGGTGACCGACCGTGTCCATGGATAAGATGATTCCGCTGATGCTGGGCGGCATCAAGGATACGCTGTACATGACGACCGTCTCCACGCTGTTTGCGTATCTGCTCGGTCTGCCGATTGCGATTCTGCTTGTTCTGACCGCGCCGAGCGGCCTCAAGCCTCAGAAGCTGGTCTACCGCCTGCTGGATATGATCGTGAACATCTTCCGTTCGATTCCGTTTTTGATTTTGATGATTCTGGTCATCCCCGTCACCCGCGCGATTGCGGGCAAGGCTTACGGCTCGACAGCGACGATCGTTCCCCTTGTCATTGCAGCCGCGCCGTATGTCGCCCGCATGATTGAGTCTTCCCTGCTTGAAGTTGATCCCGGCGTGATTGAAGCCGCGCAGTCAATGGGCGCGAACATTCCGACGATCATCTTCAAGGTGCTGATCCCGGAGGCCAAAACCTCGCTGATCGTCGGCGCGACCATTTCCTGCGGCACGATTTTGGGATACAGCGCGATGTCCGGCGCGATTGGCGGCGGCGGTCTGGGTCAGATTGCCATCAGTTACGGCTACAACCGCTATCAGACGGATGTGCTCTTTGTCACTGTCGCGCTGCTGATCGTACTGATGCAGGTCATTCAGATTGTCGGCATGAAAATTTCGCGCAAGACGGACAAGCGCGTGCGAAACTGAGGGGAACGACGCGGAGCTTTGCCCCGCACCCCACCAGAAACCTGAGGTTTCTGGACTTCCCACCCCTTTCAAACAGAAGAAAACGAAAGCCCTTTGGTCGCACCCGAAGGTGCGAAATCCAAAAACAGACAAGCCGAAAGGCTTCACCTGATAGTTCAAATCAAAACGATTTTCAAGGAGGAAACCCACTATGAAAAAGCTGCTTACGCTCGCCCTTTCCCTCGCGCTGACCGCCACGGTCGGCGTCGCCAGCGCCAACACGAAACTGACCGTCGGCGCATCCGCCACCCCGCACGCCGAGATTCTCGAAGCGGCCAAGCCGATTCTCGCTGAGAAAGGCATTGATCTGGAGATCGTGATCTTTGACGACTATGTTCAGCCGAACCTCCAGCTCGAAGCGGGCGATCTGGACGCGAACTACTTCCAGCACATCCCCTATCTTGAGAACTTCAACGCGGAAAACGGCACGCATCTGGTGAGCGCGGGCGCGGTTCACTACGAGCCGATGGGCCTGTACGTCAACCCGGCAAAGAGCATCGCGCTGGATTCCATCCCGGACGGCGCGACCATCGCCATCCCGAACGACACCACCAACGAGTCCCGCGCGCTGGGTCTGCTGGAATTCAACGGCCTGATCAAGCTCGACACCGAGGCCGGCCAGACCGCGACTGTGCTGGATATCGCCGAGAACCCGCACAAGTTCGATTTCGTCGAGGTCGAGGCCGCTCAGGTGCCGCGCACGCTGGCTGACGTCGATCTGGGCGTGATCAACTCCAACTACGCGCTTCAGGCGGGCGTGGACGTTGTCGGCACGCCGATTGCCTACGAGAGCACCGAGGTAGCCTATCCGAACATCATCGCTGTCCGCGAAGGTGATGACCGCGAAGAGCTCAAGACGCTGGTCGAAGTGCTTCAGAGCGACGAAATCGTGAACTTCATCAACGAGACTTACAAGGGCGCCGTTGTGCCGACGAAGTAAGCTGCGCTATCTTTTCAAACACATCAAAATCGGCCTTCTTCCCATCACACGGAAGAAGGCCGATTGATTTTATATTCCTGTTCTTTATTTCTTTGCCAGATCTCCCAGAATCGCCTGCTCGGCGAACAGCGCCGTCGCGCCGCCCGTATGCCAGAAGACGACCGTTTCGCCCGGCGCAACCCGCCCCGTGCGCACATGGTCGATCAGCCCCGCCAGCGCCTTGCCCGTGTAAACCGGATCGGTCAGCAGTCCTTCCGTCCGCGCCAGCAGGCGGATGGCCTCGTTCGCCGCCTCGTTCGGCTGTTCATAGCCTGGCTCGAAATAGCCGCGATCCACATTGAAATCCGCCGCCGTCACGCGTGTGTCGCTGCCCAGCCAGGCCAGAGACGCGTTCGCCAGCTCTGCGCACCGCCCCTCGTAGCCCGCATCCTTGCGGCTGACGGCCACGCCCGTGATTTCCGGCCCGACGCCCAGCGCCTTATGGCCCGCAACCAGTCCGGCGAGCGTGCCGCCCGTGCCCGTCGCTGCGTACAGGCGCGTCGGCACGATCCCCATCTGCGCGCACTGCTCCATCATTTCCAGATAACCGCCGACAAACGCCGCCGAACCGACGAGGCTTGCGCCGCCCATCGGCACATCATAGCAGCGGTGGCCTTCCTTTTCCAGCCGCGCGGCGTGTTCAAGCCCCAGCTGGTGGCAACGTTCCTCCGTCTGCGCTTCCGTTTCGCCCGGCAGGCCGGGAATGACGTTCACCTGTGCGCCAAGAATGCGGTCAAGCAGCATATTTGCGCGAATATCGTTTTCATCCGGCTGCACATAAGCGTTCAGGTAGAGAATCGGCTCCATACCGATACGGCGGCAGGCCGTCACGGTCTGCATGGCGTGGTTGGACTGCGTCGCGCCGTAGGTAAACACGGTGTCGCATCCCTTTTCCTTCGCGTCGCCCAGCAGATATTCGAGCTTGCGGATTTTGTTGCCGCCAAAAAGGCTCATGCCGGAAAAATCGTCGCGCTTGACGTAGAGATTCACGCCGAGCTGTTCGCTCAGTCTGTTGAGCCTAACCAATGGGGTCGGGAAAAAGCCGAGGTTCGCGCGCGGCTTCTGGTCAAGCAGCGCATGCAGCTGTTCAAATCGGTTCACGGTTAATCCTCCTTACATCATCGTCACGTACAATGCGGCCGCGATGCTGATTGCCGCGGCAATCGGCGCGCTGACGGTAAACGCGCGGTGCTTCGTCTTATGGCGAAACACGCGCATGCCGATGAGCGCACCCACGCCGCCGAAAAGCCATGTGCAGGTCAGCAGCGTCTTTTCCGAAATTCGCCACGCGCCGCGCCGGGCCTTGCGTTTATCTGCGCCATAAAGGCTGAAGGTGAATATGTTCATCGCCAGCCATGCGGTCAAAAGAATGCTCTTCATGCGGTCCTTCGCCCTTCCACCGTCCACAGATAGCGGAAAGGTATCCCCCCTACCCAAAGCAAGGCTGTCAAGTTGTATCCTGACAGCCTTGTTTCTTTTACTTCACTTCAACGTCGTCTGCGGAATCGTCCGTTTTTTCTTCCGGCTTTTCCTCCGCTTTTTCTCCCTCGGCAGAGGGCAGCTGATTCGGAGCCAGAATCGCCATGAATTCCATGCCGGTGATGGTCTCCTTTTCCAGCAGCACCTTGGCCGTCTCGTGCAGCTTTTCCTTGTTGTCGCTCAGAATCTGATAGGCCTGCTCATAGCAGTTGGCGATAATCTGCTTCACTTCCACGTCGATGCGCGCCGCCGTCTGATCGGAACACACCAGGTTGGAATCGCCGCTGAGATACTGGCCGGACTGTGTTTCCAGCGCCATCATGCCGAACGTGTCGCTCATGCCGAGGCGGGTGATCATTGCGCGGGCAAGCTTGGTTGCCTGCTCGATGTCGTTGCTCGCGCCGCTGGTGATGCGCCCAAAGATGAGCTGCTCAGCCGCGCGGCCGCCGCAGAACGTGGTAATCTTGTCGAGAATCTGTTCGCGGGTCATCAGCAGGCGCTCTTCTTCATCCACCTGCATGGTGTAGCCAAGCGCGCCGCTCGTGCGCGGGATGATCGTGATCTTCTGCACGGGCGCAGCGTTCTTGAGCTTCGCCGCCACCAGCGCGTGGCCGCACTCGTGATAGGATACGGTCAGCTTGTCGCGTGGAGAAACGACGGCGTTCTTGCGCTGATAACCGGCGATGACCGTTTCAATCGCTTCTTCCAGATCGCGCTGAGAGACAGCCTTGCGGTTGTCCTTAACGGCGGCAATGGCAGCCTCATTGATGATGTTCGCCAATTCCGCGCCGGAACAGCCGCTCGTCGCGCGGGCAATCTGAGTATAATCGATATTCGGCTCGGTCTTTACATCCTTGGCATGCACGCGGAGAATGGCTTCGCGGCCCGCCAGGTCAGGCAGTTCGACAGGGATTCTGCGGTCAAAACGGCCCGGGCGCAGCAGCGCCTTATCCAGAATTTCCGGACGGTTGGTCGCCGCCAGAATGACGACGCCCTTGCCTGCATCGAAACCGTCCATCTCGGTGAGCAGCTGGTTGAGCGTCTGTTCGCGCTCGTCGTTGCCGCCCATGCCCGCGTTGTCGCGGCGCTTGCCGATGGCGTCGATCTCGTCGATGAACACGATGCACGGCGCTTTTTCGCCCGCCTGCTTGAACAGGTCGCGCACGCGCGCCGCGCCCATACCGACAAACATCTCGACGAACTCAGAACCGGAAATCGAGAAGAACGGCACCTTGGCTTCGCCCGCCACAGCTTTGGCCAGCAGCGTTTTGCCCGTGCCGGGAGGGCCGACAAGCAGCGCGCCCTTGGGCAGCTTCGCGCCGATATCGCGGTATTTCTGCGGGTCGTGCAGGAAATCGACGATTTCCTTGAGCGCGTCCTT
The DNA here is from genome assembly GCA_900542445.1 of uncultured Eubacteriales bacterium. GTDB lineage: Bacteria > Bacillota > Clostridia > Christensenellales > Aristaeellaceae > Ventricola. The sequence continues at coordinate 19,175 of UQNN01000002.1, read as the reverse complement.
CGCTTCGTCTTCGCCCGCCACGTCGTCAAACGTCTTGCCGGTCTGCGCCTCGACGTAAATCTTGGCGTTGGATTTGCCAAAGCTCATGGTGTTTCCACCCATGCGCTGGCTCATCTTGCGGAACATGAACGAGCCGAGCGCGTAGAAAATCACCAGCGGCAGCACCCACGAGACGAAGAACGAGATAATCGGGCTCATCTCTTCCGGCACAACCTGGCCAAATTCAACGCCCGCCGCCAGCAGACGGTCAACCAGCTTGTCGTCCGCTGTCACGCGGTTGGTGGTGTAATACGTGGCTTTGCCATCCTGAATCTGCTCGACGGGCGTGAAGGCGATCTGCGTATCCTCAATCTGAACGGACTTAATCTTGCCTTCGTCGAGCATCGAGAGAAACTCGGAATAATCAACCTGCTTGACGCTGTATCGTTCAATCTGCGGGAAAAGCAGCGCGTTGAGCAGCATCACCACGACGAGCGCGATGATATAATAGACGATCAACGGCTTGTTGGGGTTTTTCTTCTCGTGCATAGCATTTATCCTTTCAGGGACGAGTACGTCCCGACTTATGATGGCTTCATCATACAATGAAGATACCCAAAAGTCAATTCAAAATGAATGAACGATGCAAACAAGCTTCCCAAATGTCGTCTCATCGCGTTGCCGCAGTTTTCGCCACAGTCTGTAAAGCTTCAAAGCCTTATACGCGCAGACAGCCTCATGCATTTTCCTGCGCGTCAAAAAACGCCGCGCGGGCGAACCCGCGCGGCGAATGCTGCGATATGCGATTGGGAATTACTCGGCGTCGTCAGCCGGAGCGTCGCCCAGATCGTCAAAGTCCAGACCCTGCACCTCGGCGTCATAATCGACTTCCTCGGTGAGCGCTTCGCGGATGGACAGGCTGATGCGCTTGGCTTCCTTGTCCACCTTGAGAACCTTCACGCGCACGGTCTGACCGACCTGCACCGCGTCCTCAACCTTGGCGATACGCTTGAGCGCGCACTGGGAGATGTGAACCAGACCGTCGAGGCCCGGCTCCAGCTCCACGAACGCACCGAAGGTGGTGATGCGGACAACCTTGCCCTCGACGATGGAGCCTTCCGGATACTTCTCCTCGGCCACGTCCCACGGCTGCGGCTGAAGCGCCTTCAGGCTCAGCTGGATGCGCTCCTTTTCCTTGTCCACACCGATGATCTTCACGGTCACTTCCTGACCCGGGGTCACGACCTCGGACGGATGCTTCACGCGATGCCAGGCCAGATCGGTCACATGGATGAGGCCATCCACACCGCCGATATCGACGAACGCGCCGAAGTCGGTCAGGCGGCGGACGATGCCGGTGACGATCTGATCCTTCTCGATCTTCTCCCAGGCCTTCTTCTTCTCGTCCATCAGATACGCTTTGCGGCTGGCGACGATGCGCTTCTTGGCCTTGTCCACCTCGATGATCTTGACGGTCATCGTCTTGCCCACAAACTCGCCGATGTTCTCGACGAAGCGGCGGGACAGGTGAGAAGCCGGAATGAACGCACGAACGCCCATCACGTCGGCGATCAGGCCACCGTTGACGGCCTCACGACCCGTAGCTTCCACATAGGCGCCCTCGTCGTATTCGGCAACGAGCTTCTCCCAATTCTTGGTGGCCATGACCTTGCGCTCGGAAAGGAGCACATAGCCTTCGCCATCGTTGAGCTTGACGACTTCGGCCTCGATCTCGTCGTCCACCTTGCAGTCGGTGGTCACCAGATCGTTCTTCTTAATGAAACCGTCAGCCTTGCCGGGAATGCTCACGACAACACCGTCGTCGCTCACCTGGGCGACAACACCTTTAACAACCTGACCGGGGCGGAACTTGACCATCGTCTCTTCGAGCATCGCGGCAAAGTCTTCGCTCTCGGAAACCTGATTCTTTTCCATGTCGTTCATGCGGGTACAACCTCCTCAAGTATCTCTACCCGGCGGCATGCCGGGGGATGATACATACTTTATTGAATCACGGCGGCGGGGACCACCGGGAAACACTGATTTGTTTTTTGCGTGTCTTATTTCGCGTTTTCTTCAATGCGCGCGCGCACCTGCTCCAGAAGCCACTGCGGCGTAGACGCGCCGGCGGTCAGCGCCACGCGGTCGTCCGCCTTCGCCAGGTTCTGCGGCACGTCTTCCGGCGTTTCCACCAGAATGGAACGCTTGCAGCGCAGACGGCAGGTTTCCAGCAGTTTCTGCGTGTTGGAGCTGTTCTTTCCGCCGACAACCACCATCACGTCCGCCTCGCCGGAGAGCTTTTCCGCCTCCTGCTGGCGCTGGCTGGTCGCCGCGCAAATGGTAATGCGCTGAGTCAGGTCGGGCACGCGCCGCCTGAGCACCTGCAAAACCGAGTCAAATCGATCGCGCCGAATCGTCGTCTGCGCGACGACGAGCGCTTTTTTCGGCAGTTCCGCCTCTTCGGCGGCCTGCGCGTCGGGCAGAATGAAAACCTTTCCGTGCGCCCAGCCCGCGATGCCGATCACCTCCGGGTGATCCGCTTCGCCGACGATCACCACCGCGTCGCCGTTCCCGCTGTACTGCTCCACAAGCTGGTGGATATGCGCCACATGGGGGCACGTCGCGTCAATCACGGGAATGCCGCGCGCCTCGCATGTGCGATACACATCCGGCGTCACACCATGGCTGCGGATGATGACCGTTTCGCCCGGCGCAACTTCATCCAGCGTTTCCACGCTGCGAATGCCCGCCCGGCGCAGGCGCTCAACCTCCTGCGGATTGTGGATCAGCGGCCCAAGCGTCACGCAGGGGAGCTGTTTTTCGGCGCATTCAAAGGCCTTGAGCACCGCGCGCCGAACGCCGAAACAAAATCCGGCATGCTCTCCGATTGTGAGCTTCATACGCACCTGCTCCCGCCTTCAAAAGGGCTTATGCCCCATTACTCCATATTGCCCATCTTTATTCATTCTAGGTCTTTTTCGGTTTTCCTGCCGAAGCGCGCCGAATTTTCAAACTTTTTTAAAAAATTTCTCCATCTGCGCGCCTTTTTTCTCCAAAACCGGTTATGCTTCGGCAGGCGGCAGCGATTTTCCGCCGCTGAGCTGAGCAAATTCAGCTACCATGCGGCGCGTCAGTTCGTCGCAGGTTTCCCTGTTCATGCGGCCTGCGCGCAGATCGGTCATCTCCACCGGTCTGCCTACGTGAACGATCATCCGATGAAACGGCTTGTAGCTGCCCTCGATGTAAATCGGCACCACGTCGCATCCGCTCTTGAGCGCCAGCAGCGAAGCGCCGCCCAAAAGCGGCAGCATATGGCCGGTCCTGCTGCGCGTTCCCTCCGGAAAAATGCCCAGCGTTTCGCCCTCTTTGAGCACGCCCATCGCCGTGCGGATCGCACCCATATCCATGTTGCCCCGGTCCACCGGGAAGCCGTGAACCTGACGAAAAATCCAGCCGAGCGCCTTGTTTTCAAACAGTTCTTTCTTGCCCATGAAGTGAATCTCGCGATCCGGCACGCACAGCGCCAGCGTCACCGGGTCGAGCAGGCATTGGTGATTGCCCATCAGAATGCAGTTGCGGTCTTTGGGCACATTCTCCCGGCCCTCGATCTTCATGAAAAACAGCAGCTTGACCAGAATGCCGTAAAGGAACACGATGATCGTGTAAAGCGGCGTATATCTGCGCTTATGCATCGGGTAGCCGGGCTTCTTTTCCGCTTCGGGTTTCTCCGCCTGTTCGGCAGGCATTGCCTCCATGCGCTTTTCGGGCTTCTCTTCCGCCTGCACAGCCTGTCCGTTACGCCCGTTTTCCATAAACATCCTCCACCACGGCGATGATGGCGTCCACCACCTGTTCGGGCGTCATGTCCGTGGAATCCACCAGCACCGCATCCTCCGCCTGCCGGAGCGGGTCGGTCTCGCGGTTCATGTCCTGCTCGTCGCGCGCGTTCAATTCGCTGAGCACCTGCTCATAAGGGGTCATGTCGCCCTTCTCCACCTGCTGCTTGTAGCGGCGGCGTGCGCGCTCCTCCGGCGTGGCCGTCAAAAAGATTTTCACGGGCGCATTCGTCAGCACGCGCGTGCCGATGTCCCGTCCGTCGATCAGCATGTCCGCCGTCGCGGCGATCTCGCGCTGCGCGGCCACCATGCGGCGGCGAACCGCCGGCCACTTGGAAATGCCGCTCGCCGCGGCGGAAACCTCGCCAGTGCGGATCAAATCGGTCACATCCTCCTCGCCCAGCATCGTCCGCTGCGCGCCGTCGCGATAGGCCACGCGCACATCCGCCTTGCCGCAGCACGCGGAAACCGCCTGCTCATCCTGCGGATCAATCCCGTTTCGCAGCATATACAGCGCGACCGTGCGATACATCGCGCCCGTATCCAAATGCAGAATATGAAGTCTCTGCGCTACCTGATCGGCAATCGAAGACTTGCCCGCGCCCACCGGGCCGTCAATGGCAATGTTCATCGGCATATCTCTTTTTCCTCCCGTATGGCTGCTCTCACAGCCGCTATCCAATATATTATACTCTATCGCGTATCGTTTGTTCAAGCTTTCGTCTCGATTTGGGCATAGTTCTCCACTTTCATTCAAATTTGCACATTTTTAGACATATTACCGCCACATTCGTCTTAAAACCGTCTCTTTTTTCGCCCCTTTACGCCATTTGATGAATGTGCTATAATGATTTCGCGTGACAAAGCTCTTTTCTCTTTCATGACAGGGAGGTTGTTTATGTATTCCTTTCAAACCGGCAGCAGCAAACGCAAAAGCCAGAAAACCATCCGCATTTTGAGCATCGTGATTTTCGTACTGGCCGTTGCGCTCATCGGCTTAACCGTTTCCTATCTGCGCGCTTCTTCCGCCAGCCGTACCACCAGCGACGCGCTGATGGCCCGCGCCACCAACGAAGCCAACGAGGCGCAGACCGCCGTCTATCGGCTCACACAGTCCAGCGGAACCAATACCATGACGCTGCTCTCCAATGTCCGCGCGCATATTTACGCCATGCAGTGTCTCAATACGCTGGCTTCCAATATTTACGGCGCGGGCACGGTCATCGTGGACGGCTCGATGCTCTCCGACTGCATCACCACGCTCGACGCGGCTGAGCAGCGTTTGCAGGCCGGCAGCGTGCTCACCGGCTCGATGACCGAACTTCGCGATGAAGTGGATGCCATCGTCGCCCTCTTTAATGCCGCAGAAAACGCCGGAAACTAAATTTCTCTGTCCGCCCGTCTCTTCAGGACGAGCGGCCTTTCTTTATCCCTTCGCAATCCGCCATACCGCGTCAATCAGCTTTTTCGCTTCCGCCGCCGTGTTCATCAGCCCCGGGCTGACGCGCACCGCGCCGATATTCAGCGTTCCCAAAAAGCGATGCACGCCCGGCGCGCAATGCAGCCCGCCGCGCACCGCGATATTCTGTTCGTCCAGCGCCGCCGCCACAACCTGTGAAGCCATCCCTTCCACGTTAAAGCTCAGCAGCGACGCGCCCTCCTTCGTGTAAACCCGCACATTGGTCATGTTTTGCAGCGCCTCGCGCATCATGCCGCACAGCGCGGCCGTCGTTTCGCGCGCTTCTCGCGCATGCGCCAATGCAAACCGCATGCCCGCATCCAGCCCCGCGATGCCCGGCAGATTGAGCGTCCCGCTCTCCAAACTGTCCGGCATCATGCGGGGCTGAAACATGCTTTCGGAGGCCGAACCCGTTCCTCCCTGCCGCAGCGGCGCAAGCGTCACCCCGTTTCTGACCCAGAGTGCGCCCGTGCCGTGCGGTCCTAGCAGCCCCTTGTGCCCCGGCATGGCCAGCATGGTGCAGCCCCATTTTCCCGGTTTCAGCGGCACATGCCCCGCCGTCTGCGCCGCGTCCACCAGAAACAGCACGCCCCGCCGACGGCACACCGCGCCGACAGCCGCGACATCCTGCTCAAGCCCCAGGACGTTGGACATGTGCGTCATCGCGACCAGCCGCGTTCGCGCGGTCAGCGCTCGCTCGATCTCCTGCGCATGAATGCGGCCGTCCGCGTCCGGCGGCACAAGCGTGAGCGTGATGATGCCGCTTCTCGCCAGTTCCGAAAGCGGGCGCAAAACGGAATTGTGCTCCATCAGTGTGGAAACCACGTGGTCGCCCGTATGCACCGCGCCGTGAATCGCCATATTGAGCGCGTCAGTCGTGTTTTGCGCAAAAGCGACGCGGCTTGCGTCCGCCTCGCCCAGCATCTCGGCGATATGCTGCCTGCATATTTCGATAATCCGCCCCGCCGCCAGCGAAAGCCTGTGCCCCGCGCGTCCCGGATTGGCCCCGCTTGTTTCCAGCGCGTCCGCCATCGCCTGCACCGTGCAGCGCGGCTTTGGAAAGCTCGTCGCCGCGTTATCCAGATAAATCAAGCGCATTCCCCTTTCTCGCACCGCCGCCTGCGCGTGCTCATACAGTGGAGTATATGAGAGGGGGAGCTTTGCATGAATGATTCCTTTGGTCTCGCCGCCTTTCGTTCGCGCACGCAGGTTCTGCGGATGGAAGACGCGCTGCACCGCGCCGGTCTGTCTGCCGGGGTGATCGCCACGCCGCGCGAAGTCGCCATCGGCTGCGGCCTGTCCGTTCGGTTTGATTTGGCACAGACGCCGCAGGTGATGCAGGTCTATCGCCGTCTGAATCCCGGCGCGCTCATCGGCTTTTACCGGGCGGAGGGCTATGGCACGCGCCATCTGTCGCTCACGCCGCTGCTTGAAAAGCGGTGACGCATCGAGTATAATAAAAGAAATACAGGGGGTTCTGCCCCGCCCCTGCCGGGAGCCTCATGTTCTTGGTTTTCCCGATTTGCTTTGCGTATGCCAATGCCAAGGAGAAATACGTCAATGATGGAAAGAGAAGAGAAAAACCGCCTGATTCTCGCCGAGCTGGCGCGGCTGTATCCAGACGCGAAACCCGCGCTGCACTTTGCCAATCCGTTTCAGCTGCTCGTCGCCGTGGTTCTCTCCGCTCAGTGTACGGATGTGAAAGTCAACATGGTTACGCCCGCGCTCTTCGCGGCCTATCCCGACGCGGCGGCTTTGGCCAAGGCCGAACCGGAAGAGATCGAACCGTATATCAAGACCTGCGGCCTGTTCCACAACAAGGCCAAAAACCTTGTGCTGCTGGCGCGGGAGCTGGTCGCCCGCTTCGGCGGCGAAGTGCCCGCGGATCACGACGCTCTGGAATCCCTGCCGGGCGTGGGACGCAAGACGGCGAACGTCGTCATGAGCTGCGCGTTCGGCGAGGACGCCATCGCCGTCGATACGCATGTTTTCCGCGTCACCAATCGGCTGGGGCTGGCGGACGCGCCGGATGTGCTCAAGACCGAGCATCAGCTCATGCAGGCCGTTCCCAAAGATCAGTGGAGCCGCGCGCACCACTGGCTGATCTACCACGGCCGCCGCGTCTGCGCTGCGCGCAAACCCGCGTGCGAAACCTGCACGCTGCGCGCATGGTGCGACTACGCGAACGGGAATCCCAAAAACAAGAAATAATGACAAAAGCGCGAACCTCCCGTCTTTTCAGCATTCGGGAGGTTCGCGCTTTTTTAATCCATGAGAAATTGCTCAAAAATCATCCGCGTGCGCAAAACTTTGGGGTTTTGCAGATTGCGGCGGAAGTGCAGGCGGCCTCAGGCCGCTTACCTCTTTTTCCGTTTCATCACGGCCAGTACCGCCGCGCAGAGGCCCAGCGTCGCGCCCCAGAGGAGCACCGGGCTGGCGTCGCCCGTCTGCGGCAGGTTGGACATATCCGGCACGGGCGCAACCACGATCTTTCCGGAAACCGTCTGTCCCTCGTATCCCGGCCCTTTGAGGTGCGCGGTCAGGATATGCTCGCCGACGGAAAGCGTGTTGAGATACGCCTGATGCACGGTGAGGATGATCGATCCGTCCTTCGCGGTATAGAACTGCGGATCGAGCCGCTTGCCATCCACATCGACGTAATCGAGGTTCGCCACGCCGAAATTCGCGACGCCCTTGCCGATGTGCATGATTGCATCTTCGGTCGCTTTGCCGACGATGAAGGCCGTGCCGCCTTCCATGATCACGGACGGCGTCGGTTCGGTCAGTTTCGTCCACGTCGCTTCCAGCGCGATATCCGCCGTATACGCCGTTCCGCTCAGCGTCAGGTCGCGCACTGCCGCGCTTCCGTTGACTTTCCAGCCCGCGAAGCCGTAACCCGTCTTCGTCGGGTTCGGGATCGCCGTGTCTTTTCCGAAGACATGCTTCGTCGGGAACTTCGAGACATCCGCGCCTTCCACGCCGCTGTACGTGATGGTGAATTCATTCGCCGTCCACGTCGCTTCCAGCGTGATATCCGCCGTATACGCCGTTCCGCTCAGCGTCAAGTCGCGCGCCGCCGCGCTTCCGTTGACTTTCCAGCCCGCGAAGCCGTAACCCGTCTTCGTCGGGTTCGGGATCGCCGTGTCTTTTCCGAAGACATGCTTCGTCGGGAACTTCGAGACATCCGCGCCTTCCACGCCGCTGTACGTGATGGTGAATTCATTCGCCGTCCACGTCGCTTCCAGCGTGATATCCGCCGTATACGCCGTTCCGCTCAGCGTCAGGTCGCGCGCTGCCGCGCTTCCGTTGACTTTCCAGCCCGCGAAGCTGTAATCCGTCTTCGTTGGATTCGGGATCGCCGTGTCTTTTCCGAAGACATGCTTCGTCGGGAACGTCGAGACGTCCGCGCCTTCCACGCCCGTGTAGAGAATCTTGTAGCTGTTTGCCGTCCAGTTGGCCTCAAAATGGAGATTTCCGGTCGAGCCTTGCGCAATGCCGACGTCGGTCTGCGGGGTCGTGCCGTTGCTGCCCGTCCAGCCCGCGAAGGTGTAACCCGCTCGCGTCGGCTCTTCCAGCCTGAACGACGCCGTTTCCAAGGTGTATGTCGCCGGGTTCGTCTTGCCCGCCTCCAGCGCGCCGCCGTTCAGCTCATAATCGATGGTATACGTCTCGATTTGGGTCTGCGCCGTCAGCGAGACAGCGCCCGTCACGGCCATGGTATATGGGTTATCCGTCTTTCCGTCGCTCCACTGCGCAAACGCATAGCCTGTGCGAATCGTCGGTTCAATTTCCAGCTTGTCCAGCAGGTTCACGGTAAACACGCCGCTGTACTCGGTATCGTTCGCTGCGTCGTTCACCTTATAGCGGATGCCGGAAACGCCCGCGTCCCCGTTCAGCTCCACGTCACAGGTCACTGTGCTGGTCTGTGCGGACAGGTTGAGCGTCGGGTCTGCACTTGTGCCCTTGAACCGCGGCAGCTTGCCCGGCTGGTCGTTGCGCAGCTCCCACACGGCCGTGTCAAAGCCCGGCCACGCGAAAATCTGCGCGTTCTTTCCATAAATCAGGCCGTCGTGCACCAGAATATCCTCGCCGTTTTCGTTGTCGGCCAGGCCGTCGGTCACGGGCTGTCCGTTCACCTGCACGCCGCTCCACGCGTAGTTGCCGCTGAGCGTTCCGCCGCCGTTTTCGCCGACGACGCGATGCGCATCCCCTTGGGCCGATACGCTCTGCCCCAGCGCCACGCAGTTTTGAACCGTTCCATAATTCCCTCCGACAGCGCCGCCCGCATGTTTTTCAGACTCAACCCTGCCTGCTGCGTAACAGCTTTGAACCGTTCCGTTCATATAATTATAGCCGACAACGCCGCCCACATAACAAATCCAGCTGCCGCTCAAAGACGTAACATCGCCCGTCGCATAACAGTTTTCAACGGTTCCCCTGTTATAGGAGACAACGCCGCCCGCAATGCTTTTTCCCTTCACGCTTCCGCCGATCATGGCGCAGTTGAGCACTCGACCTCCGTAGTTATTAGAAACAACCGCGCCGGCGTTCGACTCTGACGTAATCTGTGCGTCGCGAAGGATCAGATTTTGAACCGTGCCGTCAAAGTTGCCAAACAATCCCGCATAGCCGTTCGTAGCCGACGTACAGGTCAAATTGCTGATGGTGTGATTCTGTCCGTCGAATACGCCCGAAAACGGACGACTAACATCAGACCAGTTCATATTGAGTGTGCCGATGGGCGACCAGTTGGGGTATACCGACAGATCGATATCGTTCATCAGCAGCACCGTTTTGCCGCTCTTGCTGTCGCCCGCGTTCACCTCGTCGGCGAGCTGTTTGAGCTGCTGGGCCGTAGTGATGTAAATCGTGGAAGCGTCGCTGAGCATCCAGCTCGGCAATTCGCTGCTCTGTTCGCCCTTGACGACCTTCAAAATCGGCAGGCCGTTTTCGGTGTACGTCCACGCGTCGTCATTCGCAAAAATCTCGGAGAACTGCTTGGAAAGCGCGCCGCCGTTGTAGACCAGGTCTGCGCCGTTTTCATTGTTCGCCGCGCCGTAGGTCACGGTGTTTCCGTTCACCTTCATGCCGCCCCACGCGTAAACATCCGATATTCTAACCGAATCAGTCACTCGATTGCTGCTTTTGCCTGTCACGGTCTGCCCCAGCGCCACGCATCGCTCTACGTCCTGCGCCACGCCGACGATACCTCCGCTATACGTTCCGCTGATATTTCCTGTCGCATAGCAGTTCCGGATACTCGCCACAACACGGTGGTCTCCGACAATTCCGCCTGCATAAAAATCCATTGCGACAACTTCACACGTCGAATAGCAGTTTTGGATCGGGCTTTCTTCCATATAGCCGACCAGACCGCCAACGTGGCTGCGTCCCTGTATCTTTCCGCCAATCACCGCGCAGTTCTTGATGCCTTGGTTTGAATAAGCCTGATAGCCGACAAGTGCGCCGACCTGATCCTTCCCCTCGATCTCCGGATTGCGAATCACGACATTCCGAATAGCTCCGGAGTATGTATAGCCAAACAGCCCTCTCGCGTCTTCATTTCCGGAAATTTTCAGGCCGGTAATCGAGTAGCCCTGTCCGTCAAACACACCCGAAAACGGCAGCATGTCGTCAGGCGGATCAAACCGGCCAATCGGCGTCCAGTTGGGATAGCCCGACAGATCGATATCGTTCATCAGCAGCACCGTTTTGCCGCTCATGTTGTTGCCGCCGTTGACGTCCGTTGCCAGCTGAGCCAAATCCGCCGCGGTATAGATATAAACCTTGTTCTGGCTGGTCATCCACACGGGCAAATCGCCTGACTGCGTGCCGCCGACATTTTTGAGCGTCGGCAGGCCGTTTTCAGCGTATGTCCACGCGCTGTTTCCGCCAAAAATCGTTTCAAACTGCCTGCTCAGGCCGTTTGGGTCGTCATAGGTCAGATCCGCGCCGTTTGAGCCTTCCACGTCGTCGTCGGCCACGGTGTTTCCGTTCACCTTCATGCCGCTCCACGCGTAGTTGCCGCTTTCGCTGCCGCCCTCGCTCTTGAGCACGTTGCCGACGCGGCTGATGCCCTTATAGCTGCTCTCCGTGCCGCTCACAGCGCCGTTCAGCGCCACGCAGTCCGTGAGGCTGCCGCCCCTCGTGCCGACCATACCGGCCACGCCGCCCACCGTCCTCCATGCCTGAACATTGCCCGTGGCAAAGCAGCGCGTGACGCTGCCGCCCACCGTGCCGGCAACACCGCCGAATTTTATCGTGTTATCGCCGAGACCCACGACGTCCACCGTCGAATAGCAATCGCTGACGTCGTCATCCACGCCGCCCACCAGACCGCCGATTTCGAAAATCTGGTATCTCGAATCCGGGAAGATGTCCATGCTTCCCGCCGCATAGCAGCTTTGAACATTGCCGTCAACCCATCCGGCCACGCCGCCGATCTCGCATGCCGACCGGGGCACGATCACCGTACCCGTGGAATAACAAAAACGCACGTCCGCATCGCTGAGGCCGACCACGCCGCCGATGGAAGCGGCCTGATCATACCCCGCCCTATCCACGCAGCCCTCGATGCTGCCGCCGACCATCGCGCAGTTTTCCAGCGGCTCCATCTGCGAAGCCCAGCCGCCGTAAAAACCGACCACCGCGCCCGACATGCTTTTCGTCCGGATCTGCGCGTCCTTGACAATGACGTTTTTAACCTGCGCCTTGCGGTTTGCGTCCTGGCTGTTCACGCAGCCGAAAAGGCCCTGATATACGCCCTGGCTTCTGTCGATTTTCAGCCCCGTGACGACGTGGTTCTGCCCGTCAAAAACGCCCGCAAAGGGCTGATTGATCGTGCCGATCGGCGTCCAGTTGCCGTATGCGGACAGGTTCACGTCGTCTGTCAGCACATAATGCGCCGAGACGAACGTCGCGTCCCCCGCGTTGACATACTGCGCCAGCTCGGCCAGCTGCGCGGCGCTGGCAATCTGGAAAGGCGTATCCGCCCCGCCCATCGCCAGCAAGGCAATGCCTCTTTGGCGCTGCTTCACGATATCCAGATACTTCGCCTGTTCTTTGAGCGTCAGCGTGGATTGATCCTGAACCGCCTCGGCCCATTCAAAATCCGCCTGCGTATAGCTTTCCGCCGAGGCGGCCGCCGTCAGCAGCGTCAGCAGGACGAAAACAAGCGTCACGATTTTTTTCATACGTCCGTTCCCCTTCGTCATCCGTTCTTACGAATATGTTTCTATTCTATTATATCATATCTGGGCGGAGGGTGTCCTATTCATTCGTGTAAAAAAAATGCTTTTCGTGCAGAATTGAGAGGAAACCGCCGCCCGTCGTCGAATGTGAAACCTATCCATCATCCTTCAGGGAGGCGTTTTATGCTCGCCAAAGTCTGTCTCAAGCGGTTTCGCTTCGTGCTCTACGCCGCGCTGTTTTTCCTGATTACGCTGCATATCACGGACCGCACCAACAGCGGCCTGATTGCCACCATCTGCATCTGGTTCGCCCTGCCGCTGGCGTTTATCGCCTTTGTCTGGTGGATCTACGCCTGCATTCGGGATATCGTCCGTTTCTTCAAGAGCGGCGCTGTGCCGGAGGACGCGCCGACGTGGGCGGAGCGTGCCGTCTGGTGGGTTCAGGACGAGCTGGCAGAGATCACCTCGCTGGATGACCGTGGCAAAGTGCGGTTCTTCCTTTTCCGCGTCGGCGGCGTCGCTTTGGCCGCGCTGGGGCTGATGCTGATCGTTCGGGATTCCATCGTGCTGGGCACGATGCTGCTCATCGGCGGGCTGGCGCTGTGCGTCTCCGCCTCGCCGCAGAGCGTCAACCGCAACAGCCCGGATATCAAAATGCTGGCCTGTCCCGAAGGGGTGACGGTGGAATCCATCTGCAACGCCTTTGCGGATGTGGATACCCCGCTGGGCAAGCCTTACATGGGGAAAATCAAAACCATTTCCAGCGACGCGGCCATCTGGGGGCCGAACGTCGGCGGCGAATATATCTATCTCTATGCGAGCAAAAACAGACGCTATCTGCATCTCAGCTCGAACGCTATTCCCGAATGGATCACCTCCGGCACGCCCGGCGGCCAAAAGAAAGACGAGCCGCTGGACATGCCTGAGCTGCTCGCCGATCTATGCGATTGCATTGAAAACTATTTGAAGACGGGGAACGTGGAGGGCGTCGGAAACGTTGGCGTTCCGCCCCAAACCCCGCCAGAAACCTGAGGTTCCCGGATTTCCCGTTTCGGACTGCTGACGCAGTCCATTTTTTTACGCATGAAGAAATTGCGTAAAGTCTGCCCGCGTGTATAAAGCTTTAAGGCTTTACGGACTGCGGCGGAAAAACCGGCGGGTTCAGCCCGCTTTCATTCATTCTCTCCGCAATTTCCGCCAGCTTCTGCCGAATGGGCAGCCTCTGCGGGCAGGCGCGTTCGCACTTGCCGCATTTTTTACAGGCCGTCGCCCGCGCGCCTTCGTCGATGAAATTCCAGCCGGATTTGAGCGCGCGCTCGTTGCTGTACATTTCATAGTCGTTCATCAGCTTGAAATTGCGCGGGATATCCACGCCAAACGGGCAGGGCATGCAGTATTTGCAGCCCGTGCAGCCGACAAAAACCCGCTGCTTGAGCGCCGCGCGCACATCCTCGATCACGGCCAGCTCCCTTTCGCCCAGCGGCTCAAGATGGCTGAACGTGGCGAGGTTATCCGCAACCTGATCCTCTTCCGTCATGCCGGAGAGGATGATCTTGCAGTTGTTCAGGCTGGCCACCCAGCGCATGGCCCACGAGGCGACCGACCAATCCGGGTGCGCGGCTTTAAACTTGGCGGTGATGTCGTCGCTGATCGTCGCCAGACTGCCGCCCTTCACGGGCTCCATCACGATGATCGGCACGCCGAGCTTCTCCGCCAGCGCATAGCCGCGCATGCCCGCCTGAATCTCCTGATCCATATAGTTAAACTGAATCTGGCAGAAATCCCAGTCGCGCGCGGTCAGAATCGTTTCAAACTCTTCATACGAACCGTGGAACGAGAAACCGAAGTGGCGGATGCGCCCCGCTTTCTGCATCTCCAGCAGGAAATCGACAATGCCCATCTCCTGCGCCTGCTTCCAGCGCTCGCCGTTGACGGCGTGAAGCAGGTAAAAATCCACGTAATCCGTTTGCAGCGCGGCCAGCTGACCCTCGAAGATCTCTTTCGCGTGGTCCAGCGACTCGACGATGCTCATCGGCATCTTCGTCGCCAGATAAAACGTGTCGCGCGGATAGCGCTTCATCGCGCGCCCCAAAAACGCTTCGCCGGTGTGCTGATGGTAAAAATACGCCGTGTCGTAATACGTCACGCCCGCCTTGTACGCCGTATCCAGCATTGCCGCCGCGCGCGGCTCATCGATTTTGCCCTCCGCCGTCAGCGGAAAACGCATGCAGCCAAAACCCAGACGCGAGACGCGCACGCCCAGCTTATCCAAAGTGCTGTATTCCATGGTCGTTCCTCCTGTGTGCCTACCGCCCTGTCGCAGATTGAAAGAACGGACGGCCAACGGCCGCCCCTTCGTCTGTTTCAGATTTCGCATTGCTATTGCGAAGCAATAGAGGATATGGGAAGTCCAGAAACCTCAGGTTTCTGGCAGGGTTTGGAACGGAGTCCCAAACGTCCCCATCCTATCAGTAATTCTCCGCGCGAACCTCAAAATAGCTCTGCGGATGCGCGCAGACCGGGCAGACCTCCGGCGCTTTCTTGCCCATCACCAGATGGCCGCAGTTGCGGCACTCCCACATCGTCATTTCGCCCTTCTCAAAGACTTGCTGCATTTCCAGATTCTTGAGCAGCGCGCGGTAGCGCTCTTCGTGGTGCTTCTCGATCTCGCCGACCATGCGGAATTTCGCCGCCAGCGCCTTGAAGCCCTCTTCCTCCGCCTCGCGGGCAAACTGCGCGTACATGTCCGTCCATTCGTAATTCTCGCCCTCGGCCGCCGCCGCGAGGTTCTGCGCCGTGTCGCCCAATTCGCCCAGCGCCTTGAACCACATCTTCGCGTGCTCCTTCTCGTTGTCGGCCGTCTTGAGGAAGATCGCGGCGATCTGCTCGTATCCTTCCTTCTTCGCTACGGACGCAAAATAGGTGTACTTGTTGCGCGCCTGAGACTCGCCCGCAAACGCGGTCATCAGGTTCTTTTCGGTCTTGCTGCCTTTGAGTTCCATATTCGTTTCCTCCCTGTTTTTTGACGTTCTCTTTCGGCTTGACGCGCCAAGTTGATTCTATTATACCACAGAAAGCGCACAATTTCACTCGTTAAAAATGCGGTTTGTTTTTTTGCGGAAACGCATATCAAACGCCTCCCTCTTGGAGGGAGGTGACACGACGAAGTCGTGACGGAAGGAGTCAAAAAAACGCCTTCCCGAAGGAAAGCGCTTCAAAAAGTTAAGCCTTCTGCTTCTCCCACGGCCCGCGGCGATAGAAGAGCACGGACAGCACCATCGCGATCGTCCAGCCGATCGGCCATGCGCACCACACGCCCGTCACGCCCAGCACCTTGGAAAGGCCGATGGCCAGCCCGACGCGCAGAATCAAATCCGTGAACGTCGCAACCATGAATTCTTTCATCAGCCCCGCACCGCGCAGCACGCCGTCGGAAACCAGCTTGCAGGAAACCAAGAAGTAGAACGGCGACACAATCCGCAGGAACTGCACGCCGGAGGCCATCGCGGCTTCGCTCGGCTCGTTCATGAAGATATTCACCAGCATGCGTCCGCCCAGCAGATACAGCGCGACAATCGGCAGGCAGAGCATCCACACCAGCTTCAGACCCGCGCGGAAGCCGTCGCGCACGCGATCCATCTTGCTTGCGCCGATGTTCTGCGCCGTGAAGTTGGAAATGCCGTTGCCCAGCGTCGTCAGCGAGGTAATCACGAGGTTATTGAGCTTGACGGAGGCGGAGTAGCCCGCCATCACGCTCGAACCGAACGAATTGATCACGCCCTGAATGACGATGTTGCCCACGGAGATGAAGCTCTGCTGCAAAATGCTCGGCACGGCGATTGCCGCAATGCGGCAAAACAGCGGAAAGGAGAAAATCGCGCTCTTTTCCTCGGTCTCCACGCTCTTCAGGCGGCGCAGCACAAACAGCATCGCGAGCACGCAGCTCACGCCCTGACACAGGAACGTTGCCCACGCCACGCCGGCCACACCCATCTTGAACGCGGTGACGAACAGGATATCCATGAAGATGTTGCTCGTCGAGGACGCGGCCAGAAAGATGAACGGCGTTTTGGAATCGCCCAGCGCGGAGAAAATGCCCGTCGCCACGTTGTAGAAGAACACGAACGGCAGACCCATGATGTAGATATCCAGATACAATTTGGAATCCGCAAACACGTTTTCCGGCGTATTGATCAGACGCAGCATGCCGTTGCAGCCCAGCGTGCCCGCCAGCATCAGCAGCGCGCACAGCACCGCGCTGGCGATAAACGTCGTATAGACCGCCGTCTTCATTTCGCCCAGCTTTTTCGCGCCGAAGAGCTGAGAGACGATGACCGAGCAGCCGATGTTGCAGCCGAACGCAAACGCGATGAAGATCAGCGTGATTTCATAGCTGTTGCCGACGGCAGCCAGCGCGTTTTCGCCGATGAATTTGCCCGCGACAAAGCTGTCCGCGATGTTGTAAAGCTGCTGAAAGATGATGCTGCCGAAAAGCGGCAGGCAGAATTTCCAAAGTACCTTCGCCGGATCGCCGACCGTCAAATCCTTATTCATGGCTGTTCCCCTTCTGTAAGCTTTCGCAAAGCAGATCCACGCATCCGTCCACGCCGTAATGGCTGCTGGAAAGCATCACATCATAGCTTTCCGGATCGCCCCACTGCGTATCGGCGTAAAAATCGAAATAGCGCTTACGCATGCGGTCCATCTTGCGCATCCGCGCGCGGGCCTCGCGTTCATCAAGCCCGTTGCGCCTGGCAATGCGCGCCACGCGATCCGCCTCATCCGCGTAGATAAACACAGACAGCACGTTTTTCCGATCTCTCAGAATCGACGACGCGCAGCGGCCGATGATGACGCATCCGCCCTTGGCCGCCGCGTCCAGAATGGCCTTTTTCTCTGCGTCGTAGACAAGCTGGCTCTGGGAATAAAACGCGCCGCCGATACTCGCGCTGTCCGCAAACACGTTGCCGGAAAGGAATGCGCTGGCACTGACGGGCTTTTCATCCTGCCGCTCAACCTCGCCGAGCGAAACGCCGCCCTCTTTCGCCGCCTGCTTGAGCAGCAGTTTATCGTAACAGGTCACGCCCAGCCGCTTCGCCAGCTTTTCGCCGACCTCGCGTCCGCCGCTTCCGTATTGTCTGCCGATGCAAATGATCATATCGTTCATATCCATTTCCTCCTGTCCAAGCGCAAGGCTTGACAACGCTCAACGCTCCGACTATACTACAAATACGTCGATATGAAAAATATATAAATGATATTCTGAATATATCCAAAACGCATGAAGGAGTTTCCCCATGATCGTCAGCTATGACGCTTACCGCGTATTTTATACCGTCGCGCGGTTCGGCAGCTTCACCAAAGCAGCCAGTGTGCTGCTTGCCAGCCAGCCCAACCTCACCCGAACAATCCGCAATCTGGAATCTGCGCTGGGCTGCACGCTCTTTGTGCGCAGCAACCGCGGCGTATCGCTCACGCCGGAGGGCGAAAAGCTGTTTGCGCGCGTCTCCGTCGCCTGCGAACAGATTCAGGCGGGCGAAGAAGAGCTGGCCAGCGACCGCAGTCTGCAAAGCGGCGTGGTTTCCATCGGCGCGAGCGAAACGGCGCTGCACGGCTTTCTCCTGCCCGTGCTGGGCGCGTTTCATCGGGCGTATCCGGGCATTCGTCTGCGCATTTCCAACCATTCCACGCCGCAGGCGCTTGCTGCGCTGAGAAACGGTTTGGTGGATGTGGCCGTCGTCACCTCGCCCACGGAGGATACGAGCGGCCTGCACATCGAGCCGCTGGGGCAATTTGAGGAAGTGCCGGTCTGCGGCCCGTCCCTGATGCGTCTATGCGGTCAGAAGCTGACGCTGGCCGATCTGGCGGCCTATCCGTTCATCAGTCTGGGGCACGAAACGGCGAGCTATGCCTTCGCATACAACCTGTTTGCCGAAAACGGCGTCGCGTTTTCTCCGGATATTGAGGTTGCCACGTCCGACCAGATTCTCCCTCTCGTGCGGCAGGATCTCGGCATGGCGTTTCTGCCGGAAGCGTTTGCCGCGCCTGCGCTGCAAGCGCAGGAAATCGGACGGCTGACCCTTTCGGAAACCATTCCTCCCCGCCATCTGCTGATGGCCCGCCGCAGCGGGCAGGCTTTGAGCATTGCCGCAAAAGCGCTGGAAACGATGATTTTGGGGTGACATTGGGGGAAACGTTGGGTTACGTTGGGGCTTTGCCCCAAACCCCACCAAGAACCTGAGGTTCTTGGATTTCCCTCCTTGGACTGCTATCGCAGTCCATTCTTTTTTATATTTATTGCGAATCATTTAATAGATTTCTAATTATCTCTTTAGATGTTCTTATATGCCGGTATAGCCCGTTACTTCGGGCTTTTCCGGCACTTTTCATATCGGAAGAACCTCACAAATCTTTTTATTACCCCTCATGTTTTCACTCTCAAAAGTAGTAAAAGCAGTAGTAAATTCTGCGTACTACTTATGCCGCCTTGGTTTCCTCGGCGCTTTCCGCCGCAGGCTCCGGCTTGGCCTCTACGGTGGTTTTTGCCTTGGCTTGCAGCCGTTCCATTTCCTCCTGTGCGGAATGGAAAGTAGCGTGGGCGTAATAGTTCAGCGTCATTACAATGTTGGCGTGTCCCATGATGTACTGCAATGCCTTGGGGTTCATGCCCGCGTTTGCCATTCTGGTACAGAATGTATGCCGCATGGTGTG
>UQNN01000001.1 GCA_900542445.1 uncultured Eubacteriales bacterium | reverse complement strand
CCCTGGGCACCCTGATTAAGAGTCAGGTGCTCTACCAACTGAGCTAAAGGTGCAAGACAATTCGGTTTAACCCGAATTGTTATGAAATTGGTGCACCTTCAGGGGCTCGAACCCTGGGCACCCTGATTAAGAGTCAGGTGCTCTACCAACTGAGCTAAAGGTGCGATTGTCATCAACTGCTTGATGCGAAAAAAATTATAGCACGGCTTTTCAGAAAATGCAACCCCTTTTTTACAGAAAAAAGCATTTTTACGCATATTTTGAGCGAAAAAAGAGAATCCCGTATTTTTGCGGGATTCTCGAAAGGGAAAAACGGGGGAAATTACTTGGCCTGAGCCGCGGCAGGCAGCTCGGCGAGCATGCGGGCGGCTTCTTTGCCGGGATAGAGATCGGGTGCGAGCTTGACAATCTGCTGGAGGATATTTTCGGCTTCGCGGCGGTTCTGTTCGGCCAGATAGGCGCGGGCAATCCACAAAGACGTGGTGATGCGGTGGAGCTGCTGGGTGTTGTTGCTCTGCACCTGCGTCTTGAGCGCCTGCACATCGCATTTGCCGGTGGAGAGCAGCTTCATGCACTGGTCGTTCAGCTCACAGGAGAAAGCCATGCGCTGCTTCGGCTTTTTCGTCTTCTGAATTTCTTCAAGCTCGTTCTTGTAACCGTGCAGCTCGTCGAGGTATTTTTTCGCCGTGTCAAGATCGCCCATCTGTTCCGCGCAGTAGCACAGGTTGCTGGTGATGGCGAAACGGTTCATGAGCGTCTGCTCCGGCTTTTTGCATGCGCGGATGGGGGTGGAGGTCAGCAGCTTCATCGCCTCGTCAAAGCGGCCCTGCGCCGCATAGGCGTTGGTGAGGTGCAGGCGAACCATCGTATACAGCTGGGGGTTTGAGGGATTCTGCTGAAGATGCGGCTCATATTCCTTGAGAAAGCCCTCCGCATCCAGCTGATTGTACAGCCGGTTGAGCTGGCGGTTGTGCGTGTTCACGGCGTTGATGTATTGCGCGGCCGCAATAAACAGCCCGCCGACAATCAGCATCAGCGCCAGCGCAATCGGGCTGGCCGTCGGCTTGAGCACATACAGCGTCACCATCAGGGCGACGTAGACGACTTCAAAGATGATCATCCGCTTTTTGAATTTGGGGAAAAGCGTCAGCATGGTTAACAACTCCTTACGATTCTGAATGCGTGATGCATATAGTATATCTGTCCGCGGCGGGAAAAGCAATTCTTTTGCGCGTTTTTGTTCGCTTTCTTTATAAAAAAGGAAAACGAAAACGGGCGCTGCGGCAAAGATAAAAAAGGAAATAATACAGATATGACAAAATTGGCGTTTTAAAAATGTTAAGAATGCCGATTGATGAACTTGTATGCAAGGTGTATATTATAAACAGAATTGCGAACAAAATTTAAATGATTTTTAAAAAACGGCTGAGAAGATCTGGTCGCTTTGCATAAAGAACGGATGAAATGTTTTATCGACTTTTGTTTGTAGACCGGAGAAACCCGCGTATGGCGCACCTACGTCGGCGGCGCCAGGCTGAACGAATGGCACGGCAGAAAAGCGGAGCAGGGTTTTTTCCCGGAGGATTGGGCGGCCAGCACGACGCGGGCCGTCAATGCGGGCAGAGAAGATCTGGTTGAAGGGCTGAGCCGCGTGGTCAGCATGCCGGATCAGCAATACGCCCAAACGGTGCTGCACAGCGATTATGGTAAAACGGAATCCTGGTATGGTCATTTACAAGGAATTGAACTGGGAAACCCTGATGAAAACGCTCAAGGATTCCGTGAAGGATATCACGGTGATCACCATTATCCTGGCGTTCTCCGGCGTTTTCGGTTACGGCGTTGTGTTTGACGATTTGACGACCACGATCGCCAGCGCGCTGGTTTCCATCACGACCAATAAGACGCTGCTGCTGTTCCTGGTGATCCTGTTCCTGCTGCTGTGCGGCATGTTTATGGAAACCACGGTTATCGCGCTGATCCTTACCCCGATTCTGCTGCCGGTTATGCAGAATGTGGGCGTTGATCCGGTTGTCTTTGGCATGATCATGATGACCTGCGTGACCTTTGGCGTGATGACGCCGCCTGTCGGCACGGGCCTGTATACGGTTTCGGATATTATGGGGTGCAGCATTCAGGAGACTGTCCGTTACGGCTGGCCGTTCTACGTGGCGGTGCTGCTGGTGGTTGTCTTCATGGTGTTCTTCCCGGATGCCGTGCTCTGGCTGCCGAACCTGGTTTACGGCGCATAAAAAAGCATCAAAAGCGTGCCGGTTTAAGCTGCGTGTTCAAGCGCGGCTTTGTCCGGCTGCTTTAGATAAAAGATGAACAACGAAGGGAGAAGTCCTTATATGAAAATGACGTTTCGCTGGTATGGCAGCGAGAGCGACAAGATTACCCTCAAACAGATCAAACAGATTCCCGGCTGCACGGGTCTGATGGGCGTGCTCGATTACAAAGCCGCAGGCGAGGTATGGGAAGAAGACGAAATCAAGAAATATATCGATGAAGTGCATGCGGCCGGTCTGGAATGCGAGGTCATCGAAAGCGTCAACGTGCATGAAGACATCAAGCTCGGCCTGCCGACGCGCGATCAATACATCGAGAATTACCGCAAATCCATCCGCAATCTGGCGAAGTATGGCGTGAAGGTTATCGTGTATAACTTCATGCCGGTGCTTGACTGGCTGCGCACGGATCTGGCACGCGTCATTCCGGAGGACGGCTCCAACAGTCTGTATTACGACGAGGCCGAGCTGGGCACGATGACCCCGATGGAGATCGTCCGCCGCACGGCCGAAAATTCCAACGGCTTTAGCCTGCCGGGCTGGGAGCCCGCGCGTCTGGCCGAACTGGAGCACGTGCTGGAACTCTACAAGAATGTGGACGAGGACAAGCTGTTTGAAAACTTCAAATACTTCCTCGACGGCATTATTCCGACCTGCGAAGAGGTCGGCGTGAAGATGGCCTGCCATCCGGACGATCCGGGCTGGCCGATTTTCGGTCTGCCGCGCATCACACATGATCAGGCGGGCTTTGACCGCATGGTCAAGCTGCACGACAGCCCCTGCAACACGCTCTGCCTGTGCACGGGTTCGCTGGGCAGCAATGTGCACAACGATATCCCGGCGATGATCCGCCACTTCGGCGAGATGGACCGCATCGGCTGCTTGCATGTGCGCAACATCAAGCATCTGGGCAGCGACCGCCGTTTCCGCGAGAGCAGCCACCTGTCCTCCGACGGCGATCTGGATATGTACGAGATCATGAAGGCCGCGTATGAAACCTGCCCAGATACGTATATCCGCCCGGATCATGGCCGCATGATTTGGGACGAGGTCGGCCGCCCCGGATACGGCCTGTACGACCGTGCGCTGGGCATCGCCTACCTTAACGGTTTGTGGGAAGCCATCGACAAGAACGCGAAAAGGGGATAAGCTCATGAAACTGACGCTTGAAGGAATCAAGGATCGCGCCGCCTGGCAGAACGCCGGCATCAAACTGCCGGATTATGATGTGCAGGCGGTCTCTGAAAAGGCGAAGAAGCACCCGGTTTGGGCGCATTTCGGCGCGGGCAACATTTTCCGCATCTTTGTGGGCGGCATGGCTGACGCGATGCTGGAAAAGGGCGTGATGGATCGCGGCATCACCTGTGTGGAGACCTTTGATTTCGACGTGGTGGATCAGATTTATACGCCGTATGACAACCTTGTTCTGGCCGTTACGCTGAATGCGGACGCGACGACCGACAAGCGCGTGCTGGGCTCGCTGAGCGAGGCGATCAAAGCGCAGTCGAATGTGCCGGAGAACTGGAACCGCCTCAAGGCCGTGTTTGCCGATCCGGGCTTGCAGATGATTTCCTTCACGATTACCGAGAAGGGCTATGCGCTCAAGAATGCGTCCGGCGATTTCTTCCCGTTTGTGCAGGCGGATATCGACAACGGCCCGGAGAAAACGACAGGCGCGATGGCGATCGTCTGCGCCATGCTGCTGCATCGCTTTGAAAACGGTAAAGCGCCGCTGGCCGTCGTTTCGATGGATAATTGCAGCCACAACGGCGAAAAACTGCGCGGCGCGGTGCTGACGATGGCGGAAGAGTGGCTGAAAAAGGGCTTTGTGCCGCAGGCCTTTGTGGATTACATCTCCGATGAGACTCAGGTCGCCTTCCCGTGGACGATGATCGACAAAATCACGCCGCGTCCGGCGGATTCCGTCTGCGCGGAGTTGGAAAAGCTCGGCTGCGAGGCGATTGCGCCAGTCATCACGTCCAAACGGACGTACATCGCGCCGTTTGTCAACGCAGAGAAGCCGCAGTATCTCGTGGTGGAGGATCGCTTCCCGAACGGTCGCCCGCCGCTGGAGCAGGCCGGCGTGTACATGACCGACCGCGAGACCGTCAACAAGACCGAGCGGATGAAGGTCACAACCTGCCTCAACCCGTTGCATACCGCGCTGGCGGTGTACGGCTGCATGCTCGGCTATACGCTCATCTGCGACGAGATGAAGGACGCGACGCTGGTTAAGCTGGTCAAGCGGCTGGGCTATGTCGAGGGGCTTCCGGTCGTCGTCGATCCGGGCATTCTCAGCCCGAAGGCGTTCATCGACGAGGTGGTCGAGCAGCGCCTGCCCAATCCGTTCATGCCGGACAGCCCGCAGCGCATTGCGACGGATACCTCCCAGAAGGTGGGTATCCGCTTTGGCGAGACGATCAAGAGCTATGTGGAAAAGGGTAAAGATCTGCATGAGCTGACCGCGCTCTCGCTGGCCATCGCAGGCTGGCTGCGCTATCTGCTCGGCGTGGGCGACGACGGAAAGGCCATCGAGATTTCCGCCGACCCGATGAAGGACGAATTGCAGGTGCAGCTGGCGGGCATTGAAGTCGGCAGACCGGAGAGCTACAACGGACAGATCCGCCCGATTCTCGCCAACGCGAATATCTTCGGCAGCGACCTCTGCGCGCTTGGCATGGCGGATCGTATCGAGGAAATGTTTGTTTCCGAGCTGGCAGGCGAAGGCGCAGTGCGCAGAACGCTTGAAGCTTATCTGGGGTAAGAAACGTGAAGCTTGAAGAAAGGCACTATGCCGAAACAGCCCGCGAATATGCGCGGCGCATGCTCAAGGAGAATATCATCTCCATGGATCTGAAGCCGGGCGCGATGGTCAGCGAAAACGAGCTGGCCGCGCAGCTGGGACTCAGCCGGACGCCCGTGCGTGAAGCGCTGATGGATATGTCACAGTACGGCGTGGTGGATGTCATGCCGCAGCGGGGAAGCCGGATCAGCCTGATCGATTACAATCTGGTGGAAGAGGCGCGGTTTGCCCGGCAGGTGTTGGAAGTGGCCATCCTGCCCATCGTCTGCGAAAATGCCGTGCCCGCTCAGATTGCGCAGCTTCGGCAGAATGTGCGCTTTCAGCAGCTTTCACAGGAACCGGAGATGAGTGGTTCCTTCGATCTGATGGAGCTGGATAATGATTTTCACCGCCTGCTGTTCCATATTGCGCAGAAGGACAACACCATGCGCATGCTGGGGGGCATGACGATTCACTTTGACCGCGTCCGCGCGCTGGCGCTGACGGTGGTGAAGGATCAGAAAGTGATCGACGATCACCGACAGATCTGCGACGCGATTGAGCACCGGGACGTTGTCGCCGCGCAGGAGATCATGACCAAGCATCTCACACGCGTAAAAGTGGATGAGGCGAGCATTCGACAGGCCTGCCCCGAATATATCAAAACATGACGACACACCCGCGCGGGACTTGTAAGCATCCCGCGCGGGTGTTATAATAATCCCCTCAGCCGTCAGGCGTAAGCCGCGGCAGCGAAAGAAGTCGATAAGCGCAAGGCTAAGGGGAAGGTAAGGAGCTTGAAGATGAAAAAAATACTGTGTTTGTGCCTGGTGCTGGCGCTTCTGCCGATTTGCGGCATGGCGGAAATCGTGAGCCTGGATGAGCAGGTGGATCAGATTTTCCGCGACGCAAAGACGGTTGGCGGCGCGTTTCTGGTGGCGAGGAACGGCGAAATCGTCTACGAACGCTACTATGGCGAGCAGCAGAAGACGACGCATGTGCCCGTGACGGAAAAGAGCTATTTCCGCTGCGCGTCTGTGACCAAACTGGTGACGGGCATCGGCCTGATGAAGATGATGGACGACGGCCTGCTCGACCCGGACGAGAATATCAGCGCCTATCTGGGATATGCGGTGGGCAATCCGCGCTATCCCGATACGCCGATCACCCTGCGCATGCTGATGAGTCATACCGCGGGCCTGAACGAAAATTCGTCGTATTCCAGCAAATCCAGCAAGCTCAGCGACATGATCGCGCTGGATAAAAAGGCGGCTTCCAATTTCAAAGAGGTGCGCCCCGGCAGCCAGTATGCCTATTCCAACTTCGGAGCGGGAATCACGGGCGCGATCATTGAGTCCGTCACCGGGAAGGATGTTTCCACATTCATGCGCGAATATCTTTTCACGCCGCTGGGCATCGACGCGGCATACAGCGCAACCCAGCTGGATGAAGCGGAGGCATACCTGACCGCGACCTATCACAAGGACGGTTCGCTTTACCGCGCGCCGAGCTACATTTTGCGCCAGCCCTACGACGCGTTTGCCACGCCGGATACGCATTACCGCATTACGGTGGGCAGCCTGCTGATTCGCCCGCGCGACCTGACCCGCTTGGGCATTGCCCTCTGCGGCGACGGCACGGTGGATGGCGTGCGCGTGCTCAGCGAAGATGCCATCGCCATGATGAGGCAGGAGCAGAGCGAGGCAACGACCGGAATCACTAGCGATACGCCGTATACGTTTTTTACCGTTCGGCAGGATACGCTGCTCGACGGGCGGCGCGTGTACGGCCATCAGGGAACGGATGAAGGCATTGTTTGTAATTTATATGTCGAACCTGTGAGCCAAACTGTGTTTTGCGTGATGACGAACGGCTGCAAGACCACGCGGGAGGATGGCATTATGCGCATCACCAGAAGGCTTTGCGCGGCGGCAGTTGAGAGCTTTCCGGTCGATTAAGCGATACTGATCAAAAGGTATCAAACAAAGGTGGATATTTTCGCGACGATCGTTGACAGAATGTCTAAAAGATGATACGCTGTATGCAGTATATCAGACAAGTTGCGCTTGCGGGTCTGAACCAAAAGGATAAAGGAGCGATTGACAATGGGCAAGCTTGAAGGAAAAGTTGCGATTATCACCGGCGGCGGTAAGGGCATCGGCTTCGGTTTGGCGAAAGCGTTTGCCAAAGAAGGCGCGAACCTGACCATCACCGGCCGCACGATGAGCCGTCTGGAAGCCGCGAGGGAAAAGCTTGAGGCCGAATACGGCGTGAAGGTTTTGCCGATTACGGCGGACGGCGCGGACGAAGCTTCCGTGGCGAACGTGGTCAAGCAGACGGTCGAGACCTTCGGCCATATCGATACCGTGGTCAACAACGCGCAGGTTTCCAAGTCCGGCGTGATGCTCAAAGATCATACCAAGGAAGATTTTGATCTGGCGATCTATTCCGGTCTGTATGCGACGTTTTTCTATATGCGCGACGCGTATCCGTATTTGAAAGAGAGCAAAGGCTCGGTGATCAATTTTGCTTCCGGCGCGGGCCTGTTCGGCAAACTCGGCCAGTCTTCCTACGCGGCGGCAAAAGAAGGCATTCGCGGCCTGTCCCGCGTGGCGGCGGCGGAGTGGGGCCCGGACGGCATTCGCGTGAACGTGGTCTGCCCGCTGGCGATGACGGAGAGTCTGGAACAGTGGCGCGACGCGTATCCGGATCTGTTTGCCAAGACGATTCAGGGGATTCCGCTGGGGCGCTTTGCCGATCCGGAGAAGGATATCGGCCGCGTCTGCGTGTTCCTCGCGTCGGACGACGCGTCCTATGTCACGGGCGAAACCATCACGCTCCAGGGCGGCAGCGGTCTGCGTCCGTAAGAAAAAGCAAAATCATTCAAAGGGAGACGGAAGAAATTCCGCTTCCCTTTTTCTTTTGAAAAAATGATAAAAATAGTGAAAAATCAGAAAGCTTTGTCATAAAATTCATCCAAGGCCTTGAATTTTGTGTTAGATTGATGTAAAATCTATGTAAAGCAAAACGGGAGAGGAGAAAGAGAAAAATTGATTGAATCGATGCAGGCCTCGCCGGTGGCGCGGGTCATTATTTCTATTTCGGCGATGCTTTTTGCCGGATTTGCAATGACGCGCATCACCAAGCGGCTCCGCCTGCCCAATGTGACGGGCTATATACTGGCGGGCATTTTGATGGGGCCGTGCTGTCTGAATGTGATTCCGCAAAGTATCATCGACGGAACGGATTTTCTTTCGGATGTGGCTTTGGCGTTTATCGCGTTCAGCGCGGGCGAGTTTTTTAAAATCGATGTCCTCAAACGCAACGGCGCAAAAGTCATCGTCATCACGGTGCTGGAGGCGTGTCTGGCCTCGGTCGCGGTTTTCGCTCTCGTCTATGGGGTGCTCCATCTGGAATTGAGCTTTTCCATCGTGCTGGCGGCGCTGGCCTCGGCAACTGCCCCCGCATCTACGATGATGACCATTCGCCAGACGGGCGCGCACGGCGATTTTGTGGATACGCTTTTGCAGGTGGTCGCGCTCGACGATGTGGTCGGCCTGATTCTGTACAGTGTGGCGATTTCCGTTGCAATGGCGTCGGAGAGCGGCCATATGCAGCTTGCCACGGTGATGAAGCCGATTCTGGCGAACATCTGCGTGCTGGCGCTGGGCGCGCTGTTCGGCGTGATGCTCAAGCTCTTTTTCCGCAAGCGTTCAAAAGATAACCGTCTGATTGTTTCCATTGCGACGCTGTTTGCGTTCTGCGGCATCTGTGCCATGGCGGATGTTTCGCCGCTGCTGGGCTGCATGTCCATGGGCATGACCTATATCAACCTGACGGAAGACGAGAAACTCTTTCGCCAGCTGGGCTATTGGAGCCCGCCGATTCTGCTGCTTTTTTTTGTGCGTTCCGGCCTGAGTTTTAACCTCGGCGCGCTGACGGATACATTGGGTGCAAGCGGAAGCGTGCCGCTGCTGCTGGTGGGGCTGCTCTATTTTGCGGGGCGCATTGCCGGTAAATACGCGGGCGCTTACGTTGGCGCGCTGCTGGTGGGCAAAGGGAAAGGCGTTCGCAATTATCTCGGCCTTGCGCTGATTCCGCAGGCGGGCGTAGCCATCGGTCTGGCGGCGATGGGCGCGCGGACGCTCGGCGGCGAAATGGGCGAGACGCTGCAAACGATTATTCTGGCTTCCAGCGTGCTCTATGAGCTGGTCGGACCGGGCTGCTCGAAGTTGGCGCTGTATCTCTCCGGCTCATATGGCAGGAACGCGCCCGAACCGATCGGGGAGGAACAGAACGCCTCCAAGAGCGGATTGGAGACGCTGATTGAACGTATGAAAGCGATTGAGGCCCATCTGCCCGACCCGGTGGAGACGAGCGCCGAAGAGGAGCTGGCTTTTACACAGGCGGCGCTGGAACAATATGATTTGGCGCAGTATTATCACAACCGCCGCTTTAAGGGCGGCAGATCGACAGGAGGCATCCATCCATGAATATGAACGATCCCATCGCCAGCCTGCTGGGCGGCTGGTCAACCGAGTTGAACCTGTATTCCGTGCTGCTTCGGGTGGCCGTATCCGTCATTTTTGCGGCGATTATCGGCTGTGAGCGCGCCAGCAAGCGCCATGCGGCGGGCCAGCGGACGTTTATTCTCGTTTCGCTGGCGTCTACCGTAGCGATGATGCTGGATAAGAGCTTTGCGGGCACGAGCATGCCGCTGATTTCCGCCGCGGCGGTGATTGCCATCGCCATTATCAGCAGCAATTCGATTTTGTACAGCTCTAAAAACCAGATTAAGGGCTTGACGACCTCCGTTGCGCTCTGGACGTGCGGCATTATCGGGCTGACCATCGGCGCGGGGCTGTATACGGTATCCGTTATCGGCTACGCGGCGCTGATATGCTGTCTGGCGCTGTTTCCGACGTTTGAAATCGACCTCAAAAACCGTTCCAATCACTTTGAAGTGCATCTGGAACTGAAAAACCGAGAAGATTTGCAGCGCTTCATCACCACGATGCGAACGCTTGGATTAAAAATCGACGATATTGAGGCCAACCCGGCGTATATCAACTCCGGCTTGAGCGTGTATTCCGTTTCGCTGACCGTGCGCCAGAAGGACAGGACGAAATACAGCAGCCATAAAGAAATGATCGAGGCGATCAATACGCTTGATTTTGTTTACTATGCGGAGGAAATCGACTGATTCGGCGCAAAAAAAATCGGGGAAGCGGCAGACTTCTCCGAATTTTTTATGTGCAAATCAATCGGAAAGCTCTTCGTCTTTCTGCGCGAGAGGCGAAGGAATCCGCTGAATCAGCCCGATGAGCTGGCCGGAGAGTATCACCGTCAGCAGCGAGCAGGCGAGGCGGTTCAGCGGCAGATACGTCGCCGACAGAGCGAGAACAATCAGATCGCTGGCCAGATAGATGCGTTCAATCGGCTGATGGAGGACTTCGTGCAGGGTCATCGCCAGCGCGTCGTCGCCGCCGGGCGCGCCGCCTGCACGCACACTCAGCCCCACGCCAATGCCGACGAACAGCGCGCCGACAATCGCGGCGACCAGCGGCATTTGCGCTAACTGCGGCCAAAGCGGATCAAAACGTTCAAAAAACGCGTAAAACGCGGAAAAACCGCCGCCGGCGATGACGGAATAGAAGATGAACGAGCGCCCCAGCGTGCGCCAGCCGCCGATGTAACAGGCCGCGTTGAGCACAAGCCCCGAAATTGATGGCGACAGGCCGAACCAGTGGTACAACAGCAGCGTCAGCCCCAGCACACCGCCTTCGGTGACGCCGGAAAACGCATGCACGTTATACAGGCCGAAGGCGAGAATGGCACTTCCCAGAAGCGCCATCACGCATTTACGCAGAGAAAAGTATTCGCGGAAAGAACGCAAAATAAAACTCCCTTTCAATGTTATTGCGTCAAAAGTCTTTATAGTATAAGGAATAAATACGCTTTTGTCAAGCGCGGCTCTGAAGGAAAGACGACGGAAGTGGCGATTAAAAAGAGAAAAAAGAAGAAAAAACGCAAAAAAGTGGAGCAGATAAAACAAAATAACAAGATAAAAAATAAGAAAGTGGAGCGATAATGGAGTAAAGACAGGAAAAACGCCCGGCGTTGTGCTTTTGCGCGCGCTGTGGTACAATACATATTAAACCAATGTGCAAAGGAGCGATGAGAGGATGAATCGATATGAACAGCGCCGCCGCCGCGTGCTCGATCAGCTGCAATTCGGCGAAATGATGGTGCTTTACAGCGGCGAAAGCGTCGCCTGCTCGATGGATGAGGGATTTGATTTCGAGGCTAATCACCATTTTTTCTATTTAACGGGTCTGCGCCGTGAGAACATGGCGCTCGTGCTGGCGAATACGCATCGTCCGGCGCATGTGATTCTGTTCATCGAAGAACCGATTCCCGATATGGAGCGCTGGACGGGTCGCCGCGTGACAATCGACGAGGCGCGCGCCGTCAGCGGCATTGACGATGTGCGCTATATTGACAGCGTGGACAGCCTGATCAGCCGCTGCATCGCGCGCGAAACGGTTGAAGCGGCGTATTTTGACTGCTACCGCAACGCGATGGGCGATGTGGACAGCTATAACATGCATAAGGCGAAGCGCTTCATGCAGGCGTATCCGGCGATCGCACTCAAGGACGCGCACCCGATGATCGCCGCCATGCGCATGGTCAAGGACGAGGACGAAGTCAAGACCTTGGAGCGCGCAATTACCGTTACGGATCAGGGCTTGCGCCGCGTGCTCGCGACGCTCGAACCGGGCCGCATGGAATATCAGCAGCAGGCGGAATTTGAATATGAAATCCGCATGCAAGGCGCGGAACGCGTCTCCTTCCCGACCATTGCGGGCAGCGGCATGAACGGCTGCATGCTGCATTATGGTACGAACCAATGCAAGCTGGAGGACGGCAAGCTGCTGCTGCTCGACCTCGGCGCGCGCGTGGACGGATACTGCGCCGATATCACGCGCACCTACCCGATCAACGGAAAGTATACCCCGCGCCAGAAGCAGATTTACGACATCGTGCTGCGCGCAAACCGCGAAGTCGCCAAGGCCGCGCGGCCGGGCGTGACGCTGCGCGAACTGAACGACCTGTGCAAGAAGGTGCTGGCGGAAGGGCTGACGGCTATCGGCAAGATCCAGTCTGCGGACGAAATCGGCAGGTATTACATGCACGGCGTTTCCCATCATCTCGGCATTGACACGCACGACTGCGCCGTCCGCGAGGATCTCGGTCTGCGCGCGGGCATGGTCATCAGCGACGAGCCGGGACTGTATATTGATGAAGAGGAAATCGGTATCCGCATCGAAGATGATCTGCTGATTACTGACGAGGGATGCCGCGTGCTTTCCGAGGCAATTCCGCGCACGACGGAGGAAATTGAAGCGCTGATGGCGCGCTGACGCACGGAGGATGGACGCATGAAGCTGAAAATTCAGGCCAGAGCGAAGATTAACTGGACGCTCGACGTGGTCGGCACACTGCCAAACGGCTATCATGATCTGGATATGCTGATGCAGTCCGTCACGCTCTGCGACCAGATGACGATGGAAGAAGCGCCGCAGCTTACCCTCTATGTGCGGGCACAGGGGCGCTCGTTTGTTCCGGCGGACGGCAATAATCTGGTACTCAAGGCTGCGGCTGCGCTTCAAGCGGCGACGGGCTGCACGCGCGGCGCCCACATCACGCTCAAAAAATATATTCCCGTAGCGGCGGGTATGGGCGGCGGCAGCAGCGACGCGGCGGCGGCGCTCGTTGGGCTGAATCGCCTGTGGGGGCTTGGACTTTCGCCGGATAAATTGGAGGAGATCGGCCTGACTGTCGGCGCGGACGTGCCGTTCTGCATCCGCGGCGGCTTGCAGCGGGCGAAGGGCGTGGGGGAGA
Source organism: uncultured Eubacteriales bacterium (assembly GCA_900542445.1). GTDB lineage: Bacteria > Bacillota > Clostridia > Christensenellales > Aristaeellaceae > Ventricola. The sequence goes on along the minus strand of UQNN01000001.1, from coordinate 389,664 downwards.
AGCTGACCCCGCTTGCGATGAAAAAGCCGTTATATCTGGTGGCGTTCCAACCATGCCGCGGCTTATCCACCAAAGAGGTGTTCACCGCCCTGCACGAGGACGGCATCCGCGACGAGGACAGGCCAGATAACGAGGCGGCGCAGCGTGCGCTGGCCTGCGGCGATGTTCGCGCGCTCGGCGCGGCGCTGGGGAATGTGCTTGAACCGGTTTCGAGGCGCATGCGCCCCGAAATTGACCGCGCCATTTGCGCCATTGAAGAAAACGGCGCGGTTGGCGCGCGAATGACGGGCAGCGGCTCAGCGGTTTTCGGCGTGTTCATGCACGCGGGCGCATGTCGCCGGGCGACGGATCGGCTCGTGACGGCTTATCCCACCTGCCGCATGATGCGAACGGCGGCGCACGGCATCGTTATCGAAGAAGAAGCGTAAAAACGGTATAATTTCACAGCCAACGGGCGACCCTTGTTGTATCAACCGCTTGAAACGGAGGAATGAACATGGGTCGCTTTTTTGCCGCGCTGCTTTTGTGCGCGCTTTTGCTGACGGGTTCGGCGCTTATGAAGGGAAAGGCGCAGCCCGTCTTTTTCAGCCTGCTGTTTGAGCAGCTTCTGCCGGATTGGACGCAGGGCGAAGCCACGCCGGATGAGGCGGAGGAGGCATGCGCATGGCTGTGAGCAAAAAAACGGCGCGGATTATCGCGGCGGGGCTGTTTGCGCTGACGCTGCTGTTTGCGCTTGCGCCGACGGCCCTGGCGGCGGTCTATTGGGGGCAGAGCGGCGAAACCGTCCGCCGCGTGCAGCAGAAACTGAAACAGTGGGGTTATTATACGGGCGCAGTGGACGGCGTGTTCGGCCAGAGCACCTACGACGCGGTGATTCAGTTTCAGAAAAAGAACGGCCTGACGGCGGACGGTGTCGCGGGTGCGGCGACGTTAGCGGCGAGGGGCATTTCCGAAACGACGGCGGCCTCGGCGGTGACAACGGCGGCATCCGGCTATGCCTCGGAGGTTGAACTGCTGGCGCGGCTGATTCACGGCGAGGCGCGCGGCGAACCCTATGTCGGCATGGTGGCGGTCGGCGCAGTAGTGCTCAACCGGGTGAAAAGCAGCCGATTCCCCAATACGATGGCGGGCGTGATTTATCAATCCGGCGCGTTCGACGCGGTGAGCGATGGACAGATCAACCTTGCGCCCAGCGAGCAGAGCCGACGCGCCGCACGGGACGCGTTGAACGGCTGGGATCCGACGGGCGGCTGTCTGTATTACTATAACCCGGCGACGGCCACATCTTCGTGGATCTGGTCGCGCGAGGTGCGGCTGACCATCGGCGATCACAGCTTTGCCATATAAAGAGGGATGGTATGGAAGAGAGAAAGGGAGCGCAAGTCATGCTGGCGGCGTTGACGGTGATGCTCTGCCTTTCCATCGGGGCGAGCGGCGTGTTTCGCCTGCGCGAGGCGAACGTGCGGCGGGAGATGGCGATGCAGCAGCAGCGGGAAATGGCCGACGTGATTGCGGCGATGGCCGATATTGAGGTCAACCTGTCCAAACTGCTGATTGCTTCCGGCGCGCGGCAGAGCGTGTCGCTGCTGGGCGAAACGGCGCTGCTGGCTCAGCACGTGGAAAGCGGCCTGTCCCGCATGGCGGTCAGCGAACAGACGGCGGGCGACGCGATGAAATTTGCCGGGCAGATGGGGCAGTATTCCTTGGCTTTGGCGGCGCAGGTATCGGACGGCGGCATGCTCACCGGAGACGACGAGCGTCAGATTGAAGACATGATGCAGGCCTGTCATGCGCTGGGACAGCAGCTGGCCGGGCAGGGCGGCGAGATCTCGTGGCCGGATGCGGAAACGGACAGCGGCATCGAGTATCCTTCGCTGATTTACGACGGATCGTTTTCAGATGGAAGAACAGACCATCGGTCTGCTTTACTAAATACGAGTCGGTTTTCGCGACAGCAGGCGCGGGAAGCGGCGGCAAAGTACGCGGGCGTAACGGTTGAACATGTAACGGAGGCGGCGGACAGCGGCGGACGGTTTGAAGCGTTTGGCTTTACGGCGGATACGCCGGACGGCCATATCGCGGTGCAGGTCACGGGGCAGGGTGGTTTTCTGCTCTGGATGATGCCCGAAAACGCGGAGTTTGCACAAAGACGCGGCGAGGAAGAATGCCTGCAAAACGCAAAGGTTTATCTGGCGGACGTGGGCTTCGGCGAGATGGAGCCGTGTTTTGTGCAGCAGTATGACGGCATGGTGGTCGCCAATTTCGCCGCCGTGCAGGACGGCGTGACGCTGTACTCCGATCAGGTCAAGGTGCAGGTGAGCATGGACAGCGGGCGCGTGGTCGGCGCGGAATGCTCGCAGTACCTCGCCAATCATACGCGGCGGACAGACATTGTGCCGACGGTGGACGTTTTGCAGGCGCGGGAAATGGTTTCCGGCAGACTGAGTGTGAAAAGCGAACGCCTGTGCGTCATTCCTCAGGACGAGGACGAAACCCTCTGCTGGGGCTTTGAATGCACGGACGGCGCGGCAGATTACTGGGTTTTCGTCAACGCGAAGACCAGGGAAACCGAGCAGATTCTCCGCGTGATTACGACCAATCAGGGGGAAGCCGCCTTATAAAAGATTCTCCTCCCCGAAGGGAGGAGAATCTTTATCTTAACCGCCGCAATACCGACGGCGGCAGAGACGCTTGCGGTTGACAATGGTGACGACGGTCGGTACGCACGAGTTGGTCAGCCGAACGACATTGCCCATGACCGGGCCGGTGATGGTCGTGCAGTATTCGTTCGGACGGTTGAGCAGCTCTTCGATGGCATAACAGCCGGGCTCGAGCCCGCTGATGACGAGCGGCTCGTCAAGCTGGGTGCAGCTGCCCGCGCGCAGGGTGAAAATCTCCCCATTGGGATAACTGGGGCCGGTGATGCGCAGGGTGAACGTGCGCTCCGTGCAGCTCTGGTTGCCGCAGGGTTCAAGCACGATTTTATGAATGACGAGCGTCGGGCCGTTTTCCCAGCCCGCGCAGCAGAAATGCGCGGGATTGCAGCACAGCGGATGAAGCCATTCCGAATAGGGGCAGCTCGGTCTGCATTCACAGTTGCATGACATATCGGACACCTCCGGTTGATATGGAAAGCGCGTCTGCGCCTGTTTTTGATTTCGTGGAAGCACATGCGGCCTCAGGCTTTTTGCACGGCTTCAAACCGATATGCTGAGCCGCGGGCGTAAAGGCTGGCGGCCAAACGGCAATCGGCGGAAGGGCATCCGGCCTCAGGCTGGGGGCTGGCTCCGATATAAACTATGACGGGGAAGGACGCAGGGTGAAAAAGCCGGCACGAAAAGCAAGAATAAATTGCAAAGGATGGAAATGCGCGGTATAATACACAATAGGTTTATTTGCTTTATCAAGTTGCAGAAAGGACTGCGTCCATGAATGTCAAGCGCATCATCCGCCGCATGACGGATAACGATTATCTTTTTACCATATTCACCAAGATTCTGGCCGTGCTCATCGGCCTGGTCGCCTCGTTTTATTCCAATCGTTTCCTTGGCCCGCAGCTCAAGGGCGAGCTGGGGCGCATTTCCTCGCTGCTTTCCATTGTGGCGGTGACGGCGAACTTTGGTTTGTATCAGCCGTATCCTTATTACAAGCGGCAGGGTGAGCCGGATGTGCTCAATCAATTTCTGCGCATCTTTCTGCTGCAATTCATCGTCTATACCGTGATCGGCGTGATCGGCGCGGTCTGTTTCAATTCGTTTGAATTGACGGCGGTATGTCTGCTTGCGCCGATTCAGGTGCTGGCCAATCAGCTCAGCTTCATGATGATGGTGGAGGACGTCAAATTCAAAAACGCGATCTTCTTTACCGCGCGCATCACCAACACCGTCATCACCATTCTGGCGTTCTATACGATGGATAGGACGATTCTCGTCGCGCTGGCGCTGATCGTCGTGGGCGACGTGATCACCGTGGTGATGGCGCTGATGCGGATGAAACGCATGCCCAACCCGATGAAGGCCGACCTGCGGTTTGCCGCGAAGATTGTGCCGTTCGGTTTCGTTTCAATGATCACCACGCTGATGCTGACGCTCAACTATCGCGTGGATACGCTGATGATGGGCTATATGTATCATATTCCCGATACGGAAATCGGCTTTTATTCGCTCGGTGTGTCGCTCTCGGAATACGGATGGTTGATTCCGGACGCCTTCCGCGAAGTGCTGTTTTCCCGCACAGCGAAAGACGACGCGATTGAAGAAGTCACCATGAGCATGAAGGTCAACTTTTATCTGACCCTGCTGATGATTCTGGGCATTCTGGTGCTGGGCCGTCCGGTGATCCGCATTCTGGCGGGCGCGGAATATCTGCCGGCTTACCCGGTAACGGTGATGCTGATTGCGGGCATCATCCCGATGAGCTATTTCAAGATTATCGGCACGCTGCTGCTGGCGCAGGGCAAAAAGGGCGTGTATCTGGGCATGCTCAGCGCGTCGGTCGCGGTTAATATTCTTTGCAATACGATCACTATTCCGCTCTGGGGAAAGATGGGCGCGGCAGTCGCCTCCGTCGTTTCCTACGCTGTGGCGGGCTTTGTGTTCCTCGGCTATTATCTCAAAACCTATCAGATTCCGCTGAGCGCCGTGTTCGTCTTCAGCCCGGCAGAAAAGGCCAAGCTGACGAGCAAAATCGGCGCGGTCAAGCGTAAGCTGGGGAAGAAAAAGGCTGTGTAAAGCAAAAAAGATTGGGAAGATAAATGGTAGGGGCGCGCATTGCGCGTCCGCAGAGGGATTTGGGGCAAAGCTCCAAGAAAGGAAGCCGACATGGATGAGAAGCAAATGACGAAGGGCCGCGAAGCCTATCAGATGATGGACGAGGCCTGTAACCAGCTGGTGAAAAGCGGAAACTGGCAGCGCGTGGGCAGCAGCGACATCAAACTGTTTCTGGATATGTATGTGCAGGCGCTGCTGCTCAAGATGGCGCAGACCACGGGCGAAATTTCCGAAGCGATGCTGACCTATATCGCCAGCGTGCCCGCACGCGACATCCTCAATATCGGCAAAGCCAGCGCTCAGCAGGCGCTGAATATCGGTTTCAAGAATCGCTCCTTTGCGGAGGGAACGCCGCTGCTTCTGCGCTGCTGCGTCGCCATGGATGATAAGGACGGCACGGCGACCGCGCAGCAGTTTGTCGATGGCGTCAGCCGCCTGCTCTATGCCGCCGCCGATGTGGACGGAGACATGAGCGGCAACGAGCTGAACTTCATCACCGCCTATGCAGGCGGGCTGCGCACATTCCTGATGACCCGCGCCGCCGGGCGGCATTATAACGGCGCGCAGGAAGCGGCGCGGCGCGTCGATATTCCGGGGGAAAACAGACCGAAAGTCGGAAATGAAAAGACGAATCCGACGAATGAAAAACAGACGGAAACGAAGCCCGAAGAGAAGGAAGAGACGCTTGACGAGCTGATGGAACAGCTCGACAGCCTCATCGGTTTGGATACCGTCAAACATGAGGTGCGCTCGCTGATCAACCTCATCAAGGTGCGCGCTATGCGCAAGGAACATGACCTCAAGGTCATGAACATGAGCTTCCATATGGTCTTTACCGGTAATCCCGGCACGGGCAAGACGACCGTGGCGCGGCTGGTTGCGAAGATCTATAAGCAGCTCGGCTTCCTGAGCAAGGGCCAGCTGATTGAAACCGACCGCAGCGGGCTGGTCGCGGGTTATGTCGGCCAGACGGCGGGCAAGGTCACGGACGTGGTGAACAGCGCGCTGGGCGGCATTTTATTCATTGATGAAGCCTACGCATTGGCGCGCAAGGGCATGGACAACGATTTCGGCCACGAGGCCATCGACACGCTGGTCAAGCTGATGGAGGATCACCGCGACGACCTCGTGGTGATTGTCGCAGGTTATTCCGACGAAATGCACGACTTTTTGACCAGCAACCCCGGTCTGATTTCGCGCTTCAACAAGTACATCGATTTTCCGGATTATACCGACGACGAGCTGATGGCCATTCTGGAAATGAACGCCAAGCGGCAGGGTTACCGCGTGACGGACGAGGGCAAGGACGTCGTTCGCCATATGCTCACCGCGATGACGCTCAGCGAACGGATGGATTTCGGCAACGCGCGCGGCATGCGCAACACGCTGGAAAAGCTGGTGCAGGCTCAGGCAAATCGACTCGCGGTCTGCGAGGGCGAAATCACGCGGGAGATGCTCGAAGAGATCACCGGGGCGGACGCGAAAACCGCGCTCGTCGGCGAGGAAGAACAGAAGCAGGCGGACAGCGAAAACGTCGCTCAGCTTGCGGAAAAAGGGGAACAGGAATAAGCTATGGCAGCGATTCTATCCGCAGAACACCTTTCCAAATCCTATACGCTTAAAAAGCTGCTGACCGACGTAACGATCTACATCGGCGAACATGACCGGATTGGCGTAGTCGGCGTCAACGGCACGGGTAAATCGACGCTGCTCAAGCTGCTTGCCGGCATGGAGGAACCGGACGGCGGCGTGGTCATGCGCAAAAACGGACTGAGAGTCTCCTATCTGCCGCAAATGCCGGATTACAGCGTGGCGCGAACGGCGGTTCAGCAGGTGCTTTACGACGCGCCGAAGGACGTCGGCGCGCCGGATGAATACGAGGCGAAATCGCTGCTCAGCCAGTTCGGCATCAGCGACTTTGACGCGGACGTGCGCACGCTTTCCGGCGGACAGAAGAAACGCATTGCGCTGGCGGCGGCGCTGATCCGTCCGGTCGATCTGCTGCTGCTGGACGAGCCGACCAACCATATCGACGCGGAGACCATTGCCCTGCTGGAAAGCCGATTGGCGAAATACCGCGGCACGCTGATGATGGTCACGCATGACCGCTATTTTCTCGACCGTGTGTGCAACCGCATCGCGGAAATCAGCGAAGGCGAGCTGTATCTGCACGACGGCAATTTTTCCTATTATCTGGAACAGAAGGCTGCGCGGCTGGAGATGGAAAACGCGGCGGCGCGCAAGCGCAGCTCGATCCTGCGGCGGGAGCTGGAATGGATCAGGCGGGGCGCGCAGGCCAGAAGCACCAAGCAAAAAGCGCGCATCCAGCGCTTTGAGGAGATGAGCGCCATCAGCGGCCCGCAGGAGGAACAGAAGCTTTCCCTCGGCTCAACCAGCTCGCGTCTCGGACGGCGCATTATCGAATGCGAAGCGGTCTGCAAGGCGCTCGGCGGGCGGCAGCTCATTTCGGATTTCACCTATACCATTCTGAGGGATGAGCGCATGGCTGTCGTCGGGCCGAACGGCTGCGGTAAAACGACGCTGCTGCGCATGCTTGCCGGTCAGCTTGCGCCGGACTCCGGCACGATTGCCGTCGGCGAAACCGTGAAAATCGGATTCTTCACACAGGAATTTCCGAAGGTGGAGCCGAATGTGCGGCTGATTGATTTCATGCGCGACATTGCCGAATATGTGGAAACGCCGGACGGGCGGTTCTCCGCGTCGCAGATGCTTGAGCAGTTTCTTTTTCCGCCGGATGTGCAGTATACTCCGGTGGAGCGGCTCTCTGGCGGCGAAAAGCGGCGGCTCTATCTGGCCAGTCTGCTGATGGCTTCGCCAAACGTGCTGCTGCTGGATGAACCGACCAACGATCTGGATATCGCGACGCTGGAAATTCTGGAAGATTACCTGTCCGCGTTCAAGGGCGCGGTGGTAGTCGTTTCGCATGACCGCTACTTCCTCGACCGCGTGGCCGGGCGGCTGTTTGCCTTTGAGGCGGGCGGCAGGCTGACGCAGTATATCTGCCCGTTCAGCGACTATCTCGATGCGCGCATCGCACAGGAAGCCGAGGAAAAGGCGGAGAAGCAGCCCGTGCAGGCCGCGCCTAAGCGCACGCGGGAGCGCGAACTGCGCATGAGCTATAAGGAACAGCGCGACTATGAAACCATCGATCAAAAGATGGAGCAGCTGCAAAAGGATTTGGAAGAGCTGGACCGGCAGATTGAGCAAAATGCCAGTGATTTTGTGAAGCTCACCGAATTGACGCAAAAGCGCGAGGCGGCCCAGCAGGCGCTGGACGAAGCCGAGGAGCGCTGGCTGTATCTGACCGATTTGGCAGAGCGCATCGAGGCGCAGAAAAAGGGATAAACCGCCGGGCATGTTTTCCCCGCGAAAGGCATACACTGTATGCGTCATTCGATTTGAAAGGGGGAAACATCATGAAACGCAGAAACAAAGCGATCCTTGCGGCGGGCATGCTGGCGGGTTCCTGCGCGTTGACGGGATGCGCTTCCGGCGGAGCGCCGCAGCCCACGCCCAGCCCGGACGTTGCCCAGCAGCAGAGCGCTGAACCCAGCCCGGAAGCGAGCGCCGAACCCAAGGAGGAAGCGCCGATACCGTTATGGGTGGACGGCAGGGAAGCGGAAAACGCGGCCGTTGAAGAAAACGGCGCGCTGCTGCTGCCGCTCATCGAGACGGGCGAAGCGCTGGGATGGACGGCGGAAAGCGAGGAACTGACCGAGGAAACGCAGATCCGTCGGAGCGTTGCCCTGACGAAGGATAATAGTAAGATTTCCGTCACATGGATGGTCAGCGACAACACGGCCAGCGCCATCACGTGGCAGAAGGATGGTCTTCTGATTCCGGTGGACACGCGCCTGACCACGCTGGAAAGCGTCGTCTATGTGCCCGCGGCGTTCTTTGAAGAAGCGATGGACGCAAGCGTTATGCGAAAGGAAAATGCGGTGGAGGTTTCTTCGCTGGAAAGCACGGCCACACCGGAAACGATGCCGCAGGAAGAAAACAAAACTGAGTAAAAGGAGACGCATTTCCGCGTAAAAAAAGCGTTGACAGCGGCGGGACAGACTGCTATAATAATCCCAGAGATCAGCGAAGGATATTCGCTGGATCAGATGTCCTGGGGTGTGCGCCAGTCGTCTGTATTTTCTCCTACATTTTCATAACAGGAGCTTCGAGTCGGTTCGTGGATGTCATGCCCCCGTCTTAGTACGCCAGGGGACGGCAGAAATGCGCCGCAGGGCACCGACCTACCGCGAGCGGTGGGTGAAAAACGACGACAGCGGCACTTTGGGATTTTTATTTTTGCAAAATCAGACGCAGTTCGATTGAGAACTGCGTTTTTTCTATATCTGTGATAGAATCAACATGTCAAACTCCTTCCGTCACGCCTATGGCGTGCCACCTCCCTCAACGAGGGAGGCCTAATTCTTACGCCACCGGGGCTTATACCCAAAGGCTCCCTCCTTGAGAGCGTGCAGCTTGCCGCCCACAGTGTGGGAGGCAGGCAAGCGAAATGCCGAAGGTCTGTCAGCGAAGCTGACTGAGGAAGTTGAATGTGCGAGTTTATTTGAAAAGTATATGAACAGGAGGGGAACCAATGAAAATCGGGCGAATAGGGGCTGTGCTGCTGGCGTTGGCCATGCTGCTGCCGACCGTGGCGCTGGCGAAAACCATCGTCGTGGATGCGGCGGATTATGAAATCAGCAAAGATGGCTGGTATGACGGCATGGAGGAGGTGGCGATTTATCTCACCTTCTTTGATAAACTGCCGGGCAACTACATCACCAAGCGGGAGGCGCAGAACCTCGGCTGGGACAACCGGAAGGGCAACCTGTGGAGCGTGGCGGAGGGCTGTTCCATCGGCGGCGATCGGTTTGGCAATTACGAAGGCATTCTGCCGGATCAGAAGGGGCGCAAATGGACGGAATGCGATATCGACTTTGACGGCGGCTACCGCAACGGAAAGCGCGTCGTGTTTTCAAACGACGGTCTGATTTATTATACGGGCGACCATTATCAGACCTTTGACGAGGTTGAAGTGATCTGGACGGACAAAGACGACAGCTTTCTTTCGGGCGAAGAATTGAAAGACTTTGTGAATTGGCTGTATGGGGAGTGAACGACATGAAAAAAGTGGAGCTGGATATCGCCAACATTCATACGGTCAGGGCGCTGCACGTGTATTTGGCCTATAAACTGAATCTGCCGACGTATTACGGCGGCAATCTGGACGCGCTCTATGACGCGTTGGGCGACGTGGCCGAGCCGACGAACCTCGTACTTCGCGGCGCGCCCGCCAGCGATGAAATGGCGGCTTATCTGCCCAGACTGACGCGCGTGCTCGAAGACGCGGCGGCGGAGAACCGCAATGTGGAGCTGACGCGTTGAATTCAATAAAGAAAACCCGCGGCCGTCAAAGCCGCGGGCATTTTCATGCGGAACGAAAGGAAGTTACTGGTTGGTTGCGCCGCAGGATTTGGCGACGTTCATCGCGCCGAAGGTCATCTTCTTGCTGCCGTCGGGGAACAGCCAGATGGCTTCCACGCCGTCGAGCGAATCGATGAACGCGCGGCTCTCTTCATAAGGCATCAGGAACGCCGCCGTGGAGAGCAGATCGGCGTAACCGGAATCCTCCGTGATGATGGAAACGGAGCGGAAATCCGTATCCGGCATCAGCGTATCCGGGTCGATCAGGTGATGATAGCGCTGGCCGTCCACGACGTAATAGCGCTGATAATCGCCAGACGTGACGACCGAGCACCCGGTCAGGTACAGCGTTTCCACGATGTCGCTCAGGCCGAGCACCGCGCCGTCCGGGTCCTGAATACCCACGCCCCACTTGGCGCGCCCGTCTGCCGGGGGATTGCCCATGCGCACGTTGCCGCCCGCGCTGATGATGAAGGAAGGCATGTCGCTGGCGAGAAGCGTCTGCGCGACGAGTTCCGTTGCGTAGCCCTTGGCGACCGCGCCGACGTCGAGCTTCATCTCCGGATCGGCAAAGTAGACGGTCTGGTTTTCCGCGTCGAGAATCAGGTTGTTGATGTCCATATGCTGCGCGGCGGCCTGCAAATCCTCCATCGGCGGAAGCTTGGCGTTGTCCGGGTCATCCAGCCCCGCCTCGCGGTATTCGTGCCAGATGGAAAGCACGCTGCCCATGGCGACGTTCGTCTGCCCTTTGACCAGCTCGTAATGGCTCTTGCAGAAGGTCAACAGGCCGAACAGAATCGGATCGACTTGGACCGGTTCGCTTGCCGCCTTGAGGTTCACGTCGTAGACGCTGACAATGCCCTCGTCGGCATAGCTGTTGTAAGTGTCAAACATCTTGTGCAGATGCAGATACATCGCATGCGTTTCATCGGCGCGCGCGTTAAATGTCTCCTGATTTTCCGCATAGCCGATGAGGGAAATCACGGTGTCAAACGTATCCATGAATACCGTGCTGTATTTGTTCATGTCGGCGCTGCCCGGCAGGGCGAACGCGGCGGTAAGCAGCACGAGCAGCAGGATAACGGCGGCTTTTTTCATGGTAAGTCGTACCTCCAACGATCAGAATGAACTTATTATAACAAAAACGCGCCAATTCTACAAGCGCCGCGCGCTGACAGGGATTGCCACGGGAAAACGATTGTCAATCCGGGCGAAAATGTGATACAATGCCGTTGGTTCCGTGTTTCGCGCTTTTGCGACACGGATGCAGCGAAAACGACGAAAGAGGGATTTTTTCATGGCAATGGTACAGACGAAACGGCTTGCGGCGCTGCTGCTGGCTTTGCTGCTGACGCTTTTTCTGCTGCCATCTGCCTGGGCGGATAGCGGCGTGGTCGGCGGGACGACGGTTTCCGGCACGGTTCGCGTGTATCTGTCCTCCATTTCGAGCCTGACGGCGGTGGATGTGAGCATCGCGGGCAGCTATTCCGTCGGCGGGGACGCAAGCCGCGCGCTGGCACGGGGACAGAATATCCGCGTGAGCAACAGCGGCGGCACGCTGATGATGACCGCCGACGGCCAGACGCAGACGATGGGCAGCCGCTTTAAACTGCGCCGCCACCAGACCAGCGGCGAAAACGGCGTGCGCATCGCGCAGGCGCGCTACCCGGCGAGCCTGTATCCGGGCGATATCGAGTTTATCGCCAAGGGCGGCAACGTGCAGATCATCGTCCATGTGTATATGGAGGATTACATGCTCGGCGTGCTGCCGTATGAAATGGATAATTCTTTTCCGCTGGAGGCGCTCAAGGCGCAGGCCGTCGCCGCCCGAACCTATGCGCTCAAGAAGATGAGCGCGCAGGCCGCGACCTACGACGTGGTGGATACGACGAGCGACCAGGTTTACAACGGCACGCCGTCAGGCAATGCGCGATGCGCGCAGGCCGTGCAGGAGACGAGCAACATCGTCGGCACGGTGAACGGCGAATACATGGCGAGCTATTATACCGCGTCCAACGGCGGCCAGACCGAATCGGTCAAAAACGCGTGGGGCAGCGGCTCATACAGCTATTTGCAGGTGAAGGACGACCCCTACGATCTGCGCAACGGCGCTTCCATTGCCAAATCGGTCACGTTTTATCGCGACGGCACGACCAGTGTTTCCGCACTGACCGAGTTGCTTCGCACGGAGGCGGCGATGCTCGTCGGCGCGGACAGCGTGCAGATCACGGCCATCAACGGCGTGACGATGGCCGAACCGAAGTACGCCGAACCTTCCCGCGTATACACCAAGGTGCAGGTCGGCCTGACGCTTGCGGGGTACGGCGACGTGACGGTGACGCTGGATTACTTTTCCCAGGTCGAGGGGCTTTGCTCCCTGTCCATCAACGTGCTGAAAAACGAGACGCTGACCGTGACGGAGGCTGTCGGCGGCTATAAGCTGACGGCGCGGCGCTTTGGCCACGGCGTGGGCATGAGCCAGCGAGGCGCGCAGCAGATGGCCAACGAAGGCTTTGCCTATGACCAGATCCTCGAATTCTATTATCCCGGCCTGACGCGCACGCGCTACACTATGACGCGCACACTGCTTAGCAGCATCGACGGCACGCCCTCCGCGCCGGAGACGCCGGAGGAACCGATTGCGGACGCGAAACCCGCTGTCGTGACCCTTAAAAACCCGCTGGACAGCCTGAATCTGCGCCAGCAGCCGACGACGGCGTCCTCCGTCCTGGCGCGCATGCCGCACGGCACGCAGGTCAACCTGATCAGCCGGGAGGGCGAATGGAGCCGCGTGCAATACGGCACGCTGACGGGCTATGTGATGACCTCGTATCTGGTCGTGCAGGAAGACGGCGTGGATGAAACGCCTTCCGGCGTGGTCAGCCTCGGCACGGCGACGGTTGCGCTCTCGGACGAAAGCCAGACGCTCAATCTGCGCGCCGCGCCGACGACCAATGCCGCGATCCTGTCGCGTCTGCGCCACGGACAGACGCTGACGGTGCTGGAACGGTATTCCAGCTGGACGTATGTGCAGTATGGTACGCTGAGCGGCTATGTGATGAACGACTACATTGTCTATGACGCCGGCAGCAGCGATTCGGATAACGCCGATCAGGGCGCGGAAAACGGCGGCCAGGCGGCTTCGCAGGTGGCGATTGTGCTGCCTTCCGGCGGGCTGAATCTGCGCGCAGGGGCGAATACGTCCTCCGGCGTGATCATGGTGCTGCCACAGGGAACGATGCTGACCGTCACCGGAGAGGTGCGCGACAACGGCATGCTCCCGGTGCTGCTGGGCTCTGTGGCGGGTTATGTCAGCAGCGATTACGTCTATGTGACGGATGAAGCGCTGGCAACAGCCACGCCCGCCCCGAACACAACGCCGACTCCGACGCCGGAACCGGCCTCGACGCCGATTGAAAATCCGACGCCGGAGACGCGCGAAGCGACGGTTACGGCCTATGGCGGGCTGAAACTGCGGCAGATGCCCGACATGTCTTCCGGCACGCTGGCGACCATGCCGTATGGATCGGCCGTAATGGTGACGGGCGAAGCGGTGAACGGCTTCTACGCGGTCAGTTATGAGGAATTGAGCGGCTATGCCAGCGCGCAATACCTGAGCTTTGACGCGGACGAGCCGCAGACGACTGTTCAGCCGACCAAGGTGCCGGAAGCCAGTCACCCCGTCGCGGGGCGCATCGGCACGGTGACTGCGCCGAGCGGATTAAACCTCCGTGCGGATTCTTCGGAATACGCCAATGTGCTGGCAACGCTGGGCTACGGCGTGCAGGTGACGGTGACGGGCGAGCGCGTCAGCGGGTTTTATCCCGTTCGCATCGGCACGCTGAGCGGTTATGTCAGCGCGGATTACGTCAGCTTTGATTCTGAATCCGCAGCGACGGCCGCGCCGACAGCGACACCCGCGCCGGGCACGGGCGGATACCGCGTCGTTGTGGAAAGCGACAACGGGCTGAATCTGCGCGCGCAGCCGAGCGCAAACAGCGACGTGCTCTATGTTCTGCCTTACGGCATGGTGCTCAGCGTGCTGGGCGAGGGGGAGAACGGCTTCCTCCATGTGCAGTGGGGCGGATATACGGGCTATGTTTCCGGCGATTACGTCACGCCGTTTGGAGCGCAGTAAACATTTTTCCGCGGGTCGGTTGCAATCGGTCCGCGGTTTTTGATATAATCATACATCACGCAGGACTGCATGCGGAATGTGCTGTTTTGAGCGCATGGATCGTAAAGCGATACATGCAGGAAGGAAGTCCCGAAACCTCAGGTTTCGGGCAGAATTTGGAACGGCATCCCAACATTTGCTAGGAAAGGAAAAGCGCAGATGAAACCCATCGACATGTCAACCTACCCGCGCAAGGACGCGTTCGCGTTCTTTTCCGGCGCGTCCAATCCGTTTTATTCCGTGACGTTTGAGCAGGACGTGACAAAACTCTATGCGTATACCCATGAAAAGGGGTTGTCGTTTTACCATGCGATGAGCTATCTGGTTACCAAGGCGATGAATCAGGTGCAGATGTTCCGCTATGTGGTGAAGGACGGCGTGATTTATGAAATTGACGGTCGCACGCCGAGCCTGACCGAACTACGCAAGGGCGAGGAACAGTATTACTGCGTCAATGTGCCGTTTGTGGACGATATGGAGGCGTTTTGCGCGGAAGCGGCGAAGCGCCGCGACAGCCAGCACGAGTTCATGAAGGCGGCGGAGGAGACGAGCGATCTGCTGTTCATCTCCTGTCTGCCGTGGGTGGAAATCACCGGGCTGACCAATCCGCGCGATTTTGACCAGGATGACAGCGTGCCGCGCGTTGTCTGGGGCAAATATGTGAAAAAGGACGAGCGGGTTATCCTGCATATCGCCGTGGAGGTCAACCACCGACTGGTGGACGGTCTGCACATCGGGCGGTTTGCCCAGCGGTTGACCGCGCTGATTGAAGCACTGTGAGCGCGGAATTGAAGCCCGGTGAACGCATCGACGATTTGCAGCGCGGCGGTCTGCGGATCATCCAGCGCGAAAACGGCTTCCGCTTTGGCACGGACGCGGTGCTGCTGGCGGATTTCGCGGCGGCGAAACGGGGCGAACGTGTCTGCGACATGGGCACGGGGACGGGCGTTCTGCCGCTGCTGCTCAGCGCACGGGCAGAGGGGACGACGTTCGACGCGTTTGAGGTGCAGCCGGATGTGGCGGATATGGCGCGGAGGAGCGTTGCGCTCAACGGCCTTGAAGAGCGAATTCGCGTGCATTGCGCAGACTGCCGCGAAGCGGGCGCGGTCATCGGGCATGAAACCGTGCAGCTCGTCGTGACCAACCCGCCGTATACGGCGCAAGGCGCGGGACTGGTCAGCCCGGAGACGACCCGCGCGCTTTCGCGAAGCGATTCGGACTGCCCGCTGGCGGACTGGATGGCGGCCTGCGCGCGTGTGCTGCAAAACGGCGGGCGGCTGTGTGCCGTCTTTCCTGCGCCGAGGCTGCTGGAACTCTGCGACGCCATGCGCGGGGCAAGGGTTGAGCCGAAACGCGTGCGCCTGATCGTTTCCAGGCCGGAAAGCGCGCCGAAGCTCGCGCTTGTCGAGGGCAGAAAGCGCGGCAGGCCGGGGCTGCATCTGCTGCCGATGCTGATCACGCATACGGCGGACGGCGGATTCACCGACGAAATGCGGCGGATTTACGGCGAATTATCATAATCGAAACGCCTTTTGATTTTCCCGCGCGCAGAGCATCGCCAGCACAAACGAAACCAGCGCAAAGACGAGCGACAGCGCCGAGTGCAGCAGCAGATAGAGCATCGTCAGCAGAAACGCGACGAGCTGATAGCGCCCCTGCTTGGCCGGAGCGAGCGCCAGCGCGCGAATGCGCCCGCGGGAAAATGGCGTTCGCTGCCGACGCGCACGGCGGGCGATTTCCGCGTCGGTAGCGGGGTGCTGCTGGCCGAAAAGCAGCGCCAGTTGACGGCCTGCAATCAGGCGAACCGGCGGTTCCATCCACTCGGCGGCACGCTGAGCGGATGGGGAAAAGCCGCCTGTTGAGGCTAGAATGCAGAATTCCGTTTCCGAGGCAATCCGGGCGCGGTGCGCGGCCAGCACATCGCCCTCTCCGACGGAAGAGCCGGACAGGGTTTGCGCGCAGCGGACGAGATAGGTTTTATTTGCATAAGTTAAAACGGAATCCCGCGCGTTGCCGCCCAGAGTTTGAGCCAGCAGCGCGCAGACGCGTTTTTCGGCTTGAGCGGCAGGCAGGAGCATCAGCTCTTCCAGTGCAATCGAGCCGCCGACGCGCACGCGGAGAGCATGATCGCGCCGCGCCAGCGTTCGGCGTTCCAGCAGAAGCAGGGTGAGCATGGCCAGAATAAACAGCGCGCTTCCGGCCAACAGGCTGAGCGCGCCGCTGTGCCAGAGAAAAAAGAAGTAGCCGACGCTCAAAACAAACAGCAAAACACGCAGAGCCAGACGATCCAGCGCGGCGGCGACGCGGTTTTTGCTGTCAAAAGGGCTCGTCATACCTGAAATTCCTCCCGGAAAAACTTGGAATCGGCTTTAGTTTTTGCGCTTTTTTCAAAATCTATGCGGTTTCCTCTTTTCGACGCGCGCGGAATTTGATATAATAAAACATCATGCGCCGAAAAATGCGAAGGGAGGGGCTTGAATGCCGGAAATCGGATTGATGGGCGGCAGCTTTAACCCCATCCATTGCGGACACGTCGCGCTCGCCCGCGCCGCGCTGGAAAGCGGCAGGGTGGAACGCGTGCTCTTCCTGCCGACGGGCAACCCGCCGCACAAAAAAGAAGGGCTGGCCGATAAGTTTGACAGGCTGCGCATGGTGGAACTGGCCGTGGAACATGAAGCGGGCATGGCGGTCTGCCGGGAAGAGATCGACCGCGACGGCGTGATCTACACCGTCGATACGCTGGCCGCGCTGAAGCGGAAGATGCCGGACTGCACGTTGACTTACCTCATCGGCGCGGATACGCTGCGCGCGCTGGGCACGTGGCGGCGCGTGGAGACGGTCATCGAGCGATGCAAATTTCTGGTAATGATGCGAGAGGGAGAGACGCGGGAAGAAGTCATACGCCTGGCCGGACTGTGGACGCAGAGGGGCGCGCAGATCGACTTCCTCGACGCGAGGAAGATGGATATTTCCTCGACGCAGATTCGCGAACAGATACAAAAGGGATTGCCCTTCGAGCGGCTCGTGCCGCAGGCCGTCGCGGATTATATTCACGAACACGGGCTTTACGGGGCGAAAACGGGCATGGAGTTGAACCGATGAAACGCGAAAAAATGGAATACCGGCTCAAAAAAGAGCTGGATGCGGCGCGCTATGCGCATACGCTCGGCGTGGAACAGACCGCGCGCGAGATGGCCAGGCAGTTCGGCGAGGATGAAGAGAAGGCCGCGCTGGCCGGGCTTCTGCACGACTGCGCCAAATGCCTGCCACTCAGCCAGATGGTGAAAGCGGCGAAGGACGAAAAGCTCGATCCGGTGATGAAGGAATCCAAAGCGCTTATGCACGCTGTGGCCGGTATGCACCTCGCGCAGGACGTTTATGATGTGCATGACCCGGAGGTGCTCGGCGCCATCCGCTGGCATACGACCGGGCACGCCAATATGACCCGGCTTGAAAAAATCGTCTACCTTGCCGATATGATCGAGCCAAACCGGAAGCCCTATCCGGGGCTGAAGGCGCTGCGCAAACTCTGTATGACCGATCTGGACGAGGCCATGCATATGGCCCTGCGGATGAGCCTCGATCATGTGCGCGAGCAGGGAAAGCCCCTGCACCCCGATACCATGGCCGCATTGGCCGAGTATGAACCGGAATTGGTCTGAATCGACCGATTTTATAAGAATACACGGACGCGCAATGCGCGCCCCAACGTCCCCTCTCGTTCCCCGTACCCTGAAGACAACTTGCGGAATACGCATTTGTTCATATTTTGAAGGAGGAAATAACATGGATCAGAAAGCGATTGCGCTGGCTGCGGCTAAAGCGCTGGACGCGAAGCGCGGCAAGGATATTGTGGTGCTCAAGGTTGACGAAATGACCGTTATCACCGATTATATGGTGATCGCAACGGGCCGCTCCGTGCCGCAGGTGAAGGCGCTGGCGGAGAATGTCGAAGAGGAGCTGGCTAAGCTCGACCTGTTTGCCCGCCGCCGCGAGGGCGTGAACGAGGGACATTGGTGCATCCTCGATTACGGCGACGTGATGGTGCATATTTTCCACGAGCAGGATCGCGAATACTATCAGCTTGAACGCCTGTGGAGCAACGGCACCAACGAAGTCGAATTTGAATCGGACGGAAACGAAACGTCTGCGGAGGAATAATCGATGCCGAAAAAGAAGGACGCCGCCATCATCGGCGTGGTGCTGCTGCTGGCCGTGGCGCTGTTTGCGGTTTCAAAGATGATGCCCAAAACCGACCTTTCCACCAAGACTGCCGATGTGACCCTCGCGCCGGACGCTGTGGAGTACCTCGACGAAACGCCCGCGCCGGAAGCGACGGCTGAGCCGCAGACGACAGAAGCCCCGGAAATCACGGCTGAGCCGACCGCCGAGGCGACGGCTGAGCCGCAGCCGACGGAAGCGCCGGAAATTACGGCCGAACCGACCGCCGCGCCGGAGAGCGCGAACATGGTCGGTCCGGTGATGCCCAAACAGACCGATAAGGTGCGCGGCTATGTCGTCATCACCGTGGCAGGCCGTCAGTACGGCGATCCCATCCCGATGGACCGCGACAAGATCATCACCATCAAGCAGGATAACGGCGAGATCAATAAGATTCACATCACGCCGGAATATGTTGTCATGGAGTCCTCCACCTGCGAAAATCAGGATTGCATCGGCGAGGGCGAGGTCAACGTGAATACCTATAAAGACCGCATTCTGAGCACCTATATTATCTGCCTGCCCAATCAGGTGACGATTGAAATGGTGCCTGCCGACGAATAAGGCGATCTGGAAAGAAGGAAATGTCATGCGAAACAAGAGCGCTCAGCGGGTGGCTGTCTCCGGACTGCTGACCAGCCTGATGCTCGTTCTGGGCTTGATCGAGCGCCAATTTCCGCTGACGGCGGCGATCCCCGGCATTAAGCTCGGTTTGGCCAACTCGGTGCTGATTTATGCGCTGTATATGCTGGGCATCAAACAATCCGTTGTGCTGATGCTGCTCAAGGCGCTGATGAGCTGGCTCATTTACACCAATATGCAGGCAATGTTTTATTCGCTGGCGGGCGGCGCGCTGTCGCTGCTGGCGATGATCGCGCTCAGCCGCATCAAGGGCGTGAGCGTCATCGGCGTGAGCGCGCTCGGCGCGGTCGCCTTCAACGTGGGCCAGATTCTCATGGCGGTGGTCATGCTCAACACGCCGCAGCTCATCGTGACCTATCTGCCGGTGCTGATGGTTTCCGGCGTGGTGACGGGCGTGCTGACCGGCGTGGTCGCGCAGATGGTGATGAAACACCTCAAGGTGATCGGAAAAAAGGGATAATGTAAACTCCTCGGCTGTGCCGAGGAGTTTTGACGTTTATGCAGAAATATACGCCACACCGAAAGCGCCGGGGCCGACGTGCGAGCCGATTGTCGGGCCGATGGAAACCGCTTCCTCGATGGAGCAGGCATAGCCCGCCTGCGCGGTCTGCCGAAGGAACGCGATACAGTTTTCGCGTCCGCCCGTGTAGAGCGGAATCAGCGGATAGCGCGGATCGATGGGGTGGCGTTCCATCAGTTTCATGATCGCGTCGCCTGCGCGATGGCGGCCGATGGCTTTACCGGCCATGGCCACAAGGCCGTCCGGGCTGACGGTGACAAGCGGCTTGAGTTTCACCAGCATGCCCACGTCTGCGACGGCTTTGGGAATGCGCCCGCCGCGCGCCAGATACTCCAGCGTATCCAGACAGGCGAAAATGCGCACGCGCGGCACAAGCAGGCGAAGCGCCTCGGCGATTTCCTGCGCGGTTTTGCCGCCTGCATCGCGCATGCGGCAGGCTTCCTGCACTAGCAGGCGCTCGCCAACCGTTGCGGAGAGAGAATCCACCAGCGCGACGTCCAGGTCTTCCGTCATACCGACGGCGATCAGCGCGCTTTGCAGCGTGCCGGAAAGCGCGGAGGAAACCAGCACGCACAGCACGCTGTCGCCCGCGGCTTTTGCAGCTTCAAATTCGCGAAGAAAGGCGTCCGGCGAGGGCTGGGAGGTCTTGGGCGTCTGCCCGGCTTCCATCCGCTGCCAGAAGATTTCCTGCGGCAGATCCACGCCGTCAGTGTAGGTGTCGCCGCCGAAAGCGATGGTCATCGGCACGCAGCGAACGTTGAGCTTTTGCAGCTCCTCCTGCGTGAAATCGGTGGCGGAATCGGTAAGAATGCGAATCATAGCGTTTAAATTCCTTTCGTTAAACGAGATGCTCCAGCGCGGAAACGGCTTCGTTGATGCCGTCAGTCAGTGCGCGCGTTTTGTCCTCGCCCAATGTATCGATCAGCTGGTTCAGGATGGCTGCGATATGCTCATGCTCGGCGAGATAAGCCGCTTTGCCCGCCTCGGTCAGATGGATGAGAATCACGCGTTTGTCCGCTTCGCTGCGCATGCGGAGAAGAAACCCCTTGCCTTCCAGCGTGGTCAGCACTTTATTCATCTGGCTTTTGAGCAGGCGTGTTTGAGCGATGAGCGTCGTTGCGGTACAGGCGCGGCCCGTGTCCTCCGCGCGGAGCAAAATGCCGAGCACGTGCGCTTCGTTGTAGGTTAGCGTGGAGACGAGACGCTTGTTCCAGAGCGTGGAGGTGAGGGAGAGCCACGCGGCGAGCAGGCGGTCGCCCGTGGTGGGGGCATACGGCATGCGGATTCCTCCTTTAAAAGTTCACAAAATGAACTACGCGCATCATCATAAACCGCCAGACGGAAAATGTCAAGCGGTTTGACGAAAAAAGTTCACAAGATGAACGATAACCCCGCACTTGACAAAGCGACAAAAAACGGCAATAATAGAAGCAGTAGAAACCATCCGTTTGACGCGGATGAAATGGAGGAACGACAGATGAACGAGCAGTGGGCTGTGTATCAGGATTCAAAGGCGTTCGCCGACCGAGTGGCGACGCTTTACGGCGCGGGCGAGGATGTACGGGCGCTGCAAAAGGCGCGTTATGGCAAGCTGGTGGAGCGGTTTGAAAAGCGTTTCGGTGCGCAAAAGGGCGGGCTGTGCTTCTTCTCCGCGCCGGGGCGCACGGAAATCGGCGGCAACCACACCGACCACAACAACGGCCGTGTGCTGGCGGCTGCGGTCAATCTGGATACCATCGCGTGCGTAAGCAGGACGGACGACAATGCCATCGTGGTGGACAGCGAGGGCTTTGCGCCGATCACGGTGGAGCTGGATAACCTTGACATCCGCGAGAAGGATTTCGGCACGACGCTGGCGCTGATTCGCGGCACGGCGGGCATCATGAAAGAGATGGGTTACAAAATCGGCGGTTTCCGCGCGACGATTTCCAGCTCCGTGCTGCGCGGAAGCGGCCTGTCTTCCTCGGCGGCGTTTGAGGTGCTGATTGCGGCGATTCTCGACGGACTGTACAACGGCTTTGTTGTGGACGCCAAGACCCGCGCCGTCATCGCGCAGAAGGTGGAGAACGTCTATTTCGGCAAGCCGTGCGGCCTGATGGATCAGATGGCCTCTTCTGTCGGCGGCATGGTGACGATCGATTTCAAAGAGCAGGACGCGAAGGTGGAGGCGATTGCCTGCGATTTCGCCGCGAAGGGCTATGCGCTGTGTGTGGTCAACACGGGCGGTGACCATGGCGACCTGACCGACGACTACGCGGCCATCCGCAAGGAGATGGAGGCCGTCGCAGCGCACTTCGGCAAGCATGTGCTGCGCGAAGTGGAGCTGGAGACGGTGGAAAGCCACGTCGGCGAACTGCGCAGGGCGTGCGGCGACCGCGCGGTGCTGCGTGCGCTGCATTATTACGACGAGAATGCCCGCGTGCTGGAGCAGGCGGCAGCCATTCGCGGCGGCGATCTGCCCGCGTTTTTCGACGCGGTGAAGCGCAGCGGCGACAGCAGCTGGAAACTTTTGCAGAATGTCTACGCCCGCTCGACGGAAGAACAGATGGCGATGGGCATCGAGCTGAGCCGCCGTTTTCTGCACGGCGACGGCGCGCAGCGCGTACACGGCGGCGGTTTCGCCGGAACGATTCAGGCCTATGTGCCGCTTGACCGGCTGGATGACTATAAAAAGCTGATGGAGGACGCTTTCGGCCCCGGCAGCTGCACGGCGCTCATGGTTCGCCCGGAGGGCGCCGTGATGATGCCGATGGAAGGTTAAAACGCGATAGACGGCCGCTTTTCCGGAGAAAGGCGGCCGTATTATTTACACCTACTTGAAAAGAAGAAGGTGAATATGCTATAATCTATAATCAGCGAGACAGAGAGAATCTGCGCGCCTTTTTTGCGCGCGTTTAATTGGAGAGAGACAAACGATGAACAAGCTGAAAAACAACGCATGGTTCCGAAAAGCAGGCATGGCGCTGCTGGATATCGTGCTGATTGTGCTTTCTGTATATTTGAGCATGGAGCTGCGATTTGAGATGTACATTCCGTCGCGGCACATGGAGACGATGTACGCCGCCATGCCGATGGTGGTCGTGGTGTACATGGCCTGCTATGTGCTGGGCGGCATTTATCAGATCATGTGGCGCTATGCGGGCGTGCGCGATGTGGCGCGGCTGTGCCTGTTGAGCGCGATTGCCTGCGGCGTGACGCTGGCGTTGAACCAGTTCCTGACGCTGGGGCTTTTCCGCGGCGTGCTGATTCTGATTGCGCTGATGGCGACGATTGCCGTCGGCGGCAGCCGGATGATCTGGCGCGTGTGCTCGAAGGATCGCATTTCCGGCAGTCTGGGCGACGCCATGCCGGTAATGGTCATCGGCGCGGGCGAGGCGGGCGCGTATGCCGTCAACGTCTGCAACAAAAACCCGCGCAAGATGGGCAAGCCCGTCATCTTGGTGGACGACGCGAAGAACAAGCAGGGACTCCGCATTCAGAATGTGCCGGTGCGCGGCACGACGAAGGACATCCCCAAGCTGGTTTCCCGCTATGGTATTCGCGAAATCATCGTGGCGATTCCGTCGCTGGGCACGGGCAGGCGCATGCAGGAAATCCTTGAACTGTGCAATCAGACGCACTGTCACACGCGCATGCTCTCCGAGCCGACGGATACCGACCAGAGCGCGGAGGAATCCACGCCGTTCATCCGCGAATTGAATATTTCGGACTTTCTCTCCCGCGACGAGGTGGAGCTGGATACCGATTCCATCGCGGGCTATCTCTCCGGCAAGGTGGTCATGGTGACAGGAGGCGGCGGCTCCATCGGTTCGGAACTCTGCCGCCAGATCATGCGCTTCAAGCCGAAGCTGCTGATTATCTTTGAGATTTATGAAAACTGTGCGTATGAGCTGATGTATGATCTGCGT
Organism: uncultured Eubacteriales bacterium; assembly: GCA_900542445.1. Classification (GTDB taxonomy): domain Bacteria; phylum Bacillota; class Clostridia; order Christensenellales; family Aristaeellaceae; genus Ventricola. The sequence continues at coordinate 365,982 of UQNN01000001.1, read as the reverse complement.
CAGCGCTATGGCAAAGACTGCCCGGTGATCACGCTGATCGGCTCGATCCGCGACAAGCATCGCCTGGACGAAGTATTTGAGCTGTATCATCCGGAGGTCGTTTTCCATGCGGCGGCGCACAAACATGTGCCGCTGATGGAGCTCAGTCCTGCCGAGGCCATCAAAAACAATGTCTTCGGCACGCGCAACCTGCTTGAATCCGCCAGCGCGCACGGCGTGGAGCGCCTTGTGCAGCTTTCCACGGACAAGGCCGTCAATCCGACGAACGTCATGGGCGCGACCAAGCGCATTACCGAAATGCTGATTCAGCGTTACGGCGAAAAGACGAACATGAAGTGTATGGCCGTCCGCTTTGGCAACGTGCTCGGCAGCCATGGCAGCGTAATTCCCCTGATGGAAAGCCAGATTCGCAAGGGCGGCCCCGTGACCGTCACCCATCCGGATATCACGCGCTACTTCATGACCATTCCGGAGGCGGCTCAGCTCGTTTTGCAGGCGGGCGGCATCGCCAAGAGCGGTTCGATCTTCGTGCTGGACATGGGCGAACCCGTGCGGATCATGGATTTGGCGAAGAAGCTGATCCGCGCTTACGGCTATGAGCCGAACGTCGATATGCCCATCAAGATCATCGGCCTGCGCCCCGGCGAAAAGCTCTACGAAGAGCTGCTGATGGATTCCGAGCGCGACAAGATGACCCGAACGGCGCACAAGAAGATTTTCGTCGCCAACGTGGACAAGATCGACGACGCGCAGTACGACCACATGATGCAGGTGTTGCAGTCTGTGGAGGATAAGAACGACGAGCGTGCGGTAGAGGCTATTGCCGAGATTGTGCCGACCTATCACCCCGACGAAAAGAACCGCCCGGATAACAAGGTTGAACTTGCCGAGAAAGATGAAAAACAGGCGGCGGGCTGAGCCCGCGTTTCTCCTCTCCGATGGAATGTCGGGGAGGAGATTTATTTTTTTTCTGTTTCTGTTACATTTTTCGAGCTTCCATCCGTCTAATGGAGTGAAAGGAGGCAACAAAAGATGGAATTCGCTTCGGTACCAAGTGAAATCCGGCTGAAGGAGTGGATCAGCCGTTACAGCGACGATGTGTTGCGCACATGCTTCGTCCTGCTATCCGATCAATCACTCGCGGAGGACGCCATGCAGGATACGTTCACAAAGGCATGGAAAAACATGAGCCAGTTCGAGGGGCGGGAAAACGCTTCGCCCAAGACGTGGCTGATGCGCATTGCCGTCAATACCTGCAAGGATTACCGCCGCACGCAATGGCTGCGTCACAGGAGCCAGACCAGCCCGATTGACGAACTGCCGGAGGCCGTTTTGCCGACGACAAACGTCTCCCGTGAGCTGTTTCTGACCGTGATGGGCCTGCCGGATAAATACAAACAGGTGGTGCTGCTGTATCACTATCAAAACATGACGATGGAGGAGGTGGCCGACGCTTTGCGCGTCAGCCGCCCCGCCGTCAGCAGGAGACTGAAAAAGGCGTATGAACTGCTTCGCGCCGAGCTGGAAGGAGGAGCAGAACATGAATTGGGATAAAGACATCCAAAACAGTCTGGACGCCCATCTCTCCGGCTTGCACGTCTCGGAGCGCCAGCAGGCGCAGATGTTTAACCGCATCGTGAGAGGAGAGCAACCGATTATGAAGAAAAAGATTTCCGCCGCGCTGGTTTTTGCGATTGTGATGGTGATTGCGATGGGCAGCATGGCCTTGGCGGCCGGGCTGGGGCTGTTCGGGCATTTCAGGCAGACGCAGGAGAACAACAACGGCGCACGGCTGGAAAAGCTGGAGACGCTGGCCGACACATACGAAACGACGAAGGCCGTCGCCATGCCGACCCCGGCCGTCCCCGTGACGGGCGAGACGATGTATGACAAGCTGCTGGCAGAGCAATACAGCCACACGTTTGAGCTGACGCTCGACCAGGCATATTGCGACGGCCACAAGCTGTATTATTCCTACACGCTCAAGCGCAACGCGCCGATGGCGGCGACCTATGGCGAGGGCGAACCGACGGGCGATTTCAATTACACATGGGTGGAGGAAGGCAAGACCGCGAACGACTGCATGACGCTCGAAGGCGAGGAAAAGGCGTGGTTTGAGGATCACAAGGTCGCCTACGAGCTCTTTAACGGCTTCGGCCTCGGCGACGGCGCGAGCACGCCGGACGGGCACGATCTGATGATTCTGGACAGCGCGGACGAGCAGGTGGACGCATGCACCAAGCGCGGCTTCCAGGAGGTCGAAATTCCGGAGGATGTGACCGTGGGCGACACGCTCGACTTCGTGCTGTCCATCAACGAATACGGCGGCGTGTATTATCAGACTGAGAAGGACTTCAGGCGCGCGTCGGCGAGTGTTCCGGAGGATCGCGGATTCATCCGCGTGCCGTTCACGGTCAAGGTGGACAGAAAAGCCGAGATTCGCGCGGGCGGCCTGATGACCGACGCGTATTCCGCACAGGCCACAGTGTTTATCTCCGACGTGGACATCTCCGGCACGGTCTATTTCGACAATGCCGAGTTTGTGCAGGATTATAAAGAATATGACCAGAAGATGATGAACGGCGAAGAGGTGCAGATGCCGCGCGTCATTACCGGCTATGAGCTGGTTGCGGACGATCAGGTCGTCGAGCCGATAGACGGCGGATGGGGCGTGGACAACAAGACGGGCCAGTATCATGTTGAACTGCGCTATGATTTGCCGGAAAGCGCCGAGTTCCTGTCGCTCCGCCCGATTTACAGCGACGGCGAGGCGGGTACGGAGGACGAGGAAATCTGGCTGAACTGACGCGGAGGAAATCGCCATGAAAAGGCTGATAGCCGGATTGGTCTGTGCGCTGATGCTGTCGGCGACAGCTTGTGCACAGGAATATCAAAACGTTTCACAGCTTTGCGAAAGTGCTCCGGCACGCTGGACGACGACGATTGAAACCAAGTGGCGTGGCGTTGCCATCGATGCGAAAATCGTCACGCCGAACGTGGAGGCAATTCCTGTGGTGAAGGTCGGTTATGACCTTCACCCGTCTCCACTCACGCCGGAGGAAAGCGGATGGATGATTATCGACGATTCCTACGAAACGGCAGGCATGAGCATTTATCAGGATGACGATTTGGGTAAACCGCCGCGCAAAATTGATGGGCGTCAGGTTGGCAGCATGGCCGTACCCAAAGGCGCATGGTATGACACTTGCGAACCGGATCGAGCCTATATTCCGATGTGCGATGTGACGTATTCGGAAATGATGGATATGATTTCAACGGAAATAGCGCGGTTTGGCTACCCTGTTGAGGATTTCGATTTGGAAACGCCCGCAGAACTCAGGCTCTTTCAATGGTGCTTTGCAGGCACGAAAGAAGACGCTGCTCCGGGTTATTTCCATATGAGTTTCTATCCTAAAGTCAAAGGCGTGACGGTTTACGGACACATTCTGGATGCGGTGCATAATACGCGCGGTGAAAGCAGACGCAAGGACGGGTTCTGGGAAAAGATGAGAAGCAGCGCATGTTATGACGGAATGCGCGGCGGTTTGTCGGATTTGTATTTCAAACATCCGATTCCGGTTAAAACCGTGGCGGAAGATGTGCCGCTTTGCTCCTTCGGCACGATTCAGCAATCGCTTGAGCGGGAAATCCAGAAAGGCCGAGTTCGCAAGATTTACGAAATCAGCTTGGGTTATATTTTCTATTGCGAGCCGGGCGTATATGTTCCCGATTCGAGCGAATATGATTATGCTGATATTTTCTATTATGTCAAACCGATGTGGCGGGTCAACTGCCTGAAAGCATCCGGCGCACAGCAAGAGCTGGAAGAAGCCTACGGAGATGATGAACGCAACACCGTCGCTTACACACAGCTCCTTGTGGATGCGCAGACGGGTGAAATCATCAGTGAAAGCGATGCGGCGGATCGATCGATGTTTCCCGGATATTTATCGTGGGAAGACGCAAAAAAGTAAAAAACAGATGAAGCGGGGGCGAAATGCTCCCGCTTTTGCTGTGCTTGAAAGAAAAATGGAAAAATCGGGAAGAAAAAGAGGGAGGGATTCGTTATAAGGACGAGTTCCCTCCGTCACGCCTGCGGCGTTTTTCACCGAATGAATCCGTCACAGACGGCGACGATTTCAAATGTCTCTCTAAGCGAGAGACTTCATCCTCATGCTGCCGAGACTTATACGCAAAGGCTCCCTCACCGAGGAAGCTTGACTGAAGGAGTAAAAAAAGACCGCCATCAGGCGGTCGGACAATACATTACAGAGAGGAGAGAATGCGAACGACGCTTTCCAGCGAATCGTGCAGCTCGCGGAATTCGGAGAGGGAAAGATCCTCCGCCTGCGTCTGAATCTGGCGGGAGATAGTTGCGCGGATGGCGGACAGCTTCTCCATGCCGGCAGGCAGAAGCACGATGTTTACCACGCGGCGGTCGTTCTCGTCGTGCTGACGATCGACATAGCCCGCCTCGAACAGGCGATCCACCAGCGGCGTGATGTTCGGCTTGGCAATGCCCAGACGACGGGAAATCTCGGAGACGGACATCGTGCCGACGTCCTGAAGCATGGCCAGCACCTGCACATGGGAGAGAGGCGTGCCGTGCTCCTTTTGAACCATGTCCATATGGAGCAGGCGCTTTTTAATCAGCGGCAGGGCATAGAACATGTTTTGAGCGACAGAATCAATCATTTCGGGGTCGAGCGTGCGTTTCTTGGTCATAAAGGGATCGCTCCTGATCTAATCTTATATTCCGTACATATCACACGGTTACAAAATGCAAACGATGTATATTTTAACCGTTTGATGCTGATTTCGCAAGGAAAAAATTTGATGAAAACACAATATTTCTGGATTTCAGCAAATGGTTATAAAAAAGATGTTTCATTTCGGGTAATTCTGAATGCAGAATCAACACGAAATGAATGAGAAGTTTTCCCGTCGCTTTACAGAACGGTGAAAATCGGGTACAATGGATGCAACATGATTCCTTCGGTTTCATTTTGGAGGACAGCAGATATGCAGGCACTTACGATTCTCAAAAAGTTTTTCTCGGTGGATATGGTCATTTATGCGGCGATTGTGATTGTCGCGGCGACGGCGCTGCTGCGCTGCACGCTTCCGCTTTCCCGCGTTGCGGCCAAACTGCGTCGCGCGGCGCGGACCATCGTCACCGAAAGCAAGCAGAACAAAGAAAAAAAGTCGTGGAACGATATGCACTTCCTCGGCGATTCCCTTTCCGCGACATGGGCGGATTTTTTGCAGAACGCCGAAATGCGCGACGCGCACGGCGAAACCTGCGACGTGACGCAGTACATCAACGAGGACACGGTGATTTATGCGCTGGGGAGCACGGGCTTCGCGGGGCTTGCGCCGGGCGTGATGACTTCGCTGGGCATCCTCGGCACGTTCCTCGGTCTGGTGATGGGCCTGTCCGGGCTGAGTCTGACGGGCGCGGATACCGAAGTCGTGCTGACGGCGATGGATCAGCTCATCCGCGGCATGAGCACGGCGTTCCTGACCTCCATTGCGGGCGTGTGCGGTTCGTTGCTGTTTAACCTGCTCAACAACCGCGCGACAGACAAGTGCCAGAAGGCGATCGACCGTTTCTGCGAGGTGTTCAGCCTGTACGCCATGCCCAAGCCTGTTTCGGAAGACACGGCCATGCTCGCCCTTCAGCAGGAGCAGACGGCCTACATCCGCCAGGCGGTGGAGGACATGAGCCAGAAGATGGCTGTGCAGATGGAGCAGAGCATCATGCGCGCAATGCTGCCCGTGCAGCGCTCGATGGATAACTTTATCCTCGCGGCGACACAGGCGCAGGTAGAGGGCGTGGACCGGATTGCGCAGGTCTTCGTTCAGCGGATGAACGTCGCGCTGGGCAATGAGTTTGACCATCTGCGGCAGGTGCTTGCCGATACGGGCGCGGAACAGCAGAAGACCCAGCAGGAGCTGCGTGCCGCGACCGAAGCCATCGGCCAGATGACGCAGGACGTGGTCAACATGCACCAGCTTTCTCAGGGCGTGTTGGAGCATTTCCGCGCGTATGTGGCGGATATGGACGCCTCCCGCGCACAGGTGGACGACACCAACCGCAAGACCATCGAGTTGCTGGAGGCGATGGGCAAGACCAGCGGCCAGCAGGCGCTCTATCTGGCGAAATTGCAGGAATACCAGGCGGCGCTTACGGCGGCTTCCCAGCAGTATACCGCGTGGACGGATCGCTTCCTCGCCAGCGCGCAGGAGCAGACGCGCATCACCGGCAAGGAGATGGATCGCGTTGTGGCCGAGATGCACGAGGGCAGCCAGACGCTCTCCGGCGCATACGAGCAGTTCACCCGGCAGACACAGGAGAATCTTGCGCGCACGACCGCACTGTTTGACGAGAGCATTTCTTCCTCCATCCATCAGCTTAACGAGACGCTGGATTCCATGCGCGAGATGACCCGCAGCATGCCGCAGCTGCTCAGCCAGAGCCGCGACCGTTACGCCGAGCAGGTCGATCAGTTTGTGACCGCGCTTGTGCGGCTGCAAAAGGCGATGGAGAAGCTGAGCCAGACGGCGGACGGAAAGGAGTAAGCCATGCGGCCGGGAAAAAAGACGCGGCAGCGCGGCGGCGACAACAGCTATTGGACGTCGTATTCGGACATGATGGCGGGCATGCTGTTCGTCTTTGCGCTGATTCTGTTCGCGGCGGTGTATCAGCTGGTGGATTTGCAGCAGAAAAAGACGGTTGAGCTGCAAACCAAGGAGGCGCAGCTTTCCACCCAGCAGAGCCTGCTCATCGATCAGGAGGCCGAGCTGAAGGATAAAGAAGAACTGCTGGCCGCGACGACGCTCGCCTTGCAGCAGCAGCAGCAGGAGCTGGACGAAAACCGGACGGCGCTCACCAGCGCGCAGGAAAGCCTTTCTTTACAGCAGAGCAAGATTGAAGAACAGGCGGCGCTGCTGGCCGCCCAGCAGGCGCAGATTGACAAGCTCGTCGGCTTGAGAAGCCAGATCATCGAGGATCTGCGCGATAACCTGAGCAACGTGGGCCAGCGCGTGACGGTGGATAGAAAGACCGGCGCGGTGACGTTTGAAAGCTCCGTTCTTTTTGACACGGGCAAAAATGAAATCAAGGACGCGGGCAAAGCGGCGCTCAACTCCTGCATTCCGGTGTATATTCACACGCTGCTCAGCGACGAATATCGGGATTATGTGGGTGAAATCATCGTTGAGGGACATACTGATACCACGGGCCAGTACCTCAACAATTTGGCGCTGTCGCAGCAGCGCGCGCTGGCTGTGGCGACCTACTGCCTGAGCGACGAAATGACGGGCCTGAGCGATGCGGATAAGGAGACGTTCAAATCCATTCTGACGGCGAACGGCCGCGCGGACGCAGACCCGATCTATAACGCGGATGGCACGGTGAACATGGATGCTTCCCGCCGCGTGGTCATCAAGTTCCGCATGAAGGATTCCGACATGATCGATCAGATGAGCGCGATTCTGGAAGGCAGCGCACAGGGGGAATAACGTGGGCAGATTCATGAAAATTCTGGCGATTCTGGCGCTGGTGGCAACAATCGCGGGCGCGGGCGCGGTGCTGTACGGCATCAACACGCTTGCGCCGCAGGTGGTGCAGACGGCGGCGAACGTGACGGAAGCGCAGAGCGTGGCGGATACGTTTGACGACATGGTTACGCGGCTGGAAAACGGCACGTTCGGCGGCAGAATCTTTGGCGGAACGGACGATCTGCGCGCGGAAGACTGCGCCTTTGTGACCTATACCGTTCGGCTGCAAAACAAAGGCTTTTTCCCGGCGGAATGGATTTCCATGGAGCTGGTCGAGCCGAAGGACGGCGACGTGCTGGCTCTGCCGGATGACAGCCGCCACGCGTTGGCGGCGGGCAGCGTGGGCGATATGCAGCTGACCGTGCTCAGACGCACAGACGAGGAAGAACAGGCCGATACCGCGCGGACGCTTCGCGTGACCTGCTATGTGTTCGGACGGAAGATCGTCTTTGACGTGTCCATCGCTTGACAAAGAAAAAACCAGATGAAATCTGGTAATTTCTGCGCTTGAAAGCGCGATAAAGGTTCGTATATAATAGGGATACGCTTTCCGAGTCGGGTTAGCGTATTTCTTTTTGCTCTGAGCAAGCTTCATGCTTTCAAAGCGGAAGCCTTGATTTGCGTACTTATTGTTGCTTAAAGCCAAAAGCCTCCCTCTTTGAGGAAGGTGGCGCGCCGTAGGCGTGACGGAAGGAGTTAAAGCTTATGACGGAAAAACAACTGAAAAAGAAAATTCTGGACAGCGGACGGACGCTGCTGTTTTCAAATGAGGATTTAAAGCGGTTGATTATTCCGCTGGTCATCGATCAGGTGCTTGTGCGCACGGTGGGCATGGCTGATACGATGATGATTTCCTCCGTGGGCGAGGCGGCGATTTCCGGTGTGTCGCTGGTGGATATGATTAACATGCTCATCAACGCGATTTTCGCGGCGGTGGCGACGGGCGGCGCGGTCATCGCGTCGCAGTATCTTGGCCATCGCGATAGGGAAAAGGCGTGCGAGGCTTCCAGCCAGCTGATGGTGGTGACGGCGGTGTGCGCGCTGCTGTTTACGGTGCTGTCGCTGGTGGCGAGAAAGCCGTTGCTTTCGCTGCTGTTCGGCCGGATCGACGCGGACGTGATGGACGCCGCGCTGACCTATCTGACGGTCTCTGCGATCAGCTTCCCGTTTCTCGCGTCATTCAATTCCAGCTCGGCGCTGTTCCGCGCGATGAATGATTCCCGAACGCCGACGATGGTTTCCCTCGGTATGAACGTGATGAACCTTGTCGGCAACTCCATTCTCATCTTCGGCATGAAGTGGGGCGTTGCGGGCGCGGCGATTTCCACGCTGCTTTCCCGCGTGATGGCGGCGGTGGTGATGTTCATCCTGAGCTTGAACAAGCACCGTCAGCTGTATGTGCGTCTCGATCAGATGACGTGCTTCCAGCCGACGCTTGTCGGTCAGATTCTCTATATCGGTATTCCCAGCGGCATTGAAAACGGCATTTTCGAGCTGGGACGCATCATCGTCGTCAGCATGATTTCCACGTTCGGCACGGTGCAGATTGCCGCTAACGCCGTGGCGAACAATCTGGACGGCGTGGGCGTGCTGGCAGGCGCGGCGATGAACCTTGCGATTCTGACGGTCGTGGGGCGCTGCGTCGGTGCGCACGACAACGATCAGGTGCGCTATTACACCCGTAAGCTGCTCAAGATTGAATACGCGATGATGGTTGCGGTCAACGTCGTGCTGCTGGCCGCGCTGCCGCTGATTCTCAATCTGTATACGCTTTCGCTCGCTTCCCGCGAGCTGGCGACGCAGTTGGTGTTTATCCACGACGGTTTTGCGATGCTGCTCTGGCCGCTGGCGCTCTCCATGCCCAACGCCTTGCGCGCCGCGAACGACGTCAAATTCACGATGGTGCTTTCCATCGGCTCGATGGTCTGCTTCCGCATTGCGCTGAGCTATATCGTCGGCGTGAAGATGGGCTACGGCGCGCTGGGCGTGTGGTTTGCGATGCTGGTGGACTGGCTGTTCCGCGCGGCGGTCTATACCTGGCGCTTTGAAAAGGGCAAGTGGGAAAACATGGCCAGAATTTAAGTCGGATTGACAGAAAATGGGAATTATCGTATAATTAATCCAGCGAGAAACATGGGAGGGAATGAATTGCTGGAGCAAATTAAGGCGATGCTGCTGGAGGAATACAGCGTCAGCCAATGGGTTTTGCTGTTTTTCCTGTATAGCTTCTGCGGCTGGTGCTGGGAGGTCTTTCTCTATCTGGTGAAAGAGCGCCGGTTTGTCAACCGCGGTTTTCTGTTCGGGCCGATTCTGCCGATTTACGGCTTTGGCGCGGTCGGCATTCTGCTGACCTGCGTGCCGGTGGAAGGCAACATGGCGCTGGTAGCGCTGGTTGGCACGATTGCGGCCTCGCTGCTGGAATATGTGACCGGTTTTCTGATGGAATCGATTTTTCACGTGCGCTATTGGGATTATTCCCAGAGGCCGCTGAACTTGAACGGCTACATCTGCGCGCTGTCCGCGGCGACGTGGGCGGTGTTCTCCGTTATCATCGTCAGCGTGGTGAACCCGTTCGTGAAGAACTATATCTACATGATTCCGCTGACGATGGCGGATGCGGCGGCCGCGGTGCTTGTGGGCTTTGCCGTGGTGGATACCGGCTTTGCCGTCCGCCGCGCCCTCGATCTGCGCGCCTTGCTGGAATCCATGGAGCGCTACGCCAAGGAGCTGCAAGCCCTGCACGGAGGGCTGGATTCCATCAACGAACATGTCAGCGGCATGATCCGCGATTTTGCCGCCCATGTGGACAGCAAGCAGGAAGAATTTGCCGCTAATGCCAAGCGCGTAACCGCCGCGCGCGACCGCGTCCGCGAGATGATGGATCAGAAGCGTCTGAGCCTCGAAGACGGCGCGAAGGAGCGCTTTGCCAACTTTGAGCGCATTCTCAACGAAGCGGCCAGCTATCTGCCGGATGTCAGCGCGCTTCGCAAAGAGGTCGAAGAAGCGAAGGCAAAATACGACCGCCAGAGCGAGGAACTGCGCAAGACCCGCGAGCGCCGTCTGCTGCGCGCCGAGCATGCGCTGCGCAACAACCCGACCGCCGCGTCCAGAAGGCACAAGGGGCCGTTTGAGCAGCTCAAGCGCATTCAGCAGCGCGACGAAGAAAAAAAGCACAGCGCATAATCACGCACACGCCTCCCGCATGGGCATAACGTGGAATCGTGAGGAGTTTTCCTCATGAGACCAGCCCAAGGAGGCGTGTGTTTTATGTCTTTTTACAGCTATAAAAACAGTGGCTCGACGCATTGTCCGTGCAGCCTGAACGGCAACGAAGTGCTCAGCGGCCTGAACGAAAAAATCTGCATTCAGGTGCAGCGCGTCTACGACAGCTGCCTGATGCAGGAGCAGCTCAAGGAGCAGAAGGTGACGCTGCTCAGCTACGGCCTCGTGCCCACCGGAAACGGGTCGAACTGCGACCCGCAGGAGAACGCCAGCACCCAGCCGAACATGCCGATCACCTTTGAAAGCTGCCGCTCGACCTCGACGGAGGGCGTGATTCGCAATCTGTCGGTGGAACGCCTGTGCGACAGGCCGTGCTTTGGCCGCGTGCGCTGCCAGATCGACGTGCCCATCGACATCCTGTTTACGGATGCGTCCTGCCGGGAATACATTGGCCGGGGCATGGTGACGGTGGATCGCGATGTGCTGCTCTCCATTCCGGATGAATCCATCGTGCCCTATAACATTGAATCGATGGTTTCCGCGATCTGCGTATCCGGTACATATCTGCGCAACAATGTGTTTGAACTGGAAATCTGCGTGACCGTCGTGCTCAAGGTGCTGGCTAAGGTGGAGATTCTTGTGCCGAGCTATGGCTACTGCGAAGTGCCGCCGTGTGAAGAGTTTGCGGATTCGGTGTGCGATGAGTTTTTCTCCCTCCCGCTTTTCCCGCAGACGATCTGCGACGAGGATTCGCTTCGCGCGCGGAACGTCAGCTGCACATGCGGCAATTATACCAGCTCTACGGGGCTGGGGTGTGCGTCTGCGACGGCTGGCGTGGGCTGTGTCGGCGCATGCGGGTGCGGCTGCAAACGTTAAAGGCGAACCGTTTTTTAAAAACGCGAGAAAGAGCGGCGCTTCCAAAGCGGGAGCGTCGCTTTTGCCGTATGAGAGGTTGACCGCATGCACGCGGTTTTGCCATTTGCCAACGCTGGCAGATGGGGCTCAAACCGATGTCATGCGGCCGGATAGACGTTCATAGATTGTAAGGACACGGACGGCGGGGAGGATGCGGCATGCGGAGACGGGGGAAAATCGGGCTGGCGATACTCGCGCTGGCGCTGGCGGGCGGCGGGGCTTACGTCGGGATGGAGCGGCCGCACCCGCCGCTGGTCATTCGCGTGGCGGCGCATCAGGAAGAAGCGGTGCAGGCCGCGGCACAAGAGGAAGCGCCGCGAATCCTGATCTACCATACGCATACCTACGAGGCCTATGAGATCACGGAAACGGAGACTTATATGCCGACGGAAAAGTGGCGCACGCGCGACGAGCAGTATAACATGGTCGCGGTGGGGGATGCGCTGGCGCGGGAACTGACGGCGCGCGGGTTTATCGTTGTGCATGATACGACGGCGTTTGAACCGCCGAATCTCTCCACGGCGTATACACGGTCGCTGGAAATGCTCAAAGCGCGGCTGGATACGGGCGAGCAATACGATTATTGGATCGACGTGCATCGCGACGCGTACAGCGGGGCGTACAACGGCGGAAACGGCGTTGAGATTGATGGGCAGAGCGTCGCGCATGTGATGCTGCTGGTGGGCAAGGGCACGGGCGCGACGGGTTCCGGCTTTGACGAGCGGCCTGACTGGCCGAAGAACCTTGCTCTGGCGCAGGCTGTCACGGATGCGGCCAATGCGCTCGCGCCAGGCCTCTGCCGCGAGGTCAAGATCAAGAACGGGCGCTTTAACCAGCATGTTTCCACCGGCGCGCTGCTGATTGAAATCGGAAACAACCGCAACACGCTTTCCGAGGCGCTGGCGGCGTGCCCGATTGTGGCCGAGGCTTTTGAGCGCGTCTACAAAGCGCAGCATTAGACCAGTTTGCGCATATGGCTGAGCGCGGCTTTTTCCAGACGGGAAACCTGCGCCTGACTGATGCCGATTTCGCCCGCAACCTCCATCTGCGTGCGCCCCTGAAAGAACCGCAGACTCAGAATGCGCTGCTCACGGTCGCTCAGGCGCGCCATGGCCTCGCGAATAGCGATGTTTTGCAGCCAGTTTTCCGCGTTTACGTTGTCGTCGCGCACCTGGTCGCCAATGGTCAGTGCGTCCGCCCCCTCGCCGCCGATGGGTTCGCATAGGCTGACGGGATCCTGAATGGCTTCCAGCGCGAGGGCGACGTCCTCTTCGGGCAATTCGAGTTTACGGGCGATTTCCTGCACGGTCGGTTCGCGGCCCAGCTCGGTTTGCAGCTTGTCCCGCGCGGAGAGCGCCTTATACGCGATATCGCGGAGCGAACGGCTCACGCGGATGGCGTTGTTATCCCGCAGATAGCGCCGGATTTCGCCGATAATCATCGGTACGGCATAGGTGGAAAAGCGCACGTTCTGCGTCACATCAAAATGGTCGAGCGCCTTAATCAGTCCGATGCAGCCGACCTGAAACAGATCGTCCACATTTTCGCCGCGATGATGGAACCGCTGGAGCACGCTGAGCACAAGCCGCAGATTGCCCCGGATGAACTCCTCCCGCGCCTGCATATCCCCGCCGTGCACGAGGGGGAAGAGCTGCCGCATGCGCTCGTTGCTGATGACGGGGAGCGTGGACGTATCCACGCCGCAGATTTCAACTTTGCCGATGGCCATGTTGTCGCCTCCCTTGCCTTTCTATGTGGCATTATGACGGAGGCGAAAGGAAAATATTCTCCTCGAAGGTGGTTATATTTGGGCGCTTGACGCATAGACGCGGACAGGAAAGGCGGAAAAAACAGTGACATTTTCGGAATTGAAAAAGAAGGATATCATCTGCATCGGTGACGGACGGTTGGTGGGACGCGCGTGCGATTTGGCGATCGATCCGGCGTCGGGGCAGACGCTGGGGCTGATCGTCTGCGCGGGGAGTTGCGGCTTTCTGCGCGGCGAAAAAAACCAGATGGAAATTCCGTGGCGGCAGATTACGTGCATCGGCGACGACGTGATTCTGGTTTCGCCGGGAAGCTGCTGAAAAAGGTTTACCTTTTTCCGGAATGCGGGTATAATGAACGAATGAAAAAGGCAAAAATTTTCAAAAAGAGGGGTAAATCGACATGAAGTGCATATATTGTAATTGCACAGAGAGCCGCGTGGTGGATTCACGTCCGACGGAGGACGGCGCAATCCGCCGCCGCCGGGAGTGCGAAGAATGCAAAAGACGCTTTACGACCTATGAAAAAATCGAAATGCTGCCCGTGCTGGTGGTGAAAAAAGACAAGCGTCGCGAACAGTTCGACGCGGCCAAAGTGCGCAGCGGCATCATCAAGGCGTGCGAAAAGCGGCCGGTACCGCTGGAAGAGATTGAAAAGCTGGTGCGGCGGGTGGAGATCAACGTCTGCCAGCAGCCGGAAGAAGAGGTGACGACCGAGCAGATCGGCCGCATGGTGATGGACGGGCTGAAAGAACTGGACGAGGTGGCCTACATTCGTTTCGCGTCGGTCTATCGCCAGTTTAAAGACGTGCAATCCTTCATGGAGGAACTGCAACTGCTGCTGGATAGCCAGAAAAAGCCGGAAGCATAAACCGCGAATGAAACCGGCATGCTAAGCCGCGAAACGGAGGCTTTGGCATGAAACAGACGGTTCGACACGGCTTGGGCATTGCGCTGAGCGCAATGGCATTTCTGTGCAATTATTCACCATGGGTGCGCGAGGCGGCGTCCCTGCCCGATGCGCTGACGCTGACGTCCGGGCAGAAATTCGTAGTGCAGACCGGCCTGCCGATGCTGGCCGCGTCGGACGGCGGCGCGGTGAGCGTGCTCGCCTCGCAGGACGAGCGGGTGACGATCAGCGCCGAGGCCGGCGGGCAGACGAGCGTGACTTTTTCGCTGCTCGGCCTGATTCCCGTGCACGAAACGCGCGTGAACGTCGTGGAAGAGCGGACGCTGATTCCAGGCGGACAGGCCGTCGGCGTGGCGCTGAAAACGCGCGGCGTGCTGGTGGTTTCCGACGCGGCGAAGGGCCGGGCGCTTCGCGCGGGTGACGTGATTCTCAGCGCGGATGGCAAAAACGTGGAAAGCACGAAGGCACTCAGCGAACAGGTCGGCACGGCCCAAACGGACACCGTCCGTCTGGAAGTGCTTCGCGGCGGGCAGACGATCACCGTGGACGCACAGGCCGAGCCTGACCCGTCGGACGGACGGCGCAAGCTCGGCGTCTGGGTGCGGGACAGCACGGCGGGCGTAGGCACGCTGACCTATATCGATCCGGCCAATCAGGCGTATGGCGCGCTGGGTCATGCGATCGTCGATGCGGACACGGGCAGGCTGCTGGCCGCGCGCGAAGGCGCGATTCTGCACGCAAGCATCGTCGGCGTGACGAAGGGACAAAGCGGAAAAGCGGGCGAGTTGAAAGGCAATTTCCTGAAAGCAGGGGAGCAGATTGGCAGCCTGATGGAAAACTGTGAATACGGCATATACGGCGTGCTGGACGACATGCCGGAGAATCTGCTCTATCCGCAGGGGCTTCGGGCGGGCGCGCGGAGCGCCGTACACACGGGCGCGGCCAGCATCATTGCCACCGTGGACGCAGACGGCCCGCAGGAATATGGCGTGGAGATTGTGCGCTGCTTCGCGCAGAGCGAGCCGAGCCAGAAGGGCATGATTCTGCGCGTGACGGACGAACGTCTGCTGGAAAAGACGGGCGGCATTGTGCAGGGCATGAGCGGAAGCCCCATTTTACAGGATGGACGGATTATCGGCGCGGTGACGCACGTCTATCTGAGCGATGCGACACAGGGATATGGCATGTATATCGAGTGGATGCTCGAAAAAAGCGACGCGATGGACGCGTCGGAACAGGCCGTGTAAACACAACGGAAAGGCGGGGGGTGCGGATGAAAACGCATATTCTATGCGCGATGCGCGACAGCAGTACCTTGACGCATATGCTGCGCATGTTGGAGGATGAGCAGGAGTGTACCTGCCGCGTGGTGCGTTCCGGCGAAGCGGCGCTCCTGTCCGCGAAAAAACGCAGGCCGGACGTGCTGGTGATCGACGCGGTGCTGCCGCTGATGGACGGGCTGGGCGTGATCGACCGGCTGAAAGAGTTTTACGGCGAGCGGATGCCGCGCGTGATCGGCGGATACATGATGCCTTTTGCGAAAGAGGGGTTCGAGCGGCGGGGTGTAAACTGTCTGGTTCGCGTGCCGTGGGAGCCGCAGCAGCTTGGCGAGGCCTTGATGCAGATGATTGAAAAGACGAGGCTTGAGGTGGACTGGACGCATTTGTCGGCGGCATGTGATCGAGCGGGGCAGCTGCTCAGCAGCATGGGCATGAAAACGACGCTGCGCGGTTATGAATATCTGGCCAATGCGGCGGCGCTTGCGTGGGAAGACGAAAGCCGCATGGATGCGGTGGGCGAGCGGCTGTATAAGCCCGTCGCCGAGCACTGCGGCACGACCGAGCAGACCGTTGAGCGCCTGATCCGCCACGCGGTGGAAAGCGCGATGGACACAGTCGGCGTGCTGCGCATATACGGCTTTTTCGGCAACACCATCGACCCGATGCGCGGCAAGCCCACCAACGCGGAGATGATCGGCATGCTGGCGCAGCACATGCGGGTGACCTCTGCGGACTGATCCATGATTGAAAAAATGAGCCCGATGCGGTATAATGACCCTATCGGACTCGTTTTCCATTTCAGAGGAAAACACAGAAGGAGGAACACCATGAATAAAAAGGCGATCATCATCGTTCTGGACAGCGTGGGCATCGGCGAACTGCCGGACGCCGCAAATTACGGCGACAAGGGCGCGGACACGCTCGGCCATATTATCAACACCTGCCACCCGAATCTGCCGCACATGATGGAGCTGGGCCTGGCGAATATCGACGGCGCGGGTTTCTCCGGCGCGGTGGACGCGCCGAAGGGCTGCTACGGCAAGCTGCGCGAGGTTTCCGCGGGCAAGGACACGACCACCGGCCATTGGGAGATTGCGGGCGTTCAGCTGGCGCACGCATTCCCGACGTTCCCCAACGGCTTCCCGCAGGATTTTATCGAGAAGTTTGAGCAGGCCGTCGGGCGCGGCACGTTGGGCAACAAGCCCGCCTCCGGCACGGCGATTCTCGACGAGCTGGGCGAGGAGCACCTCAAGACCGGTAAACTGATTGTCTACACCTCGGCGGACAGCGTATTCCAGATCGCGGCGAACGAAGCGATTGTGCCGCTGGAAGAGCTGTATCGCGACTGCCGGATCGCGCGAGAGATGCTGACGGGCGAGCTGGAAGTGGGCCGTGTCATCGCTCGTCCGTTTGTCGGCGATCATGCGGGCGCGTTTAAGCGCACCGGCGCGCGCCGCGATTTCAGCGCGCAGCCGCCGACGACGATGTGCGACATTCTGGCCGAAAACGGCAAGACGGTCTACGGCGTGGGCAAGATCGAGGATATCTTTGATCATCGCGGCATCACGAAGAGCAACCACGCGGCGGGCAACCCGGCCTGCATGCAGGCGACGTTTGAAGCGATGGACGAGGATTTTGACGGCCTGCTGTTCGTCAATCTGGTGGATTTTGACATGGTTTACGGCCATCGCCGCGACGTGAAAGGCTATGCCGCCGCCCTGGAGGCATTTGACGCGCAGCTGCCGCAGATTCAGGCGAAGATGGGCGAGGACGATCTGCTCATCATCACGGCCGATCACGGCTGCGACCCGTGCCACAGCGGCACCGATCACACGCGCGAACACACGCCGCTGCTGGTTTGGAGCAAAAAGATGCAGGGCGGCGCGAACCTCGGTGTGCGCGCGACGTATGCGGACATCAGCGCGACGGTGCTGGACTACTTCGGCTTGGCGAACCCGCTGCACGGCGTGTCGTTCCTGAAGGAGCTGAAGTAAGGGGAGACATTGGGACGAGGGGACGTTGGGGCGCTGCCCCAAGCCCCGGCAGGGGAATAATTCCCCTGCACCCTTGCTTTCATTTATCGCTTCGCGATAAATGGATGGATAATCTGTTTTGTTTGCAAATTCAATGTGGGAAGTGCAGGAACCTCAGGTTCCTGCCGGAGTTTGAGGCGGAGCCTCAAGGAGAAAAACGATGGACGAAATGAAGAGAATCAACGACGCGGCGGAAAAGGTGCTTGCTGTCTGCGGTCAGGCTGAAATCGGTATTATTCTGGGCAGCGGGTTGGGCGATTACGCCGAGGCGCTGGAAGATGCGGTTAAACTGCCGTACAGCGAAATCCCCGGCTTCCCGCGCTCGACCGTCGCGGGCCACGCAGGCATGTGGTGCTGCGGCACGCTGCACGGCAAGCGCGTGGTGATGATGCAGGGCCGCTTCCATTACTACGAGGGATACAGCATGAAGGATGTCACCCTGCCCGTGCGCGTGATGCAGAAAATCGGCGTCAAGACGCTGATCGTCACCAACGCGGCGGGCGGCGTGAACATGGGCTATCATCCCGGCGATTTGATGGTCATCGGCGATATGTTCAGCCTGACGGCGCAGAACCCGCTCATCGGTCCGAACCTCGACGAGTTCGGCCCGCGCTTCCCGGATATGAGCTGCGCATTTGACAAGGAACTGCGCGCGCTGGCGCATGCATGTGCGGGCGAGCAGGGCTTTGCGCTGCGCGAAGGCGTTTATGCGCAGATGACCGGCCCGACGTATGAAACGCCCGCGGAAATCCGCATGCTGCGCACCCTTGGCGCGGACGCGGTGGGCATGAGCACCGTGCCGGAGGTCGTGGTCGCGCGCCACGGCGGCATGCGTGTGCTGGGCGTCAGCTGCATCACGAACATGGCGGCGGGCATTCTCGATCAGCCGCTGAACCACGCGGAAGTGACCGAAACGGCCAACCGCGTGAAGGGGCAGTTCCGCGCGCTGCTGGACGCGGTGGTAGAGAAGATGTGAGGAACTCCTTTCGTCACGGCTTTGCCGTGACGGAAGGCGTAACACGCTCCAAAATATAAGAAAATCCTCAATATCGCAGAAATTGCGGCATTGAGGATTTTTGATTATGCCATGGATTACACAACAATCCGTGCATGGGAAAGCCGGAAACCTCAGGTTTCTGGTGGGGTTGGGGGCAAAGCCCCAACGTCCTTACAGCTTCGCCATCGCGTCGTCAAGGCGCTTCATCGTCTCGTCTTTGCCGAGCAGATACGCCATTTCAAACGCGCCGCCCGGCGTTGCGGCGCGGCCGGTGATGGCGATGCGCAGCGGCCAGAGCACGGTTGCGTTCTTCATGCCGGATTCTGGAATGGCGGCCATCACGGTGTCGTGCAGGCTGACTTCCGTCCAATCGGCGATACCGTCCAGAATCGGACGGACAAATTCGAGCGCGGTCTTGCTGGTTTCCGGCGTGGACTTGCTTTTTTTGTTGGTGAACAGCGCCATATCCAGTTCCGGCATCTCGGCGAGGAAATCCACCATGCCCGGAAGCTGGCTGAAAATCTCTGTGCGCGCCTGCAACAGCTGGCAGAGACGGTCGAGGTCAAACTTCTGCGGGTCGAGCACCTGAGAGAGCCACGGCTTGGCCAGCTCGGCATAGGCCTCCGGGGTCATGCGGCGGATATACTCGGCGTTGAACCACGTCAGCTTGTTGGTGTCGAAGATCGACGGGCTCTTGTTGATGCCGTTCTCATCGAAAATGCGGATGAGGTCGTCCATCGAGAAGAACTCTTCGTTGGTGTCCTTCGGCGCCCAGCCCAGCAGCGCGATGTAGTTGATGATCGCTTCCTTGAGGTAGCCTTTTTGCAGCAGATCTTCGAAGGACGGGTCGCCCCACCGCTTGGAGAGTTTGCGGACGATGGGCTGCTCGTTGCCGTTTTCATCCAGAATCGGCTGCTTTGTCTCCTTGTCCTTGAGCACGGACTCAATCATGACGGGCGGCAGATGGAGATAAATCGGCGGCTTCCAGCCGAAAGCCTCGTAGAGCAGGTTGTACTTCGGCGCGGAGGAGAGGTATTCCGTGCCGCGCATGACGTGGCTGATGGCCATCAGGTGGTCGTCCACGACGTTGGCGAAGTTGTAGGTCGGCAGACCGTCGGCCTTGATGAGCACGTTGTCATCCAGCGTGTCGCAATCCACCTCGACGTGGCCGTAGAGCATGTCGTCGAAGGACGCCTTGCCCGTGGTCGGCACGTTCTGGCGGATGACATAAGGTTCGCCCGCCGCAATGCGGCGCTTGGCCTCTTCCAGGCTGACATTATGCAGGCACTTTTTGTTGTATTTGTAGGTTTCGCCCTTCGCTTCGGCGGCCTTGCGATCAGCCTCGATTTCTTCCTTGGTGCAGAAGCAGCAGTACGCGCCGCCCTTTTCGACCAGCTCCCACGCGTACTTGGGGTAGAGGTCGCGGCGCTGGGTCTGGATATACGGGCCGTAATCGCCGCCGACATCCGGACCTTCGTCATAGGTCAGGCCTGCCTGACGCATGGACTTGTAAATCAGATCGACCGCGCCGGGCACTTCGCGCTCCTGATCGGTATCTTCGATGCGCAGAATGAACTTGCCGCCGTGCTTCTTGGCGAACAGATAGGTATACAGCGCGGTGCGCAGGCCGCCCAGATGCAGATAGCCCGTCGGGCTGGGGGCAAACCTTGTGCGAACTTCATCAGACATGTTTCTTTCTCCTTAAAAGGGAACGTTGGGGCTTGCCCCATACGTACCCCGTTACTTATTCCGGCTTGTAGCTGTCCTTCAGCGGCACAACGCGGTTGAACACAGCCATGTCTGCCGTGGAATCCTTGTCCTTGCAGAAATAACCCATGCGCAGGAACTGGAAGTCGTCGCCGACCTTCGCCTGTGCCAGATACGGCTCGGCAAAGCCGTGAATGACCTTGAGGGAATCCGGGTTCAGGCGGGCGATAAAGTCCTTCGCAGGCGCAGCGGTCTCCTCGTCGGCTTCCTCCTCCGGGGCGGTCTCGGCCTGCTCGTCGTCGTCGCGCATGAGCACGTCGTACAGACGCCCCTCGAACGGGATGTTCTGCTCGGCGCTGACCCAGTGGATGGTGCCTTTCACCTTACGGTCCGCGCCCTCCGAGCCGGATTTGCTGGAGAAATCCACCGAGCAGTAGATGCAGGTCACATTGCCGTTTTCATCCACGTCATAGCGCTCGCACTTGATGATGTAAGCGCCCTTGAGGCGAACTTCGCCGTCCGGCTTGAGACGGAAGAACTTCTTCGGCGCGTCGATCATGAAATCTTCGCGCTCAATGTAGATTTCGCGGGTCAGCGGCACGGTATGCGTGCCCATCTCCGGTTTCTTCGGGTGGTTCTCGATCACGCAGTCCTCGGACCTGCCCGCCTCGTAGTTGGTCAGCACGACCTTCACCGGGTCGAGTACGGCCATCGCGCGCGGCGCGGTCTCGTTCAGGTCGTTGCGGACGCAGTATTCCAGCAGGCGCACATCCACGACGGAATCCGCCTTGGAAACGCCCACGCGGTCGATGAAATCGCGCACGGCGGCGGAGGTGTAGCCGCGGCGGCGCATACCAGCCAGCGTCGGCATGCGCGGGTCGTCCCAGCCGGAGACATAGCCTTCTTCCACCAGACGGCGGAGGAAGCGCTTGCTCATCACCGTGTTGGTCAGGTTCAGACGTGCAAACTCAATCTGGCGCGGCTTATCCTTGAAGTTGCAGACGTTGACCACCCAGTCGTACAGCGGGCGGTGGATTTCATATTCCAGCGAGCAGAGAGAGTGGGTCACGCCTTCCAGCGCGTCGCCGATCGGGTGCGCGAAGTCATACATCGGATAGATGCACCACTTGTCGCCCGTGCGATGGTGCGTGCAATACTTGATGCGGTAGATGGTGGGGTCGCGCAGATTGATGTTCGGGGAAGCCATGTCGATCTTCGCGCGCAGCACGTGAGAGCCTTCCGGGAACTCGCCGTTCTTCATGCGCAGAAACAGATCCATGTTTTCTTCCGGCGTGCGGTCGCGGTAAGGGGAGTTTTTGCCCGGCTCGGTCAGCGTGCCGCGATAGGCGCGGATCTCCTCTTTGGAAAGATCGTCCACATACGCCAGCCCGCGGCGGATGAGGTCGAGCGCGAACTCGTAAATCTGGTCGTACTGCTCGGAGGCATAGTAGACGTTGGCATAGTTGAAGCCGAGCCAGTGGATATCATCCTTGATGGCCTCGACAAATTCTTCCTTTTCCTTGGTCGGGTTCGTGTCGTCAAAGCGCAGATTGCACACGCCGCCGAAACGCTCCGCCGTCAGGAAATCGACGGACAGCGCCTTCACGTGGCCGATGTGCAGGTAGCCGTTCGGTTCGGGCGGGAAACGCGTCTGCACGCGGCCGCCGTTCTTGCCCTCGGCGATATCGGCCTTGATGGCCTCCCAAATAAAGTTGGTTTTTTCCCTCGTTTCTTCTGCCATGGGAATCCCTCCTTAATTGCTTCATCTAATGAGTATCCATAATGCAACAGTATACTATACCGACCGCCGTAAAACAAGACCCGCATTGAAATATTGACCGTTCAAACAAAAAAGACGCGGTTCCCTTATTTTATTTAAGAAGGAGGGAGATTGATTTCCGCTTTGATGCTGCAAGGCCTGATGTCGAAACATTTAAACTGCACGGGTTTATTTCTCAGCGACACGGGCCTCCCTCCTTGAGGGAGGTGGCACGGCGGAGCCGTGACGGAAGGAGTTGTTTTTGACTCCCTGTGAAAAATTCCCCGAAAAGTGTTCCTTTTTGCATGGGGGATGTGGTATAATAAATCGGTTGCTTTTACAAGCTCAATCAACCGACTTACCAAGAATAAGGGGGAACCCAAAATGCAGTATTCCAAAGAAGTGGAAGACATGATCTGCGTCGCCAAGGGCCCTAACCACGGCCCCGCGCCCATCCCTGAAGAGGGAAAGTGGATTCAGGCGAAGAAAATCGAGGACATCTCTGGTTATACCCACGGTGTGGGCTGGTGCGCGCCGCAGCAGGGTGCGTGCAAGCTGAGCCTGAACGTCAAGAACGGCGTCATCGAAGAAGCGCTGGTGGAAACCATCGGCTGCTCCGGCATGACCCATTCCGCCGCGATGGCCTCCGAAATCCTGCCGGGCAAGACCATCCTTGAGGCGCTGAATACCGACCTGGTCTGCGACGCCATCAACACCGCCATGCGCGAGCTGTTCCTGCAGATCGTCTATGGCCGCACCCAGTCCGCGTTCTCCGACGACGGTCTGCGCATCGGCGCGGGTCTTGAGGATCTGGGCAAGGGTTTGCGCTCCATGGTCGGCACCATGTACGGCACCAAGGCCAAGGGCACCCGCTACCTCGAAATGACCGAGGGCTATGTGCTCAAGATGGCGCTGGACAAGGACGATCAGGTCTGCGGCTACCAGTTCCTCTCCCTGGGCAAGATGATGGACGCCATCAAGAAGGGCATGTCCCCGAACGAAGCCTACGAGAAGAACATCGGCACCTACGGCCGCTTCAAGGCCGAGGACGGCGCGGTGAAGTGGATCGACCCGCGGACGGATAAATAAGAAGGAGGCGTGCGAAACAATGGCTCTTTTTGAAAACTATGAAGGTCGTATGCCTCAGCTCCAGCCGGTGCTTGACAAGTACGGCTTCAAGGACTTTGACGAGGTCAAGGCCTATAACAACGCCAAGGGCGTGGACGCGTATTCCATCGTGGAGAGCACCCAGCCCATCTGCTTTGAAAACGTGAAGTGGGCCTACGAATTGGGCGCTGCCATCGCGATGAAGGAAGGCGTGACCACCGCCGCCGAAGCCGCCAAGCGCATCGGCGAGGGTCTTCAGGCGTTCTGCATCCCCGGTTCCGTCGCCGACCAGCGCAAGGTTGGCCTCGGCCACGGCAATCTGGGCGCGATGCTGCTGGATGAAAACACCGAGTGCTTCGCTTTCCTCGCGGGCCACGAGTCCTTCGCGGCCGCCGAAGGCGCGATCAAGATCGCGCTGAACGCGAACAAGGTGCGCACCAAGCCGCTGCGCGTCATCCTCAACGGCCTGGGCAAGGACGCGGCGATGATCATCAGCCGCATCAACGGCTTCACCTACGTGCAGACCAAGTATGATTACCTCTCCGCCGACGTGAAGGAAGACCATGCGCTTTCCATCGTCAAGGAGACCGCCTATTCCAACGGCGAGCGTGCGAAGGTGCGCTGCTACGGCGCGGACGACGTTCGCGAAGGCGTGGCTATCATGTGGCACGAGAACGCCGACGTCTCCATCACCGGCAACTCCACCAACCCGACCCGCTTCCAGCATCCGGTCGCGGGCACCTATAAGAAGGAGCGCCTCGAAGCGGGCAAGAAGTATTTCTCCGTCGCTTCCGGCGGCGGCACGGGCCGCACCCTGCATCCGGATAACATGGCCGCCGGCCCTGCCTCTTACGGCATGACTGATACCATGGGCCGCATGCACTCCGACGCGCAGTTCGCGGGCAGCTCTTCTGTCCCGGCGCACGTCGAGATGATGGGCTTCCTCGGCGCTGGCAACAACCCGATGGTCGGCATGACCGTCGCTGTCGCCGTCGCGGTGGAAGAGGCCATGAAGAAGTAAAATTCTTTTTGCGGTCGTAACAGAAGAGAGATGAAAGTGCAATTTGCCTTTCATCTCTTTTTCGGTTATGGCAAAAAACAATAGTAACATAGAGAAAAAAAGGGGAATAGACAGGTTTTTCTGGTATGCGTTGGTAACATTTCAAACGTTTTTTAAATGAAGGAGAAACAAAAATGAAGAAGATGTGGGCGCTTGTTTTAGCTGTGTGGATGGTAAGCCTGAACATGATGGCGAACAGGGTTATGTGAATGGTAAATATCTGAAATACGAGGAATAAGTTCAGAATGAAATAACGGGGCTGTCAAGCTGAAAGCTTCGCAGCTCTTTTTTGCATTCATAGAATACATCCTCCTTTTGTCGTCGGGTTAAAATGGGTACAAAAAAACCGCCTTCACATGAAAGCGGTTTTTCTAGTTATACGACTACAACCAAGTTTATCATATCACAATGTAATCCGGTGCGTCAAGCAGATATTTCCCGGACATTTTGCGCCCCTCAATCCGGCCACGGATAGAACAGCGTGCCGTCTTCCAGCGTTTCGGCTTTGCCGTCGGTGACGCGGGTGATATCCGCCAGCAGGATTTCTTCGTCCCGGACGCGGACCATCAGCGTGCAGACGACGCTCGCGCCGAACTCGGTGTGTTCGATGATGACCGGGGCGGAGCGGAGAAAGTATTCCAGCCGCTGCCAGGTGGAATAATCCACCTCGACCAGCTGGCGCGCGCTTTTTTCCATCACGACCACGCCTGCCGCGTCGAGCGCGGTTTTGCTGCCCTGCGCATAGGCGCGGACGAGCCCGCCCGCGCCGAGCAGAATGCCGCCGAAATACCGCGTGACCACGACGGCGCAGTTGACCACGCCGCGCGCTTTCATGACCTCGATGATCGGCATGCCGGCCGTGCCGCCCGGCTCACCGTCGTCACTGTAACGCATGATGCCGGAGTTGAGACCGATGATATACGCATAGCAGTTGTGCGTCGCGTCCTTGTGCTTCTGGCGGATGCGGGCGAGAAAGGCCAGCGCCTCTTCTTCCGTTTCGCAGGGACAGCCGTAGCCGATGAAGCGCGATTTGTTGATGATGAACTCCGCGCTGTTTTCCTCGCGCAGGGTTTTATACGAAAGCTGAGCGGGCATGGCTTATTTGAGCACGACGCGGTGGAACTTC
This sequence comes from uncultured Eubacteriales bacterium, assembly GCA_900542445.1. GTDB lineage: Bacteria > Bacillota > Clostridia > Christensenellales > Aristaeellaceae > Ventricola. The sequence goes on along the minus strand of UQNN01000001.1, from coordinate 340,537 downwards.
TTTTTGCCGCTGCGCAGCATCAGGCCGTCGGTGGGAATCATCTCTGCTGTCACGACCGCGTTCACATCGGTGACTTTCTCTTCGCCCAGGCTTACGCCGCCGCCCTGAACCAGACGACGCGCCGCGGAGTTGGACGCGGCAAGGCCGCAGGTGACGAGCAGCGTGGTCACGCGCGCGTCCTTTTCAAGGTCGGCCGCGGCGATTTCCGTCGTCGGGATGGAGCCGCCCATCGCCGCGCCGCCGAACAGGGAAGCGGCGGCCTCCTGCGCCTTTTCGGCTTCCTCTTCGCCGTGGACGAGCTTGGTGACTTCGTAGGCGAGCACCTTCTTGGCTTCGTTGATCTGGCTGTCCTTGAGCGCGCCGAGGCGGCGAACCTCGTCCATCGGCAGGAAGGTCAGCAGACCGAGGCACTTTTCCACGTCCTGATCGTCTACATTGCGCCAGTACTGGTAGAAGTCGTAGGGGCTGGTCTTGGCCGGATCGAGCCAGAGCGCGCCCTTTTCGGTCTTGCCCATCTTGCGGCCGTCGTGGGTGAGCAGCAGCTGGAAGGTGCAGGCGAACGCGCTCTCGCGCTCCTTGCGGCGAATCAGATCCGCGCCGCCGAGCATGTTGCTCCACTGGTCGTTGCCGCCCATCTCCAACCGACAGCCGTATTTCTTAAACAGTTCAAGGAAGTCGTAGGACTGCATGAGCATGTAGGTGAATTCGAGGAAGGAGAGGCCGTTGTCCGTCGCCATGCGCGCCTTGTAGCATTCGGCGGTGAGCATCTTGTTGACGGAGAACATGGAGCCGATGTCGCGCATGAACTCGATGAAATTCAGGCTGCGCAGCCAGTCGCCGTTGTTGGCGATGATGGCCTTGCCGTCCGAAAAATCGAGGAAGCGGCTCATCTGCTGCTTGATATGCGCGACGTTATTGTCGATGGTTTCGACGGTCATCATCTTGCGCATGTCGGTCTTGCCGGAGGGGTCGCCGATCATCGCCGTGCCGCCGCCCATCAGGGCAATGGGGCGATGGCCCGCGCGCTGCATGTGTGCCATTGCCATGATCGGGATGTAGTGGCCGATGTGCAGGGAATCGGCGGTTGGGTCAAAGCCGACGTAGAACGTCGTCGGGTTTTTGAGCTGTTCGTAAAGCTCGTCTTCAAAGGTCATCTGCGCGATAAAGCCGCGCTCTTTGAGCAGGTCGAGAACGTGTTGAGCCATGGGGATTTCCTCCTTCGATGTCGGGCAGATGATAAACGGGAGGGGCGGCGCTGCCCACAAAAAAACGCCCTCCCGATTGCAATCGGGAAGGCGTGAAACACGCGGTACCACTTCCGTTCAGAGCTTCATTGCTGAAAGCCCCCTTAGCCGCCCGCAGACACGGGCTGCACGCTGTATCCGGCGTACCGGCGGCCGCCTACTCGCCCAAGGGCTTTCGGGGTCGTGCTCCGGGATGTATTCGGCCTGTTTCCCGCTGCCGCCTTGCACCGACCGACGGCTCTCTGAAACGAAAAGGACAGGCGTACTTGTTCCCATCGTCGCGTATGGGTGTATTATACGGACGATTGAATCGCTTGTCAAGCCCTATTTTGCGCGCCTTGCGCTTTTGCGCGAATTGCGATACAATAGGGCGGAAGAAAGAAATAAGGGTGGAAACGATGATTCATATCGTATTGGTTGAGCCGGAAATCCCGCAGAATACCGGCAACATTGCGCGCACGTGCGCGGCGACGGGGAGCGAACTGCATCTGGTCAAGCCGCTGGGATACAGCCTGGAGGATAAATATCTGAAACGCGCGGGGCTGGATTACTGGCCGCTGGTCAGGGTGCATGTCCACGAGAACTTTGGCGAGGTGCTCGCGGCCTATCCGGATGCGCCGTTCTTTTATGCCAGCACGAAAGCGCCGAAAAGCTATGCGCAGGTCGCCTATCCGAAGGACGTGTTTCTCGTCTTCGGACGGGAATCGCGCGGCCTGCCGGAAAACCTGCTGGAACGGGTCTATGACCGCTGCATCCGCATCCCGATGATCGAGGGGGCGCGCAGTCTGAATCTGTCCAATTCCGTGGCGATTGTGACCTATGAGGCGCTGCGCCAGCACAACTTTGAACATCTGCTCGACCACGGCGCGTTGACCGGGCGCGACGAAGAACCCGGCGCATGGATGGATTATCTGTAATCCTTTGCCTGTCCTTGACAGCGCAAGATCGTTTTTGCTACAATAGGGGCAGAAGAAAGCCGAAAAGGGGCGGAACGCTTGAAAAAGAAAAAGAAAAGCCAGATCGGCTTCCGTGTTGCGGCGGGTGTGATGGATGTGTTTGGCGTGGCCGCCGCCGCGCTGGCGATTGTCGTGCTGCTGTTAATGATGGGAAGTCTCTTTTCGTGGCTGCGGCAGGATTTGGCGATGACCTTTGCCGATGTCTCGGATAACATCACGGACGCGGTGATTGTCGGAAAATGAGCGGTATCAGGCCGTTTTTGACGCATTGGAAATTGAATAAAGTTTGTCCACGTGCATAAGACTTTGAAGCTTTACAGACTGTGGCGAAAGTGAGAGCGGCCTCAGGCCGCTTTTTATAAAACCCATCAGAATGGCATACTAAGAGAAAACGGGAGGCGGACGGCATGAACACATCGTGGCCAACGCTCACGGAAGCGGTTTTTGCCTGCGAAAAATGCAGGCTTTGTCAGACGAGGACGAACGTGGTGCTCGGCGAGGGTGACCTGCATGCGCCGCTGATGTTTATCGGCGAGGGGCCGGGGCAGCAGGAGGATCTGTCCGGCCGTCCGTTCGTCGGCGCGGCCGGGCAGTTGCTGGATAAGATGCTCGCGGCCATCGGTTTGAAGCGGGAGCAGGTGTATATCTGCAACATCGTCAAGTGCAGGCCACCGCAGAACCGCGTGCCCGAACCGGATGAGCGCGCCGCCTGCATGGATTATCTGCGCCAGCAGGTCGCGCTGGTGCGGCCCAAAGTGATTGTCTGCCTCGGTTCGACCCCGACGCGGGCGCTGCTGGGCGACGACATGCGCATTACGCGCGACCGCGGCGTCTGGCAGCTCAAAAAAGGCGTGTGGTTTATGCCGACGTATCATCCGGCGGCGCTGTTGCGTGACGCGGATAAAAAGCGCCCCGCGTGGGTGGATTTTCAGGCTATCCGCAATAAATTGATCGAACTGAACGCGTATCCGGGCGAAACGGAGGCGGGCTGATGGAAGAACAGAAGGAGCGGGAGGCACTTAAAGCCCTGATTGCGGGCGTGATGCCTGGACGGGAGAATGCGCTGGTCTTTGGTGAAGGGCCGCAGAATCCGAAACTGATGCTCATCGGCGAAGCGCCGGGCGAGCAGGAGAGCTTGCAGGGACGGCCGTTTGTCGGCAAGGCAGGGAAGAATCTGGATCATTTTCTGGAACTGGCCGGGCTGGCGCGTGAGGAAATTTATATTTCAAACGTCGTCAAAATCCGCCCGACGAAGACAGGCTCGACCGGACGCCTGAGCAACCGGCCGCCGACAAAGGAGGAAATTGCGTTCTTTCGCCCGTGGCTGATGGCGGAGATTGCGCGCGTGAATCCGGGTGTCATCGCCACGCTGGGCAACGTGCCCCTGCAGGCCGTCACGGACAGCAGATTGACCATCGGGGAGGCGCACGGAAAACTGATGGCGGCGGGCGAAACGGGCAGGCCGCTTTTCGCGCTGTATCATCCCGCCAGTCTGATTTACAACCGTTCGCTTGCGCCCGTGTATGAACAGGATGTGCGCGCGCTGGCCGAAATTCTGCGCAAAGGCGTGTTTTAAAGCGGCAAAATGTATAATTGAAACAAAAGGGCTTTCTTTCCCGGCGAACCTGTGATATGCTCGGAGAAAAGGAAGGGTGAAGAAGATGGAAACGATTCTTGCAAATCTGCCGATGGCGCTCTGTCTGCTGCTGGGCATGGGACTGATTATCGTGGAGGTTTTTCTACCGGGCTTCGGCCTGCCGGGCGTGGCGGGTATCGCGCTGGTCGGCGTGGGCACGATCATGGCGGCGATGCACTTCGGCACGCTGACGGCGATCGCGCTGCTGCTGGTGATTATCGCGGTGCTGGCAGTGCTGATTTCGTGGCTGCTCCGCTCGGCGGCGAAGGGCGACATGGGCAAATCCAAGCTTTTTCTGCATCAGAAAGACGAGCTGTGCGACCAGCAGCAGGATATGCAGGTGTTTGTCGGCCACGAGGGCAAAACGCTCAGCGTGCTGCGGCCGTCCGGCATTGGCGATTTTGACGGGGTGCGGCTGAACGTCGTGACCGAAGGCGAGTTCATTGAAAACGGAACGCCGATTCGTATTGTGCGCGTCGAAGGCGGAAAAATCGTCGTCAAGGCGATGTAAATAACACGGACGAAGGAATTGGAGGAAACGAAAATGGTTGCGGAGAGCATGATTTTGATTGTTGCCATTATTTTGGCGGTGCTGGTTTTTCTGCGTTTTATTCCGCTGAATCTGTGGATTTCCGCGCTGGCTTCCGGTGTGCATGTTTCCATCTTTACGCTGATGGGCATGCGTATCCGCCGCGTGCCCCCGGCAAAGATCGTCGGGCCGCTGATTAAGGCGGAAAAGGCCGGGCTGAATATGCAGATCAGCAAAATGGAAGCGCATTTTCTCGCGGGCGGCAACCTCGACCGCGTGATTACCGCGCTGATTACCGCGCGCGGCGCGAACATCAAGCTCGACTTCCCGGAAGCGTGCGCCATCGATCTGGCGGGCCGCGACGTGCTGCAAGCCGTGCAGATGAGCGTCAACCCGAAGGTCATCGAAACGCCTGTCGTCGCCGCGATTGCGAAGGACGGCATCGAGCTTCGCGCCAAGGCGCGCGTGACCGTGCGTGCGAATATCGAACGGCTGGTCGGCGGCGCGGGCGAAGAGACGATCGTCGCGCGTGTCGGCGAGGGCATCGTGACGACCGTCGGCTCGGCGGAGACGCACAAGGCCGTGCTCGAAAATCCAGATCTGATCAGCCGCACCGTGCTCAGCAAGGGCCTTGACGCGGGCACGGCGTTTGAAATTCTTTCCATCGATATCGCGGATGTGGACGTAGGCCGCAACATCGGCGCGCAGCTGCAAATGGATCAGGCCGAGGCCGACCGCCGCATTGCACAGGCTAAGGCGGAGGAGCGCCGCGCGATGGCTGTTGCCCGCGAGCAGGAGATGAAGGCCGCCGCGCAGGAGCAGCGCGCGAAGGTCATCGAGGCCGAGGCGGAAGTGCCGCGCGCGATGGCGGCCGCGCTGCGCGAGGGCAAGCTGGGCGTGATGGATTATTACGAGATGAAGAACACCATCGCCGACACGGCCATGCGCGATTCCATTGCGTCCATGGGCGAGGGCGCAAACGCGCCGCGCAAGAAGTAAACCGCGAAGGGAGAGGCGCGAAACATGGGCGAAATGCTGCTGTATCTGCTGGCCGCCGCGCTCTTTGTGATCGTTGAAGTGATCGCGGTTGGAAAAAAGAAGAAGAAGCGCCCGGCTGCCAAGCTGCATGAACCGAAGCGCGCCGCGCCGCCCGAAATGCCCCAGAATCAGGCGGATGAGACGGCCCGCGAACGCGCGCGGGTGTTCGAGCAGGCGGACGAGTTTGACGACCCGTGCGAACAGGAGGCCGAACCGCGCATCCATCTGCATCACGCGGATGAACAGGCGATGGAGCAGGCGGGCGAGGGCGAAGACCCCTGCCACGCGGGCGCTGCGCCGAAACGGCCGGAGCCGGACGAGGCGTATGAACCGACGGAAGAGGAGGCGCGGCGGGCGGCGTTTCAAAGTGACGTGCTGCGCGGGGTCATCATGAGCGAGATTTTGACGCGTCCCGGCGAGCGGGCAGCGGTCAGACGGATGAAGCGGGGAAGATGAGCGTGAACAGCGAAGCGATTCGCGTCGTCATTGCGGACGACGAGCCGGGTATGCGCATGATTATGCGCAAAATGATTGAAAAGGCGGAAGGCTTCACCCTCTGCGGCGAGGCCGACAACGGACCGGATCTGCTCAAGCTGGTGGAGCGGTATAAGCCGCAGGTCTGCTTTCTGGATGTGGAAATGCCGGGCATGACGGGGCTGGAATGCGCCAAGGCGATTCAGGATACCGACCCGCGCACCATCCTTGTTTTCGCGACGGCGCACGACGACTACATGGCGCAGGCGTTCGAGGTCTATGCGTTTGACTACATGGTCAAGCCGTTCAAGGTGGAGCGTGTGATGAAGACGCTGGAGCGCATTCGCCAGGTCGTCGGCGGGCGAGCGCAGTCCCAGAGCGAGGAGACCGGGAAGCTGGAGGAGCATCTGAAAACGATTCCGGCCAGAGGCGCGAGCAGCGGGCGGATTATGCTGCATCACAAGGAAGGCGTGAACTTCATCAACCAGTCGGATATTCTGCTGGTGCAGCGCGAAAACCGCTCGACGGTGCTCTATGCCACGGGCGGGCGGCGCTTTGAGACGAGCGAGGCGCTGGGCGATGTGGAAGCGCGGCTCGACCCGAAGATTTTCTTCCGCTGCCACAAGTCCTACATCATCAACCTGAACGTGATTGACAACATCACGCCTTACGGCCGCTGGACGTATGTGGTGCATCTGGTCGGTACGACGCAGGACGCGCTGATCACGCACGAAAAATACGAAGAGCTGGAAAAGATGTTCTCGTAAAAAAGAACGATGGGGCTCCGCCCCAAACCCCGGAAGGAACCTGAGGTTCCTTCACCTCCCATATTCTGATTGCTTTGCAATCAGAGAGAAAAAGCATGAGAAGGCTGTCAAGCTCATAAACCTGATGTTTCAAAAAAACTAAGTATTTTCGCCCGAAGGTTTCCAAAGGGCGAGTGGAAAGCCCTTTGGCGGGGCGAAGGGGCAAAGCCTCATATCCTGGAAATGCTTAGATTATTGTATCTTGAAATGTTTCGTTTAAGCTTGACAGCTTCTTTTTGCGAAAAAATGGAGAATGACAAAAAAACCCTCCCGAATGGGAGGGAAGAAAGACTGAGATAAATTTACTCGGCCTTGGCCAGCTCACGGGCCATGCGCGCCTTTTCACGGTTCGCAGCATTCTTAGAGATAACGCCCTTAGCAGCGGCCTTATCGACAGCAGAAGAGGCGGAGCTCAGCATTTCAGCGGTCGCGGTCTTGGAGGCCGTGGCGGCGTCAAACTTCTTGATCGCGGTCTTGGTAGCAGACTTGACCATCTTGTTGCGGAGGGTCTTGTGCTCAATGACGCTGACGCGCTTGATAGCAGACTTAATGTTCGGCAAAGGAATTCACCTCCTCAGGTGTATTCAATAATCAGCAGAAGTTATTATAGCACGTCATTTCAGAAAAAGCAAGGCAATTTTACAATTTTTTTTCTGTTGCGCGAAAAATCGGATTTCGGAATAGCGCGGAAAGCTTCCGTTCAGAATAGGGGCAAAAGAAACGGAGGCAAGATGACGATGGAAAAAGGAAAAAATCGACAAAACCTGATTCCGTATGCCTTGCAGGCGGTGGCCCGGCCCGGATCGAGGGAAAGCCGGGCGCGCAGACCGCCGGATGGATTGCACATTCGCCATGAAAGAGGTGAGCAGGGTGCAGAGTAAGCGCGCGCAGGCGTATCAGAAGCTGGTGGAGCGGCTGTCACCGAAGAGCGACATGGCCAAAGGCATTTTCCGCGCGTACTGGGTGGGCGGCGCAATCTGCGTGCTCGGCCAGCTTATCAACGATCTTTTTTCCTATGGGCTGAAATGGGGAATGCAGAGCGCCTCGACCGCGACGAGCATCTGCCTGATTTTCATCGCGTCGCTGCTGACCGGGGTGGGCGTGTATGATAAAATCGGCAAATACGCGGGCGCGGGGAGCATCGTGCCGATTACGGGCTTTGCCAACAGCGTCGTTTCGCCCGCGATGGAGTTCCGGCGCGAGGGACTTGTCATGGGCGTGGGCGCAAAGATGTTTACGCTGGCCGGACCCGTTCTGGTTTACGGCATCGGCAGTTCGGTGCTTGTCGGGCTGATCGTCCTGCTGCTGGGTATGGGCGGATAAAGGCATTTTGCCGCGCGGCGCGCATAGGATAAAGGCAGGAGGGGGATGCGCATGTGCGGCAGGTTCAGGCAGACGGCGGGCGTCCTCCTGGTGCTTTCCGGCGTATTGATCGTTTTTCTGTGCCTGCCGATGGAATTCTTTCTGATTGCGTTGGGTGTGGCGCTGGCGGCAGCCGGGCTGCTGCTTCTGCGGTGAAAGGGAGGAAGAAAAGAGATGGGCGTGAAAATGGTCTGCATCAAGCCGCCGAAATTTCTGCGCGCGCTGCTTCGCCTGCTGACGGGCAAAGCGGCCTGACAACGCGGAAACTTTGCAGAATCAACCGATGAAAAAAGCGGGCCGAGCCCGCCTGCGTTTGCTGAGAGTAAAAAAAAACGCCCCATCAGAGATGGGGCGCTATTTTGCGCTCAAACCATACGGAGCAGGCAAACTGATTACAGCGCGCGCTCCACTTTGCCGCTGCGCAGGCAACGGGTGCACACGTTCATGTGACGAACAGTGCCGCCCACGGTCACGCGAACGCGCTGGGTGTTCGGCAGCCAAACGCGATTGCTCTTGCGGTTGGAGTGGCTGACATTGTGGCCGCTCATCGCGCCCTTCTGGCAGACCTCACAAATCTTTCCCATAATCACACCTCCTTCTGGTGCGTAAACAGTCATAACGTGATTATTGTAGCACCTCATCCGCGATTTGACAAGTGTTTTTTTGATTTTCGTTTCCCAAATTTTCAAAAAAACCTGCGGCGGCTTGTCTTTTTTCACGGAAATGGCATTTGCAGGGCATGTTTTTTTTCGGAATCCTTGTAAAAAGGGACGTTTTCCTGTATACTGTACGTTGATCGCTTGATATTTCGGGTCGGATGACCCTGCGCGAGGAGGGTTTCTTTATGGAATACAAAATCAGCAACGATCTCGGTCTGATCACCATCAGCGAAGATGTTCTGCTCAAAGTAGCGGGTTATGCGGCGCTTGAGTGCTACGGCATCGTGGCCATGTCCAGCAAGCGCGCCAAGGACGGCTTTGTGGAGTGGCTCGGCAAGGAGAATTTGACCAAGGGCGTGCAGGTCAACATCACGGAGGCCGGCATCGACATCGATCTGTTCATCATCGTCGAATACGGCATTTCCATCGTGGAGGTTTGCAACATCATCAAATCTCAGGTTTGCTACAAGATTGAGAACATGACGGGCGCGAAAGTGCGCAGAGTAAATATTTCGGTCGAGGGTATCCGCGTCTGATCCCCTTACGGAAACTGGAGGCGAGATTTTTTGTCACAGCAATCGATAGATGGATTGCTCCTCAAGGAAATGATTATTGCGGGAGCCAATCTGCTTGAACAAAACCGCGAGGCGATCGATGCGCTGAACGTTTTCCCCGTGCCGGATGGCGACACGGGCACTAACATGTCCCTGACGATGAAATCCACCGTCAAGGAAATTGCCGCAGTGGACGAGCACAGCGCCAGCAAGCTGCTGAGCATGGCCGCCCGCGGCGCGCTCAAGGGTGCGCGCGGCAACTCCGGCGTCATTCTTTCCCAGATTCTGCGCGGCTTTGCGCGCGGCATCGACGGGGCGGAAACCATCGACGCGGAGACTTTCGCCAAGGGCCTCGAATCCGGCGCGAAGACGGCGTATAAGGCCGTCATGAAGCCGAAGGAAGGCACGATCCTCACCGTCATCCGCGTGATTGCGGAGGATTCCGCCCGCTATGTGGTCAAGCATCCGGGCGACCTGCCCAAGCTGCTGGACAAGGTTATTCGCAGCGGCGAAGCCATTTTGGAGAAGACGCCGGACATGCTCCCGGCGCTCAAGCAGGCCGGCGTGGTCGATTCTGGCGGACAGGGTCTGTTGACCGTGCTCAAGGGCTGGCGCGCGGCCTTTAACGGTGAAAAGATTGAGGATACCACCGCCAACATCGGCAGCGCGGCGACCTTCGAGTTCGAGGACGACCACGAGTCGATGGAAGAGGTCAAGTTCAAATATTGCACCGAGTTCATCATTCAGTATATGAACCCCGGCGTGACCGAGGACGATATCAACAAATTCCGCACCCGCCTGACCCGCATCGGCGACTGCGTGGTTGTCGTCGGCGATTTCTCGCTGGTGAAGGTGCATGTGCACACCAACGACCCCGGCAAGGCGATTCAGTATGCCTGCGAGTTGGGCGAACTGGTCAACCTGAAGATCGATAACATGGCCGAGGAGCGCCGTGAGCGCCTCAAGAAGGCCGAGGCCGATCAGAAGGCCGCCGCCGAGAAACAGCAGCAGGAGGAAGCAGCGAAGGCCGAGCAGCCGCTCAAGGAATACGGCATGGTGGCCGTGTCGCTGGGCGAGGGCTTCTCCGGCATCTTCGGCGATCTGGGCGTGGATCACATCGTCGAGGGCGGCCAGACCATGAACCCCAGCATCGAGGATATTCTCGACGCGGTGGAAAAGGTCGGCGCGAAGAACGTCTTTGTTCTGCCGAATAACTCTAACGTCATTCTCGCCGCGTCTCAGGCGGCCGAGCTTTCCGAGCGGAACGTCATCGTTCTGCCGACGAAGAACGTCGCGATGGGCATCGGCGCGGTCGTCGCGTTCAACCCGGAGGCGAGTGTGGAGGAAAACCGCGAGGCCATGACCGCCGCCGCCGAACAGGTGAAAACCGGGCAGATCACCTTCGCCGTCCGCGATACGGTGTTCGAGGATAAGGAGATCAAGGAAGGCGACATCATCGGCATTCATAACGGCCGCATTGAGGTCGTCGGCCAGAGCATTCACGATATTGCGCTCGATCTGGTTAAGCACGTCGTGGAGGATGGCGACTCGCTCATCACCATTTACTATGGTCAGGATACCAAGCAGGAGGACGCCGACGCGCTGGGCGCGGAAGTGGCTGAAATGTTCAGCGATCTGGACGTTGAGGTGCAGTATGGCGGACAGCCGCTGTATTATTACCTGATTTCTGCGGAGTAATTTCGGAAAATTTACATGCCGCGTTTCTGCACTGCCGGAAGCGCGGCGTTTTCATATCGATCTGGAAAACCGGGGTTCTTGTTTTTTATTTCTCATGTATCGCTTGGCAATACATGGATGCAGTGTATTTCAAACCGCCGCGAAGCGAAGAAGGGAGTCTGAGGGATTCGTCCCTCAGCGGGGGATGGGGGCGGAACCCCATCGTGCTCCCCATGAAAGGAACATCATGCGCACACTTGCCGAAATTAAGGGCTTCGGCCCGGTTCGCCTCAAAGCGCTTGCCGCCAGAGGCATTGAAACTGCGCTCGATCTGGTTGAGACCCTGCCGACAGGCTATAAGGATACGACCCATCCGCTTTCCCCGGCGCAGATGACCGAGGGACGGCAGGCGTGCTTCACCGGCTTTGTGAAGGGGAAACCCGCGCTGCGTCGGGTGCGCGGCATGCAGTGGGTCAGCGCAACAATCGCCGACGCGTTCGGCGCGGTGCGCTGCATGTGGTTCAACCAGCCGTGGATGAAGGATAAGCTTTTCGATACCTGCGAGGTCACGCTCTATGGCCGATGCGTTCGCAAAAAGAGCGGGCTGTTCGTCATCAATCCGTCGCTGGAAGAGCCAGGAAGCATTGTTCCCGTATATGCTGCCGTGCCGGGGGTGGGGCAGAAGCCGCTGCGCGACGCGGTGAAGCTGCTGCTGGATGAATACGACGCGTCCGACCCGCTTCCGCCGACATTGACGGCGCGGTGCGGCCTGATGAATCGGCTCGACGCGCTTCGTGAGGCGCATTTTCCGACGGATTTTGAACGGCTGGGGCAGGCCAAGGAGCGGCTGGCGTTTGAAGAGCTGCTGCTCTTTCAGGCCGGCGTGGCCGGGGCGGCTGGCGAACGCAAACGCGCAAAACCGCTGGAAATTCAGGATGAATGGATTGAGGAATTTTTTGCCAGACTACCTTTTGCGCCGACGAACGCCCAGCGCCGTGTGGTCCATGAGGTCGCGGCGGATATGCGCAAAGACCGCGCGATGGCGCGGATGGTGCAGGGCGACGTGGGCTGCGGCAAGACGCTGATTGCCTTCTGCGCGCTGTATCTGTGCGTGCGCGCGGGTGGACAGGCCGCGCTGATGGCCCCGACCGAGATTCTCGCCTCTCAGCATCTGCAAAGCGCGGTGGAAACGCTCGCGCCGATGGGCGTGACCTGCGGTCTGCTGACGGGGCACATGACGGCGGCGGAAAAGCGGCGCGCCAAAGAAGCGATTGCCACAGGCGCATGGCAGGTGGTCATCGGCACGCACGCGCTGATCTCCGAAGGCGTTGAATTTGCCAATCTGCGGCTGACCGTCACCGACGAACAGCATCGCTTTGGCGTCCGTCAGCGCACGACGCTGGAAAACAAAGGCGACGCGCCGCACGTCATGGTGATGAGCGCCACGCCGATTCCGCGCACGCTGTCGCTGGTGCTCTACGGCGACCTTGACCTGTCCGCCGTGGATGAGATGCCGCCGGGGCGCACGCCCGTCCGCACGCGCATCGTGCCGGAGGAGAAGCGCGAGGGGCTGTATGCGTTTATCCGCGCACAGGCGGCGCAGGGACGGCAGATATATGTCGTCTGCCCGCTGGTCGGCGAAGCGGAGATGGACGACACGGATCTGCGCAGCGCCGCACAGGAGCAGAAGGAGCTGGAAAAGGCGCTTGCGCCGCTCAAAGTCGGGCTGGTTCACGGCAAGATGAATAAAGCGCAGAAGGAAGATACGCTCTCCGCGTTTTACGCGGGGGCGCTGGATGTGCTCGTGGCTACGACGGTCATCGAAGTCGGCGTGAACGTGCCTAACGCGACGGTGATGGTCATTGAAGGGGCGGAGCGCTTCGGATTGGCCCAGCTGCACCAGCTTCGCGGGCGCGTCGGCCGCGGCGCACAGGAAAGCTGGTGTTTCCTGATGGCCGAGCCGAACGAACGGCTCAAAACGCTGGTTTCCACCAACGACGGTTTTGTCGTCGCTCAAAAGGATTTGGAGCTGCGCGGCGCGGGCGAGTTTTTCGGCACGCGCCAGCACGGCGAGCCGCAGATGCCGGCGCTCATGCTGACCGGAGACGTTCGCCTGCTGGAGCGCACACGGGCGGTTTTTCTGCAAATCAGCAGGCAGGAAGAATACGCGGCGGAGTATCGCGCGGTGCTGGCTGCGGCGCGGCGGCAGTTTGCGCGCAGCGGTTCATTGCTGGCGAGAAACTGAACGAATGCATTCAGAAGCAATTTGATTGAAACCGAGCTAAAACCCCCGTCGCATTCTTGTCAAACCCGACAAAAGGTCTGATGTATTTGAAAAAAAGAGGCAAAAAACCGTTTAAAAATTACAAAAAACGATTGCCAAATGTCGGAAAAGACCGTATAATGTTCTATGCGCAACCAAATTTGGTCTGTTATCAGTGCGGCTGTCACGCATGATTTTTTTCACGCAAAGCTGCAAGGATGATGAATCTTTCAAGGAGGAACAAACAGCATGACGAAGTATGTGTACCTGTTTAAGGAAGGCAACGCCAGCATGCGCAACCTGCTGGGCGGCAAGGGCGCGAACCTTGCCGAGATGACCAAGATCGGTCTCCCGGTGCCGCAGGGCTTTACCGTCACCACCGAGGCTTGCACCCGCTACTATGAGGATGGCAAGACCATCGGCGAGGATATTGTCGAGCAGATTTACGCCGCTCTGGCCGAGACCGAGAAGATCTGCGGCAAGAAGTTCGGCGACTTGGAGAATCCGTTCCTGGTTTCCGTGCGCTCCGGCGCGCGCGCGTCCATGCCCGGTATGATGGATACCATTCTGAACCTGGGCCTGAACGACGTGGCGGTCAAGGGTCTGGCCAACCTGACCCAGAACGAGCGCTTTGCGTATGACTCCTACCGCCGCTTCATCCAGATGTTCTCTGACGTGGTCATGGAGATCCCGAAGAGCTTCTTTGAGCGCGTTCTGGACGACATCAAGGAGAGCAAGGGCGCGAAGTACGACACCGATCTCACCGCCGACGACATGAAGGAAGTCGTTGTCCGCTTCAAGGAGATCTACAAGGAGAAGAAGGGCGTCGAGTTCCCGCAGGACCCGAAGGAGCAGCTCATGGAGGCCATCAAGGCCGTGTTCCGTTCCTGGGATAACCCGCGCGCCATCTACTACCGCCGCATGAACGACATCCCGTCCGACTGGGGCACGGCTGTCAACGTTCAGAGCATGGTCTTCGGCAACATGGGCAACACCTCCGGCACCGGCGTTGCGTTCACCCGCGACCCGTCTACCGGCGAGAAGAAGCTCTACGGCGAGTACCTCATCAATGCGCAGGGCGAGGACGTCGTCGCCGGCATCCGCACCCCGCAGAAGATCGAAACCCTCCAGCAGGTCATGCCGGATGTGTACGAGCAGTTTGTGAACATCGCGCATACGCTGGAAAACCACTACCGCGACATGCAGGATATGGAGTACACCATCGAGCGCGGCAAGCTCTACATGCTCCAGACCCGTAACGGCAAGCGCACCGCGGCCGCCGCGCTGAAGATCGCTGTCGATCTGGTCAACGAAGGCATGATCACCACCGACGAGGCCATTCTCAAGGTGGAGCCGAAGCAGCTTGACTCCCTGCTGCATCCGCAGTTTGACGCCGTCGCCCTGAAGAAGGCGAAGGAAATCGCCATGGGTCTGGCCGCCTCTCCGGGCGCTGCCTGCGGCATGGTGTATTTCACCGCCGAGGAAGCGACCGCTGCCGCCAAGACCGGCAAGAAGGTCGTTCTGGTTCGTCTGGAGACCTCTCCGGAAGATATCGAAGGCATGGCGCATGCGCAGGGCATCCTGACCGCCCGCGGCGGCATGACCTCTCACGCGGCCGTCGTTGCCCGCGGCATGGGCACCTGCTGCGTCGCCGGCTGCGGCGCGCTGCGCGTTGACGAGGAAGCCAAGACCGCGACCATCGGCGACGTTGTGTTCCACGAGGGCGACTGGATGAGCATCGACGGCTCCACCGGCAAGGTGTACGCCGAGGCGATCCTGACGGTTGACGCTTCTGTCTCCGGCGATTTCGCGACCCTGATGGGCTGGGCTGACGCGGCCCGCAAGCTGGGCGTCCGCACCAACGCGGATAACCCGCACGATGCGGCTGTGGCTGTGAAGTACGGCGCGGAAGGCATCGGCCTGTGCCGCACCGAGCACATGTTCTTCGAGGCGACCCGTATCGCCGACATGCGCCAGATGATCCTCTCTGAGACTGAAGAGCAGCGCCGCGAGGCTCTTGCCAAGCTGCTGCCGTATCAGAAGGCGGACTTCAAGGGCATGTACAAGGCGCTGGAAGGCCGTCCGATGACCGTCCGTTACCTCGATCCGCCTCTGCATGAGTTCCTCCCGGCCAAGAATATGACCGAGGAAATCGAGGCGCTGGCCAAGGAGCTGGGCACCACTACCGACAAGATTGTCGCCAAGATTGACGAACTGCATGAGTTCAACCCGATGATGGGCTTCCGCGGTTGCCGCCTGGCGGTGCGCTATCCGGAAATCGCCGAGATGCAGACCCGTGCGGTCATCGAGGCGGCCATCGAGGTCAAGCAGGAGGATGGCTACGACATCCATCCGGAAATCATGATCCCGCTGGTCGGCGAGGTCAAGGAGCTGGCCTACGTCAAGAAGGTCGTTCTGGATACCGCCAAGAAGGTTATGGAAGAGAAGGGCGTCGAGCTTGAAGTCAAGGTCGGCACCATGATCGAGATCCCGCGCGCGGCTGTGACCGCGGACGAGATCGCCAAGGAGGCACAGTTCTTCTCCTTCGGCACCAACGATTTGACCCAGATGACCTTCGGCTTCTCCCGCGACGACGCCGGCAAGTTCCTCGGCGCGTACTACGACAAGAAGATCTACGAATCCGATCCGTTCGCTCGTCTTGACCAGAACGGCGTCGGCAAGCTCGTTCAGATGGCCGTTAAGCTCGGCAAGCAGACCCGCCCGGACATCAAACTCGGCATCTGCGGCGAGCACGGCGGCGATCCGTCTTCCGTCATGTTCTGCCACAAGGTTGGCCTGAACTACGTTTCCTGCTCTCCGTTCCGTGTGCCGATCGCCCGTCTGGCGGCCGCTCACGCTGCGATTCTGGAAAAGCAGGGCCAGCTGTAAGCGCATAAATTCCCATGGAGATGCGGCAATTTTGCCGCATCTCTTTTCTATTTGCGTTTTTTATGATATAATCAAACTTGTGCGATAAAAAGACGAGGGAAAAACCAGCTTTTTTGCGCGGTGAAGCATGATTTGGACGCGCGTATTCGTTTTTTTAACGTATGGAAAACTGCGCAGTCCGACCGCGCGCAGAACGCCTTGGGCGGTTTGAAAACGCGCGGTTTCGGCTGTTTTTACAGGAGGCGATGTCATGAGATCCAACAGGCCGAATTATGCTTCGACGCCTGCCGGTTCGGCGAAGGCGCTTGATCAGAAGCCAAAGCCGAAGCGCTCTAAGCGGGAAATCAATCAGCTGATGCTGACGCTGTTTTTTATTGTGCTGCCGGTATTGGGACTGCTGGCCATCTTTTTCCAGCCGATGCGCTGGGCATTTATGATTGCGGTTGTGGCTGCCGTGGCCGTGATGTGGGTCATTCACGCGTTTCTTTTTCCGGGACGCATGATTCTGACCGCTGTTTACGGGCTGCTGATGGTGTTCACGCTGGTGAATGCGCTGAGCGCGAGCCACGCGTCGTCCATTCGTCCGGCGCAGACGATGCTTGTGCCGACGCTTGCGCCGGTCGCAACCGATGTGCCGTTCGCGTCGTACAGCACGATGGGCACGTCCGTGCCGGACGGTTATTATGACAGCCAGATCGCGGATGGAAGCGGCACAGACGACCTCGCGGAGACCGGCTTTGCGGGCGGCAGCGGCGACGACAGCGTGGACAGCAATGTCTACGACGACAGCGAAACGGGCGTATCCATGCCGTATGTGTCCAGCGTAAAATCTGAAGCGGAGATCGCGCTTGAAAACTTCATGGAAAAATGGCGCAAGGGCATTGTGGCCGATATGGTGGAATTCACGGCGAAGAGCTGGCAGGACGCGCTGAGCGATCAGCCGAGCCAGCAGCTCTTCTGGAAATTTGCGCAGAAACCGCTGCTGGATTGGCGGCAGATGGCTGCGCCGACGGGCACGGATGAGAGCACGGCCCGCACGATCACCATTCAGGCTGATGTGAATTACGGCGGCAAGACGCGCACCTACGAATATGACGCGCTGGTGCTCTGCGAGGATGGCAAGTGGGCGGTCGATCCGGATTCCCTTTCGACCGGCGTGCTGGTTGAGGCGGCCACGCCGACCCCCGATCCCAACGTTACGCCGACGCCCACGCCGGAACCCACGCCGACCCCGACGCCCGGCCCGAAGACCAAGCTTTATTACAACAAGAGCGGCGGCAAGTTCTATCATGCGGATCAAAACTGCTCGAAGGTCGCGAGCCAGTATCTGCCGCTGACGGGCAGCTTCACCTATAAGGATATCAACAAGAGCCCGTATGATAAGCTCGAACCGTGCGATAAGTGCAATCCGCCCGCGAGGCCGAGCAAATAACGGTCAAACAAGGCTAATCAAAAAAACGACGTTCGTGATGAGCGTCGTTTTTTGATTGCTCCCCTTCTTCAGGGAAGCTGACCGAAGGAGTTTGCAGTTTTACAGCGACAGCAGAAACATTTCGTAGGAATCGTCAAAACAATCGTAGGGCATCGGGTTGCCGCCGTTGGTGGATTTCGTCTGGTTGTAGGAAAATTCCTCGCCGTCGGAGATGATGTCCGCCAGCGTCAGGTTAAAGCCGTTGGCCTGCGCCAGCTCGCAGAGAGCGGTCAGCGGATCGGCGGCGTTTTGCGTCGCCAGAATGGCCTGACGGAACGCGGCGTCCGTCAGCGCGCGTTCGCGCATGGCACGCAGAATATCGTTCATCGTTTATACCTCCGGCCGTAGAGCGCCGCCCGCGACAAAATGTTTTTCGCCCGCATCGGATGCAATCTGGAAAGAAAATGCGTCGTCATTGCGGGCGAGCGTCACCCGCAGCGGGTCATGGCCGCGGATTTCCTTTTCATATCCGGCGACCAGATCGCCGATGTATGCGTCGCGCAGCGCGTCAAAACCGAGCGCGTCACAGAGCCACGCGATGTATTTGGTGTTGTTCACGTGCCCGTTCACGTCGAAATCGGAATACTGCGGCGCACGGCTGAACACCTGCGGCGCTTCGCCTTTCAGCGCGGGCATGCGCGTGGGCAGGGCGATCGGCGCGGTCAGGTCGCTGTTATCCGGAAAGCCGAGATCGACCTTCTGCGGGCTGACGATGCGGCGCTGTTTCGTATCCAGCATCACCCATAGCGCGCCGGCGGCGGCCAGCGGCGTGCCGTCCTGCAAGGTAAAGACATGGTAACGAGGGCAGAAGAAGCGGTTCATTTCGCCCGGCCATGTCGTGTGGACAACGGTTTCGTTCTGCCGCGGCGCGCGGAACGTGCTGACATGGATGCGCGCCAGGGCGAAGAACAGCCCGCGCGCCATCATCTGGTCGTATCCTGCGCCGAGGGAAAGCGCGTGGCGTTCGCCGCCCTCCTGCATGGCGATAAAGAGCGCGTCCAGCCGCATGCGGCGTTCAAAGTCGCAGTCCGTTGCGCGCACCTGAAAAGATTCCGTATAGGTTTTATTCATAAAATGCCTCCGTTTTTGTCACCTGAAAGTATAGCGCAATTCGCTTTTCTTGACAAGACCCGCCGGATGGATTAAAATGAATCGATTGGATGAATTTGTTCACGCTGCCGCAATTTGCAAGCGGGTGCGGATGAAAAGAGCTTTTTCCCGAAAGCGGAGGAATATTGTTTTGAATCAAATCATCAAAGCGGGCGCACTGGTGTGCGCGTTGGCGATGCTTGAATGGAACGCTGCGGCAGTCGCGGAGGAAAAACGCCTTGGCGACTATATTTATGTGCCCGCCATGAGCGCGCCGGGCAGCGTGGGCACGATCAGCCTGCGCGTGGAAGGCGTGACGGACGGCGGAACGGTTGAGTCTCTGGCCGGGGCGGAGTTCGGCGTGTATGTCTACGCCAGCGACGGAAAGCTGACGCCGTGGGCCAATCCGCTGCTGCCCAGCGAACCCATGCGCATTCGCACGGGCGAAACCGAGACGCGTTTCAGCCTGCCGCAAGGCACGGAGTTTTATCTCAGGCAGGAGAGCGCGCCGGAAGGGTTTATCTTTGACGCGCAGACGCTGATCCCGGTGACGGACAGCGAAATCGTCGTTCGCAACCAGGCGTATGGGCGCGTGACGATCTCGGTTCGGGATACCCTCGGCGAGGGGATCGAGGGCGTATCGCTGACGGCGACGGACGGCGCGGGCAATCAAACCGAGCTTGTCACGGATGAAAACGGTCAGGCTGTTTTGCTGTGCGACCATGCGGGCGCCTATGCGATTGCGGAAAGCGGACTGCCGGAAGGCGTGCTTCCTGCTGAAAACGACAGCGTGCAGGTGCAGGCGGCGCCCGGGTCTGCGGCGGAAGTTGCGTTTGAACACCCCGCGCCGGGTCTTGTGCAGGCAGCGGCGACGCTCGTTTCCGTCAATGCCCTGGGCGAACAGGAGGAAAAACCGCTTGCCGGTCTGGCGCTGTGCGTTGCCGGCCAGACGGCGACAACGGATGCGGATGGCGCGGCGAGCCTGAATCTGCCGGAAGGCACATACGATGCGCAGCTTGTTTACACGGGTGAGGGAAGCGTCGTTCTGCCGTTTACACAGGGGCAGATCATCGTGCGCAGCGGCGAAACCACGCGCGTGGAAGTGTCGGCCTCAAGTGCTGAAGGACGCATTGCGGTTCAAGCGGAAAGCGGGCGCGCGGTATCCGGCGGCGCTGTGCGCTTTATTTCCGATGCAACGGGCGAAAGCTACGGGCCGTATGCGATGGATGCGGACGGTTTTGCGGTTTCCGACGCGCTTCCGGCCGGTCATTATCACCTTGAATCGGTTGAACTGCCGGATGATACCCGTCTCGGCGCGCTCTTTGCGGATGAACGGGAAATCGATCCGCAGGCGGTGATCGAGGTGAAAGCGGGGCAGGCTGTGTCTGTGCGCATGCAGCTGCTCACGCTGGAAAAGCAGCGTTTTTCGCTCATGCGCGCAGAAATCGGCGAGGATGGCGCGCGGCAGGAAACGGCTGTGCAGGAAGAAATAACGGTCGATCTATGCACGGTGGACGGAACGATCGTCACGGGGGATATTCCGCTGGAGGACGGCGGCGTGACCGTGGAAGCGTTGAGCGGCGAATACGTGCTGCGGCTGGCGGAAAAGGATGCGGCAGGACTGGACGTTCTGCCGCAGTCGGAGCCCTTTGAACTGCCCGGCCGTGAGGAAACCGTTGTCTTTGAATCGACGCAGACGAGATTGATGCTTCGCAGCGTCGATGAAAACGGCAGCGCGATTGCGGGCGCGGCCTATACCGTGACCGATTCGAACGGACACAGCTATTCCGTGACGACGGATGACGCGGGCACAGCCGTTACGCCTTTGATGGCGCTCGGCGAGGCGACGATCCGCACCCAGCGCGCGCCGGAAGGTTATGACGACGCGGCACAGGTGCAGGCGCAGGCCGCGGCGGGTGAAGCGGCGCAGGTTGAGCTGCTGCATGAAAGCCACGGAACGGGCCGTTTCACGGTCAGTCTGCAAGGGCTTGATGCAAACGGAAATCCGACGGTGCAGCCACTTTCCGGCACGGCGATCCGGCTGTACAGCGTGCAGGACGGCGGCCAGCGGATGAACGACACAGGTGTTGAACTGCAAACCGATGAGAACGGGACGTGCGAGGTGCGCCTTGAGGCGGGCGAATATGCCGCACAGGTGCAAAATCTCCCGGCAGGCATGACTGCGCCGCAGGCCGCGCGGTTCACCGTGCGCAACACGCAGCAGACGGATGTCGCGCTGACCTGTATGGATGCGCTCGGCGGCGTGCGCGCGGCGTTCACGGGCGGCACGCTTTCCGAAGAGCAGATGGCGCAGGTGCGCTTTGAGCTGCTGGCTTCCGACGGACAGCGCTTTGATTTGGCACAGACGGGCGACGCATTTTACGTGGGCGGCCTGCCGGCGGGTACCTATGTGCTTCGCCAGACACAGATGCCGGAGGGCTATACGCTTTCGAGCGAGCAAACCGTGACCGTTGTCGGCGGCGAAGCGCAGCAGGCGAATGTGCCGCTGGAAGAATACGCGCTGCTGACGGTGGATAAGACGGGCCTGACGTTCAACGACCAGCTGCAAACTTACGTTGTGCCGCTGACGGGCGAATACGGCATTTATACCATGGAAAACGGCGAACTTGCGCCGTATCCTTCCGCGTCGGAACAGCTCACCGTCTGGGCAAACGCGGCGCCAGACGGCCAAAAGGCTGTCAGCGCGAGACTGCCCGCCACGGTGGAGGGCACGACGTACTATCTGCGCGAATTGAGCGGCGCGGCAGGCTTTGCCAGGGACGAAACGACGTATGAAGTGACGCTCACGGCGGGCGAAACGCGCGTGCTGGCATGCGCGGTTTCCAGCGACCGGGGATTTTTGAATCTCGACGTGCTGGATGCGACCACGGGCGGCCACGTCTCCGGCGGACGATTTGAACTGCTGGATGAAGACGGCGAAGCCGTGTTGGATTTTGAGATGGGCGAAGCCGCCTATCGCAACACGATGGCTGTGCCTGTCGGTGTCTATACGCTGCGTCAGATTGAGGCGGCAGACGGTTACGCGCTGTGCGAAACCGACGAAATCACGGTCGATATCCCGCCGTATCTGACGCAGGGCGGCACGGCGGCGGAAGTCAATCTGACCTGTTTGTCCCTGCCCGAAACGGAGGAGATCGACGGGTTGATTGCCGACGTGTACGCGGCCAGCGAACAGGGACTGACGCTGCTGACGGCGGAGATGAGCGCGGTGCGCAAAGGCGAAACGTTGATTCAGCCGCGCGCGCAAATCGACGTGGCGGAACAGAGCGGCGCGCGGGTGAAGATCGAGAGCCTTGTGCTGACGGCCCCGACGGATGAAAGCGGCGGGCAATACCGGGCGCGCGTGGAATACAGCCTGGCGGGCGGCGGCTGGCGGCCCTCCGAGGCGCGGGTGACGGACGTGCTCACCGGCCCGACGGCGGTCAGCCTGGCGGATGTGCAGAACGACATCGATGCGGTGCGCGTCACCTATCTGAACGCCGAGACGGGCGAAGAGCGGGCGGACAGCGGCTTTGCGCCGGGACGGATTACGCTTAATATCAAGACCGGTGTGGACGGAGAAGCGCAGCTTAACGTGCAGACGCGCTTTGACGGCACGCTGCTCGTGCGCACAAACGAGGGGCGGCAGGCAATCGCCCGCAGCGCCGAGCGAAGCGACGGTTTCACCGTGACGGGAAGCGGCGCGTTTGCGGCGGCTTCCGCGGGCGTGGACGGCAAAATCAGCGGCGTGGCGTTTATGGATGGCAACGCCGACGGCCTGATGGGCGCGGACGAGACTGCCCGTTATGCGGGACTGAACGTGACGTTGCTCAATCAGTCCGGCGAGGTGGTCGGCAGCTGCCGAACGGGCGCGGACGGCCGGTATGAATTTGCGCCGGTTTCCGGCGGCATATATACCGTGCAGTTTGACGCGGGCAGCGGCGTGGTGTTTTCCGACGGCGCGCTGTATTCCGAACATGTGCAGAGCGCGGTGCGCGACACGCACTACGGGCTGAGCGACGCGCTGGTTATCGATGGCGACCACAGCGACTACATCGTCAATGTGGGTTGCATCTATGCCGGCGAAGTCTACGGCGCGGTGCTTGAGCGGCTGGAGGACGGCCAGACGGTCGGTTTTGGCGGCCTGAGCCTTGAAATGGAACAGACGGGCAACGAAGAGCCTGCCATCGTCATGACGGGCGACGACGGACGATTCGATTTTTCCGGCATTCTGCCCGGACGGTATGACGCGGTGCTGACCCTGCCGCAGGGCTACCTGTCTCCCGACGCGGAGGACGGCGAAATCCGCCGCTCCATCGACCTGGAACAGGGCGACACGATTGATTTCGGCACGGTGACGCTCTGCCAGAGCGCGTCGATTTCCGGCGCGGTGCGCGTGGATGCAGACGGCGACGGGGTGATTGACGACGGCGCGGAAGCGGTTTCCGGCATTCGCGTGGTGCTGCTCAGGGCGAAGGACGGCCATACCGAGGGCGTGGCCGAGACGACGACGGACGCGGGTGGACGCTATCGGTTTGACGACCTCTACGAGGGCGCGTACAGCGTGCTCTTTGAGCTGAACGGCGAATGGACGTTTACACGATATGGCGAGGATTCCGCCGTCTACGGCGCGCTTTCCGGCAGCGGAAGCACGCAGACGATCGACCTGCACATCGGCGAAGATGTGGAAGGCGTCGATGCGGGCGTGACCATCCCGGCGCAGCTGACCGTCAACGTGTTCAAGGATACGCAGGCGGACGGCGTGAAGGGCGCGTATGAAGAGAATTTTGAAGGCATCAGCGTGACGCTGATTCACATCGAAAACGGCGAGGACGCGGAATCCGTCACCTATAAGACCGACGAAGAAGGCAACGTGACCTTTGCGGGCGTCAGCCCCGGCGAGTATGCGATTGCCTATCAGCTGCCGGGCCAGTGGCGCGCAACGAGGCAGGTTTCCGCCGCAAGCGGCCAGATCACCAGCAACGTGCCGCAGACGACGCTTTCCGCCGGCAGAAGCGAGCCGTTTACCCTGACGATGGGGCAGACGGGCGTGAAGATGTACATCGGCGCGATGCTTTCCGGCTCGATTTCCGGCGTGGTCTATTACGACGACGACGCGGATGCGAAGCTTGGCGCGAACGAGACCTATTGCAGGGGCGCGACGGTCGAGCTGCTGAGCAGCGCGGGCGAAGTCGTCGCCTCGGCGCAGACGGCGGAAGACGGCAGCTATGCTTTTGAAGGCGTCGCGCCGGGACGCTATCGCGTGCGCTTTACGGCCAAAGAAGCGGACAGCGGCTTCTCCGCGACGGAACGCAGCATGGCCAGAGGCGGCGTGCAGCAAAGCGACGATCCGATTGCCGCTACGCGCGTGCTGACCGTTTCCGGCGGCGACGCGCTCAGTGAAGTAAGCGCGGGCGTTGTGCGCATGGGCACGCTGACGGGCACAATCTGGGTGGATCAAAACGGCGACGGCGTGCGGCAGGAGGGCGAAAGCCCGCTTTCCGGCGTGGAAGTGCAGCTGATGAACGGCGCGGGACGCGTGATCGTCACCAGCGCGGAAACGGATGAAAACGGACGGTTCACCTTTGAAAAAATGGCTCCCAGCAGTTATAAACTCCGTGTGGACGCGCCGGAAGGCTATGTTTTTTCCGGCACGGCACAGGACAGCGCGCTTCCGCTGGAAAGCACGCGGGACGGACGCGGATATTCCGCTTCGTTTGCCATGCTGGGCGGCGCGAAAGTCGAGGGCGTGGCGTTCGGCCTGCTGACACAGGGACAAATTGCGGGCCGCGTATGGCAGGATGACGATTATGACGGCGTACTGAGCGAAAGCGAAAACGGCTTGCGCGGCGCGGCAATCACGCTGCTGGACGGCGACGGCGCGGAAATCGCGCAGACGCAGACCGTCAGAAGCGGCGAATTTACCTTTGATCAACTGATGCCGGGCGCGTACAGCGTGCGGATCACCCTGCCGGAAGGCTATGTGTATACCGCGGGCGGCGCGGATTCGATGGCGAAACGCACGGACGAAGCGACGGTTACGCTCGATCTGGGCGAATTGCATATGGGCGAAACGCTCGGTGGCATAACGGTTGGCGCGCTGGAGCCTGCGTCTCTCGGCGGCGTGGTCTGGTTCGATTCGGACGACGACGGCCGTAGACAGGTCGGCGACATCGGCGTGCAGGGCGCGACGGTTCGGCTGAACGTGACAGACGGCGCGGATGCGGGTAAAACCCTCGCTGTGACGACCGACGAAACGGGCAGCTACCGCTTTGACGGCGTGATGCCCGGCCAGGCGGAGATTTCCTTCACGCTGGCGGAAGGCTATGCCTTTGCGAAGAACGCAGGCGGTGAGCGCCGCGTGAGCGTCGTGCCCATGCAGGACAGCGTCAGTGGGCAGACGGGAATGATTGAGATCCTCAGCGGCGAAAACAACCTCGATCTGGACGTGGGCGTCGTTGCGGTCGGCACAATCGCCGGCACGGTTTGGCAGGACAGCCAGTACGACGGCATCTATAACAGGAAGGAAAGCGGCCTTTCCGGCGCAACGATTGAGCTGGTCAATCCGGCGGACGGACAGACTGTGTATATGACCCAAACCGATGAAAACGGCCGATATGCGCTTGATTTTGTGCGCATGGGCGAATATGCGCTGCGGGTGACGCTCCCGGATGGGATGATGTTTACGTGCGGCGGCGAAAGCGTTGTTGCGCAGACGGATGCAAGCCGTGCGGAAAGCGACAGCTTTGCCGTCGCGATGGGCGAGAACCGCGAAATGAACATCGGCGCGATTTCTGCCGCAAGCCTTGCGGGACGCGTGACGACGGCCAACGCTGTGGTGACGCTGACACAGGGAGGAACGGTGGTCGCGACGGCGCAGACGGATGCGGACGGCTATTTTGAGCTGACGTCGCTGCGCCCCGGCGCATACCGCGTGCGCATTGCGCTGCCGGAGCATACGCTTTTTGCGCTGGGGACGGCGCTGGAACTGCCCTCCGAGGACGCGCAGGAAGGCCAGACAAGCGAAATCAACCTCTCCATGGGCGAACATGTCGTGCTTGACGAAATCACGGTGGTCAAAACGGCGACGGTCAGCGGCCGCGCGTGGCAGGATACCAACGCGGACGGCGCGCCGAGCGACGGCGAACCCGCGCTTTCGGGCGTGACCGTGACGCTGCTTGATGAAAATGGCGGCGTTGTCGCGCAGCAGACCGTCGGCGACGACGGCCGGTACAGCTTCAGCCTCATCCGAAGCGGCGCATATGCGTTGCGCTTCACCCTGCCCGGCGGCGAACTGTTTGCCGACCGGAGCGGCGCGGCGGGCGGCTCCTGTGTCGAGCCTGCTGAGGGCGGCACGGCCACAACCGGGCTGATGATGCTGGAAGCGGGACAGGAACTGAACAACATGAACGTCGGCGCGATCGAGGCGTGTGAAATTGGCGACACCGTCTGGCTGGACGGAAACGGAAACGGCTTGCAGGATTACGGCGAAGCGAACCTTGCGGGCATTGATCTGACGCTGCTGCATGCGGACACGATGATTGAGGCGGCGCGAACGACCAGCGACGAATACGGCTACTATCATTTCAGAAATCTGCGGCCGGGCAGCTATGTGCTGCGCGTGGAGATGGACGAGGGCGACACGCTGACCTTCCGATTCGGCGCGCCGTTGGGCGAAATTGACAGCGACGTTGACCCTCAAACGGGGCTGAGCGACGTGATCCGCCTGCAATCCGGCGAACGCAGACTGAATGTGGATATCGGCCTGACCGAGCATGCCAAAGACTAAAGAAAGAAGGAAAAGACCATGATTCAGGAACCGTTGACCATCAGCCGCGCCGAAAAGGCGGACTGCGACGAAATCTATACGCTTTATCATTCCCTGATTGACGATCCCTACGGCACATGGAACGACGAATACCCGTCGAAGGAATGCGTGGAAAACGATTTGGCGGAAAACATCGTCTATGTCATGCGCGACGCGACGGGGCGCATTGTTTCCTCCATCGTCGATGAGCAGGATATTCACGAGTTTGACAACCTTGCGCCGTGGTACGAGGACGTGACGCGCTGGGCGCAGCTCGGCCGCCTCGGCGTGGCGCACGACGCGCAGGGGCACGGCATCGCCCGCAAAATGCTGGCGCACGCGATGGATCAGGCGAAGGAACGCGGCTGTCAGGCCGTCCGATTCCTGGTGGCGACGTGCAACATTCCGGCGCAGCGCTCGTATGCGAAGCTGAATTACGAGGTATGCGGCGAGTGCTCGGAGTGGGAGGGCGACTGGCTCTGCTACGAGAAGCGGTTGACCGACTGAAGATTCCGAAGACCGCGCGCTTCCAAACGTAAAAAGAAAGAGGAGAACATCACCCATGCACATGCGCACCAAAAAATGGGCGAAGCCGGAGCTGGCCGTCTGCCCGTATTTCACCGACGAGGCGGAAACCAAACGCGGCCATTGGCGGGAGCAGTTTGAACAGGACGGGCCGCTCTATCTGGAACTGGGCTGCGGCAAGGGCGTTTCCACCGCCGCGATGGTGAAAGATAATCCGCAAATCAACTACGTCGTGATGGATATCACCTGCAACGTGCTGGGCGACACGCGCCGCAACATTGAAAAGGCGTTTGACGGCGAGCCGGTGAAAAACGTGATGATCGCGCGCTACGACATCAGCTACATCGAAAAGGTATTTGCGCCGGAAGACCGGGTGGAGCGCATTTACATTAACTTCTGCAACCCGTGGACGAAGCGGCCGAAGTACGCCAAGCGCCGCCTGACCCATCCGCGCCAGCTGATGCAGTACCGCGATTTTCTGGTGGACGGCGGCGAAATCTGGTTCAAGACGGACGACACTGCGCTGTTTACGGAATCCATGCCGTATTTCGACGCGTGCGGGTTTGAGCTGCGCTATCTGACCAGCGACCTGCACGCGGCCGGCGTCACGCCTAACTACATCAGCGAACACGAGATGAAATTCACGGCGCTGGGCGTGCCGATCAAGTTTGCGCGCTTTGCCAAGAAGCCGGGCCGGGTGGAACTGGATCCCGTGCGCTGGGTGATGCCGGGCGCGTTCGCCCGCCTGCGCAAAGCGGACGAAGCAGACGAGGAATAACGAAGGATAAACGGAGGGATGCACCATGTTTGCCGTGATCGTCAACCCGGTATCTGGCGGCGGAGAAGCCGTGCGGCTGGCTATCCGCATATCCGAACGGGTCGCCGCGATGGGTCAGGAAAGCCGCCTGTTTGAAACGTCAGGCGACGGCGACGCGGCAAGGCAGACGCGCGCCGCCGTGGAAGCCGGGTGCGAGGCCGTTGTCTGTATCGGCGGGGACGGCACCATCTGCGAAGCGGCCGGGGAGCTTTGCCACAGGGATGCGACGTTTTACGTCGTGCCGGGCGGCACGGGCAACGACTTTGCCCGCGCGTTCCATCTGCCCAAAGACCCGATGGCGGCGTTTGAAAGCCAGCTTGCAGGCGAGCCGATTCAAATCGACTGCGGCAGGATGAACGGAAAAAGCTTTCTCAACGTATCCGGTTCGGGCTTCGACGTGGCGGTGCTGGAAAAAACCGAGGAGCTGAAAGCGGTTTATCCGGGTGAAAAGGCGTATCGCAAGGCGGTGCTTTCCGTGCTGGGGCGCTACAAGGCGTTTGAAGCGGAACTGAGTATCGACGGCGGCGAGACGACGCACGAGGCATGCACCATCGTGGAAATTGCGAACGGTCAATGTATCGGCGGCGGCATGCGCGTCGCGCCGGACGCAAAGCTGGACGACGGATATTTCGACGTGGTGGTGGTCAAAAAGGTGCCGCGGCTGCTGATTCCTCTGCTTCTGCCGATGTTTATGATGGGCTGGCACACCAAAATCGGGCTGGCGCGCGTGACGCGGGCGAAAACCGTCACGATGCGCGCGAAAAACATGACTGTCAATCTGGACGGCAAGCTGCTGCGCGTGGACGAGGCGCATTACGAGCTTCTGCCCGGCGCAGTCCGCATGAAAAAACCGAGGCTGTAAAATTTTGTCAAAGCGGGATTAAAAAGGCGTGTTCCTTCGTCTTATAGACAAAGGAAACACAAAAGGAGTGAGCATGATGAAAAAACTCTTGTGCGCACTGGTCGCCCTTGCGTTGCTGATGAGCGCGGCGTGCGGCGTTGGCGAAAGCCTGTTCGTGGATAATCGAGAGACGGACAAGGTATATCCCGAACGGCTTAATCTGCGCGCTCAGCCGACTAAGAACGGCGCGATTCTCGGCCTTTATTACACGGGCACGGAGATCAACGTGCTTGCAGTGGAGAACGAGGAATATGACAAGGTCGAGGTTGGCGGCGTGACCGGATACATGGCCTCCGCATATCTGATTCCGCAGGAGGAGATCGCGGCGCGCTACGGCGAGGATTCCGGCTTCGGAGACGGCCGCGCGGCGGAGATCGACCTGAACGGTATGTGGATGACAAGCGTCCCGCTTCGTGAGACGACGGATAACACAAGCGTGTCGCTGGCGACGCTTGACGAAAACAGCAAAGTCGGGCTGCTGGGCATTCTGGACACATGGGCCTACATCTGGGCAGAGACGGACGACGGGCGCAAGCTGGGTTATGTGCCGCTGGACGTGCTGACCGACGTGGGCGAGCTGAAAGTGAGCATTATTTCCAGCGGGAAGACGGATAAAAAGACCATCCTGTATGACGCGCCGACGGCCAAGGCGAACGAAATCATGCGCCTGAGCAACGGAACGGCCTGTTTCAGCCTGTTCGGACGCAAGGAAGGCGAGTGGCGGCGCGTGCGCGTGGGCGGCGTTTCCGGCTGGATCAAGTACACGCAGACGGCGAACCTCTACGCGCTGGGCAGCCAGATGCGCAGCGTTGTGCCGTATTACCCGCTGCTGATGCAGACCAAGAGCGATACGTTGCTCTATCAGGAGAAGGACGACGCATCCAGCCGCTATATGACGCTGGGACAGGGCATGTACGTCGAGCTGCTGGCCGAGAGCGATACCTATGCCTACGTCCGCACGAGCGAGGGCGGGGCGGGCGCGTATGACTGCGGCGATTTCGGCTTTCTGCCGATCGCCAATCTGTCCCTGGCGCAGACGAGCCAGAGCATCGGCGTGGCGCAGGCGGACGACAAGGATCTGCCCGTCATCGTGCAGAGCGATCCGGAGGATGAAAACGCGGTAATCGGCGCGCTGTGCAGCGGCGCACAGGCGCGGATCACCTCCTATACGCAGACGGATTACGTCCAGATTTCGCTGGGCACGCTGGTTGGCTATGTCAAAAAGAGCCAGATTCGTGTGCTGACCACGCCGGATGAACCGCTTTCCGATCGCATTCCTCAACGCGCGACAGCCAAGACGGACGCGGACATCCGCGTAAGGCCGGAGGTCAAGGCGGATACGGTGGAATCCATCGCGGCGGGCACGCGCGTGTATATGCTGGGCAAATTCGGCGACTGGGCCTATGTGCTGGCGGGGGATTCGCCCTCGCTGGATGTGACGGCCAAGACGGTTGACCGCGCGGGCTTTGTGCCGCTGGCGGCGCTGAATGCCCCGGCCAGCACCACGCACCTGACGGCCTCCGTCATCAAGGACAAGGTGAATGTGCGCAGCGAGGCGGACAGCCAGAACGGCGCAATCATCGACAAGGCGCGCACAGGCGAGCGGCTGCTGGTTACGGATTACGGCAACAAGTGGACGGGCATCGTTCTGCCGGATGGCAAGCGCGGCTATATCATGACGGAATACCTGCAATTTGATTAAAAAAATGAAGCGGGCGCGGGATTCAAACCGCGCCCGCGCTTTGCGTTTCAGGGCAATCTGTTTGATTAAAATAACAGATTGAATCATCCAATATGCAAAAAACGGTATCTTGAGCGAATTTTTCGGCTGTTTTTCGTCAGTTTATGGAAGTTTGCGTTTTGCCGGGTCATAAGGCAAAAAAGAATACGCAGGCTTGCACAAATGCGGGGCCGGGATTTCGGCGGAATACCGAAATGCAGGATTCGGCGAAAAAAGCGCAGACTTGCAAGGCGGCGGACGCTGGGGTATAATCCTTTTCGCGGCGGAAAAGCTGCGGAGAAGGAGATGCGCTCATGAAACAGTTCAGCTATGTTTTGACCAATCAGGACGCGCTGCATACTCGGCCCATGAGCAGCCTGATGCGGGAAGCGGCCCGTTTCAGCAGCAAGGTTCGGTTGAAAAACGGCGCAAAATCGGCGCTGCTCGCGCAGGTGCGCGACGTGATGGGGCTGGATATGCAGTGCGGCAGCAAAGTGACCGTCACTGTGGAGGGAAAAGACGAAGAAGCGGCCGTTGCGGCGATTCAGAATTATTTTGTGGATCACCTGTAAGCAATGACTTGAGGTCAACCCATATTTTTGCAGAAAAAAGCTCGACGCGCGAAACGCCGAGCTTTTTATATTATCGTTTCGGCTTGGGCAGGCCGAACGTCATGAATTCGCATTCGAGCCGACCGTTGTAGAAGCGGCGCTTTTTATCGGCGCGGCGGCCGAAGCAGCGCTCAAAGCCGGGGTGGGACGTGATGGCGGAGAGCGACCAGCCGGTGTTGGCGCGGAGCATCTGCCCCATGTCGTGGTAGAGCGTCTCGCATGCCTTGCGGTCGCTCAGGCGTTCGCCGTAAGGCGGGTTGCAGAGAAACACGCCCTGCGGTTCGGCGCGCCTGCAATCGCGCATATCGGCTGTCTCGAAACGGACGCGTCCGGCCAGCCCGGCCTGCTTGAGATGGCGGTTCGCCAGCTCGACGGCCTCCGGGTCGATATCCGAACCGGAAATGCCCTCGATTCGAGACGGATCAAATTCTGCGCGCGCCTGCTCGCGGATGTCGCCGAACGCTTCCGTCGGCATATTGCGCCAGGACTCGATGGCAAACTCGCGGGTCAGACCGGGCGCGCGGTGCGCCATGCGCATGGCGGCTTCGATCATCAGCGTGCCTGTGCCGCACATGGGGTCGTGCAGGGGCATGCCGGGCCGCCAAGGGCTGAGCGTGACCAGCGCGGCGGCGAGGGTTTCGCGCAGCGGCGCTTCGCCGTTCCATGTGCGGTAACCGCGGCGGTTGAGCGCCGTGCCGCTGGCATCGAGCGTGAGCTGGGCGATGTCGCCGTGCAGCGCGACGTCGATGGAGACGGTTTCCGCGTCCTCCACAAACCAATCCGTGCGATAGCGGCCGCGCAGGCGTTCGACAATCGCTTTTTTCGTGATGGACTGGCAGTCGCGCACGCTCATCAGCTGGCTGCGGGCGCATTTGCCGTTCACCGGAAAGCGGGTGCGCTCGCCGATGAAATCCTCCCACGGCAGGGCGCGCACGCCCTCGAAAAGCTCCTCAAAGCTGCGCGCTTCAAACCGCCCCATGACCAGCAGAATGCGGTCGGCGCAGCGGGCGTGAAGGTTGGCGCGGAAAGCATCCTCAAACGTGCCGAAAAAACGCGCGCCGCCGTTTTCGGCCTTTGCATCCAGACCCAGCCGCGCCAGCTCACGGGCGACAATGCCCTCCAAACCGAAAGCGGCGGTGGCAATCCATTCAAAACGATCCATCTTTTTCCTCCGGAAACCATCGACAGGGTTTTTTAACCGATACAGTATAGCAGGCGGCGGGAGAGAACGTCAAGGAGAAACATCAGACGTTCAGACAAAAACAGACGAAAACCCGCGGGAAAACGGCGTGTAAACGCAAAAAAATGCACAAAGTCAGTGGCGGGGGCTGTTCAAAACGCAGAATTGTTGCTATACTAACAAAGGAAGATATCCGAAAGTGCCGCGCGGGAAACGCGGCAGGATGATAGAAGGAGTGATTCTCAATGGGTCTTGTTACCTCTACCGAAATGTTTAAGAAAGCGTATGAAGGCCACTATGCCATCGGCGCGTTCAACGTCAACAACATGGAAATCATTCAGGGCATCACCGAGGCGGCTACGATGGAAAAGGCGCCGGTGATTCTTCAGGTTTCCAAGGGCGCGCGCGCTTATGCCAAGCATGTGTATCTGGTGAAGCTGGTTGAGGCCGCTTTGCTGGACGCGCAGGAGAGCGGCGTAGATCTGCCGATCGTGCTGCACCTGGATCACGGCCCGGATTTTGAAACCTGCAAGGCCTGCATCGACGGCGGCTTCACCTCCGTCATGATCGACGGCTCTCATCTGCCGTTTGAAGAGAACATCAAGCTGACCCGTCAGGTGGTCGAGTATGCGCACGATCACGGCGTTGTGGTTGAGGGCGAGCTGGGCCGTCTGGCCGGCGTTGAGGACGACGTGAAAGTCGGCGACGACGACGCGCTTTACACCGATCCCAACGAGGTTGAGGAATTTGTGAAGGCGACCGGCGTTGACTCTCTGGCCATCGCCATCGGCACCAGCCACGGCGCGTTCAAGTTCAAGGGCGAACCGCATCTGCGCTTTGACATTCTGGAGAAAGTCTCCGAGAAGCTGCCGGGCTTCCCGATCGTGCTCCACGGCGCTTCCTCCGTCATGCCGGAGTATGTGCAGATGATCAACCAGTACGGCGGCAACATTCCGGGCGCTCAGGGCGTGCCGGAGGAGATGCTGCGTCAGGCTGCGTCCATGGCTGTCTGCAAGATCAACGTGGACTCCGACCTGCGTCTGGCGATGACCGGCGTGATCCGCAAGCAGTTCGCGGAGCATCCGGATCAGTTCGATCCGCGCCAGTACCTCAAGCCCGCGCGCATTGCGCTTCGCGACATGGTTCGCCATAAGATCGTGAACGTCATGGGCTGCAACGGCAAGGCGTAAAAAGCGCTTCAAAGGGCTGTCCGCTTTGGCGGGCGGCTCTTTTTTGATATTTCCCGAATGCCTGAATGCTGTTTTTGTGGCGCATTCAGAGGGTATAATTTGAAATAGACGGGCATCGGACGGCTGCCGGGCGCGGGAAGTGCAGACTTTGGCGGAAGTGCAGGCGGCCTAAGGCCGCTTCTTTACGGAAACTAAACGGCCGGGTCAGTACGTTTGACTTGACACGAAACGTCCTTTTCCGATATACTTATATAAACAGATCGGATGTATCGGCCACGCGGCCGATTCAAATTCGGAACCGGAAAGGACAGCGATGCAATGAACCCCAAGCTTAAAGAAAAGCTGATGGAATCCCTGACGGCGGTGCTGCCCATTACGCTCATCGTGCTGGCGCTGAGCGTCGTGCTCGTGCCGATGGACGTCGGTACGGCGGTGATGTTTACGGTGGGCGCAGTGCTGCTCGTGTTCGGCATGGGCCTGTTTCAGCTGGGCGCGGAAATGGCGATGTCGCCGCTGGGCGAGGGCATCGGCGTGCAGATGGAGCGCGTGAAGAAAATCCCCGTGATTGTCGCCATCGCGTTTGTGATGGGGGTGATTATCACCATTGCAGAGCCGGATTTGCAGGTGCTTGCCCAGCAGGTGCCGTCCATTCCGAATAAGGTGCTTATTTATTCGATTGCCGTCGGCGTGGGCGCGTTTCTGGCGCTGGCGGTCGTGCGCATTTTGAAGCGCATCAGCCTTTCCAAACTGCTGCTGGCGCTGTATGGCCTGTTGGCGGTGGTTTCGGTTTTTGTGCCGGAAAGCTTTCTGGCCGTGGCGTATGATTCAGGCGGTGTGACGACCGGGCCGATTACCGTTCCGTTCATCATGGCGATGGGCGTGGGCATGGCGGCGGTGCGTGGCGACAAAGACGCGGCGAGCGACAGTTTCGGTCTGGTCGCGCTTTCCAGCGTCGGCCCCATTCTGGCGGTGCTGCTGCTCGGCTGTTTCTTTAACCCGCAGGACGCGGCCTATACGCCGACGCTTGTGCCTGAAGTTGCGACGACGCAGGATGTTGCGCTGACCTTTGCAGGCGGCCTGCCGCATTATATGGCGGAGGTCGCGATGTCCATCCTGCCGATTGTCGCGGTGTTTTTCATCTTCCAGATGATGACGCGCCGCTATCAGAAGCGCCAAAGGCGGCGCGTGCTGGTCGGCTTTGCGTATACGTATGTCGGGCTGGTGCTGTTCCTGTGCGGCGTGAATGTGGGCTTCGGCCCGGTCGGCACGGTGCTGGGACGTTCGCTGGCGCAGCCGGGGTATAAGTGGCTGCTCGTGCCCATAGGCATGCTCATCGGCTTCTTTATCGTCAAGGCTGAGCCGGCGATTCAGGTGCTCAATCGGCAGATTCAGAGTGTAACCAGCGGCGCAATCTCCGCGCGGGCAATGAACCGGTGCCTTTCCATCGGCGTATCCGTCAGCGTGGGTCTGGCGATGCTGCGCGTGGTGACGGGCATTCCGATTGCGTACATTCTGATTCCCGGTTATGCGCTGGCGCTGGGGCTTTCCTTTGTCGTGCCGCCGATTTTCGTCGGCATTGCGTTTGACTCCGGCGGCGTGGCCAGCGGCCCGATGACCACGACCTTCCTGCTGCCGCTGAGCATCGGCGCGTGCGAAATGCTGGGCGGCAATGTGATGACGGATGCTTTTGGCGTGGTGGCGCTGGTCGCGCTGACCCCGCTGATCGCCGTGCAGCTGATGGGCGTCGCTTACCGAATGAAGATGAGCCGCGTCGAGAAACGGGCGGCGCCTGCGTTTGACGGACGGGATGAGATCGTCGAGCTGGAGGAGGAATGGGCATGAGCACGGAAAAAATGCGCGCGTCGTTTCGGCTGCTGATGCTGATTGCCACGCCGAAGCTCACGGACAGGGCGCTTTTGCTGTTCGAAAAGGGGAAGCTGCCGATGCAGCTTCAGGCGTATGCGCACGGCACGGCCTCGCGCGAGATGATGGATATGCTGGGACTGGACAGCGGCGAAAAGAGCCTGCTGCTGACGATGATGCCCAAGACGGACGCGGACGACCTGCTGATTCGTTTGCGCCGGGAACTGCGGCTGGGTCTGTCGGGCAGCGGCATCGCGTTCACCGTGCCGATCTCCGGTGCGAACAAACGCGTTTTGCAGATGGTGCAGCAGGTTTGTCAGGAAAAGCCGAAGCCGGAAATGAGGAGGGCGCTTATGCAGGAAAACGATTATCAGATTATCGTCGCGCTGGTCAACCAGGGATACAGCGAAGAAGTGATGGCGGCGGCGCGTCCGGCGGGCGCGGCGGGCGGAACGGTGCTGCACAGCCGCCGTGTCGGCGCGGAAGAAGCGCTCAGCCAGTGGGGATTCAGCTTGCAGGAAGAGAAAGAAGCCGTGATGATTCTCGCCAAAGCGGAAAGCAAGCTGGCGATTATGCAGGCGATTTGCGACAACTGCGGCCTGCAAAGCGAAGCGCAGGGCATTGTGCTCTCCCTGCCGGTGGATAACGTAGTGGGGCTGGAATAAGGTAAACGGAGAACCGGGGACGGACGCGTCAAAGGACGCGTCCGTTCTTTTAGCCTTTCTTTTCGCTGTGCGCGAATAAGCCGAAGGTTTGTCATTAAGACTTGCAACATTTCCGAAAATCTGATATGATATCTTTATGAGATTATACGCCGGATTGAGCGGCGCGAGACAAAGCCCTGCGAAAGGAAGACGTGCATGAGCAAATATGTCGTTTTGACGGACTCCACCTGCGATTTGCCGGAGGAAGCGGCAAAGCAGCATAACATCGATATCGTTTGTTTCAAGATTGCGCTGGATGGCGAGGGATACACCGAGCGAGTCGATTTTACCCCGGAACAGTTCTGCGAGATGCTGAAAAAGGCGTCCGGCCTGCCGACAACGGCGCAGATTACGCAGTTTGAGTTCTTCGACAAATTTGAGGAATACGACCGTCAGGGCGTGGAGCAGACGCTCTATATTTCCATCAATGCGGGCGGCAGCGGCACGAACGCGGCGGCCCATGCGGCGGCGGCGCAGTTCCACGAAGAGCATCCGGACAGCAGAATGGAAATCTTTATCGTGGACAGCCACGCGTATTCGATGGCTGAGGGCGCGGGCGTGATCGAGGCCAAACAGAAGCTCGACGCGGGCGAAACGATGGAAAGCGTCGTCGAGTATCTGAACGACAAATACGCGAAGATGGAGATTCTGCTGACGGCGTACACGCTTAAGGTGATTCGCAAGTCCGGACGGATCAGCGCGGCGGCGGCGATTGCGGGCGACCTGCTCGGCATTCACCCGATTTTCACGCTCAACGACGGCGTGAGCCAGGTGGTGAAGAAAGTGCGCGGCGACAAGGCGGTTGTCAGCGGCATGGCGACGACGATGGCCAGCCGCATGGCGCAGGGCACGCCGTATTACATCGGCGTGTCGGATCACAAATACGACGAAGAATATGTGGAAGCCTGCACGAAGAAAGTCGGCTATGCCCCGGTTGGCATTTTCCACCTGGGCTGCGCGGTGCTTTCCAACACCGGTGCGGAAGCGGTCGGCCTTGTCTTTGAGGGCGCGAAGCGCGAACGCTGAGACGGGAAACAATGGGCTGCCGTCCATACCTGCTTGGGGACGCGTCCCCAAACCCCATGATGTAAGAAAGAAGCCGTCAAGCTTAAACAGATATGCTTGACGGCCTCTTTGTATATTCGGGGGGGCACAGAAACCTCAGGTTCCTGTCGGAAAATGGGGCGGCGCTTTATTAAAGCTTGTGCGTCAGAATCACGTCGCCGGTCAGCGTCTTGATGGTGAACACGCCGTTTTCGTAGATCATATAGCTCTTGGGATGATTTTCCTTCGGCAGAGCGGCGGAACCGGGATTGATGTAGGTCATACCGTCCTTTTCCTGCACGGTGAGCACGTGCGTGTGGCCGTGAATCAGCAGGTCGCCCGGCTTGTGCGGCGGCAGGTTATCGAGGTTGAACAGATGGCCGTGGGTGATGAAAGCCGTGCGGCCATCCAAATCAAAGAGGGCGTAATCCGCCATGATTGGGAACTGGAGCACCATCTGATCGACCTCCGCGTCGCAGTTGCCGCGCACGCAGAAAAGCTCGTTTTTCACGCCGTTGAGCAGCGCAATCACGCCCTTCGGGTCGTATTCGTCCGGCAGATTGTTGCGCGGGCCGTGATAGAGCAGATCGCCCAGCAGAATCAGGCGCTCCGCCCCTTCGGCTTTGTAAGCGTTCAGCATCGCTTCGCATGCGCTGCGGGAACCGTGAATGTCGGAAGCAAACATCAGTTTCATTTGAATCTTCTCCTTTTTATAAGTCGATTTCCAGCACGACCGGGCAGTGGTCGCTGCCCAGAACAGTATCGTCAATCCGGGCGTCGATAATCTTATTCTTGATGCGGTCGGAAACGAGGAAGTAGTCAATGCGCCATCCCGCGTTATTTGCGCGAGCATTGAACATGTAGCTCCACCAGCTGTATCGGCCCGCCGCGTCGGGATAGAGATAGCGGAAGGTATCCACAAATCCGCTTTCCAGCAGCTTGGTCATCGCGCCGCGTTCCTGCGGGGTGAAGCCCGCGTTATTGACGTTCGTTTTCGGGTTTTTGAGGTCGATTTCCCGATGCGCAACATTCATGTCGCCGCAGATGATGACGGGCTTCTGCTCGTCGAGCCGCTTGACATACATGCGGAAATCCTCTTCCCAGCACATGCGGTACATCAGCCGCGTCAGCCCGCGCTGGCTGTTGGGCGTGTAGACCGTGACAAGGTAAAACTTGTCGTATTCGAGCGTGATCAGCCGCCCTTCATGGTCATGCAGATCGCTGTCCATGCCCATTTTGACCGAAAGCGGCGTCTGCCTGGCGAGAATCGCCGTGCCGGAATAGCCTTTTTTCTCGGCTGAATTGAAAAACTCCACATAATCCGGCGCGGGGATCTGCGCCTGACCGGGCTGCATCTTGGTTTCCTGCAAACAGAAAAAATCCGCATCCTGCTGGGCAAAGTAATCGGCAAAGCCCTTGCCCAAGCAGGCGCGAAGG
This sequence comes from uncultured Eubacteriales bacterium, assembly GCA_900542445.1. Taxonomy (GTDB): domain Bacteria; phylum Bacillota; class Clostridia; order Christensenellales; family Aristaeellaceae; genus Ventricola. Next base: position 302,091 of record UQNN01000001.1, on the reverse strand, counting down.
CCGTTGACATTCCACGAAATCAGCTTCATGACTGCCCTCCTGTATGGCCGCGCATAAATTTCGGCGGCTGATGTTATTATACAGGAAGAAACTGCGAAAAGCAACATGGACGTCGGGAGGGAAACAAAGTGGCGCTGGTGCTTGCGCTGTATCTGCTTTTGTGCGTTCGGGTGACGGCGGACGTCTGCGCGGGCGCGGCGAAAGGGCAGATTGTCTTTTCTGCCGACGTGGGCGCGCTGTTGTTCCACGCACAGGTGAACGGCCATATTCACGGGCGAAAGCTTTCGATGCGGTTTCCGCTTCCGGCGCTAAAAAAGAAACCCAGCGCAAAAGGGCTTCGCAAGGGATGGACGATGGCGCGCGCCGTGTTGCAGAGCGCGGACTGGGAATTGATTGCGCTGCACATGTGCGCGGGGCTGGAGGACGCGGGCGCAACAGCGATGCTCGCGGGCGGCGTTCGCGCGTTGGCGGACGGCCTGCTGGCAGGCGCAGGACGAACGAGCTGCGGCGATATCCATATTATGGCAGATTTTGCGGCGCAGGACGCGGCGGCCACGGCGCGGTGCATAGTTTCCATGCGCGTAGGCGATATTATGCTTGCGGCGGCGAAAGCGGCCCGGAAAAAGAAGCGAAAAGAGGGACTGCCATGGAGAAGCATCCCATCGAAAGCCTGATGGGCGTTTCAATGGACAATATTAAAGATATGGTGGACGTGAACACGGTCATCGGCGATCCGGTGCAGACGCAGGACGGTTCGACCATCATTCCGATTTCGCGCGTGGCGTTCGGCTTTGTGGCGGGCGGCGGAGAATACGCCGTCAGCGGCGCGCAGACGGGGGCTTACGGTATGCCGTTTGCGGGCGGAGCCGGCGCCGGGGTGTCGATTCATCCGATGGGGTTTCTGGTCTGCGGCAGGAACGGCGTGCGCCTGCTGAGCGCGGGCAGCGCTTCGCCGATGGAGCGCGTGGCAGAGCTGATTCCGCAGGCGCTGGAAAGTATCAAAAAGATGGATGAGGACGAAGAACGGGAGCGGCCGCCTCAAGTGCAGGCGGCATATCGGGAATGAGGCGGGCGCGGGCCCGTCTTTTTCGTCGCATGGAAAACTGCATCAGGGCGGCCCGCGCTCACACGCGTTTGAACGGACGCATAGGATGCGTTAGGCGGGATAGGGCCGCCTGAACGTCCCATGGAGCGAAAAAACGCGAAAACATGCGCGCCGTCCTGCATAAAACTGCATTTTTCGCGCAGAGAGACGAATAACTCTTGACTTTACGCAGCACATTCTTTAGAATGGTATCTGCTTCACGTTTCAATGTGTTATTGCGAGATTTTTCTGCCCATGCGGCGGAAAAATGAAAAAGAAGAAAATCGGAGGGCTTCCGAATGGGTATGAAAGTAGCAAAATTCGGCGGAAGTTCGCTGGCCGACGCGGCGCAGTTCAAAAAGGTCAGGGAGATTCTGCTTTCCGACGAGGATCGGCGCATTGTCGTGCCGAGCGCGCCGGGCAAACGCGCTGCCACCGATATCAAAGTGACCGATCTGTTTTATCAGTGCAACCGCCTGGCGGCGTCCGGCAGCGATTTCGCGTCGGCTTTTGATACGATTCGCGCGCGCTACCACGGCATTGCGCAGGAGCTTGGGCTGACGGTTGATCTGGATGGGTATCTGGATGAAGTGAGCCGCAACATTCAGCTCGGCGCGGGCGCGGATTACGCCGCCAGCCGGGGCGAATACCTCAACGGCATTCTGCTGGCAGATTATCTCGGCTGGGATTTCGTCGATCCTCAGCAGGGCATTTTCTTTGACGAAGAGGGGCGGCTGGACAGCGATAAGACACAGGAAAAGCTCAGCGCGCTGCTGGCCGGGCATGAGCGCGCGGTTGTGCCGGGCTTTTACGGATGCGATACGCACGGCAACGTCAAAACCTTTTCCCGCGGCGGCAGCGATATCACGGGCGCGATTGTTGCGCGCGCGGTTCAGGCCGACATGTATGAAAACTGGACGGATGTTTCCGGCTGTCTGATGGCCGACCCGCGCATTGTGCGCAATCCGGAAACGATTCGCTATGTCACCTATCGCGAGCTGCGCGAGCTTTCCTATATGGGCGCGAGCGTGCTGCATGAGGACGCGATCTTCCCGGTGCGCATTGCGGGCATTCCGACCAATATCCGCAACACGAACCATCCCGAAGAGCCGGGCACGGTCATCTGCTACGAGGCGGAGGATTACGAAAGCGAATACCCCATCACGGGCATCGCGGGCCACAAGGATTTCGCTATCATCAACGTGGAAAAGGCGATGATGAACTCGGAAATCGGCTTTGGCCGCCGGCTGCTTCAGGCGCTGGAAGAGCAGGATATTTCCTTTGAGCATATGCCCAGCGGCATCGACACGATGTGTGTCGTCGTGCATGAAAGCACATTGGAGGGCAAGAAGGAAAAGCTCGTGCAGCGCATTCACGAGCTTTGTTCGCCGGACACGGTGGAGATCCATTCCGGTCTGGCGCTGATTGCGACGGTGGGTCGCGGCATGGTGCGCTCCAAGGGCATTTCCGCGCGGCTGTTCAACGCGCTGATGAAAGCGGGTGTGAACGTGCGGCTGATCGATCAGGGTTCCAGTGAGCTGAACATCATTGTCGGCGTGGATAATCTGGATTTTGAGGTCGCCACGCGCGCGATCTACCGGGCGTTTGTGACAAAGGACAATCGCTGGTAAGGACAACGGAAGAATCGGCAGGCTGCCTAAAAGGGCGGCCTGTTTTTCTTGAAATCATAGTGCGTGTATGCTATAATACAGACGGTTTATTTGTACAAAGATGTGTCGAAGAGGAAAGTGGAAAGATGAAAAACAACTGGAAGAAAGCGGCAGCTCTGCTGGGACTTGGCGCGCTGCTGCTGGGGCTTACAGGCTGCGCACAGAAAAAGGAGCCGATTGAGCTGACGGTGTGGACATATTATAACGGCGAACAGCTGGGCGCGTTCAACGAGGCCGTGGAAGCGTTCAATGCAACGGAAGGCAAGAACAACAACATCACGGTGAGCGCTTCGAGCCTCGGCTCTGTCAACGATCTGGAACAGAACGTGATGGACGCGCTGCAGGGCAAGGTGGGTGCGCAGAAAGTGCCGGATATCTTTTCAGCCTATGCGGACACGGCTTATGCGGTGGACAATATGGGGCGCGCGGCCGATCTCAGCCCGTATCTGACGGATAAGGACAAGAAGGAATACATTCAGAGCTATCTCACCGAGGGCGACTTCAAGGACGACGGAAGCATCAAGGTTTTCCCCGTGGCGAAAGCGACGGAGCTGCTGGTGGTCAACGATACGGATTGGCAGAAGTTCGCCGAGGCGACCGGAACGAGCGCGGACGAATTTGCCACCATCGAGGGGCTGACCGCCATGGCGCAGCGCTATTATGAGTGGACGGACAGCCTGACCGAAGAGCCGAACGACGGCAGGGCGCTCTTTGGCCGCGACGCAATGGCCAATTACATGATTATCGGCGCGAAGCAGCTCGGCTATGACATTTTTGAAACGGCGGACGGCAAGACGACCGTCAATCTGCCGCGCGACGTGGCGAAGAAGCTGTGGGATAACTACTACGTGCCATATGTGAAGGGCTTTTTTGCGTCCTCCGGCCGCTTCCGCAGCGACGATATGAAGACGGGCAACGTGCTCACGTTTGTCGGTTCTTCCGCCGGCTGCACGTTCTTCCCGGATCACGTGACCAACGGCGATGGCGACAGCTACGACATCGAGGTCAAGACCTATCAGGCGCCGAAGTTTGAAGGCGGCGCGGATTACGCCGTGCAGCAGGGCGCGGGCATGGTCATCATCAACAAGAGCGACGCGCAGGTGGAAGCCGCGGCGCGCTTCCTCAAGTGGTTTACGCAGAGCGACTGGGCGATTGAGTTTTCCGTCAGTTCCGGCTATCTGCCGGTGACGGTGGCGGACAACGACATGGTAAAAATCGAAAACAGCAGCCCCAGCATGAAGAAGGGCGTGCGCAAGAGCCTGAACACGGCGGTGCAGACCGTCAAGGCCAATACGTTGTATACGACGCGTGCGTTTGAAACCGGTACGCAGGCCAGAAAGAAGCTGGAATACGCCATGAGCGACGCGGCGCAGGCAGATCGCGCGGCGGTTGAGGAAGCCTTGCAGGGCGGCACGACGCTGGAAGAAGCGACGGCCGAATTTGTGAGCGAGGAACGCTTTGACGCATGGTACACGCAGCTGATGAACGAATTGAGCGAGATTGTCGGGCAATGATGCGCTGAGCATCGAACGGAGGAACAACGTGAAACCGAGTTGGAAGAAAACGGGCAGGACCGTTTTTCACACAGCCATGCAGCCGCTGGTGATGCTGATCCTTTTGCAGGCGGCGATTCTTCTGGGCTCTCTGTACCTGAGCGGCATTTTCAGCCAAGTGAACAGCAACGAACGCTCCATTCTCGGCAAACAGGTCGTCAATCGGGCAAACTATCTGGAAATTCAAATGACCCAGCAATGGTCGGATATCGCCGAATTGGCGCAGTCCATCAATAGAAAGACGCAGGCGGCGATCGAGCAGGGCGCTATCCGGCTCGATCTGCTTGAAAACGATTCCAAAGAAGCGAGCAAACTCATCGGTATGATCTGCACCGACATGATCGAGACGATGTATCGCAACAAGAATTCGGGCATTTACGTGATTTTCAATACGTCGAGCCTGGATGGCAATGTGGAGCCGAAGACGGGTTTCCACGTGCGCGACTTCGGCCCGACGGTCAACGCGACGACGCAGTATAGTGATCTGCTGCTGGAATGCGCGCCGATATCCACCGTCAAGGCCATGAATATTTCCACCGACACGGGCTGGGACACGCGATACGACTTTGGCACGGCCTACGGCGATTATTTCCGCAAGCCGTTTATGGAGGCCTATCGGGCAATGCGAAAGCTTGAGGCGGTGGATTACGCCTGCTGGAATTCCAGCGCGCAGTCGAGTCTGCCGTCGGGGCTGACGTATTCCATGCCGCTGATGCTGGAGGATGGCACGCTCTACGGCGTGCTGGGCGTCGAGCTGCTGGATGATTATGTCGGCGACAGCCTGCCGTACGACGAGCTTGGGTTTGGTACGGACGGCGCATATATGCTTGCGCTGTTTGATAAGGGGACAAACCGCGCCACGTTGAAGATGGTCAGCGGCAAAACGCGCCTACGCCGAGGAGAGACGATTGCGCTTACGCCGGGGAAAGACGGCAGTTACGCCTTTGAGCAGGATGGGAAAAAGATCGTCACGCAGATGCACAGGCTGACGGTTTACGATATGTATGCGCCGTTTGACAGCGAAACCTGGGTGCTGATGGGCGCGACCACGGCGCAAAGCTTGTACGCGTTTTCCAAGCGGGTATCGCGCATGATTCTGCTGGCGATTGCGCTGATGCTCATCTTTGACGCGGCGGGCAGCGTTTTGATCGCGCGGCGGCTTTCCAAGCCGATTGAAAAACTCTCCAAAGAAGTGGATATTGCACGGATGAACGAAAACGGCATTCCGCGGCTTTCCATCACGGGCATTCGGGAGATCGACCACTTTGCGGAGGCGTTCGCCGGGCTGAGCCGCGAGGCCATCAACACATCGACACGCTTTCTGCGAATGCTGGATATGGCCAGCGTGGATATCGCCGGGTGCGAATTTGACACGTCGAAGGAAGCGGACGTCACGCCCGCGTTCGCGACGGATAATTTCTTCCCGCTGCTCGGCGTGCCAAACGGCGACGCGGGCAATGTGACGCTGGGACAGATTAAAATGCTGCAAAGCAAAATGACGAACAGCATTTTATCCGTGGAAAAGAAGGGCGACAGCACGCTGCTGCACGTTCGTTCGCTGGATGGCAAGGAGCGGTATGTCCGACTGAAAGAAACGCAGATCGAGAGCCGCACAATCGTGCTGGCCGAAGATGTGACGACCTCTACGCTGGAGCGGCTGCGCATTGAGCGCGAACGCGATTACGATCTGCTGACGGGCCTGTATAACCGCCGCGCGTTCTATCGGTTTGCAGGCCGGCTGTTTGATCGGCCGGATAAAATGAAGCATGCGGCGGTCGTGATGATGGATTTGGACAACCTCAAGCGAACCAACGATACGTTTGGCCACGAGTGGGGCGACCGCTACATTCATGAGGCGGCGGTATGCTTCCTGCGCAACATTCCGGATGGCACGCTTTGCGCGCGCGTATCCGGCGACGAATTCAACATTCTGTTCTGCGGGTACGACAGCCGCGAGGCGGTGCAGCGCGCAATCGACAGGCTTGTTTCCGGTATTGAAAACAGCCATTTCAACCTGCCGGACGGCCAGGCCACGCGCATTCACGTTTCCGGCGGCATCGCGTGGTATCCGGAGGACGGAACGGAGTTGATGGAACTGATTAAATGTGCGGATTTCGCCATGTATCAGATGAAACGAAACGAAAAAGGCCGGTTCGGCGTGTTTGACCGGACGCAATACAATCAAACGGAAGGAGACATGAGCCGATAAAATACGGAGTGCGTTGATAACATTACATTACATTTGTTTGAACACGTGCGGAATGTCCCTTGACAGACATGGAAAAATGAGATAAAATATCGACGTGCATGGAACGAGAGCCGCGGTTCTCGCAGATGGAGGCGTGGAAAATGGCACACAGCAGGCATGAAAAACGGAGCAGGCGCGTCGTGTTCGCGAAAGCGGCACTGGCTGCCGCGGCGTTGGTGATCGTGCTTGCGGCCGGTTACATGGGCGGCCGTCTGTTGGAAGAAAAGAAGTATCCGGAGATCCGCGGTGAAATGAGCGCCGGATTCGGCGAGGTTCCCAAGGTGGAAATCGACGGCGTGACCTATGAACAAAAGATGGATGTCACGTCGCTGCTGATGATCGGCATTGACAAGGCGTCAACGGATGAAATCAAGGGGTACCGCGACGGCGGCCAGTCGGATTTCCTGCTGCTGCTGGTGCTAGACCACAAAAACAAGACCATTCGCCAGCTGCAAATCGATCGCGACACGATGACGTCGGTCAACGTTCTCGGCCTGTTTGGCAACAACGCGGGTTCGCGCGTCATGCAGATTTGTCTTTCCCACGGCTACGGCATGGATCGCCAGGAACGATGCCAAAATTCGCTCAGAGCGGTTGAAGGGCTGTTGAACTGTCCGGAAATCGAGCTGTACATGGAAGTTCCGCTGGACGCGATTTCGACGCTGAACGATCTGCTCGGCGGCGTGACCGTGACGCTTGAGGATGATTTCACGGCGGCTGATCCGGCAATGACGAAGGGCGCGACGCTGACGCTGACCGGAGAACAGGCGGTGACGCTGGTTCGGCGACGCATGGACGTTGCCGACGGCACCAACGAGACGCGCATGACCCGTCAACGCGAGTTTATGGATGCGGCTGTTCCGCTGATTCGGGAGAAGATCAATGAATCGAGCGGTTTCATCACAACGATGATCGATACGCTTACGCCGTATGTGACCACGAACATGGTTCGCGGACGCATGATCAACGAGATCAACCGGGCGTATCACTATGAAGTGGAACCCGTTCAATATCTGTCCGGCGAACACAGCATCGGCGAGGATGGATTTGTGGAGTTCCATGCGGATGAGCAGTCTATCGTCGATTTTGTTCTCGACGCGTTTTACACGAAGAAAGAATGAAACGGCGCTGATAAGAATATGGAGTGAAAAACAGGAGGATGGTTCTGATGAAAAAGTTTGCTCTGATGCTCGCAAGCGTGCTGCTTGTGCTGAGCGCCGCGAGCGCGATGGCAGCTGTGCCCAGCAAGACGACGACCGATGTAACCCACGTGAAATTCGTCGAGACCGTGAAGGAAGACGGAAAGACTGAAGCGGCCGGCTGGGACATCGATGTGACGGAAGACGAAGCGCCCGTCATCGAGGAAATCGCCAAGATCTATGACTGGGTTGCCGCGAAGGGCAAGAGCGCCGTCAGCTACTTCCCGGAGGAGACTCAGCAGGCGATTTCCGCGCTTCTGCCGGAAGGTTTTAAGCTCGAAAACATGACGATGAACGAGTTCGTCACGCTGACGCTCACGGGCGATGTGGATGTTTTGAATGATGCGAAGGGGACCTTTACCTTCACCACCAAGTACACCCAGGATCAGCATGTTGTTGTCGTGATTGGCCTTTATGACGGCACCCGCAATGCGAACGGCCAGTACGTCGTCACATGGATTCCGCTTGAAGCTGAGGTGCTGGAGAACGGCGATATCGCCGTTGTGTTCCCGGCTGAGGTGATCGCTCAGATGAAGGACGCTGTGGCGACGGCCATGGCGGTGCTCAACGACTAAGCAGATTGGGCGGGACGCATTGACAGAAAAGATGCGTCCCGCTTTTTGGCGTATAGCAAGATACTGAAAGAGAATAGGAGATTGACCATGCAGCAACAGCCGGAAACGCAGGAGTTGAGGCACTCGTGGGCCGGGCGGCCCGATGAAGGCGGGGAAGATGAAATCGACCTCGTTGAATTGATGTACCGTTTACTCGAAAAATGGAAAATCATCGTGTTGGCCTGCATTCTGGGCGCGTTGATTGCGGGGGTATATACGATTTGTTTCGTGACGCCGATGTATACGGCGACCTCAAAGCTGTACGTGGTCAATGCCAAAGATTCTGCGATCAACCTTTCGGATTTGCAGGTCGGCAATTATCTGGCCAGCGACTATACCGAGGTTTTTTCCAACTGGCACGTGCATGAAATGGTGCTTGAACGGCTGGGGCTTGACTATACCTATTCGCAGCTTTCCAACATGGTTTCAGTCACCAACCCGCAGGATACGCGCATTTTGTATGTCGCGGTACAATCCAGCGACCCGCAGGAGGCCAAGGATTTGGCGGATACCTATGCGCAGGTTGCCCGTGAATTTATCGCGGTGAAAATGGACACCGAGCAGCCGAACATCTTTGAAGAGGCGTTGCTGCCCAGCAGGCCGTCTTCACCGAATAAGAGCAAAAATGTCCTGCTTGGATTTGTGATCGGTCTGGTGCTCAGCTGCGGCATCATCGTGGTTCAGTTCCTGATGGATGATCGTCTGCGCAGCGCGGATGACATTGAAAAGTATGTTCAGCTGCCCACGCTCGGCGTGATGCCCAAGCAGGAGAAGGACGCGCAGATGCACCGCAGCACGGGCAGCAAGGGAAGAAAGGAGAGAAGCGGCGATGAGACAAGCCAAAATTAAGCGATTCAACGCGCTTGATTACACCGGAACCGAGGCCATCAATACCATCTGCACCAATCTTTCCTTTTCCGGACGCGACTGCAAACGGATCGCTTTCACCAGCTTTATGCCCGGCGCGGGCAAGACGTACATGTGCCTGAACATTCTGCACAACATGGCCAAACGCGGCAAGCGCGTGCTGATGATCGACGCCGATTTGCGTCGTTCGTCGGTCGTTTCCCGACTGCGTTTGGAGACAGAAGGCGAGATGTACGGCCTTGCGCATTATCTGGCCGGGCATTGCGAGCTGGGCGACTGCATCTATGAGACCAACATGTACGGCGCGTGCATCATGCCCGCAGGACGCGACATTTCTTCGCCGATGACCCTGATCGATACGCCGTATTTCGGCGAAATGCTCGATCATCTGGCTCCGCAGTTTGATTTGGTTTTGATCGATACGCCGCCGGTCGGCGTGGTGGTGGACGCGGCGGAAATCGCTAAGCGCTGTGACGGCGCGGTGCTCGTGGTGAATTATAACGCGACGCGCCGTCGCGAGCTGGTGGAAGCCAAGCGGCAGATGGAACAATCCGGCTGTCCGATTATCGGCTGCATCATCAACAAGGTGACGTTTGACACGCTGAGCGCCAAAAAGTATTACAACAAGGCGTATTACAGCCACTACTACAAGTCTGGTTATTACGGAAAGAAGAACGATAAGGATTGAAAAAAAGTCCAACGGACGGGTTTGTCGATATCCATCATCATCTGATCTACGGGCTGGATGACGGCGCGCAGACATGGGAACAGACGCAGCAGATGCTCACACGGGCTTGGGAAAACGGCATACGGCGCATCATCGCCACGCCGCACGCCGAACCGGGCATGAGGCCGTTTCCCATGCGTGAGCTGATGGAGCGAATCCGGCAGGCGCGGGAGTGGTGTATACAACAGGGGATGCAGTTGGAAATTCTCCCCGGCTGTGAAATCTTCTACACGCCGCAAACCGTGCGCATGCTTCGCGACGGACTGATTCCGACGCTGGCGGAAAGCGAATTTGTGCTGGTTGAGTTTTTGCCGACCGCGCCGTACAGGGAATTGCAGAGCGCGGCGAAAGCGTTGACTGCGGCAGGTTATATGCCCGTTTTTGCGCACATCGAGCGTTACAGATGTCTGCGCTGGCCGGGGCGCGTTCGGAAGTTGAAGCGTGATTTTTCCGTTTGCATGCAGATGAACGCGGATACAATCTGTCGAAAGCATTCGTTTTTTTCACAGAGATGGGTGAACGCTGTCATTCAAAAGGGCTATGTCGATTTTGCGGCGACGGATTCGCACAACGTAACCAGCCGCGCATGCAGGATGAGGGCCTGCTACCGCGAATTGCAGCAGCGTTTCGGTGAGCAGACAGCCGAGCGGCTGTGCATCGTGAATCCCGCCGAGATTCAATAACCCAATTTGATCATCCGTGAAAAAGACCGTCGCAAAAGAAGCGGCGGCCTTTTTGTCTTATCCAGATTTGAATTACGCGTCGAGCTGGAGAATGGCGGCGACGATTTCCTGATGCACATCTTTCACGGCGGTGAGCAGCGCAGGATCGGTCAGCGGCTTTCCACCACGCATGGCTTCGGTCAGCGGCACGCTGACGGCATACAGACGGTCAAAACCCAGGTTCTGCGCAACGCCCTTGAGCGTGTGAACGGCACGGAAAGCCGTTTTCCAGTCGGCCTGATCGACCGCAGCGCACAGCTCGTCGAAGGAAGGATTGGCCGGATATTTTTTGACGAACCGAAGGACGAGCGATTCATTGCAAAGCCGACGAACGGTATCCGCATAGTTACCGCCAATTTGAGCATAAAACTCCTGCAAAGTCATGCCGATGTTACTTCCTTTCCATCATCAATAAACGCAAAACGCATGAATCGGTTTCGTCGCGATCCCTTGATGGGTTCGTTTCGGAGATGAAAGAAACAAGTTCATGAAACCCGCGTCTGCATGGATGAAACAAAACAAAAACGTGTGTACTATGGGTCTATTATAAAATAGAGCACCTGCAAATGCAAGAAAAAAACACTTTCAGGGCAATTCTTTTTTGAAGAAATGAAACATAAAATAACGGATTTTATCGAATGATATCGTATTGCGGGCGCGTTACAGGGTGAATCGCTTCCCATGAGCACAGAAGTAACGAAAGTCGTTACACAAAGCCGCCCGGCGGAAATCCGCCGGACGAACGAAAGCAATCAGTTTTGTTTGAAGATCTGCTGCTTTTGAATAAGCGGATAGCGAACCAGTGCATTGCCGTCCAAAGGCGCTTTGTGCATGTCCACCGCTGTGATTTGGCGATTGTCGTAGGTCGTGTAGTAATATATGCCCCTTGTGGCATTGCAGCAGCTCGTGTAAAGCGTGATTTCGTATTTGCCGTTTTCGAGCTGGCAGCATCCGCGCTGCTGCTCAACGGCAGTCAGAATATGAAAGAACTGGCTGACGCGGCTCTCTTCCGTCGCTTCGCAGAGAGAATGGGCGCGGACAAACGCGGCGCGAATAAAACGCGACTGGCTGGACAGGTCGCCCGGCAGACCGAGCGCGCCCATCCCGCGGCTGTAAACGCTAAGCGGAGCATCGGGCGCAAAAGTGTTTTTCGGCGATTGGGGAGAAAGCGCCATGTAGTTGTTCAGCGAGAAGAGCTGCATGGGGAAAGGCGGATTGTTGGCCAGCACGCCGACAGGGTTGTCGTAAATGTGCAGCCCGTCGGCGGTGGATTCGACGGTGATCGAACCGGTTCTGTCCGCGATGAGCCAGTGCAGCTGGGCCAGCGGAAGCTGTGGGCTGAAAGGCTCGTTGAGCAGGTTCATGCGCTCAATCAGCGTGCGCGCTTCATTCAGGGTAGCGCATTGGCCGAGAAGCCATGGAATCAGCTCGAATTGGGCGATGTTATCACGGTCCGCCTGAGCTGAATGATAAACGGCGTTGCCGACAAAATTCAGCCCTGCGACGCCAAGACCTTTTTCATTGATCGCGTCGTAATAAAGCGGATAATCCCCCTGCACATAGGCCATGCCGATGATAGCGTAACGGGTGCGGAAGGTATCGCCCCGGCGCAAGGAGAACGCATAGCCGCGCGGGGTGACGGCCACCTCGTCGCCATAGGAAAACTCATAATCCAGATTGCGGCCGAAGTAAAAATCGTCCGAAAGAAAGGTCGCTGCCGTACACATAGGAAACCTCCTCTAAAAAATCTATGTTCATTATATCATATCATACATAAACGGAACATAGAATACATCATGAAGAATGGGTCAGTCCGTTTGGAAAGACGGGCGGCGAAGCAAAAAAGGAGCGCTTACAGACCATGAAAAACGGAAGAAAAATCAAACGCTCCATGTGGGTGGCGATGGCGGCATGCGCGATGATTTTTCTTTGCATCGGCGGCTGTCTGGTGTATGGATTGCATGCGGCGGAAGATTATATCGACGCAAACTGTCGGCGCGATCTTGGCGCGCTGATGGAGCAGTTGGAAAGGCCGTATATCACGCGGCTGAACACGTCGGCTTTTCTGGCGCGGGCAATGGAGCGTTATCTCTTTTCGGAGGGAGAGCGAACTGTTGATTTGCAGGGGGAAGCGCGTTTTTTGTCCGCGCTCGACGGGCAGAGCGTGCGGGATATTCTGTTTGTGACGCAGGACGGGCAGTATATCAGCTTGAGCGGCAAAACGGGACAGCAGACGATCGATACGGCGACGCGCCGAAAACTGGCGGAGGGGAAAATGGTTTCCGGCTATCGCATGTGGAACGGCGAAGAGGCTTTTTTTGTCGTGGAATCGCTTCGACCGTTTGCCGTTCACGATGTTTATTATGATGCGATTGCGCTGGCGTATACGCCGGGAACCATCAACGGCGTGCTCTCCTTCTATGCTTATGGCGGGCAGGCAAATATCTGCGTGGTGGATCGGATGGGACACGTGGTTTATACCGCAGATCATGTGTGGAACCGGCTGGACATGCTTTCGCGCTATGACGGGCCGGAGAAAAAGCAGGCTTCTGCGGATATGGACGAAAGGTGCGCCGGATGCGTGACGCTCAAAACGACGGCCGGGGAATCGGTCTATTTGGCCTATCGGCCCATTGAAGATACGCCGTACATGGTCGTGTGCGAAGCGGCCTGTTCGCTGGTGCAGAATGTGCTCAGGGATTACAGCGCATTGATTGCGCGTATCGTCGCGGCGGCGCTGGCCATGCTGGGTCTGTTGGCCGCGCTGCTCAATGTCGGCATAATTCGAATGGCGGATGCGATGCGCAAAGAAGCCCATGCGCGCGAAAAACAGCTGGCACAGGAAAAGGCCAACTGTGAATTGGCGAGCGTCAACTCGACGCTGAGAGAGTCAATCTGCCGCGCGGAAATGCTCAGGGAACAGATGCAGCGCGAGCAGGAAGAGAAAAAGCACCTATATCGAAACATCAGCCGAGGCATTCGCACGCCGCTCAACGTGGTGGTCGGTTTGGCCAGGCTGCTTACGCGGACGGATGATATCGAGACGATGAAACGATATGCCGGACAGATGAACGGACAAATCGAACGGGTGATGGCCGTGCTGAGCGACGAGAAAAAGCCCGTGGATTTGGGCGCTTATGCCAGCGCGCAACCCAGAAGCACGGAACGGCTGCTGACGGGTCTGCGCGTGCTGCTGGCCGAAGACAGCGAGATGAACGCGGAAATCATGATTCGGCTGTTGACCGACGCGGGCGCCGAATGTGACCGCGCGGCGGACGGCATGCAGGCGCTCAGACGTTTTGAAGCCGTGGAAGCGGGCACATACGACGTGGTTTTGATGGATATGCAGATGCCCGTGATGGACGGATGCGAGGCCGCGCGCGCTATTCGCCGATGCGGCAGGGCCGGCGCGGCCGACATCCCGATTATCGCGATGACGGCCAATGCGTTTGAAGATGTGCGCGAGCGGATTTTTGACGCGGGGATGGACGGCTATCTCGGCAAGCCGATCGAGCCGGACAAGCTGGCCTGCGCAGTGATAGCCGCAGTCAAAACAAGAAAGGGCGATTGACTGCCCGAAAAATCAAGTCTTGACAGAAAAAGCGGATAGGCGTATAATGCGGCTGTCCGGTAGGGGCAGGGGCAGATTGTCCGTCCGCCCTCTTAATCCGTCATTATATCCTAATATCCCGCTGGGAATTGCGGGGTTTCAGCCGATTTGATTTAAAGGGGTGTCAATGCAATGGAAAAAGAGCTTCTGGCCGTCAAGGGCTTGAGCGTGAGCGTTGAAGATAAGCCGATTCTGGATCACGTCAATCTGGAAATCGGCACGGGCGAAACCCATGTGCTCATGGGGCCGAATGGAACGGGTAAATCCACGCTGGGCTACACGCTGATGGGCAGCCCGCGTTATCATGTGACGGAAGGCCAGATCATGTTCAAAGGGAAAGACATCACGCATATGGCCGCCAACGAGCGCGCCAAGCTGGGCATGTTTCTGTCCTTCCAGGCGCCGCTCGAAGTGCCGGGCGTGACGCTGGGCGCGTTTATCCGCAACGCGGTCGAGCTGCAAACCGGCAGCCGCCTGCGCCTGTGGAGCTTCAAAAAGGAGCTTGAGCGCGCGATGGAGCTGCTGGATATGGACCCGTCCTACGCTGAGCGCGATCTGAACGTCGGCTTTTCCGGCGGCGAGAAGAAGAAGGCGGAAATCCTTCAGCTGCTGATGCTTAAGCCTGCGCTGGCCATCCTCGATGAGACGGACAGCGGTCTGGATGTGGACGCAGTGCGCACCGTGTCCGCCGGTATCCGCAAGTATCAGGAAGACTGCAAGGGCAGCCTGCTGATCATCACTCACAGCACCAAGATTCTCGAATCGCTGCATGTGGACGCGACCCACGTGATGGTGGAAGGCAGCATCATCAAGAACGGCGGCGCTTCGCTGGTCGATGAAATCAACGAGAGCGGCTTTGCCGAGTACGAGCAGCGTTGAGAAAAGGGGAACACCCATGAACGAAGAAAAAACCTATGTCGAGGATGTTGACCGCAGCATCTACGATTTCAAAGACGATGAGAAAGACGCGTTCAAGCTCAGCGCGGGCCTGACTCCGGCCATCGTCGAGCAGATTTCCAGAGAAAAGCACGATCCCGCGTGGATGCAGCTTTTCCGCCTGCAATCGCTGCAAATCTATCAGAACATGCGCGTGCCGGACTGGGGCCCTTCCATCGAAGGGCTGAATATGGATAACATCGTCACCTATGTCCGCCCGAATACGGGTATGAAGGCCAAGTGGAGCGACGTGCCGGAGGATATCAAAAACACGTTTGAGCGGCTGGGCATTCCGCAGGCGGAACGCAAATCGCTGGCGGGCGTGGGCGCGCAGTATGACTCCGAACTGGTCTATCACAATGTGCGCGAGGAAGTCGCCGCACAGGGCGTCGTTTACACCGACATGGAAAGCGCGCTGACCGGCCCATATGCCGACATGGTGAAAAAACACTTCATGAAGCTGGTCAAGCCTACGGATCACAAGTTTGCCGCGCTGCACGGCGCGGTTTGGTCGGGCGGCTCGTTTGTGTATGTGCCCAAGGGCGTGAAGGTGGAAATCCCGCTGCAAAGCTATTTCCGCCTGAATGCGCCAGGCGCGGGCCAGTTTGAGCACACGCTGATCATCGTGGACGAGGGCGCGGATCTGCACTTCATCGAAGGCTGCTCCGCCCCGAAATACAACGTAGCGAACCTGCACGCGGGCTGCGTGGAACTGTTTGTCGGCAAAAACGCGCGTCTGCGCTATTCGACCATCGAAAACTGGTCGAAGAACATGTATAACCTCAATACCAAGCGCGCCGTCGTCGATGAGGGCGGCGTGATCGAGTGGGTTTCCGGCTCGTTTGGTTCGCATGTTTCGTATCTGTATCCGATGAGCATTTTGAATGGACGCGGCTCCCGCATGGAGTTTACGGGTATCACCTTTGCAGGCAAGGGTCAGAACCTCGATACCGGCGCGAAGGTCGTTCACAACGCGCCGGATACCAGTTCCTATATCAACACGCGCTCCATTTCCAAGGACGGCGGCATCAGCACGTTCCGCTCCAGCGTAGTGGTGGGCAAAAACGCGAAGAACGCCAAATCCTCCGTCTCCTGTCAGTCCCTGATGCTCGATTCCATCTCCCGGTCGGACACCATTCCGGCGATGGATATCCGAACGAAGGACGCGAACGTCGGCCACGAGGCGCAGATCGGTTCCATCAGCGACGAAGCCGTGTTCTACCTGATGAGCCGCGGCATGAGCGAAGAGGACGCGCGCGCGTATATCGTCAGCGGCTTTGCGGACAATGTATCCAAGGAACTGCCGCTTGAATACGCTGTCGAAATGAACAACCTGATTCGCCTTGAGATGAAGGGCAGCATCGGCTGAGGAGGGGACAGAAGATGAGCGAGAATCAATTCATGACCATCAACCGCCTGCCGAGCAAGACGTGGTATTGGCTGAAACTCAACGAAACGCATATCCGCTGGCAGGACGAAACCAGACCTTGCGTGACGCTGGCCGAAAACGTGCAGGCCGGACAGGCGGATGAAGCGAAATTCGCCGCGATTCGCACCGGCGCGGGCGAGCAGCTGGAAAGCGCGATGGCAGGTCTGCCCGTGACCACGATTGCGGGCGCGCAGAGTGAGACGATTCGTCTGCGTGTGGCCGCAGGCGAGGACGCGCGCCAGTCCGGCGGCGTTGTACACGTGCAGGCCGATGAGGGGCAGAGCGTGACGGTCGTCGAACAGATTGTGCCGACAGGCGACGGCGCGACGGCGCTGCAAACCAAGCTTTACGCGAAAAAGAACGCGAAAATCTGCCTGGTGCAGCTGCTCTTCGAGGGTGAAGGGCATACGCTGATCAACGATGTGGGCGGCCTGTGCGAAGAAAACGCTTCGATCGAGCTGGTGCAGCTGATTGTCGGCGAGCACATCGCGGTGGACGGCGCGCGCGTCGATCTGGTCGGCGACGGCTCGAAGTTTGAAAGTGCGATGGGCTATCTGGCGGCGAAAGACCAGAAGGTGGATATCAACCTGATTGTCAATCATATCGGCAGGAAGACGAACTGTGTCATTGAGGCCGACGGCAGCCTGAACGACCGCGCGGAGAAGATTTTCCGCGGCACGATCGATTTCAAGAACGGCTCTTCCGGATCGAAGGGACAGGAAAGCGAACAGGTGCTGCTGTTGGGCGACGACGTGGTGAACAAGACCATTCCGTTGATTCTCTGCGCGGAGGAAAACGTCGAGGGCAACCACGGCGCGACCATCGGCGCGCTGGACGACGACACGCTGTTTTATTTTGCCTCCCGCGGCATGGATGAAAAGACGGCCGAGCGCGTCATGACGCGCGCCAAGCTGGAGCGGATCTGCCGCCGCATTCCGGATGCGCAGTCCCGCGAGGAAACCGAGAACCTGCTGAAGACGGTGATGAACGATGGACAAGACGATTAACCCGTGGCGCAAAGATTTTCCGCTGCTGCAAAACGATCCGGTCATGTATCTGGATAATGCGGCGACGGCCCAGCGCCCGGCCTGCGTGATTGAAGCGGTCAAGGCGTTTTACGAGCAGGCGAATGCGAACCCGCTTCGCGGCTTTTATCCGCTGAGCCTCAAGGCGACGCAGATGTATGAGGATGCGCGCAAGACGGTACAGCGCTTCATCCATGCGCCGAGTGAGCGCTGTGTGATTTTCACACGAAACACGACCGAGGGCCTGAACCTTGTGGCTTACAGCTATGCGCTGCATCACGTGAAGGCAGGCGACGAAATCGTCGTTTCCATCATGGAGCACCACAGCAACATGCTTCCGTGGCAGATGGTCGCCAGCCAGACAGGCGCGACGCTCCGATACATGGATTGTGAACCGGACGGTACGCTGACCGACGAAACGATTGAGCAGACCATCGGCAAAAAGACGAAGCTGGTCGCCATCGGCCATGTTTCCAACGTGCTTGGCTGCGTCAATCCGGTGAAAAAGATCATCGACCGGGCGCACGCCGTCGGCGCTGCCGCCGTGCTGGATGCGGCGCAGAGCGCGCCCCACATGCCGCTGGATGTGCAGGCGCTGGACGCGGATTTTGTTGCGTTCTCCGGCCATAAGCTGATGGGGCCGATGGGCATCGGCGTGCTCTATGGCAGGGAAGAACTGCTGGATAAGATGCCGCCTTTTCTGACCGGCGGCGAGATGATTGAATCCGTCACGCGCGAAGGCGCGGTGTTTGCCGAACTGCCGCACAAGTTTGAGGCAGGCACGGTGAACGCGGCAGGCGCAGTCGGCCTGGCGGCGGCCATCGAGTATATTCAGAAAATCGGTTTTGACGCGATGCAGAAGCAGGAGAACCTGCTCGTCCGCCGCGTGATGGATGGATTGAAGGGCGTGGAGCATGTCCGCGTGCTGGGAAGCGACGACCCCGAAAACCACACGGGCATTGTCTCCTTTGTCATTGACGGCGTGCATCCGCACGATGTGAGCGAGATTCTGGCGGCGGACGGCATAGCGGTGCGAGCGGGTCATCACTGCGCACAGCCGCTTATCATGCATCTCGGTCTGCCCGCGACGACGCGCGCGAGCTTTATGTTTTACAATACGCCGGAGGAAGCGGACGCGCTGGTCGCGTCGATTGCCGACGTGAGGAGGAAAATGGGCTATGGAGCGTAGAAGCTTTTACAACGAAATTTTGACGGAGCATAATCTGCGCCCGGAATTCAAGCATGACCTGCCCGACGCGAACATCACGATGGAGGGTGTGAACCCCAGCTGCGGCGACCACATCTGGCTCAAGCTCAAGGTGAAGGACGGCGTGATTGAGGATGGCGCGTTTGTCGGCGACGGCTGCGCGATTTCACAGGCTTCTGCGGATATCATGCTCGGCATGATTATCGGCCGCAAGGAAGATGAAGCGCGCAGGCTTGGCGACCTGTTCCTGCGGATGATCAAAGGCGAAGCGACGGACGAGGAAATCGACGATCTGGAGGAAGCCTCCGCGCTGCGCGACGTGGCGCATATGCCCGCTCGCGTGAAATGCGCCGTGCTTGGCTGGCACACGCTCGATGAAGCGCTCAAAAAGGAAGAACAGGGTGCATAATTCAAAAAAGACTTGACAAGTGAACGATCGTTTACTATAATGCAGATGTAAACGATCGTTTATTTTTGTGGAGAGAAATACATGAAGGACACCAGAGAAAACATTTTGCTTGTTTCGCTTCGCCTGTTTGCCCAAGAGGGTTATGAAGCGGTTTCCGTCAGCCAAATTGCGGGTGAGCTGGGGTTGACAAAGGGAGCACTTTATCGTCATTATGCCAATAAACAGGCGATTCTTGAAAGTATTCTTCAAAAAATGGAACAGCTGGACGCCGAGCGCGCGCAGGCGTTTGAACTGCCGGAAGGCACGGTGCAGGACATGCCGCAAAGCTATGAGATCGCAACGCCTGAAGCGTTGTGCGCTTTTTCCAAGGCGCAGTTTCGCTATTGGGCACAGGACGAGTTTGCTGCGCCGTTTCGCCGGATGCTGACCATCGAGCAATATCGAAACGAACAGATGGCCGCGCTGTATCAGCAGTATTTGGCGGGCGGGCCGCTTGGCTATGTGCGGGATTTGTTGGCGGCAATGGGCTTTGCCAACGCGGAAAACGAGGCCGTGGCCTGCTATGCGCCGCTGCTGGCGCTGCTCGGCGTTTATGACGGCGCGGCAGATCGACAGGCGGTTTTACAAGCCGTCGATGCGTTTTACGACGATTGGCTGGATCGAGTGAGAAAAGAGGGACGAACATGAAATATGTCAAAAGCACGCGCTATGATACGCCGGAATTGAACCGAAAAATCATGGGGCCCAATCCCGTGAAGCTGGAGGAAGAATTGCTGCAAAACCATCGCATTCCGGCGCACGGCACGGTCTGCGATTTGGGCAGCGGGCAGGGGCTGACCTCCGTTTTCCTGGCGAAGGAATACGGCTTTACGGTATATGCGGCGGATTTGTGGAGCGATCCGGACGAAAACCGCGCGTTTTTCCGCCAGATGGGGCTTTCGGATGAGCAGATTATCCCCGTGAAAGCGGATGCCGAGGCTCTGCCCTTTGAGCCGGACTTTTTCGACGCGGTGGTCAGCACGGATTCCTACAATTATTTCGGCAGAGATCCGCGCTATCTGGATGAAAAGCTTCTTCCGTTTGTGAAGCCGGGCGGCTGGATATATATCGCGATTCCCGGCATGAAGCGGGACCGCCACGACCGTCTGCCGTCGGAACTGCTGCTTTCGTGGACGGCGGAGCAGATGGATTATATGCACGACACGGCGTATTGGGCGAACATCGTCAGCCAAAGCCGAAATTGCGAGGTCGTCGAAGTCTGTGAAATGGAATCCAACGACGAGGTTTGGGCGGACTGGCTGAGGCAGGAGAACGGGTACGCCGTCGGCGACCGTAAATCGATGGAAGCGGGCGCGGGGAAGTATCTGAATTTCATCAAGATCATGCTGCGAAAAAAAGCGGATTGACGCACTAAATGCGGGCGCTCAAGAAAAAAGACGATTGAAAAAGACCGACATTGCAGGCTGAATCGGCCTGCATGCCGGTCTTTTGAACGTTTTACGAGCGCAAAACAGTCACTCAAATTCGGCGCGAACGGTTAAAGCGTTCGGCAGATTGTAGATTTCTTTTTTCAGGAATATCGGATAAAAATAGGCGTCCTTCAATCTGTCAAATGCCAGCCATTCAAAGGTGTGCGTGTGCGTGCCTTCCGTCAGCGTAAAGACAGGACCTCTTTGGGCCAAATCCGTGTCAGAGATATCCATCAGAAAGTAAAGGCACAGTTCGTGATAGCGAAGGCCGTCCACATCCTCGGTAAAAAACGCCTGATTGAGCCACAACGGGCGGTCGATTTTCGGCGTTACGCTAAGCTCTTCCCAGACTTCCCGTATCACTGCCTGCTCGGCGGTTTCGCCCATTTTTACCCTTCCGCCGGGCAGGTAAAAATACGGAGAACGTTCGTCACGCATCGCCAGAATCTGATTCTCCGAGAGGATGACGGCGCACACTCTGTAATTGAATTTTTGATTTTCGACCTTGAAAGAAATGTCCATGTATTTGCACCTTGGCGGCTTTTAACAGAGCGGATCATTCCGTGCGGAACGCGTAAATCGTCGTCGTGTCGTATTTTTCGCCGGGACGCAGAACCGTCGTGCCGATGAACTGCGGGTGATTCGGCGAATCGGGGAAATGCTGGGTTTCCAGGCAGACGGCGCAGTATTTTCCGTAATGCGTGCCGCCCTTGCCGCCCGGAATATCTGTGCCACAGGCCGTGTAAACCTGCACGCCGGGCTGATCGGTCAGCGTCTCCATCACTCGGCCGCTCTTGGGATCATACAGCCGCGCGGCAAGGCCCATCGCTTCGCCTTTGCGCAGTACGAAGTTATGGTCATAACCGCCGGCAAACGTCATCTGCGGACAGCTGTGCGTCGCGTTAAGGCCGTCGCCTAGACGCAGCCCATGCCGCATATCAAACGGCGTTCCGGCGACCGGCGTATAGCCTCCGGTAGGGATGAGCGTATTGTCGGCGACCGATGTGACGGCATCCGCCTCAACCGTCAACACATGATCATGGATGGAGCCGCTGGTGCATCCGGCAAGGTTGAAATAACTGTGATTGGTCATGTTGCAGAGGGTCGGCTTGTCAGTCGTCGCCTCGTAACGAATGGAGAGATTGCAGGCGTCATCCCAGCCGTAAGTCACGGTCACATCCAGCGTACCGGGAAACTTGTCCTCGCCGTCGAGGCTGACGTAGTGCAGACGGAGCAGGTCGCCGACGGCGGTTTCAACCGGATCGGCATCCCAAAGCTGCTTGCCGAGCACGCCGTGCAGGTGGTTTCCATGGTTGTTGGCGTCAAGCTGATAGGTTACGCCGTCAATCGTAAAGCGCGCCTGTGCGATTCGGTTGCCATAACGGCCAACCGTGTCGCCCATGCTGCCATGTTCGGCCAGATAGCTTGCCAGATTGTCAAAACCGAGCACCACGTCGTCCAGAACGCCGTTTCGATCCGGCACGCGGACATTGGTCAGGATGCCGCCAAAGTTGATCACGCTCACGGATGCACCGCGCGCGTTAGTCAGCGTGTACTGTGTTACTTCGCGACCGTCCGGCATGACGCCGAAAGGCTTTTTTGAAATCGCCATCGCTTTCGTCTCCTTTTATGCTGATTATGCTGACGGAAAATATAGATGTTGTCTTTGCTGAAATCAGTATATCAGCAATTCAAAAAAGCGTCAACCTGTATCTTGCTTATGAAACAAGCCGCGCCGCATGAAAAACGCGGAGGGCAATGGAACGCGGGCTGAGGCTCGACGAGAAGAAGTCCTTCATTTCTGGCAGGTTTGTGGTATATCTGCCGCCGCTCATGTTACGGGCGAATACAATAAACTGGAATTTGTTGATTTCATTGTACCGATATAATTACAATTTGTCGGCTACACACCATTTGTTTTCTAAAGCCAAATTCCTAGTAAAATTACCGCCTTCAAAATAAATGTTGTTGCCAGCATCATCTTTGAAAAAACTAATCTGCTCTGTGCTTGTCAATTCAAAGCCAAGACTTTTTAATAACGCAACAGAAGGAATATTTTTTAAGGCTGTTCCTGCGTGAATTTTTGTAGCGCCAAGCTCTTTCATATATTCAAGAATCGTGGTAAGCGCTTCTTTTGCAAATCCATGTCCTTGTGATTTACTTGTATATCCGTATCCAATCTCATACTCGGATGGCGCAACAATATTTATAGAAGTAAATCCGATTGTTTCGCCTTTTAAGCACGTTGCAAAAAACATGTGCTCATTGCCTTTTCGAGTAGCTTCTGCCCATTTTGCAATTCGTGGTTGTAATGATTCTGGAGATGTATCCTTATAGTTATCGTAGATAACGAATTCTGTATTCTTAAAATCATCCCATATTTCTTTAATAGCAGTCCAATCATTTTCTTCAATTGGACGTATTGTTAATCTACTTGTAGTAATCATGATTCTCCCCAAAACCTCATTCTCTCTCTAAATAGGAATTTGCTAATTCTGTAAATCTCGATTTAATGAGCCCAGTATACCATATCCCTCAATAAAAGAATATCCCTATATGAAGAATGTAACCGTTTTGTTATATACTTGTTTCGCAAGGCTTATAAGGAACCTTAGCCCCTTGCACACTGACCTTGCTTGCAAGGTCTGGTTATACCTTTACGACAGAAAGACAAGAAAAAATCTGAACCCATTTCCGATTTGGAAAATCTGGTTCGGATTATACTGGTTTGGTGTGGGAAACAGGACTGGATATTTCTTTGGAGTAAAATAAAAACTTCCGTTCTCACGGAAGTTCTCATTTGGTGCAGCAGATGAAACCAAATCCGAACCAGAAGTGTCTGCTTCCGTGACTTGTCCTTCGATGGATTTTACGCGCGGGTCATCGGAAGAATAGCAGGTATACCTGTCAGCCCCGTATTATGGGCGAATACAACAAACTGGAATTTAACGTCTGCTCATATAAAATATATCAATGGCCTTACCTGCAAACTCTGCTGTGCCAGCTCCTCCAACATCATCAATATTTTCCGTAAGTTCTCCTCCACCAGCATACATTCTTCCAAGACCGCATAAAACATTATCAGAACATGTATAAAAATGATCTGTAATGTAATCCTGAAGTTTCCTTACCTGCAACTGCACCTGTTCATCTTCTGGGTCCATTTCTTTCATTTGTCCGAATTCAACAAATAATTGCATAAACTCATTTGCAACAGTAGCTTCATCGTCTTGCGTCCAGTTCTTTGTTTTCTCTTCAAACTCCTTGTACTCAGAGGTTTGTCCCCATTGTTCTTTTGCTTGTTTAGAATACTCATCAATCTTTCCTGTATCAAATACTTTAAAATCCATATATTTCACGCCTATTCCTTTTATTCCTCGAGCGAAACTAATAAGATTTTCAAGATGCTTCTTTTTCATAGTAAGCAATTCAATCTGCTGCTCTAATGCTTTGTTCCTGTCAAAGTTAGGGGCATCAATTATCTTTTTAATCTCCTTAAGCGGAAATTCCAATTCTTTAAACAGTAAAATTTGTTGCAGCCTTTCCAAGGATGTATCGTCATACAACCTATAACCTGACTCTGTATATTCAATAGGTTTTAAGAGTCCAATGGTGTCGTAATACTGCAGAGTGCGTATACTTACTCCTGTTAATTTACTTACCTCATTTACCGTCATCATTGTCATTCCTCCTTTCGATAAGTACACTCTAAACTATTACGTTATGTAGGAGTCAATATCTATTTTAAAAAAATAGCAGTTTAATATATTCCGATTTATTAAGCTAAGTATACCATGTTTCTCAATGAAAGAATATCCCTATATGAAGAATGCGGTTGTTTTGCTGTATGATTATTTTGCAGGGATCTCAAGGAATCTCAGCCCCTTACACATTGACTTTGCTTGCAAGGTCTAGTGTGTTTATACCTTTGTGATTGGAAGATAAGAAAAAATCCGAACCCATTTCCGATTTGGAAAATCCGGTTCGGATTATACAGGTTTGGTGTGGGAAACAGGACTTGATTCTCACGGCTCGCCGCCGCTCGGTCAGCGCCGCTCTCAGGCCACACAGTGGCCTGATTCACTACGGCTTCTTCAAGTCCTGTTTTTGCCTTGATATTTCTTTGGAGTAAAATAAAAACTTCCGTTCTCACGGAAGTTCTCATTTGGTGCAGTAGATGAAACCAAATCCGAACCAGAAGCGCCTGCTTCTGTAACTTTTTGAAGTTCTTCAAAAGAGATCGTTTCCGTTCCTTCGTGGAAGTTGTACGTCAAAACAACTTTATCGTCATACAGGAAGATGGCATTGACAAATGTGTCGATCAGCATCTTGCGCTGTGCCTGATTCGCAACATCCATCTTTCGGAACTTCTCAAGGAAGAAACGAAGCTGTTCTTCGGTAATCCTCGGCTTTGCCAGTTTCTCGCAGGCGATCTTGTTCTCCAATTCATCCTGTGCGGCTTCCAAAGCATCCAGCCGTTCCTTGGTTGAACGGGTCAAAAGTCCCTGCTGAATGGCGTTCAGCAGATTGTCAATGGCGGTCTTTGTTTCTCGCAGCTGCTTCTCGTACAGCGGAAGATTGACGTTTTCTTCATCCTGCAAGGTCATCAGCGCGGAAACAATCGCGCCGATGGTTGCGTCATTCATCAGCATTTTCATCGTTGCGTTGACGACCATATCTTCCAGCCACTCCTTGCGGACGGGCTTTTTATGGCAATCGGTGCGCTTTTTCTTGACGGACACACACTTGTAATAGTGATGAACAACTCCCGTCCGGCTTGTTCCGCTTTCGCCGCAAAGATACGCTCCGCAATATCCGCAGAACAGCTTGGTCGTCAGCAGATAATCATCCTCTGCCTTATGTCGGGCAGGGGATTTCTTGTTTTTTGCCATCTTTTCCTGTACTCGGTCGAACAGCTCTTTCGGAACAATGGCGGGAATACCATCGGGAACAACGATATCTCGGAAGGTGTATTCGCCCATATATCGACGATTGGAAAGCATCCGCTGGACACTATTCAAATTCATATCCCGTCCCAGTGAGTTTTTGATGCCTTTTTCCTTGAAAAACTCCACCACTTCTTTCATTGTGGCGCCATCGTCATAGCGTTTGAAGGCTTCCAACACAAATGGCCCTGTTAAGGGGTCGATCTGGAAGTGTTGTTCATCATCAACGACATAACCAACTGGACGTGTACCGCCGTTGCATTTGCCTTTGAGCGCGTTTTCCGTCAGCCCGCGCGTCACCTTCTCGGCGAGATCGGCAGAATAATACTCTGCAAAGCCCTCCAAGACGGATTCCAGCAGGATGCCGTCTGCGCCGGAAGAAATCACCTCGGTGGCGGAAACGACGCGGACGTTGTTCTTCTTGAGAAGCACCTTATAGCGGGCGCTGTCGTAACGGTCGCGGGAGAAGCGGTCGAGCTTCCAGACGATGACCATATCGAACAGATGCTTGTCGCTGTCCTTAATCATCTCCTGAAATGCGGGACGATGGTCTGTCCGTGCGGAATAGGCGCGGTCGATGTAGTGCTTCAAAACGGTGATGTCGTTCTTCTCCGCGAAAGCCGTACACTCGCGGATTTGTCCTTCGATGGATTCCTCGCGCTGGTTGTCGGAAGAATAGCGGGCATAGATAACGGCTTTCATCAATATCGACTCCTCATGTATGAATGATATTTCTACTATACCACATAAAAAGCACGGAAAACAGAAAAACAGAAAATTTATATGAAAAAAACGAGATAAAACGGAAGGCTCAAGCGTCTATATCAATAGAGAAACAGGAAGAACAAGAAATAGATTCTTCTGGAGGAAAGGAGACGTTTATGAAAATACGTATGGCCGCGTTTGCCGCGTGCGCAATGCTCATCTGTTTCTGCGCTGGGGCGCGTGGAGAAACAAAGGTCACCATTCATAGCGAGGCTTCGGGAATACCGGATAACGTCGTCGCTGAGATCATTGCAGAGAATCCCGACGCACAGGAAATCACATTCTTGAAATGTGAGGATGCCCGCCCGAAACCAAATTTTGTCGAAGCGTTATATGGCGGGCTGCAACAGCTTTTTAGGTTCATTATGCGATAATTGCTGAAATGAACGCGAGAAGGACTTGCCAACCCGCATCTTTTGCTGTAACTTGGAACTGTCGATGAACCCAATAAGCGTCTCTATTAAAGAAAGAAAAAATGTATTCAGGGGGTGAATCAAGCACAAATGCTAGCATTTTACACCGTAGTTTGGACAATGCACAGTGAAGATGATCGGGCGTTTTTTCAACAGATATATATTGACTATGAATTGATGATGTTCAAGAAGGCGTTGACCGTTTTGAGAAATGAGGAAGAATCGTTAGATGCTGTAAGCGATGCGTGTCTGATGCTTATGAAACGCATATCGACACTTAGACAGCTTTCCGATATGAGCTTGAGAAGATATATCATTATAACTGTTGAACATGCTTCGATCAATCGTTTAAGACGAATGAAAAGGATAAACCAGTATTCATTTACCGTAGATGAAGAATGCACACAAGAACTGGCGGCAAATGAGATGCCGATTGAGGAACAAATCATTATTGCAGCAGAAAAACGGCGCTTGAAAAAAGCCATTCAAAAACTTTCTGAAAAAGAACAGTGGATATTGTCGATGCGTTTTGATGAAGAACTGACATATAAGCAAATCGCACAGCAGAGCGGGGTGAAGCCCCAGAATATTGGCGGAATTTTGGAAAGGATATATAAGCACCTGAGAAGGATACTTGAAGAGGTGGAGTTGAATTGAAAAAAATGAATAAATCGGAGTATCAGGACGATCAAAAGCTGAGAGCCAAATATCAGAAAGTCTTGATTTCAAAAGCAATGAGAGAGATACGGGATGAAGAAGCTGATTCACTGTTGGAATGTTCACCAGAGGATCAACGTTATTTGGAGTTTCTGGAAACAAGTAGAGAAAAGCGCATGGAGAAAATGATGCGTCGTTTGCGGTGGATCAGTCTGAAAAAGCAGTTTTTTACAGTAGCGCCTAGAACGATGCGCTTCGCGGTAGCCGCTTTGGGAATTCTGTGCATCGGGCTTACGACTGCGTTTGCGTCGAGTGAAACCTTTCGAGTGCGCGTGTTTTCGATGTTCGCGGAAGATCATGGGCAATATACCGCGATTGGGCTGCGAGAGGATGAGCAAAAAGCCTTTGATGTTCCTAATGGATGGGAAGGAATGTACTATCCATCCTATATCCCGGCTGAATTTGAGATTGAAAGCGTTGATAGTTCGTTCGGACGTGAGTTTTCTGTGTGTATGCGCGATAAAAACAATTCGGACGTTCGCTTGATTTTTGAAGAAATGTCTGAAAACAACGAAATGAATGTGGATACCGAAAATGCGCGGGTATACCATACGAAAATACATGGAAGTGATGCAATCGTCTCGATTAAAGAAAAAACATCTTCCGTTATATGGAACGAAAGCAATAGGATTCTTTCGATTATGATGGACGGAGACAATGAGGAACAAATTCTTAAAGTTGCGGAAAGCGTGAAACAAATAAAATAAAAAAATTTTGAAAAATGGAGATAAAAGTGCAGAAAGATGTGTCTATATAGATAGACAAACAAAAAGGAGGAAATCCCTATGAAAAAAATGGTATCGGTGTTCCTGATGATGTTGCTGGTCGTAACAGCGCTTGCTTCCTCTGCGTGGGCAGAAGGAAAGATTCAACCCTTTTACAATCAGACAGCCAGAATCAGTGCAAGTTTGGTAATTAATGGCTCGACGGCTGAATGTATGGGAAAAATCATCCCCAATAGCGATGCAACGGTAAGTAGCATGACGATGAAACTTCAACAAAAAAAGGATGGAAATTGGACAACGATTGCATCATGGCCTGCAAGCGGCTCGAAAGGAGAAGCGGTAAGCCTTTCTAAAACCAAAAGCATCTCTAAAGGGTATAGCTATCGTGTTTATGTGAGCGGAACGGTAAAGAATGGCGTTGATCCGGCAGAAACGCCTAGCAAAACGAGCTCGATCAAAAGTTACTAATCCCGTTTGATTCTAAACTGTGTATGTTTTTGCGAACAATGAAAGGAGGTGAAGGCATGAGATGCCGTGATCCGTGTATGGCCAGATTAAAGAAAAAGTCCCTGCGAAAAGTGTTGGCACACAGCATCATCTCAGAGATGATGGTTTTCACAAGGACAGTCTCATTGTAGCATCAACTCGAATTTTTTTCAAGCATTTGATTGGAAAACTGTAGAATCAACCAGAAACAAATGAGATTTCAAAGGAGGCACTATCAATGAAAAAACTGGCTATGTTTGTTGTTCTTTCGATGTTGTGCTGCTTCTATGCTGCAACGAGCCTTGCGGCGCAGACGAATTACTGGAAGTTCCATATTGTTGCCGACGAACGAATTGACGGCAACAGCGAACCTGTTCCCAAGAATGACAGTGAGCAAATCTGTCATGTAACGCCGACCTCCGGCGTGTCTGACAGCAAGGGATTCTACGTTCGCAGCCGTACTTACGTCGGCGATCATGAGGCGTCTCAGGCAATGAAGATTGCTGTAAATAATCATCATTACAAACTGAAATATTCCGTGCGCAAAGGTGTCGCAGGGACGCTGTACAATCTTCGTGGCCAAGCGGATAAAGAAATCACTTGCAGTGGACGTTGGAATCCGTAAAACATATTTCAATATGCCACGAGAAGTATATGCCTCTCGTGGCATATCTATTATGGCAATAAATACATGCGGTGACTGTTA
The DNA here is from genome assembly GCA_900542445.1 of uncultured Eubacteriales bacterium. GTDB lineage: Bacteria > Bacillota > Clostridia > Christensenellales > Aristaeellaceae > Ventricola. The sequence goes on along the minus strand of UQNN01000001.1, from coordinate 272,564 downwards.
AATGAAAGGGAGCGTCCGATATGAGCAGAGCTAAAAAGAGAAAGAAGAAACTGGTTGTGCTTTCGCTTATCGTTTTGAGTTGCGTTGCTTCGGCTTCTATTTATCATAAAATGCTGGATTGCACTGAATCACAAACGTCGATTGAAGAAAATAATGTATTTTCCGTTCTTGACGATGAACACTATACTGCCAGTTCCAGTGGTAATGAAAAAAACGACAGATTTGAAAGCTGTACGGATGAAGATCAATACGACAATTTAAGCATAACCGATCATATCAAGATTGAATTGATGAACCGCCCGATATCGGCTTTTGATGAGATGCCCTCTTTTACGGTGAAATATATGTCCATTCCGGAGCAAAGCCTGTGTTCCCTGTTTTCCTGCACTCACCGGGAAGAAAGCCCCATACCGATGTATGTTTCGGATCGCGGAGATAAGCTGACGGTTTCCGCGGCGGAAGCGATTTATTATGAGGCGAATGATTATGACAAATATTCATATTTCTTGCCTATTGATGATGAAATCAACGATATGTCAAACTATTTTGTCCATGAAGCCGAGTTGGATTTTTGCAGTTCGGAAGACGCTCTGGCACAGATCGACAGCGTTTTGTCCTCCTTTGGAATATCGACTGCAAACAGCCGTATCATAGCGATGGATCAATCTTCGCTCAACGATGCGCAAAAACTGATAGAAAGAAGCCTGTTTTGGCAATCGGAGCCGAAAACACGCCAGAAGAAATATTCTCGCACATGGAGCAAAAGAGATGAGTGTTATGTAGTTGTTGCAGAGCAATCGCTCAACGGTTATCCGGTTGACGCGACTTTTTGCAGAAGTGCAACCGATAAAACACGATTTCCAGCGCGTATTGTTGCGATGGTTGATTCGTCTGGCGTGATTGGAATGAAAATTACGGGGATGTATGCGGTGGTTTCAAAAGAAGCGAATCAACCGGTCATTGATTATAAAACGGCGGTTCAAGCGTTGACGAACTACTATACTCAGAGCATTTCGGAAAAGAAACTTTGTTTTGTTCGAGCTGAATTAAAGCTGGTTGCAATGGAACGGAAAAAAGAAATCGTTTTAAGCCCGATGTGGATTTTCAGTTCGACAGATGAAGGGGCTTCGCCTGATGAAATACAAGCGCGAAACATTGATGAACATCTGTTTATAACCAGAGTTTATGTGGATGCTTATACAGGAGAAGTGATTTCGGGATGAAAAGAACATATTTTTTTAATCTTCTAAAGATGAAAATGCTTTCGATTAGGCTGATCATTTCTGTTTTTTGCATGGTATTTATGAATTTCCTTGTGGTTATGCCAGATATTCGCGCGAATTATGATACGCTTGATATTGTTTATTTGTTTCGATTTACATACGATATTGGTTCTTTTTCACGCCTCTTACCTCTCTTGGCTGCGTTTGTTATGGCAGACGCAGTAGCGCAAGACTTTTGTGACCATACTATGCCGTTTCTTCTGGCAAGAATGGATGATAAAACATATATAAATTGTAATTACATAGTCTGCGCCGTTTCGGGATTCGTCACAATCGCCGCCGGATGGGGAGCTTTTGTGCTTCTTTTACGCATTCGATACCCATTTTTGGCGGCCGGCAGCGACAACCTTGAAAACTTTATTTTGCAGCCGTTTGGACAATGGCTGCAAAATAAAAATCCGTGTGTATATATAGCTTCTTATATCTTTAGCTCTGCTTTGTGCGGTTCGCTTTGGTCGTGTGTAGGATTGGCGGTATCTGCGTTCTATCCTGATAGAAAAGTGGCTTTGGCTTCTCCGTTTATTATAAATATATTATTGTATAATATTGCTTACATTTCAACTGGGCCATGGCATTCGCCCAGCGACGTCGCAAAATATATATCTCAGGCAAATGACGCCATGACTTTTTTATGTATGGCCGGTTACTTTGTTTTGTTACATGTCGTTGTCCATAGAATATTTCGTTTCAAAATGAGATGGAGGTTCATACATGCTTAACTTTCATGGAATATGGGCATGTTTTCTTTTCGACATAAAGAAGCTTTTGAGATCGTCAAGATTTTATATGACGATATTGGTTGTGTGTTTTGTTATATGGGATCATCTTGCGCCTATCAGTACATGGCTGGCGGCGCAGCATTACAAGATTACACCGTGGGTGTATCCTTTTATTTCAAACTCGGTGTTTTTACAAATGGTCATTGTAGGAGGAACGCTGTTTTTATTTAGCGATGCTCCTTTTTTCGACGAAACACAGCTCCTTCTCATTGTTCGAATGAATCGGGTTCAGTGGTGCATGGCTCAAATGATCTATATTTGTGTTTCTACGATGATTTATTTTGCGGCGATAGCGTTTGTTTCAATTTTTCTATTCATTCCTAATATTACATTTAGTTCACGGTGGGGAGCGGTTATACTGGCGCTTTCGCGAGGAGAAACCAATTTGGAAAATGTGATGAGCTTCAGCAAATATATCACCGAAAGCATGTCGCCGATCGGCGCGAATGCGCTATGCCTGCTTTTTTCGTGGATGGCAAGCGTTTGTCTGGCAGAAATTCAGTTTTTCTTTAATTTAGATGAGAAAAAACAAATCGGAAGTATAATTGCTGGTTTCTTAATTTTACAAGATCTTTTTTCACTCATGATATTATCGGAAAAATCAGAAAAGTATTCAATCGTTGCTTTAACCCGACTGAGTGTCCTTATAAGAAATGGAACAATATTTGGAATCAACTCGTTTGAGTACAGTTTTTTTGTTCTGCTGTTTTTTATGCTTTTGTTTTTTGTACTTTGTCTTATGAGAATCAATAAGACTGAGATATATATAGCTAATCGTTCTCAATAGGCAAAAAATGTGTTTCTGTTTGCCTTAGAAGGAGGAAGAAAAGTCGTGCCTATTATTGAAATAAGAAAGCTCACAAAAAAATATAACGACACCGTTGTGCTGAATGATATCAATGCTTCCTTTGAAAAAGGATTGATATATGGGCTAATTGGAAGAAATGGTTCAGGAAAGACGATGCTTTTACGCTGTATTTGCGGGCTCGTTCCCACTTATGAAGGACAGATTTGGATTGAAGGTTTATTGGCAACAAGCACCGGACGAACGAATACGGATATGGGCGTTATTATTGAAACCCCCGGTTTTCTTCATAATCAGACAGGCTTTCAAAATTTGAAATTGTTGGCGAGCATAAAAAATAAGATAACGGATGCTGAAATATGCCGCGCGATTGAAACGGTTGGGCTTGATGCTGATATGAAGAAAAAAGTTGGAAAATATTCCTTGGGTATGAGACAAAGGTTGGCTATTGCACAAGCCATTATGGAGAATCCACCGATTCTTTTGTTAGATGAACCTTTTAATGGATTGGATAACGACGGCGTAGAAAAAATGAGAGAATTGTTTCTTGCTCTGAAGGCTCAAGGAAAAACGATTATATTGGCCAGTCATAACCAAACTGACATCAATACGTTGTGTGATGAGGTGTTTGAAATTGATGCGGGTAAACTGCAATGCGTAAAGTGACGGATTGCCTCCGGGGGTTTCCAAAGGGGCCGCAGCCCCTTGGCACACTGACCTTGCTCGCAAGGTCTAGTGTGTTATACCTTTGTGAAGGGGATGGCGTTGACCGCTGCGTCCACATCCTCTCGCCGCGCTGCTTTCCTGCTTGCCCATCCCCGCAGCAAAGGGATACCCGTCACTTTTTCCCCTGCGCTTTTTCGTTATCGTGAAGCGACATCATAAACGCACGTTTGTATGCCTTTCTCGTTTCCGCGCTCATCGTAATCTGTTTGGCAAGCTGCGAAATCGTCCAATCCACCGCTTTCTCCGGCGACGGCGGATTTTTAGGGAGAGACAGTTCCCGAATTGCGCCCATCAGCTTTTTCAAAAATTCCATCTGAACCGGCGGCGACGTCGGTTCTTTTTCGTCCATGTCTTTCTTGATATCCTTGAGGATAGAGAGAAAGACATTTTTAATGCGCTCGAAATCCGCTTCATGCGGCGCGAATTTCTGCGACCTGAACAGCATCACATCTTCACGCTTGGCCTTTTCGGCCTCTTCGCTGGTCGTCGGAAATTCCATGATGGTGTCGCTTAACACGTCCAGCATCATGTTTCGGCTCTGAATCCCGTATTCCAGCTCATCGGCAAAATAGATGCGAATCATCTTGGTCAGCTGCGAAAAGTGCTTGTGTTCAATCAATCGGTTCAAAACGTCCATATCCATTTTGCCGTTCACCATCCGATTAAACGCAACTTCGGAAAGCCCCGTCATCGTCACGTCAACGTTGCGCGGCTTTTGAAATGTGGACAGCCCCAGCAGATAATCCGTCGATACGTCAAATTCCGTGGCGATGGCGATCAGAATATCGCTGCTGATGGTTTTGGTTTCACCACTTTCGATGCGGCTGAGTTGTGAAGGGGCTACGCCGATCCGTTCGGCAAAGTCCTTCTGTGTGATAAACGCGGCCTCGCGCAGATTTCTGATGCGCTGCCCCGGCGTTTCTCTTTCTGCCAATGTGAGTTCCTCCAGATTCCTGATTTGGTTTGATTATACATCACTGGAAGCCACATTGCAAATTCACAATTTTGAAACGGAAAACCTCCAAAATTGTAATTATGCGTGATTTTCTGACAGTCTATACGTTTTCCGTTACAATGTCGCCGTGATCTTTGAAAACTCCATGACCGTCCAATCAGCTACCTTTCCGGGGATGCAGGCCGTGACCACATTCGTGCAGCCTGCCAAGGAAGGAGAAAACGACACCGCGCCACACAAGGTCGCCTGTCCGGAACTGAGCGGAACAATCGGCCAGCCGCCTTTAACCATCTTTTTATTTGTTAGGAGGAATGTCTTGAACATCTTTCAATTCGTCAAATCTCAAATTACGACCCGCCAGGCGGCTGAACACTACGGTTTGAACGTTCAGCGCAACGGCATGACGCTCTGTCCCTTTCACGACGACCATGTCCCGTCTTTGAAGGTCGATACACGATTCTACTGCTTCGGCTGTCAGGTAAAAGGAGACGTAATCGACTTTGTAAGCAAACTTTTCGGACTTTCTCTGATTCAGGCGGCGCAAAAACTCGCTGCCGATTTCGGGCTTGACCCGAACACACCGCAGTCGGCTGCGGTTGTGCCCGCTCAGCCGCCCGTGGTGCAGCAGCGCAGACTTGTGCTGGAATGTACGAAAGCCCTGACGGACTATGAACGGCTTTTGAACCACTGGAAAGCCGCATACGCGCCTGCGGATATGAACGCACCGTGGGACGGACGGTTTGCGCAAGCGCTGCATGAACTGCCCGCCATCGGACATGTGCTCGACCTGCTGTATTCTGCGGATGCAAAACTCCGCGAAGATACGGCAAAAGCGCTCGTCAACACGGGTGCGCTTCAACGCATCCAAACCAACCTGAAGCATTACACAGAGGAGGAACAGCTTGAACTTGAAAAAGAAGAAAGCCGTCCTGCCGCTTGACGGCTGGCCTGCATGGTTCGACGGGAAATCCATCAATGAAGCCCTGTTTTGCCAGCATTTTCTGAAAACACACGACATCCTCTACACGGAAAATGCCTTCTTTACGCCGGAAGGCTGTATGACGGATGACGCGCCGCTCAAAGCTGACATTTACGCGATGCTGGAAGACTACGCTTCCACCAGCGTCACCAAGAAAATCAGCAGCATCATTGAGCTGCTTAAAATCACGGCGCACGTGGACGAGCTTGCCCCACAGACGGATCGGATTCACCTTGCAAACGGAACGCTCTTTCTGGATGGTCGGTTTACGCACGAAAAGAACGAGATTGTAAGAAGCCGCTTTCCCGTTCGATATGCCCCTGACGCCGCGTCGCCTGCCGTCTGGCTGCGTTTCCTCGACGAGCTGCTGTATGCCGAGGATATCCCCTGCTTGCAGGAATATATCGGATATTGCCTGATTCCCAGCAACAAGGGACAGCGGATGATGCTCATCAAGGGCAGCGGCGGAGAAGGAAAAAGTCAGATTGGGACGGTGCTTTCGCACTTGTTCGGGTGCAATGCGAAGAATGGAAGCGTCGGAAAGGTGTCCGAGAATCGGTTTGCCCGCGCCGATCTGGAACACATTCACCTGATGATTGACGACGATATGCGCATGGAAGCGTTGAAACAGACCAACTATGTCAAGTCCATCGTTACCGCACAGGACAAGATGGATTTGGAAAAGAAGGGCAAGCAGAGCTATCAGGGCTGGATGTATGCGCGTCTGCTGGCGTTTTCCAACGGCGATCTGCAATCCTTGTATGATCGAAGCGATGGCTTCTATCGCCGTCAGCTCATCCTGACAACGAAGGAAAAGCCCGCTGCACGCAAAGACGACCCCGACATTGCCGAAAAGATGTGCTGCGAGCTGGAAGGTATCTTCTTTTGGGCGTTCGAAGGCTTGCAGCGTCTTGTTCGCAATCAGTTTCGATTTTCGGAGAGAGAGCGTGCCAAAGGCAACCGCGATGTGGTCAAGCAGGATGCGAACAATGTCATCCTCTTTATGGATTCGGATGGATATATCGAACGAAGTCCAAACAGAACCATCAGTTCTAAAGAGATGTACAGGATTTATACGTTCTGGTGCGAAGAAAACGCCTTTCCTGCTCTCAAATTGAGAACAGTCAGCGATTATCTTGTGGCTCATGCCAAACAGTATGGCATCATACATACCAATAATGTTTTGAACTTGCAAGGTCGTCGTGTTTGGGGCTTTAAGGGAATCGGCGTTGCAATACAGCTTTCGGATGGCTGGCAGAAAACATGGATGGAAACACCGTTCGACGAAAAAAACAAAATCGCATAAGTGAGAAATACACCGAAACGCTGTGTACGTACGTACGCCGCAAGGCATAGGACGATAAACCCTGCCGAAATTCGTGAAAAAATGAGATATTGCTTCATTTCTGAGATGAAGGCAATCTTTCTAAGCAACGGTTTGTGCATCGTGTACGTACGTACATAGCAAAAAAGCGAAAAACGCTACTATATATTTTTTGAGGAGGTACACATGGCGAAAGTGCAATACGCCATTATGAGATTTTCAAAATATAAAGGGCCTGAAATCGGCAGGATTGAAGCCCACGACGAACGCACCAAAGAGAAATACGCCAGCAATCCCGACGTGGACGCGAGCCGCAGTGCATTGAATTTCCACCTGATTCAGCCGGAACATTCCTATCGGGAGGAAGCGCAGCGGCAGATTGCCGAAGCAGGATGCCGTGTGAGGTCGGACAGCGTGAAGCTGGTCGAAGTCCTGATTGGCGGTACGCCCAGCTTCTTCAAGGACAAAACGCAGGAACAAATCAGGGAATACTTTGAACATGCGCTTGAATTTCTGAAACAGAAACAGCGTGCGGAAACCTTTGCATCCGCCGTCGTTCATCTCGACGAGAAAACCCCGCACATGCACGTCACGTTCGTTCCTCTGACGGAAGATAATCGTTTGAGTGCCAAAGAGATTATCGGCAACAAAGCTAAACTGAGCCAGTGGCAGAGTGCCTATTGGGAACACATGGTCAGCAAGTATCCTGACCTTGAACGCGGCGAAAGCGCCGATAAGACCGACCGCAAGCACATTCCGCCGCGTGTGTTCAAAGAAATGACCCATCTTGCCAAGCAGAGCAGGAAAATCGAAGCGGTTATGGATGATGCGACCATGTTTAATGCCAAGAGCAAGTTGCAGGAGGTTGAAGCCCTGCTGGAACGATTTATCCCCAGCGTGGAGCGGATGCAGACCCAGCTTGACCAGTACAAAGTCGCTTTTACGGATACAACTACTGAAAACGCTTCTTTGAAGAAGGAAGTTGCGGAACTCCAAAGCAAACTGGATACTGCCAAACGCGGAAGTGTTCAAAAGAAACTGGATGACGCGCAACTCTTGAGCGATTATCGGGAACTTCGCAGAATTGTAGAGCGGATTCCGCCTGAAATCCTTGAACGTGCCAAACGTCAAGAACGCAGCGCCGCCGCGTCGAGGTGCGAGCGATGAGGACGGTGAGCGGATGGCACGGAAAAAGAAAATCGTCAACAACACGCCTTATCCGCAACATGCCATTGATGCCGTTGCACGTTGCCTATGGCCGGATATCGTGGCTTTCTTTGAAAGCGAAGAAGGACAAAAGGAGTTTGAAGCATGGAAGCGTCAGCAGGACAAGGAGAACATGGGACAGGAAAATCAGTTAAAGGCAGCATAAGAAAAATTCCGTCAGAGTCAGTTATAAGACTCTGGCGGAATTTTTTCGTTATGGCGGATTATCTCGTTCGGCGCTTGGAAGAAGCCCTTCTCCGTCTGCCGTTTTCAAAATAATCGTAGTGGAAGGTAAGAAAAAATCCGAACCCATTTCCGATTTGGAAAATCTGGTTCGGATTATACTGGTTTGGTGCGGGAAACAGGACTTGAACCTGCATGAAATTGCTTTCACTAGAACCTGAATCTAGCGCGTCTGCCAATTCCGCCATTCCCGCAAGCCGTTCGTCTTGCGACGAAACGTATTATACGGCAAAGCGGATGAATTGTCAACCCTGTTTTTGACAAAAAAGGCCATCAGCTCGAAAAACGACAATTTGCATGCAAAAACTTGCAAAACAGGCTGTTATTTGGTACAATAGACGCGATTCTGGCTGCCGCTGCATGCAGGGCAGACCGTGAAGGTTGTTTTCTTTTCGACGCCGCATTGCGGCAAAGACTTGTCGGGTATCCTGAGTGAACCCGAACGGAGGATTAAAAATGAATACTCAGCCTAAACAGAAGATCAGCGTGCAGACGCTGACGCAGCTCGCGATCCTTGTAGCCATTGAAGTGGTGATGAAACTCATTGGTCTGGGCAGCGTGCCGGTCGGGCCGCTGTATATGTCGTTTCTGACCGTGCCGATCGCTATTGGCGCAATCGTCATCGGGCCGATGGCCAGCATGCTGCTGGGCGGCATTTTCGGTTTTGTGAGTTTTATGGATGCGATTAAAGGCGCGTCGATCATGACCTCGACGCTGCTGGGCGTGTCCGCGGTGCATACGTTCATCCTGTGCTTTGGCATGCGGCTGCTGATGGGCCTGTGCGTGGGAATCGTGTATCGCGCGATGACCAAGGCGTGCAAAAACGGCACGGCAAACTGCTTTGTGGCTTCGCTGTCCGCGCCGCTGCTCAATACGCTGTTCTTCATGGGCTATATCGTGCTTGTATTTTATCATACGGATTACGTTCAGAGCCTTGCCCTGGCTAAGGGGGCGAGCAATCCGCTGATGTTTGTCGTTTTGCTGACCGGTGTGCAGGGACTGGTGGAAGCGGTTGTCTGCTCCGTTGCAGGCACGGCTATCGGCGGCGCGCTTCTGAAAGTGACGGGCCGTATGAACGGCCATCGTTGAGGCTTTCATCGGTCGCCTGCCCGCTGAAAGCGCGCCGTTCTGCCGGGACAGAGCGGATTTTTGACAGACTACAAACCGTGAGGGGATAGAGCATATGATCGTTGCAATGGATATCGGCAACACGAATATCAAGGCCGCCGTGTTTGAGGGCAGCCGCCTGGTGAAGCGCTGGCGCTGTGCGACAGATCCGGCGATGACTTCCGATCAATATGGCATTATTATGGCCGATTTGTTCCGTTATCACAACCTGAACATGCAGGCGGTGGAGGGAATCATGATTTCCTCCGTCGTGCCGACCATCAATTATACCATCGAGCATATGTGCCGGGATTATTTCCACCTTGAACCGCGGCTGCTCGTGCCCGGCATGAAAACGGGTCTGAATATCCGGTATGAAAACCCGCGTGAACTGGGCAGCGATCGCATCGCCAATGCCGTGGCGGTTTCAACGCTGTACGGGGGCCCGGCGATTTTTATCGATTTCGGCACGGCGACGACCTATGGCGTGATTTCGGCTAAATCGGAGTTCCTCGGCGGCGCTATCGGCCCAGGTCTGCGCATGATGAACCGCGCGCTTTCCACCGGCACGGCGAAACTGCCGTCCATCGAGCTGGTACTCCCGCCGCAGGTCATCGGCAAAACGACGGTTTCCAACATTCAGGCGGGCATTTTGTGCGGATATATCGGTTCGGTAGAGAAGATCGTCGGGCAGATGAAGCTCGAACTCGGCGGGGCGGATATCCGCGTGATTGCCACGGGCGGCATGGCGCACCTGGTCAAGAGCAATTCCGATGTGATCGATGAAATCAATCCGGATTTGACGCTCACTGGTCTGCGCCTGATTTACGAGCGCAATCTGTAACTGCTTTGCATAATAAGGAAAGGACGCACAAAAGCATGGAAAAGATCGTCGTGGGATTTCTCGGCTGCGGCAACATCGGCTGCGGCGTATATAAATTGCTGGAAACCTATGGAGCGCAGATGGAGAAAAACGAAGGCGTTGCTTTTGAAGTGCGCAAAATTCTCGTGCGTTCGCTGAATAAAAACCGCGCATGGACAATTCCTGCGGCGCTGCTGACGGATCACCCGGAGGATGTATTGGATGATCCGGAAATCCACATTGTGATGGAGTTCATGGGCGGTGAGCAGCCCGCGGCTTCCTATATCATGCGCGCGCTGGCGAATGGCAAGCCTGTCGTTACCGCCAACAAGATGGCGCTCGCGACGCATTGGACGGAGATTGTCCGCACGGCGAAGGAGCACGCGGCCGGATTGTATTATGAAGCGAGCGTTTGCGGCGCCGTGCCGATCATTCGCGCGATGAATGATTCGCTTCAGGCGAACCGGATCAATTCGGTGATGGGCATCATCAACGGCACGACGAATTATATTTTGACACGCATGGCTCGTGAAGGCGCGGCATACGCCGACGTGTTGGCTGACGCGCAGAAGCTCGGTCTGGCCGAACCGGATCCGACTGCGGACGTGGAGGGGTATGACGCGGCCTATAAGCTGAGCATTCTGTCTACCCTGGCGTTTCATCGCCACGTGCCGGTGGAATGCGTCTATCGCGAAGGCATTACGGGCGTCACGCCGTTGGATGTGCAGTGCGGCAGGGAGTTTGGGCTGACGCTTAAACTGCTGGCGATCGCCAAGGCGGAAAACGGCGGAATTCAGGCGCGTGTGCATCCGACTTTTGTGCCGAATGCACATCCGCTGGCCGGGGTGAACGACGCGTTCAACGCGGTCTTTGTGGATGGCCACGCCTGCGGCGAGATGATGTTCTATGGCCGTGGCGCGGGCGATCTGCCGACGGCCAGCGCGCTGGTGTCCGACCTGATCCGCGCGGCAAAGACCAAGCGGCATGAGTGGCCCGCGGTCAGCGACGAACCGTGCGATATGGCGTCGGATTGGAGCTGCGTGCATTTCGTTCGTCTGCGCGCCAAGGATGAGCCGGGTGTGCTGTCGCTGATTACCGGGCAGTTTGCGGCGGAAGATGTGAGCATCAAGTCGATGGTGCAAAAGGGCGAAAAGGATGCAGACGGCTGTGTCCAGTTGATTTTCCTGACGCACAGAGCGAGCGAACATGCCCTGCGCCGGGCGCTGGCAGGCATGGATAGCGCCAAGGTGACGACTGAAAGCGTCATCCGCGTGGAGATGTAGCTCTCTTGCATAGATAAAATACGATAACGCTATGCACTTGCATAGCGTTTTTTCTATGAAAAAGTTTGGATTTTCTGAAGAAGTCTGTGAAAATATCAATATGTGCAAGATGCACAAGAACGTTTCAAAAACCAATCGATAAGGAAAAACAAATGATATTCCTGTATGCGCAAAACAAAAGGCATATTGCAGGAATATGTTTGAAAATGTTCAGAAAAGATGTCGAATTTGTCCGGAACCGGAATGATTTGAATAAAAGTGACGAAATTGCGAAAAAATGAATCGCACAAATAAAATGTAGGTCAAATTGTCAATGTGGCGGGAATGCCTAAAACCTGCAAAAAAGAAGGTTGATTTGCAGGACAAAAACCGGGCTGAAACCAAATATTTTTTGTGAACTTATTCGATTGCAAAATGTTCGGTTTCCCCGTATAATGAACCCAAGTTGTTGAAGCCGATGAACGAAAGATTCGGCTCAAGCTGGTTGCTGTTTGTTGTTGATTGTACGTATGGACTGAACAAGGGGGATTTTCATTATGGCAAGCTTGAAGCTTAACCACATCTACAAAATCTATTCCGGCAACGTGACCGCTGTTTCCGACTTCTGTCTGGACATCGAGGATAAGGAGTTTATCGTTCTGGTCGGCCCGTCCGGCTGCGGCAAGTCCACGACGCTCCGTATGGTCGCGGGTCTTGAAGAGATTTCCGAGGGTGAGCTTTACATCGGCGATCGTCTGGTCAACGACGTGGCCCCGAAGGATCGCGATATCGCGATGGTGTTCCAGAACTACGCGCTCTATCCGCACATGACCGTATACGATAACATGGCGTTTGGCCTGAAGCTGCGCAAGAAGCCGAAGGATGAGATCGACAAGCTCGTGCGTGAAGCTGCGAAGATCCTGTCCATCGAGCAGCTGCTCAACCGCAAGCCGAAGGCGCTCTCCGGCGGCCAGCGTCAGCGCGTCGCCCTCGGCCGCGCCATCGTGCGTGATCCGAAGGTCTTCCTGATGGACGAACCGCTCTCCAACCTGGACGCGAAGCTCCGCGTGCAGATGCGCACCGAGATCACCAAGCTGCATCAGCGTCTCCAGACGACCTTTATCTATGTTACCCATGACCAGACTGAGGCCATGACCATGGGCACGCGTATCGTCGTCATGAAGGACGGCTTCATCCAGCAGGTCGATACCCCGCAGAACCTCTACGATTATCCGGCCAACCTGTTCGTCGGCTCCTTCATCGGCAGCCCGCAGATGAACTTCTTCGACGCGAAGCTGGTCAAGCGTGCGGACGGCGTTTGGGCCGAGTTTGGCAACAATGCCATCAAGGTGCCGGATGCGAAGGTTCGCAAGCTGGTGGACGAATCCTACATTGGCAAAGAAGTCGTCATGGGCATCCGGCCGGAGAACATCCACGACGAAGAGCGCTTCCTGTCCGCGGCGGATAACAACCTCGTCGAGGCGAAGGTTGAGGTCGTCGAGCTGATGGGTTCCGAAACTTACCTCTACCTCAAGGTGGACGGAAAGGACAGCAACGTCGTTGCCCGTGTCGATCCGCGCAGCACGTCCCGTACCGGCGATACCGTCAAGGTTGCCTTTGAGACGAACCGCCTGCATTTCTTCGACAAGGATACCGAGCTGAGCATCCTGAACCGCTGATTTTGATGATTATAGAACGCCTGTATCGCTTTAATACAGGCGTTTTTTGTGTAGTTTCCATAAAAATACGGCATATTTTACCAAATTAGGGGAGATATTTTTTCAAAGATATAGATTTTTGCCCGATTATACGCTATAATGAACCATATTGTCTTACTTTTATATGCGCTGACGAGAGGAGATAGAATGATGATTCCTGAGAAGCGTTTTTTAAATCAGATTCAGCAGGTTCTGGCTCGCCTGATGCAGCCGCTCTGGCTGCTGGATACCGAGGGCACCGTGCTTCTGCCGGAAGAGAACCGCAGCAAGATCAATCTGCCGGAGTTTATGGAGCCGGGTATGCCGGTTGCGTTTGAGGGCAAGACCTTTCTGATGATTGGCATTACCCCGGAACTGATTCTCTGCGCGGATGCGCAGGGTGCGGCGACGCATGACTGCATCGTGCTCGCGGGCGCGATGGTGCAGTCCATGGGCCGCGGCGAAGCGCCGATTCAGAGCCGTTACGATGTGTATCGCCGCGTGCTGCGCGAAGAGCTGGCCGGTTCTGAGCTGGAAGCGCTGGCGCATGAGCATCAGATCGAGATGAATCGCGAGCGCTGTGTGCTCACGTTCCAGATTCTTCAGACGGAAACCGAAACCGCGTTCAACATGCTGGAAGAGCTTGTGCCGCGCGCGGGTGGCGACCTGCTGGTGGAGATGGACCGCCACACCGTCGTTTTCCTCAAGAGCATGGAGAATGTCGAGTCCTTTGACGAGCTGTATCAGCTGGCCGAGGCCATCGAGCAGACCTTGCTGGACGAGGCGGGCAAGAGCTGCGTGGTGGGCATCGGCGAACCGAAGAAGACCTTCCCGGAAATCGGCGAGAGCTATCGCGAATCCCGCCGCGCCGTCGAGGTGGGGCGCATCTTCCTGACCGAACAGCATATTTATGTGTATCGCAGCCTTGTGCTTGAGCGCTTCCTGATGGATATTCCGCGCGAGATGGGTACGCGTTACCACGGCATTCTGTTCAACCGCAAGACCGCGCGTCTGTTCAACGACGAAATGCTGCATACCATTGAGATGTTCTTCGCGAAGGATCTCAATCTGTCGGATACCGCGCGTCAGCTGTATATTCACCGCAATACGCTGGTGTATCGCCTGGATAAGGTTCAGCGCCAGACGGGGCTCGATCTGCGCAAGTTTGACGACGCCGTCACCTTCAAAATGATGATGCTTTTGGGCAAGAGCGGCAAGGATAAGCCGCGTCCCGTGTATTGAACCGTTTAAGGCCTCGGCTTTTCCGCAGGCTGTGCCGGCCAGAGATGGTCGGCTCTTTTTGAATCGAAAGGAATTGTGAACGCAATGAAACGAAAACTTGTCCCGATGATGCTTGCGGGTGCGCTGCTGTTTTCCGCCGCGCCCGCACAGGCGGTTACGCTTCCGATGTTTAAACAGCAGGAATCGGATACCGTTACCATCAGCCGCGAGGAATATGAAAGCTATCAGCGGTATCAGAAGTTGGAGATGCTGCTTCAGCTCGTGGAAACCTATTACTATGAGGACGTGGATGAAGACGCGATGCTGGAAAATGCCGCAGTCGGCCTGATGGCGGGCATCGGCGATATTTACAGCGTGTATTATACCAAAGAAGAAATGGAGAAATTCAACGAGGAGACGGAGGGACAGTATGCGGGCATTGGCTGCCAGCTTCTGGCCGATCCCTCGGATCTGCTCATCACGGTGACGCGCGTATTTAAGGGAAGCCCGGCTGAGGCGGCCGGCATTCGGGCGGGCGACAAGATTGTGTATGTCAACGACGAATATTATTCCGCTTATGAGATGCAGGAAGCGGTCAACGTCATGCGCGGCACGCCGGGCGAGAGCGTCAAGGTGACGGTCATGCGCGGGCTTGATACGCTTGATTTCGATGTGGTGCGCGAAAACGTCAACATTAACTATGTCGAATATGAAATTCTGGATAACAACATCGGCTATGTGATGGTGTTCGACTTCCTCGGCGATGCTTACGAAGGGTTTGCCGAAGCAATCGACGCGTTTAAAGCGGCGAATGTCTCCGGCATGATTATCGACCTGCGCAATAACGGCGGCGGACTGGTGGATACCTGCGTCAAAATGGCTGATTTGATTCTGCCGGAAGGCGTTGTCGTATCTATGAAAGATAAGAACGGCAACGTGACCGAGGAAAAGATTGACGACGAATACTACGATGTGCCGATGGTCGTGCTGGTCAACGGATACAGCGCCAGCGCGTCGGAAATTCTCGCGGGCGCAATCCGCGATTATAAAGCGGGTACGCTTGTCGGCACGAAGACCTTCGGCAAGGGCATTGTGCAAAGCTCGCTGGAATTTGTCGATGGCAGCGGGATGAAGGTGACGACTGCGCGATATTACACGCCCAGCGGCGAGTGCATCCACGGCGTCGGCATCGAGCCGGACGTGGAAATTGAACTGGATGAAGACGCGGT
The DNA here is from genome assembly GCA_900542445.1 of uncultured Eubacteriales bacterium. GTDB lineage: Bacteria > Bacillota > Clostridia > Christensenellales > Aristaeellaceae > Ventricola. Next base: position 256,886 of record UQNN01000001.1, on the reverse strand, counting down.
GACGCGGTATGGCATCAATAATCTGCCGCATGATCACGACGCTCAGCTCCAAAAGGCGATTGAGCTGCTCGGCGGCACGCCCGTGCTGGCAACGGCAACGCCGGATGAAGCGGAGGCCGAATGATGCTGCATATCGGATGCCACCTGTCCTGTTCAAAGGGATACCGCGCGATGGGCGAGCAGGCGCTTTCCATCGGCGCGGACACATTCCAGTTTTTCACGCGCAATCCGCGCGGCGGCAGTGTCAAGCCTTTTGATCGGCAGGATGCGGACGCGCTGAACGCCTTTCTTGCGGAGCATCGCTTTGCGCCGATTCTCGCTCATGCGCCCTATACGCTGAACGCATGCGCGGCGGATGCGTCCATCCGTGAGTTTGCTGTTCGCACCATGCGGGAGGATTTGCAGCGCCTTGCGTATATCCCGACGGCCATGTTGAATTTTCATCCGGGCAGCCATGTGAAACAAGGTGTCGAAGTCGGCGTGCGCTATATTGCGGATCTGCTCGACGCGGTGATGACGGATGAGGTAACTACGCCGATTCTGCTGGAAACGATGGCGGGCAAGGGCAGCGAGGTCGGGCGCAGCTTTGAAGAGCTTCGTCAGATTATCGATACTGCGCGCGACGGCGACAAACTCGGCGTGTGTCTGGATACCTGCCATGTGTACGACGCAGGCTATGACGTGGTCGGGCGGCTTGATGACGTGCTCTGCGAATTTGACCGCGTGCTTGGCCTTGCGCGCTTGAAGGCGATTCATCTCAACGACAGCAAAAACCCGATGGGCAGTCACAAGGATCGCCATGAACGGATTGGAAAGGGGAGCCTTGGCACGGAGGCCATAGCGGCCATCATCAATCACCCTGCATTGCAGGGGCTTCCTTTTTATCTGGAAACGCCCAATGAACTGGACGGATATGCGCGGGAGGTTGCGCTTCTGCGCGGGTTATACAAAGGGGAATGAAAAATGCAGACGGTTGGAATGATCGGCCTTGGCGCGCTCGGCGTACTGTTTGGCCAAAGGCTGATGGCAAACGGCGCGGATGTGCGCATTCTTGCGGATAAGACCCGTGCGGAAAAGTATCAAAAACAGGGCGTTACCTGCAATGGCGCGCCCGTGGCGTTTCGATACGTGACGCCCGAAGAAGCGGAACCCGTCGATTTGATGATCTTTGCGACCAAAGAGGGCGGCCTGCGCGGCGCGATGGAAACCGCCGCGGGCTTTATTGGCGAAAATACGCTGGTTTTGTCTGTGCTCAACGGCGTAAGCAGCGAAGAGATTCTCGCGGAACGCTTTGGCGAGACCAACATTTTGTATTGCACGGCTCAGGGCATGGACGCGGTGAAGGTGGGCAATGCGCTGACTTATGCGCATGCGGGCATGATTGTGCTGGGCGAAAAACTGCCGGGCGAAATTACGCCGCGCGTGCAGGCCGTTGCGGATTTTTTGAATGCGCATGGCGTGACGGCGAAGCCGGTCGGCGACATGGTGCGACGCCAGTGGGGCAAACTGATGCTCAATGTCGGTCTCAACCAGACTGTGATGGTTTTTGAGGGCGATTACGGTACGGTGCAGCAGTCGGGCAAGCCGCGCGACATCATGATTGCCGCGATGCGCGAAGTACAGAAGTTGGCGGCGATGGAGGGCTATCCCATCAGCGACGAGGAGTTTGACGATTGGGTGAAACTGGCGGATTCGCTCTCGCCTGCGGGCAAGCCCAGCATGCGGCAGGACGGCGAAGCGCACAGAAAGAGCGAAGTGGAGCTGTTCGCGGGCACGATTATCCGCCGCGCGGCGCGCTTTGGGCTGGATGTGCCCGTCAACCGCTGGCTTTATGATACCGTGAAGAAAATGGAAGCGGCATATTAAAAAAAGAAAAACGGCGGAAAATCCGTCTTTTTTTTGAAATCGGGAAGAAATTGTCAATTTGATTCGTCTGTATGCTGACCGTGTTCTTCAAAGAGCAGCAAATCGCAAGCAATCGGCGTATAAAACAGCCGCTTGATTTGCGCGAGATCGTGCGTCTGCGGCAAAATCCACATCAGCTTGGTGACGACGGCTTCGGCGGTCATTGTGTAGGCCTGCAAAATGCCGGGCTGAGCGGCGACACGCGCGCCGACCTGATAGACGGCCAAATCGCTGCCCTCGTGCGGCACCTGCGTGGTGATGACGATGGGTTTGCCCGCGCTGCTCCATGCGGAAGCGGCGGAGAGAAAATCTGCCTGCTCATAACAGGGCAGACCGCCCACGCCGAAGCTCTCGATGACCAGCGCGTCAAACCGATTGGCCAGCGGACGCAGAACATCGGGGTTCATGCCCGGAATCAGGCGCAACACAAATACATTGGCGTCCAGCTTATCGTGGAACACGGGCGGCATCGGCGGCTTTCCTTGAAGAATATAATGCAGAATGCGTCCGTCGCGGATCAACGCCACATCGGGATAATCGATGCTGGAAAACGCGTTCATCGATTTGGTGCGGGTTTTGCGGGCGCGCATGCCGAGAATGACGCGCCCGTCAAAAACGATGTAAACGCCGGCAAGGCAGTCATCCTGCGCGGCGACAAACGCGTCGTAGAGGTTGCGCCGCGCATCGGTATCCTGCACATAGATGGATTTCTGCGCGCCGGTGAGCACGATGGGTTTGCCGCTGTGCTGAACCAGATAGGAAAGCGCGCAGGCCGTGTAGGCCATCGTATCCGTGCCGTGGGTGATAACAAAACCGTCGTATCGGTCGTAATGATCCCGCAGACATTCGGCCAGCGCCAGCCAGCAGTCCGGCGACATGTTGGTGGAATCAATATTCATCGGCTGCACCGCGTCAATGCGGCAGAGCGAACCGAGCGCGGGCACACCGCGCAGAATATCGTCGGCTAAAAGCTGCGGCACCAGGCCGTTTTCCGTTGGACGGCTGGCGATGGTGCCGCCGGTTGCAATCAGCAGAATATGCTTCATCAAAGACACTCCCTGTGAGGTGGTAAACGAATTATAACACGGACGGCCGGAAAAGAAAAGCGGTTTGACGAACGGCGGGCTTCATGCTATAATATGGCGCGAATCCCGTGCGCGGGCAAGGAGGGTATCATGAAAAAGATATGGATTGTCGGGTTGCTGACGCTGGCGCTGCTGCTGGCTGGCGCGGCCTTTGCGGATCAGGAAGACGCGCCGGTGCTGCTTGTGCAGTTGCCGGAAGACGCGCAGATGGTGGAAAACGTCGCCTTTGACGACGGCGATTTCATTCAGACCTATCAACTCAGCGGCGGCGCATACGTGCAGCTGCTGCGCTATATGCAGTCGGATGTGACGATCGACGGGCTTGTGGCGGGCGACTGGCCGGGCGCGACGAACGTGCAGGCGCTGGATTTGAAAACTGTCGGCGGCTGCGCGGCGCAGAGCGTTTTGATGAACGTTGCGCCGGAAGACGACGAGGCGCTTCGCGTGGCGCTGGTGCTCGTTTCAGCGGATCACTGTGCGCTGGTGTATCAGGCGGTTTATCCGCAGAGGCTGGGCACGGATCAGATTGACGACGCGGTGCAGCACATGGTCGATTCAATGGATGTGCTCGGCGGCGCGTCTGCCCAGGACGTAGGCTGAAAATAAAGGGGAAAAGCCGTTTCTTTCCAAAAGGGAGGGAACGGCTTTTTCCATGCGCGCTGCACGCTCATTTGGGGATAGCAACCCCATGGCTTTTATGGTATAATGACCGTATAAACATTTTTGGGTGGAGGAAGAAAGCATGTGCCGCGTCAGTGTAATTGTACCGGTGTATCAGGTGGAGGCGTATCTGGCGAAATGCCTGGACAGTATTTTGGCACAGACCTTCACGGATTTTGAACTCATTCTGGTGGATGACGGCACAAGGGATGACTGCCCGCGGATCATGACGCGGTATGCGGCCATGGACGCGCGCATTCGCTGCATTCACAAGGAAAACGGAGGCCTGTCCTCAGCGCGCAACGCCGGGCTGGATATCGCGCGAGGCGAATATATCGCGTTTGTCGATTCAGACGACACCGTCGAGCCGACGATGCTGGCCGACGCCGTGGCCGCGGCGCAGCGGACGGGCGCTCAGCTGGTGATCTATAATTACCGCCTTGTGACGGAGGACGGCGTGCAGAATGCGTGTCTGCCGATGAAAGACGAGACGCTCGACATCGATCAAATGGGCCTGGCGAATTATTTTTATCGCTACTGGATGCCCTATGTGCACGGGCAGGAGGCGTGGTGCCGCCTGTATCGGCGGGATATCATTGAGCAAAATCATCTGCGCTATGCGCCGAACGACGAAATTTTTGCGGAAGATACGCTGTTTTCGGCCATGTATCTAATGCATGTGCATACGCTGGCGGCGCTCACCAAACCGTATGTCAATTATTTGCAGCGCGGCGATTCGCTGATGGGCATGATCAAGCCCAACCTCTGCCGCCGACTCATCACTTTGAGCGTGCGGCTGACCGACTATGTGAAGGCGTGCGGACGGGATAAAGAGCTTGCCGACGTTCTGCCCGTGCTTTGCTACGATAAGCTGATCTGCAAAGGCATTCGACTCGATCCCAGCCTTGAGGATGTCTATGCCGCGATGACGCAGATGGGACAGAATGCGACGCTTCGAGGCCTGCTGCATGCCCTGCTTGGCGTAAAGCCATTGGCGATGTATACCCTCAAGACGGGCAAAGGCATTCGCACACAGGTGCGCGCGCGGATGTTTGCCGCCCGATGGCTGCGCGGCGATGTGCGCGGCGCGGCGGCGCTTGTGCAGGGACGGGAGGAACAGGCGTGAAAATCAGCGTGATCCTGCCGTGCTATAATGCGGAAAGGTATTTGAACGCATGCTTTGAATCGCTTTTTGCTCAGAGTATGCGCGATTTTGAAGTGATTTTCATTGACGACGGTTCTTTGGACGGTTCGCTGGCTATTGCACGGCGCTGTGCCGGGTGGGACGACCGCATTCGAGTGTTTGCGCAGGAGAATCAGGGGGTCAGCGCGGCGCGCAATCTCGGCCTTTTACATGCGCGGGGCGAATGGATCACGTTTGTGGATGGCGACGATATATTGCCGCCCGATGCGCTCGAAACCCTGCTTTCTGGTGCGGCAGAAGACGTGGACATGGTCGTCTGCCCTCATGAGACGTTTGACGAGCGGGGGCATGCGCGGCGCGTTTGGCCGGAAACACGCTGGTATCGCCAAAACGGAGAACAGAAAAAAAACGCGGCGGTACTCCGACTGATCGAGGGCGACTGTGTGCTCAACATCATGTGCGGCAAGCTGATTCGGCGGGCGCTGATTGAGCGGGAACATATTCGGCTTGTTTCCGGCGTGAAGATGGCGGAGGATGCACTGTTTAATCTGGAAACGGTGCTTTGCGCACGAAATATCGCTTATGTGCATCACATCGCGTATCGATACCGTATTCATTCGGCTTCGGCGACGGGCAGCCGCCGGAACAGCGAATGGGAGGCGCATCTGCCGTGGCTTGTGGCCATGCGGAATATGCTGGCGCGGCGCGGCGAGTTGGAGCGGTATTATGCGCCGCTGCTGAACAGCTTTGCCCTTCGGCTGTATAAGGATGGCGGAATCGGGGGCGTTGTGCGCGAATTTAATACCAAAGTGAAACCATATCTGGCGCTTGACGGGCTGACTCGCGCAAAAATGACGCCGTATGGCCGCGTCGTATGGGCGCTTTGCAGGAGAGGGCGATATCCGACGGCGTATCCGTTGATTGCCGTCGTACAGATGATGAAACGAAAATGCGGCGAAGCGGCGTTTGCTTTGCGCGCGGAAAGGGAGAAACCGCAATGATATCGATTGTCATGCCGTGCTATAACTGTGAAACATCCCTTGCGCGGACAGTGCGGTGCGTGCAGGCGCAGACCGTTTCCGATTGGGAATTGATTGCCGTAGACGACGGTTCGACAGATGGAACGGGCGCGGCGCTGGATGGGCTGGCGCAGAATGATGCGCGGATTCGGGCAATTCATCAGGCCAACGGCGGCGTATCGCGGGCGCGGAATATCGGCATGGCGGCGGCGGGGGGCGAATGGCTGGCCTTTGTGGACGCAGACGACGTTCTGCCGCCCGATGCGCTGCAAACGTTGCTTGCACTGGACGACGGCGCGGCGGATATCCTCTGCGGCGCATATACCATTCGGCATACGGACGAGGGCGGACGCGAAGAAGTGTTGGCCTGCGCCGACGGCGACCGGCAGACGGTGCTGGAGAGCCTTGTCCGCACCGACAGCACGCTCAATTCCATGTGCGCCAAACTTTATCGCGCTTCAAAGATTCGGGAAAAAGGGCTCTGTGTGCCGCCCGGCGTGAAGGTTGGCGAAGATGTGTTGTTTAATCTCGACGCGTTTTATGCCGCGCACGCATGGCGCATGACGGAGCGTTCGGTTTATGGCTATGATTTAGGCGGCGATTCCGCGATGACGCGCGCCGATGCGCATGTGTATGAAAGCGCCAAGCCCATGCTTCAGGGCATCACGGCGTTTATCCGTAAAAACGGCCTGCAAACGGCGCTGTTTCGCGCGCACATCGACATTTATCTGCGCACCCTTCGCAAGGATCGGGGACGCCGGAAGGCGGCGTTTGCGTTTAATCGGGACATTGTTTCCCGCGTGACGGAAGGCGTTCAATTTTCTGCGCTGTGCGCTCGGCAGAGGGCGTATTACGCTGCGCTGAAGGTCTGTCCGTGCTTATCTTATTTTCTGCCGTAACGGGAGGGATTGCTTGTGTCCGAGGCTTGCGATATCAGCGTCATTGTGCCGTGCTACAATGCCAATCGCTATTTAAATATCTGTTTGGAGAGTCTGAAAGCTCAGCGCGTGCCGAATATCGAAATGATCTTCATCGACGACGGCTCGACGGACTCGACCGGCGCGATTCTGGATGCGTTTGCTCGTGCGGAAAGCCGCGCCAGGGTGGTGCATGTGCGCAACGAAGGCGTTTCCGCCGCGCGCAATCGGGGCATTTCGATGGCAACGGGGCGGTATATTGCGTTCATGGATGCTGATGATGTGCTGGAGGAGAATGCGCTGTCGATTCTGTATCAGGCGGCAGTGAAAAGCGGCGCACAAATCACCTCGGCCAACCACACGCTCTTTGATGTGGAAAGGGGCTGCCGTGTGCCGGTGGAAATCGAGCCGGTCGTGCCGCAGCCGTCGGAAATCGTTCGGGAGATCATCCACATGCACCGCATTTATAACAACCTGTGGAATAAGCTCTACGTGCGCGAATTGTTTGAAGACGGGCTGAGGCTCGATGAGAGCGTGCATATCGGCGAGGATGCGCTGCTGAATTTGCAGCTGTATCTGCGTGCCAAAAACATCGCGCATATTTCCGATCACACCTATGTTTACCGCGTACACAGCAGCTCGGCGATGGCGAATATGGGGCTTTACAGCCAGGCACACCAGCCCATGCTGCAAAGCATGAGCGCGATTCTGCTTCGCGAAGGTGTGAAAGAGCTGTATTTCCGCGACTTTTTGCAAAGCTGCGTGTGGGTGGATGAAAAAGAGACCGGCATAATGGCCTGCATGAAACGCTTTAACGCATATATTCGGCCGCTTGTGCTTGACGGCGTGCAGGAAGACCGCGTTCCTCAATGGGATTTGCGCATTTATCGAGCGGTGGTTAAAGGGTGTTTTCCGCAGATATACATCCTGCTGCGCATTCGCGAAAAGCTGACGGGCAGAAAATGGGGGATTCGGCGATGAACGTATTGCTTTATAATCATTCCGGATGCGAAAACCGCGGCTGCGAGGCGATTGTGCGTTCCACATCCGCGCTGTTTGCACAGGCGGGCGCGCACGTGAGTGTCACGAGCGGACAGGCTGAACTGGATCGAAAGCTGAATCTGCCGGATGTCGCCAGGCTGCTGGACGAACAGATTTCGCCGTACAGTGTGAGCCGCCTGGTGAATTCGATTGGTTTTCGGCTGGGCATGCCGCGTGAACATGAAGTGGCGCGCAAGTATCTGCCCGTCATCCGTGAGGGCAGGCGGGCGGACGTGTGCCTTTCCGTCGGCGGCGATACATATTGCTATGCGCCGCAGGAACATATCCGGGTCATCAACGGCAGATTGCGCAGGGCGGGTAAACCGCTTGTGCTTTGGGGGTGTTCGGTGAACCCCGAACGTTTGGAAGGCGAGTGCCTGAACGATTTGAAAGCGTATGATCTGGTTGTCGCGCGCGAATCCATCACGGCGCAGGCCATGCGTGACGCAGGCATGAACGTGCGCATGTGGTGCGATCCGGCGTTTACAATGGCCGCCGAAGAACTGCCGCTTCCGACGGGATGGAAGGAAAAACAGACTGTCGGTCTGAATGTCAGTCCGCTGGTGCTCAGCCACGCCAAAGATAAGGAGGCGGCGCTGAATGCGTTTGTGTCGCTGGTTCGGCACATTCTAAGAACGAGCGATCGTGCCGTTGCGCTGATTCCGCATGTTACATGGGCGCACGACAACGATATGGACGCGCTTTCAGCAATTAAAGCACATTTTGCAGACGAGCCGCGGGTGTTTATTTTGTCGGATCGTTTGAACGCCATGCAGTATAAAGGGTATGTGAAACGGCTTTGCGGGTTGGTCACGGCCAGAACACATGTATCCGTTGCAGCCTATTCGACATTTGTGCCGACGCTGGTCATCGGCTATTCGGTCAAGGCGCGGGGTATAGCGCGCGATTTGTTTGGCTCGGAAGAAGGACACCTGATTCCCGCACAGGAGCTTTCCGGGGAAACGGAGCTGATTGCAGCGTATGACGCGCTGATGCGGCGCGGCGACGCGGAGCGCGAACAGCTCAAGGCGCGCATGCCGTCGTATATGGCGGGTCGGGAAGAGACGATTGCGGCTGTTCTGGCTTTGGCGGGAGGAAAACGGGAATGAGACAGACGGTACGGAAGAATCCGGCAGAATGCACGGGCTGCGGCGCCTGCGTGAGCATCTGCCCGAAACAGGCGATTGTCATGCAGCCGGATACAGAAGGGTTTCTCTATCCGAAAGTGGACGGAGAAAAGTGCATATCCTGTGATCTGTGCGAAAAGCGGTGTCCTGCCGGGCGGGAGATGCCGGAGCATCATGCGCGGCTGCTCGGCGCGCAGGCGAAGGATGAAGCGCTTCGCAGACAATCCTCGTCGGGCGGCGTGTTCACGCTGTTGGCACGCGAGGTTATCCGAAGGGGCGGCGTGGTGTTTGGCGCGGCGTTTGGCGAAAATATGCGCGTTGAACATGTTGGCGCATTCGATGAAACGGAGCTTTCCGGCATGCGCGGTTCCAAGTATGTGCAAAGCGACGCGACGGATGCCATCGGCAACGCGGTTTCGCTGCTGAAAAGGGAGATTCCGGTGCTGTTTTCCGGCACACCGTGCCAGATAAACGGGCTGCTGGCCGCGTTGGGTAATATGAAAAGCGATAAATTGCTGACGGTGGATTTTGTCTGTCACGGCGTTCCCTCTCCAGGCGTGTTCGCTTCATATCTGGTCGAGCTGGAAAAAAAGCACGGAAGTCGCGTTTCTGCCTATACATTCCGCGATAAACGGCTGGGATGGAAGAACTTTTCCGCCGTCGCGACATTTGAAAACGGGGAGGAACACGCGGGTACGCAGACGACAGAACCCTATCTATACGGTTTTTTGCAAAATCTGTATCTGCGACCGTCCTGCCATTCGTGCAGTCAGCTTCGCGGTGAGCGTCACGCGGCGGATATCACGCTGGCTGATTTGTGGGGAGCGGAGAAGATTTGCCCCGAACGGGATGACGATACGGGCCTTTCCTTTGTCATGGCTAATACGCAGAAGGGCAGACAGGCGCTTGAACAGAGCGGAATGCAGCTCAACGCGTTTTCAATCAGGAATTTCGAGGGAATGACGCGCGCCAATCCGAGCCTTCTTGTTCCCGTGAAGCCGCACGAAAAGCGAGCTGCGTTTTTTAAACGTTATCAGAAGCACGGCTTTGAAAGCGAGCGTGTGATGAAGCTGCTTCGCGGCCCGAATGCGACGCAACGGGTGATGAAACGCGTACTGCATCTGCCCATCGGCGCAATGCGGCGGATTAAAAAACGAATTTCAAAATAACAGACCTGCGGTCTGAAAAATAAACCAGACTGAAAGTCTGACCTTGGCGAAAGCTTTTGTGAGGAAACATATGGCAAGAGAAAAGCGAGTTATGCAAAACGCCATCACGGAGGGCGTGATCTGGAAACAGCTGCTGTTGTTCTTTTTTCCCATTGTGCTCGGCACATTTTTCCAGCAGCTCTATAATACAGCGGATGCCATTATTGTCGGCAAATTCGTCGGCAAAGAGGCGCTTGCGGCGGTTGGCGGCACGACGGGCACACTGATTAACCTGTTGGTCGGTTTCTTCGTCGGCCTGTCGTCCGGCGCGTCGGTCATCATTTCCCAATTCTATGGCGCGCAGCGGTCAGAGGATGTTTCCCGTGCCGTGCATACGACAATGGCTCTGGCGCTGGCCAGCGGCGCAGCGCTGACCGTGCTGGGCATCTGTCTGAGCAAAAACGTGCTCATCATGATGGGTACGCCGGCGGACGTGCTGGATTACGCGGTGACGTACATCAACATCTATTTCCTGGGGATGATTCCGTCGCTGATTTACAACATCGGATCGGGCATCCTGCGCGCGGTCGGCGATTCGCGGCGGCCGCTGTTCTTCCTCGTCAGCGCGACGATGACCAACATCGTGCTGGACATTGTGCTGGTCATCGGCCTGAATCTGGGTGTTGCGGGCGCAGCGGCGGCAACGGTGCTCAGCCAGGTGGTCAGCGCCGTGCTGGTGATGATGACGCTTTGCCGCACGTCGCAGGTCTACCGCTTGCAGCTTAAAAAGATCCGGTTCTACGGCGATATGCTGGTGCGCATCGTGCGTATTGGCCTGCCTGCCGGATTGCAGTCGGTGATGTATTCACTTTCCAACATCATCATTCAGGCGAGCGTCAACGGATTCGGCACGGACGTGATGGCGGCTTACACTGCCTACGGCAAGGTGGACGGCATGTATTGGATGGTCATCAATGCGTTTGGCGTGGCCATTACAACCTTTGTTGGGCAGAACTTCGGCGCGCGGCTCTATGACCGCATGAAAAAGAGCATCAATGTCTGCCTGGGCATTTCCGCCGCGGTGACGATTGCGCTCAGCGCTGTGCTGCTGGCGATTGCCAAGCCCATGTTGGGTCTGTTCAGTGACGACGCGCAGGTGATTGAAATCGGCCTGTCCATTGTCTATCTGATTGTGCCGACGTATATCACATACATCTTCATTGAAATTCTTTCCGGCGCGATGCGCGGCGCGGGTGATTCACTGATTCCGACCATCATGACGCTGACGGGCGTGTGTCTGCTGCGCGTATTCTGGGTGACGGTCGTCGTATCGGCTCATCATGAATTGAAGGTATTACTGATGAGTTATCCGATTACGTGGATCGTGACTTCGGCAATGTTCCTTGCTTATTATCTGCGCGGCAAGTGGCTCAAACGTTGTATCGCCTTGCAGAACGCAGAAAATTAAACGGATTTGTCCTTATACGGATGGGTTGTACCCAACAAGATGTGTTCATAAACGTTCGCGCCGGGTTAAAATAAAGCGCGGACGTTTTTTTCTTGTCCGCCAAAACCTGAGCAAAGCGGGGCGGAGCCGATGGAAGAGCGCGAACGATTGATTCTGTTTCCGGTTCGCCGTCGTCTGGCGGTTCTCTGCTCGGCGTACCTGTTGGGCATTTATGGGGCGCAGATCGTTGCGGCGCCTGCGGCTGCGTTTGGAATTTTGTGCGCTTTTTTGCTGACGACGGCCTTTTTGCGGGCTAAACGGCGAAAAAGTGCGCTTCTTTTTGTGGCGGCGGTATTTCTTCTCGTCGGAAACGGCATGGCGTGCAGAAGGCTGGCGCTGCGCGATGAACCAAGTCAACCCGGCGTTTTGCTCGTCGGCGAGATTGATGAAATTGAAAAAGAAAACCGTGTATGGCTGCGCGGCGTGCTTTGCGACGGCGAACGGCTTCATCGGCGGGCACTCGTTACGCTGATGACGAACGAAGGCGAAGAGGGAAAAGAAGTTTTTGTCGGACAGACAATTTCGGGAACGGGCCGACTGTTTGCGCCAAGCGAATCGCGCAATCCCGGCGGCGTAAACGGAAGAGTTCGCGCACTGGCACAGAACTATGAATTATCCGGCTACGTGCTTCCGAACTGGACGGCTTCAGGCGCAAAGCGTTTTTCGATGCGCGAGACGTTACGCCAGATACGAAACCGGCTTATGCGGCACATGGAGAATGTGTTTGGTGAGCATGCGCCACTGTTTCAGGCCATTCTGTTGGGCAACCGCGAAAACATGGATAAAGAACTGGTCAACGCCATGCGTTTGACGGGCATTGTCCATCTGCTGACGGTTTCCGGCATGCACTTGACGCTGATTGCGCTCATGATGGAGAAAGTGCTGAGCCGCGTTCCCTACGGCAGGTGGATGCGTTTCGTGTTGCAGACTGTCGGTCTGCTTTTCTATACAGGTCTGACGGGCGCGGCGGCCGGAACTGTCCGCGCGTTGATCATGGCCGTTCTGCGCGGGCTGGCCAAATGCAGAGGGAGACGCTATGAACCGTTGACAGCATTGGCGTTTGCGGCGCTGACGATGGCGCTCATCAACCCGATTTGGCCGCTGGATGCGTCGTTCCAATTCTCCTTTTTCGTGTTACTGGGAATTCTGCTGACGAGCGGGACGATTTACGCATGGTGCGCCCGGCATATGGCATGGGTGCGACGTCATCCGCGCGCGGCTGAAGCGCTGACACTCAGCCTGAGCGCGCAGATCACTGCCATGCCTATACAGCTGCTCTTTTACGGTTATGTTCCGCTGCTGGCTCTGCCTGTGAACGCAGCAGCGGGAGGCTTGATGTCCGTGATCATGATGGGTGGAATCGTCTGCTCTGTTGCAGGTGCGTTTGTGCCGACTGTCGGTCGGTTTATAGGAGGAACGCTTGGATGGGCGACGGGCAGCGCGGAAGCGCTGATTGTGAAACTGGCCAAACTGGAAGGAAACATCTGCCGCCTGCCGGCGCCGTATGTGTGGTCGATTCCCATAGCCATTGTCGTAATGATGCTGTTCAGCAGCCGCATTCGATTTGGAAAGGCCAGACGCAAAGCCTTTGCGGCGGCGCTTTGTGCCCTTGCGCTGAGCTATCTGCCCCGGTTTGCGCCGGATGCACGCTATGTGCAGCTCGACGTGGGACAGGGCGACGCGGCGATTCTTCGGCATGGACGGCATGCGACGCTGGTGGATGTGGGTGCCGCAAACAGTTACGATGCGCTTCGCTATCTGCGGCACGAGGGGCTGTATGTCGATTCCCTGATCCTGTCTCATCTGGATGAAGATCATGCCGGCGCGCTTGACGTGCTGATGCAGTCCGAAATCGATATTTCGCGCGTCGTCATGCCGAGCGGCACGCAAGTGGAGGACGCGTCTACTGCCGTTCAAAACGGATTCAGAACGGCGGAAGAAAAGGGCGTTTTGCCGGAAACCGTATCGGCAGGCGATCGGATTGTATCCGGCGATTATGTTTTCGATGTGCTCTCTCCGCGCGAGGGGTTGACAGGTGAGAACGAACGTTCTCTGGTGCTTTATACGCAGTCGATGGGAACGAAAATCCTGATGATGGGCGATTTACCTGCAAAAAGCGAAATGGATGATCCGCCGGACTGCGATGTGCTCAAGGTGGCGCATCATGGCAGCAAATACGCGACAAGCGACGCGTTTGTCGAAAAGACGACGCCGAGTCTGGCGATGATCAGCGTTGGCGCAAACAACCGATACGGTCATCCGACGGAGCGCGTGATCAAGGCGCTTGAATCGGTCGGCGCGGCGATTTATCGAACGGATGAAAGTGGATGTATCACGCTCTGGCTTTCGGACAAAAGCGCGACGGTTCAAACATATCTGGATGGGTCATCATCAAACGCTTCACCCGCGGCATATACTCCTTGACAGAGAAGATCAAGGGGGAAGGGCTTATGAAACGCAGGCGGCAGGCCGCAGAATCCCAGGAAAAAGGTGTACAGGCCGTGCGTCTGCGCCTTGCCGATATTTACGGGGGAATGATTTCGTCCCGGCTGAAAGAAGATGCGGCGCTTCCCGTACTGGCGCAGTCCATCGCAAGACATGGACTGTTGCAGCCGATTGTCGTGCAGGAGAATGAAGAAAACGGGCGCTATATGCTGGTGTGCGGCGCGCGGCGGCTTGCAGCCTGCCGCCTGTTGGGCATGACGCAGATCGACGCAGTGCAGATTCCGGGGAGAAAGCCGGACGCGGCCGCGTGTTTTCTGGAAGACCATTTTACCCGGCAGACGGCCCCCTTTTTGAAGGAGGCGGCGCTTCTTCAGCGCGCCGAAGTGGCGGAAAAATGTTGCTTGCCGGAAGGGGAAATCCGGCGGCGGCTTGCGATGCTCAAACTGGATGAAGAGACGCAGAATGCGGTCATGCGGGGCAACTTGTCGCTGGAACAGGCCGAACCGCTGCTGGATGCGCCGAAGTCAAACCGCGTGGAAGTGGCGGGGATCATCGCCGAACGAAATCTGTCGGCCGAGCAGGCGAGACGGCTGGTTTCCAAATCGGAAAACTGCGCGGAGCATGGCAAAAGACGCGCCGTGCGCCGGGCGACGGAAGAGGCGCAGCGCCTTTGCGATGGGTTGAGCGCGCAGGGGCTGCATGCGAGCCTTAGCGTTTGCGCGCAGGGACAGGGGCTCTGTATACAGATTTTGATAAAAAATGAACATCTTTCGTCATGAAGAAGGAAAAGGGAGTGTTTAAATCGAAGAAGAAAAAAGAAAAACACATCGGTCAATCATGACTGAGAAAGGATAACAATGTATACAATTCTGACGGATTCCTGTTCGGATCTGAATGCGGGAATTGCCGCCCGCTTTGCCCAGCTTGAGGTGCTTCCGCTTTCGTATACGATTTCGGGGCAAACCAGCACGCAGCCATTTGACGATGCGGCGCGATGTTCGGCGTTTTATGATCGACTGCGTGCGGGCGAGACGTGCACCACGTCTCAGGTTTCGCCGGGAGATTTTGCCGAGGCGTTTAAAGCGCATGCGAAAAAGGGCGAGGCTGTGCTGGGGCTGATTTTCTCTTCTGCGCTTTCGGGTACGTATGCTTCCGCGTGTATGGCGCGGGACATGGTACTTGAGGAATACCCCGATGCGGTGATTGAATTGGTGGATACGCTTTCCGCCAGCGCGGGCGAAGGTATGGTTGTTTATGACGCGCTGCTTCGCCGCGACGCGGGCATGCCCATTGAAGAGAATGCCGTTTATACAAAAGCGCATTTGCAGGAATACGCCCACTGGTTTACGGTGGATGATCTCCACTTTCTCAAGCGCGGCGGCCGGTGCTCACCGTCGGCGGCTTTTTTCGGTACGATGCTTAAAATCAAGCCGGTGTTGCATGTGGACAGCGAGGGACGATTGATTGCCCGAAGCAAGGTGCGCGGCCGCGTGCAGGCGCTTCGCGCGATTGCCATGAAATTTGGCGAATTGGAAGCCGACAAAGATCAGGTCATCTTCATCAGCCATGGCGACTGCGAAAAGGATGCGCTGCTGGTTAAGGATACGCTGGTGAAGACGTTCGGCTGCGCGCCCGAAAAGATTTTCCTGAGCGCCGTCGGCCCCGTTATCGGCAGTCATTCCGGCCCCGGCACCGTTGCGCTGTTTTTCCGGGGAAAGAATCGCGGATGATGCATGAAGTGTGGATGCGCGAAGCGCTGAAGTTGGCGCGCGAAGCGCAGATGGCGGGCGAAGTGCCCGTCGGCGCGGTCGTTGTCTGCAAAGAAAAAATCATTGCGTGTGCGCGAAATGAGCGGGAGACGAGCGGCGATCCGACGGCGCATGCCGAGGTGCTGGCGCTTCGCCGCGCGGCTGAGGCGCTTGGCACGCGGCGACTGGAAGGCTGTACGCTCTACGTGACGCTGGAGCCCTGCCCGATGTGCGCAGGCGCGATCGTGATGGCCGGCATTGACGCGGTGTTTTTCGGAGCATATGATCCGCGATGCGGCTGTGCAGGCAGTCTCTACGATCTGCCAGAGGATGCGTCGTTCGGGCGGGTGATCCCCTGTTCAGGCGGATTGCTGGAGGCGGAATGCCGTTTGGCGCTGAATGCGTTTTTTGATTTGAGACGGGGTTAATCCTGCAAAGATGAGGGTATGTCGGTCGGCATATCCTCTTTTTGACATTTTTGCAAAGGTAAATCCATCATTTTCGCAAATTTCTCCTTGACAACGCGCGGCCTTCCCATGTATAGTAAATCCATATTGACCGGAGGCCGCTGAAAGCGGGGAAAAGAGGATCATATGGGCAGCAAAAAGCCATTTCTGACGCTGAATCAGGCGCGGGAGATCGTGAAGACCTATCCGACGCCTTTCCATATTTATGACGAGGCCGGCATTCGGCGTACTGCGCGGGCCCTGAAAGCGGCCTTTGGGTGGAACCCCGGTTTTCGGGAATATTTCGCGGTGAAAGCTACGCCCAATCCGTTTATCCTGAAGATTCTGCACGAAGAAGGATGCGGCGTGGATTGCTCCTCGGAAACGGAATTGATGCTGAGCGGCGCGTCCGGTTTCGCGGGACACGAAATCATGTTTTCTTCCAATGAAACGCAGGGACGCGAGTTTGCCCGCGCCTATCGTCAGGGCGCGATCATCAATCTGGATGATTTTACGCTGATCGACACGCTGGAACAGGCTTGCGGCATTCCGGAGACGGTTTGCTGCCGTTTCAATCCCGGCGGAGAGTTTTCCATCGGCAATCACATCATGGATCAGCCGAAGGACGCGAAATACGGCATGACGCGTGAACAGCTGACGCAGGCGTATCGGCTGCTGATGCAGAAGGGCGCGAAGCGCTTTGGCCTGCACGCGTTTCTCGCGTCCAACACGCTGACGAACGCTTATTATCCGACGCTGGCCAAAATTCTGTTCACGACGGCGGTAGAGCTGCACCGCGAGACGGGCGCGAAAATTGCGTTCATCAACCTTTCCGGCGGCGTGGGCATTCCGTATCGGCCGGATGAACCGGCCAACGACATTGCGGCCATCGGGGAAGGCGTGCGAAAGGCATTTGAAGAGGTGCTTGTGCCCGCGGGAATGGGCGACGTGGCGATCTTCACTGAGCTGGGGCGCTTTATACTTGGTCCGAACGGCGCGCTGGTGACGACCGCCTGCCACGAAAAACATACCTATAAGGAATATATCGGCGTGGACGCGTGCGCCTGCAATCTGATGCGTCCGGCGATGTATGGCGCGTATCACCACATCACGGTGCTGGGCAAAGAAAATGCGCCCTGCGACCATGTGTACGATGTGGTAGGCAGCCTGTGCGAGAACAACGATAAGTTTGCTATCGACCGCCGTCTGCCGAAAATTGACATGGGCGACCTGCTCTATATCCACGACACGGGCGCGCATGGCTTCTCGATGGGTTATAACTATAATGGCAAGTTGCGGAGTGCCGAGCTGCTTCTGCGTGAAAATGGAAGCGTGCAGATGATCCGCCGTGCCGAAACGCCTGCCGATTATTTTGCGACGCTTGACTTTTCGGGGCTGAACCTCAAAGACTGAATCGTTCAAACCGGATTAAACTGAAAAACGCCGTCTTTTTCCGATGCGGGTCGGGGAAAAGCGGCGTTTTTCAGTTTACAGCCACCCCAGCGCGCGCATGCGGCTTTCAATCGGCGCATGCAGCATTTCGTCTTTGAAATACACATATTTCGCGGAGGATGGAACCATGCGCCCGTCGTTCCATTTGATAAGTCCGACGCCGCGCGCATTCAAACCGTAAGCAGTCAAATCCATCCCTTCGGGTGGAACGATGTGCGAAACGCGCCCGTGGCATCGGTTGCCGAGAAACAGCACAAAACGTTCCGCGTCCGGATCGATGGAAAGATGATTTCCCGTGAAGCCGCTCAGGCCGATGGAGCGCGCGCCCATCCAGTGCGGCACCTCGCTGAGTCGTTGCAGCGGATGCTTGGCAAAACAGAGATACCCCAGATATTGACGATAGGTGCCGTCTCCGTGCGAAAAACCTGTTCGGTTTACGCCGATTTCGCAGAGCGTTTCCCGGCGGATCAGCTCGCCGGAAAGCAGCGCCTGCGCAAAGCGAACCATGTCTTTTCGCGAGGAAAACAGCCCGGCGTGACCGCAGAGATCGCGCCCGTTGTCGCTGAGCAGCAGGGCTTTCGGGTCGTGCGGCAGGCCGCACGGCGGAGAGGTGCGCAGAATCTGCCGCTCTCCCTCGATGCGATGCTCGTAATTATAGCAGACGCATCGGCCGCGAAGCGCCTCCGGCACGGCGGCGAAGGTTTCTGGCATGCCGGCAGGCGAAAGAATCCAGGTCTGAATCGCGTCGAACAGGCTGAGACCCGTCTTGGCCTCGATGACATATTTGATGACCATCGCGTTCATATCGGAATAAACGCGGATGGCAGGCGTTGGGCAGACGGATACGCCGAAAAGCCGCTTGAGCCCTTCTTCACGGGTCGGCGCCGTATCGATGCGCCCCGGCGTTTGCAGACTGATGCGGAAGCTGAGCACGTCGCCCACCGTCACGTTTTGCAGATGGATAAAGCGTGGGTCAATTTGCCCAACCGTCTCATCCAGCGAAAGCTTCCCGCTTTCGACGAGCGCCAGCGTGACAACCGCTGTAAACAGCTTTGTCAGCGACGCGAGGTCATAAATCGTATCGGGAATAAGCGGGCGAACAGCGGGAATGAAGCCGTTTTCCACCCGGTCAATCTCCTGCGCGCGGCCGTACTGCGCCCATTCGCTGTATGTCGTCGTGCCATAGGCGACGGTGATGCCTGTGAGCATGCGGCTTTCATCGCAGAGAAATCGCATGTTGACTTCAAGACGTTTATCCATCGAGAAGAACCTCCGAAAAAACACGCGTCGGCAGGAAAAAGCGGCCCGCGCGTCCAAATTATGTTATAAATGGAAAAATACAAAAAGGGGGAAAAACGGCATGGAAACATTGCTCACTGCGGCGCTGGAACGCGAAATTGAAGCGGCGCAGGGCGAAACGATTTCGCTGCTCAAGGCGCTGTGCGCAATTCCCGCGCCGAGCCATCACGAAGAGCGGCGCGCCGAATGGATTCAGGCATGGCTGGAAAAGCGAGGGCTGTCCGCTGAAATTGACGATGCGAAAAACGTTCGATGTGGTTTCGGCTTATCTCAATATCAGGATATCGTCGTCATCATGGCGCACATCGATACGGTATTCCCCGATCTTCAGCCCATGCCGATGCGCGAGGAGGCTGGAAGACTGTATTGTCCGGGCGTTGGCGATGACACGGCAAACGTGGCGGGCATGCTGACGCTGATGGATATTTTTCACCGATTGAATGCCCGGCCGGCATGCGGCGTGCTGTTTGTCTGCAACAGTTGCGAAGAAGGGCTTGGCAATCTGGCGGGATGCAAAGCCATTATGCGCGATTTTGCGCCGCGCGTCAAGGCGTTTCTTTCGCTGGATGATCAATCGACGCATGTCTGCGCCCGTGCCGTCGGTTCCGCGAGGTACCGGATTACGGCGGAAACGCGCGGCGGCCACAGCTTTGCGGATTTCGGAGCGCGCAACGCCATTGAGGTGCTCAGCCGCCTGGTCTGCGCGCTGTATCGCCAGCATGTGCCGCGTGCCGCGGGCAGTCTGACGACGTATAACGTGGGCGTGATTTCCGGCGGAACGTCGGTCAACGCCATCGCCCAGCGTGCGGAAATGCTGTATGAATACCGCTCAAACGATGCGCAGTGTATGGCGATGATGAAGGAAAAGCTGGATACGATTCTCCGCGAAAGCACGATGCCGGATGCGAAAGTCACGCTTAAACTGCTCGGTGAACGGCCCTGCGGTGCGGCTGGCGATCCGCCAGCTCAGCGCGCGCTGGAAACAAGGTGCATAGCCGCGCTGGAACGCTATGTTGGCGGCAAAAAGCCCATCGGTATGGGATCAACGGATTGCAATATTCCACTCTCACTGGGGATTCCTTCGGCGAGCTTTGGCATGTATCGCGGCGGGGGCGCGCATACGCGGGAAGAATGGATGGAGCCCTCTTCGCTGTACGCAGGCATGAAAGCGGCTGCCTGTGTGCTGATGCACTGGTTCAGCTTATAAAGAAAATCCTCCCCGGCTGTTGTCAGGGAGGATTTTTGGTTATTCGACCAGATAGGTATATCGCACGGTCAGGCGCGGCATGGTGTCGTACAGACCATAGGCCTCGCCGTAGATGCGGTATTTCGTGCCGACCGTCCACGTCGTCTTGGAACTGTTTTCGAGCATGACCAGCTTTTCAAAATTGTCGTTGCCGATGTTCATGATGGCCATCTGCGGCGTGGTGCTGACAATTCGGGTGATTGTGCCCGTGCCCATGTAGATGGTGCCCTTGCGCATGGTGATGTAATTCACCAGATCGGTATATTGCGCGTCCAAATCCCATGCGCGGCGGGTGTAAATGTCGGCGTTGGGCATGTAATATACCGTATGCGTGATGACTGAATCGACCTTTCCCTCGTAGGAAGCGCGAATGACCACATCGTTGTTGCCCAGCTGGGAGAACAGCGGGATGAAGCTGAATCGGCCCGTGTTGGGATCGACTTCCAGGTTGCGGTGCGGGAAATCGACGGTGATCGTTGCGCCGGGAAGCGTTGTGCCGCTGATGGAGGGAATGTGCATGGCGGCCTTTTCCTCGGCGGTGGCGGCGGCGTATTTCTCGGCGGAAATCGGTTCGTAGTTCCATTCGACGAGCACAGTTGCATCCAGCTCCAGCGGGATATCCTGCTCGGCGCGGTAGAGGGTGACCTCCATCTTGTTTTCGCGGCAGTATTTGCTCTTCACGGAGATAGAAATTGTGTTATCGCCGACCGGAAGCACCTGCACATTTTTGGAAACGTTACCCGTTTCGCGGATCAGCGTGGAAACGTTTGTACCGTCGATGATGACGGTTGAACCTTTTTCCACATTGATCTGCACTTCATAGATAGAAACGCCGACGTCTGCACGCACCGTCGTCGGTTTTACCAGGCGAATGGGCGAGAGAGGAACATCGATGACGTATTTAATCGGATCGAGCTGATACTGGTCGCCTTCCTGTGAATAGCGGATGTAAGGCGTGATGGAAATATCCATCGTGTCGGTCTCCACGGCCGTGGCGAAGGTGGAGGACTCGGTGTCGTACCACATATAATCCGGCACGGTGATGGATACCTTGCCGTCCGCAATGACGTAGGAGGTCTGCATTTCCCGCAGGTAGACGGTGGCGTTTTCGCGTCCGTAGATGGTGATGACGTGCGCGGGATGATCGTCCACGGTTGTTGCGGTCAGTTCGACGCGGGTTTCGTTGTCATTGCGTACCTGCATTCCCTGTGACAGGACGAAGTGACGCGCAATCAGCACGCCGCCTATGCCCATTGCGCCGCAGCCGAGCAAAAACAGCAGCACCGTCAAGATGATGCGCAGCGGGCTTTTTCTGCGCTTGCCCGAACCGCGCGTATCCTGTTCGGTGTAGGCCGGGCGTGTCTGCACGCGGCGGGGCATATATTCCTCGTCGGTCAGCGCGCCCTGATCGCCGGAATCCGGCGTATAGCCGTCATAATAAATCGGCGCGTGAGGATCGTCGTCGTCGTAGGCGAGCGGATGCTCGTAGGCCGGGTCGCCAAAGTAACCATAATCATCCTCAGGCGGGGCATCCGCTTCGTCAGGATGGGTATAGGCAGTCTGCTTTTGCTGCTGACGGCGGCGAATTGCGGCGCTGTCCCCGCTGTATCCGGCGGAAAGCTCGTCGGATTCCGGAATGGGGCGAACGATCTGCGCTTCCTGAATGGAACGGCGAACCCGGTCGGCCTGCTCCTTCATCTGGCGGATGCGTTTTTTGCCATCCTCGCGGCGTTTTTTCAGGTCTTCCAGCTCGTCGGTCAAGTCGGCGCGGTTGAGTTCTTCCGGGTCAAAGCCTGCGTCGTCAGACTGCGGCTTTTGCTCGGATGC
Source organism: uncultured Eubacteriales bacterium (assembly GCA_900542445.1). Lineage (GTDB taxonomy): Bacteria > Bacillota > Clostridia > Christensenellales > Aristaeellaceae > Ventricola. The sequence goes on along the minus strand of UQNN01000001.1, from coordinate 234,870 downwards.
GGAAAGCTCTTCTTTTTCGTCAAACGTCGTCACTTCCAGCGACGGCTTTTTCTTGTACAGGGATTCTTCCCACGCGGCGGGGCCGTCCTCTTTTTGAGGGAGCGGCGCGCCGCATTGGGTGCATTTGGGCAGGTAAGCTGCGTTCCATGCGCCGCATTTGGGACATTTCATCGATTCAAAACCTCCGAAAATGGGTCAAACAAAGATCAAAAAAGGGTTTAAACATTTTTCTATTCGCGGCCGAACAGCAGAATTCCTCTTTTTTCTTTTCCTGCGCCGCTGAATCTTTGACAGGGCTTGAAGAATGAAGGGGTTTGGTGGTATAATGAAAAACAAAGGATTCGGAGGTTTTGCGTTTATGATGGATAATTTCAAGGAGGACATCGTCAGTCCCCGTTCAAATGCGCTTGGCAACGTGCTCTATGCGCTCTGCTGGGTGTTCATCGTGCTCTTCGGCGCATATGCGCTGATGATGCTTCAGGTGGTGATGGTGCAGTTCAGCGTGTTGACGCTCGTTACGGTGGCGATGGCGGCCGCCTGCGCCGTGCTGTTGTTCTTCATCAAGGATCAGCTCAAGGTGGAATATGAATATACCTTCACCAACGGGTCGCTGGATTTTGCGAAGGTTTTTCGTCAGGCCAAGCGCAAAGAACTGGGGAGCATGAACGTCAAAAACGTTTCCGCATGCGGCCACGTTGCGGGCAGCGGGTTCCGCCGCTATCTTTCCATGAAGGACATCGAGAAGAAGAACTGGTTCTGCAACCGCGACGGCAATTTGTTCTATTTCTATTATGTCAAGGAAAACAAGAAGCACATGATCGTGATTGAACCGAGCGAGGAAATGGTGGATATGATCCGCCGCTACCTTCCGGCAGGGGTTTATCAGGATTAAAACGGATCTCCGGCGCGCGTGAGCGGTCGGAGCTTTCTTTCCGAGGGGAGAAAACATGATTTATCTGGATAACAGCGCGACGACGCGTCCGTTTGACAGCGTGATCGACACGATGGATCGCTGCATGCGCGAAAACTATTTCAACGCCTCGGCAGCGTATAAGCCTGCCGTCGATGTGGATAGAGCCATGCGCGAATGCCGCAGAGCGATTGCCGCCCAGCTTGGCATTCAGGAAAGCGGCGTGATTTTTACCGGAGGCGGGACGGAGAGCGATAATCTTGCGATTCTCGGCGTGGCGGAAACGCTTCGCCAGAGCGCGAACTTTGTTTGCAGCGCCATCGAGCATCCGGCCGTAGCGGAGACGATTCACCGTGTGGAGCAGATGGGGCACACGGTTCGTGTGCTTCCGATCGATGTGCGCGGCGTGGTCGATCTGGCGGCGTGCGAGACGGTGATCGACGAGCACACGGCGCTGGTCAGCTGCATGCAGGTGAGCAACGAAACGGGTGCGATTCAGCCGGTGGAGGAGTTGGCCAAGCTGGCGCGCAGGAAGAACCCGAACGTCCGCGTGCATGTGGACGGCGTGCAGGGCTTTATGCGCGTGCCCATGCATATGGAACGCATGGGCGTGGACTTGTATGCGCTCAGCGGTCACAAGATTCACGGGCCGAAGGGCATCGGCGTGCTGGCGGTGCGTCCGGGCGTTCGGCTGATTCCACAGATTACGGGCGGCGGACAGGAAAAGGGACTGCGTTCCGGCACGTACAATTCGCCGGCAATTCTGGGACTGGGCGAAGCGGTTAAGACCTTGGCGGCAGACAGAAAAGCTGTGGAGCGGATGCACGCGATGAAGGCGCACCTGTGGGCCGTGCTTTCGCAGGAAGGGGGAATCCGCCTCAACGGGCCGAAGCCCGGAGAGACGGACAGTGCGCCGCATATCCTCAGCCTGTCCTTCGACGGCGTACGCGGCGAGGTGATGCGCAACGCGCTGGAGGGCGAAGGCGTGCTGGTTTCCACCGGTTCGGCCTGTGCCTCCCATAAGCAGAAGGTTAGTCCGACACTTCGGGCGATGGGCCTGTCTCAGGCGCAGGCGGATGGAACGGTTCGCGTCAGTCTGGGCGCCATGAACACAATGGACGAGATGGACGAGGCGGCACGGCATATGCTGGCGCTCTATCGCATGCTTCGTCAATTCAAAAGGAGATAAAACGGTGAGAGAAATTCTGTTGGTTCGTTTCGGCGAGGTCTTTTTGAAGGGGCAGAACCGCCCGTTCTTCATGAAAAAACTGATGGATCACATCCGTCAGGCCGTGCGCCCGGTGAACGGCCGCGTGTGGATGAGCGAGGGACGCTTTTATGTATCCGATTTCACGGATATGGATGAGTGCATCCGCCGCGTCACGCGCGTGTTCGGCGTGCATTCCGTCAGCCCGGCGATCGAGATGGATAAAGACAATTTCGAGGCCATCTGTGAGCAGGCGGCCAAGATGATGGAACCGCTTTCCGGCACATTCAAGGTGTTGGCGCGCCGCTCGGATAAGCGCTATCCGCTGGATTCTCCGGCGATTATGCGCGAAGCGGGCGGCTATATCCTCGACCACGTGCCGCAGCTGACGGTGGACGTCAATCATCCGGATCACACAATGATGATCGAGATCCGCGATCATGCGTATCTCTCCGTGAAGCGCATTCCCGCCGTGGAGGGCATGCCGATGGGCACGAACGGCAAGGCCTGCCTGTTGCTTTCCGGCGGCATTGACAGCCCTGTGGCCGGTTTCATGATTGCCAAGCGCGGCGTGGAACTCTGCTGCGTGCATTATCATTCCTTCCCGTATACCAGCGAACGCGCACGGGAAAAGGTGCTGGAATTGGCGCGGCTGCTCAGCGAATACTGCGGAAAGATGCGTGTCCACGTTGTGCCGTTTACCGAAATTCAGATGCAGATTCACGCCAAATGTCCGGAAAACTATACGACGCTCATCATGCGCCGCTACATGATGCGCATTGCCGAAATCATCGCGCGTCAGGACGGCGCGCAGGCGCTGATTACCGGCGAATCCATCGGTCAGGTAGCCAGCCAGACGATGGAAGCGCTCGGCTGCACGGATGCGGTGGTGGATATGCCCGTTTTCCGCCCGGCTATCGGCATGGATAAGAGCGAAATTATCGAGCGCGCGCAGAAGATCGGCACGTTTGAAACGTCTTCCCTGCCGTATGAGGATTGCTGCACGGTCTTTACGCCCAAACATCCGGCGACGCACCCGCGAATGGAGCTGATTCAGAAAGCGGAGGAAGCGCTGGACAGCGAAGCCCTGATTGCCGCCGCCATTGAAGGCACGGAGATCGTTGAAGTGGGCTAAAACCCGTATACCCGACATAAGATGAACGCAGAGGCACGAACCTCTGCGTTTTTTCTTTGCATGAGAAAACGGAGGAAAACAGCGCTGGAGGGGGAGGTGAGCGCTTTGCAAGATGAAAGGCAGAAGCTTGCCGCACGCATGACGCCGAAAGCCGCGAGGCTTCTGCTGGACTTGCCTCTTCTGCGGGTGCGGCGGCTGGAAGAAATGCGGTTTTATGCCGGACAAAACGCCTGCTTTATCTTCGACGGACGAAGCGAAACGCAGCATGCGTTTTTTTCTCGGCAGGATGTGGACGAGCTGGTAACGGCGCTTTGCGGTTACTCGCGCTATGCGTATGAAACCCAGCTTGCGCAGGGTTTCATCCCGCTCGAAGGCGGCTGCCGCGCGGGTATTTGCGGCCGGGTGACGCGGGACAACGACGGCGCAGCGCGGCTGTCGTCGCCGACTTCCGTGTGTATCCGCATGGCGAGAGAGATCAGCGGCGCGAGCGAAGCGGTCTTTCCTTTTCTGATGGAAGAAGGACGCGTTTGCCGCGTATTGCTGCTGGGCCCGCCGGGATGCGGCAAGACGACGGTTTTGCGCGACGCGGCAAAGCGGCTTGCGGGTGACGGCGTCCGTGTATCGGTTTGCGACGAACGGGAAGAACTATTCCCGGAAGATGCGGCTCAGGCAGGGCTTGACGTGATGCGCGGCATCGACAAGCTGACGGCCATCCAGATGCTTTTGCGCGCAATGTCGCCTCAGGCAATTTTCTGTGATGAAATCGGAGATATGCGCGATGTGCGGGCCCTTCTGGACGCGGCGCGATGCGGCGTTGGACTGGCAGCCAGCGCGCACGCCGGTGTGTTTGACGATGTGTTGCACCGCCCGGTTTTGAGGGCGCTGTATGAGGCGGGCGCGTTTGAACGATATCTGCTGCTGGGTCGTCACGGAAAACTGGCTGCGGCGTATGACGCAGAGGGAAAGCCGATTTCGGGAGGAGGGATTGAGCATGAGAAACGCCGCGGTGATGGCCATGATTTCGCTCAGCGCAATCGGCTTTGCGGTGGCGGACGGCGAAATGCGCCGCGTCCGCTGGGTGCAGGCCATGCGCCGAACCCTGATGCGGATAAACGACATGATTCGTTATGAACGTGTGCCGCTGGCAAAGCTGCTCCAAAGCATCGAGCTGCATGCGACCCGTGAACAGCGGGATTTGACCCGCCTCTTGCATGCGTGCGGCGCACGGCTGGAAAACAGCGTTAATCCGCAGCTGGTTGAAATCTTTGCAGCCGAAACAGAGCGAACGCCGGGCTATGGCGTGCTTTCTCAAACGGACAGAAGCGCCTTTGAGCAGGTGATGGCCGAGCTGGGACGGACGGGGCTTGACGAGCAGCTTCGCATTCTTTCCGATGCAGACGAGCGTTTGCGCCAGCGAGAAGAATGCCTGAGACGGGATGCGGGCAGGCGCGCACAGCTCATCCGAACATTGGGCGTGACGGGCGGCGCGGCGCTGTTTCTACTGCTGATATAAAGGGAGGACGGGCATGTGAACATCGATTTGCTGTTTCAGATTGCAGGCGTGGGCATTCTGATTTTCGCGGTGAATCAGGTGCTGCAAAAGGCGGGAAGAGAGGATATTGCGGTGCTGGCTTCCGTGGCTGGGCTGGTTGTGGTCATGTTTCTGGTGGTGGATTTGGTGGCGCAGCTGCTCAACAATGTGAAGAGCATCTTCGGTTTGTATTAAGGAGGCAGGGATGATTCGGCTCATTGGCTTTTGTCTGCTCGCAGCGGTGATGACGATGCTTTTGCGTCAGATGAACCCAGGCGTGGCGGCGTTGTTGTGTGTGGCTTTCGGCGCGATGACGCTTTTGACGCTGCTGCCCGCGGTGGGCGAATATGTGACGCAGATCCAGGCTTTTTTAGCTACGCTGGCTTTGGATGCGGTCTACGGGCAGACGATGCTGCGGGCGATGGGCATTGTGTTGATCACGCAGTTCGCCGCGCAGGTCTGCCGGGACATGGATGCGCCGTCGATTGCCTGCCGTGCCGAACTCTGCGGACGCCTGCTTCTGCTGGGCGTGTCCCTGCCGATTTTTCTCAAGTTGACGCAGATGGCGGTCGGCGCGCTGCAATGAAACGGTTTTCGGCGCTTTTTCTTCTGATCGTGTTGATTCCGCTTGTCTGCACGGCAGAGGACGCGGAGAAGCAGGTTCAGGCGGGCATTGAAAACGTCATGGACGGGTTGGATTTTGATCAGGCAGCGGATATTGCGCTGGACGTGCCCGGCTGGCCGGAACACCGCAGTCTGGAAGAGACGGTGCGCGCCCTTGCAGGCGGAGAAAGCTTTTCGGCAGACGACGCGCTGACGGCGGTGCTCGGCGCGTTCGCCAAAGAGGTTGGCGCGCTGTTTCAGATGATGCTGTCTGTCATGCTCCCGGTTGTTCTGGCCAGCCTGCTGATTCATACGCTGACCCCGCAGTCGGATTCGCTTTCGACGATGAGCAAAAGCGCCTGCTTCGTGCTGGTGCTGATGCCGGTCATTGTTATGACATTGGGTGAACTCACCCACACGAAACAAACGATCGTCACCATGACGCGCCACATGGAAAGCCTTCTGCCGATGCTGCTCACGCTGCTGACGGCGCTGGGAGGCAGCGCGTCCTCCGCGTTTCTGCATCCGATGGTTGCAGCGGCTTCGGGCAGCATGGTGTTTCTGGCGCGGGAGGTGATTCTGCGGCTGGTGATGTGTACATGCGCGGTGACGGCGGTCAATCATCTTTCCGATCGCACACATCTGACGCGGATGGCGCAGCTTTTGCGCGGCGCGGTCTGCTGGCTGCTGGGCGTGAGTTTCACGGTGTTCCTCGGCGCGATGTCGCTGCAAGGCGTGACCAGCGCGAGCATCGACGGCGTGGCGATCCGCGCGGCCAAATATGCGGTGGACAATTTTGTGCCGGTGGTCGGCGGCATGTTTTCCGACACAATGGATACACTGGTCGGATGCACATTGATCGTCAAAAATGCGTTGGGCGTAGCGGCGGTGCTGGTGCTGATCGGCGCGTTGATCGGGCCGATGATTCGCACGCTGGCGATTGTGTTTATGCTGCGGCTGAGCGCGGCGCTGCTGGAACCGATTGCGGACGGTGATATCGTTTGCGCCATTGGAGATTTTTCGCGGACAATCGTGCTTTTCTTTATCACGATGCTCTGCGTTGGAACCATGTATTTTCTGCTGATTGTCCAGGTGCTTCTGGTGGGCAACCTGACGGTGCTGCTCAGATAAGGAGGCGGACAGACGGATGATGAGTCTGATGGCCAGACTTTGCGCGTTGTGTGCCCTGAGCGCGGTCATCCAGATGGCGCTGGGCGAAAGCGACGCGAAAGGAAGCTTGCGGATGATTGGCGGACTGCTGATGCTGTATCTGACGCTGAGCGGCGCGCGGGATCTGCTCGCGTCCCTGAGTGAAGCGGCGAGCGTAGAAGCGATTTTGAAATGCCTGATGCAGTAAAGAAGGGGGCGCGGCGTGGCGGATTGGATTCGGCGGCTGAAAGCGGCGCTCACGCCGCAGCTTGTTCTTTTGCTGCTGGCAGCGCTTGCGCTGATCGGCTATTGCACATTGCGGGATCAGACCGGGGATGAAACGACGCGACTGGAAAAACAGGCATCAGCCGTGCTCTCGCGCATGGAAGGAGCGGGACGCGTGGAGGTGACGATCATGACACGGAAAACGCAGATGCGGAATTCGGGCCTTCTATCGGGCAAAACGGATGAGGCGGCGGAGATTCCGTGCGGTGCGGTGGCTGTGGCGCAGGGCGCAGATGATCCGCTGGTGAGGATTCAGCTGGAACAGGCGCTTTGCGCGCTGCTGGGATTGCCGGGTACGGCGGTCAGCGTGATGGCGGGAGGAAAATGATGACAAAAAAGGGAATCAAACAGATGGCTTATCGCCATCCTGTCGGGGCGATGCGGCTGGTCTGCGGCGCGTTTTTTCTGGCGCTGCTGGGCGTTTGCGGCTATATTGGCGCGGAGAGGACCCACGTGCAGTCCGTCGTCAGTCTGCCCGTGACGCGGGTGGAATTGGAGGGAGAAGCCGTCGGAGGCAGTTCGATTACACAAATCAGAGAAAGGCTGAACCGTCAGCGAGAAGAAGAATTGACGCTTCTGGATCGCGTAATCGCGGATGCCGGCGCCGACAGCGCAGCAAAGGAGGATGCGCTGTCGCAAAAGACGCAGATAGTGCGCCGAATGGAAACGGAAGCTCAAATGACAGCTGTCCTTGAGGGAATGGGTGCGGAAAACGCGTTGGCTGTCTGCGGAGCACAGGGCGTAACGCTGCTTATTCCACAGGAAATGGGGATGGACGAAACGGCCAGAAACCGGCTGCTGAACGCAGTCGGCGGGCAATCCGGGATAGAAATGACGCAACTAAAAATCATTCTCATCAAAAAATAAGCAAATTGGAATTGTACACGGACGAAAAATCTGCTATACTAATGAATATCCATAGGGAGGTGTTTTTGAAATGAACGAAAATCAGAACGTCGATATCGACCGCGAGCAGAACAACGGTCAGATCACATACGCCAATGAAGTCATTTCTACCATCGTGAGCGTGGCCACCACGGAAGTGGACGGCATCTCCGCCATCGCGGGCAACAATGGCCTGCTGGGCAAGGGCAAGTTGCCGCGCGGCGTGCGTGTGGATATGAACGGCGAGGACGTCAGTGTTGACGTGAGCGTGACGGTCGATTACGGCATGCCGATTCAGAAGGTTGGCCGCAGCGCGCAGGAAAACGTGCGTAAATCCATCGAGTCCATGACGGGCCTGCACGTGGAAAAGGTCGATCTGCATGTGGTCGGCGTGAGCTTTGAAAAGGAAAACGAGGAGCTTCAGCAGAGCCAGAAGATCGCGATGAGCCTTGAAGAGGAAGAGGAGCAGCACGCGCTGGAAGAGGGCACGGTCGCTCAGGAAGTTCCGGCCCCGGCGCACGAGGAAGCGGAGGAAGAAGCCGCGGCTTCCGAGGCAGGCGAAGAAGCCGAGCAGGAGGAGGAATCCTCCGAGCAGGAATAACAGACGACGACCGAAAAGGAGGAAATACAGTTTGAAACATCCTGTATGGGATCGAATTCTGATTCTGCTTTGCGCGTTGATCGCGCTGGGCTGCGCCGCCGGCGTGGTTGCGCTGCTTATCGGAAAAATCTCCTTTGACATGATTACGGGCTGGATTGCTTCGGTGGATATGAGCCGTTTCGTCGTTAAAGCGGCGATGGCAGGCATTGCGGCGCTGTTTGTGCTGCTTTTCCTGCTGCTCTTTGCGATGATTCTGCCGTCCAGGAAGAAGCGTTCGAGCAACTATGCCATCCAGCGCAACGAAAACGGCATGGTTCGCATTTCGCTCAAGGCACTTGAAACGCTGGTCAACAAGTGCCTCAATCAGCATGCGGAGCTGAAGGTTGTCACCTCGTCGCTGTACAGCGATGAAGAGAGCATCCGCGTGGATGTTCATATTTCGCTGCAATCGGATATCAGCATGCCTTTGGCGATTTCCGCGCTGCAAAAGCAGATCAAGAAGTATCTGGAAGCCTGCTCCGGCGTGATGGTGCAGGAAGTGCGCGTCTTTGTGGACAGCACGATTCCGGCGGATGAAAAGACGGAAGCTTCGCCGTATGCCATTCCGACGGCGCTGCTGGGGCTGGAAGCCGAGCCGCTGCCGGTGGCAGAGCGGGAAAACCGCGAAGAGACTGCCACGGAAGAAGAGACTTTCGAGGAAGCGGCGCAGAGCGAAGAAGAGAGTAAGCCCGTTCAGCCGGAAGAGAAGGAAGAACCGGCTGAAACCGGGGACAACGAGCAGGGTGAACAGGCATGATGGATTTGAAGACGTTTGTAAATCAGATGCTTACGCCGGGCACAGTGCCCTGTACGCTGTTTGGCATGGCGCTGGGGCTGATTTTTGCCGTGCTCTGCCTGACCATCGGCGTCGGCGCGGCGCTGCTGATTGCGCTGTTTTGCCTCATTGGCGCATTTATCGGCGGCGTGAAGGATAAAAAGAAGTTCGTGGAAAGCGTCTACCTGTTTTTTCAGCATGACGAGAACAGCCGCTATTGAGAGGCGGCGCATTTTCAATCAATAAAAACGGATCGGAGCAAATGAAGAATGGCACGTCCAATAGCGCGTGAAGCTGCCATGCAGCTGGTTTTTGAACAACTCTTTGGCGGGGATGCGACGGCTCAGACCCTCGTTGACCTCATCGATTATAACCCGAACGAAAAAGACAGCACGTATATCGACACGGTTGTCGGCGGCGTAAAAGAGCACGCCGATGAGCTTGACAGCGAGATTTCCGCCTGCCTGCGCGGATGGACGCTGGCGCGCCTGTCCCGCGTGGATCTGGCGATTATGCGTCTGGCTGTGTATGAAATGCAGTACACGGGTTTGCCTGCGGCGGTGGCGATTAACGAGGCGGTTGAATTGACGCGCAAGTATTCCGGCGAGGAATCCTGCCCGTTTGTCAACGGCGTGCTGGGCAGCATCAGCAGAAAGCTGGCGGCACAGGCATGAGAACTGTTCTGGGCATCGATACAAGCTGTTACACCACATCCTGCGCGTTGGTCACGCCGGAGGGGGAGATTTTGTCCTCTTCCAGGCGGCTGCTGACGGTGGAGGATGGCGCGCGCGGGCTTATGCAGTCGCAGGGATTGTTTCAGCATGTCAAAAACCTGCCGCAGATGGTTCAAAATGTGATGGCCGATGTGCCGGACGCGGAGATTTGCGCGGTTTGCGCAAGCACCCGTCCGCGCCCAACGGAGGATTCGTATATGCCCGTGTTTCGCGCGGGCGAAGGTCAGGCACGCGCAGCAGCGGCTTTGCTGCGCGTGCCTTTTTATCCTGTCAGTCATCAGGAAGGCCATGTGCGCGCGGCGATGGTGGACGCGGGTATCGACGGCGGAAAACCGTTTCTGGCCTTGCATCTGTCCGGCGGAACGACGGAAATTCTGCTCTGTGAAAACGGCAGGCTGACGCTGCTGGGCGGCAGTCTGGATTTGCACGCGGGCCAACTGGTGGATAGAACCGGCGTGCGGCTGCATATGCCGTTTCCGGCGGGGCCTTCGCTTGAAAAACTGGCGATGCAGGGCAAGCCACAGGGGCTCATCGGCGTATCGGTCAAAGGCGTGAGCTGCAACATGGCAGGCGCGGAAAACAAAGTGACGAAGTGGATCGAAAGCGGCGCAATGCCGAATGAACAGATTGCCGCCGAGGTTTTTGATTTCCTGAGCCGAAGCATCCTCCGCATGATCGCTGCTGCGAGCGAACAAACGGGAGCAAAGCAGGCGCTTCTGGCAGGAGGCGTTGCATCCTCAACGCTGCTCAAAGGCATGCTGTTTGAGCGCGCCAGAAAGACAAGGCTGGGATGCAGGCTTTGTTTTGCGCGGCCGGAGCTTTCCGGCGACAACGCGGTGGGCGTCGCACTTCTGGGCGCAGGCGCTTATCAGGCGGAACACCGGGGAAAAATATAAACAATAGGAAGAAAGAGAAATCCTGAGCTTCGTTTGATCAACAAAGGAGGGATATTCATGTCTGTAACCTGGATTGACGGCCGCGAAGTCGCAAAGAAATGGAAAGAAAACGCCGCACAGCGCGCGCAGGCTTTGATCGAAAAGGGCGTAACGCCGCATCTGGCGGTTGTTGTCGCGGGCGAAAATCCGGCGAGCCAGGTATATGTGCGCAACAAAGAAAACGCGTGCAACCGCGCGGGCATTCGCTCAACGGTTCTGCGGCTGCCGGAAAGCTGTACACAGGAAGAGCTGGAAGGAGCGGTGCTTGCGCTGAATGCGGATGAGCAGGTACATGGCATTCTGGTGCAGCTGCCGTTGCCGAAAGGGCTTGACGAGGCGCGCGTTCTGGCTTTGATTGATCCCAAGAAGGATGTAGACGGTTTTCACGCGATGAATGCGGGCAAACTGATGAGCGGTCAGCCCGGCTTCGTGCCGTGTACGCCGCTTGGCGTGATGAAGCTGCTTGAGGCGTATGATATTCCGACGCGCGGCAAACATGCGGTGGTCATCGGCCGCAGCAACATTGTGGGCAAGCCGATGGCGATGCTGCTGCTGGCTGCGGACGCAACGGTGACAATCTGCCATTCCAAGACGGAGAATCTGGCGGAAATCGCCCGTCAGGCAGATATTCTGGTCGCGGCGGTTGGCAGGCCGAACTTCGTGACCGGGGAGATGATTAAACCGGGAGCAGCAGTCATCGATGTGGGCATTAACCGCGTAAATGGCGAGCTGATCGGCGATGTAAACGCCAAAGAAGCGGCGGAAAAAGCCGCGTATCTCACGCCCGTACCCGGCGGTGTGGGACAGATGACGATTGCGATGCTGCTTTCCAATACGCTTGATGCGGCGGAACGCGATGGCCGCTAATCTGGAACTTACGGTCTCTCAGCTGAACGAATATGTGCGCAGAATGTTTCAGATGGATCCGATGCTGCGCGCAATCGAGCTGAAGGGCGAGATCAGCAATCTGAAATTTCATCAGTCTGGCGCGCTTTTCTTCACGATGAAGGATGAAAACGCTTCGATTTCATGCGTAATGTATTCTGGCGATGTGGACGGCTTGCAGGCCATGCCGTTTGAAGGCATGCGCGCCGTGGCCAGCGGAAGCGTGGCGCTTTACGTGCGGGGCGGACAATGCCAGTTCGTCGTCAAACGGATGCGCGCGCAAGGTGTCGGCGTGCTCTATGAGCGGCTGCAAATGCTTAAAGAAAAGCTGGGACGCGAGGGACTGTTTGAACCGGAACGAAAGCGGGCTCTGCCGCCGTATCCGGATACGATCGGCGTGGTCTCCTCGCCAACAGGCGCAGTGATTCATGATATTTTGAACGTGTCGCTGCGGCGGAATCCGGATGCGCATATTCTGCTTTGCCCGGTGCGTGTGCAGGGAATCGGGGCGGATGAAGAGGTGGTTGAAGCCATTCATCTGCTTGAGCGGTTGGAACATGTGAGCGTCATCATTGTGGCGCGCGGCGGCGGCTCGATGGAGGATCTGTGGACGTTCAATGAAGAGCGCGTCGTCCGCGCGGTTGCGATGTGCAAAAAGCCGATTGTTTCCGCTGTCGGCCATGAAACCGATGTGACGCTTTGCGATTTGGCGGCGGATCTGCGCACGCCGACACCGTCTGCGGCGGCCGAGTGTGTCGTGCCGGTTCGGGATGAAATGCTCAACAAAATTGAGATCATGCGTCGGCAGATGCAGGAAAGCGCCCGAAACGCTGTTGCCGAGCGGCAAAACGCATTAAAACTCGCCCAGATAAAATTGAGCGCCAACCATCCGTCCTTTACCATTCGTCGGCAGGAAGAGCGGCTCGCACAGCGGATGGATGCGCTGCTCCGCGCGGCCGAGCGCCAGATACAAAACCGCCAAACGAGACTTGAAACGCAGACGGCGGCACTTGAACTGCTCAGCCCATATGCCGCACTCAAACGCGGGTATGCCATTGTGCAAAACGCGGGGCGTGCGATATCAAAAGCCGGAGGGCTTTGCGTGGGTGACGAGGTGACTGTGCGCTTTGCGGACGGCGTGATTCATGCAGAGGTGCTGAGCAAGGAGGAAAGCCATGGCGAAGAAACAGACGTTTGAAGCGGGCATGAGTGAGCTGGAAGCATTGACCGCGCGATTGGAGACGGGCGATATGACGCTTGACGAGACGATGAAGACCTACGAAAAGGGCGTGACGCTGGCCGCTCAACTCAAGCGACAGTTGGAGGACAGCCGGAAACGCATTGAACAGATTGACCCGGAAACGGCGGAGATCACACCGTTTGAGGAGAAAAACCATGGATTATCGTGAGCAATATGACCGCTATGTCGCGATGATTGAGGAAACCATCGAAAAAATTCTGCCGCAGACCGAAACGGACTGCCCGAACGACATGCAGATTCCCAGGCATTTGTGTGAGGCGATGCGTTACAGCCTGCTGGCGGGCGGCAAACGTGTGCGCCCGGTGCTGCTGCTGGCGGCATGCGATATGTTGGGCGGAGATATCAGCCAGGCGCGAGTGCCTGCCGCGGCGCTGGAAATGATTCATACCTATTCATTGATTCATGACGATCTGCCCGGCATGGATAATGACGATTATCGCCGCGGAAGGTTGACAAATCACAAAGTTTTTGGCGAAGGATTTGCAATTTTAGCCGGAGATGGATTGCTTAATTATGCGTATGAGTGTATACTAAAGAACGCGCTGGATTACGGAGCGAATCTGGAAGGGCATATCCTCGCGGCGCGGGAAATCGCACAGAGGGCAGGTGTCGGCGGCATGGTGGCCGGACAGAGCATCGACCTGCTCAGCGAGCATCGGGAGCCGAACGAAGCCACGCTGCACTATATTCACACGCACAAGACGGCGGATTTGCTGACCGCGCCGCTGCTGGCTGCGGCGTATATTGCCGGTGCGGATGAAAAATCGATCGCCGCGCTGAGGACATTCGGCGCGTGCGTTGGGCTCGCGTTCCAGATCGACGACGATTTGCTGGACGTAATGGGCGACGCAAAGGATCTGGGAAAGCAAACCGGCATGGACGAGCAGCGCGGCAAGATGACGTGGCCGTCGCTGGTCGGCGTGGAGGCGGCGCAGAAAAAGTCGCGCGAGCTGTGGACACAGGCCGAAGAAGCGCTTGCAGTCTTTGGAGATTCGGCGTGGTTCCTGCGCGAATTTGCCGAGGCGCTGGCAAAGAGAAAGAAGTAAGAAACAGGGGGAGCAAACGTGGGGGCTATATTACTGGAGATCATCAACAACCGCGTCATTCAGGCGGCGGCGCTGGCGTGGGCCATCGCGCAGGCGATCAAGGTGCTTTTGACGCTTGCCATCAGCAGAAAGTTTGATCACACGCGGGTGCTCGGTTCCGGCGGTATGCCGTCTTCGCATTCGTCGATGGCGTGCGCGATGCTGATGGTGATTGGCTTTCACGAAGGCTTCTCTTCATCGGTCTTCGCGCTTGCGTTCTGCTTTGCGGGCGTGACGATGTATGATGCGGCGGGCGTCCGCCGTTCGACGGGCCGAAATGCCGCCGTCATCAACCACATCGTCGAGGGCCTTTCCGGCAAGGGATTTAATTTTGACGACGAGCATCTCAAGGAACTGGTCGGCCATACGCCGATTCAGGTGCTGGCCGGAGCACTGCTGGGCATTCTGGTGGGCGTTTTGATGGCATAAAAGAAGTTGACCCGTCGGTTTGAACGATTGAAAAAAGAGAAAAACCGTGCTATAATAAAAGATAGGTGGTGCAGTATTCTAGTCAGCAAAGTTCTCTCTGAAGACGGGGCTAAAAATCCGTTAAAGGGCATATCGATGAAGTTTCTGGCGCTGGCTGCTGACGCCCAGTCGGGGGTTGGCGCTGGGAGTAAGAACTATGGGCGGCCGTCAATGGCATGGCGGAGCTCGACCCATTTTTCGTGGAGGCATGACGGCTTTGCGTCATGAAAACCTGCATGGTGGTACAAAAGCTGCCTGCAGTGTAGCCTGCCTTGAGCGGCTGTGGTGGATCACGGAACAACGCACGGTGACCAAAGGCTCACGGAAGCCGCCGCGATCGCTGTGTGAAACCACGACTGCAAAAGAGGCTAGGAAAGAACCGAGGCTGCCGAGGAAAGCTCCTAGACTGTCGATGAGGATATAACAGAGATTACAGTGTGGTCTCAGTGGTAATTCGGTCCCGCGTTCGGAAACGACGCGGCGCGCGCTTTAAAGGGAAACCGCTTCTATGGCGACAGGGAGTAACGCGCGGGGAAAGCCTACCGAACCTAAGCCGCAAGGTCTATTTGTTGTATCACCACCTTTCTTTTTGCGATTCGGCCCACGGTTTTCGTGGGCTTTTTTAAGATTATGATGGAGTGAAACCCAGTGAGTAAAAGGGAAAAAACAAAACAGGAAAAGCGGCAATGGGTGCTGACTGTCGTGATTCTTTCTTTTGCGCTTTCCGTGGTAATGTCTGTTTTAACGAGTTTGTTTGTCGATTCTGCGGGGCTGCTGGTTGCGCTGCTGGCGTTGATCGTGCTGATTTCCATCGGCGTGATTACCGACGTCATCGGCACGGCGGTCACGTCGGCGGATGAACAGCCGTTTATTGCGATGGCCTCCAAACGCATTCGGGGCGCAAAGCAGGCGCTCCAGCTGATCCGTAAGGCAGAACGCGTTTCAAGCCTGCTCAACGACGTGGTGGGCGACATTGTCGGCGTTGTCAGCGGTTCGGCGGGTTCAGTCATTGCGCTGTATCTGGCGGCAATGGGGCTGCCGACGGCGGTAGCGTCCGTGCTGATCGCTGCGTTTACGTCGGCTTTTATGATCGGCGGCAAAGCGGTGGGTAAATCCATCGCGATCGAGCAGAGCGCGAATATCGTGCTCTTCGTCGGCAAGGCGATGGCGCTTTTTGAGAGTAAAAAGCCGAAACGAAAGAAAAACAGGAAAAACTAAAGGGGAGGTGCGGTCGATGGCGATTCTGCCCGGCATCAGTGGGCCTCAGGATGTAAAGCGTCTAGACGCCAAGCAGCTGGATGAACTGGCTGCCGAACTGCGGCAGACGATTATCGATACGGTTTCGCAACGGGGAGGCCATCTGGCGTCCAATTTGGGCGACGTAGAGCTGACAATCGCGCTGCACAGGGCGTTTAACAGTCCGACGGACAAGCTTGTCTTTGACGTCGGCCATCAGATTTATGCGCATAAGCTGCTCACCGGACGTCAGGAACAGTTTAAAACGCTGCGTTCCTATCATGGCATGAGCGGTTTTCCGTGTCGCGCGGAGAGCGAGCATGACCTGTTTGATACGGGCCATTCATCGACTTCCATCTCAATGGCGCTTGGATTGGCGCGCGCCAGGGATTTAAACCATGAGGATTATCATGTGGTGGCGATTGTCGGCGACGGCGCGTTGACGGGCGGCATGTGTTACGAGGCGATGAATGACGCGGGCAACGGCCATACGCGGCTCATTGTCATTCTCAACGACAATGAGATGTCCATCTCGAAAAACGTGGGCGCGTTGTCGGAATATTTCAAGCATCTTCGCGCGAGCGCGTCCTGGTATGGCAACAAAAAGCGCATCCGCAACCAATTAACGCATATCCCGCTCATCGGCAAGCCGCTGGCGCATGCGATTGAAAATGCGAAAAACATGGTTAAATCCGTGACGACAGGCGGCGAGATGTTTGAAGCGCTGGGTTTCCGATATCTGGGCCCGTTTGACGGCCATAATATCGAAGAGATGACCCACGTGTTTGAAGAGGCGAAACAGGTTCAGGATACGCCGCTGCTGATTCACGTGATTACCCAAAAGGGACACGGATACGATTTGGCTGAGCGTCAGCCGGAAAAGTTTCACGGCGTTGCGCCGTTTCGCGTGGAAAACGGCATGAAACGCAGCCAGAGCAGCAAAGAAAGCGCTGCACAGGCGGCGGGCAAAGAACTGGTGAATATGGCGGCGGAGGACGCGCGCGTGGTCGCCGTAACGGCGGCGATGGCAGGCGGTACAGGTCTTTCGGAATTTTCGGAATACTATCCCAGCCGCTTTTTTGACGTGGGCATTGCCGAGCAGCATGCGGTGAGCATGGCGGCGGGCATGGCGCGCGGCGGCTACCGGCCGTATTTTGCGGTCTATTCCACGTTTTTGCAGCGGGCATACGATCAGATTGTGCATGACGTCTGTTTGCAGAATCTGCCGGTGTGCATCCTGTCGGATCATGTCGGGCTGGTTGGCGACGATGGCAAGACGCACCACGGCGTTTTGAGCGTGCCGATGCTGTTGAGCATTCCCAATCTGACGCTGCTTGCGCCGAGAGACACGCAGCAGATTCGTCAGGCGGTGCGCGCGACGCTCAAGGTGGATGGCCCGTGCGTCGTGCAGTATCCCAAAGACGGCATTGTGCCCTATGCGCAGAACGTAACGGGCGAGCCGTTTGCCGTCGGCAAGTGGCAGACGCTGATTCCCGGCGGTCAGGACGCGGTGATTCTCGCCTACGGCAGAATGACGCTAAACGCCATTCAGGCTTCCGAGCTGCTGGTTAAATGCGGATTGTCCGTCGGCGTGATCGATTGCTGCTCGCTTAAACCGATGGATATGGATTGCCTGCGCGCGTTGTTTGCGCGGGGGGCAAAGCTTATCACCGTGGAAGAGGGCGAAATGATCGGCGGTTTCGGTTCGGAAATTGCACGCGTCTGCGTGGAAGAAAATGCGGATGCGCCGATTCAGATTATCGGGCTGGAAAACCGCTTCATCACGCATGGCTCCGTGCCGGAATTGCTGGAGGAGTGCGGGCTGATGCCGCGTCAACTGGCGGATCGAATTGAAAAAATCGTGGACAACAAGGAGAAAAGTCATGTCGGATAAGAAACGCGTTGACGTTGCGCTGGTGGAGCGCGGACTGGCGCAGAGCCGGGAAAAGGCGCAGGCGCTGGTGATGTCCGGCGTGGTCTATATCGGCGAAAATAAGGTGGATAAAGCGTCTGCACAGGTGATGCCAGAGGATGAGTTGATTGTGCGGCAGACGGGCACGGGTTATGTCAGCCGCGGCGCGCTGAAGCTGGAAAAGGGGCTCGCGGTGTTTGGCGTTGAGGCCAAAGATCGTGTGGCGATGGATTTGGGCGCGTCTACGGGTGGATTTACGGATGTGCTGCTGCAAAACGGCGCGGCGCATGTGTACGCCATTGATGTGGGATACGGCCAGCTGGATTGGAAATTGCGCAATGATCCGCGTGTCACGGTGATGGAACGCACGAACGCCCGATATTTGACGGCGGATGATCTGCCGCTGCGCCCGACGTTGGGCGTGATGGACGTATCTTTCATCTCGATTACCAAGATTCTGCCCGCGGCCGCCGCGATTATGGGCGAAAACGGCGAGTTTATTTCGCTCATCAAGCCGCAGTTTGAGGCCGGGCGTGCCCGCGTGGGAAAGAAAGGTGTGGTTCGCGACGCGCAGGTGCATCTGGACGTTGTGAAGGAAATCCTGCATTTTATCGATGCGGATATGGGCTGGACGGCGCAGAATCTCTCCTTTTCGCCGATTAAGGGGCCGGAAGGGAATATCGAGTTTCTGGTGCATATTCTGCCCAAAGAGCGCGCGACACACAGTGTGACCGAACAGGAAGCCGCCGAGGTTGTGCGCCAGGCGCATGAATCGCTGGGCAACGCTTAAATTCCTGAGAGAAGGGGGATATCGCCGCATGATTCGCAACGCGATGTTTTATCTGAATCAGAATAAGCCGTCGGTTTATGATACGGTTCGGGTTTGCGCTGAACTTTGCCGCGCACGGGGCATCGAGCCGATATTCTTTGAAGATGACCGCGAAGAACTGGTCGAAAAACTGGGTGAAGAGGCTGAAAACGCGCGCTATCTGCCCGAACCGGATGCGCAGATGGTCGATATGCTCTTCGTGTTTGGCGGCGACGGCACGGTGCTGCGCGCGCTGGATATGTATGTGGACAGAGATATTCCGATTCTGGGCATCAATCTCGGACGGCTGGGATTTCTGCTTGAAACACAGACGCAGGAATTGCCGGATGCGCTGGATATGCTCGTGCGCGGCGAATACGCCATCGAACGGCGCATGATGCTCAAGGTGGAGGGCATGTGCAATGGAAAGCCCGTTTCCGCATATGCAACCAACGAAGTGAGCGTTTCTCGCGGCCTGTCTCAGCGGATGATTGCGCTGGATGCGCTCGTCGGCGGCACGCTGGTGGATCATTACATTGCGGACGGCGTGGTGCTGGCCAGCCCGACCGGATCGACGGCCTATTCGCTGTCTGCGGGTGGGCCGATTGTCAGCCCGGACGTGCCGTGCTTCGTGCTCAACCCGATTTGTCCGCATTCGCTGCAATCGCGCCCCATCGTGCTTTCTGCGGCGGAGCAGGTAACGCTGCTGCTCAACATGAAGGAAATGCGCGACGGCATTCAGCTTTCCATTGACGGACAGGCCGTCAGCCGCATGCGCAACGGTGAGCGGCTGACGGTAACGCGTTCGCCGCATGACGCGCAACTCGTCCGTTTTCCCAGAGAACGTAATTTTTTCTCGCTGCTGAAAGATAAGCTTTCACAGTGGAGTTTGTAACCGACTGATATAAGGAGGACGCTTATGAAGGCCAAACGGCAGGCTTTAATCCGCGAAATTGTGGAGAGCCAAAGCATTCAGACGCAGGAGGAGCTTGCCGAAGCCCTGCGCGCCCACGGCATGGTGGTTACGCAGGCCACCGTTTCGCGCGACATCAAGGAAATGCACCTGCTCAAAGTGCTTGCTGAAGATGGGAATTATCGCTATGCGACAATCGATAAGAACGATCAGGGCGTGGGCGACAGGCTCATCCGCATGCTTGCCGATTCGTTGGTGGATATCAACAGGGCAAACAATTTGATCGTCATCAAAACGCTTTCCGGCAGCGCGCACGTCGCGGCGGAAGCGGTGGACAGCCTGCGCTGGCCGGAGGTGCTGGGCACGATTGCGGGCGATAATACGATTCTGGTGATTGTGCGTTCCAACGAAGAGGTGGACGCGGTGATCCGCCGTTTTAAAAACATCGTCAAGTAAGAGGGGGAATTCGCGATGCTTTTGCAGCTTAGCATTCATCATCTTGCGCTGATTGACGACATGACCATTGATTTTGAACCGGGCATGAACGTGATGACCGGCGAAACCGGCGCGGGCAAATCCATTGTCGTGGATGCAGTGAATCTGGTGCTCGGTGAGCGCGCAGACAGGGATTTGATCACCAGCGGCGAAATGAAAGCGCGCGTGGAAGCCGTCTTTGACATTGCGGATAACGAGAAAGTGAAGTCGGTGCTCAGCGAGCTGACGCTGACCGGAGACGAGGATACCGCGTCGATTTCCCGTGAACTGACCAGCGCGGGACGGAACATCTGCCGGATCAACGGCACGATCGTACCGCTTCAAACGCTTCGGCAGGTTTCCGCACAGCTGCTCGATATCCATGGCCAACATGAGCATCAGCTCCTGCTGGACAGCAAAAACCATATCGGTTATCTGGATGAATATGCGGCGGACGAGATTCATCCGATGCTTATCGAAAATGAGACGGCCTATGCTTCGTGGCGGCAGACGGCGCAGAAGCTTTCCAAACTGCGAAAAAGCGTTGCAGAGCGGGAACAGCGTATTGATATGCTGCGCTTCCAGCTAGAAGAGCTGCGGGGCGCGCATCTGACGGCGGGCGAAGAAGAAGAGCTGGAACGCCAGAAGGTCTTTTATCGCAACGCGGGAAAGATCATGTCGGCGTTTGACGAGTCCTGCGCGCTGCTCAGCGACGGCGTGGAAGGCGGCTCTTCCGCGGTGGAGATGCTTCGCGAGGGCGTCAACGCGCTGGAACCGGTTGCCTCGCTGGACGCGCGGTATGAGACGGTTTACGCGCGGCTGGATGGCCTTTGCTACGAAGTGGAGGACGCAGCGCGCGATCTGCGCGATCTGCGTGAGGATATGGATTATGACGGCGAAGAAGCCGAACGCGTGGAAAGCCGACTGGATCTGCTTCGCCGGCTGAACCGCAAATATGGCGCGACGACCCAGGATATGATTCGTTATCGGGATAAAATCGAGGCGGAACTGAGCGAACTGGAGGATTCCGACGAGGCGGCCGAGCGATTGGAAAAGGAATACCGTCAGATGACGCGGAAACTGGAAGAGATTTCGCTTCGGCTGACGCATGCGCGAGAAGAGGCTGCAAGGCGGTTTGAACATGCGATTGTCGAGCAGCTTCATGACCTTGGCATGAAGAACGCGCGGCTTTCGATAGCGTTTGCGCCGCTGCAAGAGGGCGAAAAGCTTCGCGACCGTTTCAGTGCGCAAGGCGTTGACCGAATTGAAATGATGTTTTGCGCGAACCTCGGCCAGCCGCTCAAGCCGCTGGCGCGCGTGGCATCCGGCGGCGAATTATCCCGCATCATGCTGGCACTCAAAAACCTTTCGGCGCAAAAGCCCGGCATTCCGAGAAGCATGGTTTTTGATGAAATCGATACGGGCATCAGCGGGCGCATGGCGCAGGTTGTGGCCGAAAAGATGAGCCAGATCGGCGATCATCATCAGGTGATCTGCGTGACGCATCTGCCGCAGATTGCCGCGATGGCGGATACGCAGTATCTGGTCTGCAAATACGACGAAAACGGAACGACGCGCACCGAGGTGACGCGCCTTGACGAACAGCAACGCGCGCAGGAAATTGCCCGCATGGTTGGCGGCGCGACGTGCGAAAGCGAGAGCAGCGTCCGCCACGCGGCTGTGATGCTCGAAGAGGCAAAAGCGCGTAAACAGGCGCTCAGGGCGGAAATCGAAGAAAAGTAAAAAGGCGGTTTCGCATACTCTGATTTGAGAATGCGAAACCGCCTTTTTAACGCATGGGAATCGGCCCGTTTTTTTCGTACAAAAATACTTCCAAATACTCGAATGTAGTTTTTGTGGCGTGTTCAGGTGGTGCCATTCAAAAAGGAAACGTTTTTATAAATAAAAACGCACATTATAAATATGCTGCAAATGCGACATTGATGCTTTTCGGATTCGATTATTGAATTGAAATAGACGGGCGTCAGTATGGAATCGGTGTAAGCGACCCAGTTGTTTGAAAGCTCAGGCGAGCGGAAGTCGGCTCAGTGGACGGCTCAGCCGTCAAAGAGGGTTCGCTTTCACCAGGCGTGCTTTCAGCTAACGCATGAGAAAACGCCGGAGAAGCCCCCCGAAGAACATAACAGCACAAATCGCGCTGCACGTTATGAGGCTGGCCAGTTTTTTGAATCTTTTGTTCGGATTCATACGGGACATCTCCAACAAAAAACTTTATACGAAAGTGTAGTTTATAACCTATCACTCCGTACTATAAAACAGTATATACATCATTCGCGCTACAACAAATGATGAAATATTTCCTATAAAATACAGAAAAGACACGCTTCGCAATACAAAACGTGTCCAGATGAATATCAATTTTACGCTCCTTTGCGAATGGCGATGCACAGCGCGCCGTTTTGCACAGTGCAGTCAATGACGATCGGGAAGGAAAAAACGTTTTGAAATTCAAGGTTCAGTTTGATGGTGCCGCCGGTGACGTTGCTTCTGCCGACAGCGGCGTCAACACCGTGAGGGGCATAGGTCGCGCCGCTTGGACCATGGGCATGGCGGTAGAGGATGGAAATGCCCTCCGGCAGTTGGAGCAGAGCGTTATACAGCGTGGTGGAAACCTGACAGGTGCCGCCGCCCGAACCCGCAACGGATTCTCCGTTAATCAGCACGGGAGAATCCTTGTAGCCTCGGCTCTTGCGATAGGGACCGGCCACCGCATCAAAATCGAAAACATATCCCGCCTCGTAGAAGCCGTTGATATAGTTGCAGCCGACGCGGATATTTTCCATGCGCCCCAGATTCAATTCGGTGCTGCGCAGAGAATAAAACGTGGTGAAAACAGAGATAATGTCGCCTTCCTGAGCGTAATCGGGATTGGGCGCGACAGGTTCAAGCTGTTTGATATCGCCGACGTACAGATAGCCGATGACACGTTTATACGGCACAACGGCCCATCCGTCCTGAATCAGCCAGGCGCTCAGTCGCGAATTGGCCGCGATGGAAACCAGCTTTTCAGCGTTTTCGTCCGCAGAAGCATAAAGCGCCGTATCCACCGCCGTTGTGGCGACATAGGTGTTGCGGATGACGCCGTAGGGCGCAATGTCGTCGGATACGGGCGTGATGTTGTCCACGTTGTGGCGGCCGATAAAATACGTGCCCACGTCGCTGCGCCAGCAGAAAAGCCATTCCTGGTCAAAACCGAAAATCTGAACGGTTTCGTTTTCTTTCAGCGTACCGAGAGATGCGCTGTCTTTATCCGCCTGACTGCGCATGTTCAGCGCGATTTTTGTTACGCCGGTATAAAGCACGGTCGGCGTGCCGTCTGCATGGGCGTTCTGCATGAATTGCTCCATGCAGATTTCCGTGCCCGTGTCGGCCAGCGCGCCGCAGGCAATCGTCATACAAAGAAAAAAGAGGAGCAAGAAATGTTTTCGCACTGAAAGCCTCCGTCAATTGTTGTGAAAAGAATTCGTCTTTTCATTATACCGCCAAATACTGGGCAAGGCAAGCGGCAAAAACGCATAGTTTGGCCAGGAGGTGTTCGCGATGAACGAAAGCTTTGTCTTTAAAAACAAAAAAGGAGCGACGTGCGGCTATATCATGGCCAGAGGCAGACAACTGCGTATTCGTTTGCCGGAAGGCATGGAAAAAGCCTGTCTGACAGCGGTTTATGAAGATGGAGAACGAAACTTTGAAGGCGGTTTTGACGGTTATGAAACGGAAAGGCCGAATGACGGCGGGCGGCTGATTGGGGCATACGTGACGGCGGATGGGAAAATGGTGCTCGATACGGGAACGGCGGCGCGAAAGGCGTTTGAAAACCGAAAAGCGACTGCCTGCCGTCCGGAAAAACAGAAGGCCGCGCAGAATTTGGATTTTGCGAAAGAGAAACCGGAAAAACAGACTCAAAAGCCGGAAACGGCGGAGCGCAGATGGCCGCCTCCGCCCTGTATGCCCGGCGCGGTATATCGAAAAGGCATATGGGAGGTCACAAAGAGGGAGGCGCGCTGAATGTCGCGCGGCGGACGGCGTTGTTATGACGCTGACCGATGTCGCGGATGTAATGGGTGCGCGCGCCCTGAATGCGCACAGGCGCGGGAGAAGCGGGGGATTCGGGCGGCGGTGACGGCATATCCTCGCGGTTTTGAACGGCGCTGTAAAGATCATACGGCGTGACGATGGAAGCCGCGGATTTGGGGCGGCTAGCGGTCAAAAGCGCATACGGAGAAATCATATCGATCGGCTCCTTTCCACGTTTCTGATTTTAGTCTATGTCGGAAAAAGAAGGGTTGACAGAGAAAAAATGATGTCATTTCCACCTTTTCGCTAAAATGGGATTGAGAAAACAGGAAACATCATGTATAATGTGGATAAACCGAAGACTGCCTGAAATGAGGTGTATGAATTGGACGAACAGAAGAACGGGACGCCTGCGCCGAGAAGGCGGCGGCGTGCCGACGTGCAGAGACCGATGATTACGGAAGAAAATGAAGCGGATTTTTTTCAACCTGAAAAGCCGCAAACGGAGCGGGCCGAAGCGCCCCGCCCGCACAGCGAGGTGCGCAAGCCTGTTCAAAGCAGCGTGCAGCGCCAGGTATGGGAAGAGGAATATGATGATTTTGACGACGTTCCGGCTCGAAAGAGAAAAAAGAAACGTGGAAACGGCACGGGCTGCCTGATCGGCATTATTATTGTGCTTTTGCTGGTCATCGTTGTGTTTGCGCTGGGATGGATTGTCTTCCCGAACCAGAAGGACGAAATTCTTTCGCAGATCGGTCTGGGACCGACCGCGACCCCGACGGCCGCACCGACCGCCACGCCGACGCTTGAGCCGACGGCGACGCCCACGGCAACCCCGACGGCAACGCCTACGGCCACGCCGACCGCAACGCCGACGACAACTCCGACGGCGACGCCGACTGCAACGCCTACGGCCACCCCGACGGCAACGCCTACGGCCACGCCGACCGCAACGCCGACGGCAACTCCGACGGCGACGCCGACTGCAACGCCTACGGCCACACCGACCGCAACGCCCACGGCTGTCCCTACTGCAATCCCGACGGCTACGCCTGAACCTACGCCGTCCCCGACGCCGTCGCCGGTTCCTTATCAGGCGCAGAGTGCTTCTGCGATTGAGGGAACGCAGCCTGAAAGCGTCATCCAGAATACGTTTGTGATTCGCGACGGTCAGACGATGCAGGATTATGCGGCTGACGAGATCATCAGCATGGGCGATCCGGAAAAGTATACGGGTCAGGGCGGCGTGCTGACCTTCCGCGGCGGCCCGCTCCGCCAGAATGCAGCGTATGGCACGGTGGACGTGCAGGAAGAGCAGCTTTCCGTGGTTCGCGGCGTTCGGACGACCAAACTGGATAATGCCTATACCGGTTTCGGCTTTGGCAGCCAGCCGCTGATTGTCAAGTGGTATAAGAACATCCGTGAGATGATGAATATCGCCGACGATTCAAAGAACACGACGGCCATGCGGGAAGTGATTGTGCCGTCCGACGACGGCAAGATTTACTTCTATGATCTGGATACGATGGCGTATTCCCGTCAGCCGATCGACGTGGGGCTGCCGATGAGCGTGACGGCCAGCGTCAATCCGTATGGCTATCCGCTGCTGTATGTGGGCCAGACTGAAGAAAAGACGTCGGCCTATACGGGCGTGATCGGCATGCGCGTCTATAATCTCATCGATCAGACGCTGCTTGATTTTGTGACGAGCAAAGACGAGGCCGCAAAGGGTCAAAATGACGCGGTCGCGCCGTCTTCCATCGTTGAATCGTATTCGGACACGCTGATTTATACGGCGAAAAACGGCCTGCTCTATACGGTAAACATGAACACGTACTTCGATTTGGACAACGCTGAAGTTGTGGTCGATCCGGTCAAGACGGTTTACGGATACGAGAGCAGCATCAGAAACGCTGTACAGGGCATTACTGGCGGCGTGGCCAGCTATGGCGACTACGTTTATTACGGCGACGATTCCGGCGTGCTTCAGTGCGTGGATGTGAATACCATGCAGCCTGTCTGGGCGATAGATTTGGGCGAAAGCATGATGTGTACGCCCGCGCTTGAGACGGATGACGACGGTAACGTCTATCTGTATACCGGCACGGCATTGAGCAGGACGGAACGCAGCGCACAGGTGCGTCTGCTGAAAATTGATGCGCTGACGGGCGAAATCCTGTGGGAATGCCAGAGCGCAATCAAAGGCAAATACGCCAGTAAGAGTGCTGCTGCCGGGTCTTATGCAGGCCTGATGGCTTCCCCGCTCGTGGGCGAAGGTGATATCAACGATCTGGTGATCTTCAACGTGAACCGCGTTGAATTGGATGATAAGAGCGTCTGCGCCGTGGTCTATGCGCTGGATAAAGAGACGGGCGAAGAAGTCTGGAGTCAGCCGCTCGATGTGGAATCCATGTCTTCTCCGATTGCGCTGTATCAGAAAAACGGCAAGAGCTACATCGTCATGGGCGACGACGGCGGAACGCTTCGCCTGATGGACGGCTTCAGCGGCTCGACCATCAGCGCACTTAGCTTGGGCAGCGCGATTCAGGCTTCCCCGGCGGCCTACGGCAACCAGATTGTGGTTGGCACGACGGGCGGTATGCTGTATTTCGTGGAACTCAGGTAATTCGCAATGCTTTGTGCCGCCGCGGGAACGACCTGCGGCGGCCGTTTTATACACTGAAAGAAATCGGGAGGCAATTTCGCCATGCATACCTATGTGATTGCGCTTGACCAGGGTACGACCAGTTCCCGCGCTGTTTTGTTCGATGAAAACGCGCGGATTGTCGCCATGAAAAGCTATGAGTTTGAGCAGATTTATCCGCAGCCCGGCTGGGTGGAGCATGATCCGACAGCCATCCTCAATACGCAGATCGATGCGCTGCGTGAAGTGGTTCGCATTTCCGGCGCTCCGTTGGACAGCATTGCGGCGATCGGCATGACCAACCAGCGCGAAACCACGCTCCTGTGGGATCGAAAAACAGGCAGACCGCTGCACAATGCGATCGTCTGGCAATGCCGCCGGACTGCGCCGATTGTGGCCCGGCTGTGTGAAGATGGGCTGGAAGAACACATCCGGCAGACGACGGGGCTGGTGCCGGATGCATATTTTTCCGGCAGCAAGCTGAGCTGGCTGCTTGATCATCTGGATTTGCATGATCGCGCTGAACGCGGCGAAATCTGCTTCGGCACGGTAGACAGCTTTCTGGCGTGGAATCTCGTCAGCGGTCGTCCGCATGTGACGGATGCGACCAACGCGAGCCGCACCATGCTCTTCGATATCCATAAAAATGAATGGGATGATACGCTGCTCAAGGCGCTGAACATTCCGCGCGCTGTTCTACCACGCGTGGTGGATACCTCCGGCGTGATCGGTATGCTCGATCCGTCTATTCTCGGCCGTGCGATTCCCGTCGCGGCGCTTTGCGGCGATCAGCACAGCGCGCTATTTGGGCAGGGCTGTTTTGAACCGGGCATGATGAAAAACACATATGGAACGGGCTGCTTCCTGCTGATGAACACGGGCAGTGAGCCTGCCGTCAGCCAAAATGGTCTGGTTTCCACCATTGCGTGGCGGCTGAACGGACAATGCACTTATGCGCTTGAGGGAAGCGTCTTTGTGGCGGGCGCGGCGATTCAGTGGCTTCGCGACGAAATGAAGATCATCGAACGCGCTTCCGAAACCGAAACAATCGCCCGCTCTCTTCCGGATAACGGCGGCGTATATATGGTGCCGACGTTTACGGGGCTGGGCGCTCCATATTGGGATATGTACAGCCGGGGAATGATCATCGGGTTGACGCGCGGAACGGGGCGGGCGCATGTCATTCGCGCCGCGCTGGAATCGATTGCCTATCAATCGGCTGATTTGGTCGGCGCAATGGCTTCCGACTGCGGGCACAAACCGTCCGAATTGCGCGTGGATGGCGGCGCGAGCGCCAATCAATTTCTGATGCAGTTTCAGGCGGATGTGCTGGGCTGCAAAGTTATCCGGCCCGCCGTTATCGAAACGACGGCACTTGGCGCGGCGCTGCTGGCAGGACTGGCGGTCGGCGTATGGAAGAATATGGATGAGATTCGCCGCGTTTGGCAGGTTGATTTGAGCCTGGTGCCGCAGATGAGCGAACAGGAGCGCGAAAAGGCGATGGTTGGCTGGCACAGAGCCGTTCGACGCAGCATGCGCTGGGCCGCGGAAGAGGATTGACGGACGATTCTGCATGAAATGAGCGGGCGTATTGCATGCGCCCGCTTCTTTGATTCGTAGGAAATTGCATAAAGACTGCCCGCGTGCATAAGGCTTTGAAGCTTTACGGGCTGCGGCGGAAGAGTAGGCGGGCTCAGCCCGCTTCTTTGATTCATTTTTTTACGGGAATTTTCACTTGCACGATAGGTTTTCACAAGTTTGTGTCGAATAATGTTCTATGCCGTTTTGAATCAATGAAAACGGTAGCGGCGAAAGGAGGCGCGCGTGATGACCATTAAAGAGAGACTTGAACAACAGGAACGGGCGGTATTAGGCCCGCGAGCCATGCTCTCGTGTCAATCGCGGGGACGGGAAAAGCCGATTTCTGCCGACGACATGCGCACCGAATTTCAACGGGACAGAGATCGAATTTTACATTGTAAGTCTTTTCGGCGACTGAAAGGCAAAACGCAGGTGTTTATCGCGCCGCAGGGCGATCATTACCGAACGCGTCTGACCCATACGCTGGAGGTAACGCAGGTCGCGCGGACGATTGCGAGAGCGCTGCGGCTCAACGAAGATTTAACCGAAGCGATTGCGCTGGGACACGATCTGGGACATACGCTGTTCGGCCATACAGGCGAAGAGGCACTGAACGGATTGATAGAGGGTGGATTTGAACATCGGGTGCAGAGCAGGCGCGTTGTTGAGGTCCTAGAAAACGACGGCGCGGGGCTGAACCTGACGTGGGAAGTGCGCGACGGCATCGAACATCATTCCGGCAAGGTCAGGGCGCAGACGCTGGAGGGACAATGCGTTCATCTGGCGGATCGAATTGCCTATCTCAACCATGATATCGACGACGCGATTCGCGGCGGCGTGCTGACGCGGGAGGAGCTGCCCGTACACGCGCTCAGAAAGCTGGGCATGACGCACGGCGAACGCGTTGGAAATATGATCGCGAGCGTTGTCCGCGCTTCGGCAGACTGCGATGCAATCATGATGGAGTCGGACATGTGGGATGCGCTGATGGAACTGCGCACGTTCATGTTTGCGCGCGTTTATGCGCGGGATTGGGCGGCGGATGACGCGAAGAAGGCGATGCACATCGTCACCGCGCTGGTGCGCCATTATACGGATCATCCGTCGCAGCTGCCCAACGAATATCTGGAAATCACATATCGCGAGGGTACGCGGCGCGGCGTGTGCGATTTTGTGGCTTGTATGACGGACGCTTATGCGGTGAAAACCTATCAGAAATTGTTTATTCCACCTTTTTTTGACGGAATCGGGTGAATGTTTGCAGCAATCCGTGAAAAAATGCATGAAGGATGCAGGAATGCGCAAAAAAGTGGCGAAAAAGAGTAGGGCGGTGAAGGACGATGGCCGGAAGGCTGCCTCAGGCATGGCTGGATGAGCTTCGCGACCGGGCGGATATCGTGCAGGTGGTTTCGCGCTACGTGCAGCTGAATCCCAAGGGCGGTCGCTATTGGGGGCTGTGTCCTTTCCACGGTGAAAAAACGCCGTCCTTTTCCGTAAACCCGCAGCGCCAGATGTATTATTGCTTTGGTTGTCATGCGGGAGGAAGCGCCATCACATTCGTGATGGAAATGGAACATCTTGACTTTATGGACGCTGTGAAGCTGCTGGCTGAACAGGTGCATATGGAAGTGCCGGAATTGACGCACAGCCGGGAAGACTCGGAAAGCAAATCCCGCAAGGAGCGGCTCTATGAGGCAAACAAGCAGTGCGCGCGTTTTTTTCACGCTCAGCTTTGGAAGGAAGAGAGTTCGGAAATTCTGGCGTATCTGCACGGACGGGAGTTGAGCGACAGCACCATCCGCATTTTCGGCCTGGGCGCAACGCCGCCGCACAGCGACGGGGCGACGAGGGCAATGCGGGAACTGGGGTTTACGGATGACGAATTGGTGAGTGCGGGAATCTCTGTGCGGCGGGAAGGCCGCGTCTATGATATGTTCCGGCAGCGCGCCATTTTTCCCATCATAGATGCGCAGGGGCGGGTGCTCGGCTTTGGCGGTCGCGCTTTGGGCGATGTGAAACCGAAATACCTGAACACGGGCGATACGCCGATTTTCAACAAACGTCTCGGCGTGTTTGCGGCGAATCTGCTCAAGAAGCAGCGCGGATTGAAGCGCGTGATTTTAACCGAAGGATATATGGACGTTATTGCGCTGGTTCAGGCGGGTGTGCCGGGCGTCTGCGCAACGCTGGGCACGGCGCTGACGCTGGAACAGGCGAGGCTGCTCAAGCGCTATGCGCCCGAAATCTGGGTTTCCTACGACGGCGATGCGGCAGGACAACACGCGATCCTGCGCGCGCTGGATATCTTCGAAGAAGAAGGCGTCCCTGCGCGGGTATTGGATTTTCCGGGCGGGATGGATCCCGACGAGTACATTAAGGCATATGGGCCGCAGAGCGTCGAGCAGCTCAAGCCGATGGATGCGACGGCATACCGCATGAAACGGGAGGCCGCGAACCACGATTTATCCACAACCGAGGGACGGACGGCTTACGCCATAGCGTGCGCCAGGTATCTGGCAAAGGTGAAAGAACCGGTTGAACTGGAAAATTATGTGAAGCAGTTGATGCTTTCCACAGGCTTTACGCGAGAGGTGCTGCTGGCGCAGATCGGGCGGACGGAACTGATTCAGGAAAACAAACGCCCCATGTATCGCCATGCGGCGCGTCCGCTGGAAGAGAAAAACGAGGGCGTGGATACGGGAACGTCTGCGGCTGAGAAAAAACTGCTTGTTCTGCTTGCAGAGGGAGGCGTTGAGCCGGGAACGATTTCGGCGGAGGATTTTATCTCGCCCAAAGGAAAAACGCTGGCGCAGAAACTGCTTGACGGCATGACGCCGGCGGCTATTCTGGAGGAAATCGACGATGAGGACGAGCGGAGCCGAACAGCCAGGCTGCTTACGAGCGAAAGCGGCGCAGGCGAGCAGGAATTGAGAATGGTGGCAGATTGTCTGCGCGTGCTGGAAAAGAAGCGCAGAGAGAATGAAATCAATGCGCTTAAAGAAAAAATGAGCACACAGCAGGGCGAAGAAAAGCGCGGCACGATGATGAGAATACAGGAATTACTGGCTCAGGAAAACAGAACCGGCAGAAGGGAATGATCGTTAGTGGCATTGAACAGGGAACAGGCACAGCAAAAGGTGAAGGAAATCCTCGACCTTGCGCGCAACGAAAAAAAGACGCTGACTTATCAGGATGTGATGAATAAGCTCAGCGATTTGGATATTGACGCAGACGCGATCGACGCGGTTTTTGAGACACTGGAATCCGAAGGCATTAACGTCATCAATGCGACGGAGGATGAAACTGCCGTTCTGCCTGCTGACGTAACCGGAACGGATATGGATCTCTCTGTCCCAGAAGGCATCAGCATCGACGATCCGGTTCGCATGTACCTCAAGGAGATCGGCAAGGTTCCGCTTTTGACGGCAGAAGAGGAAATTGAAATTGCCAAGCAGATGGAGATGGGCGGCGAAGTGGCCGAGGCGGCGAAAAAGAAGCTGGCCGAAGCGAATCTGCGCCTGGTGGTTTCCATCGCCAAGCGCTACGTCGGCCGCGGCATGCTCTTTCTCGATCTGATTCAGGAGGGAAATCTGGGCCTGATTAAAGCGGTTGAAAAGTTCAATTATACCAAGGGTTTCAAATTTTCGACCTACGCGACGTGGTGGATTCGCCAGGCCATCACCCGCGCGATTGCCGATCAGGCGCGCACGATCCGCATTCCGGTGCATATGGTGGAGACAATCAACAAACTGATTCGCGTCAGCCGTCAGCTGCTTCAGGAGAAGGGCCGTGAGCCGCAGCCGGAAGAGATTGCCGAGGCTATGGGCATCAGCGTGGAGAAGGTGCGCGAAATCATTAAAATTGCGCAGGAACCGGTGTCGCTGGAAACGCCGATTGGCGAGGAGGAGGACTCTCACCTCGGCGACTTTATTCAGGACGACGACGCGCCGCCGCCCGCAGAGGCCGCTTCTTTCACGCTGATGAAAGAGCAGCTGATGGGCGTGCTTGATACGCTTACCCCGCGTGAAAAGAAGGTGCTTTCTCTGCGCTTTGGCCTGGAGGATGGCCGCCAGCGCACGCTTGAGGAGGTTGGACAGGAGTTCAACGTTACTCGTGAGCGTATCCGTCAGATTGAGGCGAAGGCGCTGCGCAAGCTTCGCCATCCGAGCCGCAGCAAAAAGCTGAAAGACTATCTGGAGTAAACAAAGTTTCAAAATGGGACGCGGAAGCGTCCCTTTTTAAATGGAACGTTATTCATGTGAAAAGGTTGAAAAATGGACGAAATATGGATAATCTGCATGTTTACGGCGAAAATGGCGCGTATATTTCGCGGTTCTTTTGTAAAAAACACTTTTTTCCGTGCGTTTCGACAGCCTAAGCCCTTGACATTGTGTACATGTGGCGATACAATAGAACCACTACGATTCGAGGCAGTTTTGCCCCAGAGTTCGCGGAAAACCGAACTTTGATGGAGGATAAAATCATGTACGATATTCCTGTGACGCTCACGTCCAATCCCAAGAAGAAGCCGGAGGATGAGTCCAAACTCGGTTTCGGCAAAATTTTTACCGATCACATGTTTATTATGGATTATGAGCAGGGCCGCGGCTGGCATGACGCACGCGTGGTGCCTTACGGTCCGTTTGTGATGGATCCGGCCTGCACCGTGTTCCACTATGCGCAGGAAATTTTTGAAGGCATGAAGTGCTATCGCCGTAAGGACGGCGGTTTGAATCTGTTCCGCCCGCGCGATAACTTTGCCCGTATGAATCGTTCCGCCGAGCGCATGGGCATGCCGAAGATCGACGTGGAAGAGGCTATGGCCGGCCTGACCGCGCTGCTCAAGGCGGATGCGGATTGGGTGCCGAGCGCGCCGGGTACCTCGCTGTATATCCGTCCGACGATGATCTCTACCGATGTGATGCTAGGCGTTCATGCGTCCCACACGTATCGCTTCTTCATTATTTGTTCTCCGTCCGGCGCGTATTACGCCAAGGGTCTTGCGCCAGTCGGTATTTATGTGGAGCCGGAACTGGTTCGCGCGGTGAAGGGCGGCGTCGGTTTCACGAAAACGGGCGGCAACTACGCGGCTTCTATTCTTGCGGGCGATATCGCGGAGAAGAAGGGCTATGAGCAAGTGCTTTGGCTCGATGGCAAGGAGAACAAGTATATCGAGGAAGTTGGCTCGATGAACATGTTCTTCAAGTTCAAGGACGCATTGGTTACGCCGCCGCTTCTGGGTTCTATTCTCGGCGGCATAACGCGCGATTCCATCATCAAGCTGGCCAAGCACAAGGGTATTCCGGTGGACGAGCGCCGCATTACCGTTCAGGATGTTTTTGATGCCGCAGATAATGGCACTTTGGAAGAGGCTTTCGGTTCCGGCACGGCGGCGGTTGTGTCTCCGGTCGGGCGTCTGGCTTGGAAAGACCGTGAAATCAGCATTTCCGGTGGTCAAATCGGCAAGTTGACGCAGGATTTCTATGATACGCTGACTGGTATTCAGTATGGCGAGCGCGAAGATCCGTTTGGCTGGGTCGTCAAGCTCTCCTGAAACGAGCGATAAATCAGGACGAATTTTATCCGATTCCGAAAGATAAACGCAAGACAAATGGCACCCATGCAAACCACGGGTGCCATTGTCATGCCAGGAAATCAGCCCGAAAAACAACCGCGGAGGGATCGACATGTTCAGGCAGGAAGAAATATTGATGGGCGGTTGGTCGGATAAAACGCCGGAGGCGATGCAAAAGCGGCGCTTTGAGCACAGCGTGAAACAGTTGGGGCCGCTGGGGGCGAACCGATTGGAAGCACTTTCGCCGGATGCATTGGAGCGCAGACTGGAACAGAGCTGGCAGGACGTTAAGCGGAAGCCCTTGCATCATCAGCAGCTGACACAGGTATGGAAGCATGTTCTGGAAACGATCGACGTGCAGGCTGACTGCCTTTCTCGCGAAGAGCATGAACTGGTTGAACGCGCGATCGTACTAGGTGGAACGGCAAGGATCGAGGATGCTGTTGAGTTGGAAGCGGCGCGCGCGCTGTCGCTCAGGCTGTGGGCCAGCATTGGCGTAATAGGCGATAAACCGTATATCGAATTGGAAAAAACAGTTCGTCAACCTGCCGCGCGCGCGTTTTCCCGCAATGAGCATGAGGCCATTCGCGCGCGTCTGAACGATTTTCACGAGTATTTGACAGGAACCTTGTATCGCGTCGGCGCTTTGGACGACCGCCAGCCGCAGAGGATGATCTTGCGCGATATATTGTGTGTGAATGAACAGGATGAGGTGTTCAGTCAGCTGGCGCGGCGGTATCTGTGGGCGAGTTACGACTGCATGGATTACAACGGCGGCGTTATGCTGATTCATCCGGCGTTGGCCGACCCACAGTCGGTCATTCGCGGCAAACGAAACCTGGGCGGAATTTTGATGATGCCGAGCAGCGCAGTGTGTTATACGGATATTCTGCCCGAAGAGATTCCGCTTCAAAAGGAATTGGAGTGCGCGATTGCCGGTGCGCTTCGCGACGGCCGCAGGGCGGAGGATGTTGCGACAACGCTGCGTCTGCTGTGCAAGCAGGGCGCGCCGCTCAGCGCATTGGAAGAAGTTTTGCAGGCTTCTTTGATCGTCTATGTATCCGATTCGATGCGTGCGGCGCTTTCCGATCTCTATATTCAAACGCCCAAATGGGTTGCCCCCGCGCGCAGCGTTATGCTGCAATAAACCAAAGAGGAGAATCAACATGCAATTCACTGTGACGCCCGATAAGGATGGAATGATGCTTTCCCGTCTGCTTTTGCAGCTGGCCGATGTGCCGCAGTGGGCAGTGAAGCAGGCCTTGAAAAACAGGGATGTGCGGGTGGACGGCGTGCGTGTGACGGGCGATGTGCGCGTGCGGGAAGGACAGCAGATTCGCGCATACTGGCCCAAAGAGGCCGTCGCGTCGCGGGGGCAAAGCAAACCAGGATTGCCGATTGTCTTCGAGAATGAGCATGTGATTCTCATCAATAAGCCGCAGGGACTTCAGGCGCAGAATGACGAAAATCCGCTTTCAGGCGACAGCGCATTGACACGCGTCATTGCCATGAAGAGAGAAGCCGGGGAGAAAACCGACTCGATTCGGCTTTGCCATCGGCTGGATGTGCAGACCGGCGGTCTGCTTTTACTGACCAAGGACGATGCCGCTTACGAAGCGGCACGGAAGGCCTTTGAAGCGCGGACGATGGAAAAGTTTTATACCTGCCGCGTGAAGGGATGCCCGGCCAGAAAAGAAGCGGTCATGCGCGCGTATCTGCGCAAGGATGCCGAACTGTCGCGCGTTTCAGTCACAGATTATCCGGCGCGTGGAGCGCTTGAAATTGTAACGGGATATCGCGTGATGGAGCCGGGAGAATATGCGCGGCTTGAGGTGGAATTGATGACGGGACGCACCCATCAGATCCGCGCGCATTTGGCGCATATCGGCCATCCGATTCTGGGCGATGATAAATACGGCGATCGTGCGCTGAACCGTCAGCTGGGCTTACGCAGACAGCAGCTTTGGGCGACTCGGCTTGTTTTCCATGCGGACGGCGTGCTGGCGGAATTGGATGGGCAGACGTTTACGGTGAAATGTCCGTTTTGATGACAGAGGAGGAAAAACGGTGAAACACGTGCGTTTGATTGCACTTGATATGGATGGAACATTGCTGCTCAGCGACCATCAAACTGTGCCGCAGCGGAATATTGATGCAATTCGCCGGGCGAATGCGGCGGGAATTCATGTGTGTATCTGTACCGGCCGCATGCTTGAAGACGCGAGTGATTTTACGCACAGATTGAATCTGCCTTGCATGCTGATTGCCTGTAATGGAACGAGAATCAGCGATGCGCCGCTTCCTGAAGGCAGGGTCATTTACAAACGTTCGCTTGAGCCGGAAGACGCAAAGCGGGCGATCGATCTTCTGCTTCCATATCATATTATGATGAACGGCTTCGAGGATGGCCGCGTGACGACGGTTGCGTTTGCGCCGGGGCAGCATTATCACATAGCAGACCGCGCGCTGGTCGAAGTCCGCTATGGCGAAGAAGCGATGTATGCGGCGGCTGAGCGCGGCATCATGAAACTGTATCTGGCTGAGGATGGCTATGCGGGCGCAGTTGATACGGAAAACACCAGGGCGGCGCGCGCAGCCGTCCAGAAAGCCCTTCCGCATTTGCAGTTAACCCAGTCTTCGCCGGGCAATATTGAAATTATGCCGGAAAACGCGGGCAAGGGAACGGCGCTCGCGTTTTTAGCCAACTATCTCGGCTTTGAACGGGAACAGGTGATGGCCATGGGCGACGCGGAAAACGACTTGAGCATGCTGGAATATGCGTATCACAGCGTCGCAATGGCAAACGCCAGCCCGGCAGTTCAAAAAGCATGCCGCTATCAGACATTGAGCAACGATGAATGCGGTGTTGCGGCGATGATTGATCGTGTATTGGCGATGCAGGAGAGATAAAGAAAGCCGACGAAAGATTTGAAAATTGAAACAGACGGGCGTCGGAGTTTTGTTGATTTTACAGCGTATAGGAGGCGCGATTAAATGAACATGCCTTCTGAATCTGGATGACAAGCTCCGAGAGATATCGCTCATCGGTTTCCTCGAACCGGGCAAGAGTCGGGCTGTCGATGTCTAACACGCCAATGACGCGCCCTTGATGGCGAATGGGAAGAACAATTTCGCTTTGCGAAGCACTGTCGCAAGCAATGTGGCCGGGAAAATCGTGAACATTGGCGATGCGCAGAACCCTGTCCTTTTGTACGGCTGTGCCGCATACGCCGCGCCCCGGCTGGATTCTCGCGCAGGCGGGCAGACCGCAAAACGGTCCAAGCGTCAATGCGCCATGATCCATCAGATAGAAGCCGCACCAGTTGATTTGCGGCAGAGCATCGGCCAGAAGCGCCGCAATATTGGCCAGGTTGGCAATCGGATTGAGCGTTTCATCGAGCAGCGCGGCAGATTGTGACAGAAGCATTTGATAGCGCGCTTCTTTCTCTTCGGGATAACTCGGATGAGAAAAAGACATGATGGTTCCTCCTGATGTATCCAATACGAAAAGAGACGTGCCGAGATGGACGCGTCTCTTTGACTTTTAACGGCCGGTCGTTGAGCCGAGGCCGCCGTTGCGGACGCCTTGGGCATGGTCGTCCACCGTAATGCCGAACGGCAGGAAAATGCCCTGCGCAAAAGCCGTGCCGGAAGGCACAATCAGACTCTTGCCTTCGCGATTGTCGTTGGTCATGCGCATAAAGATGTGCCCCTCGTTGTCCGAACGGGCATAATCGCTGTCAATTACGCCGACGGAATTATCCAGCTGAAAGCGATATTTGAAACCCAGGCCACTGCGCGGATAAATGGTTAGCACCCAGCCTTCTTCAATCAGCACGCGCAGACCTGTCGGAATCTTAATGCCTTCGCCTGCGCCAAGCTCAAATCCGACTGGCGCAAAGAGGTCGTAGCCTGCGGAACCGCTTGTCGCACGTTCCGGCAGGCGAATGCGTTCGTATGCGGCGACAGCCTGCTCAACGGTCTGCTGGGGAAACGTCGCGACCCAATCCGTGACGAATCGGCGGAGAGAAACTTTTTCAAAGCGTGCGACACGAACCATATGTTTTGTCTCCTTTGTATGGGAAATCAGTTTCGGGCCCACAGAACCACTTTGCCTGTGGCTAACGTCTGTTTAACGTCGATGACGCGCTGGTTTTTGCTGCCCCGCCAGCGCAGATTGACGTCTCGCAGCGCCTCGACATAGGGGCCGTCTACAATCACGTCAATCAGCGGGAGAAAGGGGAGCGTATCGCGGAAGCTTTCAAACAGATCGCCGGTGTAAAGCCAGATCGTTTTCTGAGGAAAACGATCACGAATTTCCGCGATCAACCGTCCGACGGTTTCGCGATTGGCGGGGCAGAGCGGATCGCCGCCCGAAAAGGTGATGCCATCCATATAATCCCGCGAAAGATCGGCAAAAAGCTCTTCTTTTGCGGCTTCGTCAAACGGGATACCGCTCTTGTCGTCCCATGTTTGCGGATTTTGGCAGCCGCGGCAGTGGTGCATGCAGCCGGAAACCCAGAGCACTGTGCGCAGACCGTCTCCGTTGAGCATGTCGTCCACGGTAATGTTGTGATAATTCATGTTACATACTCTTTCTTTCCGCAATTTCTGCCATCTTTGCGTCGTTCAGGCGGCTTTCGCCATGCACACGGGAATAGGAAAGATAGCCGTTCATGCGGTCGATTTTCGTCAGGTTTTTGCTGCCGCACTTCGGGCAGACATCCATTTCGAGCTGCTGATAGCCGCAGTCGTCGCAGTATGCCAGCGAGAGGTTCACGCCTTCGTATAGCCCCAGCTTCATAGCGCGGCGCACCAGCGTGCGGATAGCCTCCTTGTTATAGCTGACAGGATAGCGCACGTATTGAATCTTGCCGCCGTTGGAGAGATTCCAGAACCGCGCCTCGCTGTTTTGCTTTTCAATCGGGGTGATGTCTTCAGTTACGTGGCAGTGGAAGGAATTGGAGACATATGGCCGATCCGAAACGTTTTCCACAATGCCGTACAGGTTGCGGAATTGCTCGATTTGCAGGCCGCAAAGACTCTCGGCCGGCGTGCCGTAGATGGCATAGAGGTTACCGTCTTCCTTCTTGAACTGGTTGACCTTTTCGTTGATGTGCTGCATCACATCCAGAGCGAATTGGCCGTCCTCATAGATGCTTTTGCCGTTGTAAAGCTCCTGAAGCTCATTGAGCGCGGTATAGCCGAACGAAGCGGTCGCCGTCTTGAGCAGCGGCTTGATCTTGTCATACAGCCCCAGATGGCCGCCGTAGAAACCACCCTCGCAGTAGGCCAGCGGGTTGGTGCTTGCGCGCATTTCGCCCAGATAGGCATACGTGCGGATGTGCAGGCGGCGAATCAATTCGAGGTAATAATCCAGCACTTCGTAGAAGTCGCGTCCTTCTTTGCGGGACTTGGCCAGAATCAACGGCAGATGCAGCGAAACTGCGCCGATGTTGAAGCGGCCGACAAACACGGGCTTGTCGTTTTCATCGGCCGGTTCCATGCCGCCGCGTTCAAACCACGGGGAGAGGAAGGCGCGGCAGCCCATCGGGCTGATGACGGCGCCGTATTTTTTGTACATCGAAGCGACATAGCCTTCCCCGGTCAGGCTCAGCCAGTCGGGATACATCGTCTTGGAGGAACACTCAATACCGGCTTCAAACACATCTTCCAGCGGCTTGCCCGGCCCATGTAGATTTTCGTCATACAGGAAGACCAGTTTGGGGAAGAGCACCGGTTTTTTGTTGTTTTTCTTGCCTTGACCGCCTGCATGCACCTTGAGGAAGAGCTTGCTGGCCAGTTTAGCCATGCGGGTCTGGCCGAGGCCGAGCGTCATGGTGATGAACGGATAATCGCCGCGGCTGGAAGCGACCGTGTTGAACTTGTATTCCCAGCCCTGGAAGCCCTGCTCAAAATCATTGGTGATGTCCTTCATAGCTTCTTCCTGTGCGCGCTCGTCAGACAGGCCCAGCGAACGGTAGCGGTCATAAAACATCACATAGCTGGCTTCGGCGTATTTATCCAGCAGCTGATCGACGCATGAAACCGTGAAGCCGCCGTATTGCTGGCTTGCGGCTGAGAGCACGATATCGCCGATGACGTCAAATGCGACGTTCAGCGTTTTTGGTTCGTTGTACCACAGATTGCCCATCTCGAAACCGCCGCGCAATACCGCGCCGACATCGAACAGACAGCAGTTCATGGTGTCGCGGCGGGCGGACATGTCATGGATATAGATATAACCGTCGCGCTGAGCCTGCAATTCTTCGACTGTCAAAAAGAACTTCTGATAGAGCTGCTTGTTGAGCTGGTTGAAAATCAGGCTGCGGCGGGTGGATACAAGCGCGCTGTCCGCGTTGGAATTTTCTTTATCGCCGATGTACATGATGGACTGGGACTTTTTGTAGACCGTGTCGAGCATCTGCACAAAGTCTGTCTTGTAATTGCGATAATCGCGATAGGATTTGGCGACGGAAGGATTGATCGCATCGAGCGCGCCTTCAACGATGTTGTGCATCTGCGCGATCATGATGCCTTCGGTGCCGAGCGCTTCGCATTTTTCGGTGACGAAGCGGCAGATGAAATCTAGTTCCTCCGGCTTGAAGGTATAGAGTACGCGTTCGGCGCTTTTGTTGACTGCGGCGACGACCTTCTGAACATTAAACGGCTCTTTTGTGCCGTCTTTTTTGATGATATACATCTCCACACACGTTCCTCTCTTGATATGATGTGACACTGGAACCACAATATATAGTTAGTTGATCGATTGTGAG
This sequence comes from uncultured Eubacteriales bacterium, assembly GCA_900542445.1. Lineage (GTDB taxonomy): Bacteria > Bacillota > Clostridia > Christensenellales > Aristaeellaceae > Ventricola. The sequence goes on along the minus strand of UQNN01000001.1, from coordinate 194,428 downwards.
ACACAATATTTAGTTTTCGCTATCGGGTTCCATCTTATCATGAAAGCGGGGGAAACGTCAAGGGCGGCAGAGCTTAAAAAAAGAAAATATCTTGCGTGCGAACGTTAGGCGTTTGGCAGAGAAAGGATAAAACATGTAGGTTCGTGCAAAAAAATGACAGCTTTCTACGGAATGGTTATCCAATTATGTTTAAAAGCGTGGAATACGCGGAAGACGAAGAGACGCAAACTTGCAGGGGCACTGTTTATTCGGAAAAGCAGCAATGTGAGGGAAAAAAAGAAAAGCCGAATGATAGAATTTGGAATTCTTTAAATATTCCGATTTTGTTCTTGCCGAAACACCAAAATGTTGTTTTTGTTTCGTTTTTACACAAAAACGCAAAATTGTGGCATAAAAACAGGAAAAATGGCAGACACATTCATTGACAAAAAAAGAAATCAGCGTATAATAAAAATGATGATTATTGCCCCGTTTTTCCCGGTGGCAAGAAAGAAGGTTCTACTTCATGAATACGCACTATCATATGACAATTGCTGGCTGTGAGCGTGATCTGCCTATTTGCCCGCTGAACGACAAGCTTTCCATTGGCGCATTTGTGATTTTTGGCGACTGCGAGTTGACGCAGGCATGCGCGACCGAGCTGCTCAAAAAAGCGCCGGAGTTTGATTATCTCATCACGGCGGAAAGCAAGGGCATCCCGCTTGCTTATGAAATGGCGCGTCAGCTGGGATGCAAAAAGTGGATGCTTGCACGCAAAGGCGTCAAGCTCTATATGAAGGATGTCATCGGCGTGGAGGTGCGCTCCATCACCACTGACCATGTACAGAAGCTCTATATTGACGGCGAAGATGCGGCGCTCATGAAGGGCAAGCGTATCCTGATTGTGGACGATGTCATTTCCACCGGCGAATCTCTGACCGCGCTGGAAAAGCTGGTCGAGAAGGCGGGCGGCAATATCTGCGGCCGCATGGCGATTCTGGCGGAGGGCGACGCGCAGGAGCGCGAGGATATCATTTATCTAGAAAAGCTGCCGCTTTTTAACCCGGATGGCACGGTTCTCGGCTGATTTCATGCACAAACAGCTCCTTGACGCATAGGCTTTTAGCAGAACGTCGAAAGGGGCTGTTCTTTTATGGATCAAATCAACGCAACCATGACGGAAAACGAGCTGATTAACCAGACGGCGCTTGAGCCGGATACCGGCGCATGCCCGGCGGGCAGCGAAACCTACCGCGTGCAGCGCGGCGATAGTTTTTATCTGATTGCCCGCAAGTTTGGCATCAGCGTGCGCGCCCTGATGAATGCCAACCCGAATATCGCGGCGGGGCATCTACTGGTGGGCGATATCCTCTGCGTGCCGGTGGGCGAGGGGCGTTCCTGCCCGGTGGGTTCTTCTGCGTACACCGTGCAGCAGGGGCAGAGCGTTGTGGATGTCATGCTTTCTTCCAACGTTTCTCTCCGGGCGCTTCGGGAGTATAACGAGGATATCCGGCTGACGGCGCTTCGGCCGGGCGATGTGCTGTGTGTGCCGCCCAGCGGAGACAGAGGGCTCTGCGAAAACGGCGGGCCGGTTTACCGCTTGCAGGAAGGCGACACGCTGGATGAGATCGCCGAACGCAATGGCACGAATGTTGAACAGCTGCTGCGGCTTAATCCCAATCTGCTGCCCAGCGATTTTGTGAGCGGGCAGGTGATCTGTCTGCCGACAAGGCGGCGCGTAACCGAGGAAAACACGGAAGAACAGGAAACCTGATTTACATAACAAAAAGGAGCGGACCGTGAGGATTCGCTCCTTTTTGCTACGCTTATTTACGCAATTCGGCCTTAGACCGCTTTTTTGCCTTTGCCTAGATTGATTTTGCTCTCCGTGTGATTCATTAACCGCCTGATGTTCGGCGCATGCCGCCAGATGGCCAGCAGGCAGATGGCGATGATCGAACCCCAGATCACCGGATCGCACGGCGTGGTAAACATGATGAAGAACGGCAGCGTGACTGCTGCGCCCAGCGAACCGGCGGAAACATAGCGCGTTGCCGCCACAAGAAGCAGAAATACGCCAAATGCGCACAGCGTCTGCACCGGGAAAACGACCAACAGACAGCCGAAGCTCGTCGCAATGCCCTTGCCGCCCTTGAAACCAAAGTAAAGCGGAAAGTTGTGGCCCAGAATTGCGCCGAACGCGCCGACAATTTCGCCTGCCTGCGTGCCGAGCCATGCTTTGCCGATCAGCACGGCGGCAATGCCCTTGAACAGATCGCCCGCGAACGTCAGCAGAGCGTATTTTTTACCCATCACGCGCAGCATGTTTGTCGTGCCCGAATTGCCGCTGCCCTCGCTTCGGATGTCCTTGTGCCCGAACACGCGGGAAACGATCACGCCCGTGGAGATGCTGCCCAGCAGGTAGCCGATGATAAGCGTCAGAACCAGCTTGACGTTTTCGCTCATTTCACGTCATCTCCCTTTTGATTTTTATTGCGGAGGATGAAACGGATCGGCGTGCCCTCAAAACCGAAGGATTTGCGGAACTGGTTTTCCAAATAGCGCTGATAGGCGAAGTGCATCAGTTTTTCGTCGTTGACAAACAGCACGAATGTCGGCGGGCAGACGCTCTGCTGCGTTGCGTAATAAATCTTGAGCCGACGGCCGCTGATATACGGCGGCTGGAGCGCGGTGGTTGCGTCGGCCAGAATGTCGTTGAGCAGACCGGTTGTGATGCGGCGGGAGGTCTGACCGTAGACCTCGCGAACGCTTTCCAGCACCTTCGGTACGCGCTGACCTGTCAGCGCGGAAATAAAGAGCACCGGCGCATAGTCCATGAATTTGAGATCCTCGATAATCTTCTTGCGGAAGGTTTCCATCGTGTTGGTATCCTTTTCCAGTGCGTCCCACTTGTTGACGACGATGATAGCAGCTTTGCCTTCGTCGTGTACATAACCGGCGACCTTTGTATCCTGCTCGGTTACGCCGTCTTCCGCATTGATGACGATGAGCGCCACATCGCAGCGGCGGACGGCGGCCAGCGCGCGCACGATGCTGTAACGCTCGATGGATTCCTCCTCGATGGCGCGCTTGCGGCGGATGCCTGCGGTGTCGATGATGTTGTAACGCTGGCCGTCGCGCGCAAACGCCGTGTCGATCGCGTCGCGCGTCGTGCCAGCAATGCCGGAAACCATCGAGCGTTCCTGGCCGAGAATGCGGTTGACGAGGCTGGATTTGCCGACGTTCGGGCGTCCCACCACGGCAATCTGAATGGTGTGCTCTTCCTCGTCCTCGACTTGTTCGTCTTTCGGGAAATGCTTGACCATTTCGTCCAGCAGATCGCCCAGGCCGAGCATGTTCGTCGCGGAAATGGGGAAGGGATCGCCCAAACCGAGCGCATAGAAATCATAGATGTTGTCGTTCATGCCCTGATGATCGACCTTGTTGACCACCAGAATAACGGGCTTACGGCTTTTGCGCAGCATCGTGGCCACGTCTTCGTCGTCGGCAGTCATGCCGGTGCGGCCATCGGTGAAAAAGAGGATGACGTCGCAGGTGTCGATCGCGATTTCGGCTTGACGGCGCATCTGCTTGAGCAGAATATCGTCTGTTTTCGGTTCGATTCCACCGGTGTCGATCAGCGTAAATTTGTAATTGAGCCATTCGCAGTCTGCATAAATGCGGTCGCGGGTTACGCCGGGCGTATCCTCCACAATGGAAATGCGGCGGCCTGCAATTTTGTTAAAGAAGGTCGATTTGCCTACATTCGGGCGGCCGACGACCGCGACAAGGGGTTTGGCCATGGTTATTCCTCCGTTCCGCGCAGGGCATAGAGCAAGTCCGCGCCGTCGTCCGGGACGGGGGTGATGCGGATGCCGAGTTGCTGCTGCGCCTGTTCAAGCGTCATGTCGTCCAGAAAGATGTCCTCTCCCTGACGAAGCATGCTTTCGGTGATGAGTATTTCATCTGCTTTCTCGCCTTTGAGCTGCGCCACCAGATCCTGCCCGGTAATCAGGCCGGACACAGTGACGGTTTTGCCGAAAAAGTAGTTGATGATGGGTTTGATTTGGATTTCTACGCCACTGACCGGGTGCGCAGTAATGAGTTCCTGCAAAAACGGCGCGACTGATGTGCCGCAGGCCATGATGACCTTTCGCTTTTCCGCCTGACCTTCGTCTGGATCAAGCCGGACGGCGGTTTCATATTCGTCTTTCAGACGGCAGAGCAGACCGACGCCGTTTTCAAACTGCGGAAAATCCTCGTAGCTGTCCACGTCTGGCAGCGGATGCTTTGCGATCTGATAAAACTCGTCAGAAGGGAAAACAAACCGCGTGCCGTGCAGGGCAAGCATTTCCTTTTGAAACGCTTCTGCCTGCTGAATGACCTGCTCCGCTTCTGCCTGTGTGTATGGCCGGAGCGGGTACAGATGCTCACGATATTTGGTCAGTCCGACCGGAACCAGCGCTACGGTCAACGCATGCGGCGCAAGGGAAGCCAGGTCGTGCATTGTCCGTTCCAGTTCCGGCCCGTCGTTGATGCCGGGACAGAGCACCACCTGACAGTGGAAGCTCATGTCATGGGCGGCAAAGCGGCGGAGATGCTCCATGATGCGGTCGGCATGAATGTGATGCAGCATTTTTTTGCGCAGTTCGCCGTTTGTCGTCTGCACTGAGATGTAGAGCGGGCTGGCGTGACGCTCGATCATGCGATCCATCTCCTGCGGCGGCAGGTTGGTCAGCGTCACAAAGTTGCCTGCCATCAGCGAAAGCCGCCAGTCGTCGTCGCGCACATAAAGGCTAGGACGCATGCCTGGCGGCATCTGCTCGATGAAGCAAAACATGCAGTGGTTTGCGCAGGTTTTCGGGCAGCTCATCAGCGAGGATTCAAGCGTTAATCCAAGCGGTTCTTCGATGAGCTTGTGGATATGCACGGTGCGCGATTGTCCGTTATCATCCTCCAGCAGCATTTCCAGCGATGGACGCGCGGTGAGATATTGATAATCGACCAGATCGAGCACCGGCGTTCGATTGATGGAAACGAGCGTTTCCCCTTCACGGATGCCGCTGCGCGCGGCAAGCGAACCGGGATGAACGCGAACAATACGCTGGGGCATGGAAACGAAACACCTTCTTTTTCAAAATAACCCAACATATTATGGCCGATTTCGGCGGCAAAGTCAAGCGTTTGCCTATAAAAAACGCACGACGAGCCGAAAAGCCGCCGCGCTGTAAAATAAAAGTGAACGTTATCCGTTTCCATCCTTTGGTTTTCTGCCGAAAAGGCCGCCCGTCATTTCGCTAATGTTTCGCCCGATTTTTTCGCCCATCGCCTTGCCGCCGCCCGTCTGGGCCAGCGCAAAGATGAGCACGCCCGCGACGACGGCTACAATCAGGAAGATCACGCCGCCGGAAACGCCTTTGTCGTCTTTTGCAGCGGATTTTTGTATGTCGGATGTGCCTTTTGCGCTTTTTTCCGAGGTTGCGCTTCCGGTTTGCGGGCCGTACAGCGTGTTGGAAACGACTTTTGCCATCATTTCCGTCGAGTTGAGCACGCGTTCTTTGCTGATGGTGTGCGTGCCGAACTCAAGCAGAATGGCGTGCGGCGCAAGATCCTGGTTATAGGTGCCCTTGCCGATGAAAATATCCTTTACCAAACCGGGATATTGTTTGTCTGCCACGGCTTTGATCTGCTTGGCGAATTCCCGGTTGACCGTGCTGTTCTGATTGGCGCGTCCCACCAGCAGGCGAACCCGCGACGCGTTTTCACCGTCGATGCTGCATGCGTATTCGTTCTGATCGGGAATGCCGTCGCGATGAATGTCGATAATCGCGTCCGGCCCTTTCTGCAAAAGGCGTTCGGCAGTCTGCCTGCTCCGCCGATACGCGCCGGAATCATGAGGCAGATGGGTGGATTCGTCGAGAATCACGTCGATCCCCTGTTGCTGCAAAGCGTCTCGGAAATCGCGCGCCACATCGTATATGCCGCCTTGCCCGTTGACGCTCTGCGTTCCGTCGGAGGGCACATAGCTTTCGTCGCTGTGGGTGACGTACATTGCAATCAGCTTGCGGGAATCGTCGGACTTTGTGTTGGCAGCGGGCACGGCGATTTCCGACGCAAAGACGGGCTGCGCTTCGCCGACCTCCAGCCACGAAACATCCGGCATGGCTTCTTCACCGATTTTTTCTGCGATGGCGTTGCCGTTCTGCACCGTTGCAATGCGGTAGAGAATGTTGTCGGCACTGATATATTCGTCGCCTTCGCTGATTTCCCCGCTGATGGAAAACAGATATGCGCCCGTTCCGTCTACTGCGACATGCAGCGATTCGGTTAAATCGTCCGCAGAGGCAGTCGGCAGAAATGCGGCATACAGCGCAAGCGCAAGCATCAGGGACAGTGCGAAGCGGGAGAGCTTTTCTTTCATGCGTGCTGACCTCCTTGTAGGGTGCTGCCGTTTGTCCTGCCGCGCGCGATGCGTTCTGCGATTTCGCCTGCCAGTTCGCAGAGCATGACCGCCGTGACGCCTGAAAGCACGACCGCGTCCAGAGCGCCCGCGCCGCCCAGATACAACATCTGGTTGATGCCGCGCGACCAGTTAACCACGCCCGTTGCCGCGTCGGCCAGAATCACGCCGAGTACGCCTGCGATAAACGCACTGCGCCGCGAGCGCCCCATCAGCCACGCGATGATGCCGCCGCACAGGCCGTAGAGAATCATCGGATCAAACGGCATTGTGACGGGGTCTGCGGGGAAAAACAGACTGACGACATAGATCACAGCCGCTGCCAGCACGGAGGCAATCAGGCAGCGAATGCGCTCTTTGCCCGTGCCCGCATGAAAAAACAGGTATACGCACACGCCGAAGGGGACGAGCGCGCCTCCAATGTTGAGCGAAACCATGCCCAGACGCAGATCGGGCAGCCATCCGCCCACAAAAATCAGCGCTACCAGAAACAGCGCCTGCCTGTCGGTGAGCGCCATGCGATCCAGCACGCGCTGTAAAACGCCAAAGAGAATGAGCAGCGTCAGCACCACCAAGAGAATCATACCCAAAGACACAGTGCATCCCTCCTTATACGGTTTTCATGGCATCAGGTTGCGCCGAAACAGGCGAAAATATGCTCTTAAAACGCGTAGAAACCTGTGCGGGAACGCGTAAGTTTTAAACGGGGCATTGCAAAAACTGGAAAAATCCGATATAATATACTCTTGTACGATTATAAGGAGGGCTTTATCCATGGCGAAAACCTACTCTGCCAGCATGCTCAAGGTGCTTGAAGGGCTGGATGCGGTTCGGATGCGTCCGGGTATGTACATCGGCTCCACAGGTTCCCGCGGTCTGCACCACCTGCTCTGGGAAATCGTGGATAACGCGATTGACGAGGTGGCCAACGGCTACGCCAGGAGCATCTCCGTTGAGTTGCATAAGGACGGCAGCGCCTCCGTGGAGGATGACGGCCGCGGCGTGCCGGTGGATATTCATCCGGAGCTTGGCATTACGGGCGTAGAGGTCATCTATACCAAGCTGCATGCGGGCGGCAAGTTCGACCATCAGAATTATGCCTATTCCGGCGGTCTGCACGGCGTGGGCGCTTCGGTCGTCAACGCGCTGAGCAAATGGCTTGTTGTGGATAGCTGCACCGGCGGCGGGCATTACCGCATGCGGTTTGAAAGCAACTACGATCCGGCAGAGAAGAAAATCGCCTCCGGCCGAGCAGTCACGCCGCTGGAACGCATCAGCGCGACGCGCAAGCATGGTACGCGCGTGACCTTTCTGCCGGATGATACCGTGTTTGAGGAAACGAAATTCAACGCGGAAATTGTCCGCCGCCATTTGCGTGAGTTGGCGTATCTGAATAAGGGGCTTTCCATCACGTTCGTGGACGAGCGGGAGAAAGACCCGGACAAGCAGAAAACCGTTTTCATGTATGAGGGCGGGTTGTCCGACTATGTGCGTTATATTAACCGTGATAAAACCCCGCTGTATGAAAATGTGCTGATGCTTGAAGGCGTGCAGGACGATGTGCGCGTGTGTCTGGCGATTCAGCATACCGACGATTATGCGGAGAGTATCTTTTCCTACGTCAACAACATTCCGACCGCTGAAGGAGGCACCCATGAAATGGGCTTCAAGGCCGGTTTTACGCGCGCTCTGAACGACTACGCCCGCAAAGTCGGCGCACTCAAGGAAAAGGATAACAACCTGATGGGCGAAGATTTCCGCGAGGGCATCACGGCGGTGTTGGCAACCTTCGTGCGCAATCCGCAGTTTGAGGGGCAGACAAAGGGCAAGCTGGGCAACACGGAGGTTCGCCCGGCGGTGGAGGCTTTTGTCTACGCCCGGATGACGGAATATCTTGAAAACCTTAAAAATCAGGATGTGGCGCAGTCGATTGTTGAAAAAGCGCTGCGCGCCTGCAAAGTGCGCGAAGCCGCGCGCAAGGCGAAGGAAGTTGCCCGCGCGAAGAACCAGCTGGATGCCGCGCCGCTGGTGGGCAAGCTTTCCAGTTGCACGGGCAGAAAAGCGGAAGAAAACGAAATGTTCATCGTTGAGGGCGATTCGGCAGGCGGCAGCGCCAAGCAGGGACGCGACCGCCGTTTTCAGGCGATTCTGCCGATTCGCGGCAAGCCGCTCAACGTGGAGAAAAAGCGCATCGATCAGGTGCTGGCCAATGAAGAGTTTCGTTCCATCATCACGGCGCTGGGCACGGGTATCGGCGAGGATTTTGATATCAAGAGCCTCAAGTATTATAAGGTGATCATTCTCTCCGATGCAGATCAGGATGGCGCGCATATTCGCGCCATTCTGCTGACATTCTTCTACCGCTATATGCGCGAGCTGATTACAGACGGCCATGTGTATATCGGCATGCCGCCGCTGTATCGCGTTGCCAAGGGCGACAAGATTGTTTATGCGTATGACGACAAGGAGCTTTCTTCCATTACGGCGAAAATTGGGAAGGGTTATACCATTCAGCGTTATAAAGGACTTGGCGAAATGGACCCTTCTCAGCTGTGGGAGACGACCATGAACCCGGAAAACCGCCAGCTGATGCAGGTGACGCTGGAGGACGTGGCTGAAGCTGAGCGGCTGGTCACCCTGCTGATGGGCGACAAAGTGGAGCCGCGTCGCGACTATATCACGACATACGCCGATTTTAATAAGGTGGATACATTCCTGGCACGAGAGGGGAAGGCGAAGTAATGGCACGCAAAAAGGAAGGCGGGCAGCCGCCGAAGGAGAATGCGCCGCGTCACGAGATCATTCAGCGTCCGATGGACGAGGTGATGCACATCTCGATGATTCCGTATGCGGAGCACGTCATTCTGGAACGTGCGCTCCCACGTGTGGAGGATGGCCTCAAGCCGGTTCAGCGGCGCATTCTGTTTACGCTCAACGAGTTGGGCGTTACGCCGGATAAGCCGCATAAAAAGTGCGCGCGCATTGTCGGCGATTGTCTGGGCAAATATCATCCGCATGGCGATAGCTCGGTTTACGACGCCATGGTGCGCATGGCGCAGCCGTACAGCATGCGCGCGCTGTTGGTCGATGGACACGGCAACTTCGGTTCGATCGACGGCGACAGCGCGGCGGCGATGCGTTACACTGAAGCCCGCATGGCGCCACTTGCGCTGGAAATGCTGCGGGATATCGACAAAGATACCGTGCCGTTCAGCTTTAACTTTGACGATACGCTCAAAGAGCCGGATATGCTGCCGGCACGTTATCCGAACCTGCTGGTGAACGGCGCTTCCGGCATCGCGGTCGGGTTGGCGACGAATATTCCGCCGCACAATCTCAGGGAAGCCATCGACGCGGCGATTCTGGTGATGGATAAGCCGGAAGCGACGCTGGATGAGATTATGAATGTTTTGCCCGCACCGGATTTTCCAACGGGCGGCAGGCTCATCCGCAACGACGAAATTCGCAGCGCCTATGAGACGGGGCGCGGTAAGCTGACCCTGCGTGCCAAGGTGCATATTGAAGACGGTGCGGCAGGGCGCAAACTGATCGTCATTACCGAAGTGCCGTATCAGGTGCCGAAGGCGGCGATGCTTGAAAAGATTTTAAAGCTGAGCGAAGAACGCAAGGTTCAGCTTGGCGGCATTTACGATATTCGCGATGAATCCGACCGCATGGGTCTGCGGGCGGTCATCGAGCTCAAGCGCGATGTTGACCCGATGGCGATTCTGTCGGTGCTCTATAAGTATTCCGATTTGCAGATCACCTTTGGCGTGAACATGGTGGCCATTGCGGAAGGACGCCCGATGCAGATGGGTGTCAAGGCAATGCTTACCTATTATATTGAGCATCAGAAACGCGTTGTCACCCGCCGCACAAAATATGAACTGGAACAGGCGCAGGCCAGAGAGCATATCCTTGCGGGCTTAATGGTTGCGGTCAATCATCTGGATGAAGTGATCGCGCTGATTCGCAAAAGCAAAAGTCCTAAGGAAGCGAAGGAACAGTTGATTGCGCGGTTTGGACTGACAGAGATTCAGGCGCAGGCGATTCTGGATATGCGCCTGCAACGACTCACGGGGCTTGAAATTGAGGCGCTTCGCAAGGAATACGCCGCGATTCTTAAAACTATTGCGCGGCTTGAGGGCATTTTGAAAAGCGAAAAGAAGCTCGACGACGTCATTCGCAGGGAAATGACCGAGATCCGTGACCAGTACGGTGACGATCGACGCACAGAGCTGATTGAGGACGACAGCGCGACGCTGCCGGTGGTGGAAAACAAACCTGTCGCAGAAGACACGGCTATTCTGCGCTTGCGGGATGGTCAGCTGCGCCGCATGAGTCCGCGCATGGTGGATAAGTATCTGGCGCAGCCGGGCGCGAAGGATGAAGTGGTGGAAACCATTCAGACCGCGACGGATGAGACGCTGTATTTCTTCACCAACAGGGGCAACTGCTTCATGCTGGATGTGACCAGGATTCCGGAAACCATGAAGCTTAAAGACCGCGGTAGTCTGCTGACCGGTCTGATTGCAGGGTTGGCCGATCATGAGCATGCGGTAGCCTTGGTCTGCGTCAAGTCAGATGAGATGGCGAAAAAGGGCGATTTCCTGTTCATCACCAAGAATGGACAGGTTAAGCGTACCGCCGCAGCGGAATACGGCATCCGCCGCGCGCGCTTTGCGGCGATCAACCTCAAGGGCAACGATGAGCTGGTCGGCATGGTACAGGTCGATCCGGAGGATAAGGATGATATTATCCTGATTACCCAATTGGGCATGGCGCTGCGATTTAAGTTGGATACGGTTTCCTGCACGGGGCGCGCGACGGCGGGTGTCCGAGGCATCGACGTGGGCAAGGACGACGAGGTGCGCTGGTTTGAAATCCCGAAGGCGGGCGATATGTTGTTTGTACTCAGCGATCGCGGTTTCGGCAAGCGGATGCTCAGCGACGACGTGGAACGTCAGGGCCGCGCGGGCAAGGGGCAAAAGCTTTTGCCGATGAATAAAACAGGTGAAACGGGCACACAGGTGGCGATCTGCCTGAATGTGACTGGCGCAAAGAGCGTGCGCGTAGAGCAAAAACACGGTCATACGGTATTACTCAACATGGACGAGATCGCAGTAGAGCGTCGAGCAAGTAAGGGACAGCTGCTTGTTAATGTTCTGCTGGACGATGTCGTACAGTATGGCGCATTGACCGCTGAAACAAAAGACGAAAAATAAACAGGATTCGGAACTGCTTCTTTCTAAATGAAAAGAGGCAGTTCTTTTTTTGCATGCAGAAAGAATAAAAACCAAATGGATAGAGCGCCTCTTTCGAGAAACGACAAATAAGGCAGAAATGTGAAATCTTCCTTTTCAGGAAAAAACAGGGAAGAAATGCGCGGCGTGTTCCGTCTATTGAGTGAAGTTCTAAAAGCAGAGCGCTCCACATATAAACTTGCGAGGTCATAAGTGGAGGCGATGCGGATGAACAAAAAGCGCCTCGGTTCGCTTTCCATGAGGCATTGGGGGTTGCTGCTTGCGATGGCGGTTCTGACAATCGCTTACGCAAACTTTGCGGACAGTCCAAGCCTGATGGCGGCGGTGACGACGCGCGAGCTGCCGGTGTATAACGTAGATACAGAGGAAAAAGTGCTCTCCGTCAGCTTTGACGCGGCATGGGGACGCGCAAATACAGAGGGAATCCTCGATATTCTGGATCAATACGGGGTCAAAGCCAATTTTTTTCTCGTCGGTTTCTGGGCAGAAAAGTATCCCGAACTGGTCGCCGAATTGCAGGCCAGGGGACACGAGGTGGGCAATCATTCCGCAACCCATCCGCATATGTCAAAGCTCTCCGACGCGCAGATTCGCGAGGAGCTGAAACGATGTAGCGATTTGGTGCAGTCCGTTACAGGCAAGCCGACGACGCTTTTCAGGCCGCCGTATGGCGAATACAACGACGAAGTGGTGCGTATCAGCCGCGAGGAAGGCTATGAGTGCATCCAATGGAACGTGGATTCGCTGGATTGGAAGAACATCAGCGCCGAAGATATGGTGCGGCGCTGCACCAAAGCTGTGAATCCGGGCGATATCGTGCTTTTCCATAATGATTCCAAGTATATCCTGCAAGCTTTGCCGCAGATTCTGGAATACTATCAGCAGGCAGGTTACAGGATTATTCCGATTTCCGAGCTGCTGCTTGAGGGCGATACATGGATCGATCATGCAGGCACGCAGCATTTGGCCACACCGGCGCCATCGGCGGCGGAAAAGGAAACAGACATTGAATCAAAAAAGATTGAGCAATAAGGAGGACGTACAATGGAAAACGTCATTAACACACTGCATCTGAGCGGTAAGGTTGTGGGCACCCCGGTCGTGGGACATGAAGCATTCGGCGAAAAGTTTTATTATCTGACGCTCGGCGTGCCGCGTCTGTCCGGCGCACAGGATTTGCTGCCGGTGACGCTTTCCGAGCGCCTGCTGGATGGAACGATGCTCGCCGACGGCGATGCGTTGACCATTGACGGTCAGGTGCGCTCCTACAACAAAATCATTGAAGGCGCGGGGCGGCTGCTGATTACGGCGTTTGCCCAGAAAATTGTGGAAAACGACGAACATGAAAATCCCAATCAGATTCAGCTGACGGGTACGCTGTGCAAAGCGCCGGCTTATCGCACGACGCCGTTCGGCCGCGAAATTGCTGATATGATGCTGGCTGTCAACCGTGCTTACGGAAAGAGCGACTACATCCCGTGCATCACGTGGGGGCGTAGCGCGCGCTTTGCCGCCAAGCTCAATGTCGGCGACAAGATTATGTTGACTGGCCGTCTTCAATCGCGTGCGTATCAGAAACAGATGCCGGATGGCAACGTAATCGAAAAAACGGCCTATGAGGTTTCCGTCGGCCATTTGGAATTGATTGACGGCGCGCATGGCGTGGATATGGCGCAGCCGCACGCAGCACATGCCTTCCACGCGGATATGACGCAGCCGCAATAAGCGTACTTTAGCAAAATAGAGAAGAAAAGCGGTGAAACAGACTTTCGCCGCTTTTTTTTGCGCGTCGTTTGTGCTATAATGGAAAGAGATTATCGACTGACCCCTTGAGGAGGACGGCGGAATGCAGGATCATATCATCAACGATCAGATTGCCGATCTGGCCCGCGCTATGCTTGAGCTGGATAACATGGATGAAGCTTACCGTTTTTTTGAAGATATCTTTACGATTCATGAGTTGCAGGCGGTCGCGCAGCGACTGGCGGTCGCGCGTCTTCTGCAAAAAAAAGTGACCTATCAGGAAATTGCCGAGCGCACCGGCGCAAGCACGGCGACGATCAGCCGCGTGAATCGTTGCCTGACCTACGGGGCGGGCGGCTATCAGCTGATCCTTGGCAAAACCAAGTTTGGGGACGAAACAAGTGAGGATAACCCATGAATCTGAATGATTTGAACAGAGAACAGCGGCTCGCGGCGGAAACGCTTGAAGGGCCGCTTTTGGTGCTTGCGGGCGCGGGATCGGGTAAGACGCGCGCATTGACGTATCGCGTAGCGAACCTGCTGGAACACGGTGTACCGCCGTGGGCGATTATGGCCATCACCTTTACCAACAAAGCCGCCAAAGAGATGCGTGAGCGCATTGAAAAACTGGCAGGCGAGGGTGCAGGGGAAATTTGGGTTTCGACGTTTCACTCCGGTTGTGCCAAAATTCTGCGCCGGGATATTGAAAAGCTGGGCTATACGCGTTCGTTCACCATTTACGATGATGACGACCAGATGAGCGCGCTGAAGGAAATCCTCAAAAAGCTGAATATCGACGACAAATTCCTGCCGCCCAGAGAAATTAAAAGCAAGATTTCCGACGCAAAAAACAAATTGCTCGGCCCGCAGGATTGGTTCGCCCAAAGCGAACGGGATTATCGCAGCCAGCTGATTTATGATGTTTACAACGCTTATGAAGAAAAGCTGAAAAGCTCCAATTCGCTGGACTTTGACGATCTGATCGTTAAGACGCTGGAACTTTTTGCCCAGCACCCGCCGGTGCTGGAAGCCTATCAGCGCAAAATCCGCTATATCCATGTCGATGAGTATCAGGATACGAACTATGCGCAGTATATGCTTGTGCGTCTGCTGGCTGCGCAAAGCCGAAATCTGTGCGTTGTCGGCGATGACGACCAGTCCATTTACGGCTGGCGCGGCGCGGACATTCGCAACATTCTCGATTTTGAAAAGGATTTTCCGGATGCAAGAGTTATTAAGCTGGAGCAGAACTACCGCTCGACGGCTAACATTCTGGATGCGGCGAACCAGGTCATCGCGCTTAATGCCAACCGAAAGGATAAGGCGCTTTGGACGCAGCAGGGGCCGGGAGAATTGATTCGGCTGTATCGCGCGGGCGACGAACGCGAAGAAGCGGCCTGGGTTTGCCAACAGATCCGTGATTTGAAATCGCGTGGGGAAGATCTTGGCCGGTTTGCGGTGCTCTATCGAACCAACGCGCAGACCCGTGTCGTCGAAGAATCGTTCGTGCAGGCGGGCATCCGTTATCGGATGTACGGCGGACTCAAATTCTACGACCGCAAGGAAGTCAAAGACATTCTGGCCTATCTGCGTGTGCTGGTCAATCCGGCGGACGACATTTCCGTGCGCCGAATTATCAATGTTCCCAAACGCGCTATCGGTGATACGACGGTAAATGAGCTTGCGCGCCACGCCGCACAGGAAGACATGCCGCTGCTGACCGCCTGCATGGATATGCCGGAAAGTCTGAATGCCCGCGCACGCAAGAGTGTGGAAAAATTCAGCGAACTGATGATGAGCCTGACCATGATGCAGGAAACGATGAAACTCACCGAGCTGGTGCAGTATGTCATCGACACGGTTGGACTTGAAAGCCAGTATACCAAAGAGGATAACGACGAGAACCGCTCCCGTGTGGAGAATATTCGAGAGTTTGTCGGCGCGGTTAAAGAATTTGAAGAAAAATCGGATCATCCGACGCTGACGGATTATCTGGAAAATGTGTCGCTCGTTTCCGATTTGGACGAAATGGGCGAGGATGGCGGCGCGGTGACGATGATGACGTTGCACAGCGCCAAAGGCCTTGAATTTCCGAACGTGTTCATGGTTGGCATGGAGGAGAACCTGTTTCCGTCGGCCAGAAGCCGAGACGACGAGGCGCGGATGGAGGAAGAACGCCGCTTGTGCTATGTCGGCATTACCCGTGCGCGGGAAAGGCTGTTTTTGTCTCACGCTTCGCGTCGTATGCTGTATAACCAGATTCAATTCAACGATCGTTCCCGGTTTATTGACGATATCCCGGCGCGGCTGATTGAAGACGTATCCAACGCAGGCGGACACGGCGGTTTTGCGGGCGGACGAAAGTCCGGCGGGAATTGGCAAAGCGGCGGCTGGCAGCAGCCTGCATGGAGCAGAAGCGGCGGTTTTGCGCCCATGCAGCCGCAGGCGGGACAATCGAATTGGCAGCCGAAAACTAGCTATAACGTGGCGAAACCGACAGGACAGGCGCAGAGTTTTTCAAGCTGGAATGCGAAAAGCGCGACGGTTGGCGGAGTAACGGTGCAGGGGGTGCAGCGCGGTATGGGCGCGCAGCAGCCGAAGGCGGTTGTTTCACAGGCGCACGAAGTTGAAAAGCCGTCGATCTATGCGCCGGGAGATCATGTCCTGCACAAAAAATTTGGGCGCGGCGCGGTTGTGCGCGTCAGCGGAAGCGGATCGGATGCGCGAATTATGATTCGCTTTGACGATGTACGCATAGGCGTTAAAGAATTGGCGCTGGCGATTGCGCCAATCATCAGGCTGGAGGAGTGAACAGAAACGTGGGTGAGACAAATGATTTGCAGCGTATGCGCGGTTTGATCGACAAGCTGAACGAAGCCTCGCGCAGATATTACGACCAGAATGAATCCGATATCTCCGACGACGAATGGGACGCGATGTATGCCGAACTGCGCAAGCTGGAGGAAAAGACCGGCGAGCGCATGGCGGACTCGCCGACCCGGCGCGTCGGCGGCGCGGTGATGGAGGGGTTTGAACAGCATCGTCATATTGCGCGTCTTTGGAGCATGGATAAGGCGCAGAGCGAAGAGGAAATTCTTGCTTGGGCACAGCGATGCGAAAAGCAGACGACAGAGGCGGGCGGCCTGCCGAAGAACAGCTACTGCGTAGAATACAAACTCGACGGCTTGACGGTCAACCTGACTTATGACGGTGGGAGACTGATTCAGGCTGCGACGCGTGGAAACGGCGAAGTCGGCGAGGCGATTTTGCCGCAGGCAATGACCATCCGCACCATTCCGCTCACAATTCCGTTCACGGGCAGGATGGAGGTGCAGGGCGAAGGCATCATGCGGCTATCCGAACTAAAAAAATACAACGAAACGTCTGCTGAGCCTCTGAAAAATGCGCGCAATGCGGCGGCGGGCGCGCTTCGCAATCTCGATCCTCAGGTGACGGCCAGCCGGCATTTGGATGCTTTTTTCTATCAAATCGGCTATATCGAGGGCAGGAGCTTTGAGACTCAGCAGGATATGCTGGATTTTATGAAGACAAACGGGCTGAACATCAGTCCATTTGTCCGCCCGGCGCAGACGATTGAAGAGGCGCTGGAGGCTGTTCATCAGATTGAAAATGAGCGTGAAACGCTTGACTTTTTGATTGACGGCGCGACCATTAAGATTACGGATATGCGCACGCGCGAGGTGCTTGGCACGACAGACAAATTTCCGCGCTGGTCGATTGCGTTCAAATTTCCGGCGCAGGAGACCGTCACCAAGCTGTTGAAAATCACATGGGAAGTTGGCCGAACAGGCAAGCTTACGCCTCTGGCGCACTTGTCTCCTGTAGACATCTGCGGCGTGACGGTTAAACGCGCGACGCTCAACAACTATGACGATATCTGTCGCAAACGGGTGCGCATTGGAAGCGAGGTTTGGGTACGCCGCTCTAATGACGTCATTCCGGAAATCATGGGCGTTGTTTGGGATGGGGAGGGCGAAGCGCCGGAGACGGATATTCAGCCGCCGACGATTTGTCCGGCCTGCGGCGGACCGTTGGTCAAACTGAGGCAGGATGGGGTGCACCTGTTCTGCCTGAATCGAACGAGCTGTCGTCCCCAGGCGATTGCGCGCATGGCGCATTTCGCTTCTCGGCAGGGCATGGATATTGAGACGTTTAGCACACGCACGGCGGGGTTGTTTTACGATGAGCTTGGGGTGCGCTCAGCGGCGGATTTGTACAGCCTTGACCGTGAAAAGCTGGTTGCGCTCAAAGGATTCGGCGAGAAAAAAGCGGACAAGCTCTTTGCCGAGCTGGAAAAGAGCAAGGATTGCGAGCTGGACGCGTTTTTGTTTGCCATCGGTATTCCGAATATTGGCAAAAAAACGGCCTATGATCTGATGGCGCATTTTGGCACGCTGGAAGCGCTGATGGGCGCAACCGAGCAGGAACTGGTGGATATCGAAGACGTCGGCGAAATTGTTGCATCGTCGATTACGGAGTATTTTGCGGATGAAGAAAACCGCCGCTTCGTCAATCGTCTGCTGGAAGCCGGCGTGCATCCACAGATGCACATGCAGGAGGATGCAGGCACATTGTTTGAAGGGTTGACCTTTGTACTCACCGGAACGCTGCCGACGCTTTCGCGCGCACAAGCACAGGAAATGATTCGTAAAAACGGCGGCAAGGCGACAGGAAGCGTATCAAAGAAGACCAGCATTGTTCTGGCCGGAGAAAGCGCGGGCAGTAAGCTAGACAAAGCACGCGAGCTGGGCGTGACAATCATTGACGAAGCTCAGTTTCTACGCATGATTGAGCAGCAAAAGCGCCCGGAGACGTTCGGCAATTAAAAAGCGTGTAGGACGAATGAAAAATTCTGTTCAAGTAGGCCATTTTCTTTTGTATCTCTCTGTGGTATAATCAGGAACAAACCTGCGTGAAAAGAAGGAGTGATTCTTCATGCAGAGTATGACCGGCTATGGCCGCGGGCTGATCTGCGAGGACGGACGGGAAATGACTGTGGAGGTCAAAAGCGTCAACCATCGTTTTCTGGATGTGTCCTTTCGCCTGGCGAGGCCGATTGCTTTTTTGGATGACGCGGTGCGCACGGGTATTGCGGCACGGCTGGCACGCGGCCATGTGGATGTGTTTGTCAATTATGTAAATCATCGCGAGGACGCACATCGGGTTCACGTGGATACGCAGCTGGCCAGAACCTATCAACAGGCGGCTGGCGAACTGAGCGACGCGCTCGGCGTGAAAAACGATCTGCCTTTGTCGGAGTACATACACATGCCGGATGTGCTGACGGTGGAAGCTTCCGAAGAGGATCAGGATGCGGTGCGCGATTTGTTTATGCGCGCGCTGAATCTGGCGCTCGACGGTCTGATCGCCATGCGTGCTCGCGAAGGAGACAGTCTGCGCAGCGATATGATGACCAAGCTCGATGCGATCGATGCGTTGCGCAGCCAAATTGCCACACGTGCGCCGCTTGTTGTGGAGGAATACCGCACGAAGCTCAATCAGCGGCTTTCTGCGCTGCTCGGCGGCGAGATTGACGAGGCTCGTTTTGCGACGGAAGTCGCGATTTTTGCTGATCGGGCTGCGATTGACGAAGAGCTTGTTCGCCTGAGCAGCCATATTGCGCAGCTTCGTGCAACGGCGGAGCTGGACGATCCGGTCGGCAGAAAACTCGACTTTCTGGTGCAGGAGCTGAACCGCGAGGTCAACACCATCGGTTCGAAGGCCTCCGACACGCAGATTGCCGGATGCGTGGTCGCGGCGAAAGGCGAAATTGAAAAGCTGCGCGAGCAGGTTCAAAATATCGAATAACGACGACAGCCGGAGGTATCCGTGGACATTAAGCTCATCAATGTCGGTTATGGCAATTTCATTTCTTCCAGCCGCATTATCGCGATTATCGGGCCGGAATCTGCGCCGGTCAAGCGTATCATTCAGGAAGCGCGCGAGGAGCGCAGATTGATCGACGCGACATACGGCAGAAGGACGCGCGCTGTGATTATTTCCGACAGCGATCACGTCATCTTATCCGCCGTGCAGCCGGAGACCATCGCTCATCGTTTTGATATCAAGGATAACACAACTATCGTTGAGGAGGAAGAACCGTAATGCACGAAGGGAAAAGGGGCGTTTTGTTTGTCTTTTCCGGGCCGTCCGGCGTGGGAAAGGGGACGCTCAAAGCCAAGCTGTTTGAGGAATTTGCCGATCAAATCACATATTCCGTTTCCGCAACCACGCGCGGGCCGCGCGAGGGCGAGGTGGACGGAAAGGATTACTTTTTTATTACCAGGCAGGAGTTTGAACGGCGCGTGCAGAATAATGAATTTCTGGAACATGCCGAATTTGCAGGCAACTGTTACGGCACGCCGCGCGCCTATGTGGAAAAGCTGCTTAACAGCGGCATGAACGTCGTGCTGGAGATCGACGTTCAGGGCGCGCTTCAGGTGATGAAGAGCATGCCGGACTGCGTAAGCGTGTTTATTCTGCCGCCCAGCTTTGAAGAATTGGAACATCGCCTGCGCGGCCGCGGCACGGAAACCGAGGATAGGATTGAAGCTCGGCTTGAAACTGCCAAACGGGAACTGCCGTATGCGCCGCAGTATGATTATCAAATCGTCAACGGCGGCGATCTTGAAGAAGCGTATCAGGAGCTTCGCAGCGTATTTCTCAAAAGCACGGGCAGAGCTTGAAAAGACGACGATCCCCGTTTTACGGTGATATTTTAGAGGAGGAAAACCCGATATGTCTATGACTGATCCCACCATTTTGCAGCTTCTTGAAAAAGCGGACTGCCGCTATACGCTGGTCGTTGAGACGAGCAAGCGTGCCCGTCAGCTGATTGATGGCGTGCCGCCGCTTATTGACGCCAAGGATAAGGAGAACATGCCTCTCTCCGTCGCGATTGACGAAGTGAATCGCGGACTGATTACCTATGAGCGTGCTCCGGAAATCGATGTCAAGTGAGACGAAGAAACCCTGCATTGTCCTCGGCGTAACCGGAGGCATTGCGGTTTATAAGGCATGTGAGCTGCTGCGCCTGCTGCAAAAGCGGGGCATCGACGTTTTTGTTGTGATGACGCAGAATGCATGTCGTTTTGTCGCTCCGCTGACGTTTGAAACGCTCTCCGGCCACCCTGTCGCGGTGGATACGTTTGACCGTCCGCAGACGTGGGAGGTTGAACATATCGCGTTGGCTAAGCGTGCCGATTTGTTTATGATCGCGCCCGCAACGGCCGACATCATCGGCAAGATGGCGTGTGGCATTGCGGATGATATGCTTTCCACCACGGTGATGGCGACTCGTGCGCCCGTTCTGATTGCGCCTGCGATGAATACCGGCATGTGGGAAAACGCCGCTGTGCAGCAGAATGTGAAGACGTTGCAGGCAAGAGGCGTGGAATTTGTCATGCCGGTTTCCGGCCATCTGGCCTGCGGAGACAGCGGTGCGGGCAAGATGGAAGACGTTGAGATCATCGCTGAACACGCGTGCAAAATGCTTTTTACAAAAAAAGATATGAAGGGTATGTGTGTGATGGTGACGGCCGGCCCGTCCAGAGAAGCGCTTGATCCGGTTCGCTATATCTCCAATCGCTCCTCCGGCAAAATGGGCTATGCCATCGCACAGGCGGCGCAAAGACGGGGTGCGGAGGTTACGCTGCTGAGCGGCCCGGTTTCGATTCTTCCCCCACAGGGCGTAAAGTTTGTACCGTTTAGGACGACGCAGGAGCTGCTGGACAAAGCGCGCGCGTTTGTAAAAGAACAGGACATTTTGATTCAGGCTGCCGCGCCTGCGGATTACCGCGCAAAGGAAATTGCGCCGCAGAAGATTAAAAAGCAGAGCGGGGAGCCGGTGACCTTTACGTTGGTTGAAAATCCCGATGTGGCTGCGACGCTCGGACGTGAAAAGCGGGAAGGTCAGGTATTCGTCGGTTTTGCGGCGGAAACCAATGATGTGATTGCGCATGCTCAGGATAAGCTGGTGCGCAAAAACCTGGATATGATCGTCGCCAACGATGTGACGCGTCCCGGCGCGGGTTTCGATGTTGATACAAATATTGTGACGCTCATCACCGGGGCAGGTCAGGAAGCCCTGCCGATGATGACCAAGGCGGAAGTCGCGGATCAAATTCTTGATCATGTGATGAAGCTGAAATAAACGGATATCCGAACTGTCGTTTGAATTGAAACGGCAGTTTTTCTTTTGAAGCCTATGTTCGGGATACTTTTTTGACGTTTCAAGTGCAGAAAACTTGACGGAAACCCCATTTGTGCATATAATTGAGGATATGCTTATATACAGCCGAATAGACCCTTTTGACGGGGAAAATACCGGTAAACTGGAGGGAGGCAGTGCGATGAAGGCTGTGAAGCCGCGTGGATACGGCGGCATTTTGGTTCTTTTCGTTTTTGCCTGCCTGCTGCTTGCTGGTTCGCAAAGGCTGATTGCGTCAAGCGATACGCCAAAGAAAATTCCCGATTTGAGCGGCCGGGAAGCGTGGTTTTGCGCCGCGCCGACGGCCGCACAGGAACAACTGCCCGACGGTCAGAACGGTTCGCGCGTAGACGGAGAAAAGAGCATAGCTGTTGCCTCCGGACAATGGAAGCAGCAGGTCGAAGCCATTTCTACACGATGCGACGCGAACGGCAATATTTTGCCGGGCAATGGACGCTATATGAAAGCTGTATATCAGGCGTTTCCCTTGGGTGATGGATTTGCATAGCACGACAAGGAATATGCAGATCTTTCAACAATATCAAAAGCGAGGAAAAACGTTATGGCTAACAAGCATGCTAAGGCGAAGAATCCGCGCATCCGCGCTGTGATTTCGCTCGTCGCAATCGTTGTTGTCGTCGCCGTGTGCGCCTATTTGGGGCTGTTCGGCTTCGGCAAAGGCACGATGATCAACTACCTCAAGCCGTGGGGCGACGCAATCAGCCTCGGCCTTGACCTGCGCGGCGGCGTTTACACCGTGTACCAGGCAGAGGACAACGGCGATCCGGATTTTGACACCAAGATGGAATCCACGGTGAGTATCCTCACCAGCCGTCTGACCCGTCAGGGCTTCACTGAGGCGACCGTCACCCGTCAGGGCAGCGACCGCATTCGCGTTGAAATTCCGAATGTGTCCGACCCGAATCAGATTTTGACCATTATTGGTACGCCGGCTCAGCTGTATTTTGTCGATGAAGACGGCAATAACCTGATGGAAGGCTCCATGGTTAAGAACGCGCAGGCGGCTCAGGATCAGGATGGCAAGCCCTGCATTGCCTTTGAACTGACCGACGAGGGCGCGAAGATTTTCGCCGAAGCCACGGCAGCCAATCTGGGCAAGACCATTTCCATCACGCTGGACGGTGAGACCATTTCCCGCGCGACGGTCAATACCGTGATTGCGGGCGGCAAGGGCGAAATCACCGGCAACTTCACCGCGGACGAGGCGAAGAACCTGGCGACGCTGATCCTTTCCGGCGCACTGCCGCTGAACCTGACGCAGCTCGAAGTGAGCGCCATCTCCGCGACGCTGGGCGTTGAGGCGCTCGATCGCGCCATTCAGGCAGGCGTGATCGGCGTCATTCTGGTTATGCTGTTCATGCTGTTCCGCTATCGTCTCTGCGGTTTGGTGGCCGATATCGCGCTGACGATCTATATTATGATCGTCGTGTTGCTGCTGGCGCTCACCGGCGCGCAGCTGACCCTGCCGGGCGTTGCGGGCATCATCCTGGGCATCGGCATGGCCGTCGATGCGAATGTCGTCATCTTTGAGCGCATTCGTGAGGAAGTCAAAGTCGGCCGCCCGATCGGCTCGGCTGTCCGCAAGGGCTTCTCCAACGCGTTGTCCGCTATCATCGACTCGAATGTGACAACCATCATTGCCGCTGTCGTGCTGTATGCTTTCGGCACCGGCTCTGTGCGCGGCTTTGCGCTGACGCTGGGTATCGGCGTGGCGACCTCTCTGTTTACGGCTGTGTTCGTCACCCATAAGCTGCTGGATATCTTTGCCGACATGGGCATCAAGAACCAGAAGCTCTACGTGTGATAAGGCGAGGAGGAAAGAAACATGGATATCAAAGTGAAGAGCCACCTCAAGCCCTGCGCAGCGCTTTCCATCGCCATTATGATTGTGGCGCTTGTGATGACGCTGACCGGTCACGGTATGAATCTGGGCGTCGATTTCACGGGCGGCACCATCATGACCTATAACATGGGCGAACAGTTTGAAGCCGCGGATGTGGAAGCGGTTTTGGCCGATAACGGCATCACCGACGCGCAGATCGCCAAGACCGGCGATAACGATACGCAGGTGCAGATCCGTATCAGCGACAAGGAAAATACCGACGATCTGCGTGCGGCGCTGGAAAGCACGCTCGGCGAGAAATACGCGGGCATGGAATATGTCGATATTTCCCGCGTTGGCGCGATTGCGGGCCGTGATTTGATCAACAACGCCATCAAGAGCGTGAGCCTTGCGGCGGTGCTGATGCTGATTTATATCGCAATTCGTTTCGACTTCTACTCCGGCCTGGCTGCGATCATTGGATTGCTGCACGACGTGGCCATTATGCTTTCTGCTGTGGTGCTGTTGCACAGCTTTATCCGCGTGGAGACGACGTTCATCGCCGCCTTGCTGACCATCGTTGGCTACTCTATCAACAATACGATCATCATCTTTGACCGTATCCGCGAGAATTCCCACAAGAGCACGCTGCGTCAGCTCAGCCGTGAGGACATCGTCAACCTCTCCGTGCAGGAGTCCCTTTCCCGCACGCTGAACACGACGATCACCACGCTGCTGACCATTGTCACCCTGTACATCATGGGCGTGGATTCCATTAAGCAGTTCGCGCTTCCGCTGATCATCGGTATTGTCGCGGGCACGTATTCCGCGAACCTGATTAACGGTTATGTGTGGGCGGCGTTGATGGATAAGCGCGACGCAGGCAAGCGCGCGAAGGCCAACGCGTGATCAAATTGGGTATTCAACCCGCCAAATCAGAGGATAAAACCCCTCTGGTTTGGCGATGAACGCGGGTTTGCGTTTATCGCCAAGCCACGAGGGAAAGGAGGCTTCGGCATGCTTCGTTTGATACCTAAAAATCAGCAAAAAAGGCAGATTCCGCCGGAGCTTGCCTCGCTTGGATTACCTGAAAGACTGCTGGAACTGCTGTTGGATCGGGAGATTGATACGCCGGAAAAAATCGAACGTTACCTGCATCCTAAACGCGAGGATCTGCTTGATCCGATGCTGATGCAGGATATGGATAAAGCGGTTAACGTCATTCGTGATGCCATCGAAAAGCATGAGGAGATCACGGTATTCGGCGATTACGATGTGGATGGCGTGACGGCGACGGCTATTCTGCTGACCTATTTGCGCAAACAGGGCGCACAGGTTGGCTTTTATATTCCGGACAGACACGGAGAAGGATATGGGCTGAATATTGCGGCCATTGAGCAGATTGCGACACATTCCAAGCTGCTTATCACCGTGGACTGCGGCATTACCTGTGCGGCGGAAGTTGCGCGGGCAAAAGAGCTGGGCATGCGTGTGATCGTGACCGATCACCATCAGCTTGGACCGCAGATTCCCGAATGCGAGGCCGTACTCAATCCGCTTTTAGGTCATTATCCGTTCCGTCGGCTGTGCGGCGCAGGCGTGGCCTTTAAGCTGGTACAAGCGATGGGCGGAACAGAAGCAATTGAGCCGCTTTGGGAACTGGCGGCGCTGGCAACGATTGCGGACATCGTGCCGCTGATGGATGAAAATCGCGTGATCGTTTACTATGGTTTGGCGGCGATGGCGGCGACGCAGAGACCGGGACTGATTGCGCTGATGGAATCGGCGGGTGTCGATCTGCAAAAGGTCAGTTCGTCTGACGTTGCGTTTCGCATGGCGCCTCGTATCAATGCGGGGGGCCGCCTTGCGCTTGCTTCGCGCGGCGTGCAGCTGCTGACCACCAGACGAATGGATACCGCGCGAGAAATTGCTGAGGAACTCAATCAGGACAACATTCGTCGGCGCGAACTGGAAATTGAGATTTTTCAGCAGGCAGACGAAATGACCCGTCAGCAGATTGACTTCATGAATGAGCGCGCTATTGTCGTCTGCGGCGAGGGGTGGAATCCCGGTGTGATCGGGCTGGCCGCCTCCAGACTGGTTGAAAAATACAAATGGCCGACGATCCTGCTTTCCAGAGATGGGGATATTTGCGTCGGTTCGGCTCGATCTATCCCAGGCGTGAATATCCATGAAGCGATGAGTACCTGCCGGGATTTGTTTATTCGATTTGGCGGCCATGCTCAGGCGGCAGGGCTGACGATTGAAGCGAAAAACGTGCCGGAGTTTAAACGGCGTTTGAGCGAAGCGATTCGTGAACAGGCCGCGCCGGAAGCCTTTATTCCGACGGAAGAATATGACCTTGAACTGGAGCTTTCCGAGATGACGGAGGCGTTTGTGGACGCGTTTTCCGCAATGCAGCCGACTGGATTTGGCAATCCTGCGCCTGTTTTTTGTGTGCGCGGCGTACATACGACAGATGTGCGAACCATCGGCAAAGACGGTGCGCATCTGCGAATGAGGCTCGCACAGGGGAGCGACATGCGCTCGGCTATCGGTTTTCGCATGGGCGATCGCGCAGCCAATCTGCCAGAGGTCATTGAGGCGATTATTACCTTGTCCATCAATGTGTGGCAGGATAAGCGGAGTGTTCAGTGTGAACTGCGGCAGATGCAGGCTTATATGCCGGGCAAGGCGTTTATTGCCGAATGTCAACGGCAAAGCGAAAAAATCAGCAATGCGATGCTCTCCACACTTTGCCTGCCGGATCAGAAGGCGGAGAACATTGAACGCATGACGCTTGAGCAGGCGAAGACCGTACTGGCGAGTGAATTTGAAAAAGGTTACCAGGGCATTTTAATCGGTGTACATACCCTGGCGGCGTTGAAGCTGCTGAACGTACATTTGGCTGTGATGCACGCGCAGCTTGACTATGTTCTGGAAAAGACAGAGGATATTCGCGGCTTTAATACGCTGGTGATGGTTCCGGATTGGGCAAATATCGCGTTTTCACCGCGGTTGATCGTTGCGATGGACGGCATGCTCAGCGATGGCGAACGGGTGTTGGTAAAAGAAAAATTTCCCAAAGCGCGCGTTATCGAAGTGACGGATATGCGGACGCAGAGTTCCTCTGCCGCGTGCAGACTCCTGCCGGATGATTCATCTCTGCGGCAGCTGTACAAGGCGCTGCGCCAGAGGGAAAAAACGGATTGCACGATGAATGTGCTTTCCGCGGCGACAGGGTTGGAGGAAGACATGATCCGCTGCGGCATGCGCATCATGCAGCAGCTTGGATTGATTGAATACACGCTGTATCCGCTGAGTTTTAAAGTGCTGCCCAGCGGGAAAGTGTCGCTGGAAGACAGTTCGCTGCGCGCAAAACTGATTCGGATGAAAGACGAAGGGGGGAACCGTTTTGACGCCGGACGAATGTAAAAACCTCGATGAATTGATTGCAACACTGGTGAAATACCACCCGGAAGCCAATGTTGAACTGGTGGAAAAGGCCTATCATTTTGCCGAAAAAGCGCATGCGGGGCAACTGCGCAAATCGGGAGAACCCTATTTCGTTCATCCGCTGACCGTAGCCGGTATTTTAGCCAAACTGATGCTTGACGCGCCGACAATTGCAGCGGGATTGCTTCATGACACGGTGGAAGACTGCGAAGATGTGACGCTGGAAGTCATTGAGAAGGAGTTTGGTCAGGAAGTTGCGCTGCTGGTGGACGGCGTGACCAAACTTCGGCGGCTGGATTTTACGTCGCGCGTGGAACAGCAGGCAGAGTCCATCCGAAAAATGATTCTGGCGATGAGCAAGGATATCCGCGTGGTGCTCATTAAGCTGGCGGATAGAACGCATAACATGCGGACATTGAAGTCTCAGCCGCCGGAGAGTCAGAAGCGCATTGCTCAGGAAACGCTTGACATTTATGCGCCGCTGGCACATCGTTTGGGCGTTTACAAAATCAAGCAGGAACTTGAGGACTTATGTCTGCGCTATCTTGATCCGGAAGGGTATCAGAATCTGATCGTCAAAGTCGGCATGAAGCGCGCCGAGCGGGAAGAAAACATCCGCACTGTGATTGATATGTTGAGCGATAAGCTCAAGGAAATGAATATCCATTACGAGATTGACGGCAGGCCGAAGCATTTTTACAGCATTTACCGCAAAATGGTGCTCCAACATAAACCGTTTGAGCAGATTTTCGATTTGATTGCCATCCGCGTTCTGGTCGATACCGTACAGGACTGCTATGCTGTGTTGGGCGTGGTGCATACGCTTTGGAAACAGGTGCCAAACCGCTTTAAGGATTATATCTCCATGCCGAAACCCAATATGTATCAGTCGCTGCATACAACGGTCGTCGGCGAAAACGGCATGCCTTTTGAAGTGCAGATTCGTACTTACGAAATGCACCGTATCGCAGAATATGGCATCGCGGCGCATTGGCGCTATAAAGAGGGCAAACAGGTTGCGGATTCGCTGGACAATAAACTGTATTGGCTGCGGCAGATTTTGGATTGGCAGAACGATACACGCGATTCCGAAGAGTTTATCAAATCGCTTAAAGTCGATCTGTTCAGCGATGAAATTTTTGTCTTTACGCCAAAGGGAGAGATCATCGATCTGCCGAAGGGCGCGACGCCGATTGATTTTGCCTATCGCATTCACAGCGCGGTTGGCAACAAATGCGTTGGCGCAAAGGTCAACGGCCGCATTGTAACGCTGGATACGGCGCTGAATACGGGCGACTTTGTGGAAATCATTACGCAGCAGAACAGCAAAGGTCCGAGCCGCGACTGGCTGAAAATTGTCAAGACCGCGCAGGCAAAGGCGAAAATCCGTCAGTTTTATAAAAAAGAGCTGAAGGACGAAAACGTTGCCAACGGCAAGCAGATGCTCGATTATGAGGCTAAACGTCAGGCGGTCAATCTGCCTTCGCTGCTTAAAAACGAATACGTCGAGCCGATTCTTCGGAAATTTTCGTTTGCCGATTTGGATGACCTTTACGCCGCAGTCGGCTGCGGCGGCATTGCAGCCCAGCAGGTTGTCACCCGCCTGCGCGAAGAACAGCGCGCGCACGATAAACCGCTTGTACCGGTTTTGCCGCGTGTGGCTGAACCGACTCAGCCGCAGCACGGAGGCAAGAGCACATCTAAGGAAGACATGGGCATAAAGATTGCCGGTCTGCCGGGATGTCAGGTTCATTTTGCCAAATGCTGCACCCCGTTGCCCGGCGATGAGATTATCGGTTATATCACGCGCGGACGCGGCGTGACGATTCATTCCAAGGAATGTGTGAATGTCAATGCTTCGCATGATCCGGCTCGCTGGGTGGAGGCAGAGTGGAGCGATACCGTTAATTCTTCTTACAATGGCTCGATTCAGATACTTGCTCAGGACAGACATAACCTGCTGGCGGATTTGATGAGTTATCTGTCTGCACAGAAGGTGACGGTCTGCGCGCTCAACGCTAAAGTGAACAGCAATCAGACCTGCTCCATTGAGTTGACGCTTCAGGTGGCTAATAAGCAGGAGCTGGATTGGGTGATTAAGCAGATTGCCAAGCGGCAGGACACGATTGAAATTTTCCGCGTATAACGAGTGCGAAAGGAACACATGTCATGAGACTGGTGATACAGAGGGTGCTTGAATCAAGCGTCAAGGTGGAAGGCAGAGAAGTCGGACGGATCGGCAAGGGCTTTATGGTGCTTTGCGGAGTGGAGGACGGTGACACAGCGGAGGATGTCCGTTACTGTGTGGATAAGACCGTCAATCTGCGTGTTTTTGAGGATGAAAACGACAAAATGAATCGTTCCATTCTTGATGCAGGCGGTGAAATTCTGGCGGTATCTCAATTTACGCTGCATGGCGATGTGCGCCACGGCCGTCGTCCGAGCTTTATTCGCGCGGCGCGGTCCGAACTGGCCGTACCGATGTATGACGCATACTGTCAGGGACTTCGCGACGCGGGTATTCATGTGGAAACCGGTATTTTTCAAACGGATATGAAGGTTTCGCTGATCAATGATGGGCCTGTGACGCTGCTGATTGATTCAAGGAGGACATTCTGATGGAGTTGGATATCAAAACCGTGACCGGCGGCCCGTTGGATGTCAATACTTATGTCGTGGGGGCGGATGGCTCCAATCAGTGCG
The DNA here is from genome assembly GCA_900542445.1 of uncultured Eubacteriales bacterium. Classification (GTDB taxonomy): domain Bacteria; phylum Bacillota; class Clostridia; order Christensenellales; family Aristaeellaceae; genus Ventricola. The sequence goes on along the minus strand of UQNN01000001.1, from coordinate 164,750 downwards.
TGCTGATCGATCCGGGTGCGGAGTATGCGGCGGTTTGCGGCGCGGTCTGCGGCAGGCAGGTCACGGCGGTGCTGTTGACGCATGCGCACTTTGATCACATGCTTTATGCGAGGCCATGGCTGAAAGACGGCGTAAAGCTCTATGTGCACAAGTTGGACGCTGCGGCGCTTGCCGATCCTTCGCTGAATCTTTCTGGTGTGATCGGCGCGCAGCTGACGCTGCCGGAAGCGGATGTGCTTCTGGAAGACGGGGATAAGGTTGAAGAAGCGGGACTTTGCTTTGAGGTGCTGCATACGCCGGGACATACGCCGGGTTCAGTCTGTTATCAGCATGAAAAAACACTGTTCTGCGGGGATACATTGTTCTATCAGGGATATGGGCGTGTGGATTTGGCGGGAGGCAACTCACTGCAAATGGCACTGTCGCTCAAGCGTCTGCTGAAACTGCCGGGCGACGTGATTTGCTATCCGGGGCACGGCATGAAAACGAAAATCGCATGGGAGCGGGAGGCAAACGCGTGAAAATCGCCGTATATACACCGATGACTGCATTTCAAAATGATATCGGTGATGTTGTGCGCCTGTTTTACGGCGAAGGCGCAGCGGTAACCGCCGAAGAAATGGCGGACGCGCAGCTTGTCCATGCGCATGAAGAAGCGGAGGGGCAATGGTGCGAAACCTTTGTCCTGACAAGCATGGACGGGCACCGGGAGCAGAATACACTGAGTGCGCCGATTGTTTCGGGAGGCTTGGAGGAAAAGCGTCAGCTTAAACGCCTTGTGAAGCGCTGCTGCTATATGCTGCTCAAACGTGTATCCGGCAGACGGCCCGCGTGGGGATCGCTGACAGGCATTCGGCCGACGAGACTGTATTATCAGCAGTTGGAAAAGGGAAAAACACGCGAAGAAGTAAGGCGGACGTTGAGCGAATTATTTGATTTGTCACAGGAAAAAATTGATTTGCTCGACGAGATTATCAGCGCGCAGCAGGGACTGATTGACCGCCGTGCGCGTGTCTGCGATTTATATGTAGGAATTCCGTTTTGCACAACGCGGTGTGCATACTGCTCGTTTTCTTCTGGCGAGATCGGAGACGGCCATCTGGTTGAACCGTATCTAAAAGCGCTGTTTCGTGAAATCGAAGCCTGTGCTGAAATGGCACGGGAAATGGGGCTGCATGTTCGGGTGGGCTATATCGGCGGCGGAACGCCGAGCAGCCTGACCACATCGCAGCTGGAAAGCCTGCTTAATCACATTGAAAAGCACTTTGGCACAATGGAAGAGTTTACGGTTGAAGCAGGAAGACCGGATACGCTGGATGAGCAGAAGCTTCGCATGATTCATCATCATCCTGTTACACGAATCAGCATCAATCCGCAGACGATGAACGACGAAACGCTTGTGCGTATTGGGCGCGCGCATACCGCGCAGCAGACGATACAGGCTTACAGACTCGCTCGTCATATTGGGTTTGACGATATCAATATGGATGTCATCGCGGCGCTTCCGGGTGAGAATTATGCGATGTTTGCGCATACGCTTGAGGAAATTCGCAAACTTCAGCCTGAAAGCCTGACTGTGCACACGCTGGCGATCAAACGTTCAAGCCGCCTGCATGAAGAAAAATATGCACAACGCGAGCAGGATGTCGCCCGCATGGTGGCTCTTGGCCGGCAGACAGCGCATGAAATGGGCATGCGGGCGTATTATCTGTACAGGCAAAAATACATGGCGGAGAATCTTGAAAATGTGGGGTACGCCCTGCCGGGATGTTTATGTCGCTATAACATTGACAATATGGAGGAAACCACCAGCGTGCTGGCGCTTGGCGCCGGCGGAATTTCCAAATGTGTCATGAGGGAAGAGGAAAAGATCCTCCGAGCACCGAATATAGCCAATATTGAGCAGTATATTGAGCGCGTTGACGAGATGGTTGAACGCAAGTACAACGTTTTTTCAAAAAAGCAGATAGATTAAACTGAAAGTCGGTAAGGGGGGCGAGAAGATGGTCATCAGCGATAAACAGACGCTTCGGCGATGCGTCAAACAGGCTGTTCGACGCACGGAAGTCGTCGAAACGTTGCTTTATTTTGATATATGCAACGGTGAAATGGGCATTAAGACGCTCGCTGAGACGTTTTCACAATCGGAGGGAAGCACGCCGTTTCAGGCTAATGCTGTCGCCGCATATGCAGCCATGGAAGCCCTTGACATGCCGATTGACGATATGCACCGTGCCGCCTTGATTCAAAGCGGGTATACGCGGGAGGCGTATCTGCGTGAAATCTTGGACGTTATGCATGCCAGGCGGGTTTTTGCCTGCGTGTCCCTTCGCGAAGCTGAGCATGCTGCGTTTGCTGACGATCGAGTGGCGCCGCTGCTTGTTATATCGAGTGATCTCTTTACGCCGGGACGATATGGCGTAGAATATGCTGAGCGTGCCGATGAAATCCGCAGTGCAGCGCAGAAATGCGGCGCAAAAGACATTTTAATGGAACACTTTGATGAAAACGCGCTGCAATTCTGTCTGCTTCCGCTGTGCGAAGACGAAAAGCTGCGCCTGCATATACAGCTTGAGAACGGACGGCAGTTAAACGCGTTTATTCTATTGTTGGATTTGTTCGTCGGTGTACGCGCATTGGCTTTTGCCGACGCAAGTATCGAGCCTGCGTTGATTGAGGCCGCCGCGAGCAGACGACGTCTGCTTGTCCGGATTGGCGAACACATCCCGCTTGCGCTCAGCAGACTGGGCACGCGTTTCATACCGTATGCCAGTGAAGCGATATTGCCGGAACAAATGCTGGGACGATGGATTGTGGCAAGGGAAGCGATTTGGCCTGTGCTCTGCGATGCTTATCTGCCGTTGGCACGGTGCGGCTATCCGCTGACCAGCGAAGCGATTGCCGCAGATGTACAGAAGCTTTTCGGCGGACATTTTTTGATGGATGACGATACCGCGCAGAATGCGCGTGAATAACAAGGAGGAAAAGAAATGAATCCGACGTTTATCATTGAGATGGAAAATGGACAGACAATGAAAGGCGAGCTGTATCCCGAAACTGCGCCGATCAGCGTTGCAAACTTTGTGGAATTGGCTAACAGTGGTTTTTATGACGGTGTAATCTTTCACCGCGTCATTCCGGGATTCATGATTCAGGGAGGTGATCCCCTTGGCCGTGGCACGGGCGGTCCGGGTTACAGCATCAAGGGCGAATTTGCGCGCAATGGCTTCAACAATCCGCTTAAACATACGCGCGGCGTACTTTCCATGGCGCGCAGCATGATGCCCAATTCCGCCGGTTCGCAGTTCTTCATTATGGTGGATGACGCGCCGTATCTGGACGGCCAGTATGCGGCGTTTGGCAAGGTAACGGAAGGCATGGAGACGGCGGACGCGATTGTCAGCGTGCCGCGCGATCCAATGGACAAGCCGTACGAAGAACAGAAGATGAAGTCTGTTCGTGTGGATACCCATGGAGAAACTTATACGTTTGAAAAGCTGAAGGGCCGCGGCTGATCGGAGGCACACTGTGAACAAAAACAGGGTTGTCGTTCACCTGATGGGACATGATTACACGATGGTGACCGATCAATCGCCGGAAAAGGTGCAGCGGCTTTCGCGCTACGTGGATAGAAGAATGCGCGAATTGGCGATTCTCACACGGGCAGGCGAAAACATGCTGCCTGTGCTGACAGCAATGACGCTGGCGGACGAGCTGTTTACCGCTCAAGATGAAGTGAACCGCCTGCGCCGGGAATTGGACGTATTGAATAAGACGGAAAAAGACGAAAAAGCATAGAACAAGGCGGCGCTGGGGGTGGTTGCCCTGCGCTGCTTTTTTCGGAGGAAAAAAAGATGGAGTTGCTTTCACCGGCGGGGAATCGCGAAGCGTTGATTGCCGCAATCGCATGTGGTGCAGATGCCGTTTATTTAGGGTATACAGCATTTGGCGCGCGCAGTTATGCAGGCAATTTTGACGCGGATGGGCTTCATGAAGCCGTAGAATACGCGCATGAACGAGGCAAAAAAATCTATGTGACAGTCAATACGCTGGTCAAGCAATGTGAAACGGACGATCTGTGCGACGTGCTGGATTTGCTTTCTGGCGTCCATGTGGATGCAGTGCTTGTTCAGGACATGGGCGCAGTGAGGATCATTCAGGAACACTATCCCCAACTGGTGCTGCATGCAAGCACGCAAATGACCATCAATAATGCGCAAGGCGCTCAACTGATGAAGAACATGGGATTTGCGCGTGTTGTTCCTGCGCGTGAATGTTCGCTTGAAGAACTCAGGAAAATGGCGGATATCGGCATTGAAGTTGAGGCGTTTGCACATGGCGCGCTTTGTGTGGCCGTTTCCGGTCAATGTCTGTTTTCCAGCATGATCGGAGGGCGGAGCGGTAATCGCGGTCGATGCGCACAGCCCTGTCGGCTCCCCTATTCGCTCGGCGACGGCACGAGTGGATATCTGCTGTCTACGAAAGATTTAATGCTCATCGATCGCATCCCCGAACTTCGCGATGCAGGCGTGTATTCTTTCAAGCTGGAAGGAAGAATGAAGCGACCGGAGTATGTGGGTGTCATTACGCAGGCATACCGCGAGGCGCTGGATGCTGCGGAAGCGCACGTGGAATATCATCCGAGCCAGGCGACGATTGAAGGATTGCGGCAGGTGTTCAATCGAGGCGGATTCACAGAAGGCTATGTGATGAATAAAAGCAACGCAGCGCTGATGAGTTGGGAAAGACCGAATCACTGGGGCATTTCGGTTGGAAAAATAGTCTCGACGAAAGGGCCGCTTGCGAGGGTCTGTCTGACAAAGGCCTTGAACGACGGCGATGGATTGCAAACCCGTGGTAAACAGGAGACGGATTTCACATATTCCGGCAATGCAATGCCCGCCGGGAGCGAGGCAACCGTGCGCATTGCGACGGGACAGGCACGCACGGGCGATGAAGTCTTCCGGTTAACGGACGCGGCACAGATGAAAGCTGTGCGCGAAGCAATGAATCAGGAAAATGTGCATATCCCGCTTGATATGTATTTGCATGCCATGCCGGGAGAAAAACCTGCGCTGAAGGTTGCCGATTCAGATGGCCATTGCGTAGAGGCGACGGGCAATCAGATTGTCGATGCGGCGCAGCAACGTGCGCTTGACGAAACAGCGGCGATGAAACAGCTTGGTAAACTTGGCGGAACACCGTATACGCTGCATCATTTAAGACTTGAAAGCAAAAATGCCTTTATGACGGCCGGAATGCTCAATGCGCTGCGCAGAGATGCGCTTGAAAAAATACGCAAAGCCCGGATTGAATTAAAACAAACCGACCGCCTGTTCACGCCTAAAAAATGTCAAATGCCCGTACAGGAGCATTTGCTGATTGCACAAGGCGAAGATTTGAACAAAGCGCATGCGCTGCTGGCCGGCGGAGCAGACCAGTTTGAATGGCAGCCCCAGGTTTACCGACTGGATGCATTAAATCATGCGCTGCAATCTGCGGAGGGTGTAAAACCGCTATTCGTCCTGCCGTCGGTCATGCACAGCGACGAGCTGACACATATTCATGCGTGGATTTGCGAAAATGCGGAGCGTTTCGGCGGCGTAGTGGTTAACAATGTTGGACAGTTGGCACTCGATTGGCCTGTGCCTGTTTCCGGTGGGCAGGGACTGAATGTGATGAATCACGCCTGTGCAGAATTTTATACCGTTCTGCGCGCAAACAGACTGACGGTCTCTTGCGAACTGAATCAAAAAGAACTTCAGGATGTGTTTGCAAGCGGCGGGAACTATGTGATGGAGGCTTATGGACGCACGCAGTTGATGTTGCTCAATCATTGTCCGCGCCGGACAAAGAGAGGCGATCAAAAGCAGGACAGCCGCTGCGATGCATGCGCAGGGCTGGGCGGTTGCCCGGAAACATATACCGATAGAAAAGGTTATCGTTTTCCGTTGCGTCGGCTTCAGATGGAGCATGGCTGTGTGTTGCGGCTTTACAACAGCGTGGAAACGGATATGGCGAAATACTCTGAAAAGCTGCATGCCTTTTCTGTCAGTCTCCGCCTTGCATTTACTGATGAACCGCTTGAGAAACAGAAAGAGATCACGGCTTCTTATCGCAGCGTGCTGGATACCGGCATAGCGCTGCATGCGGTTTCTGCGACGGCGACGGCAGGACATCTTCTGCGCGGCGTTCAATAAAAGGAGAATCCCATGAATGAAAGATCTTTGCGCGTGCTTGAATTTACTAAGATTCGCGCACAGCTGGCACAGTATTGCGTTTCCGACATGGGAAAGGCGCTTTGCGAGGCGCTGAACCCGTCTAATCGCATAGAGGACGTTCTGCGGATGCAGCAGGAAACGGATGAGGCACACAGTCTGCTGGCCTATTTGGGCGGAACGCCGATGATTCCGTTTTCAGATGTACATGCTTCACTGCATCTTGCTCAAATCGGTTCCTCACTTTCGCCGCGCGCGTTGCTGGATATCGGCGTCTGCCTTCGGGCCTCCAGAGCGGCGCGGGATGCGATTGTGACAGATAGGCAGGATACGCCGTTGCTGAGTGCCAACGCTTCCCGGCTTTCAACGTTTAAATTGATTGAACAGGCCATATCGGATGCGATTATCAGCGAAGATGAAATCGCCGACCGAGCGAGCAATGAGCTTTTTCAGATTCGCCGAAAGATGCGCGCATGCAATGAACGCGTGCGCGAACGGTTGAATGGCATGATTCATAATCAGACTTTTCAGAAGTATTTACAGGATGCCATTATCACAATGCGCGCCGAGCGCTACGTTCTGCCTGTTCGCGCTGAATATCGGTCTATGGTGCCCGGCATCGTCCACGATCAATCTGCAACGGGCGCAACGGTGTTTATTGAACCGATGTCGGTGGTGGAAATCGGAAATGAACTCAAACAACTGATTTCAGCGGAAAAAGCTGAAATTGAAAAGATTCTGAGGACGCTTTCCGCGCAGATTGCGCCGGAAGCAGAGGCGATCGAGGATAATTTGGCTATTCTGGCTCAACTCGACTTTGCATTCTCTAAAGCGTCGATGGCCAAACAGATGGATGGCTGCATGCCGAAAATGAACCGTGAAGGGCGATTAAACATCGTGCAAGGCCGCCATCCGCTAATTGATCCGCAAAAGGTTGTGCCGCTGGATATTCGGCTGGGCAGTGACTTTACAACGCTGATTATTACCGGCCCCAATACGGGCGGCAAGACGGTGACGCTCAAGACCACCGGTCTGTTTACACTGATGGCGCAATCCGGCTTACAGGTTCCGGCTGAATACGGAACAGAGCTTGCTGTATTTGACGATGTGTTCGCGGATATTGGAGATGAGCAATCCATCGAGCAATCGCTCTCCACATTTTCGGGACATATGACGAACATTGTTTCGATTTTGCAAAACGTTACGCCTGAATCGCTGGTGCTCTTTGATGAACTGGGTGCGGGAACAGACCCGACAGAAGGCGCGGCGTTGGCGCAGGCTGTGTTGTCCACGTTGTTGGATATGCACACGCGCACCGTTGCAACGACGCATTACAGCGAACTCAAGGAATATGCGCTGACAACGCCCAATGTGGAAAATGCATCTGTTGAGTTTGATGTTGCAACGCTCAGGCCGACCTATCGATTGTCCATTGGCATTCCGGGCAAATCCAATGCATTTGAAATTTCGCGGAAGCTTGGTTTGCCGGAATTCATTATCGGCAGAGCGAAAGAACTGCTTTCCAAAGAGCAGGTCCGTTTTGAAGACGTGATTGCAAATGCGGAATATCATCGGCAGGTCGCCAAAAAGGAGCGCGAACTGGCAGAACAGGCGCGCAATGAAATGATTTCTATTCGCGATCAGGCTGAGGCGGAAAAGAAAAAGCTCGAAGATCAACGGGAAAAATCTATCCGCAAAGCGAAGGACGAGGCCAAACGCATTGTTGAAAATGCCAAACGGGAATCGGAAGCCATGATTGCCGAACTGCGGGCCATGAAAAGAGCGGGCGGCGCACAGGAGCACGAGATTCAAAAAGTTAAAAAACAGATTGAAAAGGCGCAAGAGGCGCTGGCAGATCAAAAAGAAGTCGGCGGCGAAGTGCCGAAGTCTGTGAAACCGGGCGATATGGTGCATATCGCTTCGATGGATGTGGATGCAATCATTGTGGCGCCTGCGGACAGCAAAGGTTATGTGCAGCTCAAGGTGGGCATGATGAAAATGCGCGCTCCTCTATCCGATCTGCGGACGCTGACAGCGACTCAGCAGATGGTTAAGAAAGAGCAGAAAAAACTGGAACGCAAGAAATCTATGCGGGAAGCGCGTGTGGACATTACCACCCGTGCCGTGCGGCAGGAACTCGATGTGCGCGGCATGGCGCTTGATGAGGCGATTCCAGAAGTGGAAAAGTTTATTGATGATGCGATGCTTTCTTCACTCGGAGAGGTCAGCATCATTCATGGAAATGGGACAGGGGTTTTGCGCGCCGGCATTCAGGATTGTTTGCGTCGGCATCCGTGTGTAAGCAGTTTCCGCTTGGGACGATATGGCGAGGGCGAAACCGGCGTTACCATCGTATCTCTGAAATAATAGAAGACAAATCAAACAGCGCTCTATTCACTGGGTAGGGCGTTTTTTGTGTGCGTGAAACGAGCGGAATTCGGAAAGCCTATCCGTGAGGTGAGATGATGAAACAAAAAGAAATGCTGCGAAAAGCGGCGTGGGTCGCATTTGGATTGGTGCTGGCGATTGAAGTTACTGCGATTGCAGGAGAATCTGCACAGGAAGCCAAAACGACGTATGCACAGGGACAATATGTGCATACGCTTGGCGGCGCAGAAAGCCCCTTTTCTGATGTGGTGCAGACCGTCATGCCGTGCGTCGTAGGGGTGAGCAATCGTGGGAATTCTTTCAACATCATCAGCGGACAAACTGAATTGGTGGAACAGGCAACAGGCTCAGGCGTTGTTGTGACGACACAGGGACATGTGGTAACCAATTATCATGTCATAGAGGGCGCAAGCGATGTTCAGGTGCTCAGCCAGGGACGCTATCTAAAAACGGAAATTGTCGGGTATGACGAGCTGACGGATTTAGCGGTGCTACGCGTGATGGAGGACATTGAATTGCCCGCTGTGAAAATGGGGGATATGTCCGATGTTCGTGTGGGAGACTGGGCGATTGTAATCGGCAATCCGCTGGGCAAACAATTTGCAGATACGGTGACAGTCGGCGTGGTTTCCGCGCTCAACCGTGAATTGGAAAGTTCGTCCATCGTCAAAATGCTGCAAACCGATGCAGCCATCAATTCGGGTAACAGCGGCGGCGGCTTGTTCAATACGCGCGGCGAACTGATCGGCATTCCATCACTTAAATTCAGTTCAAATGGAAAAGACGACATCGCTTCCATCGAGGGAATTGCCATGGCAATTCCGGTGGATGTGGTGCAGCCGATTGTAAACAGCATCATCCAATACGGAAAAGTGACGCGTCCCAAGCTGGGTATTTCAGTTATGACGATTCGCGGAAGCGAAAAACCGACGGTCGGTTTAATTCCGGCAGGCGTCTACGTGAGCGCTGTTGGGCCTGAAAGCACAGCGGAACGCGCCGGTATAAAGGCGCACGACATCATTATTGGAATGGATGGGGAGCGCATTGCGCTGCATACCGATTTGACCAACCGATTGGCTGCGCGTTCGGCTGGCGATGTCATCACTCTAACGATTTACCGTATTCCCGGCCTTGAAAAGCTGACTGTGCAGGATGAAATTCCGGCGGGAGAAGAGCTTGAAATCCAGATCACGCTTGAAATGCCATCTCAGGATGCGTAATATCGAGCAGAGGGCAAGCATACGTTGGCATGACGGCAGGGAGGGATGTTATGCAAGCGTATGATCTGTATCAGGATATTGCTCAGCGTACACAGGGCGATGTGTATGTCGGAGTCGTTGGTCCTGTGCGAACGGGAAAATCCACATTTATCAGACGTTTGATGGAAAAAATGGTGATTCCGGCGATCGAAAACGCGCATATTCGCGCGCGAGCACAAGACGATTTGCCTCAAAGCGGATCTGGACGCACGGTGATGACGACAAAACCTGCGTTTATTCCATCGGAAGCAGTGGATATTGCATTGCCGAGCAGCAACCATGTGCGGCTGCGCTTTGTGGACAGCGTGGGCTATATGGTGGATGGCGCGCTGGGAACGACGGAGGGCGAAGCCCTGCGGATGGTACGCACACCATGGTCGGACGAGGAAATGCCCTTTGAACGTGCCGCAGAATTGGGCACACAAAAGGTCATCAGCGAGCATTCGACCATGGGTCTGGTTGTGACGACGGACGGCAGTGTGACGGAACTGCCGCGAGCGGCGTATGTTCCGGCGGAAGCGCGGGTTGTGGCAGAATTGAAAAACCTGGGAAAGCCTTTTGCCGTTGTGCTCAATACTCAGAATGCCGCTTCGGCGAAAACACAGAGTTTACGTAAAACGCTTGAAGAAGATTATGCCGTTCCGGTGGTTGCCATGAATGTGGAAGAAATGGAAGAAACGGATATTGAAGGACTGCTGGAACAGGTACTTGGTCAATTTCCGGTCGTGCAGATTTCACTCCAGACGCCTGAATGGCTCAGCGCGCTGGATGAAGAACACTGGCTGATTCAAAGCCTGATGGACAGCTTGAAACAATCCGTTTCCGGAACGCTCAGAATAGGTGAAACGTCCGCTTTTTCGGAAGCATTGGCGCAAAACCCGTATATGGAAGATGCAGCCGTTCGGAATATCGATCATGGCAGCGGCTGCATCTCCATGCAAATGGTTTTGAAAGAAGGCTTGTTCAATCAGGTTTTGGCTGAGCAATGCGGCACGGAAATCCGAAGCGATGCGCATTTGCTGTCGTTGCTTCGCGAATTGGTAGCGGCTAAAAAGGAATACGATCACGTCGCCCAAGCGCTTAAATCTGTGCGCGAAACGGGGTATGGTCTTGTTCCGCCGCAGCTTGACGAATTGACGCTGCAAGAACCGGAAATCATTGGAAAAGGCGGAAAATTTGGCGTTCGCTTACGGGCCAGCGCGCCGAGTCTGCATCTGATTCGCGTGGATATACAGACGGAGGTTTCGCCCGTTGTCGGCACCGAACAACAGTCTGAAGAAATGCTTCGGTATTTTATGGAGGGGTTTGAACAGGACCCGCAGAAACTCTGGCAAAGCAATCTGTTTGGCAAACCGCTCTCCGATCTGGTGCGGGAAGGGTTATCCAACAAACTGATGCACATGCCGGAGGATACGCAACTCAAGGTTCAGCAAACGCTGGAAAAAATCATCAATGAAGGAAACGGCGGGATGGTCTGCATCCTGCTGTGATGGGAAGAATCGTATAGAGTTCCGCCGAGCCTGTAAAACAGATCGGCGGTCTTTTTTGCATGTTTGTGCCGCAACAAACGGATTCATAAAAAAGAGAACGAGGTTTGGAAAAGTGAGAGACCCTGCAGCCCGGAATCCAGGGGGATACTTTGGAAGCTTGTGAATAAAAAAGTCACTTTGAAGAAGATTGTGGTAGGCGCAAGTTGTCACATCCGACAGAAAAATGAGCGAAACAAAGAGAAACATATGTTAGAGAAAAAACTAACGATAAAGAAAAGCAGAAACTCTGGTTGCATTTTAGCGTTTCTATGATATAATGACTCGTGACATTTCATTCAAGTACACGGTATGCTTTAACGGCATGTCGTCTTGAAAAGCGAAGGGAGGAACTTGTCTGTGGCTACTACCCAGACATTTGGCGGAGGCGTCCATCCTCGTGAGATTGGCAATGGCAAAAGTGCAACCCAATCCCAGCAGATTGTGAACGCGGCCGCCCCGGCTCGTGTGACGATTGCGATGGCTCAGCACGGCGGCGCACCTGCGGTGTGCTGCGTGAAGGTGGGTCAGATTGTGAACATGGGCCAAATGATCGGAGAGGCTCAGGGATTCATTTCCGCGCCGGTACATGCGTCTGTTTCCGGCAAGGTTGTGGCGATTACCACCTGCACCGTTGCGAGCGGCAAGAGCGTTCCCGCTGTCGTGATCGAAAACGACTTTGAGGATCGTTGGGATGAGTCTGTGCAGCCGTGCGCAAACGTTGACGCGCTGAGCGCGGGGAATATTGCATCCATCGCAGCCCGCTGCGGCATCGTCGGCATGGGCGGCGCGGCTTTCCCGACCAACGTAAAGCTTGATACGTCTAAACTGGAAGAGAAGCCTGATACGCTTATCGTCAACGGCAGCGAGTGTGAGCCGTATCTGACCAGCGACCATCGTATTATGGTAGAAAATGCCGAGCAGATTGTGGACGGCATTGTGCTGGCGATGAAGGCCAGCGGCGTCTCCTGCGCGAAGGTCGGTATTGAAGATAACAAGCCCGACGCGATTGCCGCGATGCGCGAAGCCGCTTCCGACAAGCAGAACGTCGAGGTTGTTTCTCTGCCTGCGCGTTATCCGCAGGGATTTGAAAAGACGCTGATTTATTCTTTGACCGGTCGCATCGTGCCTAACGGTAAACTGCCGTCTGCGGCGAAATGCGTCGTGATGAATGTCGGCACGTGTGCGGCGTTGTCTGCTGCCGTTCGTAAGGGCCAGCCGTTGATTGATCGCATTGTGACCGTCACCGGTCGTGTAGCGAAGCCGACCAACTTCCGCGTGCGTATTGGCACGCCGCTGCTGGATCTGATCGATCAGGTTGGCGGCCTAACTGACGGCGTGCGCAAGCTGATTGTCGGCGGCGCGATGATGGGTAATGCGGTTTCCACGCTGAATCTGCCGATCACCAAGAATTTCGGCGGCTTCCTGGCCTTGGGCGAAGAGGCGGTTTCCGCTCAGGAATCCGCGTGCATCCGTTGTGGCCGTTGCATGCGTGCCTGCCCGATGAAGCTTGCGCCTGCGAAGATCGATTCCCTTGTTCGTCACGGCAATTATGACGGTGCGATTGCCGCCGGCGCCATGAACTGCATGGAATGCGGCAGCTGCACGTATGCCTGTCCGGCCAAACGTGAGCTGACGCAGAGCTGCCGTGTGGCTAAGGCGATTGCCAGAACGAAAGCCAAAAAGTCCTGATTGAGTACGGAGGAACGTGAAAATGTCCAAGTATGTGATTTCGTCTTCTCCGCATCTGCGCGATAATGTCTCGACCACGAGCATCATGCGGGATGTCTGCATTGCGCTGCTGCCCGCTGCCGTCGCCGGTGTGCTGTTTTTCGGCTATCGTTCGGCGCTCATCCTCGCATTGTCTGTCGCGGCTGCGGTTTTGAGCGAGTGGTTGTATTGCAAGGCCACCCATTCCCGCAACACGATCGGCGATTTCAGCGCTGTCGTGACCGGTATGCTGCTGGCGATGAATTTGCCGAGCACTGTGCCGTATTGGATGCCTGTGATCGGTTCTGTGATCGCCATCCTGCTGTGCAAGATGATCTTTGGCGGTATCGGCCAGAACTTCATCAATCCGGCGCTTGCTGCTCGTGCAATTCTGGCGTTGTCCTGGGCGAGCCTGATGAACACGTTTGCCACCCCGGCTTTCGGTAATCTGGCGGGCGTTGACGCTGTGGCTTCCGCGACTCCGATTGGTGCGGCGGCCGGTACATATTCGCTGGGTCAGCTGTTCCTGGGCAACATTCCGGGCACCCTCGGCGAGACCTGCAAGCTGGCGCTGCTCGTTGGCGCGGCCTATCTGTTCTACAAGAAAGTGATTACGTGGCACATTCCGACTGCCTTTATCGGTACGTTCGCCGTGTGCTACCTGCTGAAGACCGGCTTTGACGTGAATGCGACGCTGACCCAGCTGCTTTCTGGCGGCCTGATTCTTGGCGCGTTCTTCATGGCAACCGATTACTCGTCTTCTCCTGCGACGGCGAAGGGCAAGATCGTGTTCGGTATTGGATGCGGTCTGCTGCTGTTCATCTTCCGCGCATGCAAGAAGACCCCGGCGGAGTGGTGCTCTTACGCCATCCTGCTGATGAATGTCTGCTCGCCGCTGATTGAGCGTGTGACGGGCAACAAAAGCTTTGGGGAGGTCAAGAAGTAATGGGTGATATTGTGAAGCTTGCGCTCCGTCTGTTCATCTTTGCGCTTGTCGCCTCCGTGCTGCTGGCCATCACTAACGAAGTCACCAAGGGCCCGATCGAGGCGCAGAAGCTGGCTTCCAAGATGACGGCTCTGAATACAGTTCTTCCCGGCTGCGAATACGAACAGATTGCGTATGAGGGCATTTCCGAAGACAGCGTGCTTGACGAAATCTTCGTTGGCAAGAATGCTGACGGCAGCGTGAAAGGTTATGCGCTGACCGCAAATCCGCAAGGCTATGGCGGAGAGATTCCGATCACGATTGGCGTGAGCACGGAGGGCTATGTGACGCAGGTCTATGTCGGCTCACTTCAGGAGACGCAGGGCCTTGGCAGCCGCGTAGGTGACGATGCTTTCAAGGAGCAGTTCATTGCGATTGCGGCCGATCCTGACACGCTGCGCAGCGATGTGGATACCATCGCTGGCGCGACCATTTCTTCCAGCGCGTTTGTGAACGCGGTGCAGGAGATGCTGTCCTACACGAAGACCACGCTCGGCATTGAGCCGCATGCTGGCGATAAGGATGCGATTCTTGCCGAAGCGGCTGCAATCAATGGCGGCGACGAGGGCGAAGATGCAGCCGTTGAAACGACCACGAACAGCTACGACGTGACTGGTTTTGCGCCGTTCAAGGTTGAGGTAACGGTGGACAGCAATGGCAAGATTGTTTCCGTCGTTGTGCCTGAGAACAACGAGACCGCAGGCTTCGGAGCCGACCTGATTGCCGATCAGAGTGTGTTTGACGCGCTGGTGGGTCAGGATATCGCAACCGCGCAGATTGACGTGAAGGCCGGCGCAACGCTGACCAGCAACGCCATCAACGATGCACTGGCGCAGGCTGCGGCTTCCGGCGAGACCGAAGGCAGCGCAAAGACCTATGACGTGACCGGCTTCGGCCCGTTCAAGATTGCGATTGAGCTGGACGACACGGGCAAGATTGTTTCCGTCACCGTTCCGGAGAACAACGAAACTCCGGGTCTTGGCGCGGATCTCCTCGCCGATCAGAGCATCTTCGATGCGCTGGTGGGTCAGGATATCGCGACGGCTCAGATCGATGTGAAGAGCGGCGTGACGTTGACCAGCAATGCAGTCAATGATGCGCTGAAGCAGGCTGCGGCCGACTTCGGCGGCGGTGCGGAAGCTGCTCCGGCGGTGGCAGGCGATCCTTACACCGTGAAGGGCATGAACAAGTTCACGCTGTATGTTGAAGTTGAGGACGGTAAGATCGTTTCCGTCAGCGCGCCGAACAACAACGAGACGCCGGGTTTGGGCGCGGACATGTTGACCGACGATGCGCTTTCCGCGTTGGTTGGCGCAGAGTTGGCGACGGCTCAGGTGGATGTGAAGAGCGGCGTGACGCTGACCAGCGACGCTATTAACGAAGCACTGAAGCAGGCTGCGGTCGCGAATGGTATCGCTGTGGAAGCTCCCGGTGAAGTGACTGCGGAGACGACGGCTGAACCCGCCGTAGAAGCGACCGAATCTGAGAGCACGGATGCGGCTGTATACGATGTGACGGGTTTTGCGCCGTTCAAAGTGGAAATCACGCTGGATGGCAACGGCAAAATTGTGTCTGTAACCGTGCCTGAGAACAGCGAAACGCCGGGCCTTGGCGCTGACCTGATTGCTGACCAGAGCATCTTCAATGCGCTGGTGGGTCAGGATATCGCGACCGCGCAGATCGATGTGAAGAGCGGTGTGACGCTGACCAGCAATGCCATCAACGATGCGCTGAAGCAGGCTGCGGCGACTGTTGGCGAAGCTGTTCTCGATGAAAGCGCAACCAGCGACCTGACCGTCGGCACGTATGATGTGACGGGTTTTGCGCCGTTCAAAGTGGAAATCACGCTGGACGGCAACGGCAAAATCGTGTCTGTAACCGTGCCTGAAAACAGCGAGACGCCGGGCCTTGGCGCTGACCTGATTGCTGATCAGAGCATCTTCGATGCGCTGGTGGGTCAGGATATCGCGACCGCGCAGATTGATGTGAAGAGCGGTGTGACGCTGACCAGCAATGCCATCAACGATGCGCTGGGGCAGGCTGCTAAGGAGGTGCAGTAAATGAAGAAATATGGAAAAATCTTCATGAACGGCATCATTGACGAGAACCCGACGTTCCGCATGGTGCTGGGCATGTGCCCGACGCTGGCCATTACGACCGCGGCGAGCAACGGCATTGGCATGGGCCTGGCCGTGACTTTCGTTCTGATTTTCTCGAACCTGGTCATCTCCCTGCTGCGCAAGGCGATTCCGGATCAGATTCGTATCCCTGCGTTTATCGTGGTCATTGCGACCTTTGTTACGATTGTTCAGCTGATTATTAAGGCGTTCCTGCCGGCGCTGGATGCGTCGCTGGGCGTGTTCATCCCGCTGATTGTTGTTAACTGCATCATCTTTGGCCGTGCGGAAGCGTTTGCTTTCAAGAACAAACCGCTGGCCTCTGCGGTTGACGGCCTGGGCATGGGTCTTGGCTTTACGTTGGCCATCACGCTGATTTCTTCCATCCGCGAGCTGTTCGGCGCGGGCACGCTGTTTGGCGTGCAGGTCATGCCGGAAAGCTATCTGCCGATGGGCATTCTGGTTAAGCCGGCCGGCGGCTTCATTGTGCTGGGTCTGACCCTTGCGCTGGTGAACAAGCTGCTGCCCAAGAAGGCGTAAGGAGGAAAGACGATGAATGCAATTCTTACGATCCTGATTGGGTCTATCTTCGTTAATAACTTTGCCATGTCCCGTTTCTACGGCATTTGCCCGTTCCTGGGTGTTTCCAAGAAGCTGGAGACGGCGTTCGGTATGGGTATGGCCGTTACGTTCGTTATGGCTGTTGCTTCGCTGGTGGCGTATCTGGTTAACGCGTTCCTGCTCATTCCGCTGGGGCTTGAGTACCTCCAGACCATCGCGTTCATTCTGGTTATTGCCGTGCTGGTGCAGATTGTTGAAATGGCGATTAAGAAGATGTCTCCGGGCCTGTATCAGGCGCTTGGCGTCTATCTGCCGCTGATTACGACCAACTGTGCTGTGCTGGGCGTTGCGCAGTTGAACGTGACTGAAGGCTATAACCTGATTCTCTCCGTCGTCAACGGCGTGGCTTCCGCGCTGGGTTATACGCTGTCCATCTGCCTGTTCGCCGGCATCCGTGAGCGTCTGGCACTGAACAACATGCCCAAGTGGATGGAGGGCTTCACCGGCGCGATGATTACCGCTGGCCTGATGGCCGTTGCTTTCAACGGCTTCAGCGGCCTGATCTGATCGCAGAGCGAGGGAGGAAACCAACGTGAGTATGAGTGCAATTCTAATCGCCGCGCTTGTGATGAGCGTTCTGGGCCTGCTCTTTGGCGCGTTGCTGGGCGTCACCGGTCGCGTGTTCAAGGTGCCAGTCAATGAAAAGGCAGAGGCGCTGCGCGAGTGTCTGCCGGGGGCAAACTGCGGCGCCTGCGGCTTCCCCGGTTGTGACGGTTATGCTGCCGCCGTTGCCGATGGCAAGGCCGAGGTCGGCGCCTGCGCCGTGGGCGGTCCTGCGTGTGCGGCAAAAATGGGCGAAATCATGGGCGTTTCGGTCAGTGCTTCCGTCCGTATGGTGGCGTCCGTGGCCTGCCAGGGCTATGGCGATCACTGCAAGCCGAAGGCTGACTATCAGGGCATGACCGACTGTGTTGCAGCTTCGCTGGTCAACAACGGCACGAAGGCCTGTCAGTATGCTTGCTTGGGCCTGGGCACCTGTGAGCGCGCATGTCCGTTTGACGCGATCCACATTGACCCGATCAAGCAGATTGCCGTCGTCGATGAGGAAAAGTGTCAGGCCTGTAAAAAGTGCGTTGCGGCTTGCCCGCAGCATGTGCTTTCCATGCGTCCGGCTGGCCGCGTGGTGAATGTTGGCTGTCACAATCCGGAAAAGGGTATCGCTTTGAAGGAAAAATGCGATCGTGCCTGCATCGGTTGCGAGGCATGCGTGAAGGCCTGTAACTTCGGCGCAATCGAGATGGAGAACGGCGTTCCCAAGATTGATTACGAGAAGTGTGTCGGTTGCATGGCCTGTGCCGATGCCTGCCCGACCGGCGCGATGGAAGCTGATTTTGAGACTCGCAAAGAGGCTTATATCGATCCGAGCAAGTGTGTGGGCTGCACCATGTGCGCCAGACAGTGCAAGTTCGACGCCATCGAAGGCGCGCTCAAGCAGCCGCACAAGGTTCTCGGCGCATGCACGGGCTGTGGCCTGTGTGCGGCGAAGTGCCCGAAGAAGGCGATCACCATGCGCGACCGCCGCGCTCCGCGCAACAAGCTGGACAAGGTGAAGAAAGCGCCGGCAGCTGCGTCGAACCCCGCTGCTCCGGCTGCCGCAAAGCCTGCCGCTCCGGTTGCACCGAAAGCGACGACGGAGAACAAGTAATCCGCAAATATCGAACGACAAAGAGAAGAAGCCGATGCTTTTGGTTTCTTCTCTTTCTTTTTTTCGGAAATTTGATGCATTTTCTGTCGATAATTTGAATTGGGAAGTCTTGCTTTTGTCAAAACCTGCGCGTATAATAAGTCTATCTTATCAAAAAGGCAGGTGCGGATTATGATTGATTTCAAATCTATCGAAGCTGTTGATCCTGAGCTTTGCGGCGCGATGCGTAAAGAGCTGACGCGCCAGCGCGAACATCTTGAATTGATTGCAGCCGAGAATTTTGTCAGCGACGCTGTTCTGGCCGCGATGGGTTCTCACCTGACCAATAAATATGCCGAGGGATACCCCGGAAAACGGTATTACGGCGGCTGTCAGTATGTTGATATCGTTGAGGATTTGGCACGTGAACGAGCCAAAGCGCTTTTCGGCGCAGAGCATGCGAATGTGCAGCCGCATTCCGGTGCACAGGCCAACATGGCTGTCTATTTTGCCATGCTTGAACCGGGCGATACGGTGATGGGCATGGATCTTTCACACGGCGGACATCTGACGCACGGCAGCCCGGTCAACATGTCTGGCAAATACTTCCATTTTGTGTCTTACGGCGTAACGGAAGAGAAAGAAATCATTGATTATGATGCCTTGGAAAAGACTGCGCTTGAGGTCAGGCCGAAGCTGATTGTAGCAGGCGCGTCGGCGTATCCGAGAATCATTGACTTTGCGCGTTTGCGCGAGATCACGGATAAAGTCGGCTGCCTGTTGATGGTGGATATGGCGCATATTGCAGGCCTTGTCGCGGCGGGCGAACATCCAAGTCCTGTTCCGTATGCCGATTTTGTGACGACCACGACGCATAAAACGCTCCGCGGGCCGCGCGGCGGCATGATTCTCTGCAAAGAGAAATACGCAAAAGCGATTGACAAGGCGATTTTTCCCGGCACGCAGGGCGGACCGCTGGAACACGTCATCGCGGGTAAGGCTGTCTGCCTAAAGGAAGCCATGGGTCCTGAATTTAAAGCATATCAGCATCAAATCATCCTCAATGCGCGCGCGATGGCGGATGAATTCACAAAAGAAGGCGTTCGCCTTGTTTCCGGCGGTACGGATAATCACTTGATGCTGCTGGATTTGACGAGCACCGGTGTGACGGGTAAGGCGTTGGAAGCCTTGCTCGGACAAGCCAACATTACTGTCAATAAAAATACCATTCCCAAGGAAACGCTCAGCCCGTTTGTGACCAGCGGCGTTCGCATCGGCACGCCTGCGGTAACGACGCGCGGCATGAAAGAGCCGGAAATGAAACGGATTGCCGCACTTATCACACATGTCATTCGTGAAGGCGAGGGCTGTCTGCCAGAAGTTAAGCAGGAGGTGCTTGATATCTGCGCAAGGTATCCGTTGTATGCCGATTGTGTGCGTGATTAAACAGATTTCAAAAGACGACGTATTCGCTGTAAGGCGTGCGCCGTCTTTTTGCTGTATTGACAGGTTTAGGGGTTGGGGGGTAAAATATATAAAATAGGTTTTAAACTGAAGGGACGGAAGACATGATATATTTGGATCACGCGGCGACTACGCCGCTCAGAAAAGAAGCATTCAACGTCATGCTTCCGTATTTTGCAGAGCATGCAGCTAACGCTAACGCGCTTTATGCCGAAGGGCGAAAGGCTCGATCAGCGATCGATCAGGCAAGAGGACAAATTGCTGATGCAATCCATGCAAAATCAAGTGAAATCTATTTTACAGGCGGCGGATCAGAATCCGATAACTGGGCGTTATTTGGCGTTATGCGCGCACTGGAAGGAAAAAACCACATCGTCACAACGCAAATTGAACATCATGCCATTCTCAATGCTTGTGCGGCGCTGGAATCATTGGGCTATGACGTTACCTATGTGCCAGTCGATCAGTGGGGGCGTGTTTCTCCACAGGATATTGAAAAAGCCATTCGACCGGAAACGGGTTTGGTTTCTGTGATGGCGGCTAATAATGAAGTAGGCACGATTCAGCCGATTGCTGAAATTGCGAGGATTGCTCATGCGCATGGCGTGCTGATGCACACTGATGCAGTTCAGGCTGTCGGCCATATTCCGATTGATGTGGCGGCGTTGAATGTGGATTTGCTTTCAATGGCTGCACATAAGTTTTATGGACCGAAGGGAATCGGCGCGCTGTATATTAAAAACGGTGTGAAGATCACCAACTTGGTTTATGGCGGCGAACAGGAGCGCGGATTACGCGCCGGAACTGAGAATACGCCCGCGATCGTGGGTATGGGAGAAGCGCTTGCTTTGGCCTGCTCCGAAATGGATGGGGCTGCTCAGCAGATTGTCCATCTGCGGGATTTGCTGGAAAATGAAATTATGCAGCGAATGCCCGAAGCAATCGTCAACGGCGACAGGGAAAAGCGTTTGCCCGGTACGCTGCATGTGACATTTCCTGGCGCAGATACCAATATGCTGCTCATGCGGCTTGATATGGAAGGGATCGCCGTTTCAGCGGGAAGTGCTTGTGCGGCAGGCGCGCGGGAACGCTCGCATGTCCTTGAAGCTATGCACGTACCGAGTGGAGCGGATGTGCGCTTTTCCCTTGGAACGGACAATGATGAAACGCAGATTCGGCAAACCGTAGATACGCTCCATCGGATTTTGAACGGATAAAAGGAGTTTTTGCACTCGATGATTTATGGCAATAAAGAAGGCATTCGTGATTCTCTGCTGGCAAAGCTGGAAACGCTCTATGACATTGAAATTCCTGCGGAAGTTTTTGCGCCTGCGGAACTGCTGGATGTGCTGGCGGCATTCACATGCGCCATCAACCGCGAAATCAGCATATATGTTTCGCGCAGCGGCGAAGTGCTTGATATCACCATTGGCGGTGTGAGCAGTGTGGAACTGAAAGATATGCACCTGCGCCGCAACACAAAGCGATTGAGCATGGTGCGCTGTATTCACACCCATCCGGGTGGAAATCCTCAGCTTTCCGATGTGGATATCAGTTCGCTACGAGCCATGCGGTTTGACGCGATGGCGGCTGTTGGGGCGAAAGACGGTCACGCAACCGGCATACAGGCGGCATTTCTGGGCGAATATGTCGGCGGTATGAATCGTGTGCATTTGACCGAGGTCGCTCCGGTCTACAAACTTCCGCAGCGCGCCTGGATGGATGCCATTGAACGCGCGGATAGCGAGGTGCTCATCGGCGCGCCGAATACCACGAAGGAAGATCAGGAACGCGCGTTTCTGGTTGGTCTGGACAGCGACGAGTCTCTGCTGGAGCTTGCAAGGCTGGCAGAAACCGCAGGGGCACAGGTTATTGGAACCATGCTGCAACGAAAAACGCGCCCAGACACCGCAACTTATATCGGAAGCGGTAAAGCAGACGAGCTTTCGCTGGCTTGTCAGGCGCGAGAAGCGGATGTTGTCATCTTTGATGACGAACTGAGCGGCGTGCAGACGCGTAATTTGGAAGAAATCCTGCATGGCGCAAAGGTTATTGATCGTACAACGCTGATCCTAGATATTTTTGCGCAAAGGGCGCAGTCTCGCGAGGGTCGTTTACAGGTTGAGCTGGCACAGATGGCCTATCAACTACCGCGGCTGCTCGGTCATGGCGTTGCAATGTCCCGTCTGGGCGGCGGTATTGGCACGAGGGGGCCCGGTGAAACACGGCTGGAGATGGACAGACGGCGCATTCGTAGACGCATGAGTGATTTGCGCCGTGAAATTGACGATCTGAGTGGACAGCGAAACCTGCGACGCGCGAAGCGAGAAAAAAACAAAGTGCCGGTTGTCGCGCTGGTTGGCTATACCAATGCGGGCAAATCGACGCTGCTTAATACGCTCAGCGGCGCGGATGTGCTGGCAGAGGATAAACTGTTTGCGACGCTTGATCCGGTTGTGCGCACGGTGAAAATGCCTGCGGGCGGAGAGTTTTTGTTGGTTGATACGGTAGGATTCATCAGCAAATTGCCGCATGCACTGGTAGACGCATTCCATTCTACGCTTGAGGAAGCATTGCTGGCGGATGTGCTTCTGGTTATTTCGGACGGCGCGTCCGGAGAAATGATTCATCAGCATGATGTTGTGCTTGAAGTGCTTGCTTCACTTGGCGCAGCGGATAAGCCCAAGATTGACGTGATCAATAAAGCCGATTTGCCGGATGTCAACGCGAATAAATGGCCCGGTGCAATCGCTGTCAGCGCGAAGACGGGAAAAGGGCTGGATGAACTGCTTGAAGCCATTCGGCTCAAACTTCGCGGTGCGGCCAGACTGATGCGTGCCCTGATTCCATACGCACAGGGCGGTCTGCTTGCAAAACTGCACGAGGACGGACAGGTGCTCAGCGAAGAATACACGGGAGAGGGCATTGAAGTGAAGGCGCTGGCAGACGAGCAGCTCTTTGGACGTCTGACCGTGCAGCTGGGTGAACAAGCCGTTTCGTGGCAGGATGATTGATAAAGGGGCGAAAACATGCTTTCCATACAGGCAATGGCTTCTCTTGCGCTTGGCGCGACGATGATGTTTGAATCATGGGGGTATATGATGCCGCAGCAGGACCCGACGGACACCCTGATTCTGGTCAACAAGACCAATAAAGCGCCCACCGTTCCAGTGACGCTGGTTAAACCCAATGTACCGCCGACGAAAGAAACGCTGTCCGAGAATATTTACATGCGGCCGGAAGCCGCCGCTGCGCTTGAAGCCTTATTTGCAGGCGCGGCAGAGGACGGGTTGACGCTGTATGCAACAAGCGGATATCGCAGCTATTCCACACAGAAAGCCATTTTTGAGCGGAAGCTGGAACGAATGACGGAAGAGCAGGCGAACGACAGTGTGGCGAAACCCGGCTATTCCGAACATCAGACCGGCCTTGCGATGGATATTGAAGGCGAAACCACAAAGGGAACAGGGCTTACGGAAGCTTTCGGCGAGTCGCCGGAGGGCATATGGGCTGCGGAGCATTGCGCAGAATATGGCTTCATTATTCGTTATCCAAAAGGAAAAACAAAAATAACAGGATACATCTATGAACCGTGGCATCTTCGCTATGTCGGCAAGGAAGCCGCGCAGGAAATCACGGAAATGGGTGTGACATTTGAAGAATATATCGCAACCGTTCGCAGTGAGCGTATCCAGTGGTTGCGGGAGGAAACGCAATATGATAAACAGAATCCCTAAAGCGTTGTTGGCGGCTGCGCTGGTTTGCACGGTTTCTCTGCCATGCATGGCGGAGTCTCTCAGCTTGGCAGATTTGGAGAATGCGCAGGACGCGCAAATGGTTGAAATGGACAGCCAGAACACATGGAATTATCCAATTCCATATGAACTATTGACAACGAGCGAATACATCGTGTTGGCGAATAAGGAAAACCTGCTGGATGAGAACTATGTGCCGGAAGATCTGGTTAAACTGACTTGCCGTAAAATCAGTTCCGATCCGATTCAGATGCGCGAAGTTGCCGCACAGGCGCTTTCCGATATGTTTGACGCGGCCAAAGCAGACGGCGTTACGTTGTATGCCCATTCCGGCTACCGCAGCTATCGCACGCAAAACACAATGTATTCCAACCGATTGAAAAAGAACAACGGCAAAGATGACGGCGTAGTGGCGTATCCGGGTTCGTCAGATCATCAAACGGGGCTTGGTATCGACGTAATTAACAAAGCCGGAATCGGCAAGAAGTTTACGTCTGCTTTTGCCGACACCAAAGAGGGCAAGTGGATTGCCGAAAACTGCTGGAATTACGGATTTATTATCCGTTATCAAAAGGATAAGGAAGATATCACCGAAATCATTTATGAACCGTGGCATTTGCGTTATGTCGGCGTTCAGATTGCACAGTATATGCACGAAAACAATTTGTGTCTGGAAGAGTTTACAAACGAATGGAAGGAGGCCGCGGCAGCGTATCAGGCCGCGGAAAATTGATATGAAAATCATTGATATCTCTCAGGAAATCTATCAGGGTATGCCCGTTTATCCCGGCGATCCCACCTTTCAGAGCCGACGTGTAAACAGCTTTAAGCAGGGCGATATGTGCGAGGTCAGCGAGGTGACAATGGGCACGCACTGCGGAACGCATGTCGATGCGCCGCTTCATATGCTGCCGGACGGTCAGCCGCTGGAATGCTTCTCTCTGGAGTGCTTCATTGGCCCTTGCCGTGTGCTGACTGTGCCGTATCCCGTTGTCAGCGAAAAGACGCTTGAAGAGCTGAACGTTAAGCCAGGTGAGCGTATTCTGCTCCGCACCGATCCGACAGGAAAATATAACAAGCATGCACGTTTCAATCCGGCTGTATTGAGCATGCGTGCGGCGCAGTATTTGGCGCAGTTGCCCGTCAAGCTGGTAGGTATTGATGCGCCGACCGTGGAAAACATGGAACTCTGCGACGGCGAAGTTCACGCCACACTGCTTCGGGCAGGCATTCCATTGCTTGAAGGGCTGCGTCTGGAAGAAGCGGATAAGGAGAATTACATGCTCAGCGCGCTCCCGATTCGTCTGACCGGTGAAAATGGTGCGCCGTGTCGTGCGGTTCTGGTGGAAGAAAACTAAATATTCATTGTCATTCGTCGTAAACCATGCTATAATGATAAAAGCCAAAGAAAAGGGAGGAGAATGATTCGATGAACATTCTTTTGACTGGCGGCGCCGGTTTTATTGGTTCTCACACCGCGGTTGAACTGCTGAATGCGGGCCATGACGTTGTTGTGGTGGATAATCTCTACAACAGCAGTGAGAAGGTTATTGATCGCGTAGAAGAACTGACCGGGAAAAAAGTAAAATTTTACAACGCGGATGCCTGCGACTTTGCAGCGATGGATCGGGTTTTGAATGAAAATACAGTGGATGCGGTGATTCACTTCGCGGCGTATAAGGCCGTAGGCGAGTCCGTCGCCAAACCGCTGGAGTATTACCGTAACAATCTGGATTGTACGCTGACTGTGTGTGAGGCCATGAAAAAACATGGCGTGAAGCGCTTTATTTTCAGCTCGTCTGCGACGGTGTACGGCATTCCGGATCACATGCCGCTGGATGAGACCATGCCCACCAGCTGCACCAATCCTTACGGTTGGACGAAATACATGAATGAACGCATTCTCACCGACGTGGCTAAAGCGAATCCGGATTGGTCGGTTGTGCTGCTGCGCTACTTCAATCCGATCGGCGCGCATGAGAGTGGCCGTATCGGCGAAATGCCCAACGGAATTCCGAATAACCTGCTGCCCTATGTTTCACAGGTTGCGGCCGGAAAACTGGCTTATCTGCATGTGTTTGGAGACGACTATCCCACACCGGATGGTACGGGCGTTCGTGATTATATCCATGTCGTCGATTTGGCGCGCGGCCATATCGCGGCGGCTGATTTTGCCATGAAACACACAGGTACGGAAATCATCAACCTCGGCACGGGACATGGTTACAGCGTGTTGGATATTGTGAAGGCGTTTGAAAAAGTCAACGGTGTAAAGGTGCCGTATAAGATTGAGGCGCGCCGTCCGGGCGATATCGCCGAATGCTGGGCAGATCCGACTAAGGCAAAAGAACTGCTGGGTTGGACGGCGCAGAAAAATCTTGAGGACATGTGCCGCGATGCATGGCGCTGGCAGACGCAGAATCCGAATGGATATGCGGATTGATATCGGGTAAAACTCTCAGAAGGCGGAAAAAACTCCGCCTTTTTTGTTTTTTTCCAACTTTTTGCTCGGTAAAACCGTCTAATGGATAAGAGCGCTCAAAACGAAGGAGGAATGACGGATGATGACCGATGCGGAGTTCGTCCGCGAAGTGCAGGCATACGAAAAAACGCTTTACCGTGTCAGCAGAACTATTCTGAGTAGCGATGCAGATTGCTGCGATGCCGTTCAGGAGGCACTGACCCGCGCATGGAAGCACAGAAACGACGTCAACCCGCGCTTTTTTAAGACATGGCTGTTGCGCATTCTTATCAACGAATGCCATAATATCGGCAGACGCTTGAAACGCATGATACCGGTTGAAGAAATGCCTGAATGGCCCGCACCGCAGGCGGAGGAAACGGGTGTGATGGAAGCGCTTCAGCGCATCAAGGAGCCGTGGCGTATTGTTTTGATTATGCACGAGCTGGAAGGATTCACCTATGCGGAAATTGCTTCCGTGACGCGTGTACCCGAAAACACAGTCAAATATCGCGCTGTTCAAGCTCGACGTGCTCTTCGGAGGGAAATGGAAAGGCAGGAAAACGAATTGAGAGGAGGTGCGACTCGATGAAAGAGGGAAAGGAATGGCTCAACGAACTGGATGCGTCTTTGGGCGAAACTCCGGATATGTTTCATCGCCGAGTAGAACAGACACTGCGCATTCTACAAACAGAAAGAACGGAGGCGTGCACAACGAAAAGAAAGGTGAATGGAGCAATCGTCCTGCTTGCAGCGCTGCTCCTACTATCTACCGTCGCTGTAGCGGCAAAGTTCACAGGCGTATTGGATTTCATCACCAACACAGAGGCAAAAAATTGGGTACTGGATGACGCGGGCGCAATGGTGCATACAGAGGATGGGGACAGCGTTTCAATCGGCGCATGCACGGCAAGCATCAGAGAGTGGGTCTGCGACGGACAGCGGCTGTTCGCAACCATCGGTGTGATTGACCCCGCGCTGGCGACCGAAGGATACTATGTGCCTAAAGACGAGGACGAAGATTATCTCGCAGGGCTTGAGCATTATGGACTTACGCACGAACTGATGGAAGCTTCGTCTGATGATGGCTACGTGCAGGTCAGAAGCGCCGACTTCGATTGGGGCGACGAAACGCGGTTTGAAATTTTGTATACTTACGAAATTGAGTTGGAAAACATGCCGAGCGCCTTCACCGTAACCATCCCTGTTTCCTGCTCAGCGGGAGAAAGCGAATTGTCGATTGCCGTAACAAGTACGGATTACGGAACCATGCGCAGCTTCGAGCCTTCTGAAATCCACGCTTTTGACGGCTATACGGCGCAAATCACCTTATTGAAAGCCTCATCTCTGCGTACTTACGGAGAATTGAAATTGGTTTTCGACACTTCTATCGATGCACAGACGCGGGAAAATATTGCGGGCGACTACACGGAAGGACTGCTTGCCCCGAAAGGCCATTTGGATATTTGCGCTGGAGAAGGCGAAGAAATTGCTTATCCCACAAGTACGTTGTGGCAAGATAACGGATTGATCTGCACCATTTCGTTGGAAGGTAACCCGAGGAAAACTTATCCCGATGCACTGGTGTTCTATCCGAGAAACGGCGCAAGTGTATTCGACGGCGAAGGCGAATGGCCGTCGCTCAGCGAAAAAGGCGCAGTAGAATTGAAGTAATACAAAAAAGGGCTGTCAGGCTAAAACCGAACATTTCAAGATACAATAATCTAAGCATTTCCAGGATATGGGGCTTTGCACCATCGCCACACCAAAGGGCTTTCCGAACGTTTACGGCGCATGTTTGGCGCATCGCCCTTTGGAAACCTTTGGGCAAAAATACTTAGTTTTTTCTTGAAATATCAGGTTTGTTAGCTTGACAGCCCCTTTTCATATACTCAATCAGTGAATCCGTTCGATTTTCTTCGGCACAACAAACACCATAATGACCCCGCCGAGGATAAACATGCCTAAAACAGGAAGAATGCCGTAACGAGAAACGCCTGTCGCCTGAGCTACAATGCCAAAGAGAGCAGGACCGATGACGGCTGAAAATTTGCCGAACACGTCAAAGAATCCAAAGTATTCGCTGGCGGATTCTTCCGGCACAAGTTTGCCGAAGAACGAACGGGAAAGCGCCTGAATGCCGCCCTGCGCTGTGCCGACAAGCACCGCGAGAATCAGAAAATCGCGCAGCGTGCTCAGCCCGAAAGCCACAAAGCAAACCACGACATAGGTCGCAATGCCGACAAGAATCATTGCCCGCGAGCCGACCTTTTCAGAGAGTTTGCCATATAGAATTGCGAAGGGAAATGCCACAATCTGCACAACGAGCAGCACGACCATCATATCCATGCTGCCCAGCCCGCAGGAGTCGCCGAAAACTGTTGCCATATGAATGATTGTGCCGACGCCGTCGATATAGAAGAAGTACGCGATGATAAACGCGACGACACTCTTATTTTTGACAATCATGCCGCATGTGTTTTTTACGTTGCGCAGCGTGTGTAAAATGATGTTTCGCTCTGGTTCAATGCCATGCTTCTGCTGAACATGGCGCAGCATGGGAAGCGTGAACACAAGCCACCATCCTGCCGTCAACAGGAAGGAGATCCGTGTAGCCAGCATGGTACCGATTCCGATTGCATCGCCAAACTGAATCAGCAGAAGGGAAAGCACCAGCGGAATTGTGGAACCTCCGATATAACCCAGGCCATAGCCCAGCGTGGAAACACGGTCCATGCGGTCCTCTGTCGTCACATCGAGCAGAAAGCTGTCATAATACACGCACGAACCGTTGAACCCCAGTGTGCCAAGCACATACAGCACCAGAAGCGCCTTCCAGTTCCCAGTGAACGCCAACAGAGCGCTGCTGATTACGCCAAGCAGCATAAAGGTGGTGAAGAGTTTCTTTTTCATGCCCTTGAAATCGCCAAGCGTGCCCATAAATGGCGCCAGAACCGCGCAAATCAGCGTACCGCAGGAAGTCGCATAGCCCCAGAAGGCTGTCGCATTCACATCGCTCACGCCATTCTGATGGGCAATTTCTTTAAAGAAAATGGGGAGGATAATTGCTGCAATGATGGTTGCAAAAGCCGAATTTGCCCAATCATAGAGCATCCAGCTTTTTTCAGCTTTGGTATACCCTTTAAGCATTATCTTTTTCCTTTCTGCGATTGAGGCCGCGGTAGAGGTGAAGATCGTTGTTGATATAGCCGGCGAGAATTTCAGTGATCTTGGCGTCTTTGCCGCCGCCTGCAACAATCACGTCAGCGTATTGCTCATAATTGCGGATATACTGATCAAACATCGGTTTGACGGTTGTAATATATTGTGAAGAGATGTTGTCAATCTGGCGGCCGCGTTCGTTGATATCGCGCTGAATGCGGCGCAGCAGACAGATATCGGATTCGACGTGCATATAGAGCTTGAGATCCATCATTGCGCGCAGGCGTGCATCGTAAAATGCGTGAATGCCTTCGACGATGATTACATCATGTGGTTCAAGATACTCGCCCGGCACATCTGCGCGGCAGTGATGCGTATAATCATAGCGCTTTCTGGATACTCGCCTGCCATTGAGCAATTCGCGCACATCTTCCAGCAGCTGGTCGTGATCAAAGATGGACGGCTCATCGTAATTGAGCAGGCAGCGCTTCTCGAAACTCAAATCGGGATGATTTTTATAGTAAGCATCCTGGTTGATGATCAGAATGCTTTTGTTGACCATGGTTGCCAGCTCTTCGGCCAGCGTGGATTTTCCGCTTCCGCTTGCACCACAGATTCCGATAAACAGCATATGGATATTCGCTCTCCTTTTTCTGTCGCAACTCGTTAATCATCTTCTTGAGACAGTGCGGCTTCGGCCGCTTCCCATTGTTCGTAAAGCGTTTGCAGCTTCTGCTGCGCTTTTTGATAGACACGTTGAACGTCCGCTGCCTTCTGCGCGTCGCTATACAGTGCCGGATCTGCCATCTGCGCTTCAAGTTCGGCGATTTCCGCCTCCTTACTGCCGACGGCTTTCTCTGCTTCCTGCGCGCGGGTTTTCAGTTGGCGAAGCGCCTGACGATTTAGTTTTTCGCGGCGCTTTTCTTTTTCAAGCTCCGTTCTTGTTTTTCCCGTCTCGGCTTCCACAGCGACGGGACGGTTTTTTCGCTCAATATAATCGTCGTAATTGCCGATGTACTCCGTGACGCCGTTCGGCTGCATTTCAATGATGCGGTTAGCGATGCGGTTGATGAAGTATCGGTCATGCGAGACCGTGATGATGGTGCCGCCAAAATCCGCCAGCGCATCCTCCAGCACTTCGCGGGAATCCATGTCCAGATGGTTGGTCGGCTCGTCCAGCAGCAACAGGTTGTCTTTGCGAAGCATGAGCGCCGTCAGCGCAACACGGCCTTTTTCGCCGCCGGAAAGGGTATGAATGGGTTTAAATACGTCGTCGCCCGTAAACAGGAACATGCCCAGCGCGCCACGCACGTTGGATTGCTCCATCTGCGGGAAGCGATCCCAGACCTCGTCCAGCACGGTTTTATCGTTATGCAGTGTGCTTTGATGCTGATCGTAGTAGCCGATATCCACATTTGAACCGTAGCGAATGAAGCCGGTATCCGGCTTTTCTTCGCCGACAACGATTTTGATAAGCGTTGATTTGCCAACGCCGTTTGGCCCGATCAGCGCCACGCGGTCGCCCGCGCGCACATGCAGCGTCAGATCGTGGAAAAGATGTTTTTCGCCAAACGACTTACTCAATTCGCTGAGCTGAAGCACATCTTCGCCCGTTCGTCTGCGTGCCTCAAAGGAAAAACGGATTGCGCGCTCATCCACAGGTTTTTCCAGTTTTTCCATACGATCAAGCGCTTTTTCGCGGCTTTCTGCGGCACGGATGGATTTTTCGCGGTTGAACATGCGGTAGCGGGCGATGATTGCCTGCTGACGCTCGATTTCCTTTTGCTGAATTTCATAGGCGCGCATGCGGGACTCAAAGCGCTCCTGCCGTTGTGCAATATAACGGGTATAGTTTCCGTTATACTGTTCGGACGAACCCATCAGGATTTCAACGATGCCCGTGCAGACATGATCGAGAAAATAGCGGTCGTGGGAAATGACCAGCACGCTGCCTTTATAGGCCGAAAGATAGTTTTCAAGCCATTGAAGCGTCTCCATATCCAAGTGGTTGGTCGGCTCGTCCAGCAGCAGCAAATCCGGCTTTTGCAGCAGTAAACGCGCCAAACACAGGCGAGTTTGTTCGCCGCCGCTCAGAGAATCGACACATTGGTCGTATTGTGTGGGCTTAAAACCAAGGCCGTTGAGCACGCCGGAAACCATGCTCTTCCAGGCATAGCCGTCCGCCTCTTCAAAGCGCTGGATCAGACGGTCATAGTCGGAGGAAAGCCGGGCAAACCGCTGCTCGTCGGTATGGGCATGCGCCATTTCATCTTCAAGTTCACGCAGCTTTTTTTCCATTACGAAAACCGGCTCGTAGACTTTTTGCAGCTCGTTCCAAACGGTTTCGCCGCTGGTTACCATGTTTTGCTGAGCGAGATATCCCACGCGCGTGCCGCGAACAAGAGAAATTTCGCCACTGTCTTGCGCGTCCAGCCCTGCAAGAATGCGCATAAGCGTCGATTTGCCGCAGCCGTTTACACCCACAAGCCCGATGCGATCGCCTTGCTGCACGGTCAGCGAGACATCCCGCAGCACGGTGTTTACACCGAAAGCTTTGGCGATGTTCTGGGCAGATAAGATAATCATAAAGGCAGCTCCTGTTTCTGTAACATCAACAAGTCGTTTAATTGGCTTAAAACTACATACTTTTTTATTATACGACAGTTGACGCGTCAAGGCAAGTC
This sequence comes from uncultured Eubacteriales bacterium, assembly GCA_900542445.1. Taxonomy (GTDB): domain Bacteria; phylum Bacillota; class Clostridia; order Christensenellales; family Aristaeellaceae; genus Ventricola. The sequence continues at coordinate 132,776 of UQNN01000001.1, read as the reverse complement.
GATTTTTCATGTGCGGGCAGCAAAGCAAAAAAAATAGGCGCGAGGGTTGAAAAACAGGTTTAATTTGAGTATAATAATGAAAGGTCAAAGATAGTTAAACAGCGAGGTGTTTACGCATGAGGCTACTCAGCGATTCGATTGAAGATTTTATCAAGGCTCTGATGGAGGATGAACAGGATCAGCAGCAGGCGATTGAACTTCGCCGCAACGAACTGGCTGAACATTTCCAATGCGCGCCATCCCAGATCAATTATGTGCTGGCCACGCGCTTCACGCCCGATCATGGTTATGTGATTGAGTCCCGGCGCGGGGGAGGCGGCTATATTCGCATTATGCGGCTGGCCTCCACCAGCAGGGCGGAATTGCTTCAAACGCTCTATCAGCGTATCGGCATGTCTATCAGTTCGGCAGACGCGATGAAAATCGTCGATCATCTGGAAAGTGAGAAAGTTGTCTCTGCGGATGAAGCCAAACTGATGAAAGCGGCGCTTTCGCCGCAGGCTGTCCCGCTTCCGCTGAGTATGAAAGACGCACTGTGCGCCGGCACATTGCGAAGCATGATCCTTGCTTTGGCCAAACGCCGTCCAAACGCCTGAGGCATGCGGACGGCTAAGGAGGTATACCGAATTGTTAAATGTTCCTGATGTTTTTACCCGGGGCGCGATGAAAGCTCTGGTTCAGGCGCAGATTAGCGCCGCTTCGATGGGATACGAAAAGATGGGCACAGGTCACCTGCTCTGCGGACTATGCAGAGTCAGCGATGAACTGACCCGCTGCATTCTGGGCGATTTGACAGTCAATGAAGTGGAAGAAGAAGTTTCACACCATTACGGCCGCGGAGAGGTGGGTTTTTCCCGCGTAACCGGCTTAACTCCGCACGCCCAGCGTGCGCTTTTGCGTGCAATTTCTTATGCAAATCCGGATAAAAAGTTGCTGGCAGGCGTTGCTCATATCTGGCAGGAGCTTTTGTACGAGGATGGCTGCACGGCGTTGATCGTGCTCGCTTCGCTTGGACGAACAGTAGAAGCCATGCGCACGGCATTGCTTAATGCCGTCGGAGAAATTGAACGCCCGCTTCAAGCCATGCGTATCGTGCCGTCTGCCGAGCCGATTTCTCAACAGGAGGCGGCTTCTGCACAGCAAAGCGCTAAAGCCGCCGCTCAGAGTGCGGAGAATAAACCGGAAGAAGCGCCGCTGGAGGCTTATGCCAGAGATTTGACACAGGCTGCCGCCAAACATGAGCTGGAACCGCTCATCGGACGGGAAACGGAATTAGAAGCGATGATTCAGATTCTCGGCAAAAAGATGAAGAATAATCCGCTGCTGCTTGGTGAGCCGGGCGTTGGTAAGTCTGCTTTGGCAGAAGGATTGGCTATGCGTATTGCCAGCCGCGATGTGCCCCCGTCTTTGCTTGGCACACAAATATATGCGCTGGATTTAGCGCTGCTCGTCGCCGGAACGAAGTTCCGAGGCGAATTTGAGGAGCGAATAAAAGGAATTGTCTCTGAGGCGCAGGAACGCGGCAATGTGATTCTGTTTATCGACGAGCTGCATACTCTTATCGGCGCAGGCGGCAGTTCAGAAGGGACGCTGGATGCCGCCAATATCCTGAAGCCCGCATTAGCGCGCGGCACATTGCGCGTTATCGGCGCAACGACCTACAAGGAATATCGCAAATATATTGAAAAGGACGCGGCGCTTGCCCGGCGTTTCCAACGCATCGATGTGCGCGAACCGGATAAAGCGCAGACGCTTGAAATTCTAAGCGGTCTGCGGGAACGCTATGAGAATTTCCATCATGTTGAAATTTCCGATGAAGCGCTGATTTCCGCGGTAGAACTTTCTTCACGTTATGTGACAGATCGGTTTATGCCAGATAAGGCCATTGATTTGATCGACGAAGCGGCGTCCATGGCCAATGTTGAGCTTTGGAAACGCAGCGAAGAAGAGGAAATGCTGGAAAACGAAGCAGTCAGCCTGCCCAGCGCCGTCATCAGGGAAGATGAAATTGAAAAAGTCATCGCGCAATGGACGGGCGTTCCGGTTGAACGCGTCGGCACGGAGAATCAGCAGGATATTTTGACGCTCGAAGAGCGACTTTCAAGCCGTGTGATCGGGCAAAACGAAGCTGTTTCTGCTATTGTAAAATCGCTTCGACGCGCTCGCGCGGGCTTGAATGATCCAACGAGACCGCTGGGCGTATTTATGCTGCTTGGTCCATCCGGCGTAGGCAAAACGGAACTCTGCAAAGCGCTCAGCGAGGCCTTGTTCGGCACGGAGGACGCGCTTATCCGCGTGGATATGTCCGAATATAGCGAAGAGGCGACAGCATCCCGCTTAATTGGTTCGCCGCCCGGTTATGTCGGCTACGGCGACGGAGGTCAGCTGACCGACGCAGTGCTCAAGCGTCCGTACAGCGTTGTGTTGTTTGACGAGATTGAAAAAGCACATCCGAAGATTTTCAGTCTGCTGTTGCAGCTGCTGGATGACGGGCAGCTGACGGATAGCGTAGGACGTAAGGTTAATTTCAAAAATACTGTCGTTATCATGACCTCTAATACCGGCGTATCGTTTGAAATGGATAAACGTCTCGGCTTTTCTGGTTCCAAGACGGATGATACGCCCACAATCAGCCGCCGCAGAACGATCATGGCACAGGCTAAGCAGACTTTCCGTCCGGAATTTCTTGGCAGAATTGACGAAATGATTGTCATGAACAGTCTGACGCAGGAAGACGGAGCGAAAATCGCTGAATTGATGCTTGAAAAAGTAAAAGCAAGGTTGGAGCAGCAGGGCATTATGCTTTCCTATGATCAGGAAGTGCCCGTGCTGTTGGCTCAAAGCGGCGTGAATGAAATGAGTGGGGCGCGCAATCTGCGTCGCGTGATCGTCGAGCAGGTTGAAGACCCGCTCAGTGAACTGATTCTTCGCGGAAAAGCGGGAAACGAAGTCCGTTTGAGTGTCAGGTGCGGTAAAATGATCATCAATAATTCATGTGAGGCGCTTGCGCCCGCCTAAAGAGAGAGAAGGGTTTTCTTTCCGATGCGGAAAGTCAATTCTTCTTTTGTTATTCCGTGTAAAAATGCCTTGCATGCTGTTCCGATCTGCTATAAAATAGAAAAGGGATTGCATTTTTTAACAAAGGGAGGCCACGAACGGCCATGAATATAGACAAGTCGGCTTTGCAAAGAACATTCACGGCGCTCTTGAGACTGACTGCGTTGAGCTGTGCGGCGTTGATGCTCTGCGTTGTTCCGCTCTATTTCGACAATGCCTTTTTTAATATCAATCGTTGTAAAGTGAACCTGATCTGCATGACAATGCCGTGGATTTGTGCAGCAGCGGCGGTCTTTTCCATTGGAACGCATGCGTTCAACGGAACAAACAGAATGGAAAAACTGTTTCCCTCAGATATAGCGATGCTGCTTTTTCTGATTGCCTGTACGGTTTCCTGCGCCATGCAGGGATTCAGCGAGAGTGTGCTGAATGGAACCAGCGGCAGAAATCTGGGGTTATGGCTGATGTTGTGCCTTGGCGGGGCATATTATGTGATTGCATTTGGACAAATAGATGGGCGCCTGCTGACGGGGGCGATGCTCATCTGCGCCACTTTATGTGCGGGCTTGGGCGTTCTTAACGGCGCGGGCATCGATCCGCTCGGCTTTTATCAGGGAATAAAAAAAGGGCAGGAAACCATCTTTTTTTCAACCATAGGCAATTTTGATTTCTTCGGCACATATCTGGTGATGCTGTTTGGCGTTTCTTCGGGTATTCTGCTCTTTACAAATCGGGCAATCTGGCGGATGTTTGCCTGGGGCTGCACGATCATATCGGCTCTTGGCATGATTGTATCCAGAACGGATTGTGCTTTTGCCGGAATGTTTCTTGTCTGTTTAACGCTTTCGGTGCTCTCTGGCGGAGAATTTACGCGTATGTCGCGTGCTGCACTGCTGTGGTCTGTCTGTTTTGCTTTGATTCCGGCCGGACGCGCTATTTTGAATCTCAGTCCGTATCAACCTGAGATTGACGGCCTTTTTCAAATACTGCTTAATACGCATGCAGCACATGTTGGGGTCATTGTCTTTCTTCTGCTGGCTGTATGGTTTCGGGTATTGGATAAACACGGCGTTTGCGCGCCAAACCGCCGCGCGATTGGACGCATTGCGTTGTTCGTGGTTTTTATCGCCGGTGTCGCGCTTCTGGCTGTCGTTATATGGTTTACGAAATGGGATACTCAAACTGATTTGGGAAGTTTGACGGCGCTCCTTCGTTTTGATGACATGTGGGGCAACACACGCGGATTTGTTTATAAGCGTTCTTTTCGCGCATTTCATGATTATACCTGGCTTGAAAAACTCTTTGGTAAAGGTTTGGGGCAAACGCTCTCTATTTTAACACCGTATTGTGACAACCAGGCTGCTATCGATTATGCGGGCGGTGTATTTACCGACGCGCATTGTCAACCGATACAGCTTCTCTTGACGTGTGGATTTGTCGGAATGGCTGCTTTTCTTGCTTTTTACGTTTTCACACTGTTTACATTGCTGAAACATATGGGGAGAGATCCACTGTTGTGCGGGCTGTTTGCCGCGCTGGTTGGATATGTAATCGTTATGCTGCTTAATGTTGCTCAACCGATTTTGCTTTCGACATATTTCCCACTATGCGGGCTTTCTTTTTCGCGTATACGCCGATTGGAGAAAGGAGCGCGCCGTGAATCTTGAACAGTTGATTGGCCGACTGAAAAAAACGCCTTCTTTTATGGAGAATGTCACACATTGGGAGACTATTCCAGCGAAAGAAGCAAGTTTCGCGCCTTTTCCGGCTGAATTGGACAACCGTCTACCGCCTGTGCTTGCTCAAAGGGGCGTGTATAAACTATATAGCCATCAACGCGAAGCGTTTGATCTGGCTGCAACAGGCAAGGATATATGCGTAGTTACACCGACGGCATCCGGCAAAACGATGTGTTATAATCTGCCGGTGCTCAACGCGATTCTCAAAAACAACGATGCGAGGGCGCTTTACCTCTTTCCGACAAAAGCGCTTTCGGCAGACCAGGTTTCCGAACTGTATGAGCTGATTGAAGCGATGGATGTAGACGTCAAGACGTTTACTTACGACGGCGACACGCCTGCCGCCGCGCGCAGACAGGTGCGTCAGGCAGGGCACATCGTCGTCACCAATCCGGATATGCTGCATTCAGGCATTCTGCCGCACCACACCAAATGGGTCAAGCTGTTTGAAAACCTGAAATATGTGGTTATCGATGAAATTCATGCTTATCGAGGGGTATTTGGTTCCAATCTGGCTAACGTCATTCGACGCTTGACGCGCTTGTGCAGATTTTACGGTTCCGATCCACAGTTTATCTGCTGCTCGGCGACCATCGCTAACCCAGGCGAACTGGCTTCGACATTGATTGGTCGTCCGGTTGAGGTCATCGACAAAAGCGGTGCGGCAAGCGGGGAAAAGCACATCGTTTTTTATAATCCGCCAGTTGTCAATAAACAGCTGGGCGTGCGTAAATCTGTTTTGCAGGAAACGCTCCGCATTTCATCCATGTTAGTGGATAACGATATTTCCACAATCGTCTTCGGCAAATCCCGTTTGACAGTCGAAGTACTGACGCGTCATTTGAAAGAACGTGTCAAAGACCCGTTTGGCAACGCGGGACGAGTCCGCGGCTATCGTGGCGGTTATCTGCCCACGTTGAGGCGCGAAATCGAACGCGGTCTGCGCAAGGGTGAAATCCGCGCAGTGGTTTCCACCAACGCGCTGGAGTTGGGCATCGATATCGGACAGCTGGATGCATGCGTGCTTTGCGGCTATCCCGGTTCGATTGCCAGCACATGGCAGGAGGCAGGCCGTGCCGGGCGGCGAAAGAATACAGCGTTGACGATTCTGGTTGCATCTTCTTCGGCGCTTGACCAGTATATTGTCAACCATCCGGAGTATTTCTTTACACGTTCGCCTGAAAATGCGCTCGTTCACCCGGATAATCTCTACGTCTTGCTGGGGCACGTCAAATGTGCCGCCTATGAGCTTCCCTTTGAGGAAGGAGAAACCTATGCGCAGGGCGTATCGACCAAAGAGCTGCTTGACTATCTCTGCGAAGAACATATTTTGAATCTCACCGGCGGCCGATACTACTGGATGGCGGAGGAATTTCCGGCGGCGGATTTGTCGCTTCGTTCCGTAACCAGCGAAAACTTTTTGATTATCGACATCACGAGGCCGGAACATCGCGTCGTTATCGGTGAGATGGATCGTTACACCGTGCCGATGTTGCTGCATGAACACGCTATCTACATGCACGAAGGCCAGCAGTATCAGGTTGAAAAGCTGGATTTTACCGAGAAAAAAGCGTATGTACGCAGCGTAGATGTGGATTATTACACCGACGCAGATTTAAACACCAGTGTTAAAGTGCTCGACGTGCTCAAAGAACAGCCGCTTGGAAACGGTTCGCTGGCTTTCGGTGAGGTGCTTGTGACATGGCTGGTTACCATGTTCAAAAAGTTTAAACTGGATACACAGGAAACGCTTGGCTTTGGCCCGGTTGATCTGCCTGAGCTCGAAATGCCGACCAACGCCTGCTGGTGGGCGTTGGATGAAAGCATCACAGCAGGGTTGTCCATGGATGATTTGCAGGGAGGAATGCTTGGCATCGCCAACGCATTGCGCCAGATCATTCCGCTATACCTGATGTGTTCCCCGCGCGATATCTGTGTTCAGTATCGCGTTCGTGACCCGTTTACCAAACGGCCGACGCTGCTTGTGTTTGACAACTATGCAGGCGGAATCGGTCTGAGCGAGCGCGTTTATGGCATGCGCGCGCTGATTTTTAACGATGTGCATGATTTAATTGCGCATTGTCCGTGCGAGGCTGGCTGCCCTTCCTGCACAGGCCCGATGAGCGAGGTGGGCGAACACGGTAAAAAGACGGCGCTGCTTCTCACGGAAAGGCTGATGGCGCTATGAGAGATTTGCGCCAGCGGCTGATGGCGATTGCGAAGAATTCCGAAGCCAAACGCCCGGAATCTCCGCCGGAAGTCAAAGCTGGGGGAACGTTTTTCTGCCGCGAAGGCATTGTGCCGCGGGCCATGCTGGGGGATATCGACAGCGTGACGCTCAATGACGTGTGTACCTGCGACCCGTATTTTTCGGGTAAAAGCTGGCATACAGAACATCTGCTCTTTCTGGATACGGAAACGACTGGCCTCAGCGGCGGCGCAGGCACGGTTGCTTTTGAAATCGGCGCGGGGTGGATTGAACCGCGCGGCATGGTTATCCGTCAATATGTCATGCGGGATTATGGACAGGAGGCCGATATGCTGCGCGAAGTTGCTTCGCTCATTGCACATGCGGATACAATCGTCACCTTCAACGGGAAAAGCTTTGATTTACCCCTGTTGGAATCGCGTATGATTATGAATCGAATTCGAGTTCATGTGACGGATATGCCGCATTTGGATTTGCTGCATGCTGCGCGACGCGTATACAAGTTGCGTCTGGGGCGATGTAACCTGACTGCGTTGGAAGAAGCCGTACTTGGCAAAACACGCTGCGACGACCTGCCCGGCGCACAAGTTCCAGAACGATACTTTACTTATTTGAAAACAGGCGAGTTTGCACTGCTGGAAGATGTGCTTCGGCACAACTTCGACGACATACAAAGCTTAGCTGAACTGACTGCAGTGATCTGCTCGGCATATCGTCAGCCAGAATTGCTTCGATATGAGCAGGATATACTGAGCGTCGGCAAGACGCTGTTACGTGGCAGACGAACTCAGCAGGCGAGAAACTGTCTGAAAATTTTGGGGCACAGCACACTTGCGCCTCAGGCACATTTGTATCTGGCTTCGAGCTATAAGCAGGGACGGGAATGGACGGAGGCTGCCGAACTTTGGAAAACCATGATTGCAAAGGGTGAGGGCGGCGCATGGCCGTATATCGAACTGGCTAAGTATTACGAACATGTGCAGCACGATTATGACATAGCATTGCGCTACGCGACATCTGCGCTTCAATACTTGCTCAACACGATGCCGCTGAACGGGGATGATGAAAAGCAGACAGCGCCCCTTTTTAAACGCATCGAGCGGCTTAAACGGAAACAGAGAACGTATCGGGGAGGCATTATACCATGAGTTTTATGGGCAATATGATCGGCAACAAAGCGCTTGCCGCGCATGGAAAAAACGAATATGAAAAGGCGATGCAGCTTTACGACGAAGCCTATGAAAAGGGGATGGACAAGCCGCGTTTGCTGCGCGGATACAGTGTGCTGCTGATTCGCACGGGACATTTTGATAAGGCGCTGGAGGTACTCAAAAAAATAGAGGCTCTTCCGGGACTTACACCTGCGGAAAAGACGGATCTGCATGTCAATTACGCCATCATTCTTTGGCAGAAAGGGCATCTGGACCGCGCAATGGAAATCTTGGAAGACGAATTCCGCCATTTAAAAAACGGCACGATGTACAGCATTATCGGCTATCTAAAAATCGAGCAGGGCGATGCAGAGGCGGCGCTAGCTTTCAACAAAGAAGCGCTGGATTATGACGATACAGACCCTGTCTATCTGGATAACATGGGGCAGACTTATTACCGTCTGGTCGGCGATAAGGAAACGGCAAAAACGTTTTTTGACAAGGCGATTGCGCTTAAACCTTCGGCCATTGATACCAACTACTTCCTCTCGTTGTATGATATTGAAGCAGGTGACACAGAAAAAGCCATAGAGCGGCTGAAAACGGCGCGCGGCGGCTTCTTCTCGCCGCTGAATTATGCCACGCCTGAGATGATTGATGCCAGGCTTGCAGAACTTGGCGCGAAGTAAATTTCCATCTTCACACATAAAAAAGGCGGTTCTCCGCGTGGGAAAACCGTCTTTTATGTATACCTTTTTAAGAAACCGTGCATTCCGGCTCAGCGTCGATGACCAGCTTATCGCCGTCATAATCCACCAGCAGATCGGTACGCGGCTGTACATCCTCAGCGATCAGCTTACGCGCGATAAGCGTTTCGACCGCACGCTGCATAAAGCGCTTGAGCGGCCGCGCGCCATAAATCGGGTCATAACCCTGCGCCACAATGTAGCTGCGCGCGGCGGGGGTGAGGTGCATGGTCAGCTGCTTATCGCTCAGGCGGCGGTTGAGATCGGCCACCTGCAAATCGACAATCTTATCGATCTCATTGCGGGTCAGCGGCTTATAGAACACAATTTCATCCAGTCGATTGAGGAATTCCGGGCGGAACTGTGTTTTGAGCATGCCTTCAACCTGTTTGCGTGCCGTTTCGGTGATGTTGCCGTTTTCGTCGATACCGTCGAGGATGGCGGAGGAACCGAGGTTACTCGTCAGGATAATGATGGTATTTTTGAAATCTACCGTGCGACCCTGCGAATCCGTAATGCGTCCATCGTCGAGCACTTGGAGCAGAACGTTAAACACATCCGGGTGCGCCTTTTCAACCTCGTCAAACAGCACAACACAATACGGACGGCGGCGCACGGCCTCGGTCAGCTGGCCGCCTTCATCATAACCGACATATCCCGGAGGTGCGCCGATCAGACGGGAGACGCTGTGCTTTTCCATGTATTCGCTCATATCGATACGAACCATGTTCTTTTCATCGTCAAACAACGCCTGTGCCAGAGCTTTGGCCAGTTCGGTTTTGCCTACGCCGGTCGGACCGAGGAAGAGGAACGAGCCGATCGGTCTGTTCGGATTCTGGATACCTGCACGGCTACGCAGAATGGCTTCGCAAACCTTCTCAACCGCTTCATCTTGACCGATAACGCGCTCATGCAATGTATCATCCAGATGAAGCAGTTTCTCGCGTTCGCCTTCCATCAGTTTGGAAACCGGAATGCCTGTCCAGCGGGCGACAATGCGGGCAATTTCTTCTTCCGTCACTTTGTCGCGCAACAGCGTACTGTCACTCTTGGCTTCTTCAGCGATTTTTTCCTGCTCAGCCAGCTCTTTTTGCAGCTGCGGCAGTTTGCCGTACTTCAGTTCGGCTGCCCGGTTCAGGTCATATTTGCGCTCTGCTTCCGCAATTTCACCGCCCATGTGTTCAATCTCTTCGCGAAGCTTCTGCACTTTGCCGATAGAGTTCTTTTCGTTTTCCCAGCGCGCTTTCATGGCATTAAACTGTTCACGCATATCGGCAAGCTCTTTTTGAATGACACTCAAGCGTTCGCGGGAGAGCGCGTCATCTTCTTTCTTGAGTGCGGCTTCCTCAATTTCGTGCTGCATGATGCGGCGGCGCACATCATCCAATTCCTGCGGCATGGAATCCATTTCGGTGCGGATCGTCGCACAAGCTTCGTCAACCAAGTCAATGGCTTTATCCGGCAGGAAACGATCCGAAATATAGCGATTGGAAAGCGTCGCGGCGGCGATCAATGCCTGATCAGAAATTTTCACGCCATGGAAGACTTCGTAACGCTCCTTCAAACCGCGGAGAATGGAAATGGTATCTTCCACCGTCGGTTCAGACACCATAACCGGCTGGAAACGGCGCTCCAAAGCGGCGTCTTTTTCAATATATTTGCGGTATTCATTCAGCGTCGTTGCGCCGATACAATGCAACTCACCGCGCGCCAGCATCGGTTTGAGCAGATTGCCCGCATCCATGCTGCCTTCGGTCTTGCCCGCGCCGACGATGGTATGAAGCTCATCGATGAACAGAATAATCCGGCCATTGCTGGCTTTAATATCGTTCAAAACAGCCTTCAGGCGTTCCTCAAATTCGCCACGGAATTTTGCGCCGGCGATCAATGCGCCCATATCGAGCGAGAAGATGGTACGGTTTTTCAAGCTGTCTGGCACATCGCCGCGAACGATACGCTGGGCGAGACCCTCAGCGATGGCAGTTTTGCCAACGCCCGGCTCACCGATCAGCACCGGATTGTTTTTCGATTTACGCGAAAGAATGCGAATTGCATTGCGGATTTCCGTATCACGGCCAATTACCGGATCAAGCTTGTTTTGACGGGCAAGCTCGACCAAGTCCTGACCATATTTTTTGAGCGCGTCATATGTGGATTCCGGATCCTCACTGGTCACACGGGCACTCCCGCGAACAGCCTGCAAGGCTTCCAAGAATTTCGGCTTGGTGATATTCAGGGATGCGAACAGAGGGCGAACCGTGCTGTCCGCTTTTTCCAGCAGACCAAGAAACAAATGCTCAACCGAGATATATTCGTCGCGCATCTGCTTCATCTGGTTTTCTGCTTCTGTCAACGCTTGGGAGAGGGAAGCCGTCACATACGGCTGCTGGTTGCTGCCGGAAATCTTTGGCAGACGATTGACCGCGCTTTCACATGCGGTCTGCACCTGCTGCGTGTTCAGGCCGAGTTTGCTCATCAGTTGACCGATCAAACCGTTTTCCTGACTCAGCAACGCATACAGCAAATGCATCTGTTCGACTTGCGCATTTCCATAGCTCTGCGCAAGTTGCTGGGCGGCCTGCAAGGCCTCCAGGGATTTTTGGGTGAAGCGGTTGGTGTCCATCCAAATCATCCTCCTTTATATTCAGGGATGAACTTATCCCTTGAATCTTGTTCTTCTGTCTTTCGACGCCGTCATTATACCATGGTCAAAGAAAGTCAGTAAATAGTAAAAATAAGAAAATAATCGATATATTTTTGCTCAAAACGCACAATTCTATCCTATTGACTCGACTTGACGGTCAGCTGCTCCAAAGGGACGCGGTATTTGGCATAGCGTTTTCCGGTCTGATCTCGATAAGTGCCACGGCGATCCTCCACCATAACCGTTGCCGTTTTTCCCACATAGGTAACGACACCGCTTAAAATGCCGCCCTGATAGCAAAAGCAAACCCTGGCGCCCACGAAAAGCCCTCCTTTCGCTGCATCCTGCTGCCGCGTAGGGAGGCTGTGGCGGGTATCGGTATGGCCGAACAAACCATGCGCAAGAGAAAGGAACCGCGAAGAATGTCCCGTTGAACCAAAGAGGGCATTTTCTGCGGCATGGCAAAGCTCGTGCTCAAAGACAACGAGAAACGCTTCCTGTGCGGTGGACACGGAAAGGCCATTGAGCAGAAAAGGACCTTTATTTAAACGAAACAGAAAATCGCCGGACATACGGATTTCAGCGCGGCACATACGGGAAACACCGCCGCGCGTATAGATGAATTTCCCTGCTGAGCTGATCAATCTTTGGGAAAGGGTTACGTCAATTTGGCCGTAGGAATGGCTAAGAAAGCCGCCAAAAAACAGTTTGTCATACAGATTCAGCATTTGTGAAAGTGTCTGCCTGCGGATTGACCGAACAGGAACAGCGCAAAATCCATTGTCCGCAGCGCAGAGTGCCGTTAAAATCGTCGCACGGCGACGGAGGATGTCGTCATCGGCCAGGGGAAAAGCGAAGGGAAGCTTATTCATGGATATCCTCAAAACTGTTAAATATCAGAAAAGGAGTATCGGCCTTTTTGTCCGAAACTCCTTTCTATACGATTTACATTTCAATATTACAGTGCAATTTCAATGCGAACGGCACGGCCGACCAGCTTGAGCTCATTGATGTGCATAGCCTGAGCATCCAGTTCCCGGTCTCCACTTTGCAGCAGAATTTTGGAATCGCCTAACAGACGGATACGGCGCAGACAGCGATGCGCTCCATACTCAACCAGCATGATTGCGCCGTCCACAGGAAGCGCCTGCGGAACGACAAGCACAAGATCGCCCTTTTCAATGCGCATAGCGCGCATGGAATCATCCGGCGCTTGAAAGTATATGACGCGTTCCGGTTTAGCGCCTTCAATTTTACCATCCTGAATGGGCACCATGCGGCGGGCTACTTGAATCCATCCGGCGTTCATAACGGGCACGGGCTGTAAAACGCTGCTGAGCGCGTCCAGCCAGATGCCGCTCTGTTCCTCGGCGCTGACCGGTTTGGAAGCAGGCTTTGGGGGGTCTGCTTTGGGCTGCGGCGTGGGCTTAGCCGGAGCAAGCGTGCCCAAATCCACTGTTGCAGCAATTTCATCCAGCGAAAACTCGGCTTCGTTTTTCTGGCTTGTGCCCAGCGTTTTGAGAATGCGCCGCGCCTGATCGTCCTGAATGATGCGGCGGCCTTCCTCCACATCTTTGATATAACCTTCAGATACGCCGCACTTTCTGGCTACCTGTTTGCGGGTTAGCTTTTGACGTGTACGTTCCAATAAAATCAAATCACCCAATCGGCTCATTTCAATTCCTCCTTAATTAACGTGCTTTGTCTTAAAGACATGCAGTTTTCGCCCGATGGCAAAAGCAGTTAACTGTCTTTCATTATACCTTAAATCCGCACAAAAAGAAAGATAGTTGCGCAACGGACTTGAAATGCCCGCGAAAATACGCTATATTTATGAATGAACAAACCGCATGTTCTCATATGTATAAGAACTTACGTGGGTTTTACAAAAAATATTCATTCGTGCGGCAGGAAAAAGAGCAGGCTAACGGGAATTATGAAAATTGGATGAATACGAACAACGGAGGATATGGATGCAGGAGATCATCATACATAACTGGGACGAACTCCAGCGCGCTGTGTTTGACGATGTTTGGGATGAAAAAATCATGCGCTACCGCGACAACCGCATTTACCGCGGCATGGCCGACGAGAGCTGGAATCTGATCCCATCGCTTAACCGCGTTTGCGGGCATGACTTATCGCTGGAAACGCAGGTCTTTCGTAGTTTTCGGAAATACGGGTATGCGGAACTGGCGGAATATTCCGGTTTCTGGAAACTTCTTCCGGTTGCTCAGCATCATGGATTGCCGACGCGTCTGCTTGACTGGACCTATTCGCCGCTCGTTGCTGCGCATTTTGCCACGGAGGACACAAGCTGTTATGACTGCGACGGCGTGATCTGGTGTCTGGATGTGACGGATTTCCGCAAATACATGCCCGCGCCGCTTTTGCGGAAGCTGGTGGATACGGGAAGCAACATTTTTACGGTCGGTATGCTCGAAAAGGTCATTCCCGATTTTGAAAAGATGAGGGAGATGTCCGACAAACCGTATGCCATTTTCTTTGAACCGTCGTCGATGATCGACCGCATCGTAAATCAATACGCATTATTCTCGGTGGTATCTGACCCCGCCGTGTTGCTGTCAGATATTCTGGAAGCGCAACGCATTCCATGTCGTAAAATCATCATTCCCAAGGAAATCAAACTTGAAATCCGAGATAAGCTGGATTATATCAACATTTCCGAACGGATGATTTACCCCGGACTCGATGGCGTATGCCGTTGGATTACGCGCCGTTATTCCGCACTCGGGCCCGAATACAACCGAAATCATGATCACAGGGAGTAAGCGCAATCGGGCGCTTAACCAATAAAGACATTCTTCAGGAGGAGAAATCACAATGAGGAAACTTGTCGCACTGATGGCGGCAGCTGCCATGCTCATCGCATTCTGCGCGGGCGCAAGCGCTGCGACCCAAGTCACCATTTGGCACACCTTTACCGACGCTCAGCAGGCTGCGCTGGAAAAGTTCGCCGCTGACTTCAATGCCAGCCAGAGCGATTACGAAGTCGTGGTCGAGTCTCAGGCGTATTCCGGATTTCTTGACAGCGTTTACAACGCCGTGGCGAATGGCGTTGGCCCGAACATGATCATCAACTATGCGTCTACTGCTGCCGATTATGTGAAGGACGGCCTTGTTGTCGATCTGAGCAAGTATGTCTTTGACGATGAAATTGGTATGGCGGACATCTACAACAGCCTGCCGGATTCCATCAAGGCTGAGACTGTGGGCTTCTCCGACGGCGGCATGTACGCGCTGCCGGCCGTAACCACGGGCCCGATCTTCTTCATCAACAAGACGATTTATGACGAGCTTGGTCTGACCGCTCCGACCACTTGGGAAGAGCTGGCTGAAAACTCCAAGAAGATTTATGAAGCGAAGGGCGTTGCCGGTTTTGCTGCCGACTCTCTTACGGACATGATGCAGGCGTTGATGATGCAGTCCGGCGCGGGCTACATTGATGTGGAGAACAAGTGCGTCCTGTTTGACACTGACGAAGCCAAGGCGTGGCTGAAGTGGTTCGGCGACAATGTAGAAGCCGGTTACTTCGCGCTCAACCCGACTGGCGATTACTGGTCTAACGACTTCAACGCGGGTCTGGTGGCTTCCTACCTCGGCTCCTGCGCGGGCGTTCCGTATATCAAGCCGGACGGCTTTGAGTACACCGTTGCGCCGATGGTTCGCGGCGATAAGACCGAGTGGTACCCGGCATGGGATCGCGGCGCGATCGTCTTTAATAAGAGCGAAGAAGAAAACAAGGGCATGTACCTGTTCGTGAAGTATTTCCTCTCTCCGGAAGTCAACGCCGAGTGGGCGCAGGAGATGAACGCTCTGTCTCCGTACGGCACGACGCAGGCAAGTGAAGCGTATTCCACCTTCGCCGAGAGCATGGATCCGTCTCTGATTGCCGTGCAGGCTGACCTTGACGTGGCTGGCGCTCTTCCGACTGTCACCGGTTCCTATGCGGTGCGCAATGCGCTGAAGGACGCCGCGATTGCGGTGGCCGGCGGTGTGTCTGCCGAGGACGCAATGGCTGAGTGTGTCGCGACTTCTAATGCGGCGCTCCAAGAGTAATTTTCCGAGAAAAAACCTTTCGGGGCTGGCGGGCATCAGTCCGTCAGCCCCTTTTCTGCTTTTTGCTTTGAAATGTTATGTTCTCTCCCCCCCTAAGGGGGGAAGAGAGCATAACCGATTGTCTCACGGAGTTTCAAGGCATTATCAATGGTGAAAGAGGTGGAAAGATGAGCCAACCCAAACTTCTGGTATTCATGATCGATGCACTTTGCGAAAGCGACATCACTCACATGCGCACGCTCAAGCACTTTGGTTGGATGCTCGAAAACGGCGCGCTGGTTCGTGAAATGCTTCCGGTGTACCCGTCGTTTACGTATCCGTGTCATGTGTCCATTATGACAGGCTGTTATCCGGATAAGCATGGCATTCCGCATAACGAACAGGTGAAAGCAGGCGTGCATCCCGTTCCGTGGTACACCAGTCGCAAATTAGTTAAGAAAAAGTTCTTCGCTGAATACGCCAAAGAGCACGGTTTTTCAACCTGTTTGGTTAATTGGCCGGTTTCTGCGGGCGCCGATGTGGATATCAATCTGCCCATGTGTATGCCGATGAGTTATCGCGGCGATGATCCGCGTCAATTCTTTGAAGGCGTTTCTAGTGAAGATGCGTTGAATCGTTATTTCTGGAAATATGGTTATCTGCTCTGCGGCTGCAACAAGGTGCTCAATGGCAGTTTGGACGACTTCACAAACGCAGTTTCGCCGGATATCATTCGCGATTACGGTCAACCGGATGTGATGTTTGTCAAAATGTGCGATTTGGATACGGTTCGGCATAAGCTCGGCGTAGACAGCGATACTGCGAAGCTTCAGTTGGAAAAACATGACTGTGAATTGGGCGTACTGATGGAGAGCATCCGTCGTTACGGCGATTTTGAACACACGAATTTCGTTGTCATGGGGGATCACGGTCAAACAGACGTCTCTCAAGTGCTTAATTTTAATCGCGCTTTCCAAAATGCCGGATTGCAGAGGCTGGATGAAAACGGAAAGCTTGAATCATTTGACGCTTACTGCCATTCGACGGGCGCTTCCGGCTGGATTGAGCTGCGCGATCCAAATGACGCGTCGCTGCGTGAGCGCGTATATCGTTTTCTGCTTGACGCCAAAGAAAGCGGGAAATACGGGCTGGGATACGTCTTTACCAAAGAAGAAGCCAAAGCGCAGTTTCACCTTGACGGACCGTTTGATTTCATCATCGAGGGCGATCAGCCGCTGTCCTTTGGCTATGATCCTGCCGCACCGTTGTTCACGCCAACCGCGCCGGGTGATTACAAAACCGCACCGGGAACGCACGGCGGTCTGCCTTGGCGCGATCATCGGACGACATTTTTCGCCTGCGGCCCGGCATTTGAAAAGGGTGCTGTCATTGATCGCGCCTGCATCGTGGATGAAGCGCCGACGTTAGCTAAAATCTTCGGATTTGAAATGGAAGATATTGACGGTCATTGCCTTGACGCTTTGCTGAAAAAAGGCTGATTCTGCATTCGGAATTAAAAACTTGTTTTCCTTGATTCCCACCAGATTTGAAATATCACTTATATTTGTAAGGGAGATATGACCTATGCGCGTTGTTCTCGATCATATCACGAAGCGATTTTCTGACGTTACCGCTGTTAGCGAATTCAACGCAACTTTAGAAGACGGCGAGCTGGTTTCGCTGCTCGGCCCGTCCGGCTGCGGCAAAAGCACGCTGCTGAACATGCTTTCCGGCATTCTGCCTGTCAGCGGCGGCAAAATTTACTTTGACGATCAGGATGTAACATCCATGCCGCCGGAAAAACGTGGAATCGGCCTCGTTTTTCAGAATTATGCGCTTTATCCGCACATGACGGTCATGGGCAACATCTGCTTCCCGCTGGAAACGCAGCGCGTGCCGAAAGCCGAACGCATTGAGCGCGCCAACGAAATCGCTAAGCTTGTTCATGTAGATATGCTGATGAACCGCAAGCCTTCCGAGCTTTCCGGCGGCCAGCAGCAGCGTGTCGCCATTGCCCGTGCGCTGATCAAAAATCCCCGTCTGCTGCTGCTTGACGAGCCGCTTTCCAACCTTGACGCGCGTCTGCGTCTTGAAATGCGCGAAGAGATTCGCCGCATTCAGCAGCGCACGGGTGTCACCACGATCTTCGTTACGCATGATCAGGAGGAAGCGCTTTCCATTTCTGACCGTATCGTGTTGATGAAATCCGGTGTGCTTCAACAGAACGATCTGCCGCAACGCCTGTACAATGAGCCGGCCAATCAGTTTGTCGCAGATTTCCTTGGTAATCCGCCAATCAACAACATTCCCGGTATAATTCAGGATGGTCGCTTTGTGACTGAGGACGGCAAGGGCAGCGCATCGCTCGAACTTTGCAAAGGTGTTGAAACCGGCCGAAAAGTCAATCTGTCCGTGCGTTCGGAGAGCTTTGTGCTTGATGCGAACGGCCCGATCGCCTGCGAAGTAACACGAGTCTATCAGATGGGCAAGGAGGAAATGGCCTATCTGCGCATGGGCGAGTGCGATTTCCGCGCGTATATCGATTCCGAAGAAGGACTCAAGGCGGGGGATCAGGTACATCTGGCGCTCAAGAAGCGCGGTGTGTTCCTCTTTGACCGCGAAACGGGGGAGAGAATTCGATGAAAAAGCAGAAACAGCCCGTTGACCGGGAATTGGTGGATCGCAGCTTTTTGTCGCGCATTGAGCCATATCTGTATCTGCTGCCGTTTCTGATTGGCATTGCTGTCTTTACACTGTATCCGGTCATCAACGTCGTGCTGATGTCCTTTAAGGAGGGATACAGCTACCTGTCTCGCAGTTTTGATCAGTGGGGTTTGGCAAACTATCAGACGGTTTTAAGCGATCCCAAATTCGCGCAGGCAATTTCCAACACGCTGAAATATGTCATTCTGGTTGTACCGATTTCGACCTGCATCGCCGTCGTCGTTGCGTATCTGCTTAACCAGAAATTGCGTTTTTCCGCACTTTTTCAGACAGCGTATTTTCTGCCGATGGTCACGTCCATCACGGCAGTCGGTCTCGCGTGGAAACTGATGTACAACAAAAACTTTGGCATCATCAATTACCTGCTTTCTTTCTTCGGCGTGGATCCGATTCCGTGGCTTGAAAAAGCCGCTTACAGTATTCCTGCGCTGGTGATTTTCGGTATTTGGAATATTCTGCCGTTCACCATCATTTTGCTGCTCTCCGGCTTACAGAATATCGACCCGCAGTATTACACGGCTGCACGCGTAGACGGTTCCAAGAGCCTGCGTATTTTCTTCCGCATCACTGTGCCGCTGCTTGCGCCGACGATCTTCCTGGTTTGTATTGTGAACACAATCTCCTGCTTTAAGGTTTTCTCAGAACTGTATCCGTTGTTCAACGGCAAACCCGGTCCATTTAACAACTTGTATACAGTGGTTTACTATATCCGCTATGCGATGATAGAAAATCGCAAGTATGGTATTGCCGCGGCGGCAGCGCTGGTACTGTTCCTGTTTATCTTTGTGTTTACCATGGTGCAGTTGTTGCTGCAAAAGAAGACCAAGAGGAGGTAAGCAGATGGACAGCCGTAAGATTTCCCGCTTTTTTGTATATTTCTTTCTGACCGTGGGCGCGCTGATTATGCTGCTCCCATTTTTCTGGATGTTTTCTTCCGCGTTTAAAACCACGCAGGAGATCAACCGTTTTCCGCCTCAGTGGCTGCCCAGCCATTTGAGTCTGGAT
Organism: uncultured Eubacteriales bacterium; assembly: GCA_900542445.1. Taxonomy (GTDB): domain Bacteria; phylum Bacillota; class Clostridia; order Christensenellales; family Aristaeellaceae; genus Ventricola. Next base: position 113,442 of record UQNN01000001.1, on the reverse strand, counting down.
AACTTTAAGCGTGCATTTGAAATGGCGCCGTTTACGAGATATTTTATTAACTCTATTATCGTCATGGTCGTCTCCGTTTCGATAACGACATTTACGACGATTCTGGCTGCGTTTGCATTTTCCCGTCTGCGCTTTCCGGGCCGCAATCTGATTTTCTCGCTTCTGTTATCGCTGATGATGATTCCGTTTGAAATGCTGATCATCACCAACTATACGACGGTGGTCAACCTGAAAATCTATGACACGCTTTACGCGCTGATTCTGCCGTTCACCAGCTCGATTTTTTACACGTATATCTTGAAAAACTTCTTCGATTCGATTTCAGACAGTTTGTATTGGTCCGCTCGCATCGACGGTTCGAGCAACTGGCGTTTTCTGTGGAAGGTCATGGTGCCGATGGCGCGTCCGTCGCTGATGACGATTGTGCTGCTCAACGGTCTGGCAAGCTGGAACTCGTTCATGTGGCCGATGTATGTCATCGTCAGCAAGGAAAACCGCACGCTGCCGTGGGGTTTGCAGGTCTTTACGACAGAAGCCGGTTCGTATCCCGAATTGCTGATGGCCGCTTCTTCGGTCGTCGTCTTCCCGGTCGTTATTCTATTCCTGTTTGCCCGCAAATACATTGTCCGCGGCGTTGCTCGCGGCGGCTTGAAGGGATAAAGAAAGAGTATCAGTCCCAGTCATAAAAGCTCTCACGGCGGATCTGTTTCAGGCTGTCGGAGAGCTTTTGTGTATTTCGGGAATTGCAAATAACCATGTTAAGAAATCTGAATTTTGCGAGTCAATGGGAGCCGATTGTGCAAAGGAAAATAGAAATTGCTACTTAAAAGACAAACGCCCATTATAAATGGGGCATAAACTGTACGAAACGAGCTGCAGATTTTTTGCATCGTTATTAAATAGACGAAAATATAGACGATGCGCAATTGGCTGCTTTTCAAAATAAATTCTGATAGGTTGCATAGAGAAAAAGTGGATTGACTGTAAAAGCTGACAATGATATAATATAGACAGATGTGTTTGAACGCGTGAAATGAAATGCCTGATTGCAAAATGGAGGCGTGAATGAGCGACTGGAGCATGCTGATCTGGCTTACACAGCTTGGGTTGAGTGTGGTGTTGCCCTTGGGGGGAATGACCGGCTTGGCGATATGGTTGTGCGGGAAATTTCAGCTTGGGCGTTGGGTGGTTCTGATCGGCATTTTGCTTGGGTTTATTCTTGCGGTATCCGGTTTCAGAAATACTTTGAAACAAATGGAGTATATGGAAAAGCGCAGGAAAGATTCCCATTCTCAAAAAGACAAAAAACAGTGACGGGAGGGGCGTATGGAAACCCGGAAAATCGTTTTGCACGAAACAGGGATTATTGCAATCGGTGAGTGCATAGGTGTTGCAGCTATGTTTGCCATCTTTGCATTGCTGGGGCGCTTTGATCGCTCGGTCGTATTGGGGGGATTGATCGGCGCTGTATTGACAATCCTGAATTTCTTTTTGATGGCGGTAAATGCCAACAGCGCAGCGGACAAAGCGGTCAATCAAGATGTAAAAAGCGGCAAAGCTATGCTTCAGTTTTCGTATGCTGGCAGACTTGCCATGATTTTCGTCATCCTCTTTGCATGCGTAAAAAGCGGTCTGTGCAATGTATTTGCGATTGTGATTCCGCTTCTTTTTGTAAGACCTACGATTACAATAGCTGAGTTTTTCAGAAAGTCAGGTGATTAAAAGTGTCCAGTTTGAATGTTTCTGGCGCATTTGTCTACTTTGTGATCCCGATTCTAGGCGGCATACCGATTACGCAGACAACGGTGTCCTCGCTGATCGTTACGATTGTCCTGATAGTGCTGAGCATACGGCTTGGAAAGAATCTGCAAAAGCGTCCGACGGGCGTACAGGTTCTGGTTGAAAAAGGCGTATCCATGCTCTATGGCATGGTTGCCGAAACAATGGGCGAGCACAACCTGTATTGGACGCCTTTTATTGGAACGATTTTTTTGAGCAGCATTTTAGGCAGCTTGATCGGCATGACCGGTTTCCTGCGTTCGATGACGGCGGATTTGAGCTGTACGCTGGTTTGGGCTGTTCTTGTATCGGTGTTGATTTGGTATAACAATATTAAAAACAATGGCTTTATCGGATGGCTCAAAGGTTTTACGGAACCGATTGTTGTAATGACTCCGATGAATATTATCGGTGAAATCGCGCAGCCGGTATCCATGGCATTCCGTCATTTCGGCAACGTTGCGGGCGGCGGCGTAATCACCAGCATTTTGTATCTGGCGCTGTCCCTGCTCTCTAACGCGGTGCTGGGGCTGATTGCGGCAAACGGTGTGTTGATTCCGATTGTCTTGACGGTTGTCGGTGTCGGCTTGATTGTATGGAGCAAGAAAAAGACACATAAAAAATGGTCGATGATTCTTGGAATCGTCAGCTCTGTGCTGGGCGTTTTCGGACTCTTGCAAGCGATGGGCGTACTGGAAGGCGTACCGGTGCTGAGCTTCGGTATTCCGGCAGTGCTGTCTTGCTACTTCGATATTTTCTCTGGCTTTGTTCAGGCGTATGTTTTCTCTCTGCTTACTATGGTTTACATTGGAAATGCCTGCCCGCCTCCGGAAGAAACCGGAGCGGTGCAGTAATATTTCGTATACATTATCAATTACAACTTAGGAGGAAATGTTCTATGGAAACTTTGGCACAAGCAATTATGGTCGCAGGTAAGGCAATCGGCGCAGGTCTGTGCATGGGCATCGGCGCTATCGGTCCTGGCGTCGGCGAAGGTAACGCCGTCAGCAAGACGGTTGAAGGCATGGCGCGTAATCCGGAGATGGCGGGTACGCTGCGTTCCACGATGATCATGGGTTGTGCTATTGCGGAGACCACGGGTATTTACTCGCTGTTGATCGCGTTCCTGATCCTGTTTGCCCTCTAATATTCATCCTTTCTGATTATCCCAAAAGAGAGGAGTGAATCAAATGGGACAGTTTGAGAGTTTCATTGGCGTCAATTTCTGGACGGCGCTGTTTATATTGCTCAATACGTGCTCAATTTTTGTTGTGGCACGGAAATTCCTTTTCACACCGGTTCATAACATGATCGAATCCCGTCAGAAGGAGATCGATCAGCTGTATGCCGATGCGGAAAAGGCAAAAACGGATGCCCGTGAGCTTCGTTCCGAATATGAAGCAAAGATTTCCGGCGTTCGTCAGGAAGCCGATCGCGTGATTAAAACGGCGACCGAGAGCGCAAACGCTATGTCTGCGAATATCGTCGCGGATGCGCGTACGCAGGCTGAACAGATCAAAAACAGAGCGCATAACGAAATTGAAATTGAACGCCGTCGAGCGTTTGAGGGCATGAAGGGCGAACTTTCCGGCATTGCGCTGGATATTGCTTCTCAGGTCATCGAACGCGAAGTTAACGAAAAAGACCACGAAGCGTTTATCGACGAATTCATCAAGAATGTGGGTGAGGCCTCGTGACGGAGCTGGGTCGCGCATACGGAGGCGCGCTTTATGCTTTAGCCGAAGATGAGCAGCTTGAAAATGAGTTGCTTACTCAGTTGGATGAAGTTTGCAAACTGCTTGCCGACAACCCGAATTATGTGCGTTTGATCAAGGATAAGGCGATCGCGAAAAACGAACGTCTGTCTTTGTTGGATCATGCTTTTTCCGGACAGGTACATCCGTATCTGTTGAACTTTATGAAGCTGCTTTGTGAGCGAAGCGCATTTGGCGAAATGCCTGCCTGCCAAGCAGAATATATGTCTTGTTATAACAATAATCACGGAATTATTCCGGCCAAAGTCATTTCCGCAGAACCGCTCAGCGAAACGCAGCTTGCCCGGCTCAAGGAAGCACTTGAACGTAAATCTGGTAAGCATGTTAAGCTCGATCTTCAGATTGACGCAGCGCTTGGCGGTGGTTTGCGCGTTGAAATGGCCGGAAAATGTTATGACAATACCCTTGAAAGCCGAATGGATCATCTGCGCCGCGCATTGGCTGCAAGATCCTAATCTTACAGAAAGAAAGCCGGTGAACCCATGGATCTGAAACCTGAGGAGATTTCAAAAATCATTAAGGCCCAGATCAAACAATACGATCAAAAGCTTAAGCAAGACGAAACCGGTACGATCATTCTGGTCGGAGACGGTATCGCCCGTGCCAGCGGACTTGAAAGCTGCATGGCCAACGAGTTGGTCGAGTTTGAAAACGGCGAATATGGCATGGCGCTCAACTTGGAAGAAGATTCCGTCTCCATTGTTATTTTGGGTAGCGATGTGGGCCTGCACGAAGGCAGCATCGTTCGTCGCACGGGGCGCGTTGTTTCCGTTCCTGTTGGCGAAGAGCTGATTGGCCGCGTCGTCAACGCACTTGGACAGAGCGTGGATGGAAAAGGCGAAATTAAGACCAGCCATTCCCGACCGATTGAAAGCCCGGCACCGGGCATCATTGAACGTAAGAGCGTCAGTGTGCCGCTGCAAACGGGCATCAAGGCCATTGACAGCATGATTCCGATTGGCCGCGGCCAGCGCGAGTTGATCATTGGCGATCGTCAGACAGGTAAAACCGCTATTGCGACGGACACCATCATCAACCAACGTGGCAAGGATGTCATCTGTATTTATGTTGCGATCGGTCAAAAGAATTCCACGGTGGCACAGCTTGTTGAACAGTTGACACGTGCTGGCGCTATGGAATATACCATTGTTGTCAGTGCAACGGCTTCCGAGCTTGCGCCTATGCAGTATATCGCGCCGTATGCAGGCTGCACGATGGGCGAATACTTCATGCAGCAGGGTAAAGACGTATTGATTATCTACGATGATTTGTCCAAGCACGCCGTTGCCTACCGTGCCTTGTCGCTGCTGATTCGTCGTCCGCCGGGACGCGAAGCTTATCCGGGCGACGTTTTCTATCTGCATAGCCGCCTGCTTGAGCGTGCCGCACGTATGGCGCCCGAATATGGCGGCGGCAGTCTGACCGCTCTGCCGATTATCGAGACACAGGCGGGTGATGTTTCCGCTTACATCCCGACGAACGTCATTTCGATCACAGACGGCCAGATCTTCTTGGAGAGTGAGTTGTTCCATTCCGGCATCATGCCGGCTGTCAACCCGGGTATTTCTGTTTCCCGTGTCGGCGGCAATGCACAGATCAAAGCCATGAAGAAAGTTGCCGGTTCGCTTAAGCTGATTTACAGCCAATATCGCGAACTGCAGAGTTTTGCTCAGTTTGGCAGTGATTTGGATGCAGATACCAAGGCGCGCCTGTCGCAGGGCGAACGCGTGGTTGAAGTGCTCAAGCAGGGTCGTAATCAGCCCATTGATGTCGAAAAGCAGGTCTGTATTCTGTACGCCGTCATCAATAACTATTTGGCGGATGTGCCGGTGGAACGCGTTTCGCTTTATGAGCTGGGATTATATGCCCGCCTTGACGCCCAGCACGCGGATATTCTGGAGACCATTCGCACGACGGGCAAATTTGAGAAGGAAACCGAAGAGAAGCTTTGCGCTGCTCTGAAACAGTATACCCAAGATTTTCTTGCGCAGTGAGTAAAGGAGGGGATTTGGGATGGCTGGCGCTTCGATGAAAGACATCAAGCTGCGCATTAAAAGCGTAGAAAGCACCATGCAGATCACCAAGGCGATGGAACTTGTCGCTTCCTCCAAGCTCAGGAAGGCGAAAGAACGTCAGGAAAGATGTCGCCCTTATTTCATGGGGCTCAAGCAAACGCTGGAAAGCATCGAAACGGCGACGAATGATTTTTCTTCGCCTTATCAGCAGCAGCGTGAAATCAAAAAGCGCTGCCTGATCGTCATTGCAGGTGACCGAGGCTTGGCGGGTGGATACAACAGCAATGTGTTTAAGTCCGTTCAGCCAATGCTCGAAGAAGGTTCCGTCTGCGTATTGCCAATCGGCAAGCGGACTGTTGATTTTTTTGCGCGCAATGGGATAGAAATGCTGACGACCGAATTTGCGGAGGCAGCTTCCGTTTCGGTTTCGGATTGTTTCACCATCAGCAACCTAATTACAAAAGGATATTTGAACGGCCAGTATGACGAGGTTTCGGTGGTTTATACGCGTTTTGTATCCATGCTGACGCAGACACCCGCGCATGATGTGCTTTTGCCTCTTGAAAAACTTGAAGGAAAGGCAGAAACCGGCGTTCGCCAGCTTGTGCTCTATGAGCCGAGTCCTTCCGCGGTCTATGACGCTATTGTCCCCAATTATATTGCGGGCATGATTTACGGCGCCATGTGTGAATCCGTCGCCAGTGAGCTTGGCGCTCGCAGAACGGCGATGGACGCCGCCAGCAAGAATGCGTCGGAGATGATCGATGATTTGAGCTTGCGCTATAATCGTGCTCGCCAGGGCGCGATTACGCAGGAAATCACGGAAATCGTCGCCGGTGCAGAGCATTAATCTCAAAACAGAAGGAGCAACGCTATGGCTAAAGGAAGCATCGGTACCGTGGTGCAGGTCATCGGCCCGGTACTGGATATTCGATTTAAAGATGGCGAGCTGCCCCAGCTTTTGAACGCCGTTGAGGTTGAAAGCGGCGAGAAAAAACTGACGGTCGAGGTCGCGCAGCATATCGGCGACGATGTGGTGCGTTGTATCGCGATGAGCAGCACGGATGGCCTGACGCGCGGCGCGAAAGCCGTGGATACCGGCGCATCCATCACGGTGCCTGTCGGAGAAAAATGTCTGGGACGCATCTTCAACCTGTTGGGTGAGCCGGTTGATAACCAACCTGCGCCGGAAGATGTCGAACGTTGGGCGATTCACCGCGATCCGCCGCCGTATGACGAGCAGGAGACCTCTGCTGAAATCCTCGAAACGGGCATCAAGGTTGTTGACCTGATCGCACCGTATGCTAAGGGCGGCAAGATCGGCTTGTTTGGCGGCGCTGGCGTCGGCAAAACCGTTTTGATCATGGAACTCATCAACAACGTCGCCAAGCAGCACGGCGGTCTCTCCGTTTTTACGGGCGTCGGCGAACGCACGCGCGAAGGCAACGATCTCTATAACGAGATGAAAGAAAGCGGCGTTCTGAGCAAGACCGCACTGGTCTATGGTCAGATGAACGAGCCGCCAGGAGCACGTATGCGCGTAGCGCTGTCCGGTCTGACGATGGCAGAGTATTTCCGTGATCGAGAAGGACAGGACGTTCTGCTGTTCATTGATAATATTTTCCGTTTTACGCAGGCCGGTTCCGAAGTTTCCGCGCTGCTTGGCCGTATGCCGAGCGCCGTTGGTTATCAGCCGACATTGGCAACGGAAATGGGTGCGCTTCAGGAGCGTATTACTTCAACGAAACGCAGTTCCATTACGTCTGTTCAGGCTGTTTATGTGCCCGCGGACGACTTGACCGACCCCGCTCCGGCAACAACGTTTGCGCATTTGGATGCAACAACGGTTCTTTCCCGTGCGATTTCTTCGCTCGGCATTTATCCGGCCGTTGATCCGCTGGAATCCACGAGCCGTATTTTGAATCCGGATGTCGTAGGTGAGGAGCATTATCGTGTTGCTCGCGACGTGCAGCGTATTTTGCAGCGCTACAAGGAATTGCAGGATATCATCGCCATCATGGGTATGGACGAGCTGTCCGAAGAGGATAAGCTGACGGTTTCCCGTGCGCGTAAAATCCAGCGCTTCCTTTCACAGCCGTTCAGTGTAGCCGAGCAGTTCACCGGCATGGAGGGCAAGTACGTGCCGATTAAAGAAACCATTCGTGGCTTCAGGGAAATCATTGAAGGCAAGCATGACGACCTGCCGGAAAGTGCGTTCCTGTTTGTAGGCACGATTGATGAAGCGGTAGCAAAAGCCAAAAAGGGTGAGCATTCATGAGTACGTTCCACCTGAAAATCAGCACTCCGGACGGCCTGCTCTTTGATGGCGAGGTTGAGCGTGTTCGCGCCCGCATGATCGACGGCGACGTATGCCTATTGGCGCATCATGCCGATTATGTGTCTGCTGTCGGTGCGGGCGAGGCCGCTATTGCTTTTGAGGACGGTCAAGTGCGACGTGCAGCCTGTATCGGCGGTATGCTCACAATGATCAGCGGAGAAGCTAACCTGATTGCGACGACATTTGAATGGTCGGAAAATATTGATCTTCCACGCGCTCAACACGCTAAAGAGGTTGCACAGGCTCGCATAGTGGCAGCAAAGAATGATGAAAGAGAGCTGATGCTCGCAGAAGCTAAACTGCGTCGAGCATTGGTTCGTATCGGCGTAAAAAGTTGAGTACATGATACAATCAAACAGGGACGGTTTCCGTCCCTGTTTTTGTGTTTAATTGATCGTGCCGGACAATGCGGGAATAAGCTCTCTTAATCCTGAGAAAAAGCCTCCGCTTGCTTGTACCTGAGCAAGTTGCACAGCTTGTTTGCCTTCAAGCCAAACGCCCTGTTGAAGCAGCTCTTCGTGAATTGGAATGATCCGATACGTATACAAGATGCCTGCCTGCGCTGTACTATCTAAAAAACTGAGTGCCTGTCCGGAAGACGCTATCATCTCGGTCAGAATCACGGATTCCCCAACTGAGTCGCGTTGAATGCGATACCTTGCATCGGAAGATGCTTTGAAATGCAGTTCTGGATATCCGCTTGCATTATGCGCCACATAGAAGGATGAGGGGGCATCAGGCGCCTGCCAGATATCCGAAACGGCATAAGGCCGATTTGAAGCTGCAAAGACTTCGCTGAGTCGGTATTCCTTTGGTGTTTTGTCACTGGCGAGCATGATGGAGCCACGGCTTGTCAGCGCGCGTTTATCTAACGTCAGCCAGACCAGCCCATCCGGCTGGCTGAAATCTGGCTTTTCTCTGTCCGCGTACGCTTTTTTGAAAAAAGCTGCCGCGAGTGACGCCGTATTGCGTCCACCTGTAATACCGTTTGAAATTTTATGTTTCGCGTCAGTTTGGTCATAACCCATCCAGACGGCGACGGAAATCTCTGGCGTATACGCCGTCATCCAGATGTCACGATTGCCACCTGTCATTGAAACGGTTCCCGTTTTTCCTGCAATGGGAGTGTTTGCGGCAAGCATACGCGTTCCCGTTCCACTGGAAACGACTGATTGCAGCAGTGATGTCATTAAAAACGCATTTTGAGCGGAAAGAACCTGTTTGCCGCTATCTTTTCGTTCATATATATTACTCCCATCTACGGTTTCAATTCTCTCGACGCAGTAAGGTTGATGGTATATGCCGCCGTTTGCATAGGGCACGTAGGCCGCTGCCAGTTCAACAGGCGTTACACCGTAGGTCATCGAGCCTAGCGCCAACGAGAGATTTCGATCGCTGTTCCGCGTCGGAATGCCCATTTTGTTGAGATATTGAATCGATGCATCCAACCCGATTTCTTCCAGCAGGCGCACAGCGGTCGTGTTGAGTGAATTCCGAATGGCTGTTCGCATTGTAACAAGCCCATAATATCGATCGCCTGCATTGCGCGGCGTATAGCCGCCAAAGCTTGTCTTTTCATCCAGCAAAACAGAAGCTGTCGTATATCCGAGTTCAAGCGCAGGTCCGTAGACAGCCAAAGGTTTCAGTGCAGAGCCGGGCTGACGGCGCATTTGCGTCGCGCGGTTCAACCCACGGCGAACGGTATAATCCCGCCCTCCAATCATCGCTAAAACGGCGCCGTTGTTTGTATCGACAACAGCCATTGCGCTTTGTATAGGCGTTCCATCCGAAGCTGCAGCAGGGAAAAAGCTGGAATCTGCGTATACTTCATCCGCGATTGTCTGAAGCCGCGCGTCATAGGCTGTGTAGATTTTAAATCCGCCCTGAATCACTTCATCAGCTGAAAGGCCGAGCAGCTCCGCGCTTTCCCGAAGCGCTTCGTCAATATACCAGCTGTAAAGCTGTTTTTCAGCTTCTTGTGCGAGCACCCATATACTTTCGTCAAGCGCTGCCTGTTTTTCCTCCTGCGAGATAAAACCATTTTCTGCCATGACAGAAAGGATGTATTGCCGTCGCGAGCGATTGTTTGAGGGGCTGATATGCGGCGCATAGATAGAGGGTGCTTTAATAATCGCTGCAAGACTTGCACTTTGGTTCAAAGTCAGGTCTTCCGCGTCCACGCCGAAATATGCCTGTGCCGCCGCTTGAATGCCATACGCTCCTCGTCCAAAGTAAACTGTATTCAAATACATGGCCAGGATTTCGTCCTTATTGTAAACCTTTTCAATTTGAAACGCGAGGTTGATTTCCTCCAGCTTACGGCGAATCGTTTTTTCAGCGCTGAGATGGGTAAGTTTGGCCAGCTGCTGTGTGATGGTGCTTGCGCCTTCCGCCAGCGATCCACTCTTTAAGTTGCTTCGTAACGCACCCAAAATGCGGTAAACATCAATTCCGCGATGGTCATAAAAACGTAAATCTTCGGCTGCAATGAAAGCTTGGCGCGTATGTAATGGAATTTCATCAAGAGAAACGATTATTCTATTTTCCGACCCGCGCAGCTCACTCATCAGTTCTCCGTTCATGTCATACATGGAGGATGTCTGTGCTAACGCAGATAATCTGGAAATATCCAATTTCTGCCAATCCGGCACATCAAAAAACACATAAAACGCTGCGCAGAAAAGCAAAAGCACGCCAATAAGTGCAGCCAGAATCGTCAGCAACACCTTTTTTACTTTGCTCATCCATTCAGCCTCCTAAAACGTGTTTTTCTCTTTTTACCCAAACTGCGCGGAAATTATGCGTTTTTTTGCATAGAAGCGCATATATGTTCATATGGTGTATCATCGAATACAAGAGGAGGAATCATTGTGCTGCAAACCACAAAACAAGGGGATGCGTTGACGGTCTATTTGACTGGCGAAATCGACCACTGTGTTGCGGAAGGACTCCGAAATGAAATCGAAATGCTGATTGTTGCACACAACCCACACCGCCTGATTCTCGATTTTTCTCAGGTCAGCTTTATGGACAGTTCCGGTATCGGCATGATTATTGGTCGATATAAAACCATGATTGCCCGTGGTGGGTGCGTCTCTGCCAGCGGACTTCGTCCGCCGGTGGATCGACTGTTTCATTTGGCCGGACTACATCGAATCATTGCCATTGACAAAACAGAAGGGTGGGAAATACATGAATAATCAAATGGAACTGAAATTTTCAGCCATTCCAGAAAATGAAGCGTTTGCACGAATGGTTGTCAGCGCGTTTCTTGTACAGGCCAATCCCACGCTCAGCATTGTTTCGGAGGTTCGGACAGCCGTCAGTGAGGCGGTGACAAATGCCATTGTTCATGCATATGAAGAAACAAGCGGATATGTCATGCTTCGTGCATGGATTGACGAAAACAATATCCGCCTTGAAATTGAGGATCAGGGAAAGGGCATTGAGAACATCGAGCAGGCGATGCAGCCTTTTTATACGTCACATCCTGAGCAGGAACGCACGGGTATGGGCTTTGCTTTGATGCAGTCTTTTATGGATCACGTGCGCGTTCAGTCTTCTCTTGGAAATGGAACAATCGTTTTTATGCAAAAACGTCTGCATGAAAACGATGAATGATGACTATGACGCGCTTCGCAAACGATGAATCTCTGCTCATTCAAGCGCAAAATGGTGATTCAGAAGCTGTTGAGCTATATCTTTCTGCGTTTGTTCCGTTTTTAAATACGATAGCTAAACGCTTTTTTAATCCAGTGTTATCCTCGCAGGAGCTTTGTCAGGCCGGGTATATCGGACTAATGCTTGCCTTGCAGCGGTACGATGACACCCAGAATGTGCATTTTATGACTTACGCTATGCCGTGGGTGCTCGGCGAAATGAAGAAAGCGCTTCGCCATGCATCTGATCTGTCTGAAGGTCAACAGCGCAGTCAAGCTATTGCACAACAGCTTGGAAAACTCAGCTCAATCCTTGGCCGGGAACCGCGCATTGATGAATTAGCAGACTTTTGTAAAACCAATCCATCAGAAATTATCTGGGCGCTTGAAGGCGGCTGTGTTCCTCAATCCTTGGATCATCCCTGTGAAGAAAACGGAAAAACACTGCTGGAAATTCTGATGGGCAAAGATTCAATCGACGATGAATCTACGGATATCCATTTAGCGCTTGGGCGCTTATCTGATCAGGAACGAACGTTGATTATTCTTCGGTATTTTCGGGATCATACGCAGAAAGAAACCGCAAAGCTCATGAAACTGAGCCAAGCCCAAATCAGTCGTATTGAGCGCCGCGCGCTTGAAAGTCTTCGATTCTGGCTCACATGAATTGCAAGAGAAGAGCCATTGAGAAAGTTGAACCCACAGCTCTTAAAAACGCAAAAACGAACAGTTGTTTTTTCGCGATCCCGCACGACTCAAGAAACAGATGGTTTTGCGTTAAAATCGAAATTCCACCAAAACCCATCAGCCCAGCCATACAAACGGCTGTTTGAAACGTTATTGTATCTGTCAAACTCAATGCATGGATGCCGCCGGCAATCTCAAGCATGGCCTGAAAGCTGGCACGGCTCCACTCAGATGGAAAAGAAAAAACACAGCTTATGCAGGAAGCGACAACGCTGAAAAAAACAATACAGCCACCCACGCCAAGTACGGCCTGTACACTATCTGCAATAGGGCTGGCCATCTGCAAATCCTTTCTGACGGTTGGATTTGACCCGATCTTATACGATGATTCAAACCGCCAGGCGCAGAATGCTGCGAAGCATGCGCCTATCCAGTGAGCAGACAACAACCGGATACATATGCTTTGACTGAATCCCCATGTGCGCAACGTACTCAAAAAGAACATAGGACTGATTGTGCCTGTAAGCGCGCTGAGAAAAACGCACTGTCTGCGGCTCATCGTATCAGATGCAGCTGAAATCATTGCTGCGCCAGACGGAGAGCCTCCCAACAGACCGAGCGTTAAAACAAGGGGAACAGAAGGAATCCTGCTTTTTTTCAAGCGTGAAGACAGCGTTTTGCAGAGCACCATATAGGGAAAAAGACTCGGCACAATGTCGCGTCCCCAAACAAAGAGCGCTTCACGGGCAGATTTTATTGCAAGATCCGGAAAGCGCAGAATAAGCGCAGCCATCGTCAGAGCAGCCAATGCAGCCATCCATTCATCGCCTCCAAAGCACTTTATGCAATCCAATCTTTCAAACATGTCAGCAAAAAGTAAAGTTTTTCCGGAAAAACGACGAAAAAATGAACGTCACCTGTTGCATGCAATGTCCGCATCGTGCTATAATAATCGATGTAGCAAAAATAACCGGGAGGTTTTTTACGTATGTCAGGCCATTCCAAGTGGGCAAATATTAAACACAAAAAGGGCAAGGCCGACGCTGAGCGCGGCAAGGTTTTTACGAAAATCGGTCGCGAAATCGCGATCGCTGTCCGCGACGGCGGCAGTGATCCGACTGTCAACGGCAAGCTTCGCGATGTAATCGCAAAAGCGAAAGCCAACAATATGCCGAACGAAAACATCAAGCGCTCCATCGCGAAAGCGGCGGGTGAGCTGGGCAACGTCAATTACGAAGAAATTCAGTACGAAGGCTATGCGCCGGGTGGCGTCGCCGTTATCGTTTCGACCGTTACGGACAATCGTAACCGCACCGCTTCCGATATCCGCCACATCTTCGATAAGAACGGCGGTTCCCTGGGTACCAATGGCTGCGTTTCTTACATGTTCGATAGTGTTGGCTTGATCGTGATTGAGCGCAAACCGGGCATGGATGAAGATGAAGTGATGATGGCAGCGCTTGACGCGGGCGCCAGCGATGTGGACGTGCTTGACGACAGCTTTGAAGTGACAACCGCCGTTTCCGATTTTTCTGAAGTGCGCGATAATCTGGAAAAGGCCGGTTACACGTTCCTGAGCGCTGAGTTGACCATGATTCCGCAGACGACGAACGAAATTACGGATCCGGAGACCGTCGAAAAGATCCAGAAAATGTTGGAAATGCTCGATGATCTGGATGATGTGCAGGATGTTTACCACAACGGCGATCTACCAGAGGAAGAGGAGGAAGACGAATAATCTTCATCGACATAGAGAAAAGACCGCCCGGTTTGCCGAGCGGCTTTTTTCTTGTCGTATCTTGACTTTTGGCCCCGATTATGAAACAATATACACGTATATTTGCCGGTTTTCGGCATGAGGAGAGGTTACTATATCATGAAAGGGACTGTAACGCTGATCGTACCCTGCTACAACGAGGAAGAATCCCTTCCCATTTTTTATCATGCCGTTTGCGATGTTGCCCAAACTCTTCCTGATTACCAAATGACTTTTCTGCTGATTAACGACGGTTCCAAGGACAATACGCTTCAGATCATGCGCGATTTGGCCGCAAAAGACGAATGTGTCAAATATCTGTCTTTTTCCAGAAATTTTGGAAAAGAAGCTGCCATGTATGCGGGCTTTTGTAATGCGGAGGGAGACTACGTTGCCGTTATGGATGCGGATATGCAGGATCCGCCGTCCCTGCTGCCTCAAATGATCGAAATTCTCGAAAAAGAGGGATACGATAGCGTTGCCACGCGCCGCGTAACTCGTGACGGCGAACCGCCAATCCGCTCTTTTTTTGCACGGATGTTTTATAAACTGATCAATCGTATTTCCGAAGCCGACATTGTTGATGGCGCGCGGGATTTCCGCCTGATGAAGCGTGAAATGGTGAAAGCGATTGTGTCTATGTGCGAATATAATCGGTTTTCCAAGGGAATCTTTGGCTGGATCGGTTTCAAAACAAAGTGGCTGCCGTATAAAAATGTAGAACGTGTCGCCGGCGAAACCAAATGGAGTTTTTTCAAGCTGTTTAAGTATTCATTGGACGGCATTGTTAACTTCTCGCAGGCTCCGCTCTCCATTGCGTCGATTTCCGGCTTGGTGTTTACGTTTATCGCTTTTTTCATGGTTCTTTTCGTCGTTGTGCGCCGATTAATCTTTGGCGATCCTGTTGCAGGCTGGGCATCAACGGTGTGTATTATTCTGTTTATCGGCGGCGTACAACTTCTCTGCATGGGGATTATGGGACAATATCTGGCTAAAACATATTTGGAAGTCAAGAGCCGCCCGCATTATATCATCAGCGAAACCAACGACAAAGACGCTAAGCGCATCGGCTGAGAGGGGAGGTTTCCATATTGAAAGCAAAAAAGCATGGCTCGTTTCATCAAAAGCATAGCTTGGGACAGAATTTTATTGAGGATGAAACCCTGTTGGAGCAGCTGGCGGATCTTTCTCTGGTCACATCGCAAGACTGCGTATTGGAAATCGGGCCGGGCTTTGGCGCGTTGACGAAGCCGCTGGCTCGTCGCGCTAAACAGGTTGTCTCCCTTGAAATCGATCGAACGCTGATTCCGATTTTAAATGTGACGCTTGAAAAGCAGTCCAATGTTCGTGTCATTTGCGGCGACGTCATGCGCACGGATCTGGCTTTGCTCGTCAAAGAATGCTTTGGTGAAGACTGTTCTTCGCTTCGCATCGCGGCGAATCTTCCGTATTACATTACAACCGATGTTCTGACCAAATTGATGAATGAATTGCCGCGAGCCAAATCCATCGCAGTCATGATTCAAAAAGAGGTTGGAGATAAACTGCTCAGCAGCCCCGGCGAAGATGGATACGGCCCGCTTGCCGTAATGTGTCAATATCACTACAACGTTGTCCGTGCGTTAGACGTTCCAGCCGCCTGTTTTAATCCGCCGCCCAAGGTGGATTCCAGTTTTATGGTGCTTGAGCGCCTTGAAACGCCTTACGTGGACGGGGGAGACGAGGCTGTCTTTACGCGTCTTGTCCGCAGCGCCTTTGCCATGCGCCGCAAGACACTGCTCAACAACCTCATTTCCGGCTTTGCGCTAAATCGTGAGCAGGCCGCCTCATACCTTGAAGCCGTCGGTCTATCCGTACAGGCAAGAGCCGAAGAGCTGAGCCTTGAAGATTTTGCAAAGCTTTCCAGACAACTACAATCCCTTTAATCAAAAGCGCACTCCTGTCGCGGGATTAGTCCTGCGGCATTTTTTTATCTGTTGCCAAAAAACATTACAAATCGCTTGCATTGTCAAAGTCTTACCATTATATATAGAGATTTACATTTCTAACAAAATGTGGTATGATGAGCAGTGATCAACATCGTTTCAAATCGATATGAAACCGACTTGTCATGAGTGCATAGAGGTGAAAGAAATCGTGAAAAAGAAGTGCATGGTACAAGCTGCGCTGGTGCTGCTTCTCGTGCTGTGCTTTTCCTGCGCAGCAGCCCAGGAAGCCAAGGACCTGACAAACGCATGCATCATTTCGTCTCCGGATAAGACAACCGATAAGGTTCACGATGGGGCATATACCAGTTTCTGGCAAAGCCGTACAAACGAAAAGCCCCATCTGGAGTTCCAAACGCCTGAAGGAGAGAGCGCGCAGTATCTTTATATCTGTTTTGCCGAGATGCCGGAGGCATGGAGCATTGAAGAAGAAATCAACGGCGAGTGGCAGACTTCCATAGAGGGAACAACTGACTATTATCATGTCTTGGTAGCGCTGAATGGAAAAAACCATTTCCGTCTCGTTGGCATTTCGGAAAAGAAAAGCTACTTGAAATTGAATGAAGTCTTCGTTTTCTCAGACGGCGAACTGCCGGACTGGGTGCAGCAATGGGAACCTACGCCAAAGAAGGCGGATTTGCTTCTGCTTGTTGCGCATCCGGATGATGAGCTGATCTTTTTCGGCGGAACCATTCCCACTTATGCAGTGGAAAAGAATATGAGCGTCGTTGTCGCGTACATGAGTTATTCCAATACGACGCGCCGCAGTGAGCTGCTCAACGGCCTATGGCATATGGGTCTTCGCCAGTACCCGGTGATCGGAGATTTCGGAGACGTTTATATGCGATCGTTGGATGATGCTTACGCTCACTGGACAAAAAGAAAAAGCCGTGCATATATCACGGAACTCATTCGCCAATACAAGCCGGACGTTATGATTACACATGATATTAACGGCGAATATGGCCATGGGGCACATAAGCTTTGCGCCAATGTCACTCAGTACTGCGTAGAGCATTCTGGTGACGAGACTTTCATGCCGGAATCTGCCGAAAAATGGGGGACATGGACGGTAAAAAAACTATATCTGCATATGGGGCGGGAAAATACCATTTTCATGGATTGGCATGTGCCGCTTGAATCAATGGGCGGCAAAACCGGGCTGGAATTGGCGCAGGAAGCCTATGCCTATCATGTCACACAGCAATCCACCTCTTTTACCGTGACCGATGAAGGCCGGACTGGCAACGCAAAATTCAGTTTGGTCTATTCCCAAGTCGGCGAAGATCAAATCGGCGGCGATTTTTTTGAAAATCTCGGTTCATCCAATGAAAGCACCCCTTTTGAGGCCCGCGAACCTGAGCCGACTTCAACTCCAACTCCCGACTATGATAAAGTAACTGCCGATGTTGAATGGCCGGTTGAAAAACCGAAAGTGGACGCATATGGCTATCCGCTCTCCGGCGAATACGTCCATTCAGACGATGAAAACGGTCTCTGGTTTTACGCCTCGCCGACGCTTGTGATCCGCATTGATCGTTTTTTTGACGCCGAACAGGTGCTGACATGGTATGAAGCGCAGGTTTTTTGCGATTTGAATGCCGAGCGCGTGGGCAGTATTCTATATAATCCAAGCAAGCCCCAGCAGAAGCATGTCCAGGCCTCGCTTATCGCCAAGCAGAATCAGGTTGTATGGGGCATGAATACGGATTATTACACCTATCGAGTGGGACGAAAAACCATCACGGGTATGGTTATTCGAGATAAACAGGTCTTTTATGACCGTGTTCCGGCCGCTAATCGTCGCCAATTTCCCAATCTGGATACGCTTGCCATGCTGGAAGACGGAAGCTGGCGCGTATTTCATTCCGATGAACACAGCGCTCAGGAATATCTGGATATGGGCGCCGTCGATGTTTTTTCCTTTGGCCCATACCTGATCCGAGACGGCGAAATCAATCCGTTTATCGCGGAAATGACCAATGGAAAAACGCCTCAGCCTCGTTGTGCAATCGGTATGGTTGAACCGGGACATTATTACGCGGTTCTGGCAGAAGGCCGCATTCGAAATATTAGCATTGGCGTATCGATTGCGCAAATGGCTGAATTGATGCAAAAAGGCGGCTGCAAAGAAGCTTTGAATCTGGACGGCGGGCAGACTGCCGTCATGCTCTTCATGGGCGAACAGATTTCCCGTATCGGTAAATATGACGGCGGCAAGACAAACGCTCGCGCGACAACCGAAATTATCGGCGTCGGACATTCAGATTTAATCGATCCTGACGCAAAATAACCATAGACCCCCCCCACAGATACGCTTAAGCCAAACGCATCTGTGGGGGTTCATTTATCGAATCAAAAAGCGAAGCCGGGGACGAAGCTTGTTGGCATAAAGCACAGTCATCGGAACAAGAAGCCGATCATACATAAACAGACAAATGTCCAGCAAAATGATAAATGCAGCCAGCATCCACATACCCATTTCAGTAAACTCTTCAACAACAGCATCCATATGAAGCACAAAGCCCAAGACCGCATACATAGCCACGACTGCACCATTAAATAGGAGCAGTTTCAGGATGACACGCATCGGCTTCTGATGAAGCTTGTCAATACTCCATTTGATAATCGGATAATAACCCAGAAAAATATAAAAAAATGCGGCTTCTTTGTCAATACCGAGAATGAGCACAATCAATGCGGTTGCCAGATAACCCATCCATGCAGTCTTTTTTCCATATTCGAGCAAAATAGGCAGAAGCAGCACGCCGCTAATCATCGGCGCACAATACGTTGCGATCGGTATTAACCCGCCGGTAAGCATCAACGCAACCGAAAGCGCAACCATCATGCCGCAGAACGCAATTTTTCCGCTTTGTTTTCTGCTGGCGGAACGATTCTGACCAGCCATCTTGATCATCCCTCTTTTTTCACATCAATTTGATTTCATTATAACACAGGGGAAAAGGATGTACAACTGACCCGGTTTAAGAGACAGAAAACTACCATGTCGCATTTATGCAGAAAAAACGTACAAAAAAATCCCCTTTACCGACTGAGTAAAGGGGGAACATAGGAAGGCGTTGAATCAATCCTGAAGCGCCAAACGCTTGGCCAGCTGACGAATCTGCGGAATCATCGCCAGCACGATGCAGATGATCGCTTCCGGAACAAGGTAAAGGCCGTTGTACACCATCGAGTAAATCACTACATTCTGTCCCTCCGGCGCATACATGCCAAAGAAAATCAATCCAGACAGGAACGCACAGACGAAACGGCCAAAAGTACCGAGGATGATGCCGGGAATCATGCCCCACTGGTCGGAGAACTTGTTGGAAAGACCCGCCAGACCCAGCATGGCAAAAGCCAACGGATAATCAAGCAGTAGCTCCACAGGATGAACGAAATACAAACCGCCCTGAAGGAACTGCACAAAACCATAGGCTGCGCCAACCAGCATGCCGGGGCCTACGCCATAAGCATAGGCGAAAAGGAACATCGGCAGCATGCTTGCCAGGGTGATGGAACCACCTTGAGGCATTTTATACAGCGTGATAAAGGAAAGCACCGTAGAAAGTGCAATGCACAGAGCGCCATTGGCCAGCATACGCGCCGTCCAGCGCTTCTTGTCCTTGGAAACGGCAAACACCACGACGCCGACCAGCAGCAACGCGACAATGACGCCCCAAGTAGCAGAGGAAACCTCGGCAAATTCAGAAAACATGATGGGAACCCCCTTTTATAATGCTTCCAATTCGTAAGGCCGCAAAAAAGCCGCACTCCCTACACAGGATTGCGGCTTTGATATTCAAATCAAGCTCGTCGCTTCCCTACGGTAGGATTAACTACACAGGTTCAAAGGGACCGGCTCTAAAGCCATCTCAGCATTGCGCGCCCCCAGCGGTCTTTTGAATTGTCAGACATATTATAAACGCACACGATTAAACTGTCAAGCAGAAATTATACGTGTCCGCCGCCCATGAGCAGCGCCATGACGGCTTTCTGGGCATGCAAACGATTTTCCGCTTCGTTGAAAATAACGCTGTGACTGCCGTCGATCACTTCTGCCGTTACTTCTTCGCCACGATGTGCCGGCAGGCAATGCAGGAAAATGCTGTCTTCGTGAGCCACTTTCAGACAATTGGCATTGATCTGATAGCCCGCAAACGCCTGTTTGCGTTTTTCGGCTTCGCTCTCCTGTCCCATACTGGCCCAAACATCCGTATAAAGCACATCGGCATCCTTGCAAGCTTCCAGCGGGTCCGTGCAAACCGTCACCTTGCTTCCACATGCGGCGGCGTTTTCAACAGCCCATGCCGTGTAAATGGGGTTAGGCTTGTAGCCGTCCGGGCTGGCAATGGCGACGTCCATGCCGAGTTTGGAACAACCAATCATCAGAGAATGCGCCATATTGTTGCCGTCGCCGACAAATGCGAGCTTCAATCCCTTAAAAGTTCCTTTCTTTTCATAAATCGTCAGCAAATCCGCCAAAACCTGACAGGGATGGAATTCATCCGTAAGGCCGTTGATAATCGGGATCGAACCAAACTTCGCCAGTTCCTCCAAATCGCTCTGCTTAAACGTGCGGATCATGATGCCGTCTACCATGCGGGAAAGCACCTGCACCGTATCGCAGATCGGCTCACCCCGTCCAATCTGAATGTCATGCGTGGAAAGAAACAGGGCGTTTCCACCCAACTGCGTTGTGCCCACTTCAAAAGAAACACGTGTGCGCGTAGACGATTTTGCAAAAATCATTGCAAGCGTCTTTCCTGCCAGACAGGTCTGCTTCTGTCCGCTTTTTTGCATCGTCTTGAGTTTTACCGCTAAAGAAAGGCATTGAAGAATCTCGTCCTCGCTCCAGTCCTGAAGCGTGAGCAGATGTTTTTGAGAAAAAGGCTGAGCCGCCTTGTACAGCGCCAAATCCATATCGATATCCTCCCTTGTTTGTGATTGCGTATGATTATACGCTATTTCTGCATATTATGCAATGCCTGATTGACGTTTTCCACAAAAAAATTTTCTCGTGGAGGAAAAAGCCTCTGTTTTTTTATAAAAATAGGTTTTTCCCTTGAAAAAAGGCTGTTTTCGGGATAAAATAAAAAGGGATTTTTTGTAGAGAGAAGGATACGATGGCTAATATTGTTTTGATCGGTATGCCGGGCTGCGGCAAAAGCACTGTCGGCGCATTGCTGGCATCAGCTCTTCACATGGATTTTGTAGATACAGACATTGTTTTGCAAGAGGAGCAGGGGAAAAAGCTTCAAACCATAATCGATGCCGTCGGCAACGACGCTTTCTTAAAGATCGAAGAAGACTGCATCTGCGGTCTTGAATACAACAATACGGTCATCGCAACCGGCGGCAGCGTAGTCTATGGAAAAAAAGCCATGCGCCATCTGCATGAAAACGGTCTGGTTGTCTACATTCGTCTGCCTTACGAAGAGATTGAACGTCGGCTCTCTAATCTGGCCACACGCGGCGTTACGCTTAAAAAGGGACAGACTTTGCACAGCTTGTACGACGAGCGAATCCCGTTGTATGAAGCGGAAGCGGATTATGTTTTCGATGCCGAAAAAGGCGACGTCGAAAAAACTGTGCTCGATTTGGCCGATCAACTGTCCGATCGTTTGGAGGCAAACGATGAACGTTGAAATCTGGGATCTTTATGACGCGCAAGGGGAAAAAACCGGAAAGACCATGATTCGCGGCGAAGCGATTCCCGTCGGCTTCTATCACATCGGCGTACATATCTGGCCGATGAACGATAAGGGCGAACTGCTGATTCAGCGCCGTTCCATGGGCGTTCAATGGAAGCCGGGCATTTGGGCTGTAACGGGCGGCTCGGCAGTCAGCGGCGAAGAACCGTTGACCGCCGCGAGACGTGAGTTGCGGGAAGAATTGGGCTATGCCGCTTCCAAAGCAGACATGCTCTTTGTCTCCAGACTTCGTCGTTCTAATTCCTATTGTTATGTCTACGCTGTCAAAACCAACTGGGCTGAAGATGATTTCACGCTTCAGAAGGAAGAAGTCAGCGCTGTGCGCTGGTGTCCGCCCCAACGGTTGATGCAGATGGTTTCAGAGGGCAGCATGTATAATTACGGCGATGCGTATTACAGAATGCTATTTGATTTTCAAAAGGACATTCTGCGCGCGTAAACTGTCGGTTTATCAAAGGATATAGGGGATTATTGATGAAAAAATTGTATTTTTCCACGTTTGTTGAGGGGCTTGAAAAGCCTATTGAAGCTATGCTGCACAAAGAAGGCGGCGTCGCCGTCGAACGCGTACTCAGCGGTGCGGCGCTGTATCGCAGTGTCCGCGAGCCTGCGCTTCCTTATGTGCATCAGACGTTTCAGGTGCTTTTTCAGATGAAGCCGATGGCTAACGTCAACGATGCAGTGCGCCGTCTGCTCGCTACCGGCGGATGGCTCGACCGTTTCCCATACGAAGAGACGCAGGGGAAAAAATTTCGCATTGTGACCGCGCAGGATGATCATCTGGTCAGTGCGAATATGCGCTATGTAGACATGTTGGAAACTGCAATCTGTGAGCATACCGGCATGCACACGTACCGTGAACGCCCGGAGGTGGAGTTGTGGGTGCTTTGCCGTCCGGAAGCCTCCTATTTCCTGTGGCGGCTCGGCAAACGTTCGCCCAAACAGGAAGGTCAGCTCCGCTCAGACGTCTGCGCAGTTTCGGCATTCCTTGCGCATTGCGGCGCAAAGAATGCGGCTATTCTGGCATGCACGGGCAGCGCGCTGCCCGCAGCGGTCAAAGCTTCCGGCGTGCGCGCTCTGACCTGTATCTGTCCGGATCGCGCAACGGCTCGCCTGATTGAAAGTAAAGTCAGCGGTACGCGCGCTTATGAGGGCTCCAGCGGCTATACGGATTTGGCAGATTCCAGTCAAAGCGCCGTGCTTATGTATCTTCCGGTTAAAGCCGAAAAGACGGAAAGATTGGAAAGCGATTTGCGAAACGCGCTGTTTGAAGCGCGCCGCGTACTTGAACCGGAAGGCCGTATCGTTGTGATTGCCGCGCTTGCTCATGCAGAAAGCACGCTGCGCAAAACGCAGGGCGTCCGTGTTCTCGGACGGTATCCGCTCACGCTGAGCGGTCAGAAAAGCGCTATTTGGGTGATGGAAACCACGCCTGTGAACGACGAAGCGTAAAAAGGGGCGAGCGTATCACAGCATGAGCACCAAGAAGAAAAAAAAGAAAAAGAATAATCGGCGTCTCATTCTTGCACCCATTATTCTGATTCTGATTGTGGCTGTCGTTGGAGGCGTTGCGTTCTGGCAACTGCGGGGCGTGTTCAAATCCAATGCAACGACGGCAAAGGCGGTTGCCAGAACGATGGGCAATTCGTACTCAGGTACGGTCGTTATCGCTCGAAACGAACGCCTTTATGAAACGGAAAACAAGACCAGCATTGATTTCGTTGCCGCAGAGGGCAGTCATGTCAGTCGCTCCGGCGTAATCTGCAAAGTGTATTCGTCAGGTTACAACCAGACTGAAATCAATCGTTTGCAAACGTATCGTCAGGAAATTCAATCTTATCATGTCAGCACAGTATTCAGCTCGTATGTGGATGCGGCGCTGGACAGCGAAAACGAGGAAATTTCCAATTTGGCGCAGCAGGTTCGCACATTGGTGCAGGGACGCGGCGTCGGCAGTTTAAGCAATCTCGAAAAGCAGCTGAGCAGCTCGCTGACCGTCCGAAAAAACTATTTAAAGCAGAAATATCCAGATGATCAAACGCTCTCTGAATTGTATAAAGTTGAAAATGACCAGCTCAAAAAAATTGAAAGCTGGACGACCACTTATACGGCCTCGGAAGACTGTCTTGTCAGTTTTTATACGGACGGCTATGAAAACAGCGTCAATTCTTCTACATACAGTACGCTGACCCCCAGCGATGTGCGCGCAGTCATTCGCGGAGCTGCGCCGGAACAATCCACCGTTTCTCGCGGCAGCGATCCGATTTTCCGCACCGTTATGGAAGAGGAATGGTATGCGTTGTTTATATGCCAGGATCGAGATTGGAACCCTGTTGTCGGAGAAACCTATCAAATGCAGCTGACAGGATTTGACGATTATATCATTCCGGCGCAGGTCGTTTCCTTCACAAGAATCGGAAGCGATTTGCTGCTCCGCATGCGTGTCGGCCAAAGTGTGGAGCCCGTGCTGAATATTCGCACGTGCGGCGCAACCGTGGGCGATTTCATAACTGGTTTCAGCGTACCTATCAATGCGCTGTATACAATGAACAATATGATCGGCGTTGTTGTTGCCGAGGGCGGTGCGCAGACGTTTGTCGAAGTGACCGTCATTTCGTATCCGGATGCGGATACGGCGTTTGTTCGACCGGTACTGGCAAATTCGCCGTTGATAGACGGGCAAAACATCCTGCTTTTCTGATGCAAGGAGGATATACAATGGATCAAGAACTTTGCATGCGGATTGCAGATATTCGCAGGCGGCTCGATACTGCTGCGCTTGAGCGTTGGGGGCGTGTACCCGAAATTATCGCGGTAAGCAAAACTGTCGCCGCCCCCCGTGTCAACGAGATAAAAGCGTCCGGAATTCTGCATCTGGGTGAAAATCGTGTGCAGGAAATACTTGAAAAACTTCCTTATCTGGACGCGTCTTTTCAAATTGATCTCATTGGACGGTTGCAAATCAACAAGGTTAAATATATAATAGACAAGGTTGCTATGATTCAATCTCTGGATCGGGAGACCCTGGCGCAGGAAATCGACAAACGTGCGCAACAGCACGGTCTTCGCATGCCGGTACTGATTCAGGTCAATATCGGCAACGAGCCTCAAAAGGGCGGCGTTGCCGTGGAAAACCTGATGTCCTTCGCACGATATGCTGCCGATTTGCCTGGCCTTGATATCCGAGGTTTGATGGCTGTGATGCCGGATTTACGAGATGAAGATGCTTTGCGTCCGTATTTCAAGCACATGCGCCGATTGTATGAGCAGCTTCAATGTGAAGCGATCGCTCATACAAAGATTGAAGAGCTTTCAATGGGGATGTCCGGTGATTATGAGTTAGCTGCTCAAGAGGGCGCAACACATGTCCGTATAGGCTCGGCCATCTTTGGCGCGCGTGCTTATCAAGAGAATGATCTCAAGGGGGAAACGCATTCATGAATTTTTTTACAACGTTGTCTGAAAAGCTCGGTTTCAAGCCCAAAGAAAATGATGAAGAGCGCGAAGAAGATGAGCTGGAAGATGACGAAGAGCAGGATGATGAGGACGAGGAGGAAGACGAAGAGCGTCCGTCTCGTTTCTCCCTGAATAATCCGTTTGGCAAAAATAAAAAACAGGCTTCCTCTTCTCGTCGCAGAGCTGTCGTAGCGGAAGATGACGAAGAAGATGAGGAAGAGGAGCCCCCGGTTCGACGTCAAACCCGCCATAATAATGTCATTCACGATTCGCGAATGGACCCGCGCGCCGCGGAGGAATTGCAGTATACGCACTGCGAAAGAATTGTCAACGTTCGCCAGATTGAAGAATGTCGGGAAATCATCAAATATCTGCTGCGCGGAGAAAGCGTTTTGCTCAATTTGGAGAATATCGATCCCAAGGATTGCGGACGAGTGGTGGATTTGCTCAGCGGCGCAGCTTTTGCGCTTCAGGGGCGTATGCTTAAAGTCGCGCATTTGTCCTACCTGCTTGCGCCGGAGAATGTCGAAGTGATTGAAGAAGATGTATACGCTGCAAGCCGTATGCGTTATCGGTAATTCATATGATGGAAGAGAATCAACGCACGCTTGAATTTGCAGCGCGCTTTGCCAGTGAAAAAGGCATTGCGCGCTATACGCGTTTTCTGGACCCTGTTCAAGTTGCCGCCGCAAAGCAGATTGCGCGCGAACATGGTGCAGCTTTTTCGGTTTGGGGCGGCTATGAACAGGCGGAACGTCAAATTGGCTGCTTTCTTCCATGGGGAGAAGAGGCTTCTTCGAGTGATTTTCCGCTTGTTTGCCTGCATTCCCGTTTCTCTTCCAAATTCTGTTCTCTTTCTCATCGTGATCTTCTGGGCGCATTTATGGCTTTGGGCTTGACAAGAGACTCCATTGGCGATATTATCATAGTAGATTCAGATATCTATCTGTTTGTCATGGCACAAACTGCCGATTTCATCATGCAGGGCATGCACAGCGCCGGAAAAGCGACGCTTCGCTTTGAACCCGTAACGGGTGAGATCCGGATTCCAGAACCGAGGGGGAGTTGCTTTCATGATACGCTCAGCTCGCTTCGGCTTGACGCGGTTGTTGCTTCGGCTTATCGACTGTCAAGAAACGAGTCCGGCGATATGATCCGTGCGGGGTTGGTCAAACTCAATCATCTTCCCTGTGATCGGGTTGATACGGCTGTTGAAGAAGGCGCGATGCTTTCTGTACGCAGTAAAGGCAGAATCAAACTTCAAAAAATTGAGGGATTGACACGCAAGCAACGTATCGGAGTTACTTTTTTTCGATACGAATAAAATAACGTCTAAACGCTGAAAGGAGCTTCTCCAATGGCTATTACGCTTGATACAATCGTCAACAAAGTATTTAAGGTTGTCAAAAACGGCTATGACAACAACGAGGTTGAGAGTTTTCTCGACGAAATTCTGGAGGAAATGGAAAATCGAGAAGCTGAGACCAACAAGCTGAAAGAGCAGGTTGCTCAGCTGACTGCCGAATTGAATCAGGCCCGTGCAGATCTTCAGAAAGAACAGTCGTCCAAGCCCGAAATTGCTGCGCCGATTGCCGTCGCGCCTGCTTCCGCACAGAATGACCGTCATTCCAGCGAGAGCTTTGAGCTTGTGCTCAGCAAAGCGAAGGGCGCATATGAAGAAATTGTCTCCGCTGCCGATACTCGCGCTGCCGAGATTATCAACAAAGCGAATCAGGATGCGGCTTCCATCCGTTCGGATGCGCAGACAAAGATTGCCGATCTGACTGCTCAACTGGCCGCACTGCGCAAGCAAACCGCCGAGTATTACGATTCCCTCAAGAAGATTACCGACGCACAGACTGCTTCCATGGAGCAGATCAAGCGTCTGCTGTAAAAACAATTCAAGCAGGGGATAATCGCCCTGCTTTTTCTGTATAAAAGAATAGGGAGCCTTTCTTCCGTTATGCTAAGAAGAGAAGAGAGGTGTGTGTTTATGTCCGAATTTAACGACACGCTTGAACGTATTTCCATGCAGTTAGAGCAAATCGAAGAGAGTTTGCCTCGTCGGCCTTTGTGGAAACGCCGCCTGCTTGAGGATTTGCTCAGCGGCGCGGCAAGAGGAATCGGTTTTTCCATTGGATTTACCGTGCTTGGTGCGCTGCTTCTGTATGTATTGCAAAGCATTGCGCTCGCCAACCTGCCCATTATTGGCAAATTTCTGGCAGAACTGGTGCGCATTGTAGAGAGTAACCTGTAATTCTCATAAATATGAAAAGAATCAAGTATTTTTTATTAGCTGCCGTGATAGCGGCACTTGATCAGATCATCAAGTTTTTTATTCGTAAGCTGCCGGAGGGACAAGCTTTTTTCAGCGCGTCTCCGTTTTTTGAGCTGCGTCATGTAACCAATACGGGCGCAGCGTTTAGCCTTTTGGCTTCCAGGCAATCAGTGATTGTGCTCATCTCTGTACTGCTGACAGCGTTGCTGTGTCTGTATCTGGCGCACGAAAAATCACTCTCAGGCGCGGCATGTACTGCTGTTTCAGGACTAATCGGCGGTGGAATTGGCAATCTTCTCGATCGATTTTTCTTCGGCGGCGTAACAGACTACATCAAGCTGCTGTTTATTCGTTTTCCAATTTTCAATTTTGCAGACATGTGCGTCAGCGTATCCGTCGCAGCGCTTATTCTGCTGCTTCTTTTTGAACACCAAACAGAAAAAACGGAGGAATTCCATGGATGAGTCGGAGCGCATTGCGCTGACAGTTGAACCTGCCTTTTCCGGCATGCGGCTCGACGCTTATCTGCGCGAACAAACGCCTTTCTCGCGCTCCAGGATTGTTTCATTGATGGAAGAAGGCGCGATGGTTGTCAACGGTGAAATCGAGCGCAAGGCTGCACGCAAAACAGAAGAAGGCATGCGGATCATTCTGAATGTTCCCGAAACAAAACCTGTGGATATTGTTCCGCAGGATATCCCGCTGGATATCCTCTATCAGGATGCCGATGTTGTTGTCGTCAACAAAAAGAGTGGCATGGTCGTTCATCCCGCCGCCGGAAATGAAAGCGGCACATTGGTAAACGCGTTGCTTTATCATGTGCATGATTTATCCGGCATTGGCGGAGAGATGCGCCCCGGCATCGTTCACCGATTGGATAAAGATACTTCCGGTCTGATTCTGATTGCAAAAAACGATGCAGCGCATGCCGCGCTCAGCGAACAGTTTAAACAGCGCACAATGGAAAAACACTATCGTGCCGTCGCGCACGGTTCTTTTTCCAAAGGAGAAGGACTGATTGATGCACCGATTGGACGCCATCCAATTGATCGCAAAAAAATGGCAGTCGTGCCAAATGGCAAACCCTCTCGCACAGAATGGCATGTTTTGGAGCATCTGAATGGCGCAACCTATTTGGACGTTCATCTACTTACCGGTCGAACGCACCAAATCCGCGTTCACATGCTTTCCATCGGTCATCCATTGCTGGGCGACAAAATATATGCGCCAAATCTCAAAACCCCTGTGCGCATTCCACGGCTCATGCTACATGCGTACACCCTCGCTTTTACGCATCCGACAACAGGAAAACGTTTGACATTCTGCGCACCGCTGCCTGCCGCTTTTGAAGACACACTTCAAAAATTTCGATAAGTAACTGCCTTCGGGCAGTTTTTTTCGTATAACGCACACGCAAAAATACCTGCTCTTTCAGATCTTGCCAGCATCGTTTTCTTCCATATGGTCAACGTTAGAAGCAGGCTCATCAAAGGGAGGAGTATGACTTGATCCGCATGAGCATTCTGCGCAATTTTCCGGTCGTCTTGGGTCAACGACAGATTGGTTTGCTTCAAAGCGTCAGCCTGAACGAAGCGCAAAATCAGGTTCTCGCGCTGATCGTTTCCTGCGGCATTCGAGGTAAACGCGTAATTCTGCCGGAAAGCGTTGAGGCTATTGGCAAAGGTTTCGTGGTTGTTCGCGGCGTTCAGCGTTACAAGCGCAAGTATGAGGCTTCGCCTTGCAGTTTCGTTCGCGATGCTTCCGGCCTGCTGTGTGGCCGCGTAACGGATTACGCGCTTGATGATGAGACGTTTGCAGTTCAGGCATTTGAAATGTCGCCAGGCTATTTGGGCAAGGCACGGCGCACACGGTTGTGGATTTATGATTACCGCCGTTCCGAAAGCCATGCGGAAGAACTAATCATCCCGGCCCTGCTGGGCCATGAGCTGACTTTTGCAAGGGAGGGAAACGAAGAATGCGCTTATCCACCATGAAAGGCATCGCCGTCGGCAGTTTGATGGGCATGACCGTCGGTGCAGGACTGATGATGACGCCGCAAGGCAAGCGAATGAAACGAGTTCTGAGCAAAAATGGTTCCCATTTGGCTCGCCAGGTTGTCGATTGCTGGATGAACTAAACAACGGTAAGCCGCAGGGTTAACGGTGACGCTTCGCCGTGCCTTGCGGCTTCTAGAAAGGGGCAAGGCTTTATCGAACGTCCGCTTTTCCGACGCGCAATCATCTTTTTATGCGTGGTCGTCGGCCTTTGTTATAGCTTTCAAAAACGCGAAACTCTCTCTCGAATTGCATGGGTTTTTGCGCTTGCTTCCGTTCTGACGCTCATGCTTGCGCCGCTGTGTACGCGGATGGAGCGCAAAGGACTCAGCCCCTCAGCTTCGGCGGCGATTTGCGTGCTGGGACTTGTTTTGTTGACCGCAACGGCCCTTTCGGCGTTTATTCCGTATTTATTTGCACATACAATGGATTTAATTCGGCGTATCATGCCGACGCTTTCCACACTGAATCAGCAGTGCGCTGTTTTTTTGAATACCCTTGGACTGCATCCTATCGGACAAACCAATTTGAGCGAATGGCTCGGCACGCTGATTTCTCAAGGGACAGGAATCATCGCCAAAGAAAGCATGGCATTCGCTGCCAAAGCCGGTCAATTTGTTTTTTCATTCGTCATCGCGTATTATCTGCTATGCGAAAGAAAACGATTGGGCAGGCATTTGCTTTTGCTGCTTCCCATTGAGCGGCGGGAGTTTTTTTTATCTGCCTGTTTGGGCTGCAAAAACGCGCTGATGAGTTACCTGTCAGGCGTGCTGAAAACCAGCTTATTCGTCTTTCTGGCAACATTCGCCGGCCTTTTCGCGCTTGGAATCAATGACGCGCTTCTGCTTTCTGTTTTTATGAGCGTTTTTGAAGTTTTTCCATACATCGGCCCTATTCTGGCCAGTATTCCGATTGCACTGACGGCACTCGGTCAGGGAATCGGCCAAGCTATCTCTGCCCTAATCGTCGTTGTGATCGTTCAGCAGATTGAAGGCAATTTTGTCACGCCGTATTTCACAGCCTCCAGCACCTCCATTCGACCGTTCAGCGCGTTGATCGGCGTGTTCATTCTCGGCAGCCTGATGGGGTTATGGGGAATCGTGCTGGCCATTCCGCTGCTGGTTATTTTGCGCAGCATATTCTGGTCGCTCCGCAGCGCCACAATTATGATGAAACCATCATAAAGCGTTGAAACCTCGCCGCTTATCGTGTATAATAGGAGCGTGCCAGTTTAAGGAAGGGGTCTAATGCCATGATCGATTCGGAAATGGGAACGCAGCACTTTAAAACCATCAGCGAAAACCCGCAGGATGCGCAGACGATCCTGCTTTGCGTATATCACGCGCTGTCCGCAAAGGGATATGATCCGATTACGCAGATTGTCGGCTATCTCATCAGCGGCGATCCGACTTATATCACCGGATATCAGAACGCACGTTCTTTGATATGCCGGATTGACCGTGACGAGCTGCTGGAAGAGCTGGTTCAGTTCTATCTTTCCAAAAATGTGTAAGGGGAACAGTATGAACGAAAGAATTGTCGCGCTGGATGTGGGCGACCGCCGCATTGGCATCGCGGTCAGCGATGCGTTGGGGATTACCGCGCAGCCGATCGAGACATATACGCGTGTTGGCTATGGGCCGGATGTGCGCAGAATCAGCCAAATTGCACAGCAATATGAAACCAATCGCATCCTCTGCGGTCTGCCGCTTAACATGGACGGCACACGCGGTTTTCAAGCGGAAAAAGTTACCCAACTAGCTGAGAAATTGGAAGAAGCAGGCCTTGTCGTCTCGTATTATGACGAGCGGATGACCACTGTGCTTGCCGAAGACGCGCTGTTAGAGGCCAATATGAGCCGTGAAAACCGTAAAAAGAAAGTGGATATGGTTGCCGCAGTGATGATTCTGCAATCCTATCTGGATGCGCAGGCAATGCAGAACGCTCAGACAGTCGAAGACGATTCTGAAGAAGACGAGGCAGAACTCGACGATGTCCTTGAAATGGAGGACGAGGATGGGAACGTCATTCGTTTTCTGTTGAACGCAACCATCCCATACCACGGCGATGAATATGTGTTGCTTATCAGTGAAGATTCTTGCGGGGATATTGAGCAGGATGAGAGTTTCATCATGCGCAAGACGACCGACGCAAATGGAAATCCATGTTATCAGTCGCTTGATGACGAAAAACTGATCGAACGCATTTATGAAGCCTATCTTGAACAAAGCGAAGAGCGCTGATTTTTCATATCATTCAGGCAAGCATTTGAGGAACAAGTATGACGGATTGGTTAAGCGACGAATTTGAATTGGTCGAAATCAGTGACGCAAGCGGTCGAAAGGTAGAGATGTGCTATCTGGCTACCGTTGAATACAGCGGGAAGCTTTATCATATTCTGGGCACAGTGCATGAAGACGAAGCGGATGAACAGATGGAAAACGATCGCTTGTTGCTTGTGCGTCAGGATTGCACGCCGGATGGCGCACAGGAGTATGTCGTGACCGAAGATGAAAACGAAATTGAGCAGGTTTTCGGTCAATATGTGATGGAAACCCTGCTTGACGAAATCGGCGAATTGAGTGAAGAAGAGGCAACCTGGCCCTGCGGCGAAAACCACCGGGCAGGCGAATTCTGTTTCTGCGGCCAGAGTGAGTATCTGCAATAATTTTCTCTTGCCAACTGACGAAAAATCATGTATAATACGCAAGAAAGGCGAAGATTGAGACAAAGCCTGCTGGAAAGAATTTCATTAGAGAGCATGGAACGCGGCTGAAATTCCATGTGGAGTTCTGCGGGAAATTCACTCAGGAGCTGCTCCGCTGACAGGTAGGCGGAGACGGACGACCCGTTACCGAATCAGAGGCCTTGTGCCGTATGCGCATGAGGTAAATTTGGGTGGTACCACGAGGAAAATCGGCCTCGTCCCTTTGCGGACGGGGCTTTTTCTTTTCCGAAAAGAAGGAGGATACAGACCACATGGATATGCAAGAACAACTGCGCAAAATCCAGGAGGAAGCCGCCAACCAGCTGGAAAACGTTCGCGACAAAGCAGGATTGGATGCGCTGCGTCTGAAAATGCTGGGCAAAAAGGGCGATTTGACCCAGTTGCTGCGTTCAATGGGGCAGTTGCCTGCCGAAGAACGCCCGAAGGCCGGCCAGATGATTAACGTTGTGCGCGAACGGCTGACCGAGCAGATGGACGCGCTGGACAGCAAGATCAAACGGATCGAGCAGGAAAAGAAGCTGGAACGCGAAGCGATCGACGTTACAGAGCCGCGCAAACATGCGCCCATCGGAAGCATTCATCCGGTTTCGCTGGTGCAGGATCAGCTGCTCAAGGTTTTCACCGGAATGGGTTTTGATGTTGTAGAAGGCCCGGAAGTCGAACTGGATCTGTTTAACTTTGAGCTGCTCAATCTGCCGAAAAACCATCCCGCCCGCGACGCGCAGGATACCTTTTATATTGAAGACAACATTGTTTTGCGCACACATACTTCTCCGGTTCAGGCGCGCACAATGCTCTCCCGCAAACCGCCGATCCGCATTGTCTGCCCAGGCCGCGTCTATCGCGCCGACGAGGTAGACGCGACGCATTCCCCGGTGTTCCATCAGATGGAGGGCCTGGTCATCGACGAAGATGTGACGATGGCCGATTTGAAAGGTACGCTCGACACATTTGCCAAGGCGCTTTATGGCGACGATGTAACCACGCGCTTCCGCCCGAGCTTCTTCCCGTTCACCGAGCCGTCCGCTGAGGTTGACCTGACCTGTGTCAACTGCCACGGAAAGGGTTGCCGCGTCTGCAAAGGCACGGGCTGGATTGAAGTGCTCGGCGCAGGCATGGTTAACCCCAAGGTGCTGGATATGTGCGGCATCGACAGCAAGAAGTACCGCGGCTTTGCGTTTGGCGTGGGTCTTGAACGAATCGTGATGCTCCGTTACGGCATTACCGACATGCGCGCGCTTTATGAGGGCGACGTTCGTTTCCTGTCGCAGTTCCGCGAGGATTAAGGGTGGAGGAATCAAGCAATGAAAGTACCGATGCAATGGATTCGGCAGTATACGGATATTCCTGTAACGCCGGAAGAATTTGAAAGCGCTATGATTATGCACGGCACAGGCGTCGAGGGGCTTGAGAACCAGAACGACGCCGTGCAGAACGTCGTTGTGGGCAAAATTCTTTCCGTCCGCAAGCATGAAAATTCCGATCATATGGTCATCTGCTCTGTGGATGTAGGCGAAGAAGAGCCGTTGCAAATCGTCACCGGCGCACCCAATGTACACGAAGGCGATCTGGTTCCCGTCGCAAAAGTCGGCGCCATACTGCCGGGCGGTATTAAAATTAAAAAGGGCAAATTGCGCGGCGTCGAGTCCGACGGCATGTGTTGCTCTGGTCCGGAAATCGGCGTACCGGATTACCTCTATCCGTCCGTAGGCGATAAGGGCCTGCTGATTTTCCACGAGGATTACAAGCCTGGTACGGATGTCCGCCCGATTCTCGGCGTGGACGATACGATCGTCGATTTTGAAATTCTGGCCAATCGTCCGGACTGCCTGAGTGTTTGGGGCGTTGCGCGCGAAGCTGCCGTAACCCTTGGCACCGAGTTCCGCAAGCCGGAAATCAAAGTGGAAACCGTGCCCGGCAAGATGAATGATTATGTGCATATCGACGTGCAGGATACCACGCTTTGTCCGCGTTATTGTGCGCGCATTATCCGCAACGTGAAGATCGGTCCGTCTCCGATGTGGATGCGCAAGGCACTCAATGCCGCCGGTGTGCGCGCCATTAACAATATTGTGGATATTACCAACTATGTGATGTTGGAAACTGGTCATCCGATGCATGCGTTCGATCTGGCCAAAGTAAAGGACAACCATATTATCGTTCGCCGCGCCAACAAAGGTGAAACCATCACCACGCTGGATGGCAAGGAACGTGCGCTCACGCCGGATATGTTGATGATTGCCGATCAGACCAATGCAACCGGCATTGCCGGCGTGATGGGCGGCGAAGAATCCGAAATCACCGAAAGCACCACGACTGTGATGTTTGAAATTGCGGCGTTCGACCGCACAAATATTCGCCTGACAACCCGCGCACTGGGTCTGCGTACGGAAGCTTCCGGCCGTTACGAACGCGGCGTCTGCGCGGCGACCTGCCGTGAAGCTGCGGATCGTGCCTGTCAGCTGGTCAACATGCTGGGCGCAGGCGAAGTCATTGAGGATGTCTACGACTGCTATCCCGCTTCCAAGGCGGAACAGACCGTCGTTGCTTCTGTCGCACGCATAAACGCCCGCGTCGGCATGGAAATTCCAGGGGAAGAGATGGCACGCATTTTGAATGCGCTGAGTTTTAAAACGACGCTTGATGGTGACACGCTGACCGCGATTGTGCCGGATTTCCGCGAGGATATCGAGGGTGAAGCGGATCTTTCCGAAGAAGTGCTGCGCATTTACGGATACGAGCACATCAAGTCCACGATGCTGCGCGGCCAGACTTCTACGGGCACGCGCAACATTCACATGCAGCTTTCCGACCGCGTTGGACGCATTCTCTCTTCCAAGGGACTTTACGAAATCCGCAATTTCTCCTTCGTCAGTCCGAAGCTCGTCGAAAAGCTTGGCCTTGCCGCGGATGATCCTCGCATAAACCAGCTCAAGCTGACCAATCCGCTCGGCGAAGATACCAGCGTCATGCGCAGTACCCTTGTGCCAAGCGTGCTGGGTACGATTTCCCTCAACCAGAACCGCAATAACGAAAACGCAATGCTCTATGAGATCGCGCCCGTATTCGACGTCACCGAGCGTAAGCCTGGAGATTTGCCGCATGAGCAGCCTTCTCTGTGCATTGGCGCCTATGGCGACGGCGTAGATTTTTATCTGATTCGCGACATCGTCATGGATATGCTCGCGCAGTTCGGCGTAATGGTGAAGGTTATTCCGGGCGCGGAACCCTATCATCATCCTGGCCGCGCAGCGAAGCTGATGGCGGGTGATAGGTGCATCGCTACCGTAGCCGAACTGCATCCGAACGTCATGCAGGCATTTGAAATCACACGCCGCACCATCATCGCCGAAGTCAATCTGGAAATGCTCTGCACTCTGCATACAAAGGTTGAACACGTCCGCGCTCTGCCGAAATTCCCGGCCGTTACCCGCGATATCGCGCTGGTGATGGAAGAAGCTACGACTGTCGGCAGCTTGTTGGATGTAATTCGCAAAACGGGCGGCAACCTGCTTGAAAAAGTCGAACTGTTTGACATTTACCGCGGTGCTCAGCTGCTTTCCGGCAAAAAATCCGTCGCTTTCTCTCTGACTTTCCGCAATGCGGAACGCACGCTTTCCGATGACGACGTAAATCCGCTGATGCAGAAAATTCTTGCCGCGTGCGAAAAGGAATGCGGCGCAACCCTGCGTCTGTAAAACACGGAGGAAAATATCATGCTGAACGAGCGTATCGGGCCAACGACTGCGCGTTTTGCCGTGCTGGGAGCATCTCTGCCTCATACATGGTCGCCATATATTCACAATTCGTTGTTTGACGCAGCAAAAATCGACGCGATCTATGTCCCCATCACCGTTTCATCTGAACGACTCGCTTCAGCTGTTGATGTTTTCCGAAGTTGTTTTGCCGGATTTAACATCACCATTCCTTATAAGGAAAAGATTATTCCATATCTGGATGAAATCGACGGCGCTGTTTCAGCTTGTGGTGCAGTCAACACAGTGGAAATTCGCGATGGCCGCATGATCGGCCACATTACGGATGGTTTGGGCATGCTGCGCGCCATTGAGGAGCAGGGGATTACCACCAAACAGGCGGATGTTCTCATCCTCGGCAGCGGCGGCGCAGCCCGCGTTGCGGGATATGAATTTCTTGCAAAAGGCGGGCGTGTGACCTTTGCTGTTCGCAACAAACAAAAAGGAGAGGAATTGGTCCGCGAACTGGCTGATACGCAAAAAGACGGACATCACCGTCTTTCCGTTTGTTCGCTCAGCGATTGTGCAGGTGCGCATGATCTTCTGATTAACTGCACGCCTGTCGGCATGTATCCTTACTCGGATGCCTGTCCGGTTGGCGGAGAGATTATCGATCGCTGCAAGGCGGTGTTTGACGCTGTTTATAACCCCAGAGAAACGCGTCTTCTTGCGCTGGCAAAGCAAAAGGGTATCCCGGCAATAGAGGGATTAGGCATGCTGTTTTATCAGGCTGTCGAGGCACAAGAATTCTGGTTTGGTCATAAAATTGCATCACAAGCCGAACAGAACCGAATATATAGCGAATTGAAGGCGTATTTGTAATCATCTTTCCACGGATTTGGAGGAAATTATGAACATTTGGCACGATATTGATCCGGCGCTCATCACGCCCGACCGCTTCATGGCCGTCATTGAAATTAAACGCGGCGGCAAAAACAAATATGAAATGGATAAGGCGACCGGCATGCTCCGCCTTGACCGTGTGCTGTATACTTCGACGCACTACCCGGCCAATTATGGCTTCATTCCGCGTACATACGCGGATGATGGCGACCCGCTTGATGTGCTGGTGCTCTGTTCGGAAGCCATTGAGCCGATGACGCTGGTGGAGTGCCGTCCGATTGGCATGTTCGAGATGAACGATGGCGATGCGCGCGATGAAAAGATTATCGCGGTGCCGCTTGGCGATCCAAATTACAACTACATGTTTGATATCAGCCAGCTTCCAGAACACCTGCTCGACGAAATCCGTCATTTCTTTACGGTTTATAAAGAGCTGGAGGGGCGTACAACGGTTGTCAGCAAAGCGCAGAATCGTGAAGTCGCCAATCGCGTTATCATCGAGTGCATCAATAATTACAGTGAATCCTTCGGGAAGAAGGATAAAGACAAAAAGAACAAGGATGAAAACAAAAAGGGGGAACGTCCATGAATCATCCGATTATTGGCATTTCCGGTTCGCACAATGTCGCGGATCGACAGATGTTTGTCCGTGAGAATTACATGCAGTCCGTTCTGCGCGCGGGCGGTATTCCCGTCCTGCTGCCGGAAGTCGAGGACGAAGCGACGGCTAAAGCGATGATTGATCATCTGGATGGTCTTCTGCTGGCTGGCGGGGGCGACGTTTTGCCGTCGCGATACGGAGAAGAGAAGCTTCCAGCTTGTGGCGAAGATGATCCGCAGCGCGATATCTTCGAGCTTCTGATTATCCCCATGGTGATTGCACGCAACATGCCGGTTTTCGGTATTTGCCGTGGCATTCAGGTGCTCAATGTTGCGATGGGCGGCACACTGATTCAGGATATTGAATCTCAGAAGGGCATTCCGACAAAAATGCACCAGCAGGAACCGCCCTATGGCGCACCCGTACATACCGTCCGCTTTGAAAGAGGCAGCATTTTCGAGCGCATTACCGGCGTGACGGAAATGCAGACCAACAGCATGCACCATCAATCCATTAAGGAGCCGGCTTCTCGTCTTCGGGTTGATGGATATGCCGAGGATGGCATCATCGAAGCTGTGAGTGCTAAGGACACCGACCGCATTTTTGCCGTGCAATTCCATCCGGAATATCTTTCCGATCATGATGTGTACGCACAGAGATTGTTTGACCACTTTGTCAAATTATCTCGCGATTACCAAAACGAAAAAAAGTAAATGTCTTGTGCGCCGCTTTTCCGCAATGAAAGGCGGTGTTTTTTATCGGGAAAATCATGTATGGCTTCATATTCTTTCCCCATGTTGAACTCATGACGCATTTTTGTTATAATGGTTGTGCATGATCATTTTCAATCTGTTCGTAGGGGAGGCCGCGCATGAAAAAGCAATCCTTTGTTTTGCTCATACTCCTGATGCTGATCCTTTGTTTTGCCATCACTCTGCCCGCATCTGCGAATATTCAATCCGACATTCGGGTATACCTTCGTCGGCTTCAAGTCGAAGATACGCTGCGCATCACGGTACATGGGCAATATGTCACGGAGGATGGCCATTTGTCTTTTTCAGATGGCGCAAACCTGACCGTCGTACTGCGTGGTGATAAACTCGTTTTGCATACGGGACAAACCGCTATGGTTATGGGAAACAGCCTGAAACTGGTTCGCTGTGAAAGCACGCCGTCAGGATATTTGCTCTTAAACGATAATACGGGCATGTATGAAGGCGATCTGTCTCTGGACATCAGCAACAATGCCATCCGTCCTATTTTGAACATCAATGTGGAGGACTATCTGCTGGGTGTCGTTCCGTTTGAAATGGGGGATTCTTTTCCGCTCGAAGCCCTCAAAGCGCAGGCCGTTACCGCACGAACATACGCACTTCGCAAAAGCGGTTCCTCCGGCGCATATGACGTGGAAGATACCACCAACGACCAGGCATATCGCGGTCGAACGACAAACAGCCCGCTTTCCGAACAAGCTGTAAAGGAAACCGAAGGACTTTGCGGGGTTTATCGCGGTGCGCTTGCACAGTGCTTTTATTCAGCCAGCAATGGCGGTCAAACCGAATTGGGGCAGCACGTCTGGCCAAATTCCGACTCTGACGCTTACGGTTATATGGATATGCGGGATGACCCATATGACTTGGAAAACAAAAACAGTGTTGTCAAGCGCTATACGCTTGACAAAAAGCCCGGAGAAAAGGGGATCGGAACCGCGCTGCATCAAGCTCTTGTAGACGTGATGAGCGATCAACTGACCGAAATGGGCATTGAAGCAGACAGCGAATTGGTGCGCTTTGACGAAATTCAATCCATAGAAGCCATTACACCGAAGTTTAGCGGCGATTCCCGCCTGATGACCGAACTCCGTTTTACCGTCAAGATTTCCACAAGAAACTATGTATTCCGTCAAACGCCGTCGCCGGAACCTTCAGCTTCGCCAACACCAGATGCACCTGATCATACGATTGCGCCGACACAGGCGCCCTTGCCAACTGCTACGCCGTCCTTTTCTTCGTACAAGAAAGTAAAAGATGCCCTCACGGTCACGCTTCCGATTTTCACGACTGCCGAACAGGCAATGGGCTTGAGCATCAATGTGGCACAGAATGAACTGTTTACAGTATCCGATATCGGGTCTGCTTTCATGATTGAATCGAGACGGTTTGGTCATGGCGTAGGCATGAGCCAGCGCGGAGCAGAGCAGATGGCACGTCAGCACGGCATGACATACGAGCAAATTCTTGCTTTTTATTATCCCGGTATGGGATTAGCCGCTCTCAATACAGAAAAAGCGCCTCTCCCAACGCTTGACATCGAATTGATGGCAACGCCTGCTCCGACGCCAAGTCCGACGCCGCGCCCAACACTGATGCCTGTAACCACAGAAAACCTGCCTGATGGCGCATATCTGGCTTCCGTGACAAACATCGATGAGGATTCCACACTCAATTTGCGCGCACAGCCCAATACATCTGCCGATGTGCTCAGAAGGCTCTATAAAAATCAAAAGCTGGTTGTCCTATCCGTCAGCAAGGACGGATGGGCTCACGTCAAAACCGACGTGATGGAGGGTTATGTGCGAAACGAGTATTTGCAGGCGGAAAAAGATTCCTGATTCTTTAACGATTGACCGCAGGAAAAAGAAAGAAAAAGCAGGAAAAAACGCTGAGTGAACCGATCGAAAGCCAAAGGGCAGATCAAGTCTTTCACAAAAACCTCATTTCTTTTCAAAATCGATGGGAAAAGCCTTGAAAAAAAACGCAAATTTGGGTACAATAGAGAGGGTATATCCCGCAAGTGAAACACTTGATAAAGTTTTAGGAGGAGATTTCCAATGGTTAGAGTTGCTATCAATGGCTTTGGCCGCATCGGTCGTCTTGCTTTCCGCCAGATGTTTGATGCCGAGGGTTATCAGGTTGTCGCTATCAACGACCTGACCAGCCCGAAGATGCTGGCCCATCTGCTCAAGTATGATACCGCTCAGGGCTCCTACAAGTACAAGGATACCGTGAGCTCCAAGGAGCCGATCTTCGAGGAAGACGGCAAGACCGTGAAGGTTCCGGGTTCCATCACCGTCAACGGCAAAGAGATCACCATCTATGCCAAGCCGAAGGCGAACGAGCTGCCGTGGGGTGAACTGGATGTTGACGTCGTGCTGGAATGCACCGGCTTCTACACCAGCAAGGCCAAGGCGATGGCTCATATCGAAGCTGGCGCCAAGAAGGTCGTCATCTCTGCTCCGGCGGGCAACGATCTGCCGACCATCGTGTACTCTGTCAACGAGAACGTGCTGACCAAGGAAGATAAGGTTATCTCTGCGGCGTCCTGCACCACCAACTGCCTCGCGCCGATGGCTAAGGCCCTGAACGATACCTATCCGATCGTTTCCGGCATCATGACCACCGTGCATGCCTACACCGGCGACCAGATGATTCTGGACGGCCCGCAGCGCAAAGGCGATCTGCGTCGTGCCCGTGCCGGCGCGCAGAACATTGTTCCGAACAGCACCGGCGCTGCCAAGGCTATCGGCTTGGTTATTCCGGACCTGAACGGCAAGCTGATCGGCTCTGCTCAGCGTGTTCCGGTTCCGACCGGTTCCACCACGATCCTCGTGGCTGTTGTGAAGGGCAAGGATGTCACCGTTGATTCGATCAACGCCGCGATGAAGGCTGCTTCTTCCGCTTCCTTCGGCTACAACACCGATTTGATCGTGTCCTCTGACGTCATCGGCATGACCTATGGTTCTCTGTTCGATGCAACTCAGACCATGGTTACCAAGATCGACGAGGATACTTATCAGGTGCAGGTTGTGTCTTGGTATGACAACGAGAACAGCTACACCAGCCAGATGGTTCGTACCATCAAGTATTTCGCCGAGCTGGGTTAATCGCAGATGCAGGGAAGTTGTTTCTCCCGCATAGACGATTGTCGATAAGGCTGAAGACAACGTGGTTTTGCCGCGTTGTCTTTTTCTTTTCCTTTTTTTGCATTTTTTCCTGTTTTTGTATTGACAGAAATGTTCGATCCGTGCTATAATAAAGAAGTTCCGTTTGGAACAAAGTGAATAGCGTGGGTAGGTTCCCGAGTGGCCAAAGGGAGCAGACTGTAAATCTGCCGTCACAGACTTCGATGGTTCGAATCCATCCCTGCCCACCATTTTTCGCGGGAATGGCGGAATTGGCAGACGCGCTAGATTCAGGTTCTAGTGAAAGCAATTTCATGCAGGTTCAAGTCCTGTTTCCCGCACCAAATAAGAGCTTCCGTGAGAACGGAAGTTTTTATTTTACTCCAAAGAAATATCAAGGCAAAAACAGGACTTGAAGAAGCCGTAGTGAATCAGGCCACTGTGTGGCCTGAGAGCGGCGCTGACCGAGCAGCGGCAAGCTTCAAGCAAGAATTCAGTCCTGTTTTCTATGACATCAGAGGCTTTCAAGAGAATCGGAAGCTTTTTTGTTTAATAATTATGAAAGATCCATTTCCGAAACATCAAAGAAATATATTCTCTTTTGATAGAAAAAATCTCGAACCTCTGAAAATTCGTGGCCTTTTCCTATCAAATTTTCTTTTTGTCCCATAAACCATACTGCTCG
The DNA here is from genome assembly GCA_900542445.1 of uncultured Eubacteriales bacterium. Classification (GTDB taxonomy): domain Bacteria; phylum Bacillota; class Clostridia; order Christensenellales; family Aristaeellaceae; genus Ventricola. The sequence continues at coordinate 71,427 of UQNN01000001.1, read as the reverse complement.
GCATTCTTTAGCGCAGCAAGCATATTATCCTTTAAATGCGGATAAGTTCTGCACATGGAGGCAATCATCTGTTTGATTTCCTGCCGTCTGGAATGACCATCCATCGGGCAGGGATTGTGAACGACAGGCAGTTCCAGTTTTCTGGCAACATGAATGATGTGCTTTTCGGAAACGTAAACCATCGGCCGAATTACGGTAACCTCCGCGCCGGGCAAAAACATGTTCGGGTGAAATGTGTGCAGCCGCCCTTCAAAAATCATTGACATCATCAGCGTTTCAATCGCATCCTCACGGTGATGACCGAGCGCCACTTTATTGCAGCCTAGCCGCTTCGCCGCATCATTCAAAGCGCCGCGCCTCATTTTAGCACAGAGCGAACATGGATTGGGCTCTTTGCGGATATCAAAAACAATTTTTGCGATATTCGTTTCCACAACGTCAAACGGGATGCCAAGCTGTTTACACCAGTCTGAAACAGGCGAAATATCAAAGGGTTCCAGTCCCATTTTCAGTGTAATGCCATGCAATTCAAAGTCTTTATGTTCAAACTTTCGATACAGCGAGAGGGCATAAAGCAGCAGCAAACTATCCTTTCCGCCGGACACGCCGACCGCCACATGATCTCCTGAATCAATCATCCCAAAATCGCCGTCCGCTTTGCGAATGCCGCCCAGCACAGTTTTCATAACGGATATCGCCTCCTTACCGCCCAAAGTATACCAGCGGGCAGGCAAAACGTCAATGCTCCGGCAGATTGAGAATAAGGTGAAACCATGAAACACATGCTTTCTTCTCTGCTGAGCGGTGCGGCGGCAGGTATTTCGATCGAACTGCTGGCAGCCATTCTCCTGTCTTCGGCCTTACATCTGGGGTACGTCATGCTCTGTCCCGCATGGCTTCCGGAATGCGTCGGAGGTGAAATTCCCGCAGCGTTTTTGCAGACAGCATTGTTCTCTCTGGCAGGCATTATTATCAAGCAGATGTTAAATTCTCAAAGAACGGATTGACGAAAACCGCCCTTACTGATACAATAGCAAAGAAAATATCCCGTCGGGTTTGCCAAGTCATGGAAGAATGGTATGCTTTATTTTTACAGGCATTAACCCGTATACACAGAAAACCGAATTATGAGGTGAAAAGAAGATATGAAAGCATTTTTTGACATTCTGCGCGGCGTAGTCATCGGTCTTGCCAACATCATCCCTGGTGTGAGCGGCGGCACGATGATGGTTTCGATGGGCATTTACGACACCATTATCGGCTGCATTAACTCGTTGTTTAAGGATTTTAAACGCTGCATCAAAACCCTGTGGCCGTATGCTTTGGGCATGGTACTGGGCATTCTCGGTCTGGCCAAGCTGATCACGTTTCTGCTCGGCACATATCCGCTGCCGACCAATATGGCGTTTATTGGTCTGATTCTCGGCGGCCTGCCGATGATCATCAAAAAGATGAAGGGCGAAAAAAAGGGCATTGCAGGAATGATCGCTTTTGTTCTGGCTTTCGCGTTGGTTGTCGGCTTGAAAATTGTCGGCGGCGGAAACACGGCAGATGCGACCATTGCATTAAACATCGGTCAAATTCTCATTTTGTTCGTCATGGGCGTGATTGCCGCGGCAACGATGGTTATCCCGGGTGTGAGCGGCTCGATGATGCTGATGCTGCTGGGTTATTATAATCCGGTCGTCGGCTCGGTCAGCGGGCTGGCAGACGCGCTTCTCTCTGCCAACGTGGGCGCAGCGCTCACCTGCTGCGGCGTTCTGATTCCGTTCGGCATCGGCGTTATCGTGGGCATTTTCGCAGTGGCTAAACTGATTGAGGTATTGTTGCGTCGTTTCCCCGGCCCAACCTACTGCGCGATCATGGGGCTTGTAACGGCTTCTCCCGTCGCCATTCTGATGGGCCTGAGCTACGCAGGTATCACGGCCATGACAATCGTCATTTCCGTTGTGACGCTTGCGCTCGGCTGTGTCGTCGCATATAAGCTCGGCGGTGAATAATTTCAGTTGACAAACCGAAATCGGTTTGCTATAATTGCAACGTTAAAAAAATAAATTCAGCCTTATTGAGAGCGGTGGAGGGAATAGGCCCGATGAAGCCCGGCAACCGGTTAAATCCGGTGCCAAATCCTACGGCCTTCAGCCGGCAGATGAGGTGTGGTGAATGAAGCCGCCTGATTTGCGAAATCGGGTGGCTTTTTTATGCCGGAAAGCAGCTCTCATCCATCGAGAGGAGAATGAACATCATGAAAAAACTGTTTACATCCGAATCCGTGACGGAAGGACATCCCGACAAAATCTGTGACCAGATCAGTGACGCCGTGTTGGACGCCATTTTAGCGCAGGATCCGTATGCCCGCGTGGCCTGCGAAACCTGCACCACAACCGGCATCGTGATGGTAATGGGCGAAGTGACGACCACTGCTGATTATCGTGTGGATGACATTGTCCGCGAAGTTGTCTGCGACATCGGCTATGACCGCGCTAAATATGGTTTTGACGGGCATACTTGTGCCGTATTGACTGCGCTTCATGGTCAAAGTCCGGATATTGCCATGGGCGTAGACGACGCGCTGGAGGGCCGCGGCGTGGGTGATATGGATATTGGCGCAGGAGATCAGGGCATGATGTTCGGTTTTGCCTGTGACGAAACGCCTGAAATGATGCCCATGCCTATCGCGCTGGCTCACCGCATTACGCGTCGTCTGTCCGAAGCACGCAGGAATGGCGAACTGACCTGGCTCCGCCCGGATGGAAAAAGCCAGGTTACCATCGAATACGACGGAGACACGCCTGTGCGCGTTGATACGGTCGTCGTTTCCGCTCAGCATGCACCGGAAACCAGCCATGAGGAACTCTCTGCCGCGATCATTGACAAAATCATCTGCAAAGCTATCCCCACAGAACTGATGGATGAAAATACCCGTTTCCTTATCAATCCAACCGGGCGATTCACCATTGGCGGCCCAATGGGCGATTCTGGCCTAACAGGACGCAAAATCATCGTGGATACCTATGGCGGCTATGCGCGTCACGGCGGCGGGGCATTCAGCGGCAAAGATCCGACAAAGGTAGACCGAAGCGCTGCATATGCTGCGCGCTACATTGCGAAAAACATCGTTGCCGCCGGTCTGGCCAAACGCTGCGAAATCGAACTGGCTTACGCCATCGGCGTTGCACATCCGGTTTCTCTGCTCGTAGATACGCATGGGACAGGTGTTATTTCTGATGAAAAGCTTGCACAGATCGTCGAAAAGCTCTTCGATCTGCGCCCGGCCGGGATTATCGACATGTTGAACCTTCGCCGCCCGATCTATCGTCAAACCGCCGCTTTCGGCCACTTCGGCAGAACAGATATCGACCTGCCTTGGGAACGCGTGGATAAAGTGGATGCACTGCGCGCCGCTGCACAAGTCTGATCATATACAGAAGACGTTGGACTTCAATCTCCAACGCCTTTTTATATTATCTCTTTTTCATTCACGCAAGAGCCGGATGCTTTTGACTTCAGCTTCACTCGGCGTGATATACAAGGTGCGTTGATGGGTATAGGTGACAAATCCCGCGGGCGTTCCACCTGGCTTTTTAATATATCGACGCAGCGTCGCATCGATCGGCACCTGTGCGCTCCGAACGCCCTTGGAATAATAAGCTGCCAACATAGCTGCCTGCATCAGCGTCGCTTCCGGCACATCGCCCTCCGTATGAATCAGCACATGCGATCCCGGCATTTTCTGCGCATGCAGCCACGTTTCATTGCCACGCGCGCCCATCGTCAGCCGTTCGTTTTGTAGCGCATTTTTGCCTACTTCTATTTCTATGCCGTCACTGGAAAGAAACTTCATCGGCTGAGACGGCGCTTCTTTCCGTGCCTTTACGCGAGAAACGGGTTGACGCACATGACCGGAAGCCACAAGCATTTCGCGCAGTTCCGCCAGACCGCGCGCATCCGTGCATTTGCGTAAGTCGTCTTCCATCTGTTCCAAATATGCAAGCTCCTGCTCAGCTTTTTCCTTTTGATCCGCTGCTAGTGTCTTTGCGCCCCGCGCTTTTTGATAGAGTTTGAAATATCGCTGTGCATTCTGAGCAGGAGAAAGTGAAACATCCATCGGAATGGAAACAGGTTCGCAGTTTTCGCAGTAATAGTTTTCCACCGTGGCAACTGCTTCGCCCTTTTGCAGTCGATAGAGATTGGCCTGCAAAAGCTCACCGTTTTGACGATATTCTTCCATCCGTGCCGCGCTTTCCAATGCCTCGTTTTGAATGGCAATTTTCTTTTCGCATCGCTCAATATGATTTTTAATCGTATGCGCAAGGCTCGCGCTGCGTTGATTCAGGCGATCGCGGCGATCCCGTTCATAAAAATACGCATCGAGCGCCGCGCTTGGATCGTCAAATTGCGCAGTCTTCCCCGTCGGCAGATGCCTCTGTGGAAAGGGAAAAACATCCGTCGGCGCACCGAGATCATCCAGCGTCACCACGCATGGCGAAAGAGAAGGCATCTGATGAAAATAGTCGCACAGCGCGTTTGCAGCCGCCTGTACGTTGATCTCGCTGACAAGTGCCGAACCGTCCATGCCTATCCGAACAGCCGCCTCACGCGCCGCCTGGGGCGAAAAACCCGCAATGCTCGCTCCAATGGCCTTTTCCAGCTTACCGCCCGCATTTTCAAGCGCACTCGCAACCGCCTCAGCATCAGCAGTTTCAGGATCAAGCTTTCCCTGTGTCGGCGGATAGGCATACGGCAAGCCCGGCATCACCTGACGCACGCGGGAGATATCCTGCCCAACGTGGCGCGCTGCATCTATGATACGCCCATCTTCCGTGCGCAAAATGATGTTGGAATGCCTGCCCATGATTTCCACAACCAATGTGCGCGTCACGGGATCGCCCAATTCGCTCAGGTTGCTGACATCGATTTCCAGAATGCGGTCACCTGCAATGCGCCGCACCGCCAGCATGCGGCCGCCGCACAGGTATTTACGAAACAGCATACACAACATAGGCGGCTCCATCGGCCCCGTTTTGGCATGCTCACTCAAATGCACCCGCGCCGCGTTGGCCGCCGCACTGAGCACAAGGCGATGGTTGGCTCCTTGCGAACGAATCATCAAGTGAATTTCATCCTTTTCCGGCTGTATAACGCGATCCACACGTCCATCGCGAAGGATTGTATCTAACTGCCTGGCAACAAATCCAAGCATCACACCATCCATAGGCATAACCAAAAAGTCCTCCTTCAGTGAGGTTATCGTATCGGGCATGACTCGCCGCATCAGGGCATAGGATGCAGCGTGACTGGGACAGCGCGTCAAAGCTCAAGCGCACTTGCAGCTTCCACGTTCACGGCGCGTGCGCAGCTCGTCCAAACTCTATGAGTCGGCCTGCTGGATATTATATCATCTTTTGCATGTAAAGCAAAGAGGAAAGCAGGCATGCGCACGCAAAGCGGGTCATAAACTGGGGCGGAAATGAACCGACAAGGAGTGATGGCTTGTGAAATGGCCGAAAATCAAAATTCGGCGCGAAGCGGTCGAGCGCGCGCTCATCATCAGCTCGGCGGCATTGGTGTTGCTGCTTTCGCTCAAGCGCACCAGCACAAACAATGAACCTTACGAAGAGCCGCTGAATGAAATCCCGGAAGTCAGCGTTTCAACCACACAAACAGAAGATACGCGGCAAACAGTCGTCTATTATGAAGACGGAGACGGCTATCTTGTGCCCGTTCAGCGCGATGTTGCCCGGCAAGATGGCATTGCCAAGGCCACGCTCGAACTGATGGTTCAAAACCCAAGAAACGACATGGACGCCGCTCGGCTTGGACTTGTACCCATCGTCCCTGAAGGAACAACCTTTGATTTGGATATTTCAGCAGGACACGCCCGCGTAGACATGAGCGCACAGGCGTTAAACGCCGAGGATAAACAGCAGGAAGAAAACATGCGCACGGCAATCGTTTGGGCGTTGACAGAGTTTGACACCGTAAATGACGTTAATTTTCTAATTGACGGCAAAGCGCGCAATACATTGACGCACGGAACAAATATCGGCGGTTCCTATACGCGTGTCGGATTGAACGCAGAAGAAGACAGCGCTGCGACATTTGCAGACAGCGATGAAATTCAAGTCTTCTTTCCAGCGCAGGACGGCAGACTGCTTGTACCGATTTCCAGAACGGTATATGGAACCGGAGACGTTGCAACCGCTGTCTTTGAGTTTCTGCGAGGCCCAAAAACAGACAGTGGGCTGGAAACACCCCTCGATCAAAGCGTGCAGCTGCTTGGCATCGATATCAGCGACGGTGTGATCACCATCAATTTCAGTGGGGATTTCACCAAGATTGCCGAACAAAGCGACGGCGGCGTTCAAGCTATGCGTGCACTGATGCTGACCTGCACGCGGTATCCTGGTATTAAAAAAGTCCGGATTTTGGTTGACGGAAAACCCTATCAACTTCCGGTGACAGATGTGCCGACATTTGCCAATATTGCCAGCGATGTGGAAAACAGTTATCCTGAAGTGATGATGATTGAATAGGCGGAGAGCCGGACGCATCGGGCGTTTCGGCTCTTTTCTTTACCGCCGAATTATGATATACTGTTTTTGATAAAACCTCTTGCAAAAAGAAAGGCAGAAGCATATGGAAAAACAGAAAATGCGTTTGATTGTTGCCAGCAACAACGCAAACAAACTGCGGGAATTTCGAGAAATTCTCGGTGAACAATTCGATATCGTCTCCATGCGCGAAGCAGGAATTGACGCTGACATCGAAGAGAATGGCACAACGTTTGAGGAAAACGCGCTCATTAAGGCGAATTATGTAATGAATGCCGGCAACAGCGCAGCCATTGCTGATGACAGCGGGCTGGAGGTGGACGCACTGGGCGGCGCGCCGGGTGTTTACAGCGCACGCTATTGCGACCGTCACGGCGACGACGCCGCCAACAATACGTTGCTCCTGCACAATCTAAAAGGTGTCCCCGCGCCAAGAAAAGCGCGTTATGTCGCCGCCATTGCACTGGTTCGTCCCGCTCATGCACCCATTATTTGCCGTGGCACATGCGAAGGGGAAATTCTGAATGAGCCAAGAGGGCAGGGCGGCTTTGGTTACGATCCATTGTTTTTATGTGAAACAGGGGAGACTTTCGCGGAAATTTCACGCGAATGCAAAAACGCAATCAGCCACAGAAAGCGTGGTATTGAAGCTGTTCTCCGCGCGTTGGAGGAGCAGCAATGATCCGTGTCGGCGTGTTCTCCGACAGCCACGGGGATCGAGACGCGCTGGAAAAGCTGCTTGACAAGATGGGGCACATTGATGCCGCCTGTTTTCTAGGCGACATCTCATCGGACGCGATGTTTCTGCGTGATCAGCTAGAGAAGATGCCGCATCAACCCGTTCTCTACGCAGTTCGCGGGAATAATGATCTGGCATCCATGCTTCCGGATCAGCTGCTCATTGAACTTGACAAGCACAAGATCTGGATGGAGCATGGCCATCTATTTCCGAGTCTGATGACGCTTGCTTACCGGGCTAAGGATAACGGCGCAGATATCGCACTGTTCGGTCACACACATGAACCTCATTGTGAATATGCCTATGGCGTACTCCTGCTCAACCCAGGTTCTGCTGGCAATCAATGCAGGGGAGGCGCTGCACGTGCCAGCCTGATGATTCTTGATGGGGAAAAAGTGCGCATCGAAGATATTCTCTAAAGAATACAGATAAAAAATAACGCAATGGCTTGCTTTTTTCAAAAGATCGCTGAATTTTTCAGAAAAATTCAAAAAAATGTCAAAAAACCTATTGACAAAAGCATGCTGAGTCTGTATAATTAGTTCTCGTCAGCGGGAACGCCGCAGCGTCATCAGAGGACAGCGAAGCCTGCGCCTGTAGCTCAGTCGGATAGAGCAACGGCCTTCTAAGCCGTGGGCCGTGGGTTCGAATCCCTCCAGGCGCGCCATTGTGGTGGGTATAGCTCAGTTGGTTAGAGTGCCAGGTTGTGGCCCTGGAGGTCGTGGGTTCGAGCCCCACTACTCACCCCACTTTTTTCTGCTGTTCATGCAGGGACGTTGGGGTGTCGCCAAGCGGCAAGGCACGGGACTTTGACTCCCGCATTCGCAAGGTTCGAATCCTGCCACCCCAGCCATTTTGATCCATTAGCTCAGCTGGTAGAGCACCTGACTTTTAATCAGGGTGCCTGGGGTTCGAATCCCCAATGGGTCACCATTTTATGGCTTGCGGGTGTGGCGGAATGGCAGACGCGGCAGATTTAGGATCTGTTGCCTATGGCGTATGAGTTCGAGTCTCTTCACCCGCACCATTATGCGGTAGTAGCTCAGTGGTAGAGTGCCACCTTGCCAAGGTGGATGTCGCGAGTCCGAATCTCGTCTACCGCTCCACTGTGCGGGTGTAGCTCAATGGTAGAGTTCCAGCCTTCCAAGCTGGCTACGTGGGTTCGATTCCCATCACCCGCTCCAAGTTGCACCTTTAGCTCAGTTGGTAGAGCACCTGACTCTTAATCAGGGTGCCCAGGGTTCGAGCCCCTGAAGGTGCACCAAACCTTAGAACGATACAGTGATGTGTCGTTTTTTTTTGTTCATTAAAAGACACGGAAGCGCATATCCATCGCGCCTCCGTGTCTTTTCTTTTTTATAAAAATTGATGTATTCTCGTTATTTGGCCTTCGATAAATCCGTCATGATGCCCTGTCGAATCAGCGAATCCGCAAATGCTGCCATGTCGTCGGCTGATTCCACACAATCCCGATGCAACCATGTTCTAAGCAGACCAATAAAGCCCAATGCGCCAAAAGCATAACGATATTCAAACTCCGTCTCGTTCTCAACGTAACCATTAAGCCAATCCATGCGCAGTTTTTCCTGAATCACATCGCTGAGCTTCTGAAGAAACTTGATATCTCCGTTATCGCTGAGAAGTACAGAACAGATTTCCTTATTTTCTGCCACAATCCGGAATAAATCTTTCAGCATAGGGCGTGCATGCGTAAGAATAGGCTCTCCTTTATGCGCGAGAATGACTGCATTCAACTGTTCAAAAAGTTCTTCCTCCAGACGGTCCAACATGTCGAAGATATCACGGTAATAGAGATAGAATGTACCACGATTCACATCCACCAAATCGGCCAGTTCGCGCACAGTAATGTCTTTCACTTGTTTTTGCTGCATTAACTCAATCAGCCCTTGACTGAGCAGCTTTTTGGTTCGGCGAACCCGACGATCTTCTTTCTTTTCCGTTCCGGTTTCCTGCTTCATGTCTTTCATAATCTTTAATCGCCTCTTTTTTCTCAACACATCTTGATTTTGTGTTCATTTTTTATCGTTTTTTTAGTTTTTGTCTGATAGCCGAACTGACTTTGAAAATCTGTTTATTGATTTTTATCATCAATCACATTATACTATCGTTCGTTGATAAAGTCAACATAGTGTTTAATAAGCAAGCGAAATTCAAAAAGGAGGAACTCTTGTGAACCGATTTGCAAGGTGGATGGTCAAACACCGGGTAATCGTGGTCATCATCTGTTTGGCTTTGATGATCCCGTCGATATTCGGCATGGCGGCCACCCGGGTCAAATATGACCTTCTGTATTATCTGCCAGAGGATCTGGATACCATCAAGGGACAAAACATCCTGATGGAAGATTTCGGCAAAGGCGCTTTTTCACTTTGTATCACTGAGGGACTCAGCGAAGTGGATCAGGCGGATCTGGAAGAAACCATTCGTCAGATCCCTCACGTTGATACGGTCATTGGCTACGCTTCCGCGTTAAATGGTTCAATTCCTTCTGCGATTTTGCCGGATGATTTGCGCGAACGTTTTGAAAACGGCGAGGATCGCATCTTTGCAGTTTTCTTCGACGAGACTTCTTCGGCAGAGGGCACGATGGAAGCCATTGCCGATATTCGCAAGGCAGCAGGGGAAAAGTGCTTCGTTTCCGGTCTGTCTGCCGTGGTCACAGATACCAAAGAGCTGGTAGAAGAGCAGGAAGGTATTTACGTCGCCATCGCTGTTGCACTCTGCTGCATCGTGCTGATGCTGACGATGGACTCATTCCTGCTTCCATTGATTTTCCTCTGCTGCATCGGCGTTTCCATGCTCTGGAACATGGGCAGCAACTACTTTATGGGTGAGATTTCCTACATCACAAAAGCTGTCGCTGCCGTGCTTCAGCTCGCTGTGACGCTGGATTATTCCATTTTCCTCTGGCACAGCTACAAAGAGCAAAAGAGCCTTTGCAGTGATCGAGACGAAGCGATGACCGCTGCGATTGTGCAAACGTTCAGCTCAATCATCGGCAGCAGCCTGACGACTGTCGCCGGTTTCATTGCCATCTGCTTCATGAGCTTCACCCTTGGCCGTGACCTCGGCGTTGTTATGAGCAAAGGCGTTATTCTCGGCGTGCTGGGTACGATAACGCTGCTGCCGTGTGTCATCCGCATGATGGATGGTCTGATTACCAAGACTTCGCATAAACCGCTCCTGCCGAGTGTCGCAAACATCAGCCGCTTTATTGTCAAGCATTATAAAGTGCTTTGCGTATTGGCTGTCGTGCTGTGCATTCCGGCGTTCTACGGCTACAATCACGTAAACGTTTACTATGACATGAGTTCCTGTCTGCCGGAAGATCTTCTTTCCGTTCAGGCAAATGAAAAGCTTTCCGAGACATTTGACGTATCCACGAATCACCTGGTTTTGATTGATTCCGACATACCGCAGAAAGACGTTATTGCGATGACGGAAGAATTCAATCAGGTAGATGGCGTACAGAACGTGTTGTCGCTGGACAGCCTGCTGGGCCGCAATGTTCCCGAAAGCATTCTGCCGTCCGATGTGACAAACCTGCTCAAGGGTGAGCGCTATCAGATGATGCTGATTTCTTCGTCCTATGTGATTTCTTCCAACGCGGTCAACCAACAGATTGACGAGCTGAATGCCATCCTTAAAAAGTATGATAAAGGCGGCATGCTCATCGGCGAAGCCCCTTGCACAAAGGATTTGATCAACTGCACCGACCGAGACTTTAAGGTCGTCAGCGCTATCTCCATCGCAGCAATCTTCGTGATCATTGCGTTGGTGCTCAAGTCGTTCTCCCTGCCGATTCTGCTCGTCGCTATGATTGAGCTGGCCATCGCGCTAAACCTGTGCATTCCATATTTCACAGACACGACGCTTCCGTTCGTCGGTCCGATTCTGATTTCGACCATTCAGCTCGGCGCAACTGTCGATTATGCAATTCTGATGACGACGCGCTACAAGCAGGGTAGAAGCGTCGGAAAGAGCAAAAAAGAAGCTGTCGGTGAAGCGGTTGCCGCTTCCGCGCAGTCCATTCTGGTCAGCGGTGTCAGCTTTTTCGCCTCAACCTTCGGCGTCGGCTTGTACTCCAACATCGATATTATTTCTTCGATGTGCAGCCTGATTGCGCGCGGCGCGCTGTGTTCTGTGGCGGTTGTGTTGTTCCTGCTGCCCGCGATGCTTCTGCTCTGCGACGGTTTCATTGTTCATACAACATTTGGCATGAAAAAGAAAGCGCAAGCTTCCAATTCGTAAAGAAAGGATGAAAACCCTATGAAAAAGCATGCGATAGCGCTGCTGACAGCGCTTTGTGTCGCAACCGGCTGCACGGCCAGCGCCGAGACGGCTAAGCACGAACGCGTTTATGTTGTTGTCAATCATGACGGCGAGGTCCAAACGCTTCTGGATAATGTACATCTGGAAAACGGCGATGCACTGGATGTGCTTTCCGATCGTTCAATGCTCTCAGCGATTGAAAATGTCGGCGGTCACGAAACATTTACGTTGGACGGTGAAGCGCTGACCTGGCAGGCGAACGGAAGCAGCATCATTTATCAGGGCGCATCGGATAAGCGTCCGAACATTTTGCCGAAGGTTACCTTTATGTTGGACGGCAAGGAGGCAACCGCCGAGGATATCAAAAATGCGCAGGGCACTGTGACGATGGACGTCAGCTTCCTGATGGCCGAAAATACGCCGTATCTCGCGCTGAGCGTCATGCCCATCGATGAAGACACCCTGTCTGATATCAGCGTTGAAAACGGCTCTGTGATGAGTGACGGCAATCACAAAGTTCTGGTCGGCTGGGCTGTGCCCGGCCTAGACGAAGATGCCGAACTTCCGACACATTTCACCATGACGGCAACTGCTGACCATGCGGATTTGAGCTGGATGATGACGTTCGCAACCTCCGAACCGCTCAAGTGGTTCTGTGATGAAGCAGATGAAAAAATCGGCAGCTTGAGTAATACCGTAGACGAGCTGAAAATCGGTCTGACCGCGCTGTGTGACGGTGAGGCTCTGCCGGAAGGCGAAGGCAAACTTCATGACGGTCTGACTGCCTTGTTCTCGCTGTATGACGGCGTTGCAGCGCTGAACGACGGTTCAAAGTCTCTGAGTGACGGCGCAAAAAGCCTTGACGACGGTGTTTCTGAACTCGAAAACGGTCTGACGACACTGGTCTCCAACAACGATGCACTGAATCAGGGTGCGGCACAGCTCTTCGATGCAGTTCTGGCCACGGCCAACCAGCAGCTTGCCGCGGCGGGTCTGGATACAGTCGGCATCACACTGCCGGAACTGACAAGCGAAAACTATGCCGATGTGTTGCAAGCAGCGCTCGCTCAGCTTGACCCCGAAACGCTGCTTGCAACCGCTCAAGCTGCGGCGCGCGAACAGGTCAAAACCGAAGTCATGAAGCAGGAGAAGGTCGTGCGTGACAGCGTGACACAGTCTGTGCAAGCTCAGGTGCTTGAAGGTGTTCTGGCGCAGAGCGGCCTGAACATGACGGCTGAGGATTACAGCAAGGCCGTCGCTGCCGGGCAGGTGACACATGAACAGGCTCAGCAAATCAGCGCGGCCGTCAAGCAGCTGATGAATGGCGAGGAAATTCAAGCCCAGCTTGAGGCCGCGGTTGCAGAGCAAATTGACGCGCTTGTCGAACAGAATGTTGCCGATGAGTCTGTCCAGAAGCAGCTTGAAGAAGCTATTGCGCCTGCAAAGGCTGGATATGAAGCACTGACTTCTCTTAAAACTCAGCTTGATTCCGTCAACACGTTCGTCACGGGCCTAAGCAGCTACACCGACGGCGTGAACCAAGCTGCACAGGGGGCTGTTGCGCTCCACAATGGCAGCTCGCAACTGGCGGATGGCGCTTCTCAGCTGAGCGATGGCACCACGCAGTTAGCAGACGGTCTGGATGAACTGAAGCAGACGCTCAGTGCCAACGTGTTGCCGCTGCTGAATGGCGACGTGCAGAAGGCACTCGATGTATTTGAAAACACCAAGAATCAGCTGGTTTCCGATTCCTCCTTTGATTTGGTCAGCGATGACATGGCCCATGATGTCGTATACATCATTCGCAGCGACTTGAATAAGTAAAAAACTCTGTTCTTGAAACGTCGTCCGGCAAAGCGGGTGGCGTTTTTCAGTTGATCAAGCGCGTATTCGTTCGTTTTGCGAATTGACGAAACCGCCTTTTTTCGCTACAATAGATTGTGTTTATAAAATGAATTGCAATCGGGAGGCATGAATCATGAAACTCGGTTTTATCGGTGCAGGCAACATGGGTTCAGCCATCATAAACGGCATCTTAAATCAACACGCACTTGAGCCTGACAGCCTTTATGTCAGCCGCAAACACCCTGAAAAAAGCACGGAATTGGCTCAAAAAGGCGTTCACATCATGCAGGATAACGTATCGCTGGCTGAATCAGTGGACTGCATTCTGTTGGCCGTTAAGCCCGTTTACGCAGCGGGTGTCCTTCGTGAAATTCACGACATGTTGGTCGGTAAATTCGTCATCTCCATTGTCGCCGGATGGACGTTTGACATGCTCAAAGACGCGCTTCCGGAAACGGCGCGTTTCGTCCGTGTCATGCCCAACACACCGCTTGCCGTAGGCGAGGGCATGAGCCTGATTTCAAGCCTTTGTACCTGTACAGATGAAGAATTTGCTTTTACAGAGCGCATTTTCGCTGCGGCTGGCAAAGTCGCCGTAGTCGAAGACCATGTCTATACGCCCGCAAACGGCATCAGCGGCTGCGGCCCTGCATTTGTCTATGCTTTTATCGAAGCCATGGCTGACGGAGGCGTGCGATACGGTGTGCCGCGTGCGTTGGCTTATGAACTGGCTGCTCAAACACTTGTCGGCGCAGCCAGGATGGTGCTTGAAACCGGTGAACATCCTGGCAAATTAAAGGACGCGGTATGCTCGCCAGGCGGCACAACGATTGAAGGCATGTATGCGCTTGAAAAAGGCGGCATGCGCGCAGCTGTGATGGATGCCGTCGGCGCGACAGTCGAAAAGACCATGCGCATGTCTAAGAAGTAAATCCATTTGGGATCTAAAGTTATATTTAAGCGACGAGGTTTTTGTGAAAGAGATCATCATGTACACCGACGGGGCTTGCTCAGGTAATCCAGGCCCCGGCGGCTGGGGAACCGTGCTCATGTTTGGTGAGCACAAAAAAGAAATTTCGGGTTTTATGCCGGATACGACCAACAATCGCATGGAACTTTTTGCTGCTGTTCAGGGATTTACGGCGCTCAAGCAGCCTTGTGCCGTAACGCTGTATTCGGATTCCGCATATCTGGTTAACGCGTTTAAGCAGAACTGGATTGACGGTTGGCAACGCAACGGTTGGAAAACTGCCTCTAAAAAACCCGTTGAAAACCAAGATCTTTGGAAATGGCTGCTGACCGTCATGCAACCGCACAAGGTTACAATCATCAAAGTAAAAGGCCATGCGGATAATCCGTGGAACAACCGATGCGATGAGTTGGCCACCGGCCAAATACGCGATCATCGTAACAATGCTTAAAACACAAAATTCCAATTAAAATCGGCTTCTGATTCATCATAGGGAAGTGTTTATAAGACTTCGCAAAACCCCGGTTTTACGAAGTCTATGGTAAAGGAATGACGTTTATGCCCAATGATTACCATACACAGGCTCAACTCGACCGAACGAAACGCCTGCGTGAACTTCAACATGAACTACCGGATTTCTGCTCGGATTATTTTATGGCTATTGAGCAGCAGACTAGCGTGCTGACACGACTCAGCTACGCCTATGATCTCAAACTTTTTTTTCAATATCTCTCCAGCGAACTGCCCAAATTTAGCGGCAAGCCCGTCACCGAATTCACTGCGGCAGATATCAGTCAGGTTACCAAGCAGGATTTGGAACGCTATGCGCGCTATCTGACGCTCTACGTCAAAAACGAAACACTTGAGGATGGTGAAACCGCTTCTCGCGAAATGACCAATCACGAATACGGCATCAAACGCAAATACGCCTCGCTGCGAGCGTTTTACAAATACCTGTTTGCCGAAGGGTTGATTGAAAGCAACACCGCCTCGCTCGTTCCGCTGCCCAAGCTTCACGAGCATGCCATCATCCGTCTGGATGTGGATGAAGTCGCCCGCATTCTGGATGTCGCTGAAAGCGGGCAATCTTTGCCCAAGAGTTGCCAAAAATACCATAATATCACGAAAAAACGCGATGTCGCCATGCTTTCGCTGTTTCTTGGAACGGGCATTCGCATCAGCGAATGTGTAGGCTTGAACATTGATGATTTTGACTTTGAACAAAATGCCTTTGTCGTCACCCGAAAAGGCGGCAAAGAGGTCATTTTGTACCTTTCTGATGAAGTTGCAGACGCGCTTAAAGCGTATCTGGTTGAGCGCAAAGAAGTCGAAGCTTTGCCCGGCCATGAAAATGCTTTTTTTCTTTCGATTCAGCGTCGGCGCATCACACAGCGCGCTGTCGAAAACATGGTCAAAAAATATGCTGCCATTGCTGCTCCATTGAAGAAAAAAATCAGTCCACACAAGCTCAGAAGCACATTCGGCACCAATCTGTACCGTGAAACAGGCGACATTTATCTGGTTGCCGATGTGCTTGGCCACTCAGATGTCAACACAACGCGCAAACATTACGCAGCCATCGCTGAGGATCACCGTCGCATTGCTGCGCAAAAAACTGTTCTGCGTGAAGAGCCTGTGCATGCTAATTTGCCGAAGCCCTGAAAGATGGATCTGATTCATTAAAAAACAAAAAGTCGAATGTTTTGCGAAGTTTATCATCGCATCCATCCGACTTTTTTTACTTATTATTTTTGATTACCGCGCACAAACGGAAACAGATCATCGCCGAAAAGATCATCCTCTTCTTCGGGATCATCCAGCGTCTCTTCGTCGTAAAGATAGTCGTTCGGATCCATCGTCTCATCGATGATGCCATCCACTTTAATCGCCCGGTATTCCGGACTTTTATCGGTATGATCCAGCCCGATGCACTTTCCACAGTTATCGCAAATCTTATTCGGATCAAGGTCACACATGTTGCACTCTCCGCACTCTATGCAATCTCGATCATATAAAACACAGCGTTTTGTCTCCATTCTCCTGTCCCCTTGCGTTCTTGTCTGCTCATTATATCACCGATTTAAGTTTCGATCAAGCATGATCTTTAGCAAAAATGCGAACATACGTTTGACTGCGCTTGCCTTCACCGAATCGAATGTGGTATAATGATGAAAAGTTTTGCAACGAAAGGTTGTGTGCACGGAATGACCGTTCAAAAACAGCGTGGCGACATGCAGACGCGTATTCTGGCTTATATCGAGCAGGAAATCAAAACGCGCGGATATGCGCCTTCCGTTCGTGAAATCGGTGAAGCTGTCGGGCTGAAATCCACCTCGACTGTGCACGGTCATTTAATACGCCTTGAAAAAAAGGGGCTTCTTCATCGCGACGCCATGAAGCCCCGTGCAATGGGGCTTTCCTTCTCTTCGCTTCCCCCGGCTGAAAATGTGATGCTTCGCGAAATTCCCGTCATCGGTCGTGTAGCGGCCGGAACGCCAATTCTTGCAGAAGAAAACGTGGAAGAGACTTTGACATTGCCAGAGGACATAGTCGGACACGGGGATGTTTTTATCCTTCGTGTGCGTGGTGAAAGCATGATTCAGGCTGGTATTATGAACGACGATTACATCGTTGTGCATAAGCAGCCGGATGCTAACAATGGTGAAATTGTCGTCGCGCTGATTGAGGATGAAGCCACCGTCAAACGCTTTTACAAAGAAAACGGTCATATCCGCCTGCAACCGGAAAACGATACCATGGAACCCATCATCGTGCCAACAGTTATGATTCTGGGTAAAGTCGTTAGTCTGATTCGTAAATTTTAAAGGGGAGCTTGCCTGTAACAGACGCGCTCCCCTTCTGTTTAGTTTATGGTTCAGAAATCTTATTCGTCAAAGTCAAACTCATCGCCGGCCTGTTCCTTAAAGATGTCAAACACCTTCTGAAGCACCTCTTCGTCATCCACACCGACATAAGTCACTTCGTCTTCGTCGTCCGATTCCTCGTCTTCCATCACCTGAAGAATCACGACTTCACCGTCGTCATCATCAGTCGGAAGCAACACAACGTATTCATTGCCTTCATATTCGATGGACGCGCAGAATTCAAATTCTACATCAATACCGTCTTCATCAGTCAGAACGATGATGTTATCATTCTCCATCTTTTCCATATCATCCATGGTTAAAACCCTCGCTTTCGTCATACGATACAAACCGAAGCTCATATCTGCATATAAGAATATCATAAAAAAAGACAATATGCAATGGTTTCCCCGAAATTTTATCGTAGTTTGGAGATGAAAATATGGCGTTCAGTCTGTTTCTTCAGCTTTACGGTTGTGCCGAAACGTGCGAGCGTGCACGCGCCCTGCTGGAAAACCTGCCGCAAATTCGTCGTATTGATGGAAAAAATACCAGGCTTCTCCTCCTGCTCTCATCGCCCATTTCCGAAGGAGAGTTTCTTTCAGTACTCAGAAAAAGCGGCATCAGCGGCTTTTCCTTTTACCGCTGATGCCAATCGTTTATGCGTTTTCGAGAAACGGTTCCCCACTTTCCTTATAGCAGAGTGTTCCAAACTCATCAAAAACAAGCGAAATCGGCTTGCTGTCAATATACTTAAGAATTTCATCCATACGAATACTGTCTCTGAAACTGACAAAAGAAAAGCTCACGCCCGCGCGTTTTGCGCGCCCCGTTCGTCCGATCCGATGAACATAAAACTCCTGCTTATCCGGCAGATCATAGTTGAACACCGCTTCTACGTCGTCTACGTCAATGCCGCGCGCCGCAACATCCGTCGCCACAAGGATTTCAAATTCACCCTTCCTGAATCCGGACATTACCTTGTCTCGCAGAGATTGGCGCACGTCGCCATGCAGGCATTCGGCATTGTATCCAGCTTTTTTCAGCCGTTCGCAAAGGCGTGCCGTCATATCTTTTGTGTTGCAGAAGATCATCACGCGTTTATACTGATCCGAGTCCAGCAAATACAGCAAATGCTCGTATTTCTGCTTCTGATCGGACTCTACAATATACTGTGTGATATTCGGTTTATTCTCTGCCTGAGCCTGAACAACAATTTCAATCGGGTCATGCTGGTATTTCCACGAAACCGTCAATACATCCTGATTGGTCGTCGCGCTAAACATCACCAGCTGACGATTCGGATCGGCGCTCTCGATGATTTTTTCAACATCCTGCACAAAGCCCATCTTCAACATCTCATCCGCTTCGTCG
The DNA here is from genome assembly GCA_900542445.1 of uncultured Eubacteriales bacterium. Classification (GTDB taxonomy): domain Bacteria; phylum Bacillota; class Clostridia; order Christensenellales; family Aristaeellaceae; genus Ventricola. Next base: position 52,788 of record UQNN01000001.1, on the reverse strand, counting down.
AGCACCATCGTATGCACCGTTCCGAGGCGAATATTGCCGCGCTGCATATGGTCAAGCAGACGTCCCGGTGTTGCCACCAGCACTTGCGGTTTGCGATTCAGCGCACTCATTTGCTTTCCAAACGGCTGACCGCCGTAAATGACGGCAATTTTCACCCCTTTGATAAAATGCGCCAGATTAGTCAACTCGTCGGCTATCTGCTGCGCCAACTCGCGCGTAGGCGCAAGCACAACTTCCTGTACGCTGCTGTCATCCAAATTAACATATTCCAGCATGGGTATGCCAAATCCAAGCGTTTTGCCTGTTCCTGTCGGTGCAATAGCGATGATATCATGTCCATCCATCATCAGCGGAATGCACTTTTCCTGAATCGCCGTCAGATTATGAAAGCCCATCCAGTTAAATGCCTGTACAACTTCCCCGCTGATGCCCATCGCCTCAAGCGGATGAACAGCCTCTTTCTGTATATCGTCCAAAGTAAAACCCTCTCACTTCTCTACATTTTCATGTATTATTGTATCGCACAGCGTGGTATGTTTCAAGTCATTCCCATAATTTTCATCAGAGTTATTTGTTTTCTTCAACGCTTCCTCAACCGTCATATTGGGATCATGCAGCAAAGCGGAAATAACCTGTCTGTCGTCCAGCCAGATATTTCCGACACGAAAAACGACTGCCTCATTGTTTGCTAAAGTGCCGACTAGCGCCAAAAGTTCGGTTTTCCCGTCTACCCTGTATACTCGAACAGCGGTTGGGGTTTTCCCGTTCTCCTGCCTTTCCTGTAAAAGCGTATACATATTTTCAGAAAGCATGATTCCTCTATTCCGGTAAGCATAAACCGCCAAATAACCGCCAACCAGAAGCAGTGACAAATTGATCTTTCCAAATTCTATCGTGCCATACAGCGAAAGTCCCGTCATGATTATACCAACCGCCATACCGCCAAACGAGAGCATCGATGTCAGTACCCCAACCGGAAGTACATAATATCCAATGTAAAACACAATCCGCCCGCCATCCAGCGGCAAAACAGGAAGAAGATTGAGGAACATCATTCCCGCATTCATCAAAATCGCTTGTCTGATAAAATAATAAGGCAAAAAAAGCTGCATTTCCGGGAAGGACATCAATCCAATCAGCGCGTAATTGGCCAGCGGTCCCGCAGCGGCAACCGCTACGCCTTTTACGCCTTTATGTGGGCTTGCGCCGGCTGAATAATGGATTATGCCGCCAAACGGTGTAAGTTCAATGCTTTCGATTCTTTCACCCATGCTATGTCCGACGGCAAGATGCGCCGCCTCATGAATCAAAAGCGCCAACAACGCAGCTCCGCATGCCCATACGGATGAAAAGACAGCAATAGTCAGAAAATAGAGAAAAAACAGCGGCTGTACTTTCAGCTTCAATTTGCGAACACCGGCATTACAGACAACCCGTCTTTCCTCAATTCAAATGCAGCTGTGCCCGCCACTGTCCCGACTGCCGATCCGGCATGAACATATTCTCCTTCTTCCACCCGTACAGCGCTTAACCCGCTGTAAACTGATTCATATCCATCCGCATGCAGAATACGCACGGTGTATTCATTTTGACGGTTTTTCACGGTATTCATCACTTCACCGCTCATGCAGCTACTGATTTCTCCGTCTCCTTCGTATTCAATCCATGGCTCATCCTTTCTCCAGGCATGCACTGTAATCACTTCTGCCGGCAAAATTGCCGTGCACGTCTGCTCGTCATCGTTTCCTGTCAGAAAGACCATCGTGCTTTCCGGCAAAACGCTGCTGACAAATTGCAGCCGTCCGAGCGTTTCATCGTACTCAAATCCCGCTGTTACACGACTCATGACAGACTGTACATCGTCGCCAAACAAAGCTGTTGCAACCGCAGCGATTCCAAGGCAGAAAAAAGCGGCCGCTAAAGGCACAGACCTTCTCAACAGCCGCTTATCCCATTTCAGCCGCCTTTTATGCGGCTTTTCCTTTGTCCACTCCCGCCGCTCGCGCGGCCTCATTTGCGCCATGACGACTTTTTTACCGCCGTTGTCCATGCCGCTTTTCCCTCCTTCACTTTTCTGCCAAACACTATGCGGAGGGGTTTTGAACCAGAACTATTCCACCTTATTCTTTAAATCCATCGAACTCTTATGTTGGGTGACATTGAGTACCAAGCCCACACCTGCCATATTCACAACCAGATTTGTTCCGCCATAGCTGATAAACGGAAGCGGAATACCCGTAATCGGCATTACGCCAATGCACATGCCAATGTTTTCATATACATGGAAAACCAGCATGGCCATCACGCCGACAATAATCAGCTGCCCAAATTTGTCGTTGGTGTGGAATGCAAGCAGAAGCATGCGATAAATCACGAAGGCATAAAGCGTGAGCAGCACCAGCGCGCCAACAAAGCCAAGCGTCTCGCCCACAACTGAAAAGATAAAATCCGTATGGTTTTCCGGTACATAGTTAAGATGCGTCAGCGTTCCCTCTGACCATGCTCCTTTTCCATACAGTCCGCCTGACCCGATTGTGATCTTTGAATTGACGATCTGGTAGCTGCTACCCGTCGGGTCGGATTCCGGATTCATAAACGCAACCAGACGCAGCCAGCGGAAGTTATTCGTTGAAGCCAGATAGAAGATGATCGGCGTAAGCCCCGCCGCAACAATACCGCCCAGCAGAAACATCCAACGCAGTTCAAAACCGGAAACAAACAGCAGCGCTACGAAGATAACGCAAAATACCATCAATGTACCAATATCAGGTTGTGCGGCAATCAGCAGCGCCGGAATACCAAAATGGATACAAATATAGATGAAGTATCTGAAATTAGGAATCGGCTTATCCGGATGGCGCGTTAAAGCTTTAGATAATGTGATGATCAACGCCAATTTTGCCAACTCGGACGGCTGAAAGGTACGGTCAAGGAATTGAAACCAGCCGCTGACGCCGTTGATTTTGGAGGTCGTAAGCACCAGCCCCAGTAGCAGTACGTCAATAAAATAGATAACCGGCCATAACTTACCGATGATCGTATAGTTAATATTGACGATAACAGCCACGGCAACCATGCTCACTACAACCCAAAGCAGCTGAAGACGACCGTTATTGGCATCCATAACCAGATCCTGAAGCGAACGGTCCGAACCAAGCGACGGATCGAAGTTCGCAATCGTGATAGCCAGCACGCCATAAAGCGCCAGCATATAGCTCGCGACCAGCAGCGGCCAGTCAAAATGCGGCCTGGATAACCTGTTGTTTTCCGAAAAGAACATGCTTTGTCTCCTTGTTTATACTTCGCCCAACAGGATGTCCGTCAACTGGGCGAGCGCTCTGCGTGCGGGGCCGTCACATTCGAGTGCAATGCGTCCTTTCTGCGAACAGGCTGCCACGGAATCATCCTCCGGAATACATCCGGCCAGCGGACAATCCAGCGTCATTTCAACCGTTTTTGCGTCATACTGCATTTTTTTGCGAACGTACAACGCCGAAGCCCGATTGACAACCAGCATTCTTTCCTCCAAGCCGCTTCTATCCTTCATCATCATGCGCTCGCTCGCCCGGATTGACACGTCATCCGGACGCGTTACAATAAGACGCACATCTTCTCGCCCAAGCAACTCCCGTCCGAGCGCAAAATGTCCCGTCTGACAATCAATCACCAGCACATCACAAAGCGAATGAAGCGCCAACAGCGTGCTCGTCAGTTCCATTATCGACACATCGTCATACAGCGATGCACAGGCAAAACGCAGATTTTCATATCTCGGCGCTTTATACAGCGCCGCTTCAATTCCTGCCTGTCGATTAGCCACATCCGCCATATCAAGCACAACAATGTTCTCAAGCCCCAACGCCAAATCGCATGCCCGGCTTACTCCTGAGGCGTCAAGCAGAATCGTGCGCTTGCCCCGTTTTGCAGCGCTGACTGCCAAAGAAAGCGCAACCGTCGTTTTGCCGACGCCGCCGCAGCCTGAACACACAGCAAAAATTTTCGCCATTGTCCCTCTCCGATATCAATACGCCAGCGCATTGGAAGGCGGCATGATATCCTCGCTGTCCAAGTCCATGTGTTCCAGATAGTAGTTCAAAACTTCACGAATTGTGATAGAGCAGTACGATCCGCTGTATCCGTGCGGGATATATACGCATACAGCGATCTGCGGATCATCATATGGTGCAAAGGCCACCATCCACGCGTTATTCTCCAGGTCGATGCTCGTCTTTTCCGCCGTACCTGTCTTAGCGCCCATCTTCTCGCCGACATCGGCATATTCGCCTTTGAAGAACGAACCTGCAGTACCTTCATCTTTGGTAACGTCGCTCATGCCTTGCCGCAGCGCCGCCAGATATTCCTGAACCCCGTCGCCTTCGATTTCGGATGCCAGAATCGGCGTGCTCTCGCTGAGCACTTCGCCATCCGGTGAAATAATGGAGTCGATCAGCCGCAGGTCATAAACCTTGCCGCCATTCGCAACAGCCGCCACATAGCGCGCCATTGCAACCGGCGTCACCGTGGTGATCGACTGGCCAACCGCCGCCATGATCGCTTCCGAACCGCCCCACTTAATTTCGTTCAGCATGATGTACGTATCACCGGCTACAATCTGCAAATAAACGAGTTCGCGCGGCATATCCAGCTCTTCCATCAGGATAGTTCGGATTTCCGGCAGCCAGTCATTCTGGTTGTAGTCAACAGCCATATCCATCAGCCGCTTAACGCATTTGTTCAGTTTTTCCTCGTCGAACGTCATATTGTACTGTTCGCCGACATCGACAAGGTGCTTTTTGATATTGTTAAAAACAATCGAAGGTCTCCATGTAGACTGCTCAGCTGCACTGATGGCTTTATTTTTATCATACAACGTTGTCTGGCTGGCTACATAACCCTGAAGCTCGCCCGGCAGGTCGATGCCGGTTTTCGTCGTCAAGCCATAAAGCGCCGCCGTCTTATAAAGCTGATCATCCGTATTCTCATACAGCCGCGAGCCAACCGTATAGAAGAAATAGTTACAGGAATGCGTAATACCCTCGACAACCGTCTGCTCGGCGTGTTGGCTCAATCTCTTCGGATTCAGCCAGCAGCGCGGCGGATTCGTTTTGTCATATTTGTCAAACCGGCCGCCGTCGCTGATCCGTTCAGACAGCGTAAGTTGACCATTCAGCAGACCGGCAGTAGCTGTAACCATCTTGAAAATAGAACCCGGCGTATCGCGCGAACCGATAGCGTAGTTGACCAGCGGGTTGCGTGAATCGAGCAGAATGTTGGCCGCCGCTTCGCCGCCCACAATGAACGCATTCGGGTCGTACGGCGGATAGCTCGCCAGCGCCAACACGCGCCCCTCCATATCGATGACAACCACAGCGCCTTTTTCCGCCAGCTCAATCGGATTGGTTTCAAAGTCGCGCGTCGTACCCTGGAGTTCCGCTTTATTCGTATCCAGCCAGGTGTCGCTGTTGAGCAGAATTTCCTGCCGATCTCGGATATAATTGATATTCTCTTCCAGCGCGCTTTCCGCAATACGCTGGAGGTTGGAATCAATCGTCAGCTTGATGTTGTTGCCATCCGTCGCTTCCGTCGAAGAAAGCGTTCGGCTGACTGCGCCGTATCGATCAATTTCCACAACGCGTTTACCCACGCGCTGCGTCGTGCATGGAGAAAGCCAATCCTCCATTGTCTTTTCCACGCCGTCAAGGCCAATCAAGTCCGACAGCGCATATCCCTTATCCTTATAAGAAGCGTAGTACGTGTCGTAATTCTGAATTTTACCGATATAACCGATAACATGGCATGCCAGTGTACCGTTGGGATACACGCGCTGCGTGCTCACCGAAACGCTGATGCCCTCCATTGTCAGCGCTTTAGCCTCAATCTCGATAACAGTCTCCCAGCTGACGTTGGAGGCAATGGTAATGGGTTGAGAAAGGAACGCATTGTTCTGCATGGTTTCCCATACGCTGAGCACCTGAATTTTCTTTTCGGTACTCAGTTCGTCAGGAATCCTGTATTTGGTGCAAAGCTTTTCAAATAATTCCTGCTGCGGATACGCGGTAGTGCTGCTGACATAGAAGTTGCTGCGCCACATTTTTTCGCGCGCATCCTGCTGCGCCTGCGTATAATTGCTATTGTTCCATGTAAAAACCCAAAGCCCCGTCATTTCATCCTGAACAAGGGAAAACGATGTATTGAGCGTACCGCCATTTTTCTCAACAATATCGATCACATTGATGATGGCGTTCGTATATACCTTGTACTGACTGACCGTTTTGCCCGTTGTTTCATCGATGTCAGTCGGCGTGTAATTGGGATCACGATAAAATTGTACGTTGTAAATCTGCTTGTCATATGCCAATGTCAGCGAATTCACGTCCATAATTGTTCCGCGAGATCCCTGGCTGGTAATGATCTTGGTCTTTTTGCTTTCTGCGCTGTCCAGATTATCCTCGTATCCCGCAACCTGCAAGTTAAAAAGCCGCGTAATCAACACGCCGAAAAGCACAGCCACCATGCAGGCAATCGTCCGATATCGGCCCAGATATTTTTTATTCACGAAACACAAAACCTCCGAAAGTGATCAACGTTTGGTCTTTTTCACGTCCATATCTTCCGTCAAATCCTCATCCTTTTTCCGCTTAAACGGATGTATGCTCATCACTTTGCCCGTTATCAACGAGCACGGAAGGATCATCGCCGCGCTGTATGCCGCGCAAAGCAGGGCGCGCAGGATCGTCACAACGCTCTGTTCTGCGCCAATGAGGAACAAATAGCCGATATAAACAATTTCTCTCATCAGCGTCAGGAAAAAACAGATGAGCATCAATTCCAGATAGCTTTTGTGTTTAACTTTACTCAGCTTTTTATTCATCGCGCTGCGCAGCATCGGAGCCGCCCAGCCAATGAATGCGTAGCAAACCAAATTGATAGCGAGCACATAGCCGACGCTGGCGTCATACAGCATCGCTAACAGGCTTCCGGCGCAAAACCCTCCATATGCGCCGGTGTAGCCCGTCAGCAGCACCAGAAAAACGGTCAGCATATCCGGCGCAATTCCCGCTATCCGAATATACTTTACCAAATCCGTCTGACAGATGCACGCCAGAAAGACCGTAACGACAATCCGTATTGCTCTTGACATCGCTTCACCTCATGTCGTCCGTTTTACAAATCATCGGGGAACGGCGCATCGACTTCGGGATCATCATAGACAATCGGTTCCTCCGTCGTTTCCGGCGCCGGAGTCGACGTTGCCTCCACAATACGCTCTGCCAAATCCCCCATTGCCTCTTCATCGATCACGATATCCAGCGCTTCCGGCTCAGGGGTCGGTGTCGCTTTGCCCGGCGCATCCGGCAACGGAACAGGCGTGGAATTCGTCAAACGTTCTTCCTCGATCACAGCCTGCGGTCTCGCAGTTGCAACCGGCGCAATGATCACTTCCGTATTGTCATAGTTATCCGGCATCGCTTCAACGTCGGCGTAATACCGCAGCACGAGCACGTTTTCGATGTGTTCAAAATCCGCCGCAGGTTCGACCACGATGTAGTGCTTGCTATCTTCAATCGCACGCGTGCTTTCGCGCACATAGCCGATCAGCAGACCTTTCGGAAACGAAACGCCCACGCCGGAAGTAATCACCCGGTCGCCGGGTCTTGGAACACTGTCCGCCGAAAGATAATACATTCGGCAAAGCGGCTCTCCGGTGCTTCCGAGCGTACCCTTAACGGCGCCCTGGTCGCGGCTGCTTTCAATCAAAGCGGCCAAGCTCGCCTGATCATCTATGATCGTAATCACTTTGGACGTGGTGTCAAATACCTCGTAGGTATAGCCAACCAGACCTTCGGATGTGATGACGGCCATCTGCGTATCCACGCCGTCATTTTTGCCTTTGTTGATGGTAAATGTGGAAAAATAATTGCCCGTTTCGCTGGCAATTACGCGTGCAAGCACGGGGTTCATGGTCGAGCGCGACTCATATTCGCCAAGCAACGCACGCAACTGCGTATTTTCCTGTTCCAGTTCTTCGTATAGAATACTGCGTAAGGTTAATTCGTCGTTTTGCGCTTTAAGTTGGTTGTACTCATATTCAATATTGCTTCTGAGTTTCACGCGATACATATAATTGGAGATTGCCTGACTAGCCTGCGATACAACCCCCTGAATCGGCGTAATGATTTTCGCCAACAGCCCTTCCGGTGAAATGAGCGATCCGGTGGACTGATTATATGCTGTAAGCGCCATCATGGCCAGCAGCACTACGACAATCGATCTGCGAATAATATTATACAAAAAAGGATGCTTTTTTTTCATCGCTTGCCTTCCCTTGCAAGTGGGCTTTATTCAGCTTTTCCGCTTATTCCGCCCAACATATCAAAATGATCCGCCATATATCCGGCGCCCAATGTCGTGCATTCGCCTGCATCTCTGGCAACTGATACCGGAACGCCAAATTCCGTCGCAATCATCGTATCCAAATTCGGAAGTGCAGCCGATCCACCCGTCAGAAAAATACCATTTTGCAGAATATCTGCACAAAGTTCAGGCGGAATACGGCCAAGCACCCACTTGATCGCGCCCAGAATCTCCTGAATCGGTTCACGAATCGCCTCACTGACTTTGGCCATATTTACATCCACAGTCAACGGCATACCCGTTGCAATGTCGCGTCCGCGCACCACAGCGATATGTTCCATCTTCCTTTCGCTTCGGACGTCAGCCAAATCAAACTTGATCTGCTCGGCAACGCGATCCGTAACCAGAATGGCGTGCTGCTTTTTCAAAAAGCCGGCAATCGCTTCATCGATCTTATTGCCTGCCACTCTGACAGAATGAGACAATACCACGCCGCCCATTGAAACCAAAGCAACCTCTGTCGTTCCGCCGCCAATATCCACAATAAAGCTGCCCTGCGGCTCATACACAGGCAATCCTGTGCCAAGCGCGGCCGCAAACGCCTGCTCAACCACGAAAATCTGACGCGCGCCAATCTTTTCCATTGTATTGATCACTGCCCGGCGTTCCACTTTGCTGACGTCGCCCGGCATTGTCACAACCACGCGCGGGCGTACAAAGCGGCGCGTTCCGATCGCTTTGCTGACAAAATAGTGGATCATGATCTGCGCCATTTCATAATCAACAATCACACCGTCGCGCAGCGGATGGATAATCCGAATGTTTCCGCCCGCTCTGCCAATCATTTCCTCCGCGCTGTCGCCAACGGCAACGATATTCTTCGGCCCTTCCCCGCGTGTAATTACCACAGAAGGCTCGTTGACGACGATGCCTTTTTCCTTGACATATACACGCGTATTATCCGTTCCGATATCCACCGCAATATCCGGCGAAACAAACTGAAAACCCGCCATTAAACAACTCCCCGCTCGCTCATACCGCCGATTTGTACAAGCATTGTGCGCAGCATGGCCATCGGCAGACCAACCACGTTGGAATATGAGCCATCAATACGATCCACAAACATGCCGCCCATGCCCTGAATGGCATAAGCACCCGCTTTGTCAAGCGGTTCTCCGGTCGCCACGTAAGCGTCGATCTCCTCTTCCGTCATCGGAACAATGTGTACACGCGTTTTTTCAACGTTGCGAAGAATGCGTCCGCTGCGCGTATTGATAACAGTCACACCAGTATAAACATGATGCCAATTCCCGGCTAAACTTTGAAGCATTTCTTTCGCGCGTTCCGGTATATGCGGCTTGCCGAGCGGTCCATCCGCAAATACGAGCGTATCCGCCGCGATGATGATAGCTTCATCGTGTCGTCCGGCAACGGCAACCGCTTTCCGGCGGGAAATTTCCATCACCGTTTCGGCCGGCTTTCCAGAAAAACTCTCATCCACATCCGGCGTCTCCACCGTGTATGCAAGTCCCATCAAATCAAGAAGTTCCCGCCGTCTGGGCGAACCGGATGCCAGAATCAGCGGAAGCACAGATTGAGTCATTATATAAAACCTCCCCAAAGTTATCGCTGTTTACTCTTCAAAAGCGCAGTCTTTCATACCCCTTCTTTTGATTATATCATATTCTGCTGTTCGTTGCATCTGTAATTCGCTTTTTTAGCAGATTTCACAGAAAAAGCGTGCATCCAATTCCAGATTCTTGGTAAAAATAAAACGCGGAAGGCTGTCGCCCACCGCAAAGATTGGTTATTCTGCAAAGGTGATGGCATCTGCGGACATAGACGCAATGCGTGCCAGCGAATACACGTCCATGCCTTCGTCTGCCAGCCGTTGATGGCCACTTTGAAACGCCTTTTCAATAACAATGCCAATTCCGGCGACCTCTGCGCCCGCCTGCTGTGCCAAATGAATAACGCCGAAAGCCGCTTCTCCGCTGGCAAGAAAATCATCAATTAACAGAATTTTTTCACCGGCAGGCAAAAACTCACGCTTTACCGTCAGTTCATACTGCGTGCCCTTTGTGAAAGAGCGGACAGTTGTCTGAAGCAGATCCCCTTTCAGAATGCGGGAAGTCTGCTTTTTCATGATAACCAACGGCAGACCAAGCGCAAGCGCCGTAAACGATGCAGGCGCAATGCCGGAACTTTCAATCGTCACCACGCGCGTAATGCCTCGATCGGCGAAATACTTTGCAAATTCCTCGCCGATTTCTTCCATCAGCGCAACATCAACCTGATGATTCAGAAAAGAATCCACCAACAGAACATCCTGATTGAGCGCCTTACCGCGCTCCAGAATGGCATCTTTCAGCATCTGCATACGTTTCTTTACCCCTTCATCTTTTTTATATTGTGAACGATTATTCTATTCTACATCACTTTGCGTGCGCATTCAAGTCTTTTTGCTCTTTTTATCAGTTTCATTCCCACAAATGTTCGTTTTTCTTGCCGCAGCATGGCACAGGCGGGTACAGCGGAAGTGTTGGACACACAGATTGACAGCGCCTTTCTTGCCCGATGATCTCCACACGGCTGATAATCGTTTCAACGTCAATCAACAGCTCCACATCAAAACCTGACGGCGGACAAAACTGAGCGCGTCTGATGCATACCGTTGCGCCACGTCGTACATTTGTTTTACATACCGTCGGTCGGTTTGTCCCTTCACAGACCTCAATCTGAACTTCTGCATAGGATTGAAAACGACATCCTCTGCCGTCTATGCTCCGAAGCAGAAGCGTCAGTCGAAGTTGCTGAGTTCCACAAGAGCATGGCTGAGCAGGGCATATCGTCGCAATATCTATAACTTCAATTTCTTTCAGAAATAACGGTGGGCAGAATGTTCCGCTATTTTCAATGGGCAAAATGCCCTGATAACAGCATTTCTGCCGGTTTTTTCCGATGACGCGCTCAATGATATATTCCCCTTCACAGCACGGCGATCTTTCCGGTCTGCCGCACATATCTTGGGAGCAGCATAATTGATTCATATTCTCCACTCCTTATCCCTTTGGGGTCGATATCATCCTATGTCCTGCACCTGTTTTTCGTTCATAGAATACCTGCGCACAAAAACAGACCGACGTCCAATACCGTATTTCTGAACATCGGCCTTTTTTTATTTTTCTTTTGAATACGCCTGCATGTCGCTTTGCATTTCATTCAAAAGTGCTGCTTCAAGTGCTTTCTTTGTCTGGTAATCGGCATAATCAAACCACTTTGTTGCTTGATCATGCCGAAACCATGTCCACTGCCGTTTAGCATATCTCCTGGAATTCTGCTTGATCAGCTCCACGGCGCGTTCCATGAAAATATCTCCGCGCAATGCACCGACGATCTCCTTATAACCGATCGCCTGCATTGCGCCGCCCTCCCGATTGGGCTCGACACCCTGATCAAGCAGCCTTTTAACTTCCTCCACAAGCCCATCGGCCATCATCTCATCCACACGTGCATTGATTCTCGCATACATCTTTTCTCTCGGCTGAGACAAGCCGTAAACCATCACATGATATCGTCCTTCCCGACGCGCGTCGTTTGCCTGTTCGCTCTTGGTCTTGCCCGATGTTTCATAGATTTCGAGCGCGCGCATAACGCGTCGTATATCATTAGGATGTAATTTCTGCGCAGTTTGCGGATCAACTGTTTCAAGCATTTTGTGCAGCTTAATCTGGCCTTCCGGTTCGTCCGCAATTTTCCGCAAACGTGATCGGATGGTTTCATCTGCGCCATTTTCGCCCAGCTTCATCTCATAGCGAATTGCATCCAGATAAAGTCCCGTTCCGCCGACCAGCATGGGCGTTTTCCCGCGAGATAAAATGTCGTCGATCACCGGAAATGCCTGTTCTCGATAGTCTGCCACCGTGAAACACGCATGTGGATCAGCTATATCGATCATATAATGTGCAATATTCTGTCGTTCTTCGAGTGTGGATTTCGCTGTTCCGATATCCATTCCTCGATAAACCTGCATGGAATCCATTGAAAGAATTTCCGCGTTCAACGCGCGCGCTATGTCCAGCGAAACCTGCGTTTTGCCCACGCCGGTCGGCCCGACAAGCGCCAATACAATCGGTTTCATATCTTCTCTCCCGATTTAATCGTTAATCCGCTTGAATCTCTTCTCAATTTCTGTACGCTCCAATACCACAACCAATGGGCGGCCGTGCGGACAGGTCGGCGGTGCGTTCGTGCGAAGCATATCTACCAACAAGGGCTTAATTTCTTCCATCGTCAGCTTATCTCCGCCTTTAACCGCTTTTTTGCACGCCATTTGCAGAATCGCATCGCGCCGCTTCTGCGCAGTTGAAAGCACGCGAAGTTCCCCCAGACGATCCACCATATCCAGAAAAGCGCTCTTTGTCTGCGGCACACCCAGCACGTTTGGCACAGCGCGAATCTGATAAGCATCGTCGCCAAAAGGTTCAATATCAAATCCCGCCGCCTGAATATCCTCCCGATAGGCTTCAATCTTCACCGCATCCTGCGGCGTAACATGCACCACCTGCGCCACCATCAGCAGCTGCGAACCTACGCCCGCATCGATTTCACGCATCAGCTTTTCATAGAGAATGCGCTCGTGTGCCGCATGCTGGTCAATCATAATCAGTTGTTTTTGATTTTGCAAAATGATGTATGTATCAAACGCAACGCCCACCATCGAATAGCCGCTCAGCTCGTCGCCCAGCGTGTTCACCTCTTGCTTGGGCAAAAGCTCCTGCTGAACTGCTTCCGGCTTTTTCTCTGCCCTTTGCGTTTCAATCGCTTCTGCCTCCCCGGCTGTCTCATTTTGTTCTGCCAGTCTGTCATTCAATTTAGCGAAGCCAAGCGGTTCCTGTCGTCCCGGAACCACGCTTTCCCGCAAAGCAGCGCCGCCAAAATACTGTGTCACAAACGACGTAAAATCCGCCTGCTGCTGCGGCGTAGGCTTGTCCGTCTCCGTCTGCTGTTGAACAGATTCTTCTTGTTTAGGCGGGTTAATTTGGATGTTGATTGTTTTAATAACAGGCTGCCGGGCTTCCGTTTTGGTCTGCTCCCTCGCCTGTTCAATCCCCGATTCGGTCTGCGTGTCGATAACCTGAACGACGCTCGGATTAAGCGTCGTCTGCGGCACTTCACGCGTCAGCGTCATATGCGGCGCGCTTTTCAGCGGTGACACAGAAAAACTGTCCGCAACTGCGCCGCACACATTTTCATAAACCAGATGCTCGTCGCTGAAACGTACTTCCAACTTGTTCGGATGTACGTTAACATCCACCGTGTTCGTCGGCATATCAATGTTCAGTACGCAGATCGGGTAATGCCCGATGGTCACGCGCTCACGGCATCCATCCTCCAGCGCCTGTGTTAAAACCTGGCTGCGTATTGTGCGCCCGTTGACGATAAATGTCTGGCGCGCACGGTTCGACCTCGCCTGCAGTCCTACGCCGACCAATCCGTTGACCGATACGGAACCTTCCGATTTCACGGGAATCATCGCGCTTGCGGTTTCGCGTCCATACAAACTGAAAACCGCACTGCGCAAATCCCCGTTGCCGGAGCTGGCATAAATCTGTTTCCCATTGTGAATCAGACGAAAGGAGACGTCCGGATGCGCCAGAATCAGGCGCGCAATTACTTCAGCGACCTTCGAGGCTTCCGTCGTCGGCTTTTTCAAAAATTTGAGTCGGACAGGCGTGTTGTAAAACAGTTCGCGCGCCACGATGGTCGTGCCCTGCGGGCTGGCCGCTTCCGTTATCCCCTTGATTTCTCCACCCTCGTTGACGGCACGTGTTCCGCTTTCCTCGTGGATGCTCTTCGTCGTCAGCGTCAGCTTGGATACGGCGGCAATCGAAGCCAGCGCCTCACCGCGGAACCCCAGCGTATGAAGCGCAAACAGATCATCCGATTTGGTAATTTTGCTTGTCGCGTGGCGCTCAAACGCCATGCGGACGTCGCGGGCGCGGATGCCGCGTCCATTATCCGTCACACGCAGATAGGCAATGCCGCCGTCACGAATTTCCACGGTAACGCATGTTGAGCCAGCGTCCAAACTGTTTTCCACCAGTTCCTTAATCGCCGAAGCAGGGCTTTCCACCACCTCGCCTGCGGCGATTTTTCCAATCAGCTCCTGATCAAGCCTGAGTATCGGTCTGTCTTCCACGGCAGCTTTCCTTTCTCTCGTGTTTTATGCCTTGCGCGCCTTCTCTTTGAGCGTGAAAAGCGTATTAAGCGCCTCAATCGGCGTCATGCTCATCACATCCAGCGCACGGATTTCTTCAACCAAATCCATTGCAGGGGCTTCAAACAGATTGACCTGCTTGGGTTTCTTTTCATCCTCGCCCAGAATGTTCTGTCCGATGGTGCTCTGACTTACATCGTTGGTTTCTAGCCTTGCCAGAATCTCATGGGCGCGCATGATAACGGGTCTGGGCATGCCCGCCAAGTGCGCCACATGAATGCCGAAACTCTTGTCGGCGCCGCCACGCTCAATTTTGCGCAGGAAGATAATATCCTCGCCGTGTTCCTTCACGCTGATACGGTAGTTGACGACACCGCCCAGCCGGCCTTCCAATTCGCTCAATTCATGGTAGTGCGTCGCAAACAGCGTCTTTGCGCCGATTTTCTTTTTGTCCACCAGGTATTCCACAACTGCCCACGCGATGCTCAAGCCGTCAAACGTACTCGTTCCACGTCCGATTTCATCGAGTACAATCAGCGATTTAGATGTTGCGCTCCGCAGAATGTGCGCCATCTCGTTCATTTCCACCATAAACGTAGATTGGCCGCTCGCCAAATCGTCGGATGCGCCGACACGAGTAAAAATGCGATCCACAATTCCGATTTTAGCGCTTTCCGCCGGAACAAAACTACCCATATGCGCCATCAGCGTGATAAGCGCCACCTGACGCATATAGGTGCTCTTGCCCGCCATGTTCGGGCCAGTAATGATGAGCATGCGGTTATCTTTATCGTCGAGCAGCGTACTGTTGGGCACAAACTGTTCGTCACCGTGCATGCCCGCCTCGACCACAGGATGACGGCCATCCTCAATATCGATTACACCGTCTTCCGTAATTTCCGGCCGAACATAGCGGTTCTTCACCGCAGCAACCGCCAGCGAAACCAGCGCGTCGAGCGTCTTGAGCCCCACCGCCGTATGCTGAATGCGCGGAATCTGCGTGGAAAGGAACTCTCGGATTTCGATAAACAACCCCTGTTCCAGCCGAACCGCCTTTTCCTGTGCGCCGAGCACGGTTTCCTGAATTTCATGCAATTCCGGCGTCATATAGCGTTCACAGTTGGCCAGCGTCTGCTTTCTTGTGTAGCGATAAGGCACCTGCTCATAGTTGGACTTCGTCACTTCAATGTAGTAGCCGAACACGCGATTATATTGAATTTTGAGATTCTTGATGCCCGTCAGCTCTCGCTCTTTGGCCTCCAAATCGGCAATCCACTGATGGCCGTTTCGTGAAGCTTCGCGCAGTTTATCCAGTTCCGCGTTATATCCGCTCTTGATATAGTGGCCTTCGCTCATCAGCGCAGGTGCATCCGGGTCGATGGCCTGAGTCAGCTTCTCTACGACATTGTCAAGCGGAGTCAGTTGATCGAGCAGGCAGCCCAGCATACCATTCGGCGCGATAGAAGCCAGTGCGTCATGAATCTCCGGCACATGAGAGAGCGAATCCCGAAGAGCCAGACAGTCTTTTGCATTGATGGATTTATATGCAATACGGCTGAGCAGGCGCTCTACATCATAAACCTGCATCAGCGCTTCGCGAATCATGTCCACGGTCATATCCGCCTGTGCCAGCATCTGAACCGCTTCCAGCCGCTCATCAATTTCACGCTTGACGGCCAGCGGCTGTTCGATAAAGCCGCGCAACGTGCGCGCCCCCATCGCCGTGCAGGTGTAATCCAGAATCCCCAGCAAAGATCCCTGCTTTTGTCTGGATCGCATGGTTTCCGTCAATTCCAGATTGCGGCGCGCCGTATGATCGAGCATCATGTATCGTTTGTCGTGATACTCATCCAGCCCCGTCATGTGTTCCAGCGCGTTTTTCTGGGTTTCTTCGAGATATTTCATCAACGCGCCTGCCGCACGAATGCCAAGCTTCATTCTGCCAATGCCGAACGTATCCAGGCTTTGCACTTTAAAATGCTCCAACAGCGCCGCGCGCGCACGAGCCAGCTGAAAACGCATCCCGTCCTGAACATCCACGTGCAGCGTCGTTGCGTTCTCCGGGAGTGATGCATTGGCAATAATCTCTTTGGGCATGATCCGCACAATTTCATCTTGAAGCCTCGTTGAAGCTTTTTCGATTTCATATAGATGAAACTCACCCGTTGAAACATCTGCAAACGCCAAACCCGCATGCTCTCCATCCATGCAGACGGACAGGATATAGTTGTTTCTGCATTCGTCCAGCATGGATTGTTCGATCACCGTGCCCGGCGTCACCACGCGGATGACATCGCGCTTGACCAGTCCTTTGGCTGTCGCCGGATCTTCCATCTGTTCGCAGATTGCAACCTTATAGCCCTTTTCAATCAGCCGATTGATATAGGTTTCCGCGCTGTGAAAGGGCACGCCGCACATCGGTGCACGCTCTTCCAAACCACAGCTTTTCCCGGTGAGCGTCAGTTCCAGCTCTCTTGAAACCAGCTTGGCGTCGTCGAAAAACATCTCATAGAAATCGCCCAGCCGGAAAAAGAGAATCATCCCCGGATATTTATCCTTCATTTCCAAATACTGGCGCATCATCGGGGTCATGTTTGCCATCTATGTGCCTCCGTCAGCCTTTTCTTTCGTCCTTTTGCTCAGTGGCAGCCGCCGCAGGAAGCACAGTTGCCCGTGCATCCGCCGCCCTGTTCCACTTCGCCCGTAATCATAAATTCAAGCACATGGTTGACCTGATTCATCAATTCGGAAAAATTCTGGCGCGCAGTCGTCATGGCATCTACGGCAGGCATCGCATTGAGTGCCTGCTGCACATCGTCCATCTCCTGGCTGAAATGCGCAATCTGGTCCGCGTCGCCCGTGCTCATCGCAGCGTGCATGTTGTCCTTTGCCTCCAGATAGCGGCTCATTGCGGCCGCCACGGCAGGGTCGCTCATCGCGGTCTTTTCCGCCATTTGCATAGTCTTGTATTCTTCGGAATCGACAATCGCCTGCCCAAGTTCGCGGGCGCAGTCCGTCACTTTGCTCATCATATTCTCCTTTCGCGGCTTACGCCGCCACTTAATCCACGCGTTCGCCGCGCAGCGTGCTTTCTCCGGCGGATGTGATTCTCACTTTGACAATCTGCCCGACAAGGCTCTTGTCGCCCGGAAAATTGACGGTGATGTTGTATTCATTTTTGCCGGCCATCTGGTTTTCATCCCGTCGGGATGCTTCCTCCACCAGCACGTTGTGCACCTGGCCGATATATTTTGCATAACGCTTATGTGTAATTTCCTTTTGCAGCGCTATCAGTTTTTGGATTCTGCGAGAAGAAACCGACTCCGGAATCTGATCTGGCATATCCGCCGCGCGTGTCCCCACACGAGGCGAATAGATGAAGGTGAATGCGCTGTCATAGCCGACCCGCTCCACCAACGAGCAGGTTTCTTCAAATTCTTCCTCGGTTTCGCCCGGATAACCGACAATGAGATCGGTCGTCAGGCTGATATCCGGCACTTTTGCGCGAATTGCTTCTACGCGCTCCAAATATTTTTCGCGCGTATAGCGGCGATTCATCGATTGGAGAATCCGATTGCTGCCGTGCTGAACAGGCAGATGCAGCGCATGGCAGATATGTTTGCTTGCCGCCATCACGTCAATCAGCTCATCGGAAATATCCTTCGGATGAGAAGTCATGAAGCGAATGCGCTCAATCCCCACCTTGTCCAGTTCAGCCAGCAGCTGCGCAAAGCTCAGTTCGCCCTCCATATCCAAACCATAAGAATTGACGTTCTGCCCCAGCAGCATGATTTCTTTCACGCCTTCGGCTTTCAGTTCGCGGGCTTCCTCGATGATGCGTGCCGACGCGCGGGAACGCTCGCGGCCGCGGACATACGGCACAATGCAGTACGAGCAGAAATTGTTGCAGCCGTACATGATGGTGATATACGCGTGATAGGGGCTGCTGCGGCGGACGGGCAGATCCTCCGGAATACTCCCTTCGTCGTCCTGAATGACTTCGACCACGCGGCGGCGGGACTGAACAGCCTTGAGCATCAGCTGCGCAAACCGATACAGGTTATGCGTGCCGAAAGCCAGATCGACGAACGGATACTGCTTCAAAATCTGTTCGCCCATACCCGGCTGCTGCATCATGCAGCCGCAAACGCCGACCATCAATTCTGGGCGCGTCTTTTTAAGTTCTTTGAGCCAAACCACATTGCCAAGCGCGCGGCGCTGGGCATTATCGCGAACACAACAGGTATTGAAGATAACGAAATCCGCTTCTTCTCGCGTGGAGGCGGGCGTCATGCCCATCTCAGCCAGCATGCCTTCCAGCGTTTCGCTGTCATGCGCGTTCATCTGGCAGCCGTATGTCACCACACAATAGGTGCGCGGTCTGTCCTCCAGTGCGGCAAATTCCGCCATCCATTCCTTCTGCTTTGCAATTTCCTCTTGCGGGAGTTCGATAGCCTGCGTTCTTTTCATGTCTGATTCCCTTTATTCTTTCACTGTTGAGTTGTTTGTTTCGTTTGAAGCGCGACCGCCTGTTCGGGCAGTTCTCCCTCTCCCGGCTGCATCACACTGAATTTTTCCCGATAACCGCCTGAGGCAAGCGCATAGATCTGGGGACAGTTTTCCGGCTGCGGCATCGCTTCCAGCAGCTTGGCCGATTTATCCGAAAGGCAGACCACAAACGGCCCGCACTGACCAGCCAACGCCATACGCCGTGCCTGTCGATATGCCCGCCTGGCGATTTCGTCTTCGCTGAGCAATTCGCCTGAACCGGAGCAGACGCTGCACGTTGTTCTCAGTGCGCGGCGAAGCTGTTCGCCCTTCCGTTTTCTTGTTATTTCAAGCAGCCCCAGCCGCGTAATCCCCTCAATTTTCACGGGCATGCGGTCTGTTTTCACCGCTTCTTTGAAGGCGGAAAGCACCGCCCGCCTGCTTTGATCTGTCTCCATATCGATCAAATCAACAATAACAATGCCGCCAACGTCGCGCAGTCTCAGTTGCCGTGCAATCTCTCTTACGGCTTCCAAGTTAACGCGGAGCGCGGTTTCCTCCACATTTTTGCCCGTCACCATCTTGCCTGAATTGACGTCGATCACGGTCAGCGCCTCGGCAAAATCAAAGATAAGATAACCGCCGCATGGCAGCCACACGCGCTTTTTTAGCGCTTTATCAATCGCCGTTTCAAGATTAAACGCATCAAACAGCAACGTCTTCCGCTCGTCGGCATATTCCACGCGCGTTTCCTTCGACAATCGACCTTCCTGCTGAATCCGGCAAAGCGTTTCATAGTTTGCCAAATCATTGACGACAACGCGTTCCAGATCTCGCGCCATATCGCGCATCAACCGTGCGGTCAACGGTTCCGGTTCAAGCAAACTGCCCGGCTTCGCCATTCCTTTCGCCCTCAGGCAAGCTGTCTCCCACATTTTCAGCAACGCCTTCGCTTCATCCCGAAGCTGCTCAACCGTTACATGCTCGGAAGCCGTCCGAATGATAATCGCGCAATCCTGTGGGCAGATTTCCCTTCCAATTTCCGAAAGACGCGCACGCGTCGCCGGATTTTTTACTTTTTTTGAAATATGAACGCCCGTTTCGCCGGGAATGAGCACCAACGTCTGCCCCGTCAGGTTAACTCGCGTGCTGACGCGGAGCCCTTTGCTCTGCGTCGTCTGCTTCGCCACGCCCTGTACGATAAGCATGTCGCCGCCTTTAATCTTCATGCCCTCTTCCAGCGGCAAAAAAGCGTTGAGTTCCTGCCCGATTTCCACAAACGCCGCATGTACGGAAGGCCGAACTGCCTGTACGCGTCCGTAATAGAGCGTTTCCGTCTGCCCGTCCGGTGCACCGCTCTCCAGATGAAGCTCGACCAATTCGCCATCTTCCAGCACCGCCGCGCGCGTTCCGCCCGACTTACAATCGACAATCAGTTCTCTTTTCATCTCTTACAGATCAATCAGCGGAACGGCTTGTCCGTCCTTCTCTCCAAGCAGACAGGTGCGGCGAATTTCACACCGCTCCGGTCGTGCCTCTGCAAAAGTACACAGCGACTCTACCAGCAAATCTGGCTTGAGCGTCGCGGCTTCAACGAAGGAAACGCGCGCCGTCAACACCGCCGCATTCTTTTCCTTGTCCGTCTGCGCTGTCAGCGCATGAATCATCGGGCGAATATTGACCATCGTCTCCGCACGTTTAGTCTTGCGCAGTGCCATGATTTCATCCTGGGCCAGAAACGTCGGAATTGCCATCGCGACCAGACAGGCCCCGCCGCCCGTCAGCGTAATTCTGTATTCTGCCTGACGCAGCGCCGCGCTGACCTTCGGAAAACGATCGTCCACCATCCGCACGCGGGAAACCTGCAAGGCTGGCGGCAGAACGCGGTTCATGGCCGCCATACAAGCTTCCGCCGTCGCTTCCCCACTCAGCGACACATCCAGCAATTCCGCGTCGCCGGGAATCCCCGAAGACAATGCGGAAGCAAACGACATCACAATATGCGGATTAAAGCCATTGGAATACGCGATCGGCAAACCGCTTCTACGCAGCGCGCGCTGCATGGTTCGCTGTAAATCAAGCAGGCCGAGATGACGGACGATGTCGCCCTTTTGAAACTGCAACAGCATTCTCATCGTCCTTCACACGCTCCTTCAAATCGTTTAAGGCCACAGCCTTGACATCCTTTCCGGCAGTCCGGTGTGGTCTCCGCACGCATGGCGCGCTCATGTTCGCGCCAGAGATAGGCTTCCGTCACGCCCGCGTCGATAAACGACCACGGGAGAAGTTCGCCCTTCTCCCGGCGGCGGTTCGCGTAAAACGCCGGATCGACGCCGCATTGTTCAAACGCTTTCATCCAGTTTTCAAAGCTGAATTGATCTGTCCAGCCGTCAAACCGGCAGCCAAGCCGCCACGCTGCTTCCAGAACATCGGCCATCTTACGGTCGCCGCGCGCAAAACACGCTTCAAGGAAAGAAACCTGCGGCGTATGCCAGTTGAACTCTACGCCTTTGATGTGCATAATCTGACACAGATGTTTCTGCTTTTCTTCAAACTGCTCGATAGTATCCTGCGGTTCCCACTGAAATGGCGTGAACGGCTTAGGTACAAAGCAGCTGGCCGAGCAATTCACCCGCAAGCCGCGCGCCCGGACATTTTTCGGCGTTTCAAAATACTTGCGAACTACCTTGGAGGCCAAATCAGCAATGCCATTCAAGTCCTCCGTGGTCTCCGTCGGCAGGCCGAACATGAAATACAGCTTCACGCTGCTCCATCCGCCTGCAAACGCATCGCTTACGGAGCTCATCAGATTTTCTTCGGTAATGCCCTTGTTAATCACGTCGCGGAGTCTCTGCGTACCTGCCTCCATCGCATAGGTCAGGCTGGTTTTGCGCACCTTCTGCGTCTCTTCCAGCGTCTCTTTCAATTTACTGTCCAGACGCAGGCTCGGCAGAGACAGCGCAATACGCTCCTCCTGAAATTTATCCATCAGCTTGTGCGCCAGTTCGGGCAGACAGCTATAATCGCCCGTGGACAGTGAAGACAGCGTGATTTCTTCATAGCCCGTTGAATCCACAAGCTTCTGCGCCAAGTCCAGCAGATGTTCTACACTGCGCTCTCGTACCGGACGATAGATCATCCCCGCCTGGCAGAAGCGGCAGCCGCGCGTGCAGCCGCGCAGCACCTCAATGTTGATGCGGTCATGCACGATTTCCATGAACGGCACGATAATGCTCTCCGGATAAGCGGCCGTGTCGATGTTGGCAATCATATTTTTGACCACCGTGCGCGGCACGCCCTCTTCCGTCGGCTCAAACGAAGCCAATGTTCCATCTGCATGGTATTCGGCACGATACAGACTCGGCACATAAACGCCATGCAGACGAGACAACCGGCGCAGGCATTCTTCGCGCGAAACGCCTTCCTGCTTGCACTGTTTCACCACGTCGATGGTTTCCAATGTGCTGATTTCACCATCGCCGATGGAAAACGCGTCGATAAACGCATACAGCGGTTCCGGATTAAACGCACACGGGCCGCCCGCAATCACAATCGGATGCTCCCACGTGCGATCCTCGCTGCGAAGCGGAATGCCGGAAAGATCAAGCATTTCCAAAATATTGGTATAACTCATCTCATACTGAAGCGTAAAGCCCAGCATGTCAAATCCGCCGACGGGCGAACGTGTTTCCAGCGAAAAAAGCGGCACGCCCTCCTGACGCATCAGATCGGCCATATCGACCCACGGCATAAAGACGCGCTCACAAAGCGCATCCTCCCGTTTATTGATGATATCATACAAAATGCGTGAGCCGAGGTGGCTCATGCCGACTTCATATACATCCGGAAAAGCAAACGCGTAACGAATATCTACGCGATTGGGGTCTTTCAGCACACAGTTCATTTCGCCGCCCATGTAGCGCGCGGGTTTCTGCACGCGGTCAAGCAGACTGTCAATTTGTTCTTTGAGCAAAGCATGTCCTCCCTAAAACCATTTGAGTGTATTTTAATCTGTTTTCTCTTTCCGGTCAAGTCCAACCGTTAAAAGCCGTTCCCGCGACCAGCGCGCATGCTCAGCCACAGCTTCAAACGGAAGCTGTGACCACGCTTCCAGAACAGGCAGATACTTTTTTTCGCCGCTGTTCCCGGCCAACAGCGCCGCCTGTGCCCGAACGCGTTGCGGACGAGCGGCGTTTCGTCCGATTTCAGCCGACAATTTCTGTATGGAAGCTGAAAAAACACCCGGATCTGTCGTCGCCAATTCGTCAAGCTTCAATCCCAATGTTCTCCCGCTTTCAAACTTGGGCTGCATGGGACAAACGCGCTGGCAGATGTCGCAGCCAATAAGCCGCATTCCCATCTTTTCACGCAGATATTCCGGCGCGACAATCCCTTCCATCATGAAATTCCGGATACATCTTTCCGGCCGACTCATTCCGCTTTCATCAATCGCTCCTGCCGGGCAGGCTTTAGCGCACCGTCCACAGCGCAGACAGGCACCGCTTTCGCCCTTATCCGGCGCGCTGCATTCAATATCCGTCGCCATCAGGATGATAACAAATCTCGAACCGTATTCCGGCGTGATCAGCATGCCGTTCTGTCCAATTATGCCGATGCCCGCACGCAAAGCCGCTTCCCGCGCGGGATAAGACACATTCGCTTTGGCAAAACATCCGGCTTGCCTCAGGTCTTCCTCCAGCTTCCGTGCCGCATGATATGCCGCATTAGACGCGAAATAGTATCCGTCTACAAAAACACAGCCTTTTTCTTCCTTTTCCGCCGGATTATACGGCCAGAGCAGCACGGCTAAGCTCTTCGTTCGTTCATCATCGCCGATCGGATCAAATTTCAGCTGCCGCCGCTCGGCTATCTCCGGTCCAAGCGCCACGGCCTCCCGCTCGGCTTCAAACGCCCTTGCGCTGCAAAAGCCCGTCCTGCCGAATCCAGCCTGACGGGCCAAGCGCGCAAATGTCACTTCATCCATTCGTTCCATGTGTCTTTAAGCAGAAATCTTTTCGCCTTTCGCCGTTTCCTCGCGCACAAGACGACGATATTGATCGCCAACCTGCTGGAGCTCAAATTCAAAATCACGCTTGTCCTTCTCCTGGAGCGTAGACAAAATCAGACCCGAAATGAAAAGCAGCAGCGCCGCAAGCATCGTCACGCAGCAAGCAATCAACGTCGGA
The DNA here is from genome assembly GCA_900542445.1 of uncultured Eubacteriales bacterium. GTDB lineage: Bacteria > Bacillota > Clostridia > Christensenellales > Aristaeellaceae > Ventricola. Next base: position 28,539 of record UQNN01000001.1, on the reverse strand, counting down.
AAACGCGGCACAAGCCCTGTCTGCGCAAACTCCATCAGCACAGGGATCATGAACGCGGCAGAAATCACCGCCAAAATCAGCGCCAGCAGACCAAAGAAAGCGAAAGGTCTGTAATTCTTATAAAGCCGCGCGATGGTCAGCAGCACCTTCGCTCCGTCCTGATAGGTGTTGAGCTTGGATTCGCTTCCGACCGGCCTGTCGCGATAAGAAACAACTATGTTGCTGACCTGCATACGCCGATTGATGGCGTGAATGGTCATGTCGGTTTCAATTTCAAACCCTTTTGACAGCACCGGATAGGTTTTGACAAACGCATAACTGAAAGCGCGATATCCCGTCATGATATCCTTGATATCGCTTCCAAACAAATGGTTGATGCTCGCGCGAACCAGCCCGTTGCCCAAATTGTGAAACGGTCGCTTATTCTCGGCGAAATATGTGCTGGATAACCGATCGCCAACCACCATATCCGCCTGTTCGTCAAGCACGGCGGCCGCCATCGCCGGGGCATCCTCGGCGGGATAGGTATCATCCCCATCCACCATCAGATAGCAGTCCGCGTCAATTTCGCGAAACATGCGGCGAATGACGCTGCCCTTGCCCTGCATCCTCTCCCGGCGAACCACGGCGCCGGCCCGCGCGGCAATCTCACCCGTTCCGTCGCTGGAATTGTTGTCGTACACATAGACGGTTGCTTCCGGCAGCATGCGCTTAAAATCCCGCACCACCTTTTCGATGGTTTTGCTTTCATTGTAACATGGGATCAGTACGGCGATATGATCTTTCATTTTTGCAGTCCCCTAAACTCTTTGATGGGTTTCATTATAGCATAAAGGCATGTACGCCGCAACAAACAAAAAAAGTACGCCGTTTCCGACGTACTTACAATCTTACTTGGTGCCAAAGAGACGGTCGCCGGCGTCGCCTAGACCCGGAATGATATAGCCGTGGTCGTTGAGCTTCTCATCCATGCCTGCAACATAGATATCCACATCCGGATGTTCCGCCTGCACGCGCGCAACGCCTTCCGGCGCGGCAATCAGATTGACGAGCTTGATGTTCTTGCATCCACGCTTCTTGAGGAAGCCGATCGCCGCCGCCGCGGAACCGCCGGTCGCCAGCATCGGGTCAACCAGCAGAATTTCACGCTCCTGCGCATCCGCCGGAAGCTTGCAGTAATACTCCACCGGCTCAAGGGTATTCGGGTCGCGGTACAGACCGATGTGGCCGACCTTCGCTGCCGGAACAAGACTCATGATGCCGTCCACCATACCCAGACCAGCACGCAGAATCGGCACGATAGCCAGTTTCTTGCCCGCGATGACCTTGGTCTGCGCACGGCAGATCGGGGTCTCGATTTCAACCGTCTTGAGCGGCAGATCACGGGTGACCTCGTAAGCCATCAGCATGGAGATTTCATTCAGCAGCTCGCGGAACTCCTTGGGGCCGGTTTCCTGGTCGCGCATCAGAGAGAGCTTATGCTGAATCAGCGGGTGATCCATAACATGAACGATAGACATGTTTTTTCCTCCTTGGCAGGCAGCGCTGAAAGAGTGCCTTTCACCTGCGTTTTTTTCATTATACCATTCCGCGGTCCATCGGGCAAGAGAAAACGAAAACTTTCCGACGACATCGCGCCGGAAATCCATCCATTTCTTGACAGGCGGATAACCGGGCGCTATACTAACAAAGATAAACTCAACTTCTTTTCAGTTCTTTTTGGGAGGTTTTTATGCTCAGCAGACCCCTTTTGGATCGCGTCGCCTTTCTCGGCATTAGCTGGTATGCCGTATTGATCGTTGGCGCAATGGTCATCGGCTACTTTCTTGCCTCAAATGAAGCGCGCCGCCTGCGCCTGCCGCAGGATACGGTCATCGATTTCATGCTCTATGCCGTTCCACTCGGCATTATCTGTGCGCGGCTGTATTATGTGGCTTTCCGTTTCAACGATTACAGTGATAATCTGCTTTCCGTTTTCAACATTCGCGAAGGCGGTTTGGCCATCTACGGCGGCGTCATCGGCGGGCTGATTGCGGCAAAGCTGGTCAGCAGAAAGCACAAGATTTCCATGCTGACACTGCTGGACGTTGTTGCGCCCGCGCTTGTGCTCGGTCAGGGCATCGGCCGTTGGGGCAATTATATCAACATGGAAGCCTACGGCTTGCGTATCGCAGAAGAAAGCCTGCAATTCTTCCCCTTCGCTGTGGAAATTCCCGTTGGCGACGTATGGTACTGGCACATGGCGACGTTTTTCTACGAATTCTGCTGGGACATGCTCGTTTTCGTCCTGCTGATGGCTATTCGTAAACACCGCCGCCGCGGGGGCGACGTGTTCTGTTGGTATCTGCTGCTGTATTGTTCCGGCCGAACGGTGATCGAAGGTCTGCGCAACGACAGCCTGACGTTTATCAGCGAATTTGTCCGCATCTCTCAAATTCTTTCTGCCGTGGCGGCGCTGAGTGTGGTGATTTATTTCTTTCTGCGCATCCGCGACCGCATCAGTGTCGTCACCGTCGCGCCTCTGGTCAGCGCTGTGCTGTGCATTGTCGTCACGTTTCTCGGCGAATTTGAGCGCGGCGCATACAGTTTTCTGTTTACATTTTCCCAAATCGGCCTTGCGGCGCTGCTCATCTCCCAAATTGCCATCATCATCCTGTGGACGGCGGACAGCGGGCGATTTGATCTTCGCGTCGCCGCCCCTTTGCTGGCTGACGGTCTTTTCCTCGTCGGTCTTCTGATCGCCGGACTTGGACGCGCCAACGAAGACAATACCTATTATGTCACGCTTCGCCAATGCGCCGCGATGATTCAGCTCATCCTCTGCGGATGGCTGCTCTGTTATCCCCTTTATCCCAAAGTTTCAGAAAGTGAGATTGATTAAATGCGCAATTTAACGATGATGACCGACCTGTACGAGCTGACGATGATGAACGGCTATCTGCGGTTCGGCATGGAAAACAACCGCGCCTGCTTCGATATCTTTTATCGCAAGCAGGGCGATATGACCGCCTATGCTGTGGCGGCAGGTCTTGAGCAGGCAATCGATTATGTCAGGAATCTGCACTTTTCAAATGAGGATATCGCCTATCTGCGAAGCCTGAATATCTTTGATGAAGCGTTTCTCGCCCGTCTGGCTACGCTGCGCTTTACGGGCGAGATTCTGGCCGTTCCGGAAGGCACGATCATCTTTCCGGGCGAACCGATCATCCGTGTCATCGCGCCGATTATGGAAGCGCAGCTGCTGGAAACCGCGCTGCTCAACATCATCAACCACCAGACGCTGATCGCCACCAAAGCCTCTCGCGTCGTGCAGGCGGCCCGCGGAGACAGCGTGCTGGAATTTGGCCTTCGCCGCGCGCAGGGACCGGACGCCGGTATCTACGGCGCGCGTGCAGCCGTAATCGGCGGCTGTCAGGCGACAAGCAACGTGCTCACCGGCCAGCTCTTCGGCGTTCCTGTCGGCGGCACGCATGCACACAGCTGGGTCATGTCTTTCCCGGACGAGCTGAGCGCTTTCCGCGCTTATGCCGAGGTCTTTCCGAATAACTGTCTGCTGCTCGTGGATACCTATGATACGCTGACCAGCGGCGTACCCAACGCGATCACCGTGTTTAACGAGCTTCGCGCCAAAGGTTACGAACCGACGGGCATCCGTCTGGACAGTGGCGACCTCGCTTTCCTCAGCCGTCAGGCCCGCAAAATGCTGGATGAAGCCGGTTTCCCGAATGCGAAGATTTTTGCTTCCGGCGATCTGGACGAAGAAGTCATCTGGGATTTGAAGGCGCAGGGCGCAGCCATCAACGTCTGGGGCGTGGGCACGCGCATGATTACCAGCATGGATAACCCCGCTCTCGGCGGCGTTTACAAACTCTCAGCTGAGGAAGTAAACGGTAAATTCGAGCCGCGCATTAAAATTTCCGAAAACCCGGCAAAGATTACCAATCCGGGCGTTAAGCGGCTCTACCGTTTTTATGACAGGCTTTCCGGCAAAGCGTTGGCCGATCTGATTGCGCTGGAGGGCGAAGACTTCTCATCCGGCGAACCCCTCGAAATTTTTGATCCCGAAAATACGTGGAAAAAGATGACGCTTTGCGATTACGAGGTGCGCCCGCTTTTGACCCCCATTTTTGAAAACGGCAGGTTGGTCTACACGCTACCGACACTCGCTGAGATCTCCGCTTATACCAAACATGAAATGGAAACGTTCTGGGATGAATATAAGCGCCTCCACAGCCCGCATCGCTACAAAGTTGACCTGTCCAAGCCCCTTTACGAGCTCAAGCGCGGCATGCTCGAAGAACGCCGCGGCAAAGTCTGATGGAAAATATCAAGCTGCTCAGCGTTCGCCGCGACCACGGACGCGCGGCATTGACGCTTTCAAACGGGGAAACCCTTGTCATGCCCCGCGCCATGCTCAAAGAACGGCCCTATCGCGGCGGAACGCCGTTTGACAGGGAAGCATTTGACGCATTTTTATCGGAACGTTCCTATCCGTTTGCAATGGAAAAAGCCGTCGCGCTGCTGGCCATGCGTCCGCGGACGCAGCAGGAAATCGCCGACGCATTGCGCAAAAATGCTTATCCCGCTCGCACCATTGCCCGCGTGATGGCACGGTTGGATGAAGCCAGTTATATCAACGACATCAATTTTGCCGAACAATGGGCCGCATCCCGGACAGGGAAAGGGATGGGCGCGCGTCGTATCCGCATGGAGCTTCGGCGCAAAGGCGTAGATGGCGACGCGATTGATGAAGCGCTTTCCTCCATTGACGAAGATGAAATGCTTTCCGGTGCGCTCAAAGCGGCGCGAAAAGCTGCATCCGGCAAGGATATTTCCGATCCAAAGGACAGGCAAAAGGTTCTCGCCGCGCTTGCCAGACGCGGTTATGGCTATTCGGAGGCCAAACAGGCGCTCGATATGCTGAAAGAAGAATCCGAATAATAAGCAAAAGAAGCAGGAATGCGGCCGTTCGCCGCCCCCTGCTTCCTTTCATTTTGAGTTTTATCAGGCAGATTCTTCCTCCGCCGCCACAGGCGCAACGATGTTATGAATCCACACGCCCTTCTTGACCAGCACAAATCCGACCACGACTTTGACCATCTCCAAGGCCTGCACGCCGAAATACAACGGCACAATCCCCAATCCCGTCTTATAAGCCAACAGCCATGCCGCAGGCACGTTGACGCACCATGTAAACACGCTGTCAAACAGAAACGTGATGATCGTCTTGCCGCCCGAACGCAGCGTAAAATAGCAGCAGTGCGAAAACGAATACGCGGGCATCATCACCGCAACAACGTAAATCAGTTGAGTGGCGATTTGGCGCACATGCGGCTCGGTATTATAGATGTTTGGAATAGCGGGCGCAAAAAGCGCCAGAAGCGTGGCCATAATCAAGTTGGAACCGACAGACAGCGTCATCAGCCGCCACGTGCAGTTTTTCGCCCGCTCGATATCGTTCGCGCCAAGCGCCTGCCCCACCATGATCGCCACGGCGTTGCCCATGGACAGGAAGACCACCTTAAACAGATTGCTCACCGTCGTGGCGATGTTGCAGGCCGCCACCACATCCAGTCCGCGCACAGAATAGCATTGCAGCAGCACCGCCATGCCGGACGACCACAAAAATTCATTGACCAGCAGCGGCGTTCCCCGGCGTAAAATGCTGATCATCAGCGGCTTCGGCACGCGCAGGCTTCTGTATGCACCGCGTATAAAGCCAAAATGATGAGATTTCATGTGCGTATAGACCATAATGACGGACGTTTCCACATAGCGCGAAAGCACCGTCGCAATCGCCGCGCCCGTCACGCCCAATTCCGGAAAACCGCATTTGCCGAAAATCAGAAAATAATTGAATACCAGATTGACCAGAATCGCCGCAACGCTGGCAAACATCGGCAAACGCGTTTCCCCCACTTCTCGCAAGGTGCTGGCGTAAACCTGCGACACGCCGAAGGGCAGCAGTCCCCAGAGCATCACGGTTAAATAATCCATGCCGAATCCAAGCGTGGCCGCCGCGTCCGCCTGCGCCGTCTCCTGCGCCAGATACATGCCGATCAGCCGCTTCGGAAATGCAATCAGCACAACAAGCGCACACGCCAGCATCGACAGCGCAATCATCCATTTCACACGGAAGCAGTCGCGAACACCCTTATCGTCGTGCGCACCTGCGTATTGCGTCGCAAAGATGCCCGCGCCCGCCAAACCGCCGAAAATGCACAGATTGAATACAAACAACAGCTGATTGACGATCGCGACCGCCGACATTTGCAGTGTGCCAACACGTCCGACCATCACATTATCCAGCAGACTGACCACGTTGGACACCGTGTTCTGAATGATAATGGGCACGACGACAGCGACCACCTGCGCATAAAAATCCCGATCGCCGAACATCCTCTCCCGAAGCCTGCCCCGGCTTAATCTTTTTGCATCCATATTTCTCCTCCACAGTAAAAACGCGCTGAACCTACTATAACATATCCATTTGGTTTTGTAAATAAAGCCCGCAATGCATTTTCAGCTTTTCATTTGCTTCTTCCATATGGTATAATGACCCAAAATCCATTCATCAAGGAGGAACCCCTATGGCCTTTACCATGATTCATGAAAACTACAATGTCAGCAATCTGGACACATCCATCGCCTTTTATCGCGAGGCGCTTGGCCTTCATGAAGTGCGCCGCAAAAACGCTGCGGACGGTTCGTTCACCATCGTCTATATGGCGGACGCCACCGAAACCTTTGAATTGGAACTGACGTGGCTGCGCGATCATCCGCAGAAATATGATCTTGGCGAATGCGAGTTTCATCTGGCTTTCCGCACGGATGACTTTGAAGCCGCACACGCAAAACACAGCCAGATGGGCTGCGTCTGCTTTGAAAACAAAGCGATGGGCATTTACTTCATCGAAGATCCCGACGGATACTGGCTGGAAATTGTGCCGACGCGATAACTTTTTAAGCCGCCTCGTGCGGCTTTTTGATTATCAACGTTCGCATTGTTACGAACATTCATTGTTTTGCATACTGTTTTATTCGATATTTTTATCGTATTTTTTCATTTTTCTCTTTACAATCGACTTAAAAAGCGTTATGATGTTCGCGTCATCAATTTTACGCCTATGGGTTCAATTCAAGGAGGAAACACGCATGAAGAAGCTGATTGCTCTGGTGCTCGCCGCAATGCTGTGCATGGCCGCCTGCGCCGCGCTGGCCGCTGACCTGAAGATTGGCGCCGTGATGCTGGGCGACGAAACCGAAGGTTATACCCTCGCTCACATGGAAGGCATTAAGCAAGCCGCTGCCGAACTGGGTCTTTCCGATAGCATTGTCTGGAAGTACAAGGTGCCGGAAGATCAAACCTGCTACGACAGCGCGCTCGACCTTGTGGGTCAGGGATGCAATCTGATCATCTCCAACTCCTACGGTCATCAGAGCTACATGGCGCTGGCCGCCGAAGAATATCCGGATGTGACCTTCGTCGCCATGACTGGCGACTTCGCCGCGCTTTCCGGCCTTGACAATCTCAAGAACGCATTCACCAAGGTGTATCAGTCCCGCTATGTGTCCGGCGTCGTGGCCGGCATGAAGCTGGCTGAAATGCTCGGCGACGGAACCCTCTCCGCCGAGAAGCAGCCCAATTCCTTCGATGCCGACGGCAATGTGAAGATCGGTTATGTCGGCGCTTACAACTACGCTGAGGTCGTTTCCGGCTACACCGCTTTCTTCCTCGGCATCCGTTCCATCGTGCCGAATGTGACCATGGAAGTCATGTACACCAATTCCTGGTTTGATATCGATAAGGAAGGCGCCGCCGCCGAAGCGCTTGTTGCGAAGGGCTGCGTCATCATTGGTCAGCATGCTGACTCCACCGGCGCTCCGGCTGCTGTGCAGAAGCTTCAGGATGCGGGCACGATCTGCTACTCCATCGGCTATAACATCGACATGCTCCCGACTGCCCCAACCGCTGCGCTGACCTCTGCGACCAACGTCTGGTCCGTGTTCTACAAGGAGCTGTTTGAGGCCGCAATGAACGGCGAAGAAATCGCTTCCGACTGGGCGAAGGGCTATGACGACGGCGCGGTCGCCGTGACCGAGTTTGGTCCGTCCTGTGCTGCCGGTACTGCCGAGAAGGTTGCCGAGGTTGAAGCCGCTCTGCGCGACGGAAGCTTGAAGGTCTTCGATACCGCCACTTTCACCGTGAACGGCGAGACCGTCACTTCTGCGCCTTGCGACATGACCATCATGGATTGGGCTACCGGCACTGTCGCCTATCAGGGCGAAACCTATGAAGGCATTGTGGACGGCGCGTTTGAAGAGTCCACCTTCCGCAGCGCTCCGTACTTCACCCTCCGGATCGATGGCATCGTGGAGGATGCGCAGTAATTCCCCTATTGGGACCTTTTATGAAAAGGGAAGCCTTCCGCTTCCCTTTTCGCTGTTTATTTACTTGAAGGAGTGAGCGGCAGCTTATGCAAAACGCCATTGAATTGCGCCATATCACCAAGACATTCGGCCGCGTCGTCGCCAACCGAGACGTATCTTTGACTGTGCGCCGGGGTGAAATTCTCTCTCTGCTGGGTGAAAACGGAAGCGGCAAGACCACGCTGATGAACATGATTGCCGGCATCTATTACCCCGACAGCGGTGAAATTCTGGTGGACGAAAAGCCTGCGGAGATCCGCAGCCCGAAAGATGCCTATGCGCTAGGCATCGGCATGGTTCATCAGCACTTCAAACTCATCGACGTATTCACCGCCGCGGAAAACATTGCGCTTGTGATGGATCGGCATGAAAAATACGATCTTAAAGCAATCCGTCAGAAAGCACATGCCATCTGCGAGCGCTATGCCTTCGATATCGATCTTGACCAGAAGGTATACGAAATGAGCGTCAGCCAGAAGCAGACGCTTGAGATCATTAAAATGCTCTATCGCGGCGCGCAGATTTTGATTTTGGACGAACCTACTGCTGTGCTTACGCCTCAGGAGACGGAAAAACTGTTTCACGTCATGCGCAATATGCGCGAAGACGGAAAATCCATCATCATCATTACCCACAAACTGCACGAGGTTCTGGAAATCTCGGATCGCGTGGCTATTCTGCGTAAGGGCGAATACGTCGGCACAGTTGAAACTGCTGGCGCAAGCGAAGCGTCGCTGACCGAAATGATGGTTGGCAAAAAAGTTGAGCTGAATATCGAGCGTCCTGAGCCTGTCAACCCCCATCTGCGTTTGAGCGTACACAATCTGAGCGTGACCAACGCTGAGGGTGTGCGCGTGCTGGACAACATCTCTTTTGAGGCGTTCAGTGGTGAAATTCTGGGCATTGCCGGTATTTCCGGCAACGGTCAGAAGGAACTGCTGGAAGCTATTGCCGGTTTGCAGCAGACCGATTCCGGGTCAAGCATTGTCTATTACCCCGACGACGACCGAGACTCCACCGCCGAGCAGCTCATCGGCAAATCGCCCAAAGACATTCGCGACATGGGCGTTCATCTCTCCTTCGTTCCTGAAGATCGGTTGGGCATGGGCCTTGTCGGTTCAATGGGCATGATTGACAACATGATGCTCAAGAGCTATGGTCAGGGACATTCGCCTATCGCCGACCGCCGCGCACCGCGTCACTTGGCAGAAGAAATCAAAGAATCGCTCGGCGTCGTTACGCCGTCTGTCTCCACTCCCGTTTCCCGCCTTTCCGGCGGAAACGTGCAGAAGGTGCTCGTCGGCCGCGAGATTGCAGCCAGCCCGTCCGTGCTGATGACCGCTTACGCCGTTCGCGGTCTGGATATCAACACGAGCTACACGATTTATCATCTGCTCAATGAACAAAAGCAGAAGGGGGTCGCCATCCTTTATGTCGGTGAAGATCTCGACGTGCTCATCGACCTGTGCGACCGTGTGCTTGTGCTTTGCGGCGGCAGGAACAACGGTATCGTTGAAGGCCGCAAAACCAGCAAAGAAGAGGTCGGCTTGCTGATGACCAAACTCCGTGAGCCGCAGGAAAAAGGAGGCGTCGCCTGATGCAAAGCAAGAGCATCCACGAGCCGTTTGTCCGCGTTGTTAAACGCGGCGAAATGCCCATGAAAAAAAAGATCGCGATTCGTCTGTTCGCCGTTCTGCTGGCGCTTGTAGCAGATGCGTTGTTCATCTTCTTTGTCACGGGGCTGAATCCCATCGATGTTTACAAGGCAATGATTCAGGGCACGTTCAGCACGTCCATGCGCTTTTCATGGGCGATGCGCGATCTCGCTTCTCTGCTGCTCATCGGCATTGCGCTCGCTCCGGCTTTCAAAATGCGCTTCTGGAACACGGGCGCAGAAGGTCAGGTGTTGATGGGCGCGCTGGCCACCGCCGCAGTTATGGTCTACTACGGCGGCAAAATGCCAAACTGGATGCTGTATACCGCGATGCTCGTCGCCAGCGTTTTTGCCGGAGCCATCTGGGGATTTATCCCCGCATGGTTTAAAGCCAGATTTTCGACCAACGAAACGCTGTTCACCCTGATGATGAATTATGTCGCCATTCAGCTCGTCGCCTGTTGCGTCAACATCTGGCGCGGCCAGGCTTCCAGTTTGGGCAAGCTGAATATGAAGAGCAAGGCTGGATGGTTTCCGCAAATCATGGGACAGCGCTACACCATCAATCTGATTGTCGTTGTCGTGCTGACGGTCGCGATGTATTGCTATCTGCGTTACTCCAAGCAGGGCTATGAAATCTCTGTCGTCGGCGAAAGCGAAAATACCGCGCGTTACGCCGGCATTAACGTTGGCAAGGTCATCATCCGCACCATGATCCTCTCCGGCGCGCTCTGCGGCCTGACGGGCTTCCTGATCGTCGGCGGCCGAGATCAGGCCATTTCCACCGGTACGGCAGGCGGCAACGGCTTCACTGCTATCATTGTCGCGTGGCTGGCCAAGTTTAACACATTCACAATGGCGCTGATTTCCTTCCTGCTGATTTTCCTTGAGAAAGGCGCAGCGGAAATCGCTTCCGCTTACAACCTCAATGACTTTGCCAGCGATATCATCGCGGGCATTATCCTCTTCTTCATCCTTGGCAGCGAGTTTTTCATTAACTACAAGGCAATTTTCCGCGGCCACGCGGGCAAGGAGGTTTGCTGATGGATACGCTTATCGCATGGATCATGCGCGCCATCCCTTTCGGCACGATCATCATGTATGGCGCAATGGGCGAAATTGTCACCGAAAAGAGCGGCAACCTGAACCTCGGCGTGCCCGGCATCATGTATCTGGGCGGCTTTGCCGGTTTTGCAAGCGCCTATTTGTATGAAAACAGCGCAGCAAACCCGAACATGGCGTTCTGTGTAGTAATTTCACTCTTCTGCGCGTTCATTGCGTCGATGCTCGGCGGCCTGATTTACAGCTTTCTCACCATCAGTCTTCGCGCCAACCAAAACGTGACCGGCCTTGCGCTGACCACATTCGGCATGGGCGTTGCCAACTTCTTCGGCGTGTATATTCTCAATGGCCGCACGGCGACGCAGAGCATGGTCTATAAAACCTTCCAGACCAAACTGCCCGTGCTTCCGAATCTGGGCATCATCGGTCAAACCCTCTTCAACTACGGTTTCATGGTGTATGCCGCCATCATTCTGGCCGTCATTCTGCATCACGTGCTCAACCACACAAGAACCGGTTTGAACCTGCGCGCTATCGGTGAAAACCCAGCAACGGCAGATGCCGCCGGTATCAGCGTCACCAAATACAAATACTGGGCCACCTGTCTGGGCGCCGGTATTTCGGGTCTCGGCGGTCTGTATTACGTACTGGATTACAACCAGGGCATTTGGGCAACCACCACACAGATCGAAGCGCTGGGCTGGCTGGCCGTCGCGCTGGTCATCTTTACGACCTGGAAGCCGCTTAACGCAATCTGGGGTTCGTATCTGTTCGGCCTGCTCTACTGGTTGTATCAATTTCTGCCAACGCTGCTGCACATCTCTGTGCCGGGCTATGTGACCGACCTCATCCAGATGGTCCCCTATCTGGTCACCATTGTTGTGCTGGTCGTCACTTCGCTGCGCAAAAAGCGGGAAAACCAGCCACCTGCCAGCCTGGGTCTTGCTTATTTCCGCGAAGAGCGTTGATTTCTTCTTCCTCGGCATGCTTTCATTTTGAAAGCATGCTTTTCTTTTTGATATTACTTGACTTTTTTTCACATATTCCTTATAATAGGAGGATATTAGGGAGTAGTCAGCGTCCAGCGTCCGGACGTGATAAGGCCAACATACTGAGGTGTTTACCTCTGGCTTTATATGAAATGACGAGACTAATCTGCGCATTTTTTACCGTTGCGGCAGGTTGGTCTTTTTTGATTTCCTGCCGCATGCCAATCAGGGAGGAAAAACGTCATGAGTCTTTGGGAGCTGTTTGTTATCGCCGTCGGACTATCGATGGATGCATTTGCCGTGTCCATCTGTAAGGGGCTTTCTGTCGGCAAATGCAAAGTCAAGCATATGCTGATTTGCGGCCTCTATTTTGGTGCGTTTCAGGCTATCATGCCGAGCATTGGTTATCTGCTTGGCGCACAATTTGAAACGCTTGTCACATCCGTTGCGCCCTACATTGCGTTTGCATTGCTCACACTCATCGGTTTCAACATGATTCGAGAATCGTGCAGCAAAGAAGAGGAAGAAGAAGCCACTGCGGATTTTTCCTGGCATTCCATGCTACCGCTGGCTGTCGCCACAAGCATTGACGCGCTTGCCGTCGGCGTTTCCTTCGCCTTTCTTCAGGTGAATATCGTACCCGCTGTGCTGTTTATTGGTCTGACGACATTTGTTTGCAGCGTGGTCGGCGTGAAAGTCGGCAGCATCTTCGGCGATAAATATAAGGCACGCGCCGAGTTTTTCGGCGGCGTTGTCCTTATTGCCATGGGGCTCAAAATTGTCATCGAGCATTTGATCGCTTAATTCTTTTTTCATATGTCAAAGCCCACAGCGTTGTCAAAGGTGTCCGCTGTGGGCTTTTGTATGATTTAAATATATCCGTTCAATCGATTCCGTAAAAGCGCTTGCCGTTTTCCCTTGTGATATCGCAGAGCTGTTGTGCATCCATATCTCTCAATTTTGCGATCAGGCGGCAGATATGCTCCACGTTCAGCGGTTCATTGCGGCGGCCTCGGACAGGCTCAGGCGCAAGGTACGGGCTGTCTGTCTCTATCATCAATCGATCCAGCGGTACATTTTTTGCCACTTCCTGCAAATTGACCGACTTTTTAAATGTCACCGGCCCCGCGAAGGAAATCATACAGCCCAGCGACAGATAGATTTTCGCGCTCTCCCAACTGGCCGAACAGCAGTGAATCACGCAACGCGGCAGTCTCTCCCGATGCGCGCGTAAAATTTCAATGGTATCGCCGTGCGCGTCGCGAATGTGCAGAATCACTGGCGCATGCAGTTCATAGGCTAAGTCGAGCTGGCGCTCAAACACCGTTTTCTGTACCTCTCTGGGCGAAAGATCGTAAAAATAATCCAATCCGATTTCCCCCAGCGCCTTGACCTTTTTCTCCTGCGTGATCCACTCAATCAGCTGCGGCACATCCGCTTCCGTGAATTTTTTCGCGTCATGCGGATGTACGCCAACCGCCGCATAGATGTTTTCGTTTTCGTTGGCCAGCGCCACGCTCTGTGCGCTTGACGCCATGTCCGCGCCGACACACATGCAAAGCATATCGGCCTGCCGCATGCGTGCGAGGACTTCCGTTCTATCCTCATCAAATCGCTCATCTGTCGGGTGCGCATGCGTATCAAACAGACCGATCAATTCGTTTTCCGCCATCTTCTTCTCCATTTCAAAAGACGCGCCGACTTCAAGAGCCGACGCGTTTTTTATAAATCAACCGATTTCACAGCCGTCTTCCATGTCAGAATCCACCGTGAGCAGGCTCAGCTTGCTGTCATCCGCATTGGCGGCGCACAGCAGCATGCCGTGGGATTCCACACCCCGGATTTTGCGCGGAGCAAGGTTCGCCAGCAACACGACCTTCTTGCCCACCATTTCTTCAGGCGTATAGAATTTCGCAATACCGGAAACAACCACGCGCTCAGTATCGCCCACCTTGAGCGTAGACATAAGCAGCTTGTCGGCCTTCGGCACCTTTTCGCATTTGAGTACCTTTGCAACAACCAGCTGAATCTTTTCAAAATCTTCAAACTGGATCAAATCGCGTTGGGTAAAGACAGTCTTTTCTTCGTCAGACGGAGCAGGGATTTCTTCCTTTTTCGCATCTTTTTTCGCATCTTTTTCGGCGATTTCCTTGGCATGCTCCAACGCTGCCTGTTTTTCGGCCTCCAGCAGCTCCAGCTCCTTCGCCACATCGATGCGCGGGAAAAGCGCTTCGCCCTTATGCACCTTGCTGCCCGGCACAACGCCGCCAAACACCTTGATGGACTCCCACGTCTTGAGCGCTTCATCGGTTACGCCAATCTGCGCAAAAATACGTTCCGGCGTACGCGGCATGGTCGGCGCGATAAGCACAGCCACAATACGCGCGCATTCCAGCAGCACATAGAGCACCGTGCCCAAACGCGGACGATCCGCCTCATTCTTGGCCAGTACCCACGGCGTTGTGAGATCAATATAGCGATTGCATTCGCCGATAAGCTTCCAGATTTCGGTCAGCGCATTGCTGAATTGCAACGCATTCATGCTCTTTTCAACGTTCATCCACAGCCCCTGCGCCTGCTCAATCAGCTTATGGTCCAGCTCGGTGTATTCGGCCGGAGCGGGTACAACGCCGTCAAAATACTTCTCGATCATCGCCACGCTACGACTGACGAGATTGCCCAAATCGTTAGCCAGATCCGCATTGATACGCTTGACCAGCGCCTCATTGGAGAACTCGCCGTCCGCACCGAACGGCATCTCGCGCATGAGGAAATAGCGCACTGCATCCGAAGAATACCGCTCGCAGAGCTTCACCGGATCGACGACGTTGCCCTTGGACTTACTCATTTTGCCGCCGCCCATGACCAGCCAGCCGTGGCCAAACACCTGTTTGGGCAGAGGCAGGCCGAGAGCGTGCAGCATAATCGGCCAGATAATCGTGTGGAAACGCACAATTTCCTTGCCTACCAGATGAATGTCCGCAGGCCAATACTTCTGGAACAGGGAATCGTCTTCCGAGCCATACCCCAGCGCATTGATGTAGTTGGTCAGCGCGTCCACCCACACATACACAGTATGTTTCGGATCGAAATCAACCGGAATACCCCATTTAAGCGATGTGCGGGAAACGCACAAATCCTGAAGACCGGGAATCAGAAAGTTGTTGAGCATTTCAGCCGTCCGCGTCGGCGGCTGGATGAAATTGGGATGGGTCTTAATGTAATCAATCAGCCAATCCTGATACTTGGAAAGACGGAAAAAATAGCTCTCCTCGCGGGTCTTCTCCACCGGACGGCCGCAATCCGGACAGCAGCCATCTTTGAGCTGAAGCTCCGTCCAGAAGGACTCACAGGGCGTGCAATACCAGCCCTCGTACTCACTCTTGTAAATATCGCCCTGATCATAAAGTTTGCGGAAGATCTGCTGTACGGACTTCACATGGCGCTCGTCCGTCGTGCGGATAAAGTCCGTGTAATCAATATCCATCAGCTTCCAGAGCTTCTTGATGCCGTCTACGATATGATCGACATATTCCTTCGGCGTCACGCCGGCGTCGCGCGCCTTGCGCTCAATCTTCTGACCATGCTCATCCGTTCCAGTCAGGAAGAAAACATCATAGCCCGTCATCTTCTTAAAGCGGGCCATCGTGTCCGCCGCAGTCGAACAGTAGCTATGGCCGATATGCAGATTATCGCTCGGATAATAAATCGGCGTTGTGATGTAGAACGTATGTTTCTCGCTCATCCTCATCTCTCCTTCAAAAAAACGCCCCCCGCATGCGCGAGGGGCGATTGCTTATGCAATCAACCCTGGACAGGGGCCGCACCAATCGCAATCGCATGGCGGCATTACTTGTTTATTATAGGAAAAACAGGTCGATTTGTCAAGCAAAAATCATGTTTCAGCCAGATATCGCTGCCAAACGATGCGCTCAACGTTGCCGCTTGCATCCAGATAATAGGAAAGCTCAACAAAAATGGTTGCCTTGTCATCCACCGGATCGTAGTAATGAATCGCAAATGTGCCGTCTCCGTTGCTGCGGTATGTGCCAAACTGCGTATTGGCCGAGTTATAATTATACAGCAGACGGTTTCCTTCTTTATCCAGCGCGGCCTGTCCCAAATCGCGGAACTTGCCGAGTACCTCTTCGCTGCTCATTCCAACTTTCGTCGAACGCGGCCCCGTCATTTTGGCATTCGTTGTATCCAGCGCATAAAGCACTGGCGTACTGCCTGTTTTTTTGACGCAGAAACGCGCCGTTCCCCAGTCATAAACAGCCTCATAGCTCTCCATATCCGGGCTGTACCACTCGTCTTCAGGCAGCGTTTTATAACTCGTCGGTGTACCCCATGCTTTGGTGAACGTCGTATAGCCCGTCTTATAGAGCGTCAGATTTTTAAATACGTCGTCCGACGTGAACATTTTTTTCAGGTTGCCTTCCACGTCGTAAGTCACATTCATTTCATAGCTGATTTTGCCGTTTGCCGCCACGGCAATAGCGCGCAGCGTGCTCTTACCCGTCGGCAGCTGGATCGGTTCGTCATCGTTATACAGCGTCGATTCCGTCGTCGCCTGTCGTCCGTCAATAGTGTAATAGATCGCGACAATCGGCGACGCGTTCTTGTCCGTCTCATCGCCCGGACGCAAGCTGACTTTCGGCGCTTTTTTGTACTTACCGGAAGCATAGTTGGCTTTCGGTGCCGCCGGCGTCGGAATAATAACCGTATAATCCGCCGAAACCTGTTCGCTCGGCGTTCCGTTCTCTGTAAAGCCAATGGCCTTAATGGTCATTTTCCCCTCAGCGACGTGCAGGCTCGTCCCCGCCGTATAAATCAAGCCAGATTCCGATGGATCTGTGCCGTCCGTGGAATAATAAACGGTTTCGCCCTCCGGAATGGTGATGGTCACATCGATTTCTTCACTATATCGTCCGGCGGTTTTAGACAGCGTCGGCGCAGTCGGCGTATATTCGCGCAGCATCACGTCAAATTCCTGCGTTCCAGTCTTTTCCGCCGCCACCTTCATCAATGCCAGCGCTTCGGCGTTATAGCCTTCATCCTGATAAATCTTGATGAGATTTCGATAAGAATTCGGATATGAAGGCGCGATATCGTTAATCAAAGACTCATAAATCGCCTTTGCTTCGTCGATACGCCCCAGCTCGGTATACGCCTGTGCCATTGAAATCAGCGCGTCAATGTTTTCAGGCTCACGATCGATTGCGGTTTGCAGCGTTTGGATCGCGCGGGTATAGTATCCCTGATCCACCAATTCTCTGCCCAGCGTGACGTAAGACTCCGTTCTGGCAATGCTCCATCCCCACTGTGCCATCATCTGCTGACCGTTTTCCGTATTGATCAGCATATATCCGCCCGCCGCGCCAATAAAGAGCAGCAACATCAAAACCGCCAGCAGCACATGAAGCAATCGCTTATGGGAGCGCTGATAAATCGGCGGATTCAGGTTTTCCGGGCTCGCGTCGATTTTACGTCGCAGATTGTCCGGCGCATGGCGGACATGCCGTACCTTGGCCTGTTCATAGGCTTTCTGCTTCTCAAGCCCAATGGGCATGCGGCTTCCCTGTCCGCTTTTCTTTGTCTTGTCAACCGTCGGCACACGATTCGGTGTTGAAACTGTGCCGATGTTTTGCGCTCTCGTCTGTTCTCTTTGGTGCTGGGCATCGGTTTGAGGCGTCACGCGCCGGGCAACATGCGCGCGCGGCGTTTGAGTCTCCACATCCGCCTCTGCGCGCTTACGCCTGTATGCGCGCTGCACAGCGTTGCAGCTCGGGCATACGCGCGCCGTATCCGGCAGTTCACGGCCACAGTTTGGACAAATCACGAAAGCAGTTCCTCCTTTGGGAATAAGACATGCGCGTTCAGGCGCTTATACGCGTCTGAGAGATTCATAGTACGGGTCGCCGGAAAATTCGCGCTCCGGCGGACGTTCGCCGCCCAGCTCCTCGATGGCGTTGACCACTTCCACATAATCCAGATAATTGATATCCGGGCTTTGCGCCGCTTCTTTCAGCATGGGAATCGCGCGGTCATCGCCCAGTTTGGCCAGATAGGAAGCAAACAGCGCCCGCTTCTCTTCCCTCATGGCAAACCGTTCAACCAGCAAGTCATAGATACGGTCATCGCCCGGATAGTTGCTCAGAATATCAGCGAAAATATCCCGTCCGGCCTGCCCTGCCCCGGAAAGCGCCGCAAGCACCGGCGCAACGACCGCTTCGCCCATGCTCAGCAGCGCTTCGGCGCAGAGATCACCCTTGTCGCTCGGTTCTTCCAGAGACGCAATAAAATCAATATAGCGCTGCATCGGCGCTTGGCTCTCCATCTCCCGCAGCAGCGAAACAACAGTCATTTCCGTTTCTTCCGGCAAATCTGTTCGATCGAGTAAAGCAAGCAGGCTCTTCTCAGCGGATTCGCCCAGGCTCGTGATGCGTTCAAGCAGCAAATCCGGAACGGGTACGCCCTGTGCAATATAATCGCAAAGCCAGCCGACAAGCATATCCGCGTCGTCAAACTGTTCAAAATAATTCTGTGGCGCAACGCCATCCAGAAAATCAGCCGGTTTTTGCAAAAACTCCAAATAGACGTCGGGCATCATATCCTCAATAACGTCCATGTCGTCTTTGTATTTTTCGCTGTTTTCTTTCATCCAGCCGGCCATATAGCGCTCAAAAGCGCGGTCAAAGTTGATGCACTTCATGCTCTGCACTTCCTTTTGTTTTGTTCTTCGCCATGTTCTTGACGGCGCGCAGAATCCGCTTCGCCATCATGCGGCAAAGTCTGGGGGATACGCCGTTTTTTGCTGCAATCCGCCGCAGATCGACTTTTCTTCCGGATAGCCTGTGAAACAGATATTCAAGCGCCGCAGCGCACGCCGGCTGTTCACGTCTATCAGGCATGTCGCTCTGTTCCAGCAAAGCGATATACATCGGCAAAAGCATTTTCGGCGCCTGAGGAAAATCCGGTGCCAGCGCGTCCGCCGCGGCCTGAACCACCGTCTGAATTTCTTCGCCATCCCCCTGCCGCTGCGTTGTCGCGCCTGCCGCAAGCCGCACAAGCCGCCCGCCGATATCCGCATCATAGGGTTTAAAGCCGTATGCCGCAGTCATTGCCTGGAGAATCATATATTTCAGATGATCGCTCACCTGTGGATCGGTCAACGCGTCCAGCAGCACGTCGCGCGTTTCCGGCGTATTCAGCGCAATCATCTGCATGAGCGACAACACCGCCGTGTTGGCTCCGCCAATAACTGAGCGAAACGACCACGCGCTCAGCCGGCACAATTCATGCACATCATCTTGTGAGGTTTGCGCCATCGCAGCCACGATGCGCATGGTCCGATTCACGGCCTCACTGCGCGGCACGTCCAATCCGAGTGTCAAACGTTCTTCGGGCGTCTGTTCATCTCTGGCCATTGCATAATACGCCGGGCAGATCGTATCTTCCGGCAAAATCACGCAGAGACGAGCAAAAACGCGCTTTGCTTCGTCAAAGCGTCGCAGATTCATCAGCGCACAACCGCGAATCATCATGCCCCTTATCGAATACGGGTCACGATGCAGCAGCGAACGCGTCAACCTCAGCGTCAGACTGTCCTCGCCGTGCTTCGCGCACTCAACAGCCACACTCAGACGATCTTCCTCAGTCTGCGCGCGCATGACAGCAATATACAGCATGCGGCGCGCCTGATCCCCGCGCCCCATCGTATACAGCACATCGACCAGCACGCAAAGCGTCTGCACCCGCGCAGGCGCGAGTGTATGCGCCCGCAACGCATGGCTGAGCGCGTCATCCAGTCGCCCCAATATCAATTCACAACAGGCAAGCAGCGTCAGTCTTTGCGCATTTTCTCGTAAGTCAATCGCATGCAGCATGGTTCGGCGTGCGGCATAAACTCCGCCCAACTGCAGGCGCTCTACTGCGCGTCGCTCAAGTGCCTTGGCACGTTCCCGCCTGTTCTGCGGCGCAGGCGTTTCAATCGCCTGCCTGAGCTGCTGGCCGAGCAGCGCCACCAAATCCGGAGAAACATTACGTCTGTCACTGGCCTCAAGCTGTTCAAAATAGGAAACCGCGCGAGGCAGATCCGCGCGCTGTGCGGCAGACAACGCCAGTTGAAACAAAGCATCCGCCCGATATTCGCCATTCATGCGGGCCACGCGCAGATATGCCCGCGCCGCTTCATCCTCACAGCCCAGTTCTTCATAGGTCTGCGCAAGTTCCCGCTCAAGCGCTTCGCTTGAGCCGTATTGCTCCCGCGTCTTTCCGAGCAATGCCATAGCCTCGTCATATCGTCCGGCAAGGCGGTGTTTGTGCGCGCGGCTGACCCAGTATTCACTTGTGCGCGCAATTTCAACCACCTTGGTCATGACACGCCTCCTCGCTGTTTTCAGTCGTTGTCCTGCTCATTCGCTCGATGCGCCTGCGCGAGCAGGTCTTCCAGCTCTTCGCCGCTAAAACGATAGTGCTTTCGGCAGAAATGGCATTCCACCTCACACCCGTTCTGTTTTTCAATCATATCCCGGATTTCGTCTTCGCCCATCGACAGCAGCACTCGCTCGATGTAATCGCGCGAGCAGTCGCATTGCAGGCGCAGCGGCATTTCTTCCAAAATTTCAGGATTCAAGCCGCGGAAGCAGCCTTCAACGATCTCCTCCAGCGTCATTTCGGAAAGGAGCTGAGAAATCGAGCTGAACAACTCTGCGCGGATTTCAAGCGCGTCAAGCAATTCCTCCGAGCAATCCGGCATAGCCTGAATCAGAATGCCGCCGGAGGCGATGATATTCTCTCCCACCAGCGTACCCAGCGCGCACAGAGACGGCGTCTGCTCGGATTCCAGATAGTACATTGCAAAATCCTCGGCGATCTCGCCGGAAACCAACGCAACGCGTCCGACATAGGGTTCGCCGAAACCAAACGAACGCATAACGGTCAGCTGGCCATCCTTTCCCAGCGCTCCGCCGACGTTAAGTTTTCCGTTTTCCTTGAGCGGCAATTCGACTTCTGGATGCTCGATGGTAACCTTCACCGTGCCGTCCGGCCCGGCAATCGCGCAAATCGGGCCGGCAGGGCCGCCGCCGTTGATGGTCGCAGTGATCCGGTCGCCTTCGCTCTTGAGGTTTGCACCCATAATAGCCGTCGCCGCCAGCATACGGCCCATTGCAGCGCTGCATGTGTTGCTCGCGTTGTGAATGTCGCGCGCCTGCTGCGCCATTTCTGTCGTATCACAAATAAACACGCGCGCCTGACCGCCCATCAGCGTCAGGCGAAGCAATCTGGATTTCTTCTGTTCCATATCGTTATTTCCTCCGAAAGTCATGTCATTTCAGGTTTTTTTGCGGTGATATGCATGCGCAGATCCTCAGGCTTCGTCGCATCCATGCGCATTTCGCCGTAAATTCGCACATCTTCAAAGCCTGACTGACAAAGCCACGCAGTCAGTTCTTCCGCGCTGTGCGCGCGCTGATGATGCTGCTCGCGAAAACGTCGATAGCAGCCATCTTCTTTCCGAACAAAGAACGTGACATCCATGGACAGCAGATGTTCTTCGCGATTCAGCTTATTCTGCCAAAGCACCGCCGCGCCGTCCCGCTCCTCGCCAAAGAAAGCGTCGCCCATGACGTTTTCCAGCTTATGCCGCGTGGAACAATCAAAGCACAGTGCGCCGCCCGGCAGCAGGTTTTGATATGCCGCCGCAAAAAACGCCTGCACGTCGTTCGGCGTTGTCAGATAATTCACGCCGTCGCATGTGGCCAGCACCGCGCCGACCCGTCTGGGAAGCGTCAATTTTTTCATATCCTGCCGAACAAACGCGACTTCCACGCCGTAATCGCGCGCCTTTTTTTCGGCCTGACGCAGCATTGCGGCAGATAGATCCACGCCCGTCATCGCCATGCCGCTTTGTGCCAGGCGCACGGTCAGGCTGCCCGTTCCACAGGCGCATTCCGCCGCGCGTCGGGGCAGTTCGCCCGTTACAGTGCGGATGAGCGTCAAATAGTGCGCGCTCCATGCGTCATAATCAAAATCATCCATCAGCGTATCATATACGCTTGCAAAATCGTCGTACATTGTCTCTACTCTCTGTTTTTATGCGCAAGCAGCCCACCAATTCGACCGCTTTCCTTCGCGGTTAAACCGGCCCAGCCCACTTCCAGCACACGTTCAAGCAAACCTGCCTCCTGCGCCGCGCGATATTTGTCGCGCTCGCGCTGTGTCGGCGGCGTAAACTTCTTCACGGTTCATTCACCTCCCGGCTTCATTGTGGCCCCGGAAAGCGCATTTCATGTGAATTCACTCGTCCTTGCCGTCGTCATCCTCATCGTCTTCCGGCAGATCGTCATCCTCGCTGCGCGGACGCAAGCCCTGGCCGACCTGTGCGCCCTCGATGTTCGGATTGAGATACTTGTCGAATACTCCGTTAGCAAACGACGCATAAATCAGGCGAGAAAGCGCAAAGCCAAACAGCAGATAATACAGCGACACAATGAGGATCACAATACCGTTGCCCACATAAATGCCGACAAGCAGGGCTGCAATCGGAATCGCCGTGATAAGCCGCGCCAGCAGCATCTGCGGCAGCCGCGCCGCGCCCATCAAAAAAGCATTCTTGACGAGATTTTTGAAACTCAGCTCATAACCGACCATCATCGGATAGAGCAGCGGAAGCATGACCGTATACATCAGCGTCGCGGAGAGCACGATCATCAGCGGCAGGAGCATCGCCACACTGGTCTTCGTCATGCTACCGTAATACAAAACCGCCGTATAGGCCACGACCGGCACAATCGAGGTCAGCGCAGAAACGCCGAGCGCCTGCTTCCAGTTGGACTTAAACGCATCCTTGAAATCGGAGAACAGAAACGCATGCTGATCACGCGCCCAGTTGCGCATGATGTAGGCCGCGCCTGCCGACGACGGGCCCGTAATGGCGATACAGGGAATCAACCCGATGAGCCACATCATCGCGTAGCCGGAAATAGCGCTCATCAAGTCCGCTGCGCCGTCTGCCCCTGCAAGCACCGTTTCGGTATCGATGCTCTGCACCGCCGCAAGGTTGATATACGTCCACAGCAAAAACGGAATCCAGAAAATTACCTGCATGAGGTTGACCTTCACGAGGTCAAAGACGTGGTCTTTGAGTACCATGAAGAACAGAGACACACGGTTTTTCGGCATATCCATCTCGCTGTAATCGCGTTTGCCCGCCTTACCGTAATACATTCTGTCAAAAAAACCCATTTTTTTATTCCTTTCCGGCAGTCAAGCCGATAAACAGCGCAAGGCCCGTAACCAGCGCGCGCTCGTCAAAATCAAAGGTATCCGCATGCAGCGGGCTTTTATGGTTTTCATCCATGCAGCCGCAGAACACAAACACGCCCGGCACATTCAGCTGATAATAAGAAAAATCTTCCGCAATCATACGCGGCTTCTCCTGCACAAATCGGTCGCCCAGCAGGGCGCGCACGCGCTCAACCTCAGCCGGATCATTTTCCACGCACGGATAAAAGACGCGCTTCACCATCTCGGTCTTCGTGCCGAAGGCCGCGTCCACACCAGCGATATCCGCCATCATGCGCTCTTCCAGCCGCGCGTACACGTCGTTGGAGAATGTGCGGACAATGCCCTCCAGCCTTGCCTCGTCGGCAATGATGTTGCGCTGATGCCCCGCTTCCACGTGGCCGATGGTAATCAGCGCGGGCTGTGCCGGATCGATGCTGCGGGCGACGGTCGTTTGCAGCATCGTCAGCAGATGCGCCATCGCCATCACTGCATCTTGTCCCAGATGAGGCATCGCGCCATGCGCGGCCAATCCGCGGATGATGAAATCCATCTCGCAGGTCTGCGCCATCATCGGCCCCGCGCAGGTAGAAACCTTGCCGAGCGGCACGTCGGGCATCATATGCATGCCGTAAACAACTTCGACATGCGGGTCTTCCAGCGCGCCTTCCTCGATCATGTTTCGCGCGCCGCCCGTTGTCTCCTCTGCGGGCTGAAAGAGCAGCACCACGTCGTCGTGAAGCTTCTCCCGATGCTCGCTGAGCCACTGGGCAAACGTCAACAAATTCGCCATATGGCCGTCGTGGCCACAGGCGTGCATCTTGCCGGAATGGCACGAAGCATAATCTCGCCCCGTCGCCTCCTGAATGGGCAGTGCGTCGATATCCGAGCGGAAGGCAATCACGCGTCCCGTTCCGTCGCCGCGAAACACAGCGCGGATACCCGTTCTGGCAAACGTCTTCAAATCGTCCGGCGCAAGCGCGCGCAGATGTTCCATCAGATACGCATGCGTTTCGTGTTCCTCATACCCTAATTCGGGAATGTGGTGCAACGCGCGCCGATGCGCGCGCAGTCGGCTTTCATATCGGCTCGCCTCTTTGAGAAGGGCGTCAAAACCCATTTTCATTCCTCGCTTTCACGCGGCGCTGTTTCAGCCTCCACTTCTTCAAGTTTATATTTTAGCATAATCGCGGCAAAATGAAAAGCCGGGGCGCACATTTCCTCTCTGCGCGGCGTATTTTTTATCAGGGCGGTCAGCCGAGCCGCACAATCGCACGGTCAGGGTTGACAAAGCGCTCCTTTGGGTGTTATGATGAGCACATCATTCTTTTTACTGCCCTTTTGCGGCATAAATCAGCGAAATTTGAAAGGATGGATTCGTCATGGAGCGCAAATGGCGCGTTGCAGTCGTCGGCGCCACCGGCATGGTGGGTCAACGTTTTGTTTCCCTCTTGGCTGATCACCCGTGGTTTGAAATTGCCGTTGTCGCGGCTTCCGCGCGCAGCGCCGGAAAAACATATGAAGAAGCGGTTGCCGACCGCTGGGCGTTCGATTGGCCGATTCCGCAGAATATTCGTCCGCTTATCGTGCGAGACGCTTCCGATGTTGAAGGCGTTACGGGCGACGTGGACTTTGTTTTCTGCGCCGTGGATATGAAAAAAGATGAAATCCGCGCGCTGGAGGACGCTTATGCCAGGAGCGAAACGCCTGTCGTTTCCAACAACTCCGCTCACCGCGGTACGCCCGATGTGCCGATGATCGTGCCGGAGCTGAATCCGCAGCATGCCGATATCATCGAATATCAACGCAAGCGGCTGGGTACAAAGGTCGGCTTTGTCACCGTCAAACCCAACTGTTCCATCCAGAGCTATGTTCCTGCGCTGACGGCGCTGTATGATTTAAAGCCCACGCGCGTAGTCGTTTCCACCTATCAGGCAATTTCCGGCGCAGGCAAAACCTTTAAGCGCTGGCCGGAGATGATTGACAACGTCATTCCTTACATCGGTGGCGAGGAAGAAAAGAGCGAGCAGGAGCCGCTCAAAATCTGGGGCCACATCGAAAATGGCGTGATTGTTCCCGCCAAATCGCCAATTATCAGCGCGCATTGCGTACGCGTCGCCGTGGCAGACGGCCATCTGGCGACCTGCTGGGCGAGCTTTGAAAAGCCCGCGACAAAGGAAGAAATCATCGAGCGCTGGCGTTCCTTCGAAGGCCTGCCGCAAAAGATGAATCTGCCGAGTGCGCCGCACCCCTTCCTTCAGTATTTTGAGGAAGATAACCGCCCGCAAACCCATTTGGATCGCGACTTTGAGCACGGCATGGGCATTTCGCTCGGTCGTCTGCGCGGGGATTCGCTGTTTGACTGGCGTTTTGTCGGCTTGTCGCACAACACGCTGCGCGGTGCGGCCGGCGGCGCAGTGCTGATTGCCGAATTGCTCTGCGCGCAGGGATACATTCCGAAAAAGTAAACATTGGTTTCCTCTGTCCTTTGCTGAAAACCGCATGGTTTCTGCCGTATTGGAAAACACTGAAGACACAGTCGTTTTCCAATGCGGTTTTTCTTTTGCTTTCAACCGGGAGGGTTGCCTGATGAATATGCCGCTGTTTACCGGCTGCGCAACTGCGCTGGTAACGCCTTTTTTGCCAAACGGACAGCTTGACGAACCCGCGCTTCGCCGTCTGCTCTTCATGCAGCTGGAAGCCAAGATCGACGCGCTGGTGCTGCTGGGCACAACCGGTGAGCCATGCACCCTTTCGATGGATGAGCGTCAGCGTGTCATCGAAATCGGGCTTGAATGCGTGGGCGACGCCATCCCCATCATTGTCGGCACAGGTTCCAATGACACGCGCCGCGCCATCGAATACGCCCGTCAGGCGCAAAAGCTCGGCGTAGCAGGACAACTCAGCGTCACGCCTTACTACAATAAAGCAACGCAATCCGGTTTAATTCGGCATTACCAGGCCATTCTCGACGCGTGCCCGCTGCCAATGATTCTCTATAACGTGCCGGGGCGCACGGGCATGGGATTCAGCGCCGACACGGTTGCCAGGCTTAGCCGTCATCCCGCCATTGCAGGGCTGAAGGAAGCGAGCGGCAACCCAGTGTTCACAAGTGAAATTCTGGAAAAGACGCATGGCGAACTGCCCGTCTATTGTGGCAACGACGATCAGATTCTGCCGCTGATGTCGCTGGGAAGCTGCGGCGCAATCAGCGTCGTTTCCAACATTCTGCCCGAAAAAACACGCGCTCTGACGCATGCCTGTCTCAAATATCGCATGGACGAAGCGCAACAGCTCCAGCTTGAGTTGATGCCGCTGATTCGCGCGCTGTTTTTGCAGGTCAGCCCGATTCCAGTCAAGGCGGCGCTGTCCATGATGGATGTGGTGCACGACGAGCTTCGTCTGCCGCTGACCCCGATGGAAGATTCCTACCGAAGTCAGCTGAAACAAGCGTTGATTGACGCGCGTTTGCTTTCCTCATGAAATATAAAAAGCCGGACGATGTGCAATCGTCCGGCTGATTGATTTAGATCAGGAGAATTACATACCGCCGCGGGTGTAGTTCGGCGCTTCCTTGGTGATGTTGATGTCGTGTGGATGGCTCTCCACGAGGCCCGCGTTGGTGATACGGATGAAGTCCGCGTCATGGCGCAGAGACTCGATATCCGGCGTGCCGCAATAGCCCATGCCGGAACGCAGGCCGCCGAGCAGCTGGAAGATGGTGTCGCTCAGCGCACCCTTGTAGGCCACGCGGCCTTCCACGCCTTCCGGAACGAGCTTCTTCGCATCCTCCTGGAAGTAGCGATCCTTGCTGCCCTTTTCCATCGCCGCAAGAGAACCCATGCCGCGATAAACCTTGAACTGACGGCCCTGATAGATTTCCAGCGCGCCCGGCGCTTCTTCCGTGCCGGCCAGCAAGCTGCCCAGCATGACGGCCGATCCGCCTGCCGCGATAGCCTTCACCACGTCGCCGGAATACTTGATGCCGCCGTCAGCGATGATGCGTTTGCCCATCTTCTCGGCTTCCTCGGCGCAATCGCTGATCGCCGTCACCTGTGGCACGCCGATACCGGCAACCACGCGGGTGGTGCAAATGGAGCCAGGGCCGATACCGACCTTTACGCAGTCCGCACCCGCCTCAAACAGCGCGCGCGTCGCGGCGGCCGTCGCCACGTTGCCCGCGATCAGCTGAACATTCGGGAACGTCGCACGAATTTTCTCGATCTGGCGGAGCACGCCGACGCTGTGGCCATGCGCAGTGTCGATGCAGATGATATCCACGCCCGCGGCAATCAACGCCGGAATGCGGTCAAACACGTCGTGGCTCACGCCGACAGCCGCGCCGCAGAGCAGACGGCCGGACGCGTCCTTTGCAGAATTGGGATACTTCTGCGCCTTCTGAATATCCTTGATGGTAATCAAGCCGCGCAGATGACCTTCCTCATCCACCAGCGGAAGCTTTTCAATGCGGTGCTTGGCCAGAATCTGACGCGCCTGTTCATGGGTCGTGCCGACCGGCGCGGTAATCAGATTCTGGGTGGTCATCACCTCGTAAATCGGGCGGGCGTAATTGGTTTCAAAACGGAGGTCTCGGTTGGTCAGAATGCCAACCAGCTTGCCCGCTTCGTCGGTGATCGGCACGCCGGAAATGCGATAGCGCGCCATCAGCTCTTCCGCGTCGGAAACGAGATTATTCGGGCCGAGGTGGAACGGGTCGGAAATGACGCCGTTCTCCGAGCGCTTCACGCGGTCAACCTCCTGCGCCTGCTGCTCGATGGACATGTTCTTATGGATGATACCCAAGCCGCCTTCACGCGCCATGGCGATCGCCGTCTTGGACTCCGTCACCGTATCCATCGCAGCGGACAGGAACGGAATGTTCAGTTTGATCTTATCGGTCAAATAGGTTTCCAGCTTGACTTCCTTGGGCAGCACTTCGCTGCGGCGCGGAACCAGCAAAACATCATCAAAAGTCAGTCCTTCACGAATCACTTTCGGCAGCATGCTTTCTTCCTCCTGTTATCTTTCTGAACTGTACAGGCTTTTTCTGCAAGAATGTTCGGAAAAGCCATTTAAAATGGGATTTGGACTATTATAAACGGCTCGCGGCATCTT